>CAWFDW010000002.1:1560000-1573599 GCA_963814715.1 uncultured delta proteobacterium
CTAGCTCGCTAGTTTCGGATGCACTTCTGGGGCTGAGCCCCAGGCTTTCACACCCGACTTGACAAACCGCCTACACGCCCTTTACGCCCAGTCAATCCGAACAACGCTTGCACCCTCCGTCTTACCGCGGCTGCTGGCACGGAGTTAGCCGGTGCTTCCTTTGAGGGTACCGTCAAAGGTCCGCTGGATATTAGCCAGCAAACTTTTCTTCCCCTCCGACAGGGCTTTACGACCCGAAGGCCTTCATCACCCACGCGGCGTCGCTGCGTCAGAGTTTCCTCCATTGCGCAATATTCCTGACTGCTGCATCCCGTAGGACTCTGGGCCGTGTCTCAGTCCCAGTGTGGCTGACCATCCTCTCAGACCAGCTACCCGTCTTAGCCTTGGTGAGCCGTTACCTCGCCAACTAGCTGATAGGACGCGGACCCCTCTCAAAGTGATAGCTTGCAGGAGCAGAGGCCATCTTTTACCTCAGGAAGCGAACTTCCCGTGGTCTTATCCGGTATTAGCTCGTCTTTCGACGGGTTATCCCAGACTCTAAGGCAGGTTGTCCACGTGTTACTCACCCGTGCGCCGGTTTACTTGCCGTATTGCTACGACTTTCTCCCACGACTTGCATGTCTCAGGCACGCCGCCAGCGTTCGTTCTGAGCCAGGATCAAACTCTCCATTATAGCTCAGTATATCCACCGTTCGAGACGCGGCTAACGCGTCAAGGAACGGCAGGACTGACCGCATATTAAATCAAAGAAATCGGTCGGGCATCGAGTCCATTTCTGGACCCCCGCCGCCGATTAAGGCATGCACTACTATTCAGTTTTCAAAGACCAACCCTTTTCAGGGCGAACGGAAACAGTACTCTTCTAATCCGGTCCGTGTCAACGGGCATGTGAGGATTTCTGAAGCGAACTTTCCACAGGCTGCGCCGCAAAGCGCCGCCGCATCAGCAATCTACCCATATCGAGGTTCGTTGTAAAGCCTGATTCCAAAAAAACGGACCTCACGGCCGATGATGTCCCCCACTTTCATCAAGCTACGACTTCGTACTACAATTTGTAGCAACTTGGTTGCATCATTTAGGCGTTTTTTGGTTTAATCTGGCGCTCCTCGCGAGAATTGACAGGAACCAGGAAGAAAGGACATCTCTATGCGTCGAATATTGAGCCTGGCATCCTTCGGATTCGGCTTCTACTACATGTGGTACAACACCGATTTCACTACCGAGATACTTGGCGCGAGCGCGATGGGCTTCGCACTTCTGCTCGAGTTCATCGGCGCCGACTGATCGATTTCGATTTCGTCTTAGCGCCGCGATTTGCGCGGCCCCTGCCCTGCTGCCGTCAACTGCGAAAGCTCTCCTCTAAGCGCGACCGGACCGTTGGGAGCATCGCTGTACGATTCGTTTTCCAGCGTGATGTTGAGCGACATTCCTTTCTCGCGTCCCGGCGGTAAATCCACCGGCACCGTCGCGAGCCCATCATCACCAACCAGAAAATCGGCGGCCCAAATCGCCGCGCCGCGTCGCGGCATCCACCAGATACGATAGACCTCGAACGTGCCGGTCGGCTTCAGTCCGCTCGCTTCGAGCATCGCCGCGTCGGCGGACTCGCTCATCGCAAGTTTTCCCGACGGAAGATCGACGCCGCCCGATTGCGCGATCGATTTTCCTCTGGCCCGATCCTTCTCGATCGGCGCGGCGAGTTTGATTGTGCGGAGGTCTGACGAGAAGAGAATTTTCTCGAACACTTCGCCGACGCTCGCACGTTCGCGCACCGATCCCAGCTTGCGCTGTTCGGTCGCCGTCTGATGGCGCAGAGTGCGGACGGTCGCATTCAGAGCGGCCACGCGGCGATTCACATAGTTGGCGAGTCGGGCGCGCGAGGCGGCAAGCTCGGACATCACGATGAGCGACGCGATCGCGGCTGCGACGGACATCCCGGCAATCGCCTGCCACAGCCGGACGCGAAAAAGTCGCGGCGGACGGACAACAGACGGCGGCGCTCCGCTCTCACGGCCTTCGGGACGCGGTTCCGGTTCGCTCTGTTCGATCACGGCCTTCGGCGTCGGATCCACGGCTTCGATTATGCCCAATGGGAGCCGTCTTTGTTAGCCGCATCCTTTCTTATAGAAATTAGGATCACCTATGCGCCGAATTCAGGATGTTCACGTTCTCGCGACCGAACCGCTGATCGCGCCGAATCTGCTCAAAAACGAGATGCCGGTGGACGAGGGTATTGCGCGCACGGTGGTCGAGGCGCGCGAGACGATTCGCGAAATCCTGGCGGGTCGCGACCGCCGGATGCTGTGCATCGTCGGCCCATGTTCCATTCACGATCCCGACGCAGCGATCGACTATGCGCGGCGCCTCGCGAAGCTGAAGGAGGCCACCTCGGCTCGGCTCTACATCATCATGCGCGTGTACTTTGAAAAGCCGCGCACGACCGTCGGATGGAAAGGGCTCATCAACGATCCGCACATGGACGACAGTTGCGATATGCGCGAGGGATTGCGCATCGCACGCCGGTTGTTGCTCGAGATAAATCGGCTGGGCCTCGCGGCCGGGACCGAACTGCTCGATCCGATCACACCGCAATACATCGCGGACCTGGTCGCGTGGGCGGCAATCGGCGCGCGCACGACCGAGTCGCAGACGCATCGCGAGATGGCGAGCGGGTTGTCGATGCCGGTCGGTTTCAAGAATACGACTGAAGGAAATCTGCAGGTCGCGATCAACGCAATCCAATCGGCGCGGCGTCCGCATTCTTTTCTCGGCATCACGCAGGAAGGAATGTCAGCGGTGATTCGCACCTCGGGAAATCCTGACACGCACGTCGTGCTGCGGGGCGGACGCAAACCGAACTACGACGCCAACAGTATCGAGGAGTGTCGCAAAATCCTCGCCAGTGCCGCGCTCGAGCCGCGCATGATGGTGGATTGCTCGCACGCGCAGACCAGCAAGGATTTCACCAGGCAGCCCGAAGTGCTGCGAACGCTGGTTGATCAGGTATGCGCAGGCAGCGGCGCAATCATGGGTGCGATGCTCGAGAGCAATATCGAAGCAGGCAGCCAGCCGCTCAGCTCGAATCGCGCCGCGCTCAAATACGGCGTGTCGATCACCGACCCGTGCATCGATTGGCCGACAACCGAGCGATGCCTCCTCGACGCCGCCGCCGCACTGAGCGCCTCCGGCATAGTCGCATCCGCCAGTCACCATCGATGAAATGAACGCCGCCACTCTGCGGCGCTGAGCACTCAGTCCTGGCGTTTTTGCGCCCGCAGTTTTTCGCTGATCGTCAGAGCGTTCAGCGCCGCGGTCTGCCGCACTGGAAACTCCGCGGGCTTGCGCAGCGTCTTGTAGCGCGCGTCGAGGGTCCGCAATCCGTTCATGACGCGCTCGCGTGCTTCCGCCAGCGTCGGACGCGGCATGATCCGGCGGCCATTCTCGAACACCGGCTCCATCAACTGAACCGTCTTCGACGGGACCGGCTTGAATTCGTGTGCGACCGTGGTCGCGCCCTCATCCACGATTCCGATCAGGTCCGCAAAAAAAGATCCGCTCGGAGCATAAGCGCGGAACAACTGCTTGCGTCCCGGCGTCGAGATCTTTCCAGCCGAAGTCTTGAGCCGGCCGCGATCCTTGTACTCGACGAGCTTGTAGACGAAATCGGCCGACGGCGCGTCGTCGCTGACGGCGAGCGCGGTACCAACCCCGAACGCGTCGATTGGCGCTCCGGAATCAACCAGGTCCGAAATTCGATATTCATCAAGGTTGCCGCTCGCGACGATTGCGATATCGCCGAAGCCGGCCTGATCGAGAATCCGGCGGGCCTTTCGGCTGAGATCGTGCAGGTCGCCGCTGTCCAGCCGCACGCCCTGGATTTTCACGGCCGCCTCGCGGACTCGCGTACCGACTGCAGCCGCGTTCTCGACGCCGCGGAGCGTGTCGTAAGTGTCGACCAGCAGCGTGCTGAGAGTCGGGAAGCTCGCGACGAAATCGCTGAACGCGTCGCGCTCGCTTTCGTGCGCCATCACAAAGCTGTGGCTCATCGTCCCGAAAACCGGAATCCCGTAGCGCCTGCCGGCGAGCACGTTGGCGGTGCCGTGAAAGCCTGCCATGTAGCTCGAGCGCGCCGCGACCAGCGACGCGTCAGCGCCCTGCGTGCGCCGCGGACCGAAATCCACCAGCCGCCTGCCGCCGGCAACCGCAAAGCATCGCGCAGCCTTGGTCGCGACCACCGACGCAAATCCAAGCTGGTTGAGCACCAGCGTCTCGATCAGCTGAGCCTCGATCAGCGGCGCACGAATCTCGACGACCGGTTCACCTGCAAAGTAGAACGTTCCTTCGGGAAGCGCGCGGATCGAACCGGTGAAGCGGAGCTTCGAGAGGAATTCGAGAAACGCCGGCTTGAAGAGTTGCAGGGATTCGAGATGCTCGATCGCGCCGCGTCGAACCGATATTCCTCGAGCGCCTCGATCAGCCGTTCGATCCCCGCCGCGATCATGAAGCCGCGTCCCGCAGGCATCCGGCGCATTGTCACTTCGAACGACGCAATGTCGTTGAAGCCATGCTCGAAGAATGCCGCCGCGACTGTCAGCTCGTACAGATCGGTCAACAGCGCAATTTCCCCGGGGTCGAGTCGGAGATCTATCGGCATCCGGCATGTCTCCTTCTCATCCGCGAGGTATGCGACGCGCGCCCTTCAGCGCGGCGGCTCCGGCGGCGCAGGTGGCGTTGGCGCGGGGTTATTCGGCGCGGGTTCCTGCACGACGCGCGTTTCTCCCATCGGTCGATCGCGCAGAATGTTGGCCATATTCTTGAGCCGCTGATCGACGAGATAGTTGATCGTTCCGGGCTGGTCGATCGTTCCCGCCCGCACACCGGTCAGAGTCTCGATGCCGCGATCGATCGTATCGATCGGATAAATGTGAAATTCGCCGCGCTCGATTGCGCCCGTGGTCTCCGGATCGAGCATCAGGTTCGACACGTTGGCGCGCGGCACCATCACGCCCTGCGTGCCGGTCAGGCCAATCGCCTTGCACACGCGGTAAAATCCCTCGACCTTCTGATTGACGCCGCCGATCGCCTGCACCGTGCCGTATTGATCGACCGATCCAGTTACCGCGAGATCCTGCCGGATCGGCACGCCCGACAGCGCCGACAGCAACGCGTACAACTCGGTCGAGCTGGCGCTGTCGCCGTCGATTCCAGAGTACGATTGCTCAAAGCAGATGCTCGCTGACATGGCAATCGGATGTTGCTGCCCGAATCGCGCGCGCAGAAATCCGCTCAGGATCATGATTCCCTTGTCGTGCGTCGATCCCGACATCCGCGCCTCGCGCTCGATGTTGATCACGCCCGCCTGCCCCAGCGCGACGGTTGCCGTCACTCGTGACGGCCGCCCGAAGCTGTAACCGCCGACGTCCAGCACGGCCAGACCGTTGATCTGTCCGACACTCGTGCCGCGAATATTTACAATGAGCGTGCCTTCCGCGATCAGCCGCCGAATTTCTTCTTCGATAAAATTGAGCCGCAGCATTCGCTCGCCAAGCGCCCGCTCGACGTGCGCGGCTGTCACGCGCTGAGCCGCGTCGTTGCGCGCGAAGTAGGCCGACTCGCGCGCGAGATCGTCGATCGGCTCGAGCATCGCGAGCACGCGCGACCGGTCGCCCGCCATCCGCATTCCGAACTCGACGATCTTCGCCAGCGCGCCCGCATCGAACGGCGGCAGATTCTCGCGGCGCGCCAGCGCTCCGACCCGCGCTGCATAATGCGCCGCCGCCGCCCCGTCAGCCGCCACCGACGGTCGCATCTCGGCTTTGATTTTGAACAGCTCCGAAAAATCCGGGTCGTAAAAATAAAGCATGTTGTACAGATACGCGCCGCCCAGCGTCACCACCTTGTTGTGAATCTCGATCGGCTCGGGCTTCAGCCCGCTCATCGAAAAAAACGGCAACGGCTCGAAAGTCTCGAGCGTCATCCGGCCCGACTTGAGGCTGCGCTTGAGCGTCTTCCAGACGCCGGGCTCGACCACCGCGTCCTCGAGATCGAAGACCAGGAAGCCACCGTGCGATTTCAGAAACGATCCACCGATGATGCGCGTGAAGTTGGTGCCCGACCGGCCCAGTGGATCGATCCACCGCTCGATCGTGCCGAACAAGTTGCGATACGTCGGCGCATCCTCGAGCACGACCGGCGCGCCCCGCGTGGCCGAATTATCCACCATCACGTTGACCTGGTAGTCGAACCATCGCGCTTCTTCGACTCCGGGAAGTCTCGGAGCCTGCCCCTGCTCCGGCGGCTGCTCGCGAAAACGATCGAGATTGCTGAGCATGTGCTGCGCAACTTCGTCGAGGTATTTCTCGACTGCGGGGTTATTAAAGTGATGCTTTAACTCTTCCACCGACGGCGTGATCATCCGCGCCGCGAACGCGCGCTCGATCGCGCGGATGTCGTCGATCAGCTCGCGCATCATTTCCTGCTGCCGCATCGTCAACGTCGCCAGCTCGTCCTGCAGCTCGCCCTGCTGTTTCGCCAGTTGCTCGCGCTCGGCCTCGGTCTTCTCCGCCATCGCCTTGTTGAGCACCTCAGGCGACTCGGGCATCTTGCCGTCGATCAGCGGAATGAAAATCACCTGGCCGGTGGGCGCACTCTGGACCGCGAAGCCGCGCTCTTTCGCCCGCGTCTCGAGATTGCCGAACAGTTCCTGCGCGCGCTTGTTGTACTTGTCGCGCAGCGCCGCGCGCTCCTGATCGAAATCCTCGCGGCGAAACGCTTTGGGCAATTGCTCGAGCACAAACGCGACCAGCTCCGTCATCTTCGCGCGCAGCTCAATCCCTTGCCCCGGCCGAAGATAGATCGCAACTGGAGATTCGGGATTGCGAAAATTGTTTACGTACACCCAATCGCCCGGTGTCGGCATCGTCGCGGCTTTTTCCCTGAGGATGCGCAAAACCGATTCGCGCTCAGCCCGCGACCGCAGACCGCTTACGAAAACGTTGTACCCCGGCGCGTCGATTCCGATCGCAAGCCGTATCGCGTCGAGCGCGCGGCTCTGCCCGAACAGCTCTGTGTCGCCATCGCTCGCAGCCGCGCGCTCCAGCGCGGCCGCATCAAGCGATACCTTTACCTTTAAATCAGACGCGGCAAGCTCGGGCGGCGGCGGGACATGGATCAGCGCGGCGCTGGCGTCGGTAGCGATGAGGTCGCTCTTGTCGGTCATATTAGTGGCGGCTTTTCTGGCGCCCGATTATGACGCCTTGAGCGCGATTCGCCGGCCCTTCTTTTTCGGCACGGTGATGACGAGGGTTCCTTCAGACCACTTCGCGGTCGAGGCTTCGCCGTCTATAGAGTCGGCGAACGCAAATGAACTTCGAGCGTGCCGCCAAGTTGGTCCGGCATGTGAAGCGCCAGCCGCTGCCCCGAGACTTCGGCCTGGATCTTTGCGGGATCGACCCCGACCGCGGCGACTCGCAGTTCGTAACGATCGGGATGGTCGATCATCTGCGCGCGTTCGAATGCGACGGCTGGCGTCCCGCACTTCCATCGATCGATCAGCAGTTCATCGAAGAACTCGTCGAAGGCGCGTTCGAAGTCTGCAATCCCAAATCTGCGGCTGGTAGGCATAGAATCTCAGTTTCCCACGATGTCGCGCCAATTGTAATGCAGCGCCACCGGGTCGGTCGAGTCCGCGCGCAGACCAACGTCCCTTGCCACCATTGCCATCGCGGCGTTATGGTTTCTGGGTGCCAACCTTTTCAAAAATTGTCGCCGCCACGGATTTCTCCGAAGATTCAAACCTCGCGCTGGGCTTCGCGCAGGAGCTTGCCCTCAAGTTCTCTGCGGATGTCGTGCTGCTGCATGTCGATCAGCCGCTCGCGCCGGTGATGATGACGCCGGAGCTGGGACCCGCGATGGATGTTGGCGCGATGGGGCGAATTGCCGAGGAGCAGCGGATGCTCGCGCAGAAGGAACTCGATAAGATCGCGGGCAACCTGCGGGGCGCCGGCCTCAAGGTCAAAGTCCAGCTCAAGGTAGGGTCGCCGTTTCTGGAAATCCTGCACACCGCCCAAAACGAGAACGCCGACCTGATCGTGCTAGGCACCCACGGACGCACCGGCCTCGCACACGTTCTGATGGGCAGCGTAGCCGAGCGCGTCGTGCAAAAAGCCCCTTGCCCGGTCCTAACGATCCGTCACCCCGACCGCAAGTTCAAACACCCCCTCGATAAGTAGATCTGGGGCCTGACGGAATAAATTCCGTCCTACGTTTCTCTGATAGGAGGACGAAATTTATTTCGTCGATTCTTTGTCTGCCCCTACTTCCCCGTGAATCTCGGCGTGCGCTTCTCGACGAACGCCTTCACGCCTTCTTTGAAGTCCTCCGAGCGCGTCATCATCTCCATCGACGCATCGTCGTCGCGCACCGCAGTGGCGAGGTCGGTAAACAGATGCTGATAGATCATCTTCTTCGCCTGCGCGACTCCGAGCGGCGAGCATTTGGTCGCGATCCCCGTCGCTATCTCCTGCGCGGTCGCCATCAGTTTGTCCTGCGGCACGACGCGATTCACCAGCCCCATCTCGAGCGCCTCGTTCGCATCGACCAGCCGGCCGGTAATCGCCAACTCCGTAGCGCGTGCCAGCCCGATGACTCTCGGCAGCATCCAACTGCTGCCGTGCTCGATCGCGAGTCCGCGCTGCGTGAAGATCAATCCCATCCGCGCATTCTCCGACGCGATCCTGATGTCCTGGTAGAGGCACGTCGTAAATCCCAGCCCCACGCATGCGCCGTTGATCGCGCCAATCACCGGCGTGTTGAGCGCCAGCGGCCACGAATATGACGTGCGGTAATCGGCACGCTGCGCCGCCAGCCATTCGTCGGGCGCCTCGGCCGCGCGCGCTCCCGCGTGTCCTGCCGCAATATTCGAGAGTGCAGTCATGTCCGCGCCCGCGCAGTACGCGCGTCCCGCGCCGGTCACGATTATCGCGCCGATCGCCGGGTCGCGCTCTGCATCGAGCATCGCCGTGCGCATCTCCGCGCCCATCTTCGGCGTCCACGCATTCATCTTCTCCGGCCGGTTCATCGTGACGGTGGCGACGCGATCCTTCTTCTCATAAATAATTTCGGCGAAGTCCATTTCGATTCCCTCCGGTTGGCTCTGCGATCAAAGCACTTCCCAATCGCGAAATCTAACGTCGCGCGACGCCAGTGGCGAGGCCGGCGGACAGACTGCATAATGCGATCGCGTATTGGAGAGTGACGTGATCGAAGCAGTAATTTGGGATTTCGGTGGTGTGTTCACGACCTCGCCGTTCGAGGCCTTCGCGCGCTATGAGCGCGAACGCGGCATTCCGGTCGGCGTGATCCGCAAGATCAATTCCACTAACCACGAGAGCAATGCGTGGGCGATGTTCGAGCGTTCGGCGATCGACTTCGCCGGTTTCGATGCAGCGTTCACGGAGGAAGCCAAAGTCCTCGGCTACGAAATTCCGGGCCGCGACGTCGTCGCGCTGCTGGCCGGCGACTTCCGCCCTGAGATGATCGAAGCGTTGCGACGCATCAAGGCCCGGTTCAAGACCGGCTGCATCACCAACAACATGCCGTCGGATGCGGGCGCCGCCGTCGCCACCAGCCGCTCGATCTACTCGCGCGAGATCATGGAACTGTTCGACGCGCTGATTGAATCGTCGAAGATTGGAATCCGCAAACCCGATCCGCGCATCTACCTGATGATGTGCGAGCAGCTCGGCGTGACGCCGGACGCATGCGTCTATCTCGACGACCTCGGCGGCAATCTCAAACCGGCGCGCGCCCTCGGGATGACGACGATCAAAGTTGAGAGCGGACAGCAGGCGATCGCGGAACTTGAAGCGGCCACCGGAATGAAATTGATCTGATCTGATCAAAATCCATCTCTGTAACTTCGTCGGAAAAATTTTCACAGTTCTCCGCGGAACGAAAAAAATGCCGATACATAGCGGCATTTTTGCCGCGATTCCGTTGGCAGCGCTTTTGCTGAGTCTGGTGAGGCTCGAACAGCGAGCTGAGAAAGCGGAGGGAACTCATGGAAGCTACCACATACGCAGCCCACGACGACTTGCCAAACATATTCAGCGCCGTAGGCATCCTGCCGGTTCAGTACGGTGAGTCTCGACGACGCAAGCTGCCCGGCAGAGGGCAACGGGAAGCTGCTGTTCGCGGTTCTTGAGGATGCGATCCGAACCTATCTGCGACATCGTGACAGCGATGCTGCGCACAACAACGAGGATTTCGTCGAGGCTGCCGAATGGCTCAGCTGCGACGACGAATGCGGCCCGTTTGCGTTCGTCAGCGTCTGCGAGGCTCTCGGCATTGACGCGGACAGCCTGCGCTCAGGAATTTCGAATCACACCGGTCGTCTGGAAGAGATTCGTACCTGATGGACTAACTGATCAAGCCAGCGCCGGGTAATTTCCTCGAGCAAGTCGCGCCAATGCTCGGTGCCGACCGAGATGCGCACCAGCGACTCGTTGATTCCAGCGGCCGACATTTCCTCGGGCAATAGCTCGCTGTGAGTGGTCGTCATCGGATGGCACACGAGAGTTTCGACGCCGCCGAGGCTGACGGCGTTTTTGGCGATTTTCAGGGCGGCGAGGAATTGGAACGCGCCGGTTTTTCCACCCTCAACCTCAAGCGACACCAGCGAACCGGGATAGTCGGTCTGCGCGTCGCGAATCTTTATCTGCGCATCGTCGGTGAACAGCGACGGATAGATGACGCGCTTGACGCGCGCGTGCTCTTTGGCCAACTGCTCGGCGATTCGCTGCGCGTTCTTGCTTTGCCGATTCATTCGCAGCGCGACCGTCGATAGCCGCGAATCGAGCATCCAGCACTCGTCCGCCTGCAGGATATTGCCGAGCAGCGCGCGCATCCCGGTGAGCGCCTGAATCAATTCTGGATCGGTCGCCAGCACCGCGCCGGCCAGCAAATCGCTGAATCCGCCGAGGAACTTCGTAGCTGAGTTGAATCGCGAGGTCTGCGCCATGAATCAGTGGATGCTGAAACGTCGGACCAAGCAGAGTGTTGTCGATCGCGAGTAACGCCCGCTTCTGCCGCTTGCGAATCGCAGCGGCCGCTTGCGCGATATCGGTCATCACGAGCGTCGGATTCGCAGGCGTCTCGATCAGCACGAGGCTCAGATTGTTCGCATTCTCAATCGCCTCGGTCAGCGCCTTCGTATTCCCCGCAGGCACACCGTGCGCCTCGAAACCGAGCGGCTCGATTACCTGGTGGATCAAATGCTGGCTGCCGCCATACAGCGGCTGGGTGTAGATGAGCGAGCCGCCTCGTTCGACGAACGTGAGCATGACGGTGAAAATCGCGGCCAGTGCCAGAATTGAAGATCGCCGCGGAGTTGGCACCCCGTTCGAGCGGTACCAGTTGCTCCTCGAGGATCTCAGCGTTGGGATGATTCAGCCGCGCATAAATCAGGTCGGGACGATCGTCGCCCAGCGGCCGGATTTTCCCGAGCACAATTCCAAACGCGCGCTCAGCCGCCTCCGGACTTGGAAACACGAACGTCGAACTGCGATAGACCGGCGGCCGCGCCGATCCGACCGACAACTCTGGATCGAAGCCGCGCGTCAGTACGGCGGTCTCGGGTCGCACGCGATAAGAAATCTTCGGCATCAGCGGTTCTCGTTGCGACTGCCTCTCACGGAGACGTCGCAGTAGCCGATTCCCATGTGCATCCGATAGCCGACGAGGTCGCGCACCTCTTTGGTGAGCGTTCGCGCGATGTCGTATGGCACGTCGACGTACTGGTTTTCTTCCTGCCGGATCCAGCCGAGCGAGTACGACAGGAACACGCCGTAACGCCATTCGTCGGTGCGATTCGCGCCGGCGCCGTGCAGCGTGCCGCCCATCCAGAGCAGGACGGATCCCGCCGGCATCGCGGCCGCAACTACTTCGTCGCGGCGTGCGACGCGGTCGGCGGGCCAGAGATGGCTGCCAGGAACAATCAGAGTTCCGCCGTTGGCTTCGGTGAAATCGGTCATCGCCCACATGCCGGCGAGAATCATCCGCGGGCGAGGCACTTTGAAAAATTGATACGGGTCTTCTTCGCGATGGAGCACCTGCTCGCGCGCCCCCGGCCCGATCTTCAGCGCCGCCGTCGCATGCACCTGGTAATGCACACAGTTGGGTTTCAGGATCGCATCGCAAGCGGACAGCATCAGCGGATGCGTCACGAAAGTACGGAATGTCTCCGACCTCGCGACCAGCGCCGTGATCCGCTTGGTCTTGCCGGGATAGAAATTCGAAGCTCCGCCGTCGGCCTCATAGGCCTTATTGATACTCGCATCGGGATCGACGACTTCCAGATGCGGCGCGAGTTCTCGCAAGACAGCGTCGCGCACGGTGCGATCGGTCATGCCGGTGACGACGACAGCGCCGTCGTCGCTCGAGGCATGCGACCAGCTCGGATGGTGAATCGTTGGCGGAGACAACAGGGATTGACGGCATCGGCAAATCCTCCGGCCTTAACGCGCTGGGTGGCGGCGGGCAACGAACCCGCGTCTCACATTATTTTTATCAACTAGCCGCGGCCCGCGACACCGGCTCGATCGGCGGTGTCGGCGCACCCGTTTGTAGAGCTTCAACGACCTGGCCCAGATGAGCGCGGACAACGTCGGTAGGCACCTCGCCTGCGGCGAGGCGGCGCGCGGGTCCGAGGCGCATCAGGTGAAAGACGAAAATCGCGAATGCGAGCCCTCCTGCGACGACGACCAGCGAAATCATTGCGCCGGGATCTGTGCGCAGTGAGCTGATGCGATAAAGGACATAGAGCACCGAGAGCACGGTGACGCTGATCGATATCGCGGCAACCTTGCGCACGTCGCGCACCGGCTGCGAGGCGCCCTTTTCCAGATAACGCTTCAGCTCGCCGCTGGAGAAGTAGTCGAGGAACCAGCCGACGTCCTCGTCGTGGCCGGGCGTCGGCGGCGGCACGATTGCTCCCGTCATCGGATCGACTGCGACTTCGCCGCGCTGGTGAAGCTCGATGCCCTCGAGGATTTGGTTGTGGATGGTTTCGGTGATCGGGAATCGGCGCGCGATCAAAAATGAAAGCGCGGAGCAAGTCGCGGGACCCAGCGCGAAGATCGCGCGAATCGCGAGGACGACGTGTGGCACCTGCACGTGGTTCGCTACGTAGCCGAGCGACGCGAGAATCGCGATCGGAACCGCGGCGCTCGGAATCGCAACGAACTTCGGCAGCATCGACCAGAACGCGGTGTACTGGGCCTCGCGCCGCTTGCCAGTGTAGAGTCGTCGTAGTCGATCACGTCGGCCTGCATCGAAGGCGTCAGGAACAAGCCGGCGCCGAATCCGATCCCCGCGTAGCAAATCAGTACCATCAGCGGCCAGATGTCGCCGGGACGAAGCAGGAACATCCCAGCGCCGCCGGTGATGCCCAGAAAAAAGCTCGTGAGATACGCTTTGAGCTTTCCGACCCGTCGCGCATACAAAACCCACACCGGCAGCGAGAGAAATCCAAATCCGAAATAACCAAGCAATAGCATCGAGAGCCAGGTGCCGGGATTGGACGGACGGATTACGTATGCG
>CAWFDW010000003.1:0-442753 GCA_963814715.1 uncultured delta proteobacterium
GGCAATCATCTTTATGCCCGATAACGTTTGGTCCTGCGGGCTGGCACCGCTGATACCTAGATTGCTTTGCGTATCGACACTTCTACTAGGCCGGTGTTTCCCGGCCTTGCAGTATTATAAGGCGTGAACCATCCGACGCCCCACGCGCCGCGATAGCCTGCCCGTCATAGCCCTTAATGAATGGTGGCGTAGGAGAGCCTGGTGCCGTTTCACCATTGGTCAGAACCATCGTATTGCTGTCGCTCGCAAACGAGGCGTTGGGACAGGTGATCGCGCCGCTCTGCCGCGCGACGTTAGAGACGCGCACTGAATAGACTTTCCCGTTGATCGAACCTACGGGAACGACGCCGTTGTACTTCCAGCCACCAGACATCAAGCCTATCGCCAAATCACTACTTGCCGGCTGGACTATCGTGCCGGTCACGGCCTTAGTAGCGGCAGTCACTCCAGTTGCCCCTGGCGTGCAGGCATAGAGACTCAGGGTACTGCTACCGTCGTTGACCAGGGCTACATATTGTGTTGAACCTATTGGCGCAATCGCCCCGCTCACCGAAGCAAAAGTGCCGCCACTGCCAGTTGTCGTAAGGAGCGCGTTCCAACGGCCCGACCTATCGCAACACGGCGTCGTCTGTTTGGCCGATCGAGACTGCCGGTTCTCCACCGCTCCCGACGATGACGCCATCTCCTGCCGTTGTGTCATCTACATACGCTTCGATAGTAACGCCGCGCAGCCATTGATGTTACCGCCAGTACAGGTGTTTCCGATGCCGCTCTGGCCGCGCCATTCGCTCAGATCGAGCCAGTTATTGTTACCGCCCGCGAAGACGAAGCTGTTGCCGGACCGCCACTTATTAGCGGCGCGGCCAGCGTCATGCCGGGATAGTTGGTGCCTACCGCCAGAATCGTATAACCGAAATGCGTAGGTCGGAAAAGCGCGTGGGGCCGTAGCCGCTTCCCCAACACCCGCTCGAGTTGGCATTTAGCCAAAGCGGATAGGTCAACCTATAGGAGCCTGGTGGCAGGATTACCGGTCTGCAGCGGCTGTCGATGAACTTACGGCCCCGCCCGTTGATCGCGTTCTGAATGGCGGCAGTGCTGTGCGGTCGGATAATATGCCGCGCCGAACGCAGCGACGTTGAAGGTTCCGTTGAGGTTGAAATTGTTTTAGGCATTCGAGCCGTCCCCTTTTGATCCAGACAGGGTGTTGATCAGAGCTCCTGTCTCTGCCGAGTAGAGCGGCGCCTTGCCGCCGAGTACGGTTGAGACGGTCCGGTTCGGTCCGAACCCGACCGTCTCAACCGTACTCGGCGGCAAGACTCCTCTTTATTCGGGTGAGATCGGCGCGCCGATTAACACTGTGTTTGGTTCAAAGGGTGACGGCACCGATGCGCTCAACAATTTCAACGTCAACGGGACCTTCAACGCCAAGGCATTCGGCGCGTCGAATTATCCGACCGATAGCACGACCGCTATTCAGAACGCGATCAACGCGGGGTGCGCAGTAAGTTCGTCGACCGCTGCTGCATCGCCGGTAATGTTGCCGCCCGGCTCCTACAGGTTGACTTACCCGCTTTGGCTGGATTGCAACTCGATTGGCTTGTGGGGCAGTGGCTATGGTCCATCATCGCTGGTTCCAACCTATGACTTTGGTTGGGCGATAGTGGCTGTCGGAACCAGCTACCCGGGCATAGCCCTGGCGACTCCGCTAATATCTGGCGGGCCGGGCAACAGTTTCGTCTTCCCAGGCAATTCTTCGCAGTGGCTCGATCTGAGCGAATGGCGCGGGCAAAGCGGGATCGGAAACACCTGCACTGGTGGAAACATAAACGGCTGCTCGGCCTTTTCTATCGAAGCCTACGTCAATGCCACCACGGCAGCAGATGGGTTTATCATCGCCAGTGGTGGAATACCTGCAAACTCGGTGGGCGCCACACTTGACGCAGCCCTTCGGATCAACAGCGCCGATTGGGGTGGATCTCTTACCACCACTAGCAGTGGTTCCGTCTCAGTCACGGGGCCGATTGCGCCCATAGGATCCACTCAATACGTCGCCGAGACTTACGACGGCACTACTCTCAGACTCTATACCTGCACTCCCGGAGCAACCGGCGTAACTCCCGCAACAACGGCGGCCACCGGCACCGTGGTTCAGTCGCCTAGTAGCGACTTAGCGATCGGCCTCTGGTCTGGCGGATGGAAGTACAACGGCAACACTCAGGAAGGATCGATCAAGGGCGAAGTCTATTCGGTGCGTGTGTCGAATGTCGCTCGGCAGACGGGCACGATCACCTGTCCCAACGCCGCGTTTGCGAGCGACAGCAATACGTTGGTTCTGACGAACGGTGAGACGGCGCCTGGCTCTCCTACCCCGCCATTTATAAAAGGATACGACGGGCAGGCTATAAGCGGTAGGTGGGGTTTCGGATGGTTCACGCCCTACAACACGGCAAGGCCGGGAAACACTGGCGAAGTAGATGTCTCGATACGCGACCTCGGCATCAGCGGAGCCAGCCCCGCGGGACCGAATGTGTCGGGGATAAAGATGATCGCCGGCCACAACGACATCGTCAGCAATATTTTCATGAGCGGTCATATCGAGACTGGCCTCGAACTGTGGAATCTCGATTACGAGAACGATTTCTTCAACATCAATGTGAACGGTTCCGGTCGCTACGGGATCGTGAACTCATCCAGCCTGAACAACTTTTATAGCACTCAAGTACAAGCTGGCTATGCGTGCGCGGTGAACGGCGGGAACTACTACAACATGGTCTGCAAGCAGCAGAGCAACGGCACTTCGCAAACCTACGGCCTGGTACAGGCGTTCGCCGGCGGATGCTCAAACCGCTTCAATTGGATAGACGACGCCGAGGATGGCGGTGCTCCATTCAGCTCTGCTCTCATCCTCAACAATCTGAATGGGGCGTGCCTGAACGATTACGGCGGCAACCCCCAGGCAATCGATTCGTCGCCCGCGATCATCGTGGATAGCGGTGGAACATACAATGCTTTTGGCGCAACATTGACTTCTAACGGCGGCTCGCCAACTGAGATAGTGCATAAGCAGGGAACGGGCACCGTTACCGCGAACCTGACTTCACCGCTGTTCGCAGGATGGGGCAGCGCCGCGCTCTCCACCACCGCAGACGTTGTGTCGATGAGCCCGTGCAAAGGATCGGTTACGTTAGCGGCAGGAGCGGCGACCTTCAGCAGAACCTGCGTCACGACCACCAGCCTCTGCACCGCGCGCGACGCGACCACGTCGGCAAATGCGGTCACGCTGGGCGTGCCGGTCAACGGCAGCGTTACGCTCAGCGGAACCGGCACCGATACCGTAGTCGTGAGTTGCAATTGAAGCGTTGATGCGTTGATGTGACGGGGCATGCTCCGAGAAACAGGCCCCGTGCTTCAAACCCTGCTATGACTGCAAACGTTCCGCGCTGGACCTTCAACCGGCTGTTTGTCGTATTCGCGATCGAGTTCACGGTACTATGTATCGTGAACCTGCCGTCAATTTTCTCGTTCGACAACTGGGCTTTCGGAGACCAGGGATCCGAACTTACGATTCAATACCTGGCTCGCGAGGGATTCCGTCCCAGCGTCGATTTTTTCTATCACTATGGTTTGCTACCGATCCTCGCGGGCAAGATTTGGTTCGGCGCGTTAGGACTAACACCGATCGCATACTTCGCCGCTACGTTCGTTTGCGGATTGTTCATGGTGCGCGGCGTGGCTCGATTCGCAGTGGCATTGGAGCTTACCCCGATAGGTATCGTGTTCCTGATCGCGAGCCTGCCCCTGGCCATTATGCCCACCTATCCGCATCTGGCACATTCGATAGAAGCGCTTCTGTTCTGCAACGCGCTGGCAGAACAGGCATCGGGCAAGCACTCGCGAGCGTTGGCGCTAGTGACCGCAGCAGTGTTCGCCAAGCCAAGCCTGGCCTACGTCTTTGGACTCTTGCTGTTGTTGATAATTGCGTGGAAAAGACGATCGGACAAAGGATCGCCTCCCACCCAATTCCTTTTAATGATCCTTCCTGCGGCGATCACCGCGTCGATACTTACTCTAACACTTGCAAGTGTGTACGGCCCTGGCGCGCTGCTTAAGACGATAGTGCCAATAACCGGCGCTCTGCTTTATCGGCTGCTGAACTACGGCCCCGGCAGCGTTGTAAGGTTTCTCCATCCGGCGGGAGTAGGAGTCAACTATTACCTGGGCACGATCGCGGGCATTTGGGGAGCAGGAACGATATGGCTGATTGGTTGCGCGATCTTTTCCATTGCCGGCCTATGGAATCAGTCTAACAGTGATCGCAATGTTCAAGGCGCCAAAGAAATCATAGTTACTTGCGCACTGTTGCATTTGGCATTCATTTTCCTCGCCTTTGGGAATCCGTTCTCGTGGGCTTACTACTCATACATCCTGGTAATGGGAATCGCAGCGACGAGTGTCTGGCAATATTTCCCGCGCTACGTCGTGGGTGCGCTCGCGATACTCGCCGTCACGAGCCAGGAGTCGCGTTGGAACTCCGCATTCACCCAATGGCGCACGACTGCGCCCAGCCAGGACACTGCGCGCCTGTGGGCATCGCCGGACGAACGCGCCGAATGGCAGGACGTGATGCGCGCCGTCGCACAGCATTCAAATTCCCGAACGGGTTGCGAACTTCCCGAGATGCTCTCCTACGAAGGGGGAGTGGAGTTGATTGTTCCCGGCTTCGCGAAACCGGTGACGGCTTTTTTCCTGCGAGGACTACCTTCTGATCAGGGTAGCGCGGCGAAGGCCGCGCAGTTGGCGAACGCGTCGCTGACGATTGTGCCGGAAGTCGTCCAGGTCGCCGAGAATCCGCCGATTGACCGCACCTTCCTGGCAAATTTGCAGCCGATAGTTAAAGGTAGATTCTTTAGCGTGTACCGAAAGCCAGGTTGCGATTCGAACTGACGCATATTCTCGGCGGTCAGCGAGATACTGTTGGAGCCTTCACGCGCCGTACGGCATTTCCTCTTTTCATAAGGACACTTCACTTGCTTTAACGTCAGTGAAGTTGATAGCATCCTCCATCGATTCGGACTGATATAGTTTCGCCCGTTAGAAGTAGGTGGGTCGGACTTTTTGTCTTCTTCGATCGGAGGGACGAGAGCAGCCTTGGGGTTTCGGACTGTCTTTCGCTGTCTTCAAGTTATTTTTTTACAGAAATCACCGGCAAAAGCGATGCGCGGGCAATTTGCGAGCATGAGTGAGATCGCGGCATGCGATCACGCGCTAACGATGTGGCGACGCTGAAGGTCGCCTATTTCGCGGAAGCGAACGGCTGGGCAACGTGGATTCCAAAGGGTTGTATGCCAATGCCCAAGTGATGGGAGGGCGGACGCGTGCCCCAACGAAGGTGCTGTTGGCATTGGCGCTGGCCTGCGCGTTCGCAATAATACGGCCCTCCGCGGCGTCGAGCGCCGACCTGGTAGGCAGGGTCGCGCATGAGGGCGGGGAGCCGGTAGCCGGGATTGAAATTTCGGTGACTGATTCATCGGGAGCGGCCGCCGGGTCAAGCATTTCAGACGCTGAAGGATCGTACGAGATACGCGGCCTCAAGCCGGGAATTTACAAGCTCGGGATGAAGGGACAGACGGTGATGTCCTATGTGCCGATGGAAGGATTGACTGTGAATTGGGGATTGTCGAAGACCGCTCCCCCGTTGGCAATGGCGAAGTTGGGAGCCTCGCCAACAGACGCTAAGGTTTCTAAAACGAAATGATTAAGCATTCGACCCGTTGGTCAATAAATGGAATCGCCGCGATTGCGGCGGCGGCACTGATCGGTTGCGCAAGTGCGCCGGCTCCGGATGCGCCCGTCACGGCGGCGCCGCCGGCGGCAGAACAATCATCGAATGCCGCGGTTGCGCCGGCGGAAGATCGCGTTCCGAGCGTAGCGAGCTCGCCGAAGAATCTCGAGCGGCTGCAAGCGCTGTGGAACGCACGCTCGCAAACCGCCACGAGAGACTATCCGATTGGCGTCGGCGACTTGCTCCAGGTCTCCGTGGCCGGGGTGGACGACTTCAAGGAACGGACCGTGCGGGTTGGCAGCGAAGGCAACATCGATTTGCCGCTCATCGGGACCATCCACGCTGCCGGAATCCCCGAATCGGAGCTGCGGGACAAAATTGCGAAGGCGCTCGAGAAATACATGTACGACCCGCAGGTCGATCTGTTCGTCAAGGAATACAAGAGCCGGCAGGTTGCGGTGGTGGGCGCTGTTCGAGCGCCAGGGTTGATTACGTTGAGCGGCGCGGGCGAATCGATCCTCGACGTTCTTACTCAGGCGGGAGGCACGACGCCCGAGGCGGCCGACGAAGTTGTGATCATGCCGCAGGTCAGCAGCGAGGGGCTCAAACTGCAGCGCGTAGCGCAGTCGATGTCGGCGTCAGGAACGGAGGGGGAAGCGGGACGCCCGGTCAGCGTCGCAAACAATGGGGATCCGCATGCCGGTCCGCCGGCCAACGTGCTGACCGTGCCGCCACCGAAAGAAGCGCCGACGATGGAGGATTTGCAGAAGAGCGTCTCCAACGGACCTTCAGTCGTGATTCCTTTGAAAGCCACCGCGATGACCGGCAGCGCGCATTACATGAACATGCCGGTGGAACCTGGCGACATTATCGTCGTTCCGGGGGGTGGCAACGTTATGGTGACTGGATGGGTCTACCGGCCGGGTTACTTCCAGGTCGGTTCGGGACTCACTGCGCTCGGCGCGGTAGGGTCGGCGGGCGGAGCGATGTATGCAGCCGCACCGTCGAGCGCGACGCTGATGCGCAGTGACGGCAACGGCAACAAGGTCGAGATACCGATCAACCTCGACAAGATCGCAAAGGGTCAGGATCCCGACATCCCGGTTAGAGCGAACGACGTAATCGACGTTCCATACTCAAACGCCAAGATAGGTCCGTACGTGGTGTACAACGTGCTGACCCGCATGGCGATCCCGCTGCCGACGTTCTAGGGCACATCTATATGACTCAACCATCACCATATTTTATTCGCCGCACCGGGGCCCTCGAGGAGCCCGGACGCGGGAACGGATTTGGCATCGGCGCCTTCGAGGAAGAGGAAGGCCGGATCGACCTGCTCAGCTACTGGCACATCGTCAGGAAGCGGCTGGCGCTGGTGCTGGGAGTGATGTTTGCAGTGTTGGTTCTGACCACGATCTACGCGTATATGCAGACGCCGATGTACACCGCGGCCGCGACGATAATGCTCAGGCCGGGAACTCCGCAAATAATGGGCGGCAAGGACGCGTCTCAGGATCAGGATATCGTTCGACAGCGACGAGTACGAGAATTTTCAGAAAACCCAATACGAAATTCTGCGCAGCCGCACGCTGGCCGCCTACGTTATTCGAGCAGAGAACCTGGAGCACAACCCGGCATTTCTTGGGCCGAAGGCACAGCCGGGACTGATTGAGTCCGCGCTGTCGTCGGTCAGTCTTTGGCTCAATCATACCAACGGGCGCAAGGCGCGACCGCCGGTTGTCGATCAAACGCCGCACAATGGAGTTCCGCCGGGGCTGATCGGTGCTTACCTGGGCGGCCTTCGAATCTCGCCGATCCCCGAGACCGATTTGGTGACGATCGAATACGTTTCGTCCGATCGGAATCTTGCAGCCAGACTCGCCAACGCGCATGCGCACGGATACATCAGGTTTGGAATCGAGCTGCGCAGCCAGTCCAATGAGGAAGCGCAGAATTTTCTTAAAGAAAGGCTCGGCGAACTGAAGGACAGCCTCGAAAAGTCGGAAGTCGCGCTCAACGACTACCGCCGCGCGAAAGGAATTATCCCCGGACTGATGTCGCTCGACGGCAAGGAGACGGTGGTGCTCGATCGCGTCTCGGAATTGAGCAAGGACCTGACCACCGCGCAAGTCGATCGAATCGGTCTTGAAGCGCAGATGCAGCTGATCAACAGCCGCAAGTACGATTCGATGCCGGCGGTGATGGGCGATACCGGGGTTCAAGCGGTGCAGGCGCAGTTGAACACGCTCGACGGCGACTACGCCAGCATGGGGAAAAAGTTCAAGCCCGATTATCCACCGATGATGCAGCTGGCGGCCAAGCGGGCAGAACTGGAGCGGCGGCTCGAAGCTGAGATTTCGCGGGTCATCGCGGGAATCCAGGGCTCGTACCAGGCGGCGTCCGACAAAGAACAAAAACTGCAGAACGAAATGAACAAGGAGCGGCAGCAGGCGCTCGGGCTCAACGACGCGGCAGTGGAGTACGCAATTCTGCAGCGCGAAGTCGATACCAATCGCGAACTCTACGAGAGCGTGCTGGAACGGATGAAGGGAATCGGGCTGGCGGCGGAGTCGCAGACCTCGAACATCATAATCGTCGATCCGGCGGAGACGCCGGGCGGACCGTCGAGTCCGAGAAGATTCAGCATGATCATGCGCAACACGGCGCTGGCGTTGGTCGCCGTGATTGGGCTGGTCTTTGGACTGGAATACCTGGACACCACGCTCAAGACGCCGGAACAGGTCGAGCGCTACCTGCACGTGCCGAACATCGGAGCGATTCCATCGTTCGCCAATCTACGCCTGAAGGCGAAGGGAGCGACGCTGCTGCCCGACGACAATGGCATCAAGAAGATCGGCTACGGGCGCGAACTGCTCGGCGTCGCAAATCCGTATTCGATGGTGGGCGAGGCGTATCGCACCTTCAGGACGGCGCTGATGTTGTCGCGAGCCGGCGCGCCGCCAAAGACGATTCTGTTCACCAGCGCGCACAGCGCGGAGGGCAAGACGGTATCAGCTACCAACACGGCCGCGATGTTCGCGCAGACGGGCGCGCGCGTGCTGCTGATTGACGGCGATCTCAGAAAGCCCCGCTGTCATCGCGTCCTCGCACTGGAGAATTCTGCCGGACTGACCGAAGTGCTGACCGGGACCTGCGAGGTGCAGGACGTGATCAGGACGACGGTGGTCGACGGCCTTTCGTTCATGAGCGCGGGATCGCTGCCGCCGAATCCTACCGAACTACTGGGGTCGGAGCGGATGAACCAGGTGCTCGCGATGGTGGCCCATGAGCATGACGTGGTGATCATCGACTCGCCGCCGGTGATGCCGGTGAGCGACGCGCTGCTGCTGGCGAGCGTGGTCGATGGAGTGGTGCTGGTGGTGAACAGCCTGAAGACCTCGAAGCATCACGTGAAAATGACATGTGCGAAGCTTGAATATGCGCGCGCGAAAATCTTCGGCGTGCTGCTCAACGAGATCGACCTCAAGCATCCCGGCTACGGGCACTATTCTCACTACTACAATCACTACACGCGGCCCGATCCTGACTTCGAAATGCCCTTCAAGGATTCCGGCGGTCCCGACAGCGCGTAACACGGCTTTTCGACCAGCCGTCACCGCTCGATTGGTTCGAGCATCGCGCGCCAAAATTGCAATGACTGATTCGAGTCGCGTCCATCAGAGCCGCAGACGCCGGACGCTGCTGACGGGCGGCGTCGTCCTGCTTGCGGTGTTCATGCCGATGGCATTCGGCGCGGTGCATCCGTGGGCCTACAAGATCGGAGAGGCGTCAGCGTTCGGATTGCTGATGCTGTGGCCGTTCGGGCGCGCGGCGCGCGACGGGCAGCCCGCGGAAATCGAATTGCAGATTCGAACGTTCGCGATTCCGATCGCGGCGTTTCTTGGGTATGCCCTGCTGCAGTTGCTGCCACTGCCGCCGGCCGCGATTCACGTACTCTCGCCGTCCACCTACAGACTGTACGAACAGGTGTTTCCCGGATGGCCTGCGCGAACGCCTTATGCCGGGCTTGAGGGTTCTCTCAAACCGGCGACCACCGCAACGGCCAACGCGGCCAACGCAGGCACGGTAGTGCTGCCGACGGTCGCCGAGGTCAAAGCAGGGACCGCGATTCCATTCGCACCGACAACGCAGGAGACCGGGCTCGCGGCGAAGACCAGTGACTCAGGCAGCGGCTTCCCGGAGATACTGTCGAAAATTTACTCGACTCGATGGCGCCCCCTTTCGATCGCGCCGGTGCTGTCGTGGTCGGGACTGATCTTGTTTGCCGCCTGCGCGGCGCTCTTCATGCTGGTCGGGTTTGTCCCGCTCGGCGCGGCCGCGGCCACGGATGAGCGCGATCGGTTTGTCGGCGCGCTGGTGACGGTCTTTGTCGCGATAGGATTGGGGATCGCGATGATCGGACTGATTCAGCAAGCAACCTGGAACGGCAGGATTTTATGGTTCTTCGTGCCGCTGGACTGGGGCGCGCCGATGCTCGATGCGGCGCCGCGGGCCAGCGGTCCGTTCGTCGATCCCGATCACTTCGCAGGCTTCCTTGCGATGATCTTTCCGCTGGCGATTTCAGCAACGTTCTTCGGCAGTCCGCTGGTATCCAAACGATGGTCGAACGGGTACCGGATCGCGTGCGGCGTGACGTCGTTCGTGCTGATGGCCGCGATCATTCTGAGCCAGTCGCGGGCCGGCTGGATCGGTCTCGCTCTCGGGGTAGCGCTGGTGTTGATGCTGACCTCGCGCGGAGAGGAGCACGGCGAGCGGGCGACGCGTCCGCGGCGAATCGCGCATGGCGGGCGCGGCATGCATGCTGGTGCTCGCGATGATGTTCATCGGGGCTAGCGGACGGGGTCAGGTGAGCCAGCGCGTCCAGAATTCCCTCGAAACCGATGCGGCCCTGCCGAGCCGGATGAATGCGTGGGCGAACGCACTCGGAATCGTCAAGGATTTTCCGGTGATGGGGACCGGACTTCGTACATGGCCCGAGCTGTTCACGCGATATCGCGCGAGGCCATGGTCGGACCTGTATTTTTCAGAAGCGCACAACGACTACCTGCAATTGATTGCGGAGACCGGCGTCGTCGGGCTGGCGCTGGCGGCGTGGTTCGTGTTGCGCGCCGGAATCTTCATCTATCGCCGATTCGCGGAACTGCCGGGAAAAATCCTGCCGGTGCAGGCGGGGCTGGTATCGGGGTTGGTGGTCATGTGCGTAATCGAGTTTTTCGATTTCGATTTGCAGATTCCGGCGATCGCTTTTTTCTTCGCGATAATTCTCGGGCTCGCGGTCAGGGTGGCGTGGGCATGGACTATCGACGCCGATCCCGACGAATTCCAGGTGCCGCGCGGCGCGTTCGCGCGAAGCTGGATGCCGATAGCGGCGCTCGGGCTGCTGATGGCGACGTTCGTGCAGCCCTCGATTGCGTACCCGTACAACCTGGCGCCGCCGGTTTCGATTTCGCAGGCGAAGGCGATGCTGCTGTTATATCCGGCCAACACATTTTCGCATGAAGCAACGGCGAGCTTTCTCGGCGATCGCGTGCCGCCTTCAGAACATTTGCGTGAGAACGAGATCGCGCTCGCGCTCGACCCGATGAATCCGTACACGCGCGACGCCTACATGCGCGAGCTGGCGCACGCCGGCAGAGACTTTGACGCGCTCAAGCAGATGGAGCTTTCGGTGTACAACTCGCCCTCACCGCAGACGCATCCTTATATGTCGGATCGGCTGATCGGATGGCTGTCGCCCGAAGAACGCAACGCAATCGAACGCGGAATCACGCGCGCCTCCGCGGATCAAGTGCCCGGTGCGCTCTCCGCGGCAGCCATCTTTTACGACGGCGTCGGGAAATTTTCCGATGAAGCGTCGCTTTACAGCGATGCGGCCAAACACGCGCACGACTCTCATGCGCAGTACCTATACCTGCTGAGCGCTGCGGGAGCAGCGGCGCGTGGTGCCGATTTCAAACGCGCGGAGAGCTTCCTCGAGCAGGCGATCGCGATCGAGCCCGACGAAACGCGCGCATACTACGCGTTGGCGATGAACGTATACGTGCCGCAGAAGGACATGGCGGGGGTCAAGCACCTCGTCGCGCAGGCCATCGACAACGGAATCGACGACTACGAGATGGAGTCGATGCTGGCCGGCGCGGCGCAATCGATGGGCGACCTGCCGTCGGCTATCGACGCGATCAAGAAGATATCCGGCGATCACCCGGATTCCTTCGACCTGACGATGCACCTCGCTGAACTCTACGGTGAGAATCACGATTTCAATCAGGCGGTGACGATGTTGACCCGCGCGATCCAGTTGCGGCCCGATTCCGCGCTCGCCTACTACTCGCTGGCCGGGGCGGACGAAAAAGCCTACTACTACGCCGACGCCGACAAGGCGTACGCGCGCGCGGCGCAACTCGCGCCCGAGAACGAGGCTTATAAAGCGCGCGCCGACGACTTCCACAAAAAATTCGCGAACGCCGTCCCTCCGCCGGCGGGCACGCAGACTCGCTGACCGCGCACGCTCGGCTCCGCGTGTGAAGATTCTCTACCTCAATCCGAAAGCGCAGATGGGCGGTGGTGAGCGCAGCCTGCTCGACGTGATGACCGAAATGCGCGCGCTGCGGCCGGATTGGGGACTGTCGCTGATTGCCGGCGAAGACGGGCCGCTGCTTCAAGCGGCGCGCGACATCGGGGTCGCGGCACGGGCGCTCGACTATCCAATGGGGCTGGCGCAATTCGGCGATTCCGCGATCGCGAGTTCGTCGGGCGGCGCGATGCGGACTGCAAAGTTTGTCGCGGGACTTGGCCGTGCGGGTATCGCCGCGATGTCGCATGTGCCGGCGCTGCGCGCGGCGATTTCAGCCGAGCGTCCTGACGTCGTGCATTCCAACGGATTCAAGACGCATATCCTGGCCGCGTGGGCGGCGCCCGAATCGACGCCGATCATCTGGCACGTGCGCGACTACGTCGGGAGCTCGGCCGGCAATGTCGCGGCTGCTCGCGATGCATTCGCGACGATGCGCGGTGGCGGTGACCAATTCGCGCAGCGTCGCCGAAGACTTGCGCGCGGCCTGTCCGCAAATTCTCAAGACCGTGCCGATTTACAACGGGATCGACCTCGATACGTTCAATCCTGAAGGCGCTTCCGCCGATCTCGACGGTCTCGCAGCGCTTACCGTGCCCGCTAGCGCGATAGTGCGAGTTGGCTTGATCGCGACGATGGCGCAATGGAAAGGGCACGAGATTTTTCTGCGCGCGCTCGCGATGCTGCCGCGCAATCTGCTGGTGCGCGGATATGTGATCGGCGGCAGCCTCTACAGCACTCACGGTAGCCAGGCGGACATCGCACAGTTGCGGCGCGTCGCGGACGGGCTTTCGCTCAACGGCAACGTCGGCTTTACCGGCTTTGTCGACGATCCCGCGGCGGCGATTCGCGCGCTCGATATCGTCGTCCACGCCAGCACCAGTCCCGAACCGTTCGGACGTGTGATCGCGGAAGCGATGGCATGCGGTAAGCCGGTGATCGTGACCGCGGCCGGCGGCGCGCTGGAAATCGTGACCTCCGGGCAGGACGCAATCGCGATCGCGCCGGGTGACGCGGCTGCCTTGGCCGATTCGATCCGTCAACTGGCGTGCGCCGCTCCGCTTCGCGCTCAACTCGGCGCGGCCGCGCGCAAAACCGCGGAGCATCGCTTCGCTCGGGCACGGATGGCGCGCGAGCTGATCCCGATTTACGAAGCGCTCGATGCGTCGCGCAACTGAACCGATGCGAGTGCTGCATATCAATGCGGGCAACATGTTCGGCGGCGTCGAGACTCTGCTGACGACGCTCGCTCGCAACCGCGCGCTGACCCCCGACGTCGAGCCCGAGTTCGCGCTATGCTTCGCCGGCCGCCTCAGCGCGGAGCTTGATGCGCTCGGGGTTCCGGTCCACCTGCTCGGCGAAGTTCGCATCCGGTATCCGCTGACCGTGATGCGCGCGCGCCGGCAGTTGCGCGAAATCCTGTCGACGCGCGCTTACGACGCGGTCGTATGCCACATGGCATGGACGCAGGCGCTGTTCGGATCGGTGGCGCGAGCGTCGCACGTGCCGGTCGCGATGTGGCAGCACATGGCGACGAAGGGACGTCATTGGCTCGAGCATTGGGCGCGATACGCCGGTCCCGACCTGGTCATCTGCACCAGCCACTTTGCGGCGCGGGAATTCAGCGGCGTGTTCGCGATGGTGCCGGTTGATGTAGTGCATTGCCCGGTCGCGCCGCCGTCGATTAGCTACTCGCAATCCGATCGCGATAGTGTGCGGTCTGAACTGAGTACGCCGGCTGACTCAGTCGTCATCATTCACACCGGCCGGATGCAGGAGTGGAAAGGCCATCGGCTCCTGATGCAGGCCGCATCGATTATCAAGTTGAATAGTCAGTGGATTATCTGGTTCGTCGGCGGCGCGCAGCGCGAGTCCGAACAGGATTATCTGGCCAGCCTTCACTCGACCGCCAGGGAACTGGGTATCGAGGATCGCGTCCGATTCGCAGGCCAGCGCGACGATGTGCCCCGGCTGCTCGCCGCATCTGACATCCACTGCCAGCCGAATATTTCTCCAGAGCCGTTCGGAATCGCCTTCGTCGAGGCGCTCTACGCAGGCCTCCCGGTAGTCACGACGCGACTCGGCGGCGCAATCGAAATCGTGAACGATTCATGCGGCGTCATGGTGCCGCCGAACGATCCAATCGCGTTGGCCGCGGCACTGGGAAGGTTAGTTGGAGATGCGGGAGAACGCCGGCGTCTCGGAGATGCCGGCCCGGCGCGCGCGCGCGCGCTCTGCGATCCGCAGCAACAAATGGATCTCCTGCGCAATACTTTGATTAGTCTGTGCGGCAAGAATTCTGAAATTTCACTTTTGGTAATCCGACCGTAAGAGGTGGTCCTCTCAAAGCAAAAGGGGTGAAAGAAAATGAAAACCGTTCTGATCTCTATCCTTTAGGCAATGATTCTAAGCTTCGTAATGACAGATTTGCCCGGCCTGCTCGATTCGCGAGCCAACGCCGCATGCTCCGGGGACATCAACACCGCGTGTTCGCAGGTCAATTCGGTGCTAGGTGGTAAGACACCGCTGACGACTACCACGACGGCCACCGGCGATCTGGCCGGCACGCTGCCGTCGCCCACCGTCGCGCGGCTGCATCTGGGAATCACGGCGATTACGCACGGTTCGTCGCCTTATTCAGCATCGTCGGCGGACTCCGCGCTCGAATGCGATGCGAGCGGCGGCGCGGTGTCGATCAGCCTGCCGGGTACGACGACCGGCAAGATGATCGTAATCAAGAAGATCGATTCGTCCGCGAACGCATGCACGATTTCGACGGCGCTCGACGGCACCGCGAACTATCAACTATCCGCGCAGAATCAATCGATCACCGCGTACTACAACGCAACGACGACGCATTGGAATGTGCTCAGCGGCAACGCCTCGGCGGCGATGGACAGTGTCACCGGCATCGCCGGCGGCGTCAGCGATTCGATCTCGAACATGAGCCTCAACGGCACCTTCAACGTGAGGTCGCCACTCTTCGGCGGCGCATCGAATTATCCTGCCGATAGCACCGCCGCAATTCAGAATGCGATCAATGCGGCTTGCGGCGTGACCTCGTCGACAGCCGCCGCCGCGCCGGTAATTCTCCCGCCCGGGTCCTACAGGTTAAGCTACCCGCTTTGGCTGAATTGCAACTCGATTGGATTGTGGGGTAGCGGATACGGCCCTACCTCGTTGCTTCCAACCTACGATTTCGGCTGGACGTTGCTCGCTGTCGGGAGCAATTACCCTGCGATGACTCTGGCTGCTCCGCTAATATCTGGCGGTCCGGGCAACAGTTTCGTCTTCCCAGGCAATTCTTCGCAGTGGCTCGATCTGAGCGAATGGCGCGGGCAAAGCGGGATCGGAAATACCTGCACCGGCGGAAATATAAACGGCTGCTCGGCCTTTTCTATCGAAGCCTACGTCGATGCCACCATGGCGATCGATGGGATGGTTGTCGCCAGTGGTGGAATACCTGCAAACTCGGTGGGCGCCACCCTTGACGCGGCCCTTCGGATCAACAGTGGCGATTGGATTGGATCTCTTACCACCACTAGCAGTGGTTTGGTCTCAATCATAGGGCCGACCGCACCAATAGGATCCACTCAATACGTCGCCGAGACTTACGACGGCACCACTCTCAGACTCTATACCTGCACTCCGGGGGCAATCGGCGTAACTCCTGCAACCGCGGCAGCTACTGGCACCGTAGTTCAGCCGCCCAGCAGCGATCTCGCGGTTGGCCTCTGGTCTGGGGGATGGAAGTACACCGGCAATATTCAAGTTGGATCGATCAAGGGCGAAGTCTATTCGGTGCGTGTGTCGAATATCGCTCGACAGACGGGCACGATCACCTGTCCCAACGCCGCGTTTGCGAGCGACAGTAACACAATGGTCCTGACGAACGGAGAAACGGTTCCAAGCGTCACACCGACGCCACCGTTCATCAAGGGTTATGACGGGCAGGCTATTAGCGGTGCCTGGGGCTTCGGTTGGTTCACGCCCTACAACACGGCAAGACCGGGGAACACCGGCGAAGTAGATGTCTCGATACGCGACCTCGGCATCAGTGGCGCCAGCCCCGCGGGACCGAATGTGTCGGGGATAAAGATGATCGCCGGCCACGACGACATCGTCAGCAACATTTTCATGAGCGGTCATATCGAGACCGGGCTAGAGCTGTGGAACCTCAATTACGAAAACGATTTTTTCAATATCAATGTGAACGGTTCCGGTCGCTACGGGATCGTGAACTCATCCAACCTGAACAACTTCTATAGCACTCAAGTACAAGCTGGCTATGCGTGCGCGGTGAACGGCGCGAACTACTACAACATGGTCTGCAAGCAGCAGAGCAGCGGCACTTCGCAAACCTACGGCCTGGTACAGGCGTTCGCCGGTAGATGCTCGAATCGCTTCGATTGGATCGATGACGCCGAGGATGGCGGCGCGCCATTCAGCTCCGCGCTCATCCTCAACAATCTAAATGGAGCATGCGTTAACGATCATGGGGGCGATATCGAGGCGATCGATTCATCGCCGGCGATAATCGTTGACAGCGGCGGAATGTACAACTCTTTTGGTTCAACGCTGACCTCCAACGGCGGATCGCCGACTCAAGTAATAGCAAAACAAGGGACCGGCGCGGTGACGGCGAACCTGTATTCACCGCTGCTCGTGAATTGGGGCAGCGCCGCGCTTTCGACCACAGCAGATGTTGTCTCGATGAGCCCGTGCAAGGGCAACGTAACGCTCGTGAGTGGTACGGCGACCTTCAACAACGTCTGTGTGACGCCGGCAAGCGACTGTTCCGGGCGCGATATAACCACGCCAGCCAACGCCGTGACTTTCGGCGTACCAGCCGCTAGCAGCGTCACGGTCGCGGGAACGGGCACGGATGTAATTCAGTTGGATTGCAGGTAGTCGCGCGCTCGTGAAGGGTGTCCGTCCACTTCGCGCGTTGGGTCTACCTCAAAATCAGGTTCGATCTTTAGGGCCAGCCACATAAAGAAACACACCAGCGCGAGGGGGGTGAGCGCAATCATATAGATCGCGCTTCCAACAATTTGGCGGACGAATCTCATAACCAAGCAGTCATAAAGGAATCGAAGGATGAACGCAATCGGTCAAAACCGCGCGCCGACGCCGAGGTTGTTGAACGAATCGGATACTAGTCTACAGAGATACGTTCCAAGTAAAACGGAGTGTTCCGGGTGCTGGCAGCGTCACGGTCGCGGGAACGGGCGCGGATGTGATTCAGTTGGATTGCAGGTAGTCGTGCACTCGCAGGGTGTCTGTCCAATCTATGCGGCGAGAGTAAAAAAATCCGAAGCCAAAGGTCGTAGCCGATGACCGAGTTTCTACCTCGCGTGCTCCACATTTCGGCGGCGGCTTTTGGCGACGACAACGCGTTCTTTGGCGGCGCGGAGAGATACGTGGTCGAGCTGGCACGCGCCATGGCGCGCAAGGTGCCAACCACTCTGCTGACTTTTGGCAAATCATCGCGCCGCGGAGTCGACGGCGCACTCGTGACCCGAACGATGCGCAACTGGATAAACTTTCGCCGATTTCGCTTCGATCCGATGAATCCGTTCGTATACTCACTTGTCGCAAAGGCCGACATCGTTCACGTTCACCAAACCTATACAATGATGGCCAGTTACGTGGCTATTCTCGGCAAAGCGATGCGAAAGCCGATATTCACTACCGATCTTGGCGGCGGCGGCTACGGATTGCATCGCGTTACCGATACGCGCGATTGGTTCGCCCAACATTTGCACATTAGTCAGTTCGCCCGCCGGCTCGCCGGGCATGATAGTCTGCCGAACGCGCGTGTGATCTACGGTGGCGTCGATCCCGATCGGTTCCATCCTGATGCAAGTGTGCCGCGCACCAATGACGTTGTCATCGTCAGCCGGCTATTGCCGCATAAGGGTATCAACTATCTGATCGACGCGATCGAAGGTCCGATGCGCCTGCGCGTCATTGGGCGTCCATACCGGCATGCCGCAGACTACCGCAAGCTGCTCGGCGAGCGAGCAGCCGGGAAGAACGTGGTCTTCGACGAGCACTGCGACGACGCCGAACTACTGCGAGCCTACCAGGGCGCGCTCTGCGTGGTGAGCGCCAGCGTCTACCGCTCGGTATTCGGCGCGTCTCATCCCAACACTGAGCTCCTGGGGCTCTCTCTACTGGAAGGAATGGCCTGCGGGCTGCCCGCAATCGCGACCAGCGTCGCCAGCCTGCCTGAACTAATCGAAGATGGTGTCACCGGATTCATCGTGCCGCCGAACGATCCAACGGCGCTTCGACAGAAAATCCAATGGCTGATGACGCATCGTGCCGAAGCAGATCGAATGGGCGCGGCCTCTCGTCAGCGAGTACTCCGGGTGTTCACCTGGGCGGCGGCGGCGGACAAATGTTTGGCGGCGTATCGCGAGGCCATGCCCGCGAATCAAAGTAGCCCATCCGCCGACTCAACGACTGACATAGCCAGCGACCAATGAGTGTCGTAATAGATATCCAGCCGGCTTCCGCAGTCAGGATCAAACCGGCGCGAAGGCTTAGAGACCTTATGACGGCGGCCAGCCGGGCTCGGTACCTGGCGTGGCGAGCCTTCGGATTTCCCGAACGGATTGTAGTCGCGCTGATCAGCGGCGAACGGCTATTGATTCGTCGTCCGCCGGCGGGTGACCTGAGTGTCGCGCACGAGTTGTTCGTGCAGGATGTGTATCGACACGATGCGATGCCCAACGGCCGCCGCGTTAGCCGAATCGTCGATGTGGGTTCGAATGTCGGCTACACGCTGGTGTACTTCGGACTCCGTTATCCGGATGCGGAGCTGATGGCATTCGAGCCGCATCCGGCGCACGTGGAACTACTCAAACGCAATCTCACACTCAACAATCTTTCTTCGCGAGTCCAGATCCATGCGGCCGCCGCCGGCGATCGCAGAGGGGAGGCTCGTCTGAGCGACGAGGGCGCGAGTTCGACTCTTGTCAGCCGCGAGTCGCTCGAGTCCATACCAGTACCGGTAATCGATTTCTTCGATGCTGTGGGCACCGCCGAAATCGATCTATTGAAGATTGACGCCGAAGGCGCCGAATATCCCATTGTGATGGATGAACGGTTCGCCAACCTGCGCGCTCGGATGATGGTAGTCGAGTGGCACGCCACCTCCGAGCGGCCGGACGCAGATGCGCTGATTTCCGCACGGCTTAAGCAACTGGGGTGGCGTCTTGACCATGGATCCGAACTTCAACTGCCTATCAGGCACGGTATGCTGTGGGCATACAAGTGACTATCGCAATAAATTGAATAGTAGCACCTCACTGAATAGACATTGTGTATTTATCTGTAGAGCAGCGAAGCATCTGTGAGTTGAGATGACCTCCGGGGCGGCACCACATACCGAGAATCAATACACGCTGGAACGCCGGCGCGCTTCGGTGGGCTACCTCCGCATCCACGCGCTCGAACTGATGTTCGCGCTCGGATTCGTATGCCAGGTCGCGTTGCTGTCAGGATCGATCGGACAGATCCGGATAGTCGTGCGAATGGCGGTGTTCGGCGCGAGCATCGCGCTGTTAGTAGGGCTGCGCGGGAAAGGGAAGCCTTCGCCCGCGGCCACGCCGGCAAAATACGTGCTGGCAATTGTCGCGTTGGCGTTTTTCAATCCGAACGGCAACACGCTGGCGGCCAGCGCCGCACAGATCGCGATGTACGTGGCAATTCTGGGTCCGCTGTTCTGGGTGCCGCGTCTGTCGATCGATGTGTCGACTTTGCGCCGCGTGCTGCTGATGATCTGGATCTTCCAGTCGGTGAGCGCCGCAGTCGGTATTTTGCAAGTGTACGATCCTGGGCATTTCACCCCTTCCATTTCGACCGTGATTCTTGATCAAGGCCGGTCCTACGTAAAAGGCCTCGAGTTCCAGAACGCATACGGGGAGATTGTGTTCCGTGCCATGGGGCTGTCGGACATTCCGGGCGGAGCTGGTGCGGCGGGCTTCGCCGCGACCTTGTTCGGTGCAGCCTTCGTGCTCACCTGGAGGAAGAGGTCGGCGCGGATGCTCGCGATTGGCACGATGGTCGTCGGCGTGAACGCCATTTTTCTTTCTCACGTGCGTGCGACACTGGTGATATTGATTTTTTGCACAGCAGTACTGATCGTCGTTCTGGCGATCCGGCGCAGCAGGGTTCGCGCTCTCTCGTCCGCATGGCGTAGACGCGAAGCGGGGACGCTGACACGACTGCTCGCGGTGGTCGGGCTGGTGGCGTTTTTTGGATTTACCTGGGCAATAGCGATTGGTGGGAACGGCATCGCCGAACGATTCGGCACGCTCACGGCGTCCGACCCCGGCACGGTATATCATCAGAATCGCGGCCATTTCATCGAGACTTCAATCAGGGATCTGCTCCCTGAATATCCGCTGGGCGCAGGACTCGGTCGTTGGGGCATGATGAATCACTACTTCGGCGACAATTCCGATCCGAAAACCGCGATGATCTGGTCCGAAGAGCAGTTCACCGCATGGCTGGTGGATGGAGGCGTTCCGCTGATCATTGTTTATCTTTACGCAATTGCGATAGCGATCCTGTTTGCCTTCAGGCTTTCGCTCAAGCGAATCGATCCCGAGTTGGCGATCATGGCGGCGGTGATTTGCGCGTACGACGTAGGCGCGGTGGTGAGCTGTCTCGGCTATCCTTTCTTCGGCAGCCAGACCGGGATGGAATTCTGGATGCTCAACGCGGCCTTATTTGCGGTGGCGTTTTCGACCGAGCAGCAGACTGCCGGCCAGCCGCTCCGTCGATGAAGCCGTACCTGATTGTCACCGGAGATTTCGTCAAGACGGGGGGAATGGATCGGGCCAACTACGCGCTCGCGCGATACGTTGCCGAACGCGGCGCCGAGACGCACCTGGTCGCATACCGCGTCGCCGCCGAGCTCGAAGCAATGCCAAATGTGATCACGCACAAGGTGCGCAAGATCATGGGCTCGTATCTCGCCGCGGGCGCGTTGCTCAGCAGCGTCGCAAAAAAGTGGGCGGCAAACATCAGCGGCCGCGGCGGCAGCGTCGTGACCAACGGCGGCAATTGCCGCTTCGTCGATATAAACTGGGTGCACTACGTTCATGCCGCATATCGGCGGCCGTCGTCCTCAGCGCTGCTGGCAACCTTGAAGAACCGGGCGGCGCACGTTCACTTCGTCGCCCAGGAACGCGATGTCCTGCCGCGCGCGCGTGTGCTGATCGCGAACTCAAATCGCACGCGGCAAGACGCCATCGAGAAACTGGGAATCGACGGTTCGAAAATCCACACGGTGTATCTCGGGACCGATCCAGCCGAGTTCCGGGCGGGAACCGCCGGCGAACGAGCGCGCGTACGCCGCGAGATTGGGCTGCCCGCGGATCGTCCAGTCGTCATATTCGTCGGCGCGCTGGGAGATAGCCGCAAAGGATTCGATGTTGCATTTCGAGCGTGGCAAAAGCTGTGTGCGGATTCAACGTGGGACGCGCACCTGGCAGTGGTCGGGCGCGGCGCTGAGCTTTCAACCTGGAAGCGGCGCGCGTCCGAGAGCGCGATGAACGATCGCATCCATTTTCTGGATTTTCGTTCCGACGTGCCCGACATCCTGCGCGCGTGCGATGCGATGATCGCACCATCGCGCTACGAGCCCTACGGATTGGCGGTGCATGAGGCGCTCTGTTGCGGGCTTCCAGCGATAGTGTCGTCGAAAGCGGGCGTTGCCGAACGATATTCCAAAGACCTTGGGGATCTGCTGATTCCAGATCCGGAGGACGCGCAGGACGTCGCGGCGCGAATCAGTTTATGGAAAGCGAATCCGGAATTTTTCAGGAATGCGGCGGAGACGCTCTCGGCGACGATGCGCGCATACACCTGGAATGATATGGCGGCGAAGATAGTCGAGCTGGCCGAGAGTCCTGCGTGAAGCCGCTGCGCCTCGTCGTCGTGATGGTCGAACCGCCGCTGCCGTTCGGCACCGCATCGGCCCGATTTTATTACGTGTTGCTCAAGGGACTGGTGGAGCGCGGGCATCGAGTCACGGCGTTTGCGGTATGCAGCAACGCGGCGGACGTAGCGAAGGTGGGCGCGATGTTCCCGGCGCCGCAATACGATCTGCGCTGTCATCCGATTGAGAATCGCTACGGAGTCGCCGCGAAGCTCGAAACGATTCGCAGGCCGCATTCGCATCTGTTCCGCGATGGAGTCCGGCGCGAGCTGTCGGACGTGCTGCGCCGCGGCTACGACATACTCCATCTCGAAACGTTGTGGAGTGGATGGACTGCGCTGGAGGTCGATCCGGCGAAGGTCCTGGTCGATATCCACTACCTATACGCAATCGACGACGCGAACAGCAGCTTCGTCGATGTTCGCACGGGTTTGCAACGCGCGCTGCGTAAACGCGCCGAGCGAAATCTGCTGCATCGCTTCGGCACTATTGCGGCGATCACTCCGCGGCTTGAAAGTGCGGCGCGCAATATCACCGGCGGCAAAATACCGGGGTACTGGTTCCCGTTCGCGATTGATTCGACATTGTACAGATTCGTTCCGGCGTCCGAGCGTCCATCGCGTCCGGTCGTGAGCTTGATCGGATCTATGAACTGGCGGCCGTCGCACTCGGCCGCGGTGCGCTTGCTGACGCGGTTGTGGCCTGGAATCAAGCAGCAGCTTCCGGAGGCGAAGCTTCGGATCGTCGGATGGCGCGCGCGCTCGGCGCTGCGCGAATACGTCGATCTGCCGGATGTCGAGATTGTCGAGGACGTTCCCGACATCGCCCCGTACTTCAAGGACAGCAGCGTGCTGGTGCATGCGGCCGATCGGGGCCAGCGGAATCAAGGTGAAGATCGTCGAGGCGATGGCGTTTGGCGTGCCGGTCGTCACCAACACCGAAGGCATCGAGGGACTGTCGGCTCGCGACGGCGTGCATCTGATCGTGAGCGAGCAGGATCGCGAAATTATCGAGCGTACGGTGGCGCTGCTGCGAAACGTCCCGGAGCAGGAGCGCATGCGCTCGTGCGGCGCGAGATTTGATCGAAACCCAGTGCTCGCCATCGCGCGCGCTCGACGCGGTCGAGAACTGTTACCGCGACATGCTCGCGCGATTCAGCCGCGAACCCAACAGCGTGACACTCGCCTCGTGAGCCGGCCCTCCAAAGATTATCGCCCGACGCTCGACGGATGGCGCGCGATCGCCATCCTGCTCGTGATGTTCGCGCACGGCGGCAGCGCGTTGTTCGATGCGGGAGGACGATACGCCAATCCGGGATGGTACGCCCTCAGCCAGCACGGAGGATTCGGCGTCGACCTGTTTTTCGGCATCAGCGGATTGCTCATCTGCGGGCGATTGCTCGACGAGAATGAAAGAACCGGCGGGATCAGACTCGGCAGCTTCTACATCCGTCGAGTCTTCAGAATTCTGCCGCCGGCGTTTGCGTATCTTGCGATAGTCGGGATCCTGGCGATCGCCGGCTTCATCGTCGTGAGTCCGCGCGAATGGCTGAGCAGTGTGTTTTTCTCGCGCAACTACATCGTGACGCCGACCAACACTGGATGGTACACCGGACACTTCTGGTCGCTCGCCGTCGAGGAGCATTTCTACCTCATCTGGCCGGCCGCGTTGATCGCGCTCGGTGCAGGTCGCGCGAGGCGTTACTTGCCGGGTATCGCGATCGCCGTCGCAATCTGGCGCGTGGTGGATTTTCATTTCTTGCACGGACAGATCTGGCCGGGCGTGCTCTCTGACAATATCTACGAGCGGACCGACACGCGTTTCGACGGCCTGCTGTGGGGATGCTGGATCGCGCTGGTCGCGAGCGTTCCCGCGTACCGCGCGATTCTGACGCAGCGCTTGTCGGCGAGCGTGATAGCCGGCCTGATCATAGCTCTGATCGCATGCATCGCGCTGAACCCGCCGCTGCAGATGGCGTGGGAGAGTTTCCTGGTCCCGCTCATCCTGGTCGGCACGGTGCTCAATCCCACGATACTGTTCGGCCGAATTCTCGAAGCATCGCTGATGCGCTGGATCGGCAGGATTTCGTACAGCCTCTACCTTTGGCAGCAGCTGTTCATGGTCGGATCGAAAGTTCCGCGTCCGCTCCCGTTCGGCCGCGTGCAGGAATTCCCGCTGAACATCGTCGCCGTGTTCGTCTGCGCGTCGGCGAGTTACTACCTGCTCGAGCGCCCGCTGGTCGCGCTTGGACATACGCTGTCGGCCCGATACCAGTCGCGTCAAAATGACGCGCTCGCAGTGGCTGAGCCGGTGCGTCGATGAGAATCGGGATCAATGCGCGCCTGTTGCGCGATCCGACGATGCGCGGATGGAACCGCTACACGGTGAACCTGGTGGCCGAGCTTTCGCGCCGCGGCGTCGAGTTGCTTCTGTATTGCGATCAACCGCTGCACGCGTCTCATCTGGCGCGCTTCGAGCCCGACAGTTACCGAGTCGTGCAGGCACCGCCGATGCGCTACGTGATCTGGGAGCAGGTTTGGCTTCCACGGCAATGCGCGCGCGATCGGATCGACGTATTGCACTCGCCGTACAATTATTCGTTGCCGTGGTCGAGCAGTTGTCCGCGCGTGCTGACCCTGCACGACGCGATCGACGCAGTCTACTACCGTCCTCAAACGCGATGGACCGACAAGCTGTCGCCGCGCAATCTGAAGTGGCGGCTGCACAATTGGGCCGCGACTGCTCGCGCCAATCGAATCATAACGGTGAGCAATCATGCGCGGGCATGATTTGGCCGAAGCGACTGGGAATTCCCGCCGCGAAGATTTCGGTAATCTACGAAGCCGCGGAACCTCGATTTAGCCAGCCGATCTCTGACGACTCGCTCGAGCGATGTTCGGCGCAAATATGAGACTGCCCGAGCGCTACGTCTTTTTTGTCGGCGGATGGGAGCGGAGGAAGAACGTGCCATTCCTGATGCGCGAGTTCGCTGCCGCCGATCTCGACGGCGTCAACCTTGTGCTCGGCGGCGGAACCGATCCGCAACGCGCTGAGCTGACGCAGCTCGCCGATGAACTGCATATTGCCGATCGCACCACGATGCTCGGATGGATCGACGACGAAGATCTGCCCGCAATTTATTCCGGCGCGTTGTGCTTCGCCTACCCCAGCGAATATGAGGGATTCGGTCTCCAGCTCTGCGAGGCGATGGCGACCGGATGTCCGACCTTCGCCAGTCGCGCGACCTGCTTGCCGGAAATACTGGGCGACGGCGGAGAGACCTTTGCTACTGGACTCTTCAGGCGCGCTCGCCGGGTTGTTGCGACGCGTGTCGACCGACGAAGTTTTCCGCAAGAGCCTGGCCGACCGGGCCCGCGCCCGCGCGCTTGAGTTTTCGTGGGCGGAAACCGCGCGGCAGACTTTGTCGGTGTACGAATCCTTGCTCCCTCATCACGCGCAGCAGTCCTCGCGCTGACCTCGGCGTGCGAACGATAAGATTCATACTGACGATTGCGTCGCGCGAGGCCTACACGATCGTGATGGTCGTCATCGGCCTGTTCGCGACGCCGATGATTCTGCACTGGCTGGGCGACGAACGATTCGGCGCGTTCCAGGTCGCGACCGACTGGATGGCTTATCTAATCCTGCTCGAGTTCGGGCTCGGCGGCGCGCTCATGCCGCTGATCGCGCTCGCGCAAGCGCGCCGCGACGAAAGGGCAGTTCACGATCTGATGGTCACCGGCGTCCGCTCTTACACCAAGGTCACGCTGGCGCGATCGTCGCTATCGTGATGCTCGCGGTTTTCGCGACGCACCTGATTCCGGTTCAGCCGAAATATGCGTCGGACCTGCGATACTCATTTCTGATCGGCGCGTTCGGCGTTCTGATGACTCCGCTGGCACCTTTTCGCGCGCTGCTCGAAGGCCGTCAGCAAGGTTACTGGCTGAGCGCGTTTCTGACCGCGCAATCGATCACGATCACCGCAGGCTCGCTGGTCCTGGCGTGGGCCGGCTGGGGCATCACCGGCCAATCCATCGCAGTCGTCGCCGGAGCCGCGGTCTTCAACGCCGCATTGCTTTGGTTATGCCGCAGCGAAGTCCCCGCGATTCTCGCTCGACGCGCTCAAGGGGCCGGCCTCCGGCACCGCCCGCAGCGACGTGCGCAATCTCAACGCTCCGATCGTTCGTGCTGACCCTGTGCGGACGAGTCTCGCTGCTCACCGACAATATCGTCGTCGCCGGGATGCTTTCGCCGGCGCTCGTCACGCCGTTCGTTTTGACCCAGCGCCTGACGTCGCTGGCGCAGCGCGAGTTGCAAACGATCGGCAACGCAAGCTGGGCGGCGCTCGCGGAACTGAGCGCACAAGGCCGCAAGGACGTCTTCGGCCGCCGCTTGCTGGAACTCACGCGCCTCGTGGCAGTCGTCGGGCTGGCCGCGTTGATTCCCATCATAGCGTTCAATCGCCAGTTCATCTCGTTGTGGGTCGGTCACGGACGTTACGCGGGCGATTTGATCACCGCGCTGGCCGCCGCGAACGCCCTGATGCAGGCGATATTCTCGCTCTGGGGATGGTGCGTGACGGGGACCGGACAGATTCGCCGAATGATCCCGATGACGGTCGCTCAGACCGCGCTGAATCTCGTCTTGAGCATCGTGTTTACCTTCGCGTTCGGACTTGCCGGTCCTCTGCTCGGCACCACCGCCGCCTTTCTGTCAGTCAGCGTGTGGTACATGCCGATGCTGATGTCCGAGATGTTCGAAGTGCCGGCTTCGAGCCTGATCTTTTCGGTAGGCGCGCCGCTCGCACTCGCGATTCCATTTGCGGCCGTCACCGTTTGGCTGGTCCGCCTGTACGGCGCCACCGGCTGGTTCGGCGTTGCCTATCAGATGTCGGGCGCCGCGGTCCTCTATCTTACTTCTCGCGTGGCTGGTCGTTCTCCATCGCGAAGAACGCGCGAGCCTGATGAGCCGTTTCCGGCTGGTACTGAGAGCTGCGACAGCGTGAATTTGTCATCCTGACAAAGCGAGCAACGCGAGCGGCAGGAAGGATCTCGGACAGCTCCGCGCCAGCGGAGCCGGTTCCGGTTTCTAAAATCGCGTAGCGGTCCACCTTTGATATGGCATCTGATAACCGGTGAGTATCCGCCCGACATCGGCGGCGTCGGCGACTACACCGCACAGCTCGGCGAAGCGTTGTCGCGATGCGGTGACGAAGTTCACGTCTGGGCGCCGCCGAATTCCAGTTCGGCCAACGACGCCGGCCCAATTCGCGTACATCGCTTGCCCGACAACTTCGGGCCGCGCTCGATACTCGCAATGGATCGCGGAATCGATCGATCTCAGGATTCACAGATCCTCGTGCAGTACGTGCCGCACGCTTTCGGCTGGAAGGCAATGAATGTACCGCTGTGCCTCTGGCTGGCGTCGCGGCAGCGCGATCGGCTCGGCGTGATGTTCCATGAAGTCGCGTACCCGATGACACGCGATCAGCCGATGCGGCACAACTTACTCGGCGTCGTAACGCGCGCGATGGCCGCGATACTGGCGCGATCCGCGCGGCGAATTTTCGTGACGACCTCCGCGTGGGAACCGATCTTGCGCTCGATTAGCCATACGCGGCAGCCAATCCAATCCATCCCAACCTTCAGCAACGTTCCGCTGGTCGAAGACGAAGCCGGCGCAAACGCGATCCGGAGGCGCGTCGCGCCGAACGGCGGCAAGATTGCGGGACACTTCGGCGGCTATGGATCGGTTTACGCCGACGGCACTACGGCATTGCTCGTCGCTGGTTTGGCGCAGGACACAGAACTCGCGGTGCTTCTGATTGGCAAGGGTGGAACGGAATTTCGCGCGCGAATGATCGATCAACATCCTTCGCTCGCCAGCCGACTGCATGCGACCGGCGCGCTCGCACCGGCGGACTTATCGCGCTCGATAGCCGCATGCGATCTGATGGTCCAATACTATCCCGACGGCGTCTCTACGCGCAGGACCAGTTGCATGGCCGCGCTGGAACATGGACGTGCCGTCATGACCACCTCGGGACACCTGACCGAACCGCTGTGGAATGAGTCGCGCGCGGTAGCGCTTGGCGCCGGCCAACGACCTTCCGGCGATGGCGTCGATGCTTCATCGATTGATCGGCGACACCGAAGAACAGCAGCGACTGGGAGCTGCGGCGCGCGACCTTTACGATCGATGTTTCGATATCAGACATGCGGTCGCCGCGCTGCGCGCATCGTTCAACGGAACCGTGTAACGCGGAGCCGTGCGATGTACAACGGAGTCTCCGCGCCGATGATTGATTCCGAACTGCGAAGCTGGCTGTTCATCACGCGAAAGCTGCCGCGAGTCAGAGGAGCGATTCGGCTCGCCCGCTTCGCTCAACGAACGTACCTGCGCAAGCCTCGCACGCGCGCTACGGTTCCAGTTCGCGACTTCAGGATGAGCCTTGAGCCGGCGGATTGGGTCGAGGGTGGCTTGCTGTTCGCGCCGCAACTGTGGGACTCGGCCGAGGTTGCGTTTCTTGTCCGCAACCTTCGCCCCGGAGATGTATTTCTCGATATCGGCGCGCACGTGGGGTTCTCGTCACTGATTGTATCGGCGCTGGTCGGCGACGGCGGCTCGGTGGTGGCGATCGAGGCGAATCCCGTCAGCTTCGAATGGCTCGATTACAACATTCGGCTCAACGGCGTCCGCAATGTGACGGCGCTCAATCTGGGCGTGTCGGATCGCGAAGGCACGATGCATCTTGGAGATGCACCGAACGGCAGTCGCGCTGCAAGTTCGCTGTTGTCGGACTCGATCGACGGGGTGAAGTATCATGGGGCGGCCTCTGGAAGCCATCGTGCGCGATCAGCAGATTCGCAAGGTTGACGGCGCGTGGATCGACATTTGCGGATCCGAATATCGCGTGCTCGAGCGCTACCTGGCTGAAGTTGGACGCGAATTGTACCCGCGATTTTTCATCATGGAGGATAACCCCGGATGGCGCGCCACCGCGGGCGGCGATCCGGTAGCGCTGCTCGAATCGTCGGGATACGTTCGGCGCGCACCCACGGTTCGCGATCCCGTCCGGCTGCAAAACTGCATCATGACCCTGGAAGCATAGCTCGCCCGTCGGACACCACACTTTGCGGATTCTGTATCTCGGGATCGGAGTTTTCGACAAAGGCGGAATCTCGCGATACTGCCGCTACCAGGTTCGCGCACTGCGGGAAATCGTCGGTACTGAAAACGTGAATGTCATGTCGCTCTTCCCGCCGGGGCCAAACGACTTCGAGGATCCCTTTCAGGTCGATTACCAGGGGCACGGCCTCGGACTCCGCGGTGAAAGCGCATACCTCGCCAGCGGCGCGAACCGCGCCTTCGCGATGCGTCCCGACGTCGTGTGGTCGAGTCATATTCGATTGCTCCCCAGTGCGTGGACGGCGCGAATCGCCGCGCTTGGTGCGCGATTGGTCGCCAACGTTTATGGGCGCGAGCTATGGAGTCGCGGGCAGTGGGCTTATCGACGCTTGCTGTCGAGGGCCGACGCCGTTGTTTCGGACTGCCACTTCTCGCGCAAGTTTGTCGTCGATGACTACGGAATCAAGCCCGAACGCGTCCGCGTGATTTGGGACTGCGTCGATTTGTCGCGTTTCCATCCTCAGCCGCGCCGCACAGATCTGCTCCAGCAATTTGGGATCCCCATCGGTCCCACCTATCGCTACGTGCTCACTCTCGGCAGGATGGAAGAGGCGACCAGGTATAAAGGTTACGATCGATTGCTCGATGCGCTCGCGGCGTTCAAGGAAAATCCAAACGTGATCGGCATCTTCGCCGGCGACGGCGGCGATCGCGAAAGGCTCCAGCGTCGCGCGCGAGAGATGGGCCTCGAGCGCAAGGCGTTTTTCCTCGGCTCGGTGCCGGAAGCGATGCTCCCCGATGTGTACAATCTCGGCGATATGTTCTCGCTGGTGAGCGAACGCGGGAATGGCAAGGGTGAAGGCGTGCCGTTGACGCCGCTCGAGGCAGCAGCATGCGGCAAGCCTATCGTGGTCGGCAACGAAGACGGTTCGCAGGAGGCGGTGATCGACGGCGAAAACGGACGCATCGTTTCGCCGCGCGATCCGGCCGCGATGCGCAACGCGATAACGACAATTCTGCTCGACGACGAAAATCGCAGCCGGATGGGTCTCGCGGCGCGCGCGCGAATCGAAGCAGAATTCAGTTACGATGGCTTTCGCGGCAAGACCGGCCGTTTGCTCGACGATTTGACGCAAGCGGAACAACTGAGGCTGAAAAAGATTGGCTGAGAAAAGACGTACGGAAATTCTACCCGATCGCCGAACCCGACATCGGTGAACTCGAGATCGAGTACGTTACGGACGCGGTGCGCTCGGGATGGGTCTCGTCGCTCGGACGCTACGTCGAGGAGTTCGAGCGCGGCTTCGCCGAGTTCTGCCGCACGCGCCACGCCGTCAGTACCGCCAATGGCACCGTCGCGCTTCATCTTACGCTCGCGGCGCTTGGAATCGGCCCGGGCGACGAAGTCATCGTGCCCACTCTCACCTTTATCGCGACTGCGAGCGCCGTCATCTATGCCGGCGCGGTGCCGGTGTTCGTGGACTCCGAGCCGCATACCTGGTGCCTCGAATCCGGCCAGCAGTCGAGCGCGCTATCACGCCGCGCACGCGCGCGATCATTCCAGTTCATCTTTATGGGCATCCGGCCGACATGGATCCGATCCTGGATTCGGCATCGCGTCACAACCTGATCGTTATCGAGGACGCCGCTGAGTCTCACGGCGCGACCTACAAGGGGCGGATGACGGGCGGCCTCGGCAGCGCCGGTATTTTTTCTTTCTACGGCAACAAGCTGATCACCAGCGGCGAGGGCGGGATGCTGGTGACCAACGACTCTGCGCTGGCCGATCGCGCCAACTTTCTGCACGATCACGCGATGCGTCCCGAGACGCGCTACTACCATTCCGAGATTGGCTACAACTACCGAATTACCAATCTGCAGGCGGCGCTGGGACTTGCGCAGCTCAGGCGCGCGCCGGAGTTGATCGCGCGCAAGCGTCAGATCATGAATTGGTACCGCGAATTTCTCGGCGACCGCGAGGATTTGAAACTCAACCCGACGATGCCATGGGCCGAGAGTTCCTTCTGGATGGTCTGCGCGCTTCTGCCCAGCCGTCTCGATCCGGCTGCTATGATGACTGAGCTGCGCTCCGGCGGGATCGATTCGCGTCCCTTCTTCAAACCGCTGCACACACTGCCGCCAACGCGAAAGTATGATTCCGGCGGTCGTTTCCCGATTGCCGAAGAACTGTCGCGCCGCGGCCTCAGTCTGCCATGCGGCGTCAAACTCAACCGTCAGGACGTGGAGTTCATCTGCTCGAAGGTCAAAAGCGTGCTGGACAGCAAATCGTCGCGTGCCTGAATTCCCGTCAACCGATCGCATTCGCGTACTGACCATTGGCCATTCCTACGTGGTCGCGGAGAATCGCGCGCTGATTCGGGAAGTCGCCCGCGATTCTCAGCTCGAAGTTACCGTGGCCGCCCCTTTCGCCTTCCGCAGTGGTCTCGGCAGGATCGCGTTGCAGCCGGAACCACCGGATTCCAGCCTCGAGCTCAAGGCACTGCCGGCGCGGCTTACCCAATGGACGCAAGTATTCGCCTATGACGCTCGCGGTCTTCGGAACCTGGTCGCAGACGGCAACTTCGATGTCGTTCATGCCTGGGAGGAGCCTTACATTTACGCCGGCTATCAAATCGCGCGGGCGATGGCCAAGTCCAACGCTGCGTTCTGCTTTCGCACCGCGCAGAATATCGACAAGCGCTATCCGTTCCCTTTTTCTCACTTCGAACGCACCGCGCTCGACCGCGCGCAAGGATGGATTGCCGGCGGAAAGCTGGTATTCGAGTCGAGGGTCAGACGCGGCTATCCCGCGGAGAAGGGACGCATCATGACTCTGGCGGTCGATCTCAATGCTTTCAAACCGCTTGCCCCGGATCGCAAGCAAACCGTCGCGCAGCAGCTCGGACTGGTTCCTCCGATTGTCGTCTATGTCGGCAGGCTGACTCGCGCGAAGGGAATCGATCTAATGATGCGCGCGCTCGACACGGTCGGCAGCTCGACTCCCTGGAGCTTGCTCGTCATGGGCGTCGGTCCGATGGAAACCGAACTTCGCAACTGGGCCGCGGCTCGCGGCTGGAGCGGTCGCGTGCAGATCCGACTCGTTCCACATCGCGACGTACCGGCATATCTGGGCGCAGCCGACGCACTTGTTGCTCCAAGTCAAACTGGTCCTCGATGGCGCGAGCAGTTCGGCCGCATGGTGATCGAGGCTTTCGCATGCGGCGTCCCGGTGCTCGGCAGCGACTCGGGCGAGATACCATACGTCATCGCAGACGCCGGCAAGAGTCCTGCCCGAGAATGACGCCGCAGGCATGGGCCAAGGCGATCGTCGAAGTGATTGGCAGCGCGGAACTTCGCGCCGACATGGCTCGGCGCGGATTCCAGCGGGTGCAAGCCATATTCAGTCGCCGCAGTCGCGCAGCAATACCGCTCCTACTATCGCGAACCTTGCGGACCGCCGGCGTCTCGCCGCCTGATTCGCCGGAGACAATCTTCGATGCCCAAGGAATCACTCGACCACTGCCTGCAAACCGGCCACTACGCCCGCAAGCAGCTCTTCTCGCGCAACCGGATTCTTCAATGGAGCCATCGCAGCCGATTCGAAATGGCCCGCCGCATGGTGGAACCGTACGCCGGCGGAAGGTTGCTCGACTACGGATGCGGCGACGGAACCTTTCTCGCGATGATTCACGATCTCTTCCCGCGGGCTACCGGCGTCGAGATCGATCGCGCGCGCGTCGAGGAGTGCCAAACGCGTCTTCAAAGTCTTCCCACGACTCAACTTCGTCGTGACCAGCGACCTCGCCCGTCCCGAATATGCCGGTGCCTACGATGTCGTTCTCTGCACCGAGGTGCTCGAGCATTGCCTGGACAGCGCGGTGGAAGTCTGCGCTCGACGATTTCGCGCGAACGGTTTCCCGAACCGGCACTGTGATAATCAGCGTCCCGGTCGAAATCGGACCGGCGCTGGCGGTCAAGCAGCTGGTTCGCTCAATCGCCGCGTGGCAGCGGCTGGGCGACTACGAGCATCGCGAGAAATACAGCTTCGCGGAATTCAGGACGATGCTGATGGCTGAGCGAGCGTACCCAGATCGAGCGCCCGATTTACAGCACCTCGATCGCGCCGAACATTGAGCACAAGTACCACGGTCACAAGGGATTCAATTGGCGTGCGCTCGAGTCGAAGATCCGGCGCCGGTTCCGATCAGGAAAATCCACTTCTCGCCGCTCGACGGCGTCGGCAAATGGTTTGCCAGCCAGGTCTGGTTCGTTTGTTCGCCGCTATCGCGATTTAACGGCGAGTCAACCCAGTCTCGCGCGCGGATGACGTGGTAGGCTTAGACTCGATGACCTCCAACGGAAATCGGCTCCGCGTACTGCAGATCGGAAAGTACTTTGCGCCGATCCGCGGCGGCATCGAGTCGCATCGTGCGGGACTTGTGCTCGCTTCTGCGGAAGTCCGTCGATCTGAAAGTGATCGTCGCGAACGATAGTTTGCGTCGTAAGCACGAGAGTATCGACGGCATCGACGTTCTCCGGCTGCCATGCGTGATGACGCTGGCGTCGGCGCCGATATGCCCGACGATGATTAACAGCATTCGCCGCGAGAAGGCGGATATCGTGCATCTGCATCTGCCCAATCCGGCCGCCGCGATTGCATGCCTGCTCGCGCGCCCTGCCGGCGCAGTCGTGATCACCTGGCATAGCGACATCGTGCGCCAGCGCCGATTAGTCCGCCTCTATCAAACCGCTCGAGCGATTGCTGCTCAACCGATGTGCCGCGATTGTCGCAAGCTCGCCCGCTTACATCGCCAGTTCGCCGGTCCTGAGGGAGCATGCCGATCGATGCCATCTGATCCCGTTTGGAATTGACGCTGGGCAATTCGACGACGCTCGCGTCGACAATTCTGTAGTCCGCGAACTGCGCCGGCGCTTCGGCTCCAGGGTGGTTCTATCGGTCGGCCGGTTGGTCTCCTACAAGGGAATAAAATTTCTCATCCGCGCGATGGCCAAGGTTGACGCCAGGTTGGTGATTATCGGCGACGGTCCGTTGCGCGCTGACCTGGAGCGCGAAGCAGCAAGCGCCGGGCTGTTCGACCGCGTCAGTTTTCTCGGTAACGTTGACGACAATCTCATCAACTACTTTCACGCCTCCGACGTGTTCGCGCTGCCGTCGTGCGAGCGCAGCGAGGCCTTCGGTATCGTTCAGTTGGAGGCGATGGCGTGTGGCCTTCCGGTGGTAAACACTCGCATCGATTCCGGAGTTCCTTACGTGTCGCCGGACGGCATCACGGGCTTCACCGTTCGCACCGGAGAATCCCGATGAGTTTGCGGCGGCGCTGAATCGATTGTTCGACGATCCGGTGTTGCGCGAAAAATTGGGCCGCGCGGCGCGCGATCGCGTAATCAAGGAATTCGGAATCGCTAAGATGGCCGCTCACACGCTCGATCTCTACCGAAGCGTTTTGACCGGGGAAGAGACCAACCAGATTCGTTCCGTTGTCCCGCCGCTCGAGCGCGATCAAGCACGGGCTGCTATCAACGACGATGCGCGTCTCTCGCAGCAAGCGCAGCAAGCCCTGCGGACCTCGCGCGATTGACTCAGCCTTCCTCCGCAGGCGAGTGTTTTCTTGATAGATCAAGTTGACCGATCACGTCGAATCATCTCACCCTGCGTCCAATTCGGGATGGATACCGCTCGCGCTCGGTTTGTCGGCCGTTGTCCTGCTCTGGGATCTCTTCGAGCTGCCTCAACTGCTGAACTTCAGTTCGTATGCGTTCAACGATCCGGGCAGCAATCTTACGATCAATTACCTGGTCTCGCATGGATACCGGCCTCTCATCGATTTCGGTTATCCGTACGGCCTGCTGAGCCTCCTCGTCAACCTGGTCTGGTTCCACGCGATCTCCTTGACGCCGGCCGGCTATCAGGCCGCCTCCGTCCTATGCCAGCTCGGTGTGGCCTGCGCGCTCGCAAGAACCGCGCGAGCCCTGGAGTTCGGGCCGCTTCCACTGATTTTTCTTTTCGTGGTGATCGGCCGCGCGGTAACGCCCACCTATTGGAACCTTTCCCACGGCCTCGAGGCGGTCCTGATTTGCCTCGCGCTTTCCGAGCAAGCTCGCGGCTCGCGTGCAAATGCGCTCGCATTGACGACCGCCGCAGTGTTCGCGAAACCGACCATGGGCTACGTCTATTCAGCCTTGTTGCTGATGTTCATCGCCCTGTGCCTTTATCGGCGGCGAACCTTTGTACCCGCCGCATGGCTCATAGAAATCAAGCGCGCCGCAATTGTCGGGATATCGCTCTGCGCGATCCTCGGGATTGTTTTCGGAGTGCGCGTTCTGTGGCTGAGCGTTTTTCCGATCAGTGGCCTCGCCACCTATCGTGCCCGGAATTTCGGCTTCTTCACGGGCACCGGCTCGCTCTTCTGGCGTCCTGTGGGCGCCAATTGGCATTACTACGCCGGCAGCGTGATCGGAATGTGGGCAGTCGCGACGGTCTATCTGATTTGGGGATCGATCCCGGCTAGCCTGCGCGTCTGGGAAAATCTCGGAACCACTTCGGATTCAATCGAGACGCGCCGCGACGAGATTGTATTTTCATGCGCGCTGTTGCATCTGGCGTTCATCGTCTTTCTATTCGGCAATCCAGTGGCGTGGAACTCCTACTCCTATCTCCTGATCGCCGGCGCGGCGGCTGTGCCATTCGACTTTCGGCTTCGCCGCTACGCATTCTGCGCGCTCATCGTTGTCGCGATCGCCACCTACTATTCGATCGTCGCCGGCTCGATTTCGTTTTGGCGAAGCATGAGCAGATCGCCTGCTACCGCCGATCTGTGGAGCTTTCCCCAGATGCGGGATGAATGGACCAGAATTCTGACGCTGTCCAAGGGCCGACGAGTTGCGGCCTTTCACTACGCAGGCGCGGCTGAACTGATGTATCCGCAATTCGAACCACCTGTTGGCACCTACTTTTGCGAGGGCTTGATGCCTCCCGTCGAAATTCAGCGCGAGATCGCGCGAATCGACGCGGCCGACATCATCGTCCTTCCGGCCGACACTTCGGCTGCATTCTGCAACAGCTATCCGGACATCCCGGAGGCCCATCGCGCGCTGGCTTCTTTCAAGCAGACCAGCCGGGGCGAGTATTTTTCCGTCTATGAACGATCGCGCTGATATCAAAGCTACCGACACCTACGCTGCGTTCTGGAATCGCAAGCAGCTTGGTCGTCGAGGCGCCGCACTTTCCGGTCGTGCGATGGTGGCAAACCGACGGCCTCTCGCAAGTGGAGGCTATCTACTTCGAGGCGATTAAGAGTACCGCCAGCCTGCTCGACGTGGGCGCCGGAGATTTGCGAATCCAGAGAAAGTTCCAGGCTGCCGGCTATTCAGGACTGTACGAGACCGTCGATCCCGGCATCGAGCATCCGCACACCTACCCGTCGCTCGATCCCGTCACGCGCAGCTACGACGCCATCCTTTGCCTCGACGTGATCGAGCATCTTCCACTGCCTGAAGGGCTCGACCTGCTCCAAAGAATGACGGCCCTGCTCGCGCCTGGCGGCGTGCTCGTTCTGCAGACTCCGAACGCGCGATGCATCCGCGACCCGCTCGGATGGGACATGACCCATCTGCATTGCTACAACGCGCGCGATCTCTGGTCGTACCTGACGAATCTCGGCTACACAGTCAGCGGATATCGAATCGAATTTTCCGCTCCTCGATTGTCGCCAGTCGCGTCGCTCAAGTCCCTGCTTTCAAAAGCCGTCATAGTAAACCTGCTCGGCTGCGACTACGCCGACAACCTGGGCTTCGTCGCGCGACTGCGTTGAAAGTCCTGAATTTTGCAATGCTCGATCAGCCGCGCGCATAACCCGACTGCGCAGAAAGTTCGTAACCGCCCACTCAAACATCTCTAGATATTGCTACGCTTGCGATATATATCTATTGCGGCCACGCCAGTCGTTTTCGTCAAACATGACGTTCTGCCATACTGGCCGCGCTCAAAACAGTCAGCGACGGAATTAGCTATAAAATGAAATTTCCAAGGATTGCTTCGTTTATATTGCTGGCCATTCTGGCGATATTTTCCGCCGCTCCGGCCGCCCATGCGCAAAGTACTGTCGGTACTATCACGCAAATTCAGGGTACAGCGAACATTCAGCGCAAAGGTGCGACGATCGCCGCAGTTCCGAATCTGCCCGTCATGCTGCACGACTCGCTTACGACCGATGCGAATGCGTCGCTGACGATCGGCCTCGTTGACAATAGTTCCCTACAATTGGGCGCATCCTCGACCATCACCATCGACGAGAGCGTCCTGGTCAATGGAGTCGGGGCGCCGAGCAAGGTCGGGCTGCTGAACGGCGACCTGCATACGGTCATTTTGGGCGCGATGCGCGGAACTTCCACGACCTTCCAGGTCAATACGCCCAACGCCATCGGAGCTGTTCGCGGAACCGAGTGGAATGAACACTACGACACGGAAGATCACCACGGATGCCGCAAGACCACCAAGGTCGACGTCGACGACGGCACGGTGCAGGTCTGCAATACCGAAAATCCCCCCGTGTGCAAGGACATCCACAAGGGTCAGCACACTGAAGTCAGATGCGGCGCGTTCTGGGAAGGCGGCGCGTTGAGCGGACTCGGTGCGGGGGCGCTCGGAGTGGGCTTGGCAGCCGGCGTGGGCGTGGGCATCGCGGCCGGAGCCGGAGCATTTAACGGCCCCGGTGGACAGCCTACTCCAGCCACTAAAACCAAGTAATCTTCGAGCCAGCGCTGCTCGATCTACCCGATCTGCATTTGAATGCCAGACCGCCACGCCGTTCGCGGCTTAAGGCAATTGACTCGGGCAATCCACTGGAAAAAAATTTAATCGGCTAAGCGAACCCCAAAGAGGATAGTCGATGAGCCTGATTGTCGGACTCGATCACGTTAACCTTCTCATCGATTCCGGCGACGACGCGCTCTCACGGGCGCGCGCATTCTACCAGGATCTGCTCGGCCTCGAACCGCTCGATCGCCCCGCCAACACCGATAGCGGCAACCCAGGCGCATGGTTCCAATGCGGCGTTCAGCAACTGCATCTCACCACCGAGCATGACGCGTCGTCATTCAACAAGAAGTCGCGTCGTCACCCCGCCTTCCGCGTCTCCAATCTCAACGCCTTGCGCCATCGACTGGAAAGCGCGGGCATAGAGATAATCGCGGGCAACCGATTCCCCGGCCAGGATCGCTTCTTCGTCCGCGACCCCTGGGGTAACCGCCTCGAATTCGTAGAACGAACCACCCATTAGATTGGTAGCGTGAAACGAGTACGGAGGCCCAAGGCGCCCATCCTTCCCGTTGCTCTGGTCGGCGTGATTTAATAACAAGTATTACTGTGCGGACCAGCAAGGTTACATCTTTGTCGCTTCCACCAAAGCTGTTGCGCGAGGCTGAGCGTCTCGCGCGACGGGAAGGGCGGACCAAGAGCGAACTATTCAGGGAGGCTTTAAGGCGCTACCTGGCGGACAGTCGTTGGCGGGAACTTCAAGAGTTTGGCCGCTCCCAGACACGTAAGCTGGCACTCAAGGAATCGGACGTCGAGCGGCTCTTGCAGGAATACCGAGCGGAACGCTGAGTGCTCAGGGTTGTCGCCGACACCAACGTCTATATCTCAGCCCTCAACTTCGGTGGCGTGCCCGATCAAGTGCTCGCACTGGCCCGAAGAGGGGTGATCGCCATGTTCGTCTCGAAGCCAATACTGCAAGAGATCGAAGGTGTTCTGAATGGAAAATTCCAATGGCCGCCGAATCGAACGCGCGACGCGCTTATGGCGATAGCCGAATTTGCGAAGGAGGTTCGTCCGGTCGAGCGAGTTACTGTGATTGAAAAGGACGAGCCGGACAATCGCGTGTTGGAATGTGCGCTGGCCGCAAAGGCGTCGATCATCGTCAGTGGAGATTGGCATCTGCGCGATCTGGGTTCGTTCCAGCGGATACGGATTTTGAGCCCGAGAAGGTTCGTGGATTTGATCGAGTCCTCTCAGTAGCCCCCCATACCCGGTGATTCCATCGCGCCCGGCGATGCTACCGCAACCGGAGTAGCCTCGCCCAGCGGTGTCGATCTGCGGCGCCGGCGTGCCCACCGGCGCGCCGAATGGAGCCAGCGCCTCGTGCCCATATTTCATCGCCTCGAGCGGACGTCCCGAAATCACGTTCGAAGTCGCAGGCGCCGGACTCTCGACAATCGTCTCCGCCACGCCTTGACGCTCGAACAGCCGCCGTACATCCAGCGGCGCCGGCTCGACGACATGGCCGACGTTGACGTCGTCGCTATCGACGCGAATCTTACTGGCGAGAATGAGTCCGCGCTCGGCGCGAAGATCGTAAAATCCCGGCGGCAGATCCGCCGTGAAAGATCCGTCGGGCTTGGTCGGCGCGACGAAAATATCGCTGGTAACGCGATTCTCATAATGAAGCTGGCGTTTGTCAGCCGGTTTCCCGTCGCGATACGACATCAGACCGCTTACGTTTGCCGCACCCGCAATCCGCGCTCCCACTGCCGAGACCCGCCCCGATTGCCACCGATAGAGCAGCCGCCGCGAAGCGAACAATGCGGCCCGATTTGCGATTGGATTTGTTCTTCACGACGACTCCATGGTGATAGGGTTTCGCGCCGGATGAGATTGTAGCCGCTCCGGCCATTTCCATCAAAGCCCACGCATCGCCTATGCTTTCCAAAAATCCGGGCGAGGACACGATGGAACGAATAACCCTTTTCCACAATCCCGGATGAGGCAACTCGCGCGGCGCGCTGGAGCTTCTCCGCGCGCGCGATGTCGAGTTCGACATCATCGAATATCTGAAAGATCATCCGACTCGCGAGCGGCTCGAGAAAATCATCGACATGCTCGACGGTTCGGTCGCCGACCTGGTCCGCAAGGACAAGCGCTTCAAGGAACTCGGCCTGAACCCCAGTGACTACGCCGACAAGAAGTCGGTCGTCGCGCTCCTGCTCAAGCATCCCGAACTGATGCAGCGCCCAATCGTGATTCGCGGCAAGCGCGCAATAATCGCCCGCCCCCCGGAAAAACTGGAAGCGTTGTTGTGAAACGGGATGACACAAGAAAGAAGCGACAGGAAAAGAACCTTAGAGCAAAATGGCGTCCTCGCCATTTTGCGATTAGTACTGGGTGCAGGGGTCACCCCTGCCGCGGAAGCGTGAAACCCGCGGAGGGTTTCACATTAGATTAGTGACTTTCCTCACGCGCTCTTCTTGACCTTGCCCGACGCGGATACATCGCGTGCAGACCAGGATTCGCCGTACGTTGCCGTTTATCTCGGCGCGCACTTCCTGCAGGTTGGGATTCCACCGCCGCTTGGTCTTGTTGTTGGCGTGACTGACGTTGTTGCCGACTGACGGCTGCTTCTTGCAGTATGCGCAATGTCTCATGAGTCTTCCGTTGGGAGTCAGATTGATCTGTCTAAGGTAGCCCGACCTGCGGCCGCGTGAAAGAGGGTGAGAACTTCGCCTTCAGCAACGCATCGCCGACCGCCTCGCCCGTCAGCACCGCATTCGCGTCGCATCCGCACTTGAGACTCATCAGCCACGCGCTCCGCCCGAGCGCGCCCGCGTAAGCTGTCCAGCTGTAGCTTCAGCCCCTTCGGCGCGTCTTTGTCCTCGACCGTGAGGTCCTTGGCGCTAACGATCACGTCGTTGGGCAAAGATCCCGTCTGCTCGCTGAACAGCTGCTTGATCATCGCGACGAACGCCTGATGGTCGAGCGTGGGCACGTCGCTTTTGATAACGCCGTCGTAGATCGAGTCCGATGGACTGCTCGGGCATGCCGGCGAGCACCCGCCGAATCGAATCCGCGCGCGAAGCCTCAGCCGACGGCGCCTTCTCATAGTCCGCCAGGATGACGCGCGCCGCGCCCGGATTCCCGCCCGCCATCGCTCCGAGCGTACGTCCCAGCAGCGCGTTCGCCGCACTGCGCCGCAACTGGCCCTGCGCGGCCGCGATCATCCGTTGCACGTCCGGATTGTTAATCCCCGCCGACTTGAACACCAGCATTGCATCCTCGCCGTCGCCGCGATCGAGCAGGGCCTTCGCGGTCTCGAGCGGCTGGAGCGATGTGGTGTCGCGAATCGACGCGGTCGCGAGATACAGCTTGGTCGCCGCGACCAGCTTCGCCTCGACGCGCGTCTGCACCGCCTCGAACGCCTGCCACTGATCGCTCGAGATAAGTTTCTTGCCGGTCGCGCGTTCGGCAAACGCCTGCGCCGGCAGTGAGAGGAACGCGGTCAGGCCAGTAACCACCGTCTCGCTGTCGGTGAAGGTAAAGCGATGGCGGTCCTCGGCCAGCGTCGATAGATTCAGCGTCCAGATTTCATAAGCGCCGGTGAATTTCGCCTCGTTCGAGCTGCGCTCCGATTGAAACGACTCGGTCGGCAGGCTGACGATCATCACCGCGTCGAGCCGATCTTCGGGATCGCCCGCGACAAATCGCTTGACGCACGCATCGACCCCGCCCGGCGGCTGAATCGGCACCGCCCTCACGTTGGGCAGCTTGCCGACGATCTGATCGATATCGGCCTCGGTCTGCGGCGAGATCGGTCCGATCACGCCGACCCCGATTTTAATTTGATCCGCAAAAGCACCCGCCGCGGCCGCGGCCACAAAAATCGCCGCTCCGAGCAGCATTGCCGTAATTTTTTTCATCGCTTGAGTGATGCAGTTAAACTGAAAAAGTGAAATCGCCGCGCCGAGAGCTTTTCAAAACCCACCGCGATCTTCAACCCGTGAAATTCAATCCCTGGCCCCCGCTGGCGGCTTGCTTGAGTATCCAGTTATCCAGTCCGAAAGCTACAATGTCCAGTTAAGTCGTCCGGTAAAAATGTCCGACCACATCGTCCATATCCTGCCCGAGCAGGTCGCCAGCCAGATTGCGGCCGGCGAAGTCGTCGAGCGCCCGGCCTCCGCGGTCAAGGAGCTGGTCGAGAACTCGCTCGATGCGGGCGCGCGCTCGGTGAGCGTCGAGATCCTCGGCGGCGGATCGGCGCTGATCGCAGTCGCCGACGACGGCTCCGGCATGACCCGCGCCGACGCAATCCTGTCGCTGCGCCGTCATGCGACTTCAAAGATTCGCAGCGCCGCCGACCTGACCGCGATTCGCACGCTCGGGTTTCGCGGCGAGGCGCTCGCCTCGATCGCCAGCGTGTCGCATCTGCGGATGCAAACCCGTCGCGCCGCCGACGACAACGGTGTCGAGCTCACAGCCGAAGCCGGCAATATCGAGGATACCCGCACCTGCGCGATGGCGGCGGGCACGCGAATCGAAGTCCGCCAGCTTTTCTTCAATACCCCGGCGCGCCTGAAGTTCCTGAAGACGCTGGCTACCGAGCAGGGCGCGATCGCCGAATCGTTCCAGCGCGTCGCGCTCGCCAATCATCACATCGCGTTCCGTCTGACCTCCGACGGTCGCGTGGCTTTCGATTTGCCGCGCGCCAACTCGGTGCTCGAGCGATTCCGCCAGGTGTTCGGTCAGAAGATCGCGACCAGGATGCTGGCGTTCGATCTCGACCGCCCGGGAATTCGCGCGCAAGGACTGGCCGCGTCCAGCCAGGAGTCGTTCGCCACGGGCAGGATGCTTTTCACTTTCGTCAACGGCCGCGCGGTGCGCGACCGGATGCTGATACGCGCGGTCGAGCAGGCCTACCAGACGCTGATCCCGCGCGGCCGACATCCGGCGACGCTGTTGTTCGTCGACATCCGGCCCGAGGACGTTGACGTCAACGTGCATCCGATGAAGACCGAGGTGCGCTTCCGCAACGGCGGCGCGGTCTTCGACGTTGTGTATCACGCGATCCGCGACCGGCTGGCGGACCAGACCGAAAGCGCATCCGCAGCAACTTCCGTCGCCGCGCCATCTACCGCCACCGACGACGCCGCGATGGGACTCATCACAATGTCGTCAAAGGCCGCCCAAGATCGCGCCCAGGATCGCCGATGATCGAGCTCCGAGCATGCGCAGCGACTCGCCGCTGCGCCTGGTGCCCGACGCGCCCAGCCGATACCAGTTTCCAGCGCCCGCTCACCCTCGCGTACGATCGCGACGCACGCGGCAGTCGCTCCCACCGCGCCGGCCGCGGCGATCCCAATGTATTCGCAGCTCCGCGTCATCGGCCAAATCTTCGCCGGTTATATCGCGCTCGAAAACGAGGACGGGCTGCTCCTGATCGATCAGCACGCAGCGCACGAGCGCGTCACCTTCGAGAAGCTGCGCCGCGAGCTCCGCGACGGCGGGATTCGAATGCAGGTGATGCTGGCGCCGGTTTCGATCGAGCTGAACCCCGCCCGCGCCACCATAGTCCACGCAGCGCTCACTGAAATCCGCTCGATGGGCTTCGAGGTCGAGCCGTTCGGACCAACCACCTTGCTCCTCAAAGGCGCGCCTGCCGTGTTCGGGCCCGAAGGCGGCGCGAAGCTGCTGACAGACATGATCGAGAGCATGGGCGATGCGGGCTTTCGCGGCGGCGGCGAGGCCGCGTTCGAGAATTGGCTGAAGCAACTTGCCTGTCACGGCTCGGTGCGGGTCGGGCGCGTGCTCGAGCTTGCGGAAATCCATTCGCTGCTCGCCGACCTTGATCGCACTGAGTTCAAAACCAACTGCCCGCACGGACGCCCGGTGCATATTCAGTTCGGACGCGGCCAAATCGAACGAATGTTCCGCCGATGAGTCTTTCAGTGGCTGAATCCGGCGCGTCGGTGGGACCCGCGAGAGTCGCGGTCGGCTTCATCGTCGGACCAACCGGCGCCGGCAAATCCGCGCTCGCGATGGCGGTGGCGGAGCGCTCGAACTGCGAGATAGTCAACGCCGACTCGCGCCAGTTCTATCGCGGGATGGATCTCGGCACGGCGAAACCCTCGGCTGAAGATCGCGCGCGCGTACCGCATCATCTTATAGACGTGCGCAATCCCGACGAGTCGCTCGACGTGGCTGAATTCGCGCAGCTCGCGCGCACTGCTATCGAGGATATCGCGGCGCGCGGGCGAAATCCGCTGGTGGTCGGCGGCAGCGGCCTCTATCTGCGCGTTGTCCGCGGCGGAATCTTTCGCGGGCCCGCCGCGTCGCCGGAAATTCGCGACCGATTGGCGAAAATCGCGGCGGAGCAGGGCGTCGCGCATCTACATCAGACGTTGCGCGAGATCGATCCCGACGCGGCGAATCGAATCGGGGTCAACGACCTTTACCGAATCGTGCGGGCGCTGGAAGTCTTCGAGCTGACCGGCGAAACCATCTCGGCGCATCAACTGCGGCATCGGTTCGCCGACAACGGCTACGATACTCTGACGGTCGGCGTCGAAGTCGATCGGAAAAAACTTTACGACGCGATCGACACCCGCTTTGACGCGATGGTCGCGGCGGGTCTGGTCGAGGAAGTGCGAGCGCTCGTCGACGGCGGGATACTCGCCCGAGAAGCCGCCGCTCAGTACGATCGGCTATAAACAGATCGCGGCGTATCTGCGGGGCGAGATCGCGCTCGACGACGCAATCGCGCAGGCCAAGCAGGAATCACGGCGGCTGGCCAAGCGGCAACTTACGTGGTTTCGCCGCGAGCCCGAAATCGTTTGGCTTGACCCGGAGCGCGGCGCTCAGGATGCTCTTGCGTTGTTCGGGAAATTTTTCAGGCGTGGATAAAAGTTGAAAGGTAATCACAACGGACATAAGGCGCGCGGCGGCAAGAACCGCGGCAACGGCGTCGCGACGACCGACTTGCCCGGCGCGGAGCCGCTCAGTGCGATCGAGCGGGTGCGCCTCGCGCGGCATGCCAACCGGCCGCAGACTCTCGATTACATCGACTTGCTGATGCGTGATTTTATCGAGATTCACGGCGACCGGCACTTCGCCGACGACGGTGCGATCGTTGCGGGCCTCGCCTATTTCGGACATCGCGCAGTCGCCGTAGTGGGACATCAGCGGGGACGCTCGACCGCCGAAAGAATCAAGCGCAATTTCGGCAAGCCGCATCCCGAGGGCTATCGCAAGGCGATGCGCGTTTACGAGCTGGCGGAGCGTTTCGGGCTGCCGATAATCACGCTGATCGACACCCAGGGCGCCGAGTCGGGCGTCGGCGCGGAGGAGCGCGGGCAGACCGAGGCGATCGCGCACAACCTGGAACTGATGGCGCGGCGCGACGGTGCCGATCGTCGCGTGCGTGATCGGCGAAGGCGGCTCAGGCGGCGCGCTGGCGCTCGGCGTGGCGAACACAATCCTGATGCAGGAGAACGCGTGCTACTCGGTGATCACGCCGGAAGGATGCGCGGCGATTCTATGGCGCGCGGGCGGTGAAGAGAACGTCGCGGCGGCAGCGTCGGCGCTGAAATTGTCGGCACCCGATTTACTGGAGCTGGGAATTATCGACGAGATCGTGTCCGAGCCCGCCGGCGGTGCGCATACGGCGCCAGCCGAAGCGGCTCATCTGATAGGCGCGGCGCTCGCCCGTCACCTGGAGCGCCTCGTCAAGCTGAAGCCGCAGGAGTTGCGTCGCGCGCGCGAGCGCAAGTTCGCCGCGATGGGATCGGCGTTCCTGACGCGCGGCCGCGTCGAGAACGATCCACTTGATTGAATGTGAAACCCTCCGCGGGGTTTCACGCTTCCGCGCGGCAGGGCTAAGCCCTGCACCTTAGTATTAAGAAAGATGCGGGAATTCGTCCCTCTATGTGGTCGTAACCTTTTCCGCGGCGTTGAGGTTTACCTATTCAGAAAGCGATCACAGGAGGTTGCGGCGATGGACACTCACAACAGGCACGCGACAATTGTTCCGGGCATGAGGTATCGAAATGCGCCGGCGGCCATCGAATGGCTGTGCAAGGCCTTTGGCTTCGAGAAGCATCTGGTGGTGCCCGATAAGGATGGCGGGATCGCTCATGCGCAGCTCACGTTTGGCAACGGGATGATCATGCTGTCGTCGGTCGGTGGCGGAATGTTCGGCCGCTTGATGAAGCATCCCGACGAAATTGAAGGCTGCGAGACGCAGAGTGCGTATGTAGTCGTCGCCGATTGCGACGCGCATTACGCGCGCGCCAAAGCCAGTGGCGCTGTGATGCTGAGAGACGTCCAGGAAGAGGACTACGGCGGCAAGGGTTACACTTGCCGCGACCTCGAGGGGCATATCTGGAGTTTCGGCAGCTACGATCCGTGGGCAACCAGTGAGTCTACGTTGCGATCCGCACAGCGTGCCGTTTACGTCGCACTGAGGCGTGATTCCTCGGTCGCGTTGCTGCTGATTCAGTGTCGTGATCGCCTTGTTGGTTTCGGCGCCTGGATTGCATCCGCATAGCTGGCTGGCGCAGCAACTACAGTCCGCGGCCGTTTCTACTTTAACTATCTCTGAAATATCGCATCCCGCCAGCCCCTGACACGCGACGCTGACCAGGTCGCGGTCGTTGCATTCGTCGGTGCATAGCGTGGCGTCGCAGGTGAAGCCGGCCTGCGCGCCCTTCGGTTGCACGCAACTGTGATACTCGTCGCAGACCTTGGCGCAATCGACGCCGCTGTCGGGCGGGATCATCGTGACTCCGGGTACGTACAGCGGGCATCCCAGGCCGCCGGGCGCATCGGGCAGACATGCTGGAGGACTGGGAACCGCGGCGGGAATCGCCGCTGAGATGGCGGACATCATCTTATATGCATCCGCGGACATGGCGGCGGGTGTTGGCGTCGGTGTCGCAGGCGGAGCGTACGCCGCCGACCACGTCAGTCCGTCGCCGAGTGTGCACGCTTGATCGTTTTGGCCCACCTGGTAAGGCCCGTTGTATACCGGACACGAGCATTGGACGATTCCTGTCTGAGCAGTTTTGAAGCATGGCGCCGTCATGCATCCGGCATACGGCGCTGCCGGACAATTGGTCAGGCCGAGTCCGTTCTCGGCGACGCAATCGAAGCTGAAGGTGGAGTACACGTTCGAGCCCGGGCATCAGATTTCCCTGATTCACGTTTGCGCATACCGGCGCCGAGTTCAGCGTCGCGCACAAGCTGCCGTCCGCCGCCGCATTGCGCGACGGTTTTTTCGTATACCGCGTGATTAAGGATCGCGTTGATATCGACGAAGTACACGCCGTACGGAATGTCGAAGCAATTGCAGTTGGCGTAATTGCCGTCGGCGCTCAGCGTGCACGAGAGATCTTCGGCGCCCGAACTGGGTCCCGAGTAGTAGCAGAGCGCGAACGGTCCGCCGCGGCACGGTACGAAGTTGCTCGACGCAAGCGTGATATCGGCGTAGGCGGGGCCGAAGCTGGTCGTCCAGTTCGCGGGATCGCTCCAGAACGCGTGCGAGTTGGGAACGAAGTGCACGATGCCCTGTGGAGGTCGTGGCCGGCGCGTTCAGATCCGCCGCCATTGCAACCCGCAAGCGCAATCGCCAACGCCAAGAGAAGAACTGCCCCCGATGTACGCCCCACAGCAGCAGTTAATAATTTAGTTCAACACGAGTCTATGAATTTATTGTCAGAAAGTGTGCAGAAGATGACTATCGGTTATCGAAGGAACGGATGTCGAAACGAGTGACGGGCATTAGAACGAGCAGGCCGGGTTGAGGTAGAGTGGGGCGCGCGAAGCTGTCGAGAGGAGATCGAACGATGAAGCAGATAATCTACGCCATGCAATTCAAAGGTAAGGCCGGACCGGGTCCGTCTGCGAACGTGATGAAAGCATCGACGAGTTCGCCGAGCAGCACCGTTACCTCTGTGGTCGATGCGCAGGGTGTGCACGGCAAGATCGAGCCGACCGCTGGCGGCAAGGCAGAGTTCGAATCGGAGGTGACTATCACCGGCGAGACGTCATTTACTGAAAAGGGAACTATCCGCTTTGGCGACGGCAACAATCGTTTGCGATTCAGCACCGTCGAGCATGGCTATCTTGGCGATAGCCCCGAGGCCGGGCTCAAGTCGGGAGCCGTGATGTGGCGCGTCGACGGCGGCGAGGGCCAATTCGCCGGCGCCAGCGGCTACATCACGTCGAACTTCACGCTGAGCGACGCCGGCGAAGTGACGGACAATCACTTCGGCGTAATTTTCGTGAAGTGATCTCGACAACCTAACCCCTAACCCCTTCCCGAGCGGGAAGGGGAACCAGATTTGGAGAAGCACGGGAATGCCCTCTTCATTCTTGTTCCCCTTCCCACTATGGGAAGGGGTTAGGGGTTAGGTGCGTTGAAAACGTCCAGTTGATCGGATACCCATTCTTGTTCGATGTCATCACGAGCAGTAAGGAAGTCTCGCCTGAGCCGCCGTCTATCGAGACTCTGCGCGCGCGGATGGATGAGATTAATCTCAAAATTCTGCGGCTCATCTCGGCGCGCGCGAGCGTGGCTACCGAAATCGGCCGGCTGAAGCATCTTGAGGGCGGCGAGGTTTATCAGCCGGTCCGCGAGCGCGCGATTATCGAAAAGATGATCGCCGAGAACCCGGGGCCGCTCACCGACGATCAGGTCAAGCGGATTTACGTCGAGATAATTTCGGCCTGCCGCGCGCTCGAGCATGAGCCGAGCGTCGCGTTCCTCGGCCCGGAGCATACCTATTCGCATGAGGCGGCGACGATGCGATTCGGCTCGAGCGTCGCTATGATGCCGCTGGAGTCGTTCGCCGCGGTCTTCCAGGCAATCGAGAACGGACGCGCGGATTTCGGCGTGGTGCCGGTCGAGAACTCGACCGAAGGATCGATCAATCTGGTACTCGACCTGCTGATCGACACGCCGCTGATAATAATCGGCGAGGTGCTGCTGCCGGTTCGTCCTTCCATCTTGTCGCTCAGCGGCAAGCGCGACGAAGTAACCAGGATAGTTGCCCATCAGCAGTTGCTCGCTCAGTGCCGCGGCTATCTCTCGGCGAACTTCCCCGGAACGGACATCGAGCCGGTGGCATCGAACGCGCTGGCGGCGCAGCGCGCGGCCGGCGACGCCAGCCTCGCGGCTATCGCTTCGTTGGCGGCGGCTGAGGCGTACGGCCTCAAGCCGATCGCCACCAACGTGCAGGATCTCGCGACCAACATGACGCGATTCCTCGTGATCGGGCACGCGGCCGGTCGAGCGATCGGGCAAGGACAAGACCACGCTGCTGTTCGCGGTGGCGGATCGCGTCGGCACCCTCAACCAGGCGCTGAACCTGTTTGCCCGCAATGCGATCAACATTTCGAAGATCGAATCGCGTCCGCTGCGCGCGCGGCCGTGGGAGTACCTGTTCTTCGTTGACGTTACGGGCCATCGCGACGACCCCAAGCTGGCGCGCGCCCTCAAATCTCTTATCTAGCAAGGCTCTATTCTTGAAGGTCTTAGGATCGTATCCTGAAGGAAGGTCGGCCGCTGCCTGAGCCGGGCAGTCCAAACTTTCTCAGTGGCCGTTCGCCTGTTTTGATCAAAGCACAAGATCTCGTACTTCCTTCCGTCGCCGCGCTTGCTCCCTATGAACCGGGCAAGCCGATCGAGGAGTTGCAACGCGAGCTCGGAGTCGTCGAGCCGGTAAAGCTGGCGTCGAACGAGAATCCGCTCGGGCCGTCGCCGCGCGCGATCGAGGCAATCAAGGCGGCGCTGCCGGAGCTGAATCGCTACCCCGACGGCGCGAGCTACGAACTACGGGCGAAAATCGCGGCGCATCACAAGGTCGGCGTCGAGCGCGTATTCGCGGCGTCGGGCTCGGTCGAGGTGCTCAACCTGCTCGCATTCCTGTACCTGCGGCCGGGACTGAACTCGGTTTACTCGGAGCATTCGTTCGCGATTTATCCGCTGGCGACGGCGGCGGCCGGCGGCGAGCATCGCGTCGTCAAGACCAGCGACGGCTATTCGCACGACCTCGACGCGATGGCGTCGGCGTGTGACGCGAACACGCGAATTGTTTTTCTCGGCAATCCGAATAATCCGACCGGCACGATTTACCGGCGCGCCGAATGGAAGCGGTTCCTCGATCGCGTGCCCGAGCATGTGGTGATCGTCGCCGACGAGGCGTACTTCGAATTCGTGCGCGACCCGGAATATCCCGACTCGATGGAAGATCACGACGACCGCCGCCTGATAATCACGCTCAGGACGTTTTCGAAAATTTTCGGTCTGGCCGGCATGCGAGTCGGTTACGCGGTCGCGCGCCCCGACATGATCCAGATGCTCCACAACGTGCGCCAGCCGTTCAACGTGACGTCGCTCGCGCAAGTGGCGGCGATTGCGGGAATGGACGACAGCGCGCACATCGCGAGAACATTGGAAGTCAATGCCGAGGGGATGGCTTATCTCGAGCGCGAGTTCGCGCGCCTCAAGCTGCCGTTCGTGCCGAGTCACGCGAATTTTTTCCTGGTCGATGTTGGCGACGGCCGCGCCGTTTACGACAAGCTGCTGCGCAAGGGTGTGATCGTCCGTCCGATGCATGGTTACGGCTATCCGCGCCACGTCCGAATCAGCGTCGGCCTGCCCGAAGAGAATCGGCGGTTGGTTGCGATGCTCGGTGAGGTGATAGGCGCGTAGGCGCGCGACACAGATGGCGCAGCTATTTCGACAGATGACCGTGTGCGGAGTGGGCCTGATTGGTGGCTCGCTCGCGTTGATCGCGCGGCGCGCGGGCGTTGTCGGCAAAGTCGTCGGCCTCGGACGGTCGCAGGCGAACCTTGACGTAGCTGTCGAGCGCGGCATGATCGATCTAGCGACGCGCGACCCGGTCGAAGCAGCGCGCGGCGCTGACCTGATTGTGCTCGCGGTGCCGATACTAACGATGCGCGCGACGCTGGAAAAAATGATCGAGCACACTGCGCCTGACGCAGTCGTGACCGACGTCGGCAGCGTGAAGCAATATGTAGTGCGCGAGTTGGAGCCCTTGATCACCGGAAAGAGATCGCTCGTCGCGGCGCATCCGGTGGCAGGCAAGGAAACTACCGGCGCGGCGGCTGCCGACCCTGCGCTGTTTCGAGACCGGCGCGTGATTCTCACGCCGTCGGCGAAGAGCACGCCCGAGGCGATCAACAAGATCGAACAGTTGTGGAACGAGACCGGCGCGTGCGTCGAGATGATGGACGCCGCGACCCACGACGCGATCCTCGCGCGATCGAGTCATCTGCCGCAGGCAGTTTCGAGCGTGCTGGCCGCGGCTCTCAGCACTGAAAAAATCGGCGACAAGCTGGCGGCGGAATACGGCGCGAGCGGTTTGCGCGATACGACGCGGCTGGCCGGATCGTCATGGGAGATGTGGCGCGATATTTTCGTGACGAATCGCGAGGCGATCGGGGCAGCACTGAAACTCTACGGCGCGAACGTTCGCGGAATTTCAGCGCGCCATCGAAGCCGGCGACATGGACAACGTCGAGAAGATTTTCAATCGCGGACGCGCGATGCGGGAAAAGCTCAGATGAGCCGCAAGGAACCGATAATCGCGATCGATGGCCCGGTCGGCGCGGGAAAGTCCGTAGCGGCGCGCGAGCTCGCACGCGAACTCGGATATTCGTACCTGAACACGGGCGCGATGTATCGCGCGGTTGCGATTGCGGCGCGCGAGGCCGGCATCAATCCCGACGACATCCGAACGTCGAAGAGAGACTAGCGTCGGTGCTCAAGACGATTAAGATAAAGTTCGACGGCGAGAAAATTTTGCTCAACGGCCGCGACGTGACCGCGAAGAAAGATGATCCGGAGATCGGCGACCTCGCGTCGCGCTTCTCGGCGATCGGCGCGGTGCGCGCGCGGATGCGCGAGTTGCAGCGCGCGGCCGGCGCGGAGGGCGGAGTGGTGATGGAAGGACGCGATATCGGCACGGCGATTTTTCCCGACGCTGAGTTCAAGTTTTTTCTCGTCGCCGATGTGAAGACGCGAGCACGCCGCAGATACGAAGAGCTCAAGAAAAAAGGCGAGTCGATAACTGAGGATCAAGTGCTCGAACAACTGATCGAGCGGGACCGCCGTGACAGCGGGCGCGAGCTTGCGCCGCTCAAGCGTGCCGACGATGCGATAGAGATCGATTCAACGAAACTTTCAATCGACGCGGTGGTCGCGGCGATGAAAGCGAAGATTAACGCTCGAATCAACGCCGCCAAGGACTTGAAACGAGCCTAGCCCGGTTGTAAGGATCGCAGCAGCCCCGAAGTCCCGGAATCCCGGAAGGTCCCCCTAAATGGAGAAAGTGTTGCCAGAACAGATGAGCGGAGGAGAAAATGACTTTGAGTCGTTGATGGAAGAGAGTTTGAAGGCTCCCCGTCCCGGCGACGTGCTGGTCGGAAGAGTGCTTCTGATCACGCGCGACAGCGTCATCATCGACATCAATTACAAGTGCGAGGGGCAGGTCCCGCTCGTCGAATTTCTTGACCATGAGGGGCATCCCACCGTCAAGGAAGGCGACGAGGTCGACGTGTACTTCGAAGGCACCGAGACCGACAACGGCACGGTGATGCTTTCGCACGCCAAGGCCGAGAAGTTCAAAGTCTGGCGCGAACTCGACAAGGCGTTCCAGGCCGAGACTCCGGTCGAAGGCGTGGTGCTTGGCAAAGTCAAAGGCGGACTCAAGGTCGATATCGGTGTTCCGGCGTTCCTGCCGGGATCGCATGTCGACATCCGTCCGGCGCGCAATCTGGACGCTACGTCGGACAGCGTGGACGCTTCCAGATCCTGAAGTTCAATCGCGCGCGCGGCAACGTCGTGGTCTCGCGGCGCAGCGTGCTCGAGCGCGAGCGCGCCTCTCTGAAAGAGCAGACGCTCAAGGTGCTCGAAGAGGGCGTGATCCTCGAAGGCACCGTCAAAAATATTACCGACTACGGCGCGTTCATCGACCTCGGCGGAATCGACGGCCTGCTGCATATCACCGATATGGCGTGGGGCCGCTTGCAGCATCCGTCGGAAGTGTTGAAGGTCGGCGACAAAGTTAAAGTCGTCGTGCTGAAGTACGACGCCGAGCGCGAGCGCGTGTCGCTCGGCATGAAGCAGATCATGCCCGATCCGTGGACCAAGGTGGCCGAAGGCTATCCGCCGGGCACGCGAATCAAGGGCAAGGTCGTCAGCGTGACCGACTACGGCGCCTTCGTGGAAATCGAAAAAGGCGTCGAGGGTCTGATCCACGTTTCCGAAATGAGCTGGAGCAAGCGCGCGGTGCATCCGTCGAAGGTCGTCAATCCGGGCGACATGGTCGAAGTGCAGGTGCTCGGCGTTGACGAGGCGAATCGCAGAATCTCGCTCGGACTCAAGCAGACCGAAGCGAATCCGTGGGAAGAGCTCGGCCTGAAGCATCCGATCGGCAGCCAGGTGAAGGGCAAGGTCAAATCGATTACCGACTTCGGCGTGTTCGTCGAAATCGAGCCGGGGATCGACGGCCTCGTGCACATTTCGGATTTGTCGTGGACCAAGAAGATTCGGCATCCGAGCGAAGATGGTCAAGAAGGGCGACGAGCTCGAAGCGACCGTGCTCGGCATCGACGTCGAGAACGAGCGCGTCAGCCTCGGCGTCAAGCAGCTCACGACCGACCCGTGGAATACGGTGGCGGAGCGCTATCCGCTCAACACGCGCGTGCATGGCAAGGTCAGCTCGGTGGCCGACTTCGGCGTGTTCGTGGAAATCGAGGAAGGCATCGAAGGCTTGATCCATATCTCGCAGCTCAGCAACGAGCGCGTCGACAAGCCGTCGTCACTGTACAAGGTCGACGACGAGTTGGACGCTCTCGTCGTGCAGCTCGATCCAAAGGAGCGCCGGATTGGGCTCTCGATCAAGGCCGTCAAGCAGCACGAAGAGCGCGAGGAAATGCAGGCCTATCTCAAGCGCGAGCATGAGGCGGCGCGGTTCTCGATGGAAGATATCCTGAAGGAAGAGCTCAAGCTCGATCGCGACGACGGCGAGCGGCGCGCGGCGCGCGGCGGCAAAACCAGCTAGATGGGGAGCCGGTCCGGATTAGCGCGCGCGGACCGGCGTCGAGATCGATGACCAAGCGGGAAATCATCGAAGAACTACTGGCGCGCCGGCGTAAGTTTACCCATCGCGAGTCAGAGACCATCGTCAACGCGATGTTCGACGCGATGGCCAACTCGCTGATGCGCGGCGAGCGGATCGAAATCCGCGGCTTCGGCAGTTTCGCGGTCAAGCAGCGTCGCGCGCGGCAGGGACGCAATCCAAAGACGGGACAGCTGGTCAGCGTCGATGCCAAGCAGATCCCGTTCTTCCGCGCGGGCAAGGAACTCCGAATCGAAGTAAATGGCGCTGAAGAAGCGGTCCGTTAGTCGGCCAGTCGATCGACGCGACGACGTGGACGTCCCGGCCGAAGGGCTGCGACTATGGGCGCCGTGGCGCTACGCGTATTTGCGCAGCCTGCTCTCCGACCCCAAGGCGTGCATCTTTTGTTTCGACAAACTTTCCGAAGACGAGCGCCGCGAACGCCTGGTCCTTTTCGAGAATCGCGACGTGCTCGTGATGCTCAACAAGTATCCTTACAGTAACGGCCATATCATGGTGGCGCCGCGCAGCCATGTCGCGTCGCTCGAGCTGCTGACCCGAGCCGACCGCGCCGTGCTAATCGAAGCGGTCGCGGCGTCGATCAAGTTGATGCGTGAGAATCTCCATCCGCAGGCGTTCAACGTCGGCGCCAACCTGGGCAGTGCCGCCGGCGCGGGATTTGCCGAGCACATCCATTGGCATATCGTGCCGCGCTGGTCAGGCGACAACAATTTTATGTCGGTACTTGCCTCGACGCGCGTGCTGTCACAAAGTTTGGAAGACAGCTACGAACAACTGCGGCCGATTTTCAAAAACCTCGGCGCTGAATTAATCTGAAATAGGGCAATCGAGTTGCGGGATTCGCGATGAATGAAAAACTGCTGAAGATTCGGACGCTGGGCGAACTCAAGAGCGCGGGCTACCAGACCATGCCGGTCCGGATGGAGATGCGCAAGAATCTGCTCGAGCGCCTGCGCAGCAAGGAGCAAATCCTGCCGGGCATCGTCGGCTACGAAGAGACGGTCGTTCCGGAGATCGAAAACGGCGTGCTCGCCGGACATCACATGATCTTCCTCGGCGAGCGCGGCCAGGCGAAGTCGCGAATCATCAGATCGCTGATCGGACTGCTCGACGAACACGTGCCGATGGTCGCGGGCTGCGAAATCAATGACGATCCTTACGCGCCGATTTGCCGGCGATGCGTCAAGTTGAGAGACGAGAAGGGCGACGCACTCGAGATTGCATGGATCGGCCGCGACGCGCGATATGCCGAAAAGCTCGCGACGCCGGACGTCTCGGTGGCCGACCTGATCGGCGAGATCGATCCGATCAAGGTCGCCGAGGGACGCTATCTCGCCGACGAGGAAACGATCCACTACGGCCTGATCCCGCGCACCAATCGCGGCATCTTCGCGATCAACGAGCTGCCCGATCTGACCGAGAAGGTGCAAGTCGGACTCTTCAACCTGATGGAAGAGAAGGACGTCCAGATCAAGGGCTACAAGATTCGGCTGGCGGTCGACGTGGTGTTCGTCGCGAGCGCTAATCCCGAGGACTACACCTCGCGCGGGCGAATCATCACGCCGCTGAAGGATCGCTTCGACATCCAGATTCGCACGCACTACCCCAAGACGATCGAGCACGAGATCGTGATCATGGAGCAGGAAGCGGCGCATCCGCAGCGCGACGGCGTCGACGTGCGGATTCCGCAGTTCATGAAGGACATCCTCGCGCAGATCACGTTCGAGGCGCGCGCGTCTAACGAGATCAATCAGTCGTCAGGCGTGTCGGTGCGCGTGACGATCAACAATTTCGAATCCGCGATCTCGAACGCCGAGAAGCGCGCGGTGCGCAACTCGGAAAACGAGATCGTCCCGCGAATTTCGGATTTGCATTCGCTGTACGCCTCGACCGCCGGCAAGATCGAGCTCGAATACGTCGGCGAGGACAAGAAAGAAGACGATTTGATCGAGCGGCTGATCAATCGCGCCGTGCTGAAAGTATTCGACAAGTACTTGAAGCTCGACGATCTGAAGAAAGTGTCGAGCTACTTCGAGAATGGATGGGGCGTCGAGGTTTCGGACAGCGCGCCGTCGTCGGAATACATGGAACCGCTGCGCGAGGTCACTGGTCTGCGCGAAGTGATCACGCTGCTCGGGCCGTTCGAGACGCCGGGGCTGATGGCTGCGGCGAGCGAGTTTATTTTCGAGGGCCTCCATCTGCATCAGAAGCTCAACAAGGATCGCCAGGGCGGGCGCTTCGCCTACCACGCATGACACGCCGGCAACATGGCCGCCGTTGTCACCCGCTACACCCAGTGGGACGGCACGCAGCGGCTCAAGCTCGACGCCGACAAGGTGTTCGAGAAGCTCGCCGAGTACCTGTCGTACACCGACGACGTGCGCCAGGCGATGGACTGGATGATGCGGCAGGGGATGGACTTCGACGGCGTCAAGGTGATGGGGCTCGAGGAGTTCATCGAGCAGCTGCGCCAGGAGATGCGCCAGCGCTATCGCGATTTCAACCTCAAGAACGCGCTCTCCGAGATGGAGCAGAAGCTCGAAGATATTCTGAATCGCGAGCGCGCCGACGCTCGAATCGCTGAAGGGACAGAAGCCGGGCGTCGAGGAAAAGCAGCGCGAGCTGTCGCGGATGCCGCGCCGGCTGTCGGAGGCGATGCGCAAACTCGAGAGCCACGAGTTCGAAGACGCGGAGGCGAAGGAAGATTTCGACAAGCTGCTCGAAGAATACGAAAATATCCGCGACCTCGAAAATTTTCGCGATCGCAATCAGCACATGTTCCACGGTCCGAAGAGCCTCGGCTACGACGACGCGCTCGAGCTGATGCGCGAGATGGAGCGGATGCGCCAGCTCGAGCAGGACCTGATGTCGGGAAACTTCGACACCATCTCGATGGAAGACCTGCAGCAGATCCTCGGGCAGCAGGCGAGCAAGGACTTTCAGAATCTCAAGCAGGTGATGGTGCTGCTGACGCAGTCGGGCTACATGGTGCCGAAGGGCGACCATTTTCAGCTCTCGCCCAAGGGCGTGCGTCGTATCGGGCAACTGGCGCTGCGCGACATCTACCAGAACCTGTTGAAGGATCGCTCAGGCGGTCACGTGACCGACCATCGCGGCGTCACCGAGATGCGTCCCGAGCAGACCAAGCCGTACGCGTTCGGCGATCCGCTGAATCTGAACCTGGTCGCGACGTTGAAGCATGCGCTCGCGCGCAAGGCCGGCGTCCCGCTCGAGCTGCGTCCCGAAGATTTCGAGATTTACGAGAACGACTACGCCAGCTCGTCGTCGACGGTGCTGTGCCTCGACATGTCGTGGTCGATGAGCTGGGAAGGGCGATTTGCGGCGGCGAAGAAAGTCGCGATGGCGATGGAGACGCTGATTCGCTCGAAGTTCCCGCGCGACTATTTTTCGATCGTCGGCTTTTATACGCGCGCGGTCGAGTTGAAGCTGAAGGATCTGCCCGAAGCGTCGTGGAACATGGGCGATCCGTTCACCAATCTGCAGGACGGTCTGCGGCTCGCGTCGGATTTGCTGGGACGGCATCCGTCGCGCAACCAGCACATCATCGTGATCACCGACGGCCAGCCGACCGCGTACTTCCTGAACAAGCGGCTGTACTGCGAATGGCCGCTGTCGTTCGGCGGCATCAGCATGCGCGCCGCGCAGGAGACGCTGAAGGAAGTCGAGCGCATCACGCGCAAGGGAATCACGATCAACACCTTCATGCTCGACGACTCGCCAAGTCTGCGCGCCTTCGTCGACAAGATGACGCAAATCAATCGAGGCCGCGCGCTGTTCACCCGCCCCGACCATCTCGGCGAATACATGCTGGTCGACTACCTCTCCAAAAAACGCAAGCGTGTCTGAAGGGCGACGGTAAGTGGCGGCGGTTGTTGAGGCGGTCGAGAGTCGCGCCAATCCAAGACCTCCTTTGAAGTGGGCGGGTGGCAAGCGATGGCTCGTACCGCACCTGATTCCGCTATGGAATCGACATCGATGCGCCGCCTGGTCGAACCCCTATGCGGCGGATTGGCAGTATCGCTAGGCCTCGCGCCGGATAGGGCGCTGATCAGTGATCTCAATCCTCATACGATCAACTTCTATAGCTGGCTCAAGCGCGGTCTTGGAATCTCGCTTGCGATGCAGAACGATCAGACCTACTTCTACGAACAACGAACCCGCTTCAACCAACTCATCCGCGAAAATAAGGCAGACACTAAGGAAGCGGCCAGCATTTTCTACTATCTCAATCGCACCTGCTACAACGGCCTATGCCGGTTCAACAGCAAGGGCGAGTTCAACGTTCCTTTCGGCCGCTACAAGAAACTGATCTACAAGACGGATTTCACAGAATACGTTCCGGCCTTCGCGCACTGGGACTTCACCTGCGTCGATTTCGAAAAGATTCCCTGCTGCGACGACGACTTCGTCTACGCCGATCCGCCTTATGACGTCCAGTTCACGTCCTATTCAAAGGAAAATTTTGACTGGGACGATCAAGTCCGATTGGCACAATGGCTCGCGCGGCATCCCGGTCCTGTAGTCCTATCCAATCAGGCTACAGACCGAATTCGACGAGTTATACGCGGAGCTCGGATACACGGTCAGGACTCTAACAGCCCCAAGAATGATCAATAACACCGGCGATAGGACTCCGCCCAGGAAGTCCTGGCAACTGGAAATTGTAGATAGGCTCGACCGACGCCAAATCTTGTAGCCACTCCCGCCAAAGGTCTCCGACAATCTGGTTCCCCTTCCCGCTCGGGAAGGGGTTAGGGGTTAGGTTTCCTGCATCGCCACCATGCCGGGCCACTTCTTGTCTTGGTGTCACCCCGACGAAAGCGACAACGGAGCGGGCAAGCACAGAAACCAAGAAAGTACTGGGTGCAGGGGTCACCCCCCGCGACGGTGTCGATGCCGCCCGCCGCGCAGGCGATTAACCTGCCTCCTGGTTCGCGCGGAGGTCCTACCGCCCGGCAGCCTGCCGCGACTCGATCGTCGCCGGCATCGTCCAGCGTCCCGCCGATCTGACGCAGCACAATCCTATCCTGCTGATCGCCCGCCGCCTTGATTAGCCGCTGTAGCGGCTCTTCCATCGGTTCCTTCGATAGCTTGAACGTGCCCCAGTGAATCGGCACTAAGTAGTGCGCGTGCGTCGACTGGAACATCGCCCAGACCTGTTCGGGATTGGCGTGATTGCAGGATCCACGGGTCGTAGGCGCCAATGGAGAATACCGCGACATCAGGAGGCGTCGATGCCAGCGCCGCGAACAAGATCGGTGTCGGCGCTGTCGCACGCAAGCAGCATCCGGCGGCCGTCTTTTTCGAGCACGTAACTGTTGAAGCCGTAATCCGCGCCGAACGGCGGCCATCGCTTGCCCCAGTGCCGCGCGCCCATCGCTCGGATAGTTAGTCCCTTGACGACAGTGCTCTCGCCCCACTTGAGTTCGCGCACATCTTTGAAACCGAGCGGCGCGATGATTTGCGAGCACTTGTCGCACGCGACGACGACCGCGCTCTTCGGCAGCGCCTTCAACGACGGAATGTCGAGATGGTCCATGTGCGCGTGCGTGATCAGGATGATATCGAGTTGCTGCAATTGCGCTGGGGCCAGCGGCGGATCGACGAATCGCTTCGGCCCGATCGTGAGTATCGAGTCAATCGACATGCCGACGCGCGAGAACAGGCTCGGGTCAGTGATTACGCGCGTGCCAAAAAAATTCATGAGCACGGCGGCGTGTCCGAGGTTGGCGATCGTGAGCGAGTTGTCGGGCCACGATGCGGGCTCGAGGCGTGGATGCGACTGATCGGGCGCGGAATTCATATTTTGAGAGTACGACCTTGCGGCAAACATCGCCAGCGAAACAATTGTGACGACGACGATTACTCGCCTCGTCAATCGCATCAGGCGCGACGACAAGAACCGAATCGAACTCACTTCTCCTTCGCCGGCTTGAAGCAGGGGAGTTCCTTGACCAGCACGAAGGTGTAGGAACGATCGTGCCATTTGAAGGTGCCGACGCCGGATCCAAACGTCTCGGTCATCGAGTCAAACTGTTCGCTGTCCGATACGTTGACTAGCTCGGTGGGAGCGTAGGCGAGATATTCCGGTTCGTCGGGCTTGAGCATCTGATAGAGCGGTGGAGTGAAAAGCAGATTGGCGATACCCGGCTTCGGCTGCCACGCGCCCGGAGACGTGTTCTCGGTCTGGGTGCGCGACACGATCCAGATCGGATCACCGGCGGTCTGGGCAATTTTCCACTGGCGCGACTCGATCAGCCCGTCCTTGTTTTTGCGGACTTCCTCGACGCCGATAGGAGCGCGCAGCAGTTGATCGCACTTGTCGGGGTTCTCTTCCTGGGAAGCTCCTGTCCCGCCGGCTTGCTTCATCGCGACTTGAGAGCCGATCAGCTGAGCGCTGCCGGCTGCCACCGCAGGGGCAACGGTCGTCACCAACCCGACGGCCCCGAGAGCGCATCCAGAGCACAGCGCCGCGAGCACAATAACGATCGCGAGGGACGCGATTCTGCGCACCATAAAAGTTTTCACGAAGGCTTGCGCGCTATCACCATCGAGGAAGTGAACGGCGGACTTGGCAGCGCCTCCAGCTTGATGTCGACAAAGCCGGCATCGCCGAGCCATCGCGAGACTTCGTCGAACGAATAGTCGCGCCCACGCGTGGCCATCAGCAGGTAGAGCGCGAAAATCGCGCCGGCCCGAGGCTCGGTCAGCTCGGCGTTCATGATGTGATCCTTGATGATCATCAGGCCGCCCGGTTCGAGCGCGCGAAAGCATTTGCGGAAGCAGTTGAGCGTTGTCGGTTTCATCTTCGTTGTGAATTATATTCGACATGAACAGGGCTCCGCATCGGCCCGGGATCTCATCGTACAGATAATCGACAGCGGACCAGATCGATGCGCTCCAGCGCCGCGGGCTCGCGCTCGGCGAGAATTTTCCGCGCAACTTCGAGCGTCGCAGGCAGATCGTAAATCGCGGCGCGCAGATGAGGCCATCGACGCAGCATCGCGACGGTGTACGTCCCCGGCCCGCCACCGATGTCGGCAATCATCGACACCTTGCTGAGATCGAGCCGGTCGGCCACGTAAGCCGCATCGCCGCGCGCGCGCGTCAGGCTGTCCATCGCGCGGATGAATCGTTCGGTCTCTTCGGGACGGCTCTGAAACATGTCGGTCGGCGCGCGCGGGCAGGCCGGTACGAATAGTTTGTTCGAGATTCGTCCAGATTTGAAAGAATCGCTTCGTCGAACAGAATCAGGCCGCCAAGATATTCAGGCGACGAGCGGAGCAGGTAGCGTCGCGAAGCGTCGGTCAGCGCGTAGCGATTGGCGCGCTTGTCGAGCAAATCCGAGCGCGACCATCGCGTTGGCTATCAGAGCCGTCGCACGGCGATTCGCGGATATTGCGGAAGCGAGAGCCGCGTCGTCGAGCGGCGACGCGCTCGAGCATGTCGAAAATCCCCAGCTTCAGCGCGGTCTGGATTGCACGCGCTTCCGCATGACCTGAGGCCAGCGCGGCAAGTTCGGCGAAGTCCATCGAATGCGCCTGTTAGTGTCACGAAATCTTGCGTAACGTAAGTGTCGGCCGTCGGCGGACTGTGCGATTCCGACGCCAGTCTCGGTGAACTTGCCCGAGACGATGTTGGCGAGATGCTCGGGACTCTTCAGCCAACCGTTCATCGCGCGCTGGGCGACGTCGGCCGAATCGGCGTTGTCGTCCATGTAGATGTTTTCGCCGACCGTCGCGATATCCGATGCCGACGCCGCTGATTCTGTCCGCGGGCGCCACACCGTCGGGACTGTTGTGCGCGAGATAGTGGCGCATCGCCATGTCGTAACTGTGTCCGCGCGCGATTACCGCGAGGCGCGCCGAAAATTTCAGCGGCCGCAGTCCGCCGCGAACCCGTTGTTGATTTACCAGGCCGAGGATTTCGGTTTCCTGATCGGTCAGACCGGATACTTTCTCGGGCGACGGCGGCGCGCAGTACATCAGGTAAAATCGCGCGATTATCGCGGCGACCAGCGAGATTACCAGCAGTCCAATTCCCGTCTTGATCGCACGGCGCCGGCGTACCACTGTGGGAGTCGGCATCCGGATGACTTTCGCCGGTCCGTTACGAGTTCGCGGCGAGCGGCGCCGCGTTGCTGGTCTTGCGCTCATGTTTCTATCAATCTCCAGCTATCGCGCCATTTGGCGGATGTCAACGCGAACAATTCTTGCGTCAGTCGCAATCGTCTGCATCGTGAGCGCGCGCGCCGGCGCTGCGCCTGATGTCTGCGAACGCGTTGCCGGCCGGTGCGCTCAAGTCGGCGTCGAGCATGTACCTGCGCGACGCATCGTCGAGTGCGATCCGATGGCAGGCGTGGAGTCCGGATACGCTCGCACTGGCGCGGCGGCTGAATCGCCCGATCCTGATCGACATCGGCGCAGTCTGGTGTCACTGGTGTCACGTAATGGACGCGACGACGTACGCCGATCCGCAAGTTGTCGCGGCGCTCAACAGCGAATTCGTGCCGGTCAAGATCGACACCGACGAGCGTCCCGACATCGACTTGTACTATCAGAACGCGGCGGCGCAACTGACCGGCGCGGGCGGATGGCCGCTGACATGTTTCACGACGTCCGACGGTGCACTGTTTTTCGCGGCGGGTTATCTGCCACCGCGGCCAGGCAGCGGACCCAACGGGAGCGGCGGAGAAAACTCGTCGATGCTGCCGCTGCTGAAAAAAATCTCGCAGGTGTACGCGACAGGATCGCGCGGGACTCGAACGTGAAGCTGAGGCAACGGCCGCGAAGCTCAAATCCGTCTCGAGTCAAAACGCAGCCGGCGCCTGGAGGACTCGAAGGCTTGCGCGCACAAATTCTCGCGGGCCTGGCATCGTCGTACGATCGCGAAGCCGGAGGATTCGAATCAGGTGAGGGCCCGCGATTCTATGATTTTCCCGCAATCGAACTCGCTCTGGCGCATGGCTTTTACGCGCATCCGGAGTTTACCGCGATGGCGCTCGACACGCTGAAGAAAATCGCCGCGGGCGGAGTGTTCGATCAACTTGGCGGCGGATTTCATCGCTACTCGACGGATCCGCATTGGCGCGTGCCGCATTTCGAGAAGCTCGGATACGACAACGCGATGGCCTTGCATGCGTACAGCGACGCGTACGCAGCGAGCGGCGATCCGGAATTCGCGCGGGTCGCAAAATCGATCGCGGGCTACGTGAATCGCGAGCTTGGTCGATCCGGACACGCACGCGTTCTACTCGCATCAGGACGCTGATTCCTTCAAGGGCGACGACGGCAGCTACTACACGTGGACGGTCGCCGAAGTGAAGCGCGCGCTCCCCGCGGACGACGCACGCGTCGCGATTTTGTTTTACGGGATGGAAACCGCACCCGCGCGGGCGCCCGACGGACGAATCGTACTGAGGCGCGCCATGACTCCCGAGCAAGTGGCGGCCAAGCTGAAGATCCCGGTGGAAGTAGCGCGCGCGAAGATCGCTAAGGCGTCAGACGCGATGCTCGCGGTCCGGGCGCGTCGCAAAACTCCGCCTGTGGATCATGCCGTGATGACCGATCGGAACGCGTTGATGGCCGACGCGTTCCTGACAGCGTCGGCGGCGCTTGACGACTCCAGCCTTCAGCGCACGGCACTCAACGATCTGGATTTCATCGTCGCGCACATGCGCGCACCCGACGGAAGTTTCTATCACGTCTGGTCCAATGGACATGCGCAGGTATCGGGTCTCGCCGCCGACCAGGTTTACCTGCTCAATGCACTCGTCGACGCATATCAATTTTCGGCCGATGAGAAATATCTTACCGAAGCGCGCAAGCTGGCCGCGATCATAGTGAAGAATTTTCGCGCCAACGGTTCGAACTTGTTGACGAACCGCGATACGGGCGATGCCGGCACCGTGATTGCGCAGTCGTCAGCGACAGCGCAGGTGTTCTTCGATATGCCGACGCCGTCGGTGCAGGCGACGATGGCGATTGCGGCGGCGAAGCTCGCGCTGATCACCGGCGACGACAGTTATTCGAAGACCGCGAACGAAGTGATGGCGAGTGCACCGGCGATGGCGGGATCGATGCTGAGCACCGTGGTCGCGACGACGGGGTTGGCGCTCGAGTATCGCGCGAACGGCGAGGCGACGGTCGCAATTGTTGGGCCGCAGAGCGAAGCGCGCGCTACCGCTTTGTGGAAGATGGCGCTGGCAAGTTATCGTCCAGGGAAAATCGTGATGCGGTTAGAGTCGGGCTCAGGTGCCGCAGCGATACCGGCGGCTGCGCGCGCGATGTTCGAATCGAGCGCCGCGAAGAACTGTTCCGCTCGCATTCGTATGTGCAGGAACCGCGTGCGCCACGCCAGTCGGGACGCCGGCGAAACTCGCGCAGGTCATCAGGAGATTCGGCGTCAAGGGTCTCGATCAGACGACGGTCGCCAACGACCGGCCCACTTCCGCGCGGCCCCCGATGTGAACGTCAGTCCAGCGTCTTGTGAAATCTGAGCGTCGCGAGCGTGAGCGTCGCCGCTCCGAGGATGGCCATCGCGATCATCTGCGGCCATAGCACATCGAGTCCGACGCCTTTGATGAAAGTTCCGCGCAACACGACGAGAAAGAAGCGCAGCGGATCGAGATTGGTGAAATATTGCAGAGCGGTCGGCATGCTGGTGATCGGATAGCCGAAGCCCGACAGCATGATCGCCGGCGATGATGTAAAAGAACGAGATCGCAAAAGCCTGCTGCTGCGTCTGGCATACCGTGGAAATCAGCAGCCCGACGCCAAGCGCGCTCGACAGAAAAAGCGTCGTACCGAGCAGCAGTACGAAAACATTTCCGCGAAACGGAACCTGGAACCAGTAAGCTTCCCAGGAATCCCAACGAAGCACGACGTTGGACAGCCCGACAATCAGGAACGGCAGGGTTTTGCCGACGATCAATTCGGTCGGGCTGATCGGCGTTACCATCAATTGTTCCAGTGTGCCGATCTCACGCTCTCGCACCACGGCGAACGCTGTCAGCATCATCACCGATACGAGGACCAGGGTTCCAATCACGCCCGGCACGAAAAACCATCGGCTCTCGAGGTTGGCGTTGTACCACGGACGCTCCTGGAGCTGATGCTGAGGGGCGAAGGTCGCCAGAGATGGTTTCAGCCGGTCAGCCAGTCTGGAGTTGATAGTCCTGGGCAAATCGATTTGCGATCTGATTGATGTACCCGACGGCGATCAAAGCCGTGTTCGAGTCGGTGCCGTCGAGCACGGCCTGAACGGGCGCGGTCTGGCCCTTGCGCAGCAGCTCGGCGAAGCCCGGCTGAATCTGCAGCACCAGCACGACGCGTCGATGATCGAGCAGATGACGGGATTTGCGATTCGCTCTGGAGGACCGTGGCGCATCTCGAAGCGGCTGCTGGCGCTGAAGCGTTCCAGAAACTCGCGGCTCTCCTGGCTGTGATCGTTGTCGAGCACCGCGGTCGAAACGCGATTAACCTCGTAGCTCGCCGCGTAGCCGAATATCAGCATCTGCAACAGCGGCGGCACGATCAGCGAAAATCGCGCTTGCCGGTCGCGAAACAGGTGGATGAACTCCTTGATCAGAATCTGGCGCAGCCGTTCTATCACGGTGGCTTCCTCATGCCAGCGACTTGCGGAATGATCGCATCGCCAGCAACACCATTACCGACGCATAGATGACGAGCGCAATCAAAGGCCCGGCGAGAAAGCCGAGGCCGGTGCCGCGCAGAAATACGCTCTTGAGTATTACGATGTAGTAGCGCGCGGCGATCAGGTAGGTGATAGGCTGCACGCCGACCGGCATCTGGTCGATTGGAAACGTGAATCCCGACAGCAGGAACGACGGCAGGAAGGCCGTCACCAAACCAATCTGGCTCGCGGCCAGTTGATTCTTCGTGGCGACGGAGATCCAGAATCCAAGCCCGAGAATCGCGATCAGGTAAATTCCCGATCCGACGCTGCAGCGCGATCAGCGATCCGCGAAATGGGACCTGGAACCAGAACACGGCGATCGCGGCGCAGACGGCGGTATCGAACATCCCGAGCGCGAAGTAGGGGAGCAGCTTGCCGATGATGATTTCGAGCGAGGTCACTGGCGTCGAGATCAGTTGCTCCATCGTGCCGCGCTCCCACTCGCGCGCGACGGTCAGCGACGTGAGCAACACTCCGACTACCGCCATCACGATCGCGGCGACGCCCGGCACGATGAAGTTTTTGCTTTCGAGATCTTCGTTGAACCAGGTGCGAGCCTCGACCGACAGCGCAGGATTCACGCTGGGCGCGTTGGACTTGCGCAGATATTCGGCCTGCACGACGGCGCCATAAGAGGCGAGCACGCCCTGCGCGTAGCCGATTGCGAGCTCAGCGGTGTTGTTGTCGGAGCCGTCAACCAGCGCCTGTATGTTCACCGGCCGTCCGTCGTGCAGGCGCGCCGAGAAGTCGTACGGAATCACAATCGCGAGCTGACATCGGCCGTCGTCGAGGGCCGCGCCAAGCGCACGGTAGTCAGTGACCGTCGCGGCCAGGTCGAAATAGTCGGAGGACTGAAAGCGCTTGAGCAGATCCTGGCTCGCCTGGCTGCCTTCCTGATCGAGCGCGAACACCTTGATGTGCTTGGTGTCGAGATTGACGCCGTAGCCCAGCATCGTCATCAGCATCAGCGGCATCAGCAGGACAATCAGCAGGCTGCGCGAGTCACGCAGTACCTGGAAGACTTCCTTGCGCGAGATGGCGATCAGCCGGCGCAGATTCATGGCGACAACTCCGGGACGCGATCAACCTCGCGTCGAGTGGTCAATGCGACGAACGCGTCTTCGAGGCTCGGACGAATCACTCTGAGGCTGACGACTGAGATTGCATCGGCTTCGAGCGCGCACGAATCGCCGGTGCGACTGCCGCGTCGGATACGACGAGATGTAGCGCATTGCCGAATACCGCGACGTCGCGAACGCCGTCGAAGTGCCGCACGCGTTCGATCGCGTCGCCGAGCCGATCGCATTCGAGCAACAGCAATGATCCCCGGATCGAGCCCAACTTGAGTTCGGTGGGCGTGCCCAGCGCGATCAATTTGCCGCCGTTCATCAGCGCCAGCCGATTGCAGTATTCGGCCTCGTCCATGTAGTGCGTGGTGACGAAGACGGTGACGCCGTCGCTGGCTCATCTGCTGGATCAACTCCCAGAACAGCCGGCGCGAGAGTGGATCGACGCCCGAGGTCGGCTCGTCGAGAAACAGGATTGGCGGGCGATGCAGCACGGCGCAGCCGAGTGCGAGGCGCTGCTTCCATCCGCCGGCGAGCGTGCCGGTAAGGCTCGACTCGCGGCCGCGCAGGCCGGCCATCTCGAGCGCCCAGTCGATGCGTCCGCGCAACTCGCGCGCCGGCACTCCGTACATTCCCGCGTAGAAGCGCAAATTCTCGAGCACCGTGAGATCGGCGTAGAGCGAAAACTTCTGCGACATGTAGCCGATGTTGCGGCGGATCAGCTCGGGCGATTCGACGACGTCGTAGCCGGCGACCATCGCGCGGCCGGAGGTCGGATGCAGCAATCCGCACAGGATTCGAATCGTGGTCGACTTCCCCGATCCGTTGGGTCCCAGAAATCCGAAGACCTCGCCGGTTCGCGTCTGAAACGAAATGCGATCGACGGCAGTGAAATCGCCGAACCGCTTCACCAGGTTCTCGACCTCGACCGAATTGCCGTTTGGGCCTGTCATGCAGCTACTGGTGCCGCGTCTTTTGCGCACGGCCTCGACGAAGAGATCTTCGATGGTCGGCGTGACTCGCAGGATCTCGTCAAACGGAATCTGCCTGCCACTTCAACCGCGCGCTGAATTCGGCGATGCGCCGCTCAGCATCATCGACGAACAAATGCACCGCGTCGCCCACCAGCACGACGCTCGAAACTCCTTCGGCCGTCGCCAGTTCGTCGCGCACGCGGCGCGCCTCGAGCGACACTATCGATACCACCGCTCCCTGGAGCCGCGACTTGAGACGCGCAGGCGAGTCGCAGAAGAGCAGGCGCCCCTGATGGAGCAGCGCGACGCGATGGCATCGCTCGGCTTCGTCGAGGTACGCGGTGGAATTGACGACGGTGACGCCCTGGCCGACCAGCGAGTAGAGCATCGCCCAGAATTCGCGGCGCGAAACCGGATCGACGCCGTTGGTCGGCTCGTCGAGCAGCAATACGCGCGGCGTGTGTATCAGCGCGCAGACCAGGCCGAGCTTTTGCTTCATCCCGCCGGAGAGCTTGCCGGCCAGCCGCGCGCGGAACTCGCTCATGCCGCATGCTTTCAGCAGTTCGGCGGCGCGCGCCTCGCGATCCTTTCTGCGAACGCCGAACAGGTCGGCGTAGAATCGGATGTTCTCGTCGACCGTCAGATCTTCGTAGAGGCCGAAGCGTTGCGGCATGTAGCTGATCACATGCTTGACGCCTTCGGGGTCCGCGACGACGTCGCATCCCGCGACCGCTCGCGCTGCCGGCGTCAGGCGCAAGCACTCCGGCGAGCATGCGCATCGTCGTGGTCTTGCCCGCGCCGTCGGGTCCGACGATGCCGAAAATCTCGCCGGGCGCGACGTCGAAGCTCAGGTGATCGATCGCGCGGACGCCGGGAAAATCCTTGACCAGATCGCGAACGACGACCGTCTTGTCATCCACGACTGTTGCCGCTCTGCACGGGAGACGCCGAGGTGAATCGTCGCGTCCGCGGGCATCCCGGGCTTCAGTTCGTGATCGGAGATTCTCAACGTCGATCTTGATTCGATAGACGAGCGTCACGCGCTCCTTGTGCGTCTCGACGCTCTTGGGCGTGAACTCGGCCTCGGACGAGATGAACGAGATTTGTCCCGGATACGCCTTGTCGGGATAGGTGTCGGTGTGAACCGTCGCCGCTTGCCCCCATCGGATTCTGCCGAGATCGGTTTCCGCGACGTAGGCGCGCAGCCAAACGTGATCGAGGTCGGCCAGCGTGACGACCGGCGTGCCCGGCTGCATCACTTCGCCGAGCTCGGTCTGACGCGTGAGAATCACGCCCGAGAACGGCGCGCGCAGCGTCGTGTAGCCGAGCATGATCTTGGCGAGTTCGAGATTTTCGCTCGCATTGTTGATGTTCGCCTTGGCGACCTCGATATCCTGTTGCGCGCTACGCGCCATCGCGAGGTCTCGTTGCATCGCCGCGCTCGATTGCTTGAGCGCGGTCTCGCTAAGGTCACGTTGGTCGGCGGATATTATTTTTTCAGTCCAGAGTTTCTGATTGCGTGCGTAGTCGACCTTCTTCTGCGCAAGGTCGGCCTCGTCGTTGGTCGACCGTCGAGCGCGCCGCCTCGAGTTTCTGCATCGCCGACGCCAATTGCTGTTCCTGCACGTGCAGAGCGGCTTCGTTGATCGCGACCTGCTGCCGGTAGTCGCTGTCGTCGAGCCGCGCCAACAGTGTGCCGGCCTTCACCCACTGGCCTTCGTCGAATGGCAATTCAACCACGCGCGATTGCACCGCCTTGAAACTGACGACACTTTCGTGCGCTTCGATATTGCCGGAAACCAGCAGATTGTCGGTCGCAATCTCGTCCTTGAAATACAGCGAATAACCGGCCCACGCTCCGACCCCAACGATCAGGATCGCAACCAGCATGACGATTCGTTTCTTCATGCGAGTTGCTCCCGCCGTTTGACCGACAGGCCGCGGCGTTGAGGCCGAGCCCGCGCGGGCCCCGCGGAATTCGCCAGACGATCTCCAAGCCAGCGCAGAAAATCCGCGCGCTGACGCATGAAGCGCCGATCGGTCGGCTCCATCCCGTGAATCAGGCGGATGATCTGAGGCATCACCAGCGGGAACAGAGCGAGGGACAACATCGAAATGAAGAGTTGAGTCAGATCAACGCCGCGGGGAATCGATCCCTTTTGCTGCAGAACGGCGAGGCGCGCGACGGCCTTCTCAAACAGCGCGCGGCGTTCAGCCTCCGCGATGCATTTCTTGCCGCCGCTGTCGATCGCCTCCCATTCCATCAGGCGAACAAAGTCCATATCCGTGCCGCCGGAAAGATAGATATGCGCGAGCATGCCGGCGAAGTCGTCGGGCGTGGATTCAAGCCATTCCGCGCGCTCGGCGATTTTGCGCCGCAGGATTTCCCGATACAGGTCCTGCTTGGCGCCGAAACAGTAGTAGAGCATCCGCTTGTTCACCCGCGCGCGCCGCGCAATCGCGTCCACCCGCGCCCCGGCGAACCCGCGAGCCGAAAATTCCGCCAGCGCCGCCGCGAGGATCTTCTCGCGCGTGCGATTGAGATCGCGGACAGTCGTGTGTGATCCAGCCATGATTTGAAACGCTCGTTAACCGAACAGTTAATAGTAGTATTAACTGATCAGTTAATTAAAGGAGTCAAGAGGGGATGAAAGAAGAAGGATGGAATTGTAAGAGCAAGCGAAAAGCAGGTAATGCGGTGTGGTCTGCCGCTCTCTACCACTTCTCCTTGAACGGACGGACGTCCACGTCGTGCGACCATGCACTGCGATCCTGATGCGCGAGATGCCAGTACGTCTCCGCGATCGCCGAAGGCTTAAGCATCGCATCCTCGGTAATCTGCGGGAATCGTTCGCGAATCGCGGGCATGTCGATTGCGCCGTCGACGTTGACGTAGGCGACGTGGATTCCCTGGGGTTGCAGGTCGCGCGCCATCACCTGCGCCAGCCCGCGCATCGCGAACTTCGCGGGCCCGAAGGCCGCCGAAGTCGCAAACGGCTTTATTCCCGCGGTCGCGCCGGTGAAGATGATGGTGCCGCTGCCGCGTTTCAGCATCGCGGGCACAACCTCCTGCGCCGCCAGAAACGCGCCGAAGGTCGTGACGCGCCAGGTATTTTCGAATGTGCTCGGCTTGGTATCCATCAGTTTGCCGAACGGCCGCATCGCGGCGTTGTAGAGCAGCGACATCCACGTCGCCGAGTTCACGTCGAGTCTTTTCGAATGCCGTCGCTATGTCGGCGGGCTTCGCGAAATCCGCGGAAACCGCGAGCGCCTTGCCGCCGGCAATCTCGATCTCCTTCGCGAGCGCCGTCAGTTTGTCCTCTCCGCGCGCGATCAATGCGACCGCGTACTCCGTGGCAAATCTGCGCGCGAGCGCGGCCCCCAGTCCCGGTCCGACGCCAACCACCGCGCAAACTGGACGACGATTTGATTCTGCCATGCGTTCTGCCTCCGAGGACGCGCGATAGTGAGCGAAACCAGGGGCGGGCACGAAGCCCGCCCCATCTGCAAGTGAGATTAGTGCTACGGCGCAGCCTTGACCATCGCGTCCGTCGTGAAGAAATCCTTGTCCACCGCGCCCATGTTGATGTACCAGCATTCGCGCTCAGGAGTTTGCAGGCCGGGCAGGTAGCACATCGTGGCGAAGCCGCTCTGCACGTCAGTCGAGACGGCGCCGACTTCGAACTCGCGCTTGAACGGATAAATCGCCACGCGCGCATCAGGCACCGGACGGTCGCGATACGTCGTCCACCAGATATGATTCAGCCAGAGCTGGCCTTTCTGATCGTATTCGTCGATGTACGGCTCGAACCACATCTCGGAATCCATATAGACGATGGTCTTGCTCTGCAGCGCTTGCGAAATCAGCTCGCGCCGCGGCGACGCCTCGACGATGTACATATTGCGCATCTCCCACGCCTCGGGACATGCGCTCGCGCCACCGTCAGTCGCGCACTTCAACTCGGGCGAATGCTCGGCGTGCGCGACCCCGAGCATCGGGCGATCGCCGAGAAACTTGTAATTGTATTCCTCAGTCTTGGCGTTGAAGCCCGAGTAGTGATCGGGGTTCCAGGTTTGCGCGCTGGTCGCCGTGCTCTCCAAAGCCTCGTTGAGTCGGCGAATCCGGCGCGAACCGGGATTCCAGCTCCAGTCGTCGTCGCCGCGGTCGGGCTGCTCATAGCGAAAGCGAATGAATCCGGTGCCGCGTTCGGCCTGCGGTGAGAGCACCGGGTACAAGCCGAACAGCCACAGGCGATTGGTCTTCTTGAAGTCGGGATCGACGGGCATCGGCTCGACCTCGACGCGGCCGACCAAATCGTAACCGGCGTAGTGCCCGATCTGATAGTACTGGATCACGTTGTTGGGCTTGTTGCGTCCGCCGTAGACGCTCTCGCAATCGTAAAACCGCAGGTCGTAGTCGTCGGTCAGGAGCGGCCGGAACACGTTGTTCCACATGATCTTGGTCGCCACCTGCGGATCGTTGGTGTCGATAAGCGGGAAGGGCTGCCCGGCGACATAGCCGACGAGGCTGCGATTGTCGCGGCTAAGCCGCACCTGCGCCGAGTACTTCTCGGTCGCGTCCTTGTAATGGAGGCGGCCAGTCGACTTGTCCGCTCGGGACAATCTTCATCGACATCCCGTTGACGACCTTGTAGTAGACGCCGGGCGAGACGAGATTCTGCACCTTTGACGCGTTGGCCGGCGTGATCAGATCGCCCGGCTTGACGTCGGCACGCGCAGCAGCGGCGATCGCGATTACCGTCAACGCTCCCAGCACGGCGAGCGCCATCCGGGCGGCCGCGGGCAATTCGCGACCTCTTCGAACATCCTTACTCAAATGTTCCATGAGCTCCTCCTCGACGGAAAATAGAGAAGAGCAAGCAACGCTGGTGCCATCGTGCCGCGCGGAAAATATTCTTATGCGGCGGGACGAAAAGTCTGATGCGGCTCAAAAAAATAATTCGCAGTATGTTGACGGGTTCGCGTTATCCGCGAGCGATCACGCGATTCGATCAAGTTCGATCGAATTAAAACGCAACGAAGTCCACGAATTTGCGCTTTAGTGCGAATCGATCCGAGTCTCGTCAGCGCAAATCAAATTAGTTGCAAATTGCCACGAAGTTGCAAATTGCCACTGAAGGGAACTACGCAGCAAGCGCTCTGGTCCCCTCGCAAAAGGGAGAAGGGCTCGGGGAGAGGTTCACGGAATCAAGCACCAGCTTGCCCGTCGATTGCCGCGATTCCATGAACTTGTGCGCCTCGGCAGCTTGCGCGAGCGGAAATGATTTGCCGACCAGCAGCTTGACTTTGCCCTCCGCGATCAGCTTGAACGATTCTTCGATTCCGCGACGCATCACGTCGGGCACCGCGGCCACGGTGTACAGCGTGAAACCGCTCACCTTGGTCGATTTATCGAACAGCCTGAACAAGTTGATTGGCTCCGGCGGACCGCCCGATCGTCCATAAGAATCAGATGCCCGAACGGCGCCAGACAGGTCAGCCCTTTGTCCAACGTGGTCGCGCCGATCGCGTCCAGGATCAGATCGACGCCGCGTCCGCCCGTGATGCGGTTCGCCTCGACTGCAAAATCGCTGGTGGCATAGTTGATCACGTCGTCCGCGCCATACTCTTTCGCCAGCGCCGCTTTGCTGTCGCTCGATACCGTGCCAATCACGCGCGCGCCCGCTGCCTTCGCGATTTGCATCGCGACGATTCCGACGCCGCCTGCTGCCGAATGCACCAGCACTGTCTGTCCAGGATCGGTTTGATGCGCCGTATGCAGCATGTGCCACGCGGTCAGCACCTGCACCGGAAATGCCGCGGCATGCTCGAAGCTGATCGAGTCGGGAATCGGAATCACCTGCGTCGCCGGCGCGAGCGCATATTCGGCGTACATCTTACTGCCGAGTGCGGCGACGCGCTGACCCGCCTTGAGATTCGTGACGCCCGCGCCAACCGCCTCGATTTCGCCCGCGGCCTCAAGCCCCGGCGTATCAGGCAGTTGCGGCTGCATCACGTATTGTCCCTGCCGGAATAGCGTATCCGCGAAATTGATCCCCGCGGCGCGCACTTTGATCAGCACGGTTCCCGGTTTCACCTCAGGTTTCGGAACCTCGCCAATCTTCATCACCTCGGGCCCACCAATCTTGTCGAATACAACTGCTTTCATGTGGATCACCTCAGCCGGGCCGAGCGCCCGGCACGATTTCGGATCTATCTCACGGATTGCGGAACGATGGAACTTCGGTCACGCCAGATGCGCGAGGGCCTCTTCCACAAAATCGAGGCGATCGTTTCCCCAGAACATTTCACCGTTCACGAAAAAGGTCGGCGCCCCGAATGCACCACGGCTGACGGCCTCGTCGATGTTGGCGCGCAATTGAACTTTGATGTCGTCGCCCTCGATGAGCGCCGGATCGATTTCTACCTCGCTCAGCAGCCGGCGCAGCGCGTCTTCCTTGCTGAGGTCCTGTCCATCTTCCCAAATCGCGCGAAACGCCGCCGAATGAAACTCCGAAAAGCGGCCAACCTGTTGCGCGGCGATCGCGCCGCGCACGATCCGAATCGTGTTGAACGGAAAATGCGGACTGAAGCGGGCGGGGACGCCGTAGCGCTTGGCCCATCGCTGAAACTCCGCAATGTTGTACGCAGCCTTCGACGCGATCGAGAGCGGCCCCGCGTTACCGACGTTCTTCATGATCGCGCCCATCAGAATCGGCCGATACACGATCTCCGCGCCAGTCCGTCGCGCAATCGCCGGAAGTTGCGTATCAGCGAGATAACTGAACGGACTCAGGTAGTCGTAAAAGAACTCGATCTGTTTGGCCATAGTGTCTGTTCCCAAACACGGGTTGCTACGAAAGTACCTTAGCTTGAGTTTCAATTTGCAACTCCAACAAGTAGCAATCGCAGTTTCAAAGTGCAACGATATTTTTCGCCTCCGATGTTGGGGAACGTCGCGGCGCGCGAAATCAATTCGGGAGAGGAGAGTGACAGGCGTCCATGCGTTGGGATTCGGTCAAGGATATGAACTGCTCGGTGGCGCGAACGCTGTCGGTCGTCGGCGAGCGCTGGACGATGCTGATCCTGCGCGAGGCGTTTCTCGGACGCCATCGATTTGACGAGTTTCAGCAGGGTACCGGAATCGCGCGCAACATCCTGAGCTCGCGGCTGCGCGATCTGGTGCGCGACGGAATCCTCGATCGCGCACGCAGCGAAGGCGACAGCGGCCGCGTCGAGTATCGGCTGACGAGGAAGGGGTTCGAACTCTATCCCGTGCTGATCGCAATGATGCGATGGGGCGACACCTGGCTCAGCGACGAATCGGGCCCGCCGATGACGCTGATACATCGCGTCTGCGGCGCGAAGACCGCGCCGGACATGGTCTGCTCGCATTGCGGGGATCATCTTACCGCGCGCGAGGTCGTCGCAATTCCGCGCCGCCCCGCGCCTGCGCACCCACGACGCGCCGAGCGAGTCGATCGCAAACGCGCCGCCCGCTGAATCCGCATCGCGATCAACATGATTGAACTTGTGATGTTCGACGCCGACGGCGTGCTGTTCGATTCCACCGAATCGAACGTCGCCTACTACAACTGGATTTTCGCGAAGGTCGGTGAACCGCCGCTCGATCACGACGAGGAAATCTCGGCAGTGTCGTACGCCGCGAGCGAAGTATTCGCGGCGCGCGCGCGCGGCGACGCCGCCAAGCTCGCAGCGATGTATGACGTGACGCGCAACATGGATCAGACGCCATTCTTCAAGATGCTGCGTCCGTCGCTCGAGTTGCGTCCGTTCATGCTCGAGCTCAAGCTGCGCTACAAACTCGGGCTGGCGACCAATCGATCGGCGACCGTGCCCGCGCTGGTCGAGCATCTTGGCCTCGTCGGCATCTTCGACGCGGTCGCGAGCGCACTCGACAAGGTTCGCCCCAAGCCCGCGCCGGACATTCTGCGCCTGTGCCTCGATCGCGCCGGTGTCGAGGCGTCAAATGCCGTGTACGTTGGCGACAGCAGGATCGATCGCGAGGCGGCCGAGAGCGCGGGCATGCACTTCATCGGCGTCGGCAGCCGCATCGAGCATCACAGCTTGATCGAAACGATCGCAGAACTGCGAACGGCCCTCGAACTGTTGGACGCCCGCCTGAAGTAAGCGGGTCTTTAGAGAATCATCTCGATCAGCGCCGGACCCGCTGTCGCGAGCGATCGTTCCAGTTCTCGCGTGAGCGCCTCCGCCGTCTCGACGCGCACGCTCGGCACCCCGAGTCCGCGCGCGAGGCTCGTCCACTCAATATCGGGATTTGAAAGATCGGTGAGCGAGCGCGCCTTGCGTCCGGGTTCGGTAACGCCCGCGCGCGCAAGTTCGACCTGCAGAATCCGGTAGCTGCGGTTGTTACACAGCACCGTCGTGACGTTGAGCGACTCGCGCGCCTGCGTCCACAGCGACTGAATCGTGTACATCCCGCTGCCGTCGGCCTGATAAGCGATCACCCGCCGACCGGGGCATGCGACCGCCGCGCCAGTTGCACACGGCAATCCTTGCCCGATCGCGCCGCCTGTCAGCGAAAGATAGGTATGCGGCGGTGCAGCTGCCGACGCGGCGAGGAATGGCAGCCCCGTGGTGGCAGCCTCATCCATCACGATTGCGCCTTCGGGCATCGTCGCTGCGATCGCGGCGCCCGCGGTCATCGCGTTGAGTTTTCCGACAGGACGTTCGGGCCGCGCTATCTTCGACGGCGTCGCGACCGAAACCGGCGCTCGCAATTTCGCTCGCGAGCGCTTCCAGCGCTGCGGGCACGTCATCGGTCGGCTCGGCCAGGATCGCGACGTCGAGTCCTTCGGGAATCAACTCGCTCGGAAAATTGGGATAGCCGAAAAACGCGACCGGCTTTTTCGCGCCTGCGATGACAATCGTATCGAATGCCTTCAGCATCTCGATCGCCTGTTCAGGAAAGTAGGGCAAGCGATCGAGCGTCGGCATTCCAGCGCCGCGTTCGAGTCGCGCAGGGAACGTCTCGCAGATCAAGATGACACCCCGATTTCGCGGCGATGCGCGCAGCCGCCTTCAGACCGCGTGCGCGGAGTCGCTACTGCCGCCGAGAAATAGTGCGACCTTACTTGCCCTTGCGGATCGATTCGGCCGCGCGCTTGATCGCGTCGGACGATACCTGTGGCGGCGCGGTCGGCTCGATTGCTCGCGGAATGCCTTCTCCGCCGGATCCCACTGGCAGTCCGATGGGATGATCAACGTCGCGACTTGTCCCGGTGCGCGACCAGCAGCCGCAATCGCTTGCGCCGTCGTGTCGGCGAGCGATGCTGCGGTGCGTGACGCTTCGCACCCATCCCGAAACCGGCGTCGCCAGCGAAACGATATCCGACGTCAGCGGTGCGTCGGCGCCGACGTGCCACGTCGCATGGTCGCCGATCAGATTCACGATCGGCGAGCGCGCGCGCCGCGCGTTGTGAAGATTCGCGATGCCGTTGGCGAAGCCCGGTCCAAGATGCAGCAGCGTCATCGCCGGCTTCTCCGCCATCCGTCCGTAACCGTCCGCGGCCCCGGTGCAAACGCCTTCGAACAATCCGAGAATCGGCCGCATCCCGTCGGCGGAGTCGAGCGCCGCGACCAGCGGCATCTCAGTCGTTCCCGGATTCGCGAAACACACTTCGACGCCCGCCGCGATCGCGGTGCGAATCAGGCTCTCAGCTCCATTCATGAATTCAATCCTCAGCGGCGTGACGACGTTCGATCTTCATGAAATCGTGCGAAGGATTCTGATGCCCGAACCGCTCCCGCGTCTGATCGATCGTTCCCGACTTCGTGTAATGCCAGACCATCGCGGCGCGAATGCCGCGGGACATGTTGTCGGTCGAGCGATGCATCAGGTGACTATGAAACACCAGCAGGTCGCCGGCCTGCATCAGCACCGGCACCGACTTCGACATGTCGTAGTCAACGATTTCCGTGTAGCCGTACTGCGCGTGCGGGCGCTGATCCGGCACGTGCGCGTGCACCGGTTCGAGATGCGATCCCGGCATCACGTGCAGGCATCCGTTGTCGAGCGTCGCCTCGGTCACCGCCAGCCAGACTCCGACCTGCGGCCGCGTGCTGAACGCAAAGTAGTAAGAATCCTGATGCCACGGCTGCCCGAGCGCGCCGTGATTTTTGAAAATGAACTGGCTGACGAAGCAGTCGAGCTCCGGTCCGATCAACTCGCTCACGATGTCGATCACTGCGGGATCTTCGGCGAGCTTTTTGAAAATCGGATCGCGATGCAGCCGGAAAACCTTGCCGACGTTGTCCTCCGGGTTTTGCGCGAGCGGGTTCGGTTTCTTTTCCGGCAAAACGAATACGTTCGGAACGCTCTGTCCCGCCGCGTTCAGCCGGCAAATCTCGACCACTCGCGCATGCATCGCGCGGCATTCCTCAATCGGCTTGAACCCGCGGACGATGAAGAAGCCTTTCTCGTCCCACTCGCGCTTGCGTTCTGCCGAATCCATCGAGCGCCTCTCCTATGCGTGGAGCTTTGCGACTGAACCTGCGATGGCCGTGCCCGCGAAGAATTCGGGATCCGCCTTCAGATGAAGCTGCGCCGGATATGTGAAAACGAAGTCGCGATAATCCGCGTCGCTCAGCAGTTCCTTCTCCACCAGTCGATGGCTCTCGAGCAGCACCGTCGAAATATCCGGCACGTCCCAGTGGCCGATGTCGGATGAGAAAATCGGCTGGAGCCGCGTGCGCATCGGATTGGCGCGCGCATCGAGCGCGCGATGCACGCTCAAATCATCAGCTTCGCAGCCGAAATAGAAGTTGCCGAAGATTCGCGCGAAGTCGTGCTCGTCGCGCACGCCGGTCAGCGCCCATTCGTCGCGATCCGTGGCGCGATCGTGACGCTCGAGGCCTTCATCGTATGCCCGCACCGCGCGCGCCGAATTCTTCGCGATGAATTCGGGACCACCGTACTCCGCGAGCAGTTGATGCAATCGCGGGCGATCGAGTCGCGACGGATCGTAATTTACCAGGGCGGCAACGTTGCGCTTTTCCCAATGCTCTTCGAGCGAATGGAGCAGGTCGCAGGCCCATCCCGCGCCGCATTCGAGAAATCCGAACGCCAGCTTCGGGAACCGCGTCGCTACACCGCCCATCACGATCGAGCGGCACAGCTCGCCCTGCTGATACGCATGCGCGCCGATATGATTGAACATGTAGTTGGTCGGCGATCGACGTCCGAGCGGCAGGTAGCGCAGACCGACGCCGCCGTGCGAGGTGACCGCGATTTTCAGCTCGACAAATTTGCGCCACACCGGATCGTAATCGTAGAAACTGTCCAGCCCATAGCAGTCGAAGTATGCGGCATTAGGGAACGCGTCGGGATGCTCGCTTTCGAGCGCGGGGATAGGCCGCGCGACGCCGGGCGGAATCATCGCGACCTTCAAGCCAAGGCGCGACGCGTTTTCCAGTTCGGCGATCGCTTCGTCGGGCGTATGCATCGGGATTGCGGCCGCTGGCGCGATCCGATCGCGAAACTGTCCGCAAATCTCCGCGTTCATCGTGTTCAACGCGCGACATGCGATTTGCCGCACCTCTGCGTCGTGAATCGTCGGCAGCGCGAGTCCGAGCGTGGGATACAAAATGGAAAAATCGACGCCGAGATCGTTCAGCCTGCTGTACAGCAGCCGCGGCGCCATCACGGTCGCGAGGTCGTACGCGTCGTTGACGACGCCCCACCACGCGCCGCGCATGTCACCCGCGTCGCGATTCCCGCGCGAGCCGGTCGGATGCTCGCGAAGCTCGCGATTGTAGCGCTCGAGCATGTCGGCGCCGCCGATCTTCTGCAGATATTCGTTGAAGAGCGGAGCCGGCTCGATCAGATGCCCGTCGGCGTCGATCACGGGATGTCGCAGCCGCTCGCGCAGCGCCCGCACTCGGGAAACGTTTTCGGTGTTCACGCCTGAGCGGTAGCGCGCACGCGACGAGGGTGTCAAGCGCACGCCGCCGATCGCGCCGATCGGCGTGCCGACTATCAAATCAAAATATGGAGCGAGCCGAGGCTAGTGCTTGTCGCCGTGATGAGTCGAGGCGTGATGAGGCACCAGCCGGATCATGGATCGGATGCGTTGCCGGTGCTCCATCTCGCGCGGCGATACGTCTGAGCGCATCGCAGATGGAGAGGCGGTTCTCCGGTTATTTTGGTGCCGAAACCAAAACGACCGCCGCAGTGATGGCATCGATCGTCCGCCATCGCGCGCAGCGTGTGGCACTTGGCGTGATCGCAGGATCCGCGGCATGGGCCCCCGGACGTTCCGGGAGTGGGAATAATGATAACGCTCATGGTTTCATCCTCGCAGTCTCTTCTGCGGCAATTCGGAGCAACACCCAACCTCGCATCCTACGTTCACATTAGAGCTTCTAACTGTTTGTAGCAAGTGCGCCACATACTGTTAGTGGTTCTTTTGTACATTTAGCTAATAGACGCCGTCTTGTAGTCTCTACTTAGCTTTACGCAATCTACTCCGATTGATTTTCATGCGCAAGAAGTCTTGGCACAGGTAGGCTGACTTGGAAGTGCATAATGATGGCTAGAGATAGCGTCTCATTGCGCCAGGTAGCGACAGTCTTCGATTTTCGGATCGGAATTGCAGCGCAGCTAATGACTCAGGCGCTCGGCATCGATCCGCCGAGCAGAGTCCGAGACCGATCGAGATTGCGCCGGATGTAGCCGCGGACCTGGCGCGCGACGCTGTCGTCGGCATTGCCGAGCGCGACCGCCGTCGCAAACGCGGCCATCGCATTCTTCCATCGCGCGACGGTCCGGCGGACTCTTCGCACTGGCGCGAGTCGCGCGTGCCAGCGCGCCGCGCAGCCCGCCTTTTTTCGACGATGATGCTTGTCGCCGAGCCGCTTGAGCGCCGCGAATGTCGCGCGCAGATCTTTTATCTCCGCCGCATCGTACGCGCGGCGCCGACTCGAGCACCGACGCCGCATGCGCGATCATCGCGATCGCCGACATCGCCTGCCCCTGCGCATACGGCGAGGTCAGCTCGGGCATCAGCGCTTCCATGATCGTGCGCTGCATTCCGCTGAGCAGTTCGTTCAACGTGGGCCGTAGCATGCGACTCACCTCAGACCAATCCGAAGTTGCTTGGCCAGGTCCTCGAACAACGCCGGCAACAGCAGTTCAAGGAAAGGCATCACCGCGTCGGACGTGCGGCGCTCGACAAAATCGCGGATTCCGGTCAGACAGATCACGGCCATCTTCGCGTTGCCGAGCACCTGGTAGAAAAAGAGCCGCTCGCGATCGACGCGATGGCCGGTCTTCGATTCGTACAGGCGATAGAACGCCTCGCGCTCCATCAGGCCGCCCGCCAATTCCTCGCGCCCCCAGAACATCATCGACGCCCACCCGAGATCCTCCATCGGATCGCCGAGATGCGCCATCTCCCAATCGAGCATCGCGATGATTCCGTTCTCGTCGTACAGATAATTCCCCGAACGATAGTCGCCGTGAACGACTACGATGCGGTCGGTCACGACGGGCTTGGCTTTGAGCCATGCGAACGCGGCGTCGAGAATCGGATAGTGCTCGCCCATCCGATCGCGCTCATAAATTTCGTTCCAATGAGCCGCCTGGATGCGCGCGGGATCTTCGAGATTCTTCGGAGCACCAAGAATCTCGAGCCCGCATTCGCGGTAGTCGATCGATTGCAGACGCGCCAGCTCGCTCAGGAAGTCGTCCGCGACTTTCGCGCGCGTCGACTCGGCCTCCGCCGCCGGAAACGCGCCCATACCGGTCTGCCCCGCCGCGCGATGCATGATGAAGAACGGGCGGTCCATCACGCTCGCATCGAGCTCCAGGTAAAGCGGCTCTGGAACCTTCAGACCCGCGCGATGCACCGCGTCGATCACTTTGAACTCGCGTTCGCGATCGGATTTGAGCAAGCCGCCGGTCGGGTCGCGCCGCCCGATCATCGGACGCGTGCGCGTCTCGCCGCCTTCGCTCCACTCGAGGTCGAAAGCATACGTCTCGCGCGACGAACCGCCGGAGATTCGCTTGAGTCCCACCACGCGATGCTCGCGCGCATGCGGCATCTTGCGCTTGAGATATTCGGTCAGTCGGTGCTGATCCAATCTAGTACGAGCGTCCTACGCAAATGCGGGCATCACTTCCTTGGCGAACAACTCCAGCGTCGGCGGCGGCGCGAAGTCGCTGAAGAAAATCGTGAAGGTCGTGATTCCCATCGCCACGCGCTTCTTGAGCTCTTCGATCAACTGCTTCGGCGTGCCTTTGATCCCGGTCGTGACGAACGGCTTGAGCATCTGCGCCGCCTTCCACTTTGCCTCGACTTCCGCGTCGCTCGAGCCGATGCAAACCAGCAGCTGCTCCGAGATGTCGATCGTGTTCACGTCGCGCCCGACGTCCTTGCAATGCTGCTTGAGCACGTTGAACTTGTGTTCGAAGCTTTCGTAGCCGGCTGGACAGTTCCATCGATCCGCAAACCGCGCGACCAGCTTCAACATGATCTTTTCGCCGCTGCCGCCAATCGTGATCGGTGGATGCGGCTGCTGCACCGGCTTGGGATTGCAGATCGCTTCTTCGACCTGGTAATGCCGGCCCTTAAACGTCACCCGCTTCTCGGTGAACATCGACTTCATTATATGCAGGCCTTCCTCGAACATCTTGAGCCGCGTGCCCATCGACGGAAACTGATAGCCGTAGGCCTTGTACTCCTCGTCCATCCATCCCGCGCCGTAGCCGATTTCCAGGCGGCCGTTGCTGATGTGATCGATGGTCGAGAGCGTCTTCGCCAGCAGCGCAGGATTGCGATACGAGTTGCACATCACCAGCGTGCCGATGCGAATCTTTTCAGTCTTTGCCGACAGCCCCGCCATTAGGGCGATGCATTCATGATGATCGAGGTCGGGCATCCCGCGCGTCCACATATGATCGACCAGCCAGATCGAGTGGTAGCCGAGCTTCTCGCATCGATGAGCCCGCTCCTCGAGCTGATGCCACGACTGTCCGGCCTGCGGAGAGAACAAAGCGAATTGAACTTTCTTGCTCATTGAAATCTACTCCCGTGCGTAATTGGCGTGAGCCTGAAAACCTGACGACTCTGTTTCGCACGCCGCACCGCGAAGGGTCAACCATCCTTGTTCCTTTCAGTTCAGCGGTTGCTATCAGTGGGGCGGGCCGCCGTGCCCGCCCTCTTTCCGTGGAAGTAAGATGAGGCATTCATTGGTAAGCGCAGGCGTGGCGCCAGCGCATCGATGGCGGGCACGGCGGCCCGCCCCACTATATAAGGATAAGGCCTGCCCCACTGAAGCTTCCCTTGCCAGCCGGACCATCGCGCACTTGTGCGGCGAGGCAAAATTGTGGAGAGGATTACGTCCCATGAAGATTCGACGACGCATTGCCCTCGACATTTTGGCGGTCCTGCTTCTTCTCGTCGCGACTGCCGCATCCGCTGCTGACTTTCAAGCGGTCGGCGCTGCGCGCGAACTCAAAGGTGCGCCGGGAATTTACGAATGGACGTTCGCCGCGACCGTCGGCAAATCGCCGTTCGACAAAATCGCGCTGCATCGCGTCGCCAAGGGACCGACTCCGCCTGCGCATCCCGACGCGGTCGTGCTCTATCTGCCCGGCACCAACATGAACGGCGAAGTGGCGCTCGACGATCCTCACTATTCGTTCCAGGTTTATCTGGCAGAGCACGGCGTCGACGTATGGTCGATGGACTATCGCACGCATTTCATTCCACCGCAGACGCCGCAGAACGATCTCTCCGAGCTGGCGACGTGGACCAACGATCTTTTCGACTCGGACATCGACGCCGCCGCGAAATTCGTCAGCGAAAAATCCGGCCGCGGCAGAATCTTCGTCGCCGGCTTCAGCCGCGGCGTCGAGTTCGCGTATCTGTTCGCCGCCAAGCATTATCCCGAGCGCGTCGCGGGAATCATCGCGCTCGACGGATTCATCCCGACGCATCCGATGCGCACTGAGCAGGGGACACCTGGCCAATATGCCGTCGACATCGGCGGCAAACACCTGACCTACGACAAGCGGCGCACGCTGATGCAGATGGTGATCGACAATCCCGATCAGCCCGCGCCGATTCCCAAGTACAAGACCGCGCGCGAAAACCTGGAACACGTCATGTACGATGCGGCTCCCGGCAACGGCGCGTTCGCGAATATGCCAGCCGGTTATTCCGATCCGGTCGTGCTCGCGAAATTGCTGATCGCCTACGACCGCTACTGGCCGTCGGTTCAGGACAGCGAGAATCCGTTCACGCCGCAAATGCTCGCGTCGCTCAAGGCGTCGAAGATTCCGGTGATCGCGTTCGCGAGCACCAACTTCGGCGCGGATTGGCCGGGCCAGGTCGAAGCGTCGTCCAAATCGACCGGCGCGCCCGATCCGTCATTCACAAAGTTCGACAACTGGGGACATCTCGACGTGTTGGCTGGTACCAAGTCGGAGAGCGAGGTCTTCGCTCCGACTGCGGCATGGATCAAGCAGCATGAGAAGTAGGCGGATACTGCGGCGCGTCGGGAAGCGGTGGAGCGGACTGGCGCGCCGGAATAATCATGACCGCGCCGAGCGCCCATGCGCCGAGCAGCGAGTCCCGCAATCGTCCATCGAAGCGTCGAACGGCCGCGACGCGACGCGACGATCGCAGTCAGCGGAGTCAGCGCAACATTTATGATAACCGACGTCGCGATCATGTTCGTCGTCGGCTCGTGATACCCCATCAGGGCGAAGCCTGACACGATACCTAGAATGCTGGCGATTGTGCTCATCGGTTTGCGCGGCTTGCCCCTCTATATATAGTTGAAAGCGATGGCACGCAGCGACAACGACAATCTGATGAACAAGCTCCGCCAGATGAGCGAAGAAGGCATCACCGGCTTTTTCAACGAGATCATGTCGAACGACAGGATGCGCTCGAGTTTCGGCAAGGCCGGTGAACGCTTCATGGCGAACAAGCAGTCGTTCGATCGCAACGTCGAGCAGATGCTCGACTTCGTCAACATTCCGTCGAAACGCGACGTGCGCGATCTGAAAGCGCGGCTCGATCATCTGAGCTCGCAACTGCTCAACCTCAGCATCAAGCTCGATCGCGTTCTCGATCACGAAGAGCCCGCCAAGCCCTCAGTTCGTCGCGCGAAGAAGTCGAGCTGATCAGCCCTGCCGGATGCTGCGGCCTATTTCGTCGAGGTCCGCGATTGTGCGCGGCTCGCGGCCAAGGTCTGGCGCGACCATCAGTATCGCGCCGCTGGGAAGCGAATCGCGCAGCGCGGTCATCGAAACTTCCTCGCGCGTCTTCAGCGCCGCATAGTCGGCTAGATTGCGCTTCAGTTTTTTCTTGAGCGACGTCGCGATGCGCGCTGACGCCAATTCGGCGGCGTCGGGCAATTCGGCGATCACCCGATTGACGACCATCGCGGAAACGCGCAGCCCTGCATCTCTCGAGCGCGCCGATAAATTCGCGCGCCTGTGCGATTCGGCTCGACTCCGCCGTGGTAACGATCACGATTGCCGTATCCTGTGCGCGCAGCTTGTCCTGCGCGCGCGCGGCGCGAGCCGAGAAGCCTTCGTACATCCCGTCGAAGCTGCGGACGAAAGATTGCACGTCGCTCAGCAGATTCAGTCCCGTCACCCGATCGAACGCCGCAAGCACGGCGCGCGCGGCAATATCCACCATCCGCAACTGGCTCCTGAATAGTCCTGCGGGCGCGCCGAGCAGACTGACGGCCCGCGAGTTGAGCAGTTCGAGCAGGCGCCGCGGCGCGTCAAGGAAATCGATCGCCTCGGTCGCGGGCGGGGTGTCGAGCACAATCAGGTCCGTGGCAGGATTGGCCGCCAGCTCGATCAATTTTTCCATCGCCATGTAATCCGCGACGCCGGCGAGCGCGCCCGACAGATTCCGGTAGATTCGATTCTCAAGAATAGTATCGCGCGCCGCGTCCGACAGCGCATAACGCGCGATGATCGAATCGAAGGTGCGCTTGGGATCGAGCCGCAACGCGCGCAGCCGAGCACGCTCGCGCGTCTTGCTACGACGGCCCCGATGCACGTCGTCTAAAAAAACCTCCACCGGCTCGGACGAATCCTGCTCCAGCCCGAGTGCGTCGAGCAGGCGCGGCGCGGGATCTACCGTCATCACGTCGACCGCGCATCCGAGCATCGCTGCACGCACCGCAAGCGCGGCGCTGATGGTCGTCTTGCCGACGCCGCCCGGGCCAAGGCAGATCACGAGCTTTTGCGAGCGCAGGTCGAACGGTTTCATTGGTCGAGCAGCTCCGCATCGAGCACGCGGCCGAGCTTCGTCAGTTCGGCCGGGCCAATGCTCGGCGTGAACATCATCGGCAGACTGATGGTCATCACGCCGGCTGCGGCGAAACGCGGCGCTACGAGAGCCGCCTGTTCGTGTGCGGCATTTCGGCGTACCGCAAGCCGCGCATGCCCGCCGAGCGGACTCATAGCGGCCAGCTCCGCGGTGTCGAAGATCAAATCGGGCACGCAGTTTACGATCGCCGCGACTGTGACGATACCGAGCCGCTCGCGAATCGTCGCCGCGGTTTCGAGTGCCTCGCGCACCGCAAGGTCTTCCGGAGTGGTGGTGATCACCGCGCCGAACCGTGTCGCGTCGTTGAGAAAGCTTTCGATCGAGTCAGCCAGCCGGTTGAGCGTGCCGGCCGGCGCGAGGTTCTTTACCCCCGACGAGACCGACAGCAGCTCGACGGCGCTGCCAGACGCCGGCGCATCGATCACCAGATAGCGATCCTCGAGCGCTGCGTCACCCCCCATAATCCGCAGGCGTTCCAGAAGTAAGAAAGCCTCGAGCCCCGGCAGCGCCGCGGTGACGTACCCAAAAGTCCGGCTGCGCAGCATCCGGCGCGAGATCGCGCGGACCGGGACAATCCGCCCGATGAACGCCTCAAGCTCTGCGCGCGGCGTCAGTGCAATCGCGTCGAGCGTGTCGGTGACCTTGACCGGCGTGGAATTCTTCGGAGTCGCGCCGAGCAGTGTGGCCGCCGACATCCGCCGGTCCAGGTCCGCGAGCGTCGTCGGCCGCCGCCGCGACAGCGCAAGCGCAATCGCGGCGGCCACCGTACTCTTGCCGGTCCCCCCTTTGCCGGTTACGAACAAGACCCGCGGCAGCGTCATCGGCTAGAATGTAGGGGTCGCAGAGGTGGCAGTAAACCGTGAACGAAACCAAACCGCCCGCGATCGCCTCGATGCTGATCGCGATACCGCCCGAGCAGATCGTGCTCTTCAAGTCGATCGTCGAGTCCTACGACAATCTCGCGACCCTGCGGACCGAGGATCCCGCGCGGCATCACATGCGGATCTATTTCTCGGCGGATTCGCGCGACGAAGTCGAAGCGATGATGAAGTCGCTCGCGACGCAGTTCGAAATCGAAAGGATCGGGGAAGGGTAGATCAGGTCATTGGGGCGAGGAGTGCGGGCGAGGTGTCGTCGACACTCCGCCCGCCTCTTGTGCCGGGTTAACGGCACATCCATCGATGATGATGACGGAAGTAGGGGTTCGCGCATGCCCACGGCCGATAGTACTCGATCGTCGTAAAGCCTGCGGGCGCGACGACCTGCTGCACCACCACCGGATGCACCGGTCGCACGACGACATCGGCGGCGGCGACATTCGGCATCGCCATCATGAAGAGCCCGAGAATTGTGGCAACTATGGTTGTGTAGAACTTCATAAATGTCTCTCCTGCCCTGAATACGGATGCACGTAATCAACGGTTACGAAGTCTAAACGCCCGTTAATGCACGCCTTTTGTTCATGAGGAGATATCGCAAGCAAACATTTATGGGGTTGCCTGCGCGATCAGCCTGCCTTCACTCTTGACACGGACTGATGAGCTAACGACGGCTTACGCGGCTCTTGAGCTATATTGTAGCTATTTTGCACTACAACTAGTAGCAGACTAGCCACAAATGGCTACTAGCCACCTACAGAAAGGTATAGAACTGAACAAACAGGCGGAGAATTGATTTGGCATTCTGATTGCTCTGCTCGTTGGGCCGACCGGTCTTTGCTTCGCTGTCGAGGGGCAGCACCGAGTGCGGCGGGTTCCGGACTCTCGTTGGTCCTGTTCTGTTGAACAAAAGATTGGGGTGTCTATGAAGAAGATCCTCGGTAATCCTCGTAGCCAGACAACCATTTTCAGGACGACACAAGCATACGAGACCGTAGGCTCGATGCGAGGTAGCTCCGGACAAGTTCTCGTCCTCGCGACCATTGGGATGGTAATGCTGCTGGCATTCGCCGGTTTGGCCGTTGACGTGGGACAGTTTTGGAGCGCCCGGCGGCAAATGCAGACTGCCGCGGATGCCGCGGCACTCGCAGGGGCCATGGCGCTGCGCCGCTCCCTGTCACCGAGTGCTGCCGCTGACGCCGTCACCACGACCAATGGCTTCACGGATGGAACCAATAACGTCACGGTCACAGTCAACAATCCGCCTGCGAGCGGAGTATACGCTGGCAATGCGAACTATGTAGAGGTCATCGTCAGCCAACCCCAGCCTACTTACTTCATGCGGGCGCTTGGCTACAGCTCGATCCCGGTAGCCACGAGATCGGTGGCGAGTTCGGTGAACGGTCCGGCTTGCCTGTACGCCTTGGATCCGACCGCTTCCGGCGCTATCACGGTCGCTGGCAGCAGCGCGACCACGCTTACATGCGGGGCGATTGACGACTCGAGCGCCTCGAGTGCTCTCAACTCCAACGGTGGAGGGACTCTTGTCGCCAGCAATATCGGAGTGAATGGCGGCTATTCGGGTAGCGGATTTACGCCGACCCCAGTTACAGGTGTCGCTCCCGCTCCTGACCCGCTGTCTTATCTGCAACCTCCGACCGTCGGTGCGTGCGACCAAACGAGCCCTTTAACACCCGGCAACTCCAAGGGAGCCAATGACGTCTGGCCTGGAACCTATTGCGGTGGCATCAACATCCAGGGGAACAATCCCGTCCTCTTCCATCCGGGAGTGTACATAGTGATGAACGGCATCCACGTGACTGCCAGCAAACCGAACTTTTCAGGGACCGGGGTTATGTTCTACAACACGCAGAAGCTCCCCTCGTATCCATACGGACCGATTGTCCTGGGTGGATCTAATACCACCAATCTTAGCGCACCGACCTCGGGTCCTTACGAAGGGATTCTCTTCTTCCAGGATCGAAGCATTCCAGTCGGATCCAATGGCAGTAAAATAACCGGAGCGGCAGGGTCAACGTTTGACGGAACAATCTACTTCTCCACTACCAGCGTTGAGTACGGGGGAAACAGCAGCTCTGCCGGTTACACGATCATCGTGGCCGACACGCTGAAAATAGATGGAGGCAGCACGCTCAGCGACAACTATTCCTCGCTATCCGATGGATCGCCCATCAGGTCGACGGCTCTATATGAATAATCATTACCGACGATCAGAGAAACGCGTCCGCGCCTTCGCGAAGGGCCAGTCGCTGGTGGAAATGGCAGCGGTGTTACCAGTGCTTGCAATATTGCTCGTGGTAGCCGCTGACTTCGGGCGCCTCTATTACACAAACATCGAGGTTATCGAAGCGGCACGAGCCGGTGCTCAGTATGGATCGCAGAGCGTGACCACCGCCGCCAATCTTCATGGCATGCAGACCGCCGCCCAGAACGACGCAGTCAACGTGCCCGGCATGGGCGCCGTCGCATCACAGTGTACGTGCGCAACTGGCAGCACTGTCACAGCGTGTCCCACGAGTTATTGCACGGGCAGTCCTGCTGGAGCGACGTTCGTTGAAGTCGACACTTCGACGACGTTCAACACCCTGGTTTCCTATCCCGGAGTTCCTTCCTCGGTGCCGCTCTCCGGAAAAGCCGTGATGATGGTGGCGAATTGAATATGATTGAAAATTTCAGAAAGCATTTGAGAAAGAGCAGCGCCGGTGATTCGGTGACCGAATTCGCAATGATCGGAACTTTGTTGTTCATGATGATGTTCGGCGTGATGACCATGGGTTCGGCGGTCTATTCGTACAACACAATTTCCAGCGCTGCTCGCGAAGCCGTCCGCTTCGCAGCCGTCCATTCAGCGACTAGCGCGGCTCCCGCGACTAGCCGATCAGATCAAGCAGAGAGGCGATGGATTATGCGCAGGGCGTGAACTTGGTCGTCCAGTGACGTACACGTGTCCTGGCCCGCGGACCCGAACGTCGGAATGACGAAAGGCGACGCCCAGGTCCAGATCTCATACACCTACAATCTGAAGGTCCCGTTCATGAGTCCGGTTGCTCTGGGCCTTACCAGCACATCGCGCATGCTCGTCTCGCAATGAAAGGGGCGGATTCTACAAATTGCATCGTCATTAACCAGGGAGGTTGAAAAAGAATGAAGTTCGAGAAACTGATAACCAGCGCCGCGGGCGCAGCTGCGATCATAGTCATCGCAACTGCTCCGGCCGCGCTCGCCAAGGGGAAACCCAAGGGATCGCCGAACCAGTTTAGCGTAGGATGCGGCGACGGAACGATTGTTGTTACGCCGGAAATCCTATGGCCGCCGAATCACAAGCTAAAAACGATTGGCATCACCTACGTCGAGACCGTTTCCGATGCGGATACGATCTCGTTGACGATCAATTCGATCACCGACGATCAGATTGCCAAAGATCCGGGTACCGCCGGCTCAGCCCGATAGCTGCGGACCGGCAGCAGACGATTGGGTGTTCGACAGCACTCCCGTGACTAACACCGACCCCAACGCGGCCGCGACCACGGTTCAGGTCCGGGCCGAACGATGCGGGAGTCTCGGCGACCGCCACTACGATATCAACCTGACCTGCGGCAATGCCGATGGTGCGCCGACTACGATCGACGTGCCGGTAGTCGTGCCGCACAACCATCCCAAGCACACGCACTAGAACCTCGCGAGCGTCGCTTTCAAACCGCCCGGTTTCCTCGTGAAGCCGGGCGGTGCGCCTGCTGACTCCAGGCCCCCGACGGATTGAATGCCGTTCAACCTTGCGCGATGAGCAGCGCGATCAACACGATCAGCGCGAACACCAGTCTCACTTCAACCGCGTCGCGTACCAACGGATCCTTGCTGGTCATTGGAAATCCTCCTGGTTCCAGTACGAACGCGCGGTCGATTTGGTTATTAACGGATCGTAAGGCGCGGGTCCGAAGAGCGGGAGACCAATACTGGATCAGACGGTGATCGCGACGGCGTAGTCGCGGCCTTCCCATTGGCCGGTCTCGCGCCAGTTGAAGGTGAAGCGAATCGGCGCTTTGGCGTCCGCCCCGATTTCGATATCGACGTATTCGAAGCCAATTGGGGTCGATGTCGATCCGATGTCATTGATGTGCCGCCATTCGTCGTCGGACCAATGCAACGTGAACGGTGCGGTCGCCTGGATGCGCAGGCGGTCGCCGGGTGACACCGACGAGACATGGCGATCGGATTTCCATACACGCAGACGGCTCGGCTTTCGACCGGCCTTCAGGTAGCGGTCCCGGACTTCGTCGAGCATGTCGAATACGCGGCCGTCGGATGCCGATCGCAGCAGCTTGATGTACTCGGCGTGCGCCCACATCAGCGGCGTCGCGCTGCCGGTCTGCCCGCCGAATTTGAGTAGTCGGCGCGGAAGGTCCGGCTGATCCCAGATTTGTTCGGGCAGCAACTGCGTCGAATTCGCAAACCGTTCCATCGCCTGCAGATAGCGCGTCGGATCGCGTCCAGCTGCGAGTTCGTAATGTCCGCGCTCGCCCGTCAGCAGCGGCCACGGACGTCCGCGCCCCCATCCGAGGAACGGGCCGCCGTTGTCGCGCTGGCCGTAGCCGTCGTGAGTATAACGCCGCCAGCACGGGCCGGCGGGGAAGTCGGTCTTGAGCACGGCGTCGATGACGCGCAGCGAATCTTCCATCAGTGGGTCGCCAGCTTTGCGAACGCCGTAGCGGACCAGTTCGAGAAATCCGCCGTCAACGATTTCCGCGACGGGGAATTCGGCCTGCTCGCCGGGCCCACGATTGTGAATCAGGACGCGCTTGCCCTCGATGCTTTCCGCGGCGTCGGGATCGGCGATGTCGATCGGGTTGATGCGGACGTAGTGGCGCTTGATGCCGGGGACTAGGAAGCCTTCGTTCGTGACGGTCCATCTTTCGATGTTCGCCTCAAGGAAGTCGGCGTACTCCTCGAGGAATTGCGCGGTCACGAGGTCTCCACGATCGCGCGCGAAGCATGCAGCGCAGACCAGTCCGGCAACATTGGCGGCCAGCGTCGAGGGCGAGTAGCCGGCGTTCTCTTCCCATCGCTCCTGCGGAGTCGGCGGTCCGTTGTCGATCAGAAAGTGAGCCGCGCGGAGCACCATCGGCATACGGATCGAAATCCTTGAGCGCGCCCTTCTTGTGCATCCGCCATGCGAGCATGATCGGGAACGAAACTTCGTCGAGCTGAATACCGTTCCAGTAGGGCTTGCCGTCGATCCAGAAATTCTGCGGAAAACCGCCGTCCGGACGCTGTGCACACGCGAGGTAAATCAGCGCGCGCAACGCAGTCGAGACGTCGCCGGTGGCGGCCAATCCGGTCACGCTGTTGACCATGTCGCGGGTCCACACGAGATGGTATCCGCCGAGATCTTCGTCGCTCTTGGCCTCGCCCCACGGGATGCTGAGCGAGGCGATCAGCGCGCCGGGATAGGTCTTGTCTTCGTGCGCGAGCAGCAGTTCGCATCCGCGGCGATACAGCTTACCGCCGTCGCCGGAAAATTTGTCGAGCGGCGCGAAATGACGGCATGCGCGATCCCATTGCTCGAGGAAGCGGGTGCGATGTTCGGAGAAAGGATCGGCGAGCGACTGATACAACGTAGTCACCGCGCGATTTAGCTCGCGGCCGAAGCCAAGCCCAAGCGTGAACGCGTAGCCTTTGCGCAAATCGATCTCGGCGGTCAGCGCGATATTGCCATCGAGCGCGGCTGCGAACTGATAGTCCATCTTGAAGTTGGCTTTCAGGTCCTGCCATCCGTCGGTGATACCGACGTATCCGCATGAAGTCCTGAGAAACGGCGCACCGGTTCCCAGCGCCAGCCAGACGCCGTCCTTGTTCGCGGTCAGGAACTCGTGGCCGACGATGCTTGTCAGGTATCCGTTGTTACCCCATCCGCCGACGCCCAGATGGGGCGCGAGCAGCACATAGAGATGAAGTTTTTTCAGCAGCTCCGGGTCGCCCTCGAGTCGCGCGTTGATCAGCAGGGTCGGCTGATGTGGATCGGTGATGACTTCCTTGAACAGAGAATAGCGGCCATCGGGCGAATGGCTGACGATTTTAACCCCGAGGCCGACGTCGCCGATGTACTCGGTGGTGGATTGCAGATGGCGCCGTTCCTCGTGGAAAAAAGTCTCGCCGTCGGTGATCAGAAACTGGAGATCGCGGACCTGCGGCGAATCGATGGTGGGAAAATAGATCTCGTTGAGAACTCCGATCGAGGTGGTGAACCATAGCCGGCTCGCGGACGAATATGCCGTGCAGACTGCGTCCTTGGCGCTGCGGGTCCATCGCGGCGGGATGCCGGGCGCGCCGGTGGCGACGGGCGATGTCTGGATTTTTGCCATAGAGCTTCCGTTCGGTTCGCCGCGCGCTCAGACAACTTCGGGTTGTGGCGGCTTTGGAGTCGTCGCGGTGGATTTCTCCGCAGGCTCGATTCGGAACATCCACGCGACGCCAACACTGATCGCATACAGCAACAGCAGCGGTATCGCGAGCAGAAACTGCGAGATCATGTCGGGCGGAGTGAGCGCCGCGGAGACGATGAAGATGACGAGGATCGCATAGCGCCAGTAGCTCAGCATCATCTTGTAATCGATCATCCCGAGCTTGGTGAAGAAGAACGCGAAAATCGGCATCTCGAACGTCAGCGCGAACGCGAGCAGCAGCTTCGATGAGAACGCGAGATACTCGCTGATGCGAATTGTCGGAGTGACCCCGATGCTCGCGTACTGACCGAGGAAGAACGCGTAGCCGACCTTGAAAACGACGGCCCAGCAGAAATATCCGCCGAGCACGAAAAAGATCGTCGCAAAGAAAACGAACGGCTTCGCCATTTTGCGCTCGGTTTCATACAAACCCGGCGCGATGAATTTCCAGACCTCATAAAATACCGCGGGACTCGCGATGAACAGCCCCGCGATCAGCGCAACTTTGATCTTCGTGTAGAACGCCTCGCCGACGCCCGTGCCGATCAGCAGTACCTTGCCGCCGGAGACCTCGCGTATCGGCCAGGTCAGCATGTGAAACAGCGGATCGGCAATCAGGTACGCGACGATGAAGCCGACGCCGATCGCGATGAACGCGCGAATCAGCCGCGTGCGAAGTTCCTTCAGATGCTCGATCAGCGACATCCCGGCCTGTTCGGGTGTCGCCTCGATGACCGCTGGCGGTGTGATATCCTCGCTAGGCACGATGCGGGATGACCAGCTATTTATTCTCGGTCGGCTGGGTAGCCGCGGGCGCGGGTGGCGGTTTCACAGCCTCAGGCGAGGACTTTGGTGGCGCAGGAATGTTAGCAGGCGGAGTGTTTGCGGTCGGCTCTTCGAGCACGTCGGTCAGTTCGTGCAGGACGGTATTGCTCGCCAGGCGCAGCTCGCGCAGGATTTTTCCGACCGTGCGCATAACTTCGGGCAGGCGCTCGGGGCCGACGACAATCAGCGCGATCGCGAGAATCAGAGCTATTTCAAAAAGGTCCGGCAAACTTCGATGACCACCGACAGATGCAATGCAATGACTTACCGCGGCGCGCAAAAATTCCGCATATCCGCGCCATGCCAGTTAATCATCATACCCGACTGGGGTGTCAACGATGCATAAAACCGGGATCGTCGCGGATCGCCGCTACCTCAAACACTTCGCCGGCCGCGCGCATCCGGAACGTCCCGAGCGCATCGCCGCGATGATCGAGATGGCGGAGTCGCTCACGCGGCCGGACTTGAAGATGATGGCGCCGCGCGAGGCGACGCAGCACGAAATCGCGAGCTGTCATACTCCAGAGTACGTTGCGACGCTGGCGCACACGGCGTCGCTCGATCGATTCGACTTCGATCCCGATACGCACAGCTCGCGCGATACCTACGAGACCGCGCTGCTTTCCGCCGGCGGCGTGCTGACCGCCGTCGAGGCGGTGATGGACGGCGCAATAGACAACGGATTTGCTATTGTCCGCCCGCCCGGCCATCACGCACTGCCTAATCGCGCGATGGGATTTTGCTTCTTCAACAACGTCGCGATCGCGGCAAAGTGGCTAATCGAATCGCGCGGCCTCAAACGCGTGATGATCGTCGATTGGGACGTCCATCACGGCAACGGCTTGCAGGACATATTCTACGAATCGCCCGAAGTGCTGTACGTTTCAACGCATCAGTTTCCACATTACCCCGGCACCGGATCGCTCCACGAAATCGGATACGGCGCGGGCATGGGATTCACCGTGAATTTGCCGATGCCCGCGGAATTCGGCGACGCTGAATATCTGCGCGTGTTCGATCGCCTGATCATGCCGATTGGACGCCGGTTCAAACCCGAGTTCATCCTGGTCTCGTCGGGATTCGACGGACACTTTCGCGATCCGCTCGCCCAGATGCGGGTGACTGAGGCAGGGTTCGCGGGGATGGCGCGCCGGGTGAAACGGCTGGCCGCGGAATGCTGTGGCGGCAAGATGGTCGCGGCGCTCGAAGGCGGCTACGACCTCGACGCAATCGCCGAATCGGGGCGCGCAGTGATCGATGAATTCGGGCGCGACGCCGACGAGCCGCTTACCGCCGGCGATGGCGGCGATCGCGTGATGCCGATGATCGAGCGCGCGTCGCAGAACGTCGGCCGCTTCTGGAACCTGGGCTAGACGATCGATGCCGACGAAAGAGGGGGCCGCTAATAATCGTCTCGTCGCAATAGGCAGTTCCCCCTCGCGTGAATACTCACTCGACAAACCGACAATAGCCATTGGCAGTCATCCGTCGAACGACGTGGTGATTGACGACACGACGGTGTCGCGCCGCCACGCCACGATTACGCGCACGCCGGGCGGCTTCGAGCTGGCAGACCTCGGCTCGACCAACGGCACCTTCGTTAACGGGCGCCAGGTGCGCAAACCGATCGCGGTGAAAAGTGGCGACGAGATTAAATTCGGCGCTGCGCGTTTCGCTTTCGATCCGGCGTCGGTGCCGAGGCGGATGCGCCGTGGATTTGTGATTCTCGCCGTGATGTTCCTCGCCGGATTCGCCGTCGCCCGCTATCGAACCGCAATGCGACCAGCTGCGCCGGAACCCGTCGCCGCAATTTCGCCGGGCGAATCCAGTGCCGCGCCTTCGGCTATCAATACTCAGTCGGCATCGTCGAACGCGCTCGCGACCGCCGCTTCGACCCCTCCGATGTCGATGATTCCAGCGGCCGCCGCGCCCGGATGGTTAACTCGAGTGAACTACTATCGCGCGATGGTGAAATTGCCGCCGATCGTGGAAGATCCGGAGCTGAGCAAGGGCGACCGCGCGCACACGGCGTATATAGTCAGGAATTTTCACGACGCGATCATGAGTAGCGGCCTCGGTCGCCGAGATGCATACTGAGGATCCCGGGAAACCGGGTTTCACGCCGGAAGGAATCGAAGCAGCCAAGGCCAGCGACATGGATGTGTGGTCGATGCGCGGGGTATCGCACGACGGATGGGGCTCGCCGGAGTGGTCGATCGACGGATGGATGGCGCTGCCGTTCCATCGCATGCCGATAGTCAACCCGCTACTCACGAGCGCCGGCTTCGGACAATACTGCGAATCGGGGGCATGCGCGGCGGGACTCAATCTCTTGAAGGGATCGCAGGGAAAGATGCCGGCGGCCGCAGCTGCGAGCTTGCCTATCGAGTTTCCGCCCGACGGTGGAAGTGTCGCCATAAGATCGTTCGAGAACGAATGGCCTAATCCACTCACGAGTTGCCGGGGCTACGAGGCTGCCGAGCGGACTGGCTATTACACTTCAGCTCGGCGACTGGACAGATACGCATCTCGGCGAATACTCAGTCGCACAGATAAATGCCGACGGCAGCCGCACTGCTATCGAAGCATGTGGTATAGATTCGAGTAGCTACTCGAATCCCGACACATACTCACAAGAGCTGGGCCGCAACGTTCTGAAATCTTACGGCACGATCGTTTTGATTCCGCGCGCGCCGCTCGACAAGGGCGCGAAGTACGCAGTTCATTTGAGCGCCAACGGAAAGCAGTACGACTGGACATTCTCCATCAGTCCATGATGTAGTGCCGCCCGTTAACTTACGGTTGCCGTATAGGCGAAAGCAGGGGACGGTTATCTTGAGATTCGCGGTATTAGTTGTCGTCGCGGTCTATTGTTGCACGCTCGCCGGATGTTTCGAGTGGACTGAGGATCAGTCGGGTAACCTCAAATCGGTGGGCGTGCCGGGCATCCCGCTCTGGCAAGCCAAAAAGCCTGCGCCGGTGCCGCAAAGTCTTACTGACACCGGAATGACTCCAGAGGCGGCGGCGAAAATGAGCGGCCCCGTCCTGGTCCTGCCGCCGGACCAATCGAGCACCGATACCCGCTATCGCTACTATCAGACCGGCACGAATACCTGCCAGCAGGATCTCGCGAAGATGCTCGCGGATCGAGCGGCGAACAACGAGACCGGGGCGGCGCCCTACTGCACGCAAACGCCAAGCGCGCCGGTCTCGAGCGGGTCCGCATTCGTCTTCTAGACGCTGCATGCCGACTTGTTTGATCGGAAGTAATCGCGAGTGCTGAGAAGACCGCAAGCTGCTCGTCTGCTCGCGGTGGATCGCGACGCGTCGGACACGCGGCTACTGCTGCTCAAGCGCGATGAAGCGTCGGTCGGCAGCGCCGAAGGGTCGCGACTGCGGCTCGCCGACGCCAACGTCGCCGATCGTCACGCACTCATCAGCTATGCGCGTGGCCGTTACTATGTCGTCGATCTCAAGTCGGCTGACGGCACCTTCGTCAACGGGCGAAAGATTCGTCGCAGGCAGGAACTCAAGCACGGCGACATCGTTCGGTTCGGCAGCGCGGCGCCGTACCGCTTTATCGATCCAGACGCGCTCAAGCGGCGTCGATGGCGGCGCAACCTCCGCGCGATTGCCGTTATCGCGCTGCTCCTCGCAATCGGATTGGCGGATCATTTTGAGAAGTGGGGACTGCTCAGCGCCGCGCTCACAGAGATTGCGGCGTTGGCCCATCCGCAACCAACCTCGAAGCCGGCCGAAGCTCACACTCCCGTAGCTGCATATGTGCCGACCCGACTCGCGGCACCTTCACCGCAACCGACCAATATTCCGGGACCGGCCGCCTACGTCGCCAATGTCGCACCGACCGCGACGGCTACGGCCGCGGCCCGCGTCGACGCCGAAGTTGCCGGCCGCTGCCCGCACATCGAAGCCGTCCGCGCCGCGATCGATAAAATGGCTGGAGCGCCTCAACTTCTATCGCGCTGGCTTGGGCCTCGATCCGGTTCGCGACAATCCCGATCTGAGTTCCGGCGCCGCCGCGCACGCCCACTACCTCATCCTGAATTTCGGCGAAGACATACGAACTGCACGGCCGATGAGCGGCGACGCCTATGAAGAGAAGCCCGGTCGGAGCGGTTACTCGGAAAACGGTGCGCACGCGGCGCAAAATCTCCAGCTCGCGTGGGGATGCAGCTCGTACGACGCCGATCAGCAAATCGATCGATGGATCGAAGGCCCGTTCCATCGCGTCGCAGTGTTCGATCCTTTGCTGGCGGAGGTCGGTTACGGCGAGGCCTCGAGCGGTGGATGCTGGGTCGCCACGCTGCGATTGCCGCCGACGCCCGAAGAGTCGCAGACCTATCCGCGCGCGATCGAATTTCCGCCCGACGGCGCCACGGTGGCACTGGATTGGATCGGGCTCGAAGCGCCCGACCCGCTCGCAAGCTGCCCGGGTTACTCTCGGCCGGTCGGACTTCCTATTACGCTGCAAGTCGGCCGGCTGGTGGACTCCAAACTCTCCGCGCATTCCTTGACCGAGAACGGCAAGCCGATCGAGCATTGCGCGTTCGATGCGCCGACCTATCTAAACCCCGTCCCTGCCTACCAGAAATTCGGTTACTGGAATTTGCGCGACGAGGGTGCGGTGGTGATCGTCCCACGCGAACCGCTGCGACCCGGCTCGCGCTACGCGGTCTCGATCACCGCGGACAACAAGACCTACGCCTGGAGTTTCAAGGTCGCCGATACGCGGACGACCTTCACCTCAATCGCCAGGCTTGCGACGCCTCCAACCACCGCGCCTCCCGCGACGGAGGCGCCCGCGGCCGAGCCGGCAGCAACTGGGCCGGCAGCAACTGAGCCGCCGGCGACCGAGCCGCTGGAGGCAACGCCGCTGGAGATAACGCCGGCGCCAACGACTTCGCCAAAGCCTCGACGGACCGCGCGCGCGACTCATCGCGCAACTCCTGTGGCGATCGCGCCGAGGTTCGTGCCCGAGCGTCCAGCTAGCGCAATGCCGACAATGTCGCCGAGGGCGGAAGGGACTCCTGCTGCCGCCGGCTCATCCACGGGCTGGCTGGCGATCCTGAACTTGTATCGCACGCGTCTCAACGTGCCGCCGGTCGACGAAGATCCGGCGCTGAGCAGCGGATGCTTCGCCCATTCGAAGTACCTGGTGACGAACTACGAGCCGATGTTCGCCAGAAACATAAATCTCGGAAGCCTGTTGCATACGGAAGACGAATCGAAGCCGGGCTATTCGGCCGAGGGTCTCAAGGCCGCGCGCGCCAGCGACGTGATGTTCCAGGGTAAGAGGACTTTCACCAGCGAGCAGCGAATGACGAGGGCGATACAATCCTGGATTGCGGGACCGTTCCATCGCCCGCAAATCGTCAATCCCAATCTGAAGCAGGTCGGCTACGGCGAGTATTGTGGAGAGATCGTGTGCGCGGCGTCGCTCGATTGGCGCAGCGACCTACCGCTGACTCCCGCCGGCGGCGGCCATCCGTTTGCGTCGCCGATCGAAGTTCCGCCCGACGGTGCGACAGTCAAGCCCGGCGGATACTCCGGTGAATGGCCGAATCCCGTCTCGTCGTGTCCCGGCTACCCGAAGGATGCGCCCGCAATCACGCTCCAGCTCGGCGTGTGGGTGCCGGCGACGATCACCGACGGGTCTCTGACGCAGACCAGCGGCGCGGCGGCGGGAACGAAAATCGGGACCTGTCCCTACGATTCCAGAAGCTACACAAATCCCGACCCCGGTACTCAGGAGCACGGCCGCGCAGTCCTCAAGTCTTTCGGCCAGGTAGTAATGATGGTGCGCGATCCGCTCATCGGCGGAGAATCGTATCGCGTCGCGATGACGGTCAACGGCAAACAGTACAGCTGGAGTTTTACCGCTGCTCCGTGAACCAGTGGCGCGGGCCGCCGTGCCCGCGATTCAACGCTGGAAATCGACGGCGATGACGGTCGCCATCGAGTCGAGCGCGCTGTCCGGCGTCGCTATCACGAGCTCGCCAATCGGATCCTGATTGAACAGGCTATCGGCCGCCGACGTTCGCTTGCGCACCTTGAGCGAAATAGTACTCGACAACGGACGCACGTCGCCGACATGCTTCACCTTCACCCCGCGCACTGAAACCGATTCGTACGGCTTCGCCAGCACGTGCAGATACACGCGATTGCCGCGGCGCGTCGACGGTCCGTAGAACTGCCACGGCTCGAGTCCGGGATCGGTGCCGACAATCGCCTCGTTGTTGCGGGACATCCATTCGCCGATCGCTTCCAGCCGCTCGACATGTTCGGGCGGCAGCGCGCCGTCACCCATCGGACTCACGTTAAGCAGCAGATTTCCGCCCTTGCCCGCGACCTCGCACAGCGTATGAATCAGCGAGCGCGTCGATTTGAGATCCTTGTCGGAAGGATTGTAACCCCAGCTATTATTGATCGTTAGACAGGTCTCCCACGGACCCTCCGGCGGGCGCGGCGGTACCGCCTGCTCGGGTGTCTGGTAGTCGCCGTAGCCCGGGATGCGATCGTTGATGACGACTTCGGGTTGGAGCGAGTGGATCATCTCGACGAATTCGCGCGACTTCCATTCCTCAGGCGTGCGTTCCCATCCGCCGTCGAACCACAGCAGATCGATCTTGCCGTAGTTGGTCAGCAGCTCGCGCATCTGCGCGAACATGAACTTGATGAATCGATCCCACTGCTCGGGCGTCGAGCGCCGCCACGCGCCCCACTTGTACGGCTTGTCCGACTCGAGAAACGTCGGATAGTCAGGATGATGCCAGTCGATAAGTGAGTAGTACAGTCCGACCTTCAGACCCTCGGCGCGAAACGCATCTGTATATTCACGAACTATATCTCGCTTGAACGGCGAATACTCAATCGAATAGTCAGAATGCTTCGTATGGAATAGCGAGTAGCCGTCATGATGCTTACTAGTCAGAACAGCGTACTGCATACCCGCACGCTTAGCTTGTTTAGCAAGTCCCCGCGCATCCCAGTTTACCGGATTAAACGTCTCGGCGGTCGAGTGATACTCGTCTACGCCGACGCTCTGCGAATTCGGCAGCGCACCGACGCCTCCGACTAACGGCCACGAAAGCTCGAGCCCGCGCTGACTGCAATGTCCCCAATGGATGAACATCCCGAATCTTGCTTTGTTAAACCACGATTCCATAGCCGCGCATTCTCGCCTTCATCGGCGGTCATTGTCTACAGCGCAAGTCACCTCACTTGAACGGGGTCCAGCCGAGCGCTGGCACTAGCTGATCGAAGGAGACGCCGAGCGCCCACACGAAAGAGACTGCGCCCGCGGCGGAATTAACCGGGACCTCGACGCCCAAATCTATTTCGTAGATATCGTTCATCCAGGAGATGGCGGGGGTGAGTTCGAAGTCGGGCGCCGACGAGTTGCGGTGGGCGCTCAGGTACTGGGCGTATGAGAATTCGAGATATGGCGACAGCTGTCGAAAGAAGTGAGGCATCGAGGGGGCGACCTTCGCGTCGAGGTACTCGAGCGAGTATCCGAGGGTGAGGTCGGCCCAGACCTGATCGTCGCGTGCGCCGGTAATTTTGCTATCCCATCCGGAGTCGCCTTCGATATAGACGGGCCGCAATGTTCGCATCGAGTCGGGCAGCTTGAGGAATCCCTGCTCGAACAGGACTTCGCCACCAGCGCGCGGATGCGATTCTTCGCCGATACCGCGGCTGCCGACCGGCAGCTCGAGCATCGGACTGATCGAGAAGGTGAACTCCTGCGGGACAGCGAACAGCACGTGCTTGTACGCCAGGCCGATATTCGTGAACCCGCTGACGGCCTCGGTGTCGCCTTGCTGCTCGTAACGTTGATAGCCGGTGAAGAGCGAGAAGCTCGATTCGGACGAAATTGTTTTTTCAAGGTACAGCGACTCGAAGTTCTGCGTGCGATCGACTCCGCCCGAAATCTCCAGATAGTTCAGCGGGGTGGCATCACCTCCGGTAAAGTTACCGATAGAGTAACGCGGTGCCCCGCCAACCCCGGGCGCGGCGCACGCGGATCCAGGGAACATCGAAGCAATCGCCACGAGCGTCATCGCGGCGCAACAGCGAATCGAACTCACGCCGACATAAAACCGCACTGCGCCGACATCCGCAACGCCAGGCGGTTGGGGAATCGCGGCGCCTCGTGTATCTGACTCCGCTCAGAATCATCACCTAGCCATCAAAGCAATCTAACCCCCTACTTACGCGCGCCGCGGCGCACCACCGGCCTTGACGGCGGCGTAATTTGATTGCCGACTATCGCGTTGGTGATGTTGAAGCAGCTTTCGCCCGCGTTTCCGTTGGTCAGCATCAGCGCAAATGGCCCGTTGCCCAGCGGCGCAGAATCGACACCCGCTACTTCCAGGCTCAGCGTGAACTCGCCGCACGCCGGCGCCGGCGGCGTCGGCAGCTCCACGATCCTCGCGGAGATCGTCTCCGGTCCGTTCGAACGGAACAAAGTCCCGTATTTCTCGCCGTTAATCGTATGCACCGTGAAGGGCTCGAGCATCACAGAAAATTCCGAACCCGCCGGATGCGGGCAGGTGCCCCCTTCGAGCGTGAGCGTGAAGCCGTCGAGCGCGTCGTCGCCCGCATTGCAGTTTGGGAATCTATTCTCGATGAAGGTCAATCCCATGTTGATTTGGTCCGCATCCGGACTGGACGAACGCGCTATCTGCACCCGTTCGCTGTTCAGCTCAAAGGCCGGTGGCGTCGCTGTCGCAGTCGGCGTCGCGGTAGCGGTTGCAGTTGCCGTCGCGGTGGCAGTGGCGGTCGCAGTCGCTGTTGCAGTCGCAGTAGCCGTTGCGGTCGCGGTGGCCGTCGCCGTTGCAGTTGCGGTGGCCGTAGCGGTCGCGGTGGGTTCGTGGAGCTCGAATGCACCGATATCGCAGTTGCCGTTGGCTCCGTCTCCTGGGTCGGGCCGAGGCTCGCCGCGCTGGTCGCAGGTCAGCTGGAGGGACGACGAAGTTGTGCACGGGTTCAACGTTCCCGAAGGATAGGTGCATGCAGCGAACGGGATCGCATCGATAGCCGGGCTGAAGATCGGAGAAGTTTCGAGCGCGATGGTCTCGGTCGGCCCGCCGTTCATCTGAAGTCCCATGGGATCGAGACCGATGGCGCTGGTCGGTGTTACGACCATGTTGCCGTTGGTACCGTTGGTGAAGCAGGTGCCGTCATCGGCGAGGTTGTCGCTGGCGCCGGTGATCGTTGCGTTGCAATTGCCGCCGCTGCTGCCCGCCAAAATGGTGCCCATGAGACTAACGCTGGAGGGGTTGTAGACCATGGCGCCGCCCTGCGCTGGCCTTGTTGGCCGAAAACGTGCTGTTGGTGACAGTCAGCGTGCCATTGATGCCGACGATGCCGATGGCGCCGCCGCCGCCGTTGGTCTGGTTGGCCGAAAACGTGCTGTTGGTGACAGTCAGCGCGCCATTGCTGCCGGCGATAGCCGCCGCCGGCGCCGATGCCGCCAGCGCCGCCGGTGGCCTGATTGGCCGAAAACGTGCCGTTGGTGACGGTCAGCGTGCTGCTGTTAAAGATGGCGCCGCCCTCGCCGTTGCCGCTGGCGACGCCCATGCCGCCGCCGGCGCCGAGGCCGAAGGTAGCCTGGTTGGCCGAAAACGTGCTGTTGGTGACGATCAGCGTGCCGCCGTTAAAGATGGCGCCGCCCTCGCCGTTGCCGCCGAAGCCGGGGCCGGGGTCGCCGGGGCCGCCGGCGCCGCCGGTGGCCTGGTTGGCCGAAAACGTGCTGTTGGTGACGGTCAGCGTCCCGCCGTTAAAGATGGCGCCGCCATCGCCGTCGTTGCCGTTGCCGCCGCTGGCGCCGCCGGTGACCTGATTGGACGAAAACGTGCTGTGGGTGACGGTCATCGTGCCATTGTTCAAGATGGCTCCGCCGTCGCCGTTGCCGCCGGCGGAGCCGGGGTTCACGTTGCCGTCAGTCAAAGTCAGAAATTGCAGGTTAAGGGTAGCGCCTGAGTTCACTTGCATCAGTTGCACCTTACCGCCGCCGCTGATCGTAATTCCTGGCGAACTCGTCGGGCCGGTGATGGTCAGCGTCTCCCCATTGACGATCAGCGGGCCGCTTGCGGCGATGAGATTGATCGTTCCGGTCACTCCCGCGCCGAACTGAATGTTATTGGTGCCGCCTGCAGTATTCGCGGCGAGGATTTCGCCGCGCAGACTGCCATCGCCCGAAACGCCGGTGTCAGTAATGTTGGTAACGGTAAAGGTCGCCGCGCCCGCCAACCCCGGCATCGCCAGGAAGAAAAACAGCGCAATTCCCCCCAGCGCAAAGCGCCGATTCCGATCTGTCACGGATCCCCCCACCGCGGCGCATGCGGCCGCGTCGGCAAATTATTACCAGTCAGCGAACTCAGAATTCGCATGAAGTGTCCCATCGCTGGAGAGCACTGTCAAATTCATCGCAAAAATTGGCGGCACCGGCTGTCCGACGCAGATGCCCTATGCCGCCGATCAGCCGCCGACGCTGCTCCGTTGGGGAATCTGGGCGCATCGTGGTATTGAAAAATTGAAAGCTGACGCGGTTGGAGGTTTTACACGATGAAAATCTCGATGTTCCATCTGATGCCGTATCGCGATCTGCCGGACGACTTCGCGCAGAAGTATCACTCGGTGTGGGTCGATCCGCCGTATTGCGAGCTCGCCGATTCGGTGAAGGTCGGGCAGTACTACAACTGGACGCTCGACGAGCTGATCCACGCCGCCGACAAGGGCATCGACGGTATCTGCGTCAACGAGCATCATCAGAACGCCTACGGCTTCATGCCGAATCCCGACCTGATGGGATCGATTCTCGCGCGCGCGACCAACGGCACCGACGTCGCCGTCGTGCAGATGGGCGCGACGCTGCCGACCTCGAATCCGCCGATCCGAATCGCCGAAGAATATTCGATGATCGATTGTATCAGCGGCGGCCGCATGGTGGCCGGGATGCCGCTGGGCACGTCGCAGGACGTGAACCTGTGCTACGGAATCCCGCCGATCGAGCAGCGCGAGCGTTACTACGAGGCGCACGACCTGATTCTGAAGGCGTGGCAGTCGCCCGAAATTTTCGCGTGGAACGGCAAGTACTTCAAACTGCCGATGGTCAATATCTGGCCGCGTCCGATTCAGAAGCCGCATCCGCCGGTGTGGATTCCCGGCAGCGGCAGTCTCTCGACCTGGGATTTTTCCGCGAAGCACAACCATTGCTACTGCTTCCTGTCGTACTGGGGGAACAATTTCGGCAAGCGCGTGATGGACGGCTTCTGGGATTTCGTCGCCAAGGGCGGTCACGATCCCAATCCGTATCGCGCGGGATTTTTGCAGCTGGTCGCGGTGTCGGAGACCGACGCGCAGGCCGAAAAGGACTACTACAAGCACATCCGATATTTTTACGACAAATGCCTGCACATCCTGCCCGAGTATTTTCCCGTCGCCGGCAACCAGGACTACAAGAGCCTGGTCAACAGCGTCACCAAGCTGAATCCGCAGTTGTTCGATCTGATGAACAAGATTCCGACGTGGAAGTACAAGGACTTCGTCGATAACCAGTTCGTGATCGCGGGCTCGCCGGCCACCGTGCGCCAGCAGTTGATGGAAGCGGTCAAGAAACTGCGCGTCGGCAACCTGATGGTGCTGCTGCATATCGGATCGATGCCGCACGAGTTGACGATCAAGAATATCGATCTGTTCTGCAGCGAGGTGCTGCCGCATTTCCGCGGCGTCTGGGACGGCGAGTGGGAGAACAATTGGTGGCCCGAGTCGCTCAAGGGCCCGCGCACAAAGATCGCGTCGAACGGAGTGCATGCGGCGGCGCGCTAGGACTCTCTAAGAATCCGGTTCCCCTTCCCACTATGGGAAGGGGTTAGGGGTACGCTCGATTCAAGCAGAGGACTGATATGGCGGCTGCAAAAGATAAGACGGTCAGCGTGTGGGGCGACAAGGTTCATCCCAAGGTCAGGATTCTCGGCGACGGGCCGCCGCTCGTCTATCTGCATGGCGGCTATGGACCGATCGAGACCGAGCTGCTCGACGAGCTCGCGAAGAGCTTCACCGTCTATGCGCCCGAGCATCCCGGGATCACGGCGGGCGACGAGGACTCCTACAAGGCGCTCGACGACATGTGGGATCTCGTCCTCTACTACTACGACTTGTTCGACAAGCTCGGGCTCAAGTCGCCGGCGGTGGTCGGTCATTCGTTCGGCGGGATGATTGCGGGTGAAATCGCGGCGACCGATCCGACGCGCGTCGGCAAGCTGGTGCTGATAAGTCCGTTGGGCTTGTGGCGCGACGACTCGCCGATTCGCAATTACATCGTGACGCCGCAGACCGACCTGCCCGCGCTGCTGTTCAAGGATCAGCATCACCCGTCGTTGAAGCGAATCACGCTGAACCCCGAGGATCAGCAGGGCTTCATCCGCATCACGTGGGCGCTCGGATGCACCGGCAAGTTCATGTGGCCGATACCGGACAAGGGACTGCGCAAAAGGCTGCATCGAATCGAGTGCGCCGACGCTGATCGTATGGGGCAAGGACGACAAGCTGCTGCCGGCGGTCTACGCCGACGAATTCCGCAAAGGGATTCCCGGCGCAAAGATCCATCTCGTCGACGGCGGCGCGCACATGATGCCGCTCGAGGAGCCGGCAAAGTTGGCGGCGTCGGTCGCGAAGTTCATCAAGGGGTAGGCGCGGGCGACCTATTTATCACTTGCAGATCGCCCACGCCTCGAATACTTCCATACAGGACTCTCGGACTAACCTGCATGGACCTTTGACTGTTCGTGCGAATGCGAGTGGAATAAAGATGAAACTCAACTCCCTTAAAATGTCGTGCCTTGCCGTCGTGGCGATGCTCGTCTTCGCCTCGGCCTGCAAAGGCGCAACGGATGGACTCCCAGTGAGAAACACAGGTCATTACGCAATTATCGAGACCGAACGCGGCACTATCGTCATGGAGCTTTACCCCGAAGCAGCGCCCAAGACCGTGGCGAATTTCGAGACGCTGGTGAACAAGGGCTTCTACAACGGCCTGACGTGGCATCGCGTCGTCCCGGACTTCGTCATCCAGGGCGGCGATCCTGATGGCACCGGCGCGGGCGGCCCCGGATACACCGTCCCCGCCGAGATCAAGGAGAAGCATCTGCGCGGCAGCGTCGCGACGGCGCGCACCGGCGACGACGTAAATCCGAAACGCGATTCGAGCGGCAGCCAGTTCTACATCTGCCTCGCGCCGCAGCCGGGACTCGACGGTCAATACACCGTCTTCGGCGGCGTGATTAAGGGGATGGACGCGGTCGATCAGATTCAGAAGGGCGACCACATGAAGAAAATCACGCTCGCCAAGGAGCCGCCGAAGTAGCCATTGGCGCGTCGCAAATGGCGGATTCACGAAGCGGGCACCCGCAGCCGGCGGGGCCCTACTTCAGCGTAGACCTGCATCTCCACACCAATCGCGGCAGTTCGGACTCGAACCTGGCGCCGAAAGATCTCGTCGAGCGCGCGCGTGCGATCGGAATCGGCGCGGTCTGTATCACCGAGCACGACAACATGTGGGACTCGCGCGAGATGGCCGCGATGGCCGGCGACTCGGGCGTGATCTTTCTGCGCGGGATGGAAGTGACGACCGACATGGGCCACGTCGGCGCATTCGGGCTCGAGCGCTACGTCGGCGGAATCTACAAGCTGGCCGAACTGCGGCGCGTGATCGATCTCGAAGGCGGAATCCTGATCGCGAATCATCCGTTCCGCTACAAACTCGACCCGCGCTTTTCGTTTATCAACCCGGACTCCGAACCGATCGATCCGACTTATCCCGGACCGCGCCGCCAAGCTCAGAATCTTCGAGCTCGTCGATGCGATCGAAGTGCTCAACGGCGCCTGCGGCGAGGACGAGAACGTCTTCGCACTAAAAGTCGCGCGTCATCTCGGGATGGCCGAAGTCGCAGGCTCGGACTCGCATTCGGCAGGCTCAGTAGGATGCGTAACGACGCTGCTCGACGGTCCAATCAAGGACGAGCGCGACCTGATCGACGCAATCCGAGCGCGTCGATGCCGCGCCGGCCGCGGACTATTGAAGAACGCGCTCGCCCCGTTCGAGCTGTCGCCATCCGCCAGCTAAACGCGCTGAAAAAGTCCTTTGAAATATAAGCGTTTTCCTTTCATTTTCGCTCATCGACAGATTTGAAAGGAAAACTAGTTTAAATCATCACTGAAATTTAGATTAAAACCTTAATTATGCTATTATTTCCTTTCAAATTAGCGATCTAGCCAATTTGAGAGGAAAACTGTTTGAAGCTTAAGGAACTCACTGCCGAGCAGCGCAGAATCGCGGTCGATACAGCGCAGCTCTACGAACATTTGATCGAGCTTGAAGCAGAACGGCAGAGCGTTTCGCGGCGGCTTGTACTGGAAGACGGTCGCCGGTCACGACTATCTCGTGCGCATCACCGACCGCACACGGCGGCAATCGCTCGCTCGGCCCGCGCTCGCCCGAGACTGAGGAAGCCTATCGGGAATTCACCGAATCCAAGAGCGACCTCGATGTGCGGATCAAATCAATCAACGAAGAGATCGCGCGCCAGGCCAAGTTTTGCGTCGCCGCATCGGTCAATCGAGTTCCGAGGCTTCGCCGCCGACATCGTCAGGTCGCTCGACGCGAGCGGGCTGCTCGGCAGTCATCTGATTATTCTCGGCAGTCATGCGATGTATGCCTACGAGATGGCGGCGGGCGTCCAGCTCAAAGCCGGACTTCTTCAGACCGAAGATCTCGACACGCTGCTGAACACCAAATCTGAAATCGAACTGGCCGGCTCGGTACGAAGCGCAGGACTGCTCGGAATCCTTCAGGACGTCGATGCGACCTTCAAGCCTCAACGCAAAAGATCGTTTCGCGCCGTCAACGCGAAGGGCTTCATGGTCGATTTGATCCGCGCGCCAATCGATTCCGGCGGACTCGCGTTCACCAGCATCGGCACTGGAACAGATCTCGTCGCGGACCAGTTGCGCGGCCTCGAATGGCTCACGGCCTTGCCGCTGATGACTCAAATCGTGATCGCCGACAACGGCTTCCCGGTGAGATTCGTCGTGCCCGAGCCGCGCGTGTTCGCATTGCACAAGTTGTGGGTCTCGCTCCAGCCGACGCGGGATCCGATCAAGCGCAAACGCGATCTCCATCAGGCGGAAGCCGTCGTGCAACTCGCGCTCGACTACTTCAATTTGAGGTTCGACGACGCGGCGATCAAAGCGCTGCCGTCCGAGCTCACAGTCGATGATTCCGGGCCTGGTCGAGCGAATCGACGCCCGACGTTCGAAGACGCAAGGTGGATCGACAGCGCTTCCGCCGGGCTTCGAATCAGCGATCCCGACGAGGATTAAATCTCCTCCCGCCATTGTCCGCGACGCTCTCGATCCGATAAAATTTTTGCGCCGCTGCTGAGACCCTACAAATGAGTGCTAACAAGGATCGCCTCGCTCTGATCGAGCATCTCTCGTCGATTGGCGGCGAGCATTCCGACGACCTCCGCGAGACGCTCGATCGCGTCGCGTTCGCGATCGCGAGCGGGATGGAGGCCGAGGTCTGTTCGCTCTACCTCTTCGATCCTCAGCGCGAGCGGCTCGTGCTGCGCGCCACCGTCGGGCTCGATCGCGAATCGGTCGGCAAGGTTTCGATGCGTCTCAACGAGGGACTGGTCGGGCTGGTGCTGGAAAAAGACGATCCAGTCTACGTGCCCGACGCGATCAGTCATCAGCGCTACAAGTATTTTCCCGAGACCGGCGAGGAGCGCTTCCATACTTTTCTCGGCGTGCCGGTGCATGACGGCCGCAAGAAGCCGCTCGGAGTGCTGGTCGCGCAGACCCTCGAGCGGCGCAAATTCAACAAGAACGAAATCCGCTTGCTGAGCACCGCGGCCAACCAGGTCGCGCAGATTCTTTCTCATTTCAGGCTGCGCGAATCGCTCGTCACCAAGGAAAAAGAGCGGCTCGAGTACAAGCGCCGGATGATCGAGGCCAACCGCCAGCTCAAGGATTACGAGAAGGTCGGCGGCAAGACGCGTCACGCCGCGCCGGCCAAGATTCGACGACCGCGGCTGGCGGGACTTTCCGCGTCTCCCGGATTTGCGCAGGGCAACGCGCACGTCGTCGGCACTTTTCTGAGCAGCGTCGATCGGCATCAGAAGTCGCGCGACCCCAAGGTCGAGAGCAAGCGCTTCGAGGAGGCTCTCACCCGTTCGCTCTCCGAGCTGGCGACGCTGCGGATTCGGATGGAACCGCTGATGCCCGAGTCGGACCTCAAAATCTTCGACGGCCATCGCATGATTCTCGAAGACGAAGAGTTCGTCGGCCGCATCCGCGACACGATTACCAACGGCTACACCGCCGAGAGCGCGCTGTTTCGCGTGATCGAGGAGCTGAGCGCCTCGATGCTCGCGGTTGCCGACAACTACCTGCGCGAGCGCGCGACCGATTTCCGCGACGTCGGCCATCGCGTGCTGCGTCATCTGCGGCAGGAGGAAAAGCGCGCGCCCTTCAGCAAGCCGACGATTATCGTCGCCGAGGAGCTGACGCTCTCGCAGTTGACGATGGTCAATCACGACCGGCTCGCCGGGATCGCGCTGCAATCGGGCGGCGTCACGTCGCATGCGGCGATCCTTGCGCGCGCGTTCGAAATCCCGACCGTCGTCGGCGTCGAGCATCTGATGGAATCGGTCGTCGAGGGCGATCAGCTCGTGCTCGACGGCAACGCCGGCGTCGTTTACGTCAATCCCGGCGCCGAGATCGAGCGCGACTACGTGAGCCTGTCGCAAGCGCTACGAGGCCTTCAAGAAAGAGCTGATCGAAGAGGGCAACGCGCCCACCGCGACCCGCGACGGCCATCGCGTCATGATGCTCGCGAATATCGCGCTGCTCGCCGACATCCACCTGGCGCTGCGCTACGGCGCCGAGGGTGTCGGACTGCTGCGCTCGGAATTCTCGTTCCTGACCTACGAGGATTTTCCCGACGAGACTCAGCAGCTCGCGCTCTACAACAAGATGCTCGAGACGCTCGGCAAGCGCCCGGTCACGATTCGCACGCTCGATATCGGCGCCGACAAGTATCCGCCGTACATGCGCGTGCCGCGCGAGGACAACCCGTTCCTCGGCTGGCGCTCGATACGAATCTCGCTCGAGATGTCCGGGCTGTTCAAGGTTCAGCTCCGCGCGATTCTCCGCGCCGCCGCCAAGCACAACGTGCGCATCATGTTCCCGATGATCTCGAGCCTCGAGGAATTGCGCCGCGCCAAGGAGCTGCTGGCCGAGTCGCAGGCCGAGCTGTTCAAGGAAGGCCTCGAGCACAATCCGAATATCGAAGTCGGGATCATGGTCGAGGTGCCGTCGGCGGTATGGCTCGCGCCGCGGCTTGCGCGCGAGGTCGATTTTTTCTCGGTCGGCACCAACGACCTCATCCAGTACCTGCTCGCCGCCGACCGCAACAATCCCAAGGTCGCGCATCTGTACGAGGCGCTCCATCCCGCGGTGATTTCCGCGATCGCCGAGGTCGTCAACGTCGCGCGCGCCGCCGACAAGGAGGTCTGCCTCTGCGGCGAGATGGCCAGCGACCCGCTCGCGACGCTCCTGCTGGTCGGGATGGGCCTCGACGAACTCAGCCTGAGCCCGCTGTTCATCCCGGTCGTGCGCAAGGTGATCCGCGAGGTCGACTATCAGACCGCCCGCCTGATCGCGCGCGAGACCCTCCAGATGGCCAGCGTGCAGGAAGTCAAGGGCTACCTGGTCGAGCGCTACCGCGACCTCGGCCTGATCAACCTCGTCGAAATGTACCGTTAGCCCGGAAGGTGGTATCGTTTCTTCGATGAGTAAACTTGAAGCCATGGAGAAGAGAGTCTCCGGTCTCTCGGCGCAGGAACTCGCAGAGTTTCGGCAGTGGTTCGCTGAGTTTGATGCAGTTGCATGGGATCGGCAGATCGAGCGAGACGCAAAAGCGGGGAAACTCGACGCGCTGGCCAATGATGAAGCCCTTCGCGCCCATGCCGCGGTTCGCGCGCTATCGCGACCTCGGCCCGATTAATTTGGTCGAAATGTACCGCTGAGTACCCCCTGTTCCGATTATCCCGACTAATTTCTGGACATCCGTGCTATAAGCGTGGTCCAATTGTGATAGGTTGACATTCCTGTTCGGGATTTGTTTACTGGTAGTCTGACCGAGCGGTTAGATACTCCCCCCACTTTCGGGTATGATGGGCTGGATGGGTTGCCGGGGTTAGGAACCAAAAGCAGAGGATTTATTGATGGTATTTCTTGTATTTCTAGGCGCATTTCTGGTTTTCGCTGCAAGCATCCTCTATTGGCTCTTGGGGACCAATCGCTATGGCACCGACCGTCCCGGCGCGAAGCTTCAGCTGACGGCTCGCGAGGGTGCGACGGCAGATGCGGCGATGAAGCCGGAGCCTTGCCGCACTGTTCGCGTCTATTTCATCAAGCCGTCGCGTTACGACGAAGACGGCTTCGTCCAGTATTTCCGCTACGGCGTCCAGCCGAACAACACTTTGACCGTGATGACGGCGCTCAACGAGGCTTTCAACAAGCGCTACGCCGTCGAGCGCAATGTCCGCCTCGAAACGGTAATTTGGGACGAAATCTGCGACGGCATTGTCAGTCCCGAGACAATCACTGCGATTAAAGATAAGGCGCGCGAAGACGGCGTCGAGTTGCTGATTGGGCTCGCCGGTGTGCAATCGAATCAGTACCCGCGCGGCCGCGACCTCGCGCTCCAGTTCGTCGCCGAGGGCATCCCGACGATGATGGGCGGGTTCCACGTCAGCGGCTTCCCCGACTCGTGCAAGTTCCTGAACGAATGCGGCGTCACGACCGTCGTTGGCGAGGCTGAAAATATCTGGGGCGATATCGTCGAGGATTTCCTGCGCGGCGAGCTGCGCCTCCACTACACGGTCACGCAGGGAATTCGCGCCAAGACCGGCCAGGAAGACATCATCGTTCCGCTAATCACCGAGTCGCTGCTGCCGGTGCTCGACGATCGATATCTCACGCGATTTTTCAACGACACGATGACCACGCTCGACACTTCGCGCGGATGCCCGTTCACCTGCTCGTACTGCAGCGTGAAGAACGTGATGGGCCGCACGATGCGCTCGCGCGAGCCGGACGCGGTCGTGACCTGGGTGCGCGACGCATGCCGGCATCACGGGATCGAGTCGCTGTTCCTGGTCGATGACGATTTTTTCCGATCGCCGCGATGGGAAGAAATTCTCACCGGGCTGGTCGAAGTGAAGAAGGAGTACCCGAAGCTCTCCTTCATGATGCAGGTGGACGTTGACGCGTCGTGCTACGCGAACGTCGCCGAGGGCGAGACCGAGACCGCCAAGCATCGGCGCAGCAAGCGCTTCACCGAGTTGGCCGCGGCCGCCGGATGCTACCAGGCGTTCGTCGGAATCGAGTCGCTCAATCCCGACAATCTGAATTTTGCGACGAAGTATCAGAACACCGACGACCGCCAGGGCAAGGGCAAGCTCGAAGCGGTGCGTGCGCACGTGATCGACAAATATCGGCGCGTCGTCGAGAACTGGCACAAGGTCGGCGTCTCGGTACATGCCGGGCTACATGCTGGGATTCCCGTTCGACGGCCCCGATTGCGGACGCGTCGCCGCGGCTACGCTGAAAAAGATCGGCTTCGACATCGTGTCGTTCTTCATCATGACGCCGCTGCCGGGCACCGAGGACCAGGTGCGCTTCACCAAGGAAGGCGCGATCATCGACTGGGACTTCAACCAGCTCGACTCGCAGCACGTCACGCTCCGCCACGACAAGCTCGACAAGGAGAGCTGGCTCGGCGCGTATCGCGACGCCTACAAGGGCTTCTACTCGATCCCGCGCTTTCTGCACACGATGTTCACCGTATGCGCCGGCCGCGGACTCGACGCGGAAGCGCGCAAGGGCGTCCTTCGCCAGTTCACGTATTATTTCTTCAGCTATCGCCAGGGACGGCATCCGATGGTCGGCGGCATTTGGCCGATTCGCCGCCGCGACGTCCGCCGCGCCGCCGTCACCGACGACGAGGCGCGCCGCTTCTACCTCGGCGGCAAGCGCTTCGACGCGATCCTGCGCGGCGACGGCACCGAAGGATTCGCCGGCGCCCCCGCGTAAGCCATCACACATTTACGTTCGCGATCCTGCCGCCGCCCCTGAGAGCAAAGTAGCGCGCTGCGCGCAACTTTGCGCTTCTCACTGGGTGCAGGGGTCACCCCTGCCGCCCGCCGCGCAGGCGATTAATCTCGGATTCGCGACCCACTTGCGCCAACGCCACATAAACGGCTAGGGAATCCCTCGGGGAATCCATCATCTATGTCTAATCAAGCTGAAATCATCATTGCCGTTGTCGTCGTCGCGGCGATGGTCTTCATTCCAATCCTGCGCCGTTTGCTCGGGCTGATTTTCCGCCTCGCGATTTTTTTCATCGCCGTGGGAGTCGTGGCCGCGGGAGTTACGATGATCCTGAACAACGAGACAATCTTTGAGCGGCCCGGACTCGGGCAACGCGTGGAACGGTTCCTAATGATGAATTCCGCGGCCGCCAGCGCGACCGGCTCAAGCGCGGTTACCTGCGTGATGGAGAATCCGGCGCCGCCACCGACTGCTGCCGCCGCGCCGCGCAAACATGCGGCCAAAAAAGCTGCGCCCGAACCTCAGGATACCAGGGTTGATGTGTCGAAGGCGGAGCCCGCGCCAATCGACGACGTCTTTCCGGAATTGATTCGCCGCAGCTTCCCCGGCATCTCGCGCGATAAGCTGTTCCAGCTTTCCACCGATACGGTCAAATCGCTCGGCGGATGGAGAATCGACAAGTCCAGTCCGAGCAACTACACCCTCGATTGCATCTACACGTCGCGAATCTTCAAACTCGAAGACGACGTGCGCATCACGATCGATCCGTCCGGCGACGTCGAGGTCTGCTCGCGCTCCGGCATGGCGCGCCCCGGCACAACCTCGATGCTGCGCTTCTTCCCCGGCGACCTGGGCTCCAACATCGGTCACATCAAGGAATTCTACGAAACGCTCGAACCCAAGATGGACGAGGTCTACAAGGAAGAGCAGGACAAGCAGAACGCCAAGAAGCCTCCTGCCCACTGATCGGGAGGCGGAACATTTAAGAAGAGTGCCTTCCGCTCCCTCAAAAAATCCGGTTCCCCTTCCCGCTCGGGAAGGGGTTAGGGGTTAGGTTCTTCGGCGCATCTCCACACCTTCGACCGCGGCGCGCTTTTGACAATACACACTCGATCCCGTCAAGCTATGATCATATGGCGATGCGAGAAGCTCAGATCGATGCACTGGCGACTCATCTCGTGAACGGTCTGATCGATCGCGGCGTGATCAAACCCAAGGCCGACGTCAAAGAACTGATCGCGTGCGTGACCGAGTTGATGTCGGAGAATTTCGAAACCGAAGCGCAAATCGACGAAGAGGCCGACAAGATGGCCGAGGTGGAAGCGCGCCGCGACACCCGTCTCGACGTCACGCGGCTCCGCAATCTGATTCGCCAACGTCTGGCCGAGAAGAAAAACTTCACGCTCTGAAAAAATCTTCAATGAAGCTCACCGAAGCACGAGTCCTGTTCCTGGCGCGCGAGTCGCTGGCAAAATTGCGCGACGAGGGCCTCGCCGAGATCGCAAACTTCCCACTCGCTCTACGGCAGGCGCGCGAAATCGTCGCGCAGTACAACGAGCAGGGCGACGAAGTCGATGCGATAGTGCGGCGCAAGATCAATTCGATCAAACGCGGCATCGCCGAAGGCTCCAACGAATGGACGCTTCTGTACAAGCGCTACCGCGACGAAGAGATGCGCAAGAAAGGCCCGCAGCGCTGAGCGAGGGAAGGGTAAATCACTTCATTGAATGCGGAACCCACCGTGGGTTCCACACCTCCTTGGGCAGGGGTGACCCCTGCACCCAGTGAAAAGAAATCGCAAAATGGCGAGGACGCATTTGCAGTTCTTGTGTCATTCAGAGCGCTGTAGCGAAGAATCCCGGCTCTTGAATTACCTCTCCCGCGGCCGGCGATTTGTCGCCTGCCGCAGACCGGGAGAGGTCGTCCGACGACATTCATGTCGTCGGACGGGTGAGGGCGCTAGCATCGAGCCGAATGCGTGCTGCATCGCGTCCGCGCTTTGATACAATCCCGCACATGGACGACAACGAATTTCGCGAACGCTCTGACGCCGCACTCACCATCGTCGCGAAATGGCTCGAAGACCTCGATCCCGACGAAGTGGATTACACCACCGCCGACGGTGTCGTGACGATTGAATTCGCGGGCGGCGCGAAGTTTATCCTGTCGCGGCAATCGCAGATGAAGCAGATGTGGCTCGCGGCCGGCTCGCACGGATTCCATTACAACTGGGACGCTGCACGAAACCTCTGGCTCGACGACAAGGACGGCCACGAATTGTTCCCGCGCCTCGCCGAAACGACATCCGATCAGCTCGGGCATCCGGTGGATGAGCCTGGACGCTGACGTAATCGTTATAGGAGCTGGACCTGCCGGATGCGCGGCGGCGATTCGCCTCGTCGCAGCCGGCTACGATGTCCTCGCGCTCGAGCGCAAGGAACGCGAGGACGGCGAGGATATCACGTCGGGCGAGGTGATGGTCGTGCCGACGCAGAACGAATGTGCGCAGCTCGGCGTCAAGTTCGACGGCGACTGGGTGCTCGATCGAATCACCGGCTTCCGCAACGTCTATCCTGATCTTTCATGGACGTACCATCCGATTCCGAATTCCGTTTATCCCGTGCAGGTTGACCGCGGCGGATTCAACGCCGCTCTCCGCCGCCGACTGGTCGAAGCCGGCGGGCGATTGATCTGGAACGCGCGAGTCACCGACCTGGAATTTCACGCCGACGCCGCAATCGCAATCACCGCCGACAGGAACCATCATTCGGCGCGGATGCTGATCGACGCCGGCGGCCGCTACGCGCCGTCGCTGCGCGCTCTGAATCTCAAGTCTGAGGATCCGGAGTTCTCGCAAATCGGCGTCGCGGTCTTCTTCAAATCGTTCGACGGCACTCCGTTGAACACCTGGGACCGTCATATGTACGGAGTACGCGGCGCGATGATCAGCGGCTCGCGTATTCGGCCCGGGCTGTATCGGTACATCCTCGAAGCGGACCTGGCCGCGAAACAGACCGACCATCTCGGAGCGATCGAATATTACGAATCTGTCGCGCGACAGCACGATGGATGGCTCTACGAGCGCATCACGAAGGAGCCGCGGGTAGGCCGTCAATGGTCGATGGCGCCGTTGGGATACCGGGTCAGCGCAGTCGCGCGTGACCGCCTGCTGCTGGTGGGCGACGCGGCGGGATACCTCTCGCCGATAACCGGGCAGGGCAACGAGTTCGCACTGCGAACAGGCCGCCTCGCAGCAGTAGCCGCCGACAGTGCCCTCCGCAACAACGATCTATCCGCGAGCGCCTTCGCGTCATACGTCGAAGGCCGCAGACACGAAGTCGAGCGCCAGGTCGACTACGTCAGAGCGCAATTGCGAATCCTCCGCGACCGCGACGCGTTGTTGAGAGCGTCGCGCGACGACGAATACCGAGCATCGGTATTCGGCCCATATGGAATCCCAGCAACCGAGCGCGGCTCCCTGCTATAATTGTTTCTGGTTCCCCTTCCCGCTCGGGAAGGGGTTAGGGGTTAGGTTATCTGCTACAACCATGATGCCAATGATTAGCAGTCGCAAAATCACAAGCGGCCAAAAGGTTCATCCCGACAAGCTCGCCTTCGCTAAACGACTACGCCGCCAAATGACTCCGCCGGAGCGCCGACTTTGGGCGGCCCTTCGCCGAAACGCGCTGGATGGATTTCACTTTCGTCGACAGCAAGTGATCGAAGGGTACATCGCTGACTTCTATTGCGACGTCGCGAAGCTGGTAATCGAGGTGGATGGCGGCGTGCATCAGGAGCAGTGGAAGTATGACGAGTCGCGCGATGAGGCGATCTCAGAGCTGGGAATACGGGTTCTCAGAATTTCGAATGACGCGATGCTTGACGTTGAGGCCGTTGTTCAGCATATCCGGCAGGAGCTGTGCTCGCGCCACAAAACCTAACCCCTAACCCCTTCCCCAAGGGGAAGGGGAACCAGAATCAGAACATCCACAACCTTATCCACAGGCCTTGCAATTCTCCTCGATCTGGCTAGAATGCCGTTAGCACTCAAGCATCCCGAGTGCCAATTGACAAAACTCGGACAGTAATTAACTTTTCGACGGCGGGAATAGCCCCGTCTAACAACACAATTTTTCGTAAGCCAAGGAGGCTGCTGGTTCCCAATGAAAGGATTAAGGCCACTGGGAGATAGAATTCTCGTCAAGCGCGTCAAGGAAGAAGAGCGGACCAAGGGTGGGATCATCATCCCGGACACCGCCAAGGAAAAGCCGCAGGAAGGTAAAATCGTCGCCGTCGGCAAAGGCAAGTACGACGAAAACGGCAAGCTCATCCCGATCGAAGTAAAGGCCGGGGACAAGATTCTGTTCGGCAAATATTCGGGCAGCGAGTTCAAGCTCGAGGGCGAAGACCTGTTGATCCTCCGCGAGGACGACATCCTGGGAATCATCGAGTAGGCAATCACGCCCGCCCGTCAACGAGTCCCAAAAACACGTTTCACTGAAAAAAGGAGAGGCAACAGAACCATGCCTGCAAAGATAGTTCGTTTCGGACAAGAATCGCGCGAGCGGATCCTCAAGGGGGTCAATGTTCTCGCCGATGCCGTCACCGTGACGCTCGGCCCCAAGGGCCGCAACGTCGTGTTGGAGAAGAGCTTCGGCGCTCCGACCGTGACCAAGGACGGCGTAACCGTCGCCAAGGAAATCGAGCTCGAAGACAAGTTCGAGAATATGGGCGCGCAGATGGTCAAAGAGGTCGCTTCGAAGACCTCCGACGTCGCCGGCGACGGCACCACCACCGCCACCGTGCTCGCCCGCCAGATTTTCACCGAGGGCATCAAGATGGTCGCCGCGGGGCACGATCCGATGTCGCTCAAGCGCGGAATCAATCGCGCAGTCGAGGCGATCACCGCCGAGCTCAAGAACCTGTCCAAGCCGACCAAGGATCGCAAGGAAATCGCCCAGGTCGGCACGATTTCAGCCAACAACGACTCGACCATCGGCGATATCATTGCCGAGGCGATGGAGAAAGTCGGCAAGGAAGGCGTCATCACGGTTGAAGAGGCGCGCGGCCTCGAGACCCAGCTCGAAGTGGTCGAGGGAATGCAGTTCGACCGCGGCTACCTGTCGCCGTATTTCGTGACCGATCCGGAGCGGATGGAAGCGAAGCTCGACGACGTGTTCATCCTGATCCACGAGAAGAAGATCTCGTCGATGAAGGACCTGCTGCCGATCCTCGAGACGATTGCCAAGACCGGCAAGCCGTTCCTGATTATCGCCGAGGATATCGAAGGCGAGGCGCTGGCGACGCTGGTCGTGAACAAGATTCGCGGCACGCTGTCATGCGTCGCAGTCAAGGCGCCCGGCTTCGGCGATCGGCGCAAGGCGATGCTCGAAGATATCGCGATCCTGACCGGCGGACGCGCGATTTCCGAAGAGCTCGGCCTCAAGCTCGAGAACATCACGCTGAACGACCTCGGCAAGGCCAAGCGCCTGGTCGTGGACAAGGACAACTGCACGATTATCGATGGGGCCGGCAAGAAGGCCGACATCGAGGGTCGTATCAAGCAGATTCGCGCGCAGATCGACGAGACCACCTCGGACTACGATCGCGAGAAGCTGCAGGAGCGGCTGGCCAAGCTGGTCGGCGGCGTTGCGGTGATTCGCGTCGGCGCGGCGACTGAAGTCGAGATGAAAGAGAAGAAGGCACGCGTCGAAGATGCGCTGCATGCGACCCGCGCGGCGGTCGAAGAGGGCGTGGTCCCCGGCGGCGGCGTCGCGCTGATTCGTGCGTCGAGCGTGCTGGACAACATGCGCGCCAGCGAAGTCGAGAAGGTCGGCATCCAGATCATCAAGAAGGCGATCGAAGGACCGGCCTGGTGGATCGCCTCGAACGCGGGATGGGAAGGCTCGGTCGTCGTCGACAAGATCAAGAACAACAAGGGGCCGTTCGGATTCAACGCGGCCAGCGAGGAGTTCGAGGATCTGATGAAGGCTGGAATCATCGACCCGACCAAGGTCGTGCGCAGCGCTCTGCAGAATGCGGCGTCGGTCGCGAGTCTGCTGCTCACCACTGAATGCATGGTGGCCGAGAAGCCCGACGAGAAGGGCGCGAGCGGCGGCGGCGGAATGCCGGGCGGAATGCCTCCCGGCGGCATGATGTAGCCAAGGACCCAAACCCAGGACTGCCACAGCGGCGGAGCCATCAAAGCTCCGCCGCTGTTTTTGGAAGCAATGTCAGGAGAAGCGAATCCGCGCCATCGTGCAGCACCATCCTGCAAGCGCCGGCCGGACGCGATTAGCAGGAGGCAGACGGCGAGGCTCTAAGCGAATCTACGGTGCAGTGCTGCCGACCAATGCGCGCAACTTTGCGACGATCTTCTGAAATTCCTCTGGTATTTCCGGCGTGGTCTGCCGCGCTGCATTTGTGACTATGACGCTTGGAGGAATATCGGCAATGCCCAGCCTATCTAGAATCCAATGGAGACGAGCTTTGCCGGAACCTGGGGCTGACCTGATGACTTGCTGAATTTCATCGAGCGATTTGCGGGAGAGTGTCGCAAGCGTTGCCGGCAGAGCCAAATAAGATTCAATCTCCTTCTGAAACCATACGTGTGCCGTTTCTTCTCCAAACCCTTTACTCTGAAGATAGGCCAATTTCGCTTGCGACTCGCCGTCGTTGTCCAACAATACAAATACACTGCTGTGTATACGGAAGCGTTTGAGAGCGTCGCGAAGATCGGCCGCTGAATCTACTATTTCTTTCCAGCCCCCACCGCTCGCGCGCGCGGGCAAAACCGCATCAGCAAGATCATTTTCTCTGCACAAAGACTCGATCACTTTTGTGTCCGTTCTTCCTTCGCAAATGACGACGATCTGCTGCGCACGTCCCAGAACTTGGAGCAAAAGTCCACGCTCAACTCCCAAGCGCTCACCTATTGTGTAGGCGTCCATCTTATCAAGCGGAGTGGCCGAAGAACCGGATTCAGTCCTGTCGACAAAATAGCAATGATCTGGATCGAACTGTCCAAGGACAGAGTCCGAGTGTGTCGTCAAGATAAATTGCTTGTCCTGAGTTGTCGCGACTTCTTTCAGCACGGAACAAAGCGCCTTCTGCGCGGCCGGATGGATATGGTTCTCTGGCTCTTCGATAAGGATCAGCGAACCGCGTGAAGAAAAATGAGCAGCCGCAAGAAGCACAAGGATTCCTTTAATCCCGCTTGAAATCTCGGACAGGTCGTATTTTGTACGGTCATACTTAAGTCGCAGCTGAACCGTAGTAGCGGCAGGACCAACGATTGGTGTTTCAATAATGTCCAGTTCTGGAAGCACTTTGCTGGCGGCTGCTTGAAACGCGGCAAAGCCTTCTTGGTCGCCGTTGTAGTGATAGTGTAGGACTTGGGCAAGATCCAGTCCTGTAGGTTGGATCGTTTTCGTAGGGCCGATTGGGGACTGTATGGAGACATTCCGAAACGGATCGACCTGCACCACACCGGAGAGGAATTGGACAATCGGCTCAACCTCGGGCGTCCTGAGGATTAACAAACTTCCGTTGCGCGGGAACGAAACTCCCTGAGTAACCATCATGTTCCCGGGGGAAGCTTTGGCCTCGTAAATGGGCGAGCCAGCTCTCACAACCCGCTCTTGGAGCATTCCTGAACCATCAAAGCTAACTGAATATTCGAGCTTCGGTTGCTCCGGAGCGCTCAAACCCAGGTCGAAGCCGATTGTGTTAGCTGGATTTTGGCCGCGCGCAATTCTCAGGAAACCGCGGCGCTGGCCAATTGCTACCGCCAAATTGCTAACCGCGGTCTGAATGAAGAGTAGCGCGTCGACGATGTTAGACTTTCCGACATTATTCGGCCCGATGAGAATCGTAATCGGGCCCGTAAAATCGAGGCGAATATTCTCGAGTAGCCGATAGTTTTTGATTTGCAGAGAATCTAGCCGCATCACAACCCTCGCTCCTCGCCCACATTCCCGACCACCGTACTACCAATAAAGTTCAACCGTCCAAAAAGAAAGACGGGCTGAGTGTGTAACGCCAACCGTTGTCATCGCGCTATGCCATAATACCTGCAATGAATTCCTCAGCCGCTCCTGCTGGCGCACTCACCTCGATTCCAACCAATCCGACCGATCCGAAGTCTTCATTCGCCCGCAACTTGACTCTCCGCGATTGCGATTCCTCAATCACCGGCACTCACCTCGCCGAAGACCTGAAAGGGAAAGTAAAGTGTCAATCATTCGCCGCCAACCCTCGATCCGTCCTCGCCTCGCTCCGCGATCACCACGCACTCCCGATAGCGGACAAATGCAGGAGATGCCATTATGTCAACAAAATTGCCTAATCGACAAATTTTTCGGTTTAGAACAATGTTTCCTCGATTCCGCGTCACCATTCCTTCCACCTCAAATTGGCCTCGTCCTCTTGCTGGCGCAGCGTGCCATTAGCCGGACCTATCCTCGCCGACCTCACAAAGTTGACGCCGGCTAATGGCGTTGGTACATCTGGTTGTAGACAACATTCGAGCGTTGAGGGTTCTATCGTGCAGATCACCGGGTTTCAACAGTTTCTCGAAATCCTGACCGTTCCCGATAACATCCCGATTATCGCGATGATGATCCTCGTGATGTTTTTCACTTACATCGCGCTCAAGCAGGCTCGGCGCAACGATCAGTTGATCGAGCATGGGCATCGCGAACGCATTATCGACGAGATGAGGAAGTAGGCCACCAGCATGCCATTTGAAATCATCGCCGAGAATTGCACCGGATGCAGCGCGTGCGAAAAGCGTTGCCCGACCGGCGCCATCTCGGGCCTGTCGAAAAAGGTCTATTACATCGAAGCCGCCATGTGCATCGATTGCGGCGCGTGCGGCGTGATTTGCCCCGACGACGCGATCATGAACAATCACGGCGAGATAACCCACGTACTCAAGCGCGCCGAACGACCCGTTGCCGTCGTCCATCCCGACAATTGCAACGGATGCGGCGTGTGCGTCGACGTATGCCCGTTCGATTGCATCTCGCCGTCGCCGGAAAACACGGCGGTCTATCTCGGCAAGGTGCAGGTCAACGAGAAGACTTGCGTCGGATGCCTGCTCTGCGAAGAGGTCTGCGGATGGGACGGAATCTACATCATGCCGTCCGGCCAGAAGGAGGCGTTCCTAACCTCGCTCGGTTACGAACCTCGCGAGAACGACGCCGCCTAATTTCGGGATCGCGCGTCTCGCTTTTTCAGTATCTACGCGGGGTGCGGTTGTCGCTGTCGTTCTGCTTGCAACCTTCCACACGGCGCTCGCTGCTGATTTGTCGCCGGGGCCCGAGAATGATGCCGGCGCTGCGTGCACTGAAATCAAAACTTCGCTTCATGCGCTCGCCGACTCCGAACATGCGGAATCGTTGGCGCTCGATCTAGCGGCGGGCGGCGGCAATTCAACCGCGATTGTAATGGCGCGGCTGGCCACCTTGCTCGACCGCACCAATGATTTGCGCGTGACGCTGAGGCGCGTCCGTCAAAGCGCGGTCGCACGCGACCCGATGGTCGATCAATGCACGCGGATGGGATTTCGCGCGCTGGTAATATCCGAGAAGCTGAGTTCGGACGTTGAGAGCGTGCTGTTCGGCAGAGACGATTCTTTCGCGCAGGCGCCGACGCTCAAGCCTGCCGCGCCCGCCGCAACTCCGCCTGCTCAGCAACCCTGACCGGTAGCGATGCGGCTGAGGAGTACTCTGGCGCGGGGATGCCCGCGCCCGTCGCGCTGGGTCACGGAGTGTACAACTCCGTGCTGCTGAGAGAGCCAACGCCGATGCCACCGCTGCCGCCGGCGATCAGCACTTTGCCGTTGGACAACAGCGTCGCCGTCACCTGGAAACGTGCGGTGTTCATCGACGGTGTCGAAGCGGCAAACGTGTTGCTAGCCGGGTCGTACAGCTCCGTGCTGCTAAGGCGGTTACTGTTGTGGCCTCCTGCGATCAGCACCTTGCCGTTGGGCAGCAGCGTCGCCGCGGCCTGTAAACGTGCGGTGTTCATCACGGGCGTCGTAGCCGCAAATGTGTTGCTGACCGGGTCGTACAACTCCGTACTGCGGAGAAAGTTGCTGCCAACGCCGCCGGCGATCAGTACCTGGCCGTTGGGCAGCAGCGTCGCCGTGGCAAATGCACGGCCGACGTTCATCACGGGCGTCGAAGCCGCGAAGGTGTTGTTGACCGGGTTGTACAACTCGGTGCTGGTCGAATGATTAGATGAGGAATCAAGGCCTCCAACGATCAGAACCTCGCCGTTGGGCAGCAGCGTCGCCGTGGCAGCGTAACGAGCGGTGTTCATCGATGGCGTCGAAGCCGCGAATGTGTTGCTAGCCGGATCGTACAGGTCCGTGCTGCTGAGAGGATTCCCCGCATTGTCTTCGCCGCCGGCGATCAGTACCTGGCCGTTGGACAACAGCGTCGCCGTGGCCTGGTAGCGTGCGGTGTTCATCGACGGTGTCGAAGCCGCAAACGTGTTGCTAGCGGGGTCGTACAGCTCCGTGCTGCTGAAAGGATTCCCCACACTGTCTTCGCCGCCGGCGATCAGCACTTTGCCGTTGCGCAGCAGCGTGGCGGTGGCCAAAATACGTGCTGTGTTCATCGACGGCGTCGAAGCCGCGAATGTGTTGCTAGCCGGATCATACAACTCCGTGCTGCTGAGAGGGCCAACGCCGGGGCCACCGCCGCCGCCGGCGATCAGCACTTTGCCGTTGGGCAGCAGCGTTGCCGTGGCGCCCTGACGCGCGGCGTTCATCACCGGTGTCGTCGCCGCGAAGGTATCGACCGATGGAGGAGCGGCTCCCACCAACGCGCTCTCGATCGTCGCGGCATCGCCCTCCACATCAGCAGCGGACACTCCGTTCAGGCTCAGCTCGTTAAGGGCGCCGCCGAACGTAAATCCGCTCGTCGCCAGCGTCAGTTGCTGCAAGCCTGAAAGCGCGTCGCTGAACTGCGCGGTGCCGGCAATAGTGGCCAGGTTGCCGCCGCAGTAGGAAACCGGCGTCCCCAAAATAGTGCCGTCGAATACCCCGTCGGAAAGGTCGCTGGTCAGCGCGCTGACCAATCCCCCCGGAGCACTCGGGCAGGACAATTCGTCTTCATTTACAATCGCGCCCAAGGTCAGCGCGAGCCTGCCCGCATCAGTGCCGACCGCATCCGGCGTATAAAGTGGAGTCAAGGTCGAAGGATCGGTCGAGATACCGTAGTCCTGCTCGATTGAAGACGTCGAATTGCCAAGCGCGATCAAAAGGGGTTGGCCCTTGAGTAATATATTTCCCTGTGCCAGCGAGTCCTCGAAGGTGGTCAGGGGATTGATCGAAAGGCTCGACAGATTGCTTTGCAGGCTTGGCAACAGGGCGGACAAGGGACTTGGAGAACTGATCGTCGTTCTGTCCTGTTCGCTGACGTAGCTGCCGCCGCTCGCCCGGAAACGCACCGGACCGCTCTGCGGCGGCGCAATCACCATCGAAAAATTACCGTTGGTATCCGCCTTGGCTGTCCCAAGCGAAGAACCATCGGAACCGTCGGGATTGACGGAGGCCGCGGTAATCGACGCTCCATTCATCCCATTCTGGATCGCCTGTCCGGTGACGCTGACGGTCGGTGTTGCGGTCGCCGTCGCCGTAGGAGTAGCAGTTGCGGTCGCGGTTGCCGTCGCAGTTGGCGTGTAGCTCGGCGCCGTGCCGAATGCTGTGCCGCTCAGAGTCACCGTCTGTGGGCTCCCGGTCGCGTTGTCAGCGACGTTCAACTTGCCGGTCTCGAGTGTGCCAGTCTGAGTCGGGTCGATTGTCGGATCGAACGTGATCGAGATTTGACAGCTTCCGCCTGCCGCAATCTGCAATCCGCACGCAGCACTGTTCGCCGCGAACGGTCCGCTCGTCGTGATCGAAGTGATTTGCAGAGCGAGGACGTTGGGGTTGAACAGTGTGATGATGGTCGGCTCCGACGTAGTGCCTACCCGCACCCTGCCGAACGAAATCGAGGGCGACGAAAACGTAGGCTTCGCGAGTATTCCGCTTCCGCCGAGCGTCACCAACTGGGGACTGCCGCTCGCGTCGTCGGTGATAGTCAAATCTCCGCTGAGAGGCCCGGTCTGGTTCGGACTGAACGACGCACCGATCGTGCAAGTCGCCGCCGGCGCCAGATTGTTGCCACTGCAGGTGTCGCTCGTGATGCTGAACTCTCCCGACGGCGCCGCGCTGACGATGTGGAGAGTTGCGCCGGTAGTATTCTTGACTGTGGTCGATTTCGAAGTGCTCGTAGCGGCGACGACGATGCTGCCGAAGCTCAACGTCAGCGGCGTGAAGGTCAGCTTGCCGGCGATACCGACGCCGCTGAGCGCGGCCGACCCGGCATTGGCATTCGCCGAGTCGCTGACCGCGAGCGATGCGTGGCGAGTGCCAAGCGCGGCGGGCGTGAAGGTCAGCATCACCGTACAGTACGTACCTTTGGCCAGCGTGGAAGCGCAGCCATTATTTGAGATTGTAAACTCGGTGGCGTCGGCGCCGGTGATCTGAACGCTCAGTCCCGTGACCGGCTGGCCCGTCAGAGGATTGGTTATCTTGACGCTCTTGGCGGCACTGGTCGCGCCGGTAACGCCGAAGGCTACGTTGCCGAACGCGACGCTGGGAGTGACCGAAAGTCCTGTCGCGCCAGCGGTCTTTGCAGATGCTGCGATCGTGCCGAACAGCGTTGCAATTAAGAGTGCGAGAGGAATGAGCGCGGACGATACCGTCCTACGGTAACCAAACCGAACCATTTGGGGCCCCCCAGACCGAGATAAGCTCGCGAGACGCTCGCATACCCGTCATAGCTAGTCAAGGGATGATTGTAGCTATCTCGAAAAATCAAGAGTTAACGTTTTCGCCGTTAACGGCTAGTGATATCCGAAAAGCTAGGTTCTGATGCGGAGAGCGTACTGTTGGGCGAGGATTCTTTCGCGCAGGCGCCGACGCTCAAGCCTGGCGCGCCCGCCGCATCTCCGCCTGCTCCGCCACCTTGACGCTGCGCGCGGCCGAATTGCGCGGAACGAACACGTAGGCCGCCGCGAGTATCAGCAGAGCCGCCTGCGCACCGAGTGATTGAACCGTCGGGAATATGCCGAGCATCGGAATCGTCGGAGCGTAGTTCACGAACGTCGCCGGCACTACAGACGCTTCCTGCAGGCTCGCGACGCCCTGGCCGACGAACACGATCGCCAGCGCGTAGAGCATAAACGAAGTTACGTGGAAGAAGAGCCGCATCGGGATTCGATCTGCCGCGCGCTGGATGACGACGAATGTTGCGGCGAGAAGCGATCGCGGCGGCGACGACACCGGCCGCGACCGCGTGACGTTCGACGGTTTCGGTCGCGCCGTTGGTCAGTGCCTGGAAGAATACGATCGTCTCCGCGCCCTCGCGCATCACGGCGAGAAACGCGGTGAGGCCGAGCGCGATACCGGGAATCTTGCTCTGCTCGGCGTCCTCGAGTTTGTGCGAGATGAATTTCATCCAACGGTCGGCCTGTCCCTTCGAAGTCATCCACGAGCTGACGTAAAAGAGGGTGGCGGCAGCGAACAGTTGGAAGACGCCTTCGAGCGTGTCGCTCGCGTCGTCGGTGATCAGGTGATTGACCGCCCACGCCAGCATAATGCTCGCGACGATCGCGGCAATCGCTCCCGCGTAAATGTCGCGCGAGCGGCCGATTCGTCCCGCGCCGCGAGTGCCCGCCGCAAGCGCGACGACCACCAGCATCGCCTCCATGCCCTCGCGAAATAGAATGCCGAGTGAGTAGAAGAAATAGGCGAGAGCGGTTTGCGTCATGGCGTATTTGTTGGAATTCTGAGAATGATTCTCAATTCCGAATTTAGTCCAGTCCGTTCGTCCTGTCAATGTCGCGCTTCGGTTCATGCTTGCGACGATTGGGAGCCGGTAGTAGCCTCAAAAATGAAGCGGGCCTGCGCAAGGCCGCTTCAAGCTTTTTGGGGCTTTTTTGCGGTAAATCTTACGATGCGATGCGTCTATTGCACCGAACGGGCGGGCTTCCTCCGACGCGTCTGCTCGCCATGTAGCAAAGTCGTCGCAATCGTGGATCGCGCGGGCGGCGACGTCGGATTGGCCGGGTTGGTGGATATCTTCGTGGCCGAGGGTCTGACTCGGGAGCAGGTCGATATCGTGCTCGATGCGCAAGTTGGCGACGATCCGACCATCCGCGACCGCCTCACCTCGAACATGACGAACGTGCTGATGCGCAACCTCGGGATGCCGGGGCGTCAGTCGCCCGAAGACGTGATGAAGGTGCGGACCGCGATGCGCAGCGGCGGCGGGGCAGGCACCTGGGTTGGCGGTGAGGAGCCGCCCGATCACCACTAACGCGGAACCTCGACGATGGAAAAAGATCGCAGCGACTTTGCCGTGATGAACCGGATGATCGATCACATCCGGTTGCTGATTGCGGTCGATGACGAAGCGATTCCAGTAAAAAAGAAACTCGAAGCGCAGGCGATTCTCAAGGACTTCCAGTCGATGCTGGCGGAAGCGCCGGAGAATCAGGAGCGCGGGCGGATCAAAGGCTACTACGAGATTTTGTGCCGCGACCTTGGCGACGAGGCCGATGTGGCGGCGTTGCTTAGCTCGCTCAAGAATTATATCCCGTACCTCTAATTCGTGGTGGAATTTTTTCGGAGAGACGAATGAGTTTGCAGCAAATCGGCGTGATCGGGGCAGGACAGATGGGCGCAGGAATCGCGCAGGTCGCGGCGCAGGCCGAAATCGCGGTCGTGATGCACGATATCGCGCCGGACATGTGCAAGCGCGGGGTCGATTCGATCGAGCGCAACCTGGACCGGATGATCGAGCGCGGCCGCTTCAAGCCCGAAGAGCGCGACCGCGTGATGCGCCGGGTCGAGACCACCACCAATCTCGAGGACCTGGCCAAGGTCGGCTTCGTGATCGAGGCGGTCATCGAAAACGAGGACGCGAAGATCGCGCTGCTGCAGAAGCTCGACAAGGTCTGTCCGCCGGAGACGATCTTCGCCTCGAACACGTCGTCGATTTCGATCACCAAGATGGGCGCGAAGACCTCGCGCGCCGACCGCGTCATCGGGATGCATTTCATGAATCCGGTGCCGGCGATGAAGCTGGTCGAGATCATTCGCGGACTGGCGACCTCCGAAGCGACCTTTCAGCAGACGCGGACCCTCGCCGAGCAGCTCGGCAAGACCACGATGACCGCGCAGGATTTCCCGGGCTTCATCGTCAATCGCGTGCTGCTGCCGATGATTAACGAAGCGATTTACACGATGTACGAAGGCGTCGGCGGCGTGACCGATATCGACACCGCGATGAAGCTCGGCACCAATCAGCCGATGGGCCCGCTCGAGTTGGCGGACCTGATCGGGCTCGACACCTGCCTCGCGATCATGGAGGTGATGCATCGGGTGCTGGGCGACGACAAGTACCGTCCGTGCCCGCTGCTGAAGAAATACGTCGATGCCGGCTATCTCGGCCGCAAGTCGGGCCGTGGATTTTATGTATATGATGAGAAGGGTGCTTTGATTCCGCCACCGCGTTAGCTGCGTGCCGGGTTACGGCGCGCGCCGGGAGGACACCACCATGGCCGTAAAGGCATTCATCCTGATAGACACGTCACCGGGAAAGGCACGCGAAGTCGCGTCCAAGATTCGCGGAGTGCCCGGAGTTTCCGTCGCGCATGCGGTCACCGGGCCGCACGACATCATCGCGATTGCGGAGGCCGCCGACGTGACCTCGCTCGGCGAGCTAATCGTGCACAAGATTCAAAGCGTCACCGGGGTCAATCGGAGCCTTACTTCGATCGTCGCGGATTGAGGCTCGCCAACCCGGCGAATCGTATAGAATTAAAGCAGAACGGATTCAGGAAGAATGAATCGATGGCTGAACTACCGGTAATCAAGCGACTCAAAAAAGACCTCGAGACGCTCAAGCATGAGCTGACCGTGGACCTGCCCAAAGAGCTGGAACGCGCGCGGGCGCACGGCGACCTGTCCGAAAACGCGGAATGGGCGATGGCGAAGCAGCGGCAGGAATTCCTGCGCGCGCGGGTCGGCAACCTCGAGACGCGAATCGCAGAGCTCACAATGATCGATCTCGAGACGATCCCGCGCGACACGGTCGGCCTAGGCAGCCGCGTCAAGCTGGAAGATCTCGACGAGGGCGGCGTCGCAGAATACGAGATTGTGGTGCCGGAAGAAGTCGACGGCGCGCAGAATCGCATCTCGCTATCGTCGCCGCTCGGCCGCGCACTGATCGGCAAAGCAGCGGAGGACGATATCGAAGTCGTCACGCCGAAAGGCAAACGCGCATACATGGTAAAAAAGCTGACGACAATTCACGTCCTCATGGCCGCCGAGAACGGCACGAAGTAGCACATAATCGAAGAGCGGGGCTTCTCGCCCCGCACCCTCGGCAGGGGTGACCCCTGCACCCAGTATCTATGAATCCGGTTCCCCATCCCGGGCGGGAAGGGGTTACGCCACCCATTCCGGTTCCCCTTCCCGTTCGGGAAGGGGTTAGGGGTTAGGTTCTTCGGCTCGAGCACGATGTCGGGTAGGGTCGATCAAATATTGGGTGCAGGGGTCACCCCTGCCGCGGGTGCGGGGCGCGCAGCCCCGCTCTTCAATCCCCGAACATTGAATCGACTTGATCCTTGAAATGCGCCTGCACTATCTTGCGGCGCACTTTTAGCGACGGCGTCAACTCGCCGTTTTCCTGGGTGAGTGGCGGGACGATCGTGAAGGTCGCGATCGCTTCGACATCGGAAAGCTGCTTATTGATCTCGCGAATCCGCCCCTGCATGAACGTCTTCAGCTCCTTTGATTTGGTCAGCGCGTCGGCGTTTTTCGGATCCAGGTTGTTCTCTTTCAGAAAATCCACGAGGTTTTCGTAGTCCGGCACTACCAGCGCCGCCAGATGCTTACGACGGTCGCCGATCACGCAGGCCTGGCTGATGAACTTGTCGCCGGTGAGCTTGCCCTCGACGTACGCGGGCGAAATATTCTTGCCGCCTGACAGCACGATGATTTCTTTTTTGCGATCCGTGATCGCGATGTAGCCTTCGACGTCGATCTTCGCGATGTCTCCGGTATGCAGCCATCCGTTTTCGTCGATCGCTTCTTTCGTTTCTGCCTCGAGCTTGTAGTAGCCCTTCATTATGTTCGGTCCGCGCAGCAGCAACTCGCCATCGGGCGCCGTTTCTACCTGGATGCGATTCAACGGCAGTCCTACCGTGCCGATTCGAGTCTTGCCATTGTGCAGATTAACCGCGACGACAGGTGAGGCTTCGGTCAGACCGTATCCTTCGACGATTGGAACTTCGGCGGCCGACAGAAACCGGTTGATCTCGGTAGGCAGCGGCGCGCCGCCGGAAATCAGGTAGCGGATTCGACTGCCGAATATCCCGCGCACTCGCGCGAAGACCAGGCGCCTGTACACTGCCATCGCGAGCGCGAGCATCGGCGGAAGCGGTTTACCGCGATTGCGATACTCGGCCGCTTGCTCGCCCGCATCTGAGCGCCATCTTGAATAGTCGCTGACGCATCGGCGGCGAGGTCTCGACCGTGCGCATCACGCGGCTGTGGATCACCTCGAGCAGGCGCGGCACCGTGAGGACGACGGTCGGCTCGACTTCTGTAAGATTCGATGCGATCTGCCCGAGACTCTCGGCAAACGCGATCGTCCCTCCTGCCAACGCCACGGTGTAGTAGCCCGCCGTGCGTTCGAACGAATGCGCGATCGGCAGATGCGACAGCGTCATGTCGGTCTCGTTGAGCCCGAGCGCGGCGAGCGAGTCCTCCGCGTTGGCGAGCAGATTGCCGTGCGAGAGCATCACGCCTTTCGACGTGCCCGTCGTGCCCGACGTATAGATGAGCGTCGCAAGGTCGTCGCTGCTGCCCTCGACGATCGCGGCCGGCGCCTCGCCGCTTATCGACGCCGCACTCACGACGGCGGGCGTCCCGTTGGCCGCGGGCGTCGATTCCGCGCCGTGATGCATCGCGACAATTGCGGTGACCTCGGGAATTGACGCGCTGAGGCCGAGAATCTTCTTGACCATCTCATTGCCGTTGGCCGCGATCACTTTTGCGCCCGAGTCGCTGATGACGTGCGCGGTCTCCTCGAGGCCGCTGGTGGTGTAGAGCGGAACGACGATTGCGCCGAGACCCAGGATCGCCTGATCGACGACGATCCACTCGGGGCAATTGTCGGAAAGGATCGCGACGCGATCGCCGGGGCGCACGCCGAGGCCGAGCAGACCGGCGCGCAGTTTGCCGGCGGCCTCGGAAACGTCGGTCCACGAGTGGTCGGTCCAGACCTTGTCGCGCTTGTCTTTCAAGAACGCGCGCGTACCGTATTTTTGCGCTTGCGCTTCGAAGCTTTGGGAAAGCGTCACCACCCGATCAGGCATAACAAACCAAGACCTCCTCTTCCTCAACTAGCCCTTGTAGCTCAAAGATTTGCTCCCGCCAATCGTGCGAGCGCGTCCCATTACCGCGCGCGTCGATCCCGCGATCCTGCGACCGTGAAGCGCTTGAATTTGCTGGCGAAATATGAGCGTCATGTCGAGGTTGATTAAGCGCAGGTTGCGGTGAGGGACAAGGATTTTTCATTTCACTAATCGTGGAACTGACTGGCATAATCGCTCACAATTCATGAATCGAACCGTGTTGGCACGTTGCATGAGCCGCCTTGGTTGGCGCGGTGAACGCTCATGCGGCATTGCACGTTGATAGCGCAGAGGTGACGCTTCGATGCTCGAGCATCTGTATTTTCCGCACGACATTTCGACCTTCGGTCCCCAGATCGATTGGCTCTTCGAGCTGATCTTCTGGATCGTTATGGTCGTCTGGATCGCCGTGATGATCGCGATGGTGATCTTCATGGTCCGCTATCGCACCCGGCCCGGCCGCAAGGCGGAGTATATCGAAGGCAATTCGCGGCTCGAGATAATCTGGACGACAGCGACCACGGTCATCCTGATAACGCTTGCGATTATGAGCCGCTCGACCTGGGCCGATATCAAGGAGCATGGACCGCCGGGCGACGTGTTCTACAAGGTGAACGCGAAGCAGTTCAACTGGGAGATCACATACCCGGGACCCGACGGCAAATTCGGCACGAAAGGCGAGATCGAGATGGACAACGAGCTGCACGTGCCGGTGAATAAGGTCGTGCGGATCGATCTGACGTCGAAGGACGTCATCCACAGCTTTTTCGTCCCGAACCTGCGCCTCAAGCAGGACGCAGTTCCGGGCCGCATCATTCACGTCTGGTTCGAGGCGACGGAAACCGGGCAATACGAAATCCCGTGCGCGGAGCTATGCGGCTTCGGGCATTCGGGGATGAAGGGCAATCTGACGGTGCAGTCGCAAGAGGATTACGACAAGTGGCTCAAAGACAAGTATTCGGAGAACAAGTAATGCCCGCACTCGCAGGCCACTGTCCCTCGGAGGCGCTAGTCAAAAATGAGTAGCACGGCAGCGGTTGCGGCACATGGCGCTCACGCTGAGCATCATCAGCTCAGCTTCATGCGCACGTACATTTTTTCCGAAGATCACAAGATGATCGGTCGCCAGTTCCTGTTCATGGCGCTGTTCATGATGTCGATCGGCGGCCTGATGGCGATGCTGATGCGGTGGGAACTCGCGTTTCCCGAAACCGCGGTGCCCGGATTCCACTGGGTGCCCGAGCCGTTCATGTACGACGGCGCGATCCCGCCCAACACCTACAACGCGATGTTCACGATGCACGCCACCATCATGATCTTCTTCGTGGTGATGCCGATTCTTGTCGGATGCTTCGGCAACTTTCTCATTCCGCTGATGATCGGCGCGCGCGACATGGCGTTCCCCAAGCTGAATATGCTGTCGTTCTGGGTCGGCGCGGTCGCCGGCGTGATCATGCTGTCGTCATTCTTCGTGACCGGCGGTCCCGCAGCCGCGGGCTGGACGTCATACGCTCCACTGAGCGCGGTGCCGATATACACCGGCGTCGATTGGGGTCAGGACCTATGGTGCATCAGCATCATCGTGCTCGGCGCGTCGTCGCTGATGGGCTCGATCAACTACATCACGACGATCATCAACATGCGCACCAAGGGCATGTACTTCTTCCGGATGCCGTTGGTCATCTGGTCGCTGTTCATCACGGCGATTCTGCTGCTGCTGGCACTGCCGGTGCTGACGACGGCGCTCGCGCTGCTGCTGTTCGATCGGATGGGCGGGACGCACTTCTTTCTGCCCGCGGGCGGCGGCGAACCGCTGCTGTGGCAGCATCTGTTCTGGTTCTTCGGGCATCCCGAGGTCTACATCATGATCCTGCCCGGCGATGGGGATCTCGTCGGACGATCATCTCGGTGTTTTCGCGCAAGCCGATCTTCGGCTACCGCGCGATGGCATATGCGATGATCGCGATCGCGTTCCTGTCGTGGGTCGTCTGGGGCCATCACATGTTCCAGTCGGGGATGGATCCGGCGCTCGGCAGCAGCTTCATGATCACGACGATGATCATCGGAGTGCCGTCGGCGATTAAGACGTTCAACTGGCTCGGCACGCTCTACAAGGGCAACATCCATTACACGGTCGGCGATGATGAACGCGCTGGCGTTCGTCGCGATGTTCGTCATCGGCGGGCTGTCGGGAATCTGGATGGCCTCGACGCCGGTCGACATGTACATCCACGATACCTACTTCATCGTCGCGCATATTCACTACGTACTATTCGGCGGCAGCCTGTTCGGCATCTTCGCGGGCGTTACCTATTGGTACCCCAAGATGTTCGGCCACATGATGAGCGAGACGCTCGGCAAGGTCCATTTCTGGATCACGTTCGTCGCGTTCAACTGCACGTTCTTCCCGATGCACATCCTCGGGATGGCCGGGCACATGCGCCGAATCTACAATCCGCAGCAGTACGATTTCCTGAAGCCGATGATCCCGATCAACGAATTTATTTCGATCAGCGCGTTCGTGCTCGGCGCCGCGCAGTTCCTGTTCCTCGCGAACATAATCTACAGCTACTACAAGGGCGAGAAGGCTACCGAGAATCCGTGGCACGCGAATACTCTGGAGTGGACGACGCCGTCGCCGCCGCCGCATGGCAACTGGCCCGGCTCGGTGCCGGTCGTTTACCGCGGGCCGTACGAGTACAGCTCGCCGGAAGTCGCGGAGGATTTCCTGCCGCAATCGCAGTTGATCGAACACTCGACGGCCGCGGCGGACTAGTCAGTCGAATAGCTACTTATGAATCAGTCGGCAAATGAGGTTGAGAAGGCGCGCGGACTGCATCGCTTTGCGGTGCTGACCGCCGGCGCCACCTTCTGCCTCATCTTCATCGGCGGACTCGTCACCTCGACCGGCTCCGCGCTGGCCGTTCCTGACTGGCCGCTGGCGTTCGGCAAACTAATTCCGGCGTGGCAGGGCGGCATCCGCTTCGAATTCGGCCATCGCCTCGCTGCGGGAACCGTCGTCATTCTGACGCTGGTGCTGATGGCGTGGGCGTGGCGTGCGGAACCTCGCAAATGGGTTCGCCAACTCGTGATGCTCGCATTCGGACTGATTATCGTGCAGGCCGTCCTCGGTGGAATCACCGTGCTGTTTGAATTGCCGCTGGCGATCGCCGTGACCCACGCTGCGACGGCTCAGGCGCTGTTCTGCTTGATGGTATCGATCGCGATCTTCACCAATCCACGCTGGGACACGACAACGCATATCGACGAGCCACCGTCGCGAATCCCGCTGACGACGCTTGCCGTCGCGACCACCGCTATCATCTATATGCAGATTCTGGTCGGCGCGCTGATGCGTCACATGAGCGCCGGCCTGGTGATCCCCGACTTCCCGCTTTCGTTCGGCTACGTGGTGCCGCCGTACTGGAATGAGTTCATCGCGGTTAATTTTGCTCATCGATGCGGCGCGATTGTCGTCACCGCGATGGTTCTGTGGACGGTCGCGCGCGTATTGCGCACGCATCGCGAGGTTGTCGCGCTTCGCCGTCCCGCACTCGGTCTGTTCCTGCTGCTGGTCGCGCAGATTTGTCTCGGCGCGATCACGATATGGAGCGGCCGCTCGGTGATTCCGACGACCAGCCACGTCGCGATCGGCGCCGCGGTGCTCGCGACCAGCCTGACGCTGACGCTTCGCGCATATCGCATTCTCGGCGCGCCGAATCGCGCGCATGCGATCGAGTCGCATGCGAGTTCGCGCGTGATCGAGACGGCAGGTGACTGCGTGAGCGCCAAAGTCGCGATCGCCGAATCCGCGCTGACGCTGCCCCATGGCCGCGTGAGCGATTACTTCGAGCTGACCAAGCCGCGCGTAGTGCTGATGGTGCTGGTCACCACGCTCGCCGGTTTCTATCTCGGTGGACGCTCGGGATTCGACGTCACGCTCGCGTTGAATCTGCTTGCGGGCACGGCGCTGGCCGCGGGCGGGACGCTCGCGCTCAATCAGTACGTCGAGCGCGATACCGACGCGATGATGGATCGCACGCGCAACCGCCCGCTCCCCGACATGCGGATGCGGCCGGCCGAAGCGCTAGTGTTCGGCGTTATCGCGACGGCCGCCGGCCTCGTTTACCTGACGCTCGCGACGAATCTGCCTTGCGCCGCAGTGACCGCCGCAATCGCGATCGTTTATCTCGGCGTGTACACGCCGCTGAAGCGTTACACCTGGATGTGCAACATCGTCGGCGCGATCCCCGGCGCGCTCCCTCCCGTCGCGGGATGGGCCGCGGCGCGCGGCGGCCTCAGCTGGGAGCCGATTATCCTGTTTGCGATCATGTTTCTCTGGCAGCTACCTCATACGTTCGCCGTCGCGAGGCTCTATCGCACTGACTACGCACGCGCCGGCATCCACCTGCTTCCACAAGACAATGCGCGCGGTGGAAATGCTTCGAATCCGATCGTGATCGCGGGAAGCCTCGGACTCATCGCGGTGGGAGTCATCCCGACGATGCTTGGATACGCCGGGCTCCCCTACATGGTAATCGCGGTCGCACTGGGTATCTGGATGCTGGCATTTGGTGTCGCGATGGTTCGTGCGCCCGGCAATTCCAAAGCGGCTCGCCGCTTGCTCCTCGCATCGTTAGTTTATTTGCCGATTGTCTTGTTAGTACTCGTGCTGGATCGTGTATGAGTAATCGAATGAGTACCCTGGTTACGCGCGAAGAGCGCAAAGACGAAATCTGGCGGACGCTGAAAATAATAATCGGCGTCATGGTGCTGCTCGTCACAGTCTCAGTCGTGACGATCATCGTGAAGCATTGATATGGCGCTCGGCATGACAGCATCGACCGCGAAAGTTCGCCCGTTCGTGGCGCCAGTTCGCCGAAGTCGAACATCCGACTCGGGCAGTGGTGGCGATCAGGTCGAGCGGCCGTTCATCAGCAGCGCGATGCTCGCGGTCATGATGGTGATCGCGTCGGAGACGATGCTGTTCAGCGGACTTATCGGCACATTCCTGGTTTACCGCATGTCCACCGCCTTCTGGCCGCCGCCGGCTCTTCCGCGCCTGCCGATCGCGGTGACCTGGGTGAACACGTTCGTACTGTTGTCGAGCGCGGTGACGATGACGCTCGCGATCCGCGCGGTGCATCAGAGTCGCCAACGCCTGACCCGCCGCTATTTGCTGGCGACGCTCGCACTCGGCGTCACGTTTCTCGCAGTGCAGGGCAGCGAATGGGTGCGACTGGTCGCGCACGGACTCAAGCTGTCCAGCGGCATGTACGGCGGAACTTTTTATTTGCTGATCGGATGCCACGGCGCGCACGTGACGGCCGGCGTCATCTGGCTCGCATGCGTCGTGTGGTTTGCGATGCGCGGCAGGTACAATGCGCGCAACGCTCACGCGATTGAGTTGTGCGCCGTGTACTGGTATTTCGTCTGCGCGGTCTGGCCGCTTCTGTTCGGGCTGGTATATCTAATGTAGTTTTCGCGGATTGGTGAACGTGATGTTGAAAAGTACAAAGCTCAACGCCCTGACGATGGCAAGTGCGATTATCGCAATGGCTCCGCGGCTCGCAAACGCATGCGCGACATGCGGGCTCTCGGACAGCGATCAAGCGTTCCATGCGTACAAGACCAGTGTGCTGTTCATGCTGGTATCGCCGTACGCTTCGTTCGCCGCAATCGGCGGGATTACTTACTTCGCCTACGGCGGTCGCAACGCAAGGATCAGAATTCCACTACCGAATAGTCAATTCAAATGAATACTGACTATAGCTATTTGCCCCAAAGAGGATGGTCGCGATGAGCGAGGCTGCTGCAGTAGATACCCACGAACACGGCGCGGTTCACGATCAGCTGGAACCGTCGCTTACCCCGGGAAATCTCGGCAAGCTCGGGATGTGGTCGTTCCTGGCCGGCGACGCGATGACCTTCGGCGCCGCCATCGCCGCCTACGGCGCGCTGCGCATCGACAATCCCAACTGGCCGTCGCCCGCCGACTATCTCGGTATCACCACCACCGCGATCATGACCTTCATCCTGATTTGCTCGAGCGTCACGATGGTCGAGGCGCTCGGCTCGATCCAGACCGGCAGGATGGAGCGGTATCGCAACTTCATGGCGCTGACCGTTCTCGGCGGCATCGTGTTCCTCGGGATGCAGGCATTCGAGTGGCATCATCTGCTCGGCGAAAAAGGGATGTCGATCAAGGTCGACCTGTTCGACGCGACCTTCTTCATTCTCACCGGCTTCCACGGCTGTCACGTCTTCGGCGGCGTCGTCTACAACAGCGTGCTTCTGATTCGCGGAATGACCGGCAAGCTGACACAGCAGAAGGCGAACCTGGTCGAAGTCGCGGGCCTGTACTGGCACTTCGTCGATCTCGTCTGGATCCTGATCTTCACGTTCATCTATTTGATTTAGGGAGCAGCAGCTTTCCAACGACCACGGGCTGGAGAAAAAATTAAACCATGACGACGCAAGCTGCGATTTCAGGACACGAGGCCGAGCATAGCGGGCCGAACTACATTGCGGTTTTTATCTACCTGTCGGTGCTGACCGCGATCGAGCTCGGCGTGTATGCGATGGGCCTGCCGCAAGTCGCCAAGGTCGGTCTGCTGGTCGCACTGGCGTGGGCCAAGGCCGTGCTGGTCGCGATGTACTTCATGCATCTCGCGATGGAGCGCAGGGGGCTCGCGATCATCGCGATCATTCCGGTGATCCTCGTCACGTTTCTGTGCTTCATGCTGCTGCCCGATTTGACGACGCGGATGTGGACCAAGTTCGACCATCCGAGGCCGGTGACGAATGCGGCCGAGATGGGTGCGAATCCGGTCGCGCCGCCGCCGATGCAAACGCCGCAGTAGTTGTCTGGCGATCTGATTGGATTCCTATCATTCGCTCGCGCCGCTCAACGCATTTCTGAACGGCTGCGCGACCGTCCTGCTACTTGCGGGATTCGTCTTCATAAAAAAGAGAATGGTGCGAGCGCATCGCGCGTGCATGATCACCGCGATGGGATTTTCCGCCGTCTTCCTGACGTCGTATCTCGTCTATCACTACAACGTCGGCAACGTCCGCTTCAGCGGCCAGGGATGGGTCCGCTCGCTGTACTTCTCGATCCTGATCCCGCACGTAATCCTCGCGGGATTGATCGTACCGCTCGCGATCACGACGATCGTGTTCGCACTGCGCGGCAACTTCCATCGCCATCGTAGAATCGCACGATGGACCTGGCCATTGTGGATCTATGTGTCAGTGACCGGCGTGATCGTCTACCTGATGTGCTACCAACTGTACACGCCAATATTCAATGCCGGCAACAGCAATCGCGCAGTCCACCGCGCGCTGAAAGTAAATCAGCTCCAAAATTAAATCCGGTTCCCCTTCCCGCTCGGGAAGGGGTTAGGGGTTAGGTTGCCGGCATCCAGCCGAGATGCGCGAATCGGTTGCCTACGCCTTAGCGCTAGGCCGACTCGACACCGCCTGATGCCATCGCGCGAGGTTCTTCTGATTCTCCTGAATCTTGATTTGTGTCGTGCGCCCGAAATCGATCCCGATCAGCGCCGTGATATCCGCAATCGTGTAGCGCGGTCCCGCGATGAATTCGCGATCGGCGAGCACCGTGTCGAGCCATTCCAAGCGTTTCACCGCCGCATTCTTGCAAACCTCGCCGTATTCCTTGACCTGCGGGATGCGGCCCTTGAAGAAATCGCTGGTGTTGCGGAACGATCCCGCCGCCATCCCTAGAACTTCGAACTCCATCCGCCGATTCCACATCTCGACGACCGCCTTGTCCTTCGCGTCGACGCCCATCAGCGGTGGCTCGGGCTTGACGTTCTCGAAGTAGCGGCAAATCGCGACCGACTCCGCGATATGCGTGCCGTCGTCTAGTTCGAGCACCGGTATCCCGCCCATCGGATTGATCTTCAGAAACTCAGGCTTGCGATTGTCCGCGGTCGCGAGATTGACCTGCTCGAAGGGAACGTTGTTGATACCTTTTTCCGCGAGAAAGACCCGCACGCGGCGTGGATTCGGAGCCCCGATAAAATCGTAAATTTTCATAGTTGCAATTTAAAACTATGCTCTCGGATCGTCAACCGCCTTTCTTCTCTGTCATTCAGAGCCGCTGCGGCGAAGAATCCCGGATCTTTTTCCTCAAGCCTTAGCGCTGGGACGGCTCGACACCGACTGATGCCATCGCGCGAGATTCTTGAGCGCAGGATCAGCCGTGACGCCCGCAAACTGCGCAGCGAAATCGACGGCGACTTGGGCAGTGATATCCGCAATCGTGAATCGATCGACGGCGATGAACGGCTTGTTGCCGATTTGCGCGTCGAGCCATTGAAGCTGTTGTTTGACCGCATCGCGCTGCGTCGCGCCGTATTCCGGAAACTGTTTGAGGCGGTCCTTGAACAGCTCATTCGTATGCTGGAACGCACGCGACGGCGGCGCTGAACAAGCCAAGCTCAACTCTCCGATTCCACATTTCGATATCAGCTTGCTCGCGGCTGTTCTTGCCCATCAGGTTTGGTTCCGGATGCAAACTTTCGAGGTAGCGGCAAATCGCAACCGACTCTGCGAGATGGCTGCCGTCATCCAACTCCATCACCGGCAGCCCACCCGCCGGATTCTTCGCGAGCATCTCGGGCGTGCGATTTTGACCGGTGAAAATGTCCACCTGCTCGACCGGAATCTTGAGTCCTTTTTCCGCGACGAAAATTCTAAGCCGCCGAGGATTAGGCGCGAGAGCAAAGTCATATATTTTCATATTGGTTGCAATCTAAAACCAGCCGCACACCAGCGTCAACCTCCAACTCAAATATCCAGTTCCCCTTCCCACTATGGGAAGGGGTTAGGGGTTAGGTCGCCAATTATCCAGCTGAATTCGTGCGTCGTCCGCTACAAAGCCCGACGCCGATCGATCACTCGCCGCGCCTTAAACTCCGTGCTGGGCAACGTGCCCGGCGCGACGATCTGTATTCGCGGCCGCAGTTCACATTGACGAATCACTTCCGCCTCGAGTCGGGCGCGCAGTTCGCTCTCACGCACTTCATCGACGGGTGCGGAAGTCTCGACGACGATCGTAAAGGCGTCCATCACGCCTTCGGTTTCGAGCACGATCTGAAATTCGTTGCCGAGCGCGTCGAACCCGCGCACGATTTCCTCGATCACGCTCGGAAACAGCTTCAATCCGCGAATGTTCAGCATGTCGTCGGCGCGTCCGTTGAATCCGCCGCGAGCGCGCGCGAAGGTCCGTCCGCATGCGCACTTGCCGTAGTCGAAGGTCGCGAAGTCGCCGACCAGGAACCGCAGTTGCGGCGATCCTTCCGAGTTCAGATTGGTCACCACGGTTAATCCGCGCGCGCCCGCCGACACCGGTTCGAAAGTGTCGGGATCGACCAGTTCCCAGATCTGAAGATCTTCCTGCACGTGAGTACTGACCGGATCGCGCTTGAGTCCTTCGCGACAACTGAACGCCCATCCGGCAGGCACTGCTTCAGTGCATCCGTAAACGTCGTGCATCTCGGCGTTCCAGGTCTCCTCGATCCGCCGGCGCGTCGATGCGATCCCTGACGCAGGCTCGCCGCCGCAGATCACTCTTGTGATCGAGCTGGCAGCAGGATCGCCGCCGGCTTCGCGCATCGCGCCCGCGAGATGAAGCGAATACGACGGCGTCGCGACGAGGATCGTCGGCTGGTAGAGATCGATCATCTGCAAACGACGCTCGGTCGGCACGCCGCCGGGCACGACCGCTACCTTCATCAAGTTGAACGCGTGATGAATCGACCAGAAGAAGACGTGCGGATTGTAGTTGGTGCAGGTCAGCGCGCTGTCGCCCGCGCGCACTCCCATCGCATACAACGCGCGCGCGCTGGTCGTCGCCCACAATTCGGCGTCGAGCGTGGTGTAGCGAAACGATCGAGGCGTAGCCGTGGTGCCCGAGGTCGAGAAGACCATCCACCCGCGACGATGCCAGGTCTTCTCGTCGATCGGAGTGTAAGTTCCCCACGGCCGATTCGCCTCGACATCGCGCGCCATCTCGTCCTTGGTCGTGACGGGAAATTTCGGCAGATCGGCGAGCGTCCTGATGTCGGCCGGCTTGAGCTTCGCGGCTTTGAACTTTGCGCGATAGAACGGGCTGTGCTCGTAGAGATATGGAATCATCGCGGCGAGCTTTTCTTCCTGGATTTCGCGGAGACGCTCGCGCGACGCGCATTCGAACTGCGGCGCCCAGTGACGCTTGGTCGCGGGTTCGCGCATCGCGCGCGCGAATTTCTCGAGCACGCGAATCCATCGATCCCGCGAGTTGAGCTTTTTCAGGCTGAGCCGCTCGCGATGGTAGGCGAGATAAATCGCGGTGCCGATCGAACCAGTCAACGCAATTGCTAGATAGAAGATGATGAACGGAATCGATCGCGGCCCTGGCGGCTGCGTGTACCAGAACAGCACGAGGTTGTAGGGCACGTAAAACGCATAGACGAACGCGAGCGGCAGCAGCCACGCGCGCAGGTTCCAGATGCCGTACGCGTAGATGAGAAGTACGACGCCGAACATCGGACCGAGGATGAGGTTGTGCGCGACGCCGCGGAACTTGTGACCGAAGACCACGATGCCGCCGACGGCGGGATTGCCGATAAATTGAAGCGCCTTGGTGAAATCGGAAAGTGCGAGCACTAAGAACAGCACCGTCATCACGGTGAGGAACCATCCACGGCGAGCGTTTTCATTTGCCATGCGCGGGAAACTAATCGCGTCCGCAATCAGATTCAAGCGGTGAAAACGAAACGGCCGGAGCGTCGATGCTCCGGCCGTCAGTTCAATCCGTTTCTGAAGTGGTCAGCCCTTCAGGAAATTCCGAATCGCACCGACCAGCGCTTCCTGCTGCTCGTACATCACCATGTGGCCGGCATTCTTGATCAGTTCGAGCTTGCAGTTCTTGATCCGGCTGGTGAACTCCTTGGCGTAGACCGGCGGGATCAGCTTGTCGTCGTCGCCCCACAGCAGCAGCGTCGGCGCCTGAATCCGATACGCGCGCTTCTTGAGGCCGCGGTCCGGAATCGGCCACAGGAATTTGCTGGCCGTCGCAAACCGCTTCACGCGCTCGACGTACATTGTCTCGAGCGCTTTGAAGTCCGACGGTATCGCGGTCATCATCTGCGCGGCGGGGGATTTGGGATCGTGAAACAGTAGTCCGGCGATCTCGTCGAGTTGCGCGGCAAACAAATCGGCGATCGGATGTTCGTCGATCCAGAAACCGGCCGGCGATATCAGCACGAGCTTCTTCGCGCGATGCACGTCGAAGGCCGCGACTTCGGCCGCAAGCATCCCGCCCATCGAATGGCCGACGATGTTGGCGGTCGGGATGCCGAGTTCATCCATCAGCTGATGAAAGAACAGGACGGCATCGGCGATGTCGTCGATATGCTCGTTACCGGTGGACTCTGCGTAGCCCGGAAATTGCGGCGCATAGACTTTGAACGTTTTGCCGAGCTCCTCGAGGAACGGCTCGACCGGCATCAGTCCGCCGGCGCCATGGATGAACAGGAGCGGCTCGCCGCTGCTCCCATAGGTCTGCATCTCGAGCGAGAATTTTCCGTTTAGAAGTTTCTGAGTCGTGTTCATTTCGCGCGAACCTCCGCCGAGGCCGACGCGCTTGCGTGCACCGTGCCGTTTGTTTCGGTCTTCTGGAAATGGACCGGCGCAGGCTTCGCGAAATCCGCTTGCGGCAGGTCACGCTTCGGCGACCATCGATCCTCGAAGTTGCTCCACAGGTCGCGCATGTGCGGCATGACTTCGGTGGCGAACAGGCTGGTGCTCTTGCGCACGAGTTCCGGCGGCATCGATCCGATCTGCTGCAGGATCATCAGATGCCCGCAGTTGAGCGACTTCATCGCCTCGCGCAGACGCTCGCGCACCGTCTTCGGCGATCCCGCGATCACGTAGCCCTGATCGATGAAGTCCTTCCACTTGAGGCCTTCGCGCCTCAGCGCCGCCTGGTCACCGACCTGGCCGAGCACTCCCGCCTTGATCGTCTTCACCGTGCGATAGCCCGGCGCGTCGGCGAATCCGTTATAGACGTGCAGGCATCGGTTGTAGAAGTAGTCCATGTGCGCGGCGTAATCCTTCTCCGCCTGCTCATCGGTCTCCGCGACCGCGACGACCTGCGCGAAGCCGAGGCTGTACGGATTCAGCTCCTTGTTCTTCTTCGCCATCACTTCCCAATAACCGTCAGCTACCTTCTTGCCCGCGATATACCCGAAGTAGGACAGGAAGCTGTACTGATAATCGTGATCGGCGCAGAAGTCGTAAGTCTCGACCGATCCACCGCCGGGAATCCAGATTGGCGGATGCGGCTGCTGCAGGGGCTTCGGCCACAGGTTGACGTAGCGCAGCTTCGTGTATTTGCCGTTGAACGAGAAGACGTCCTTCGCCTTCCACGCCTTGATGATCAAGTCGTGAGCCTCGTAATACTTCTCGCGAATCGTGGCGGGAACTTCGCCGTAGCAGAAGTTGGTATCCATCGAAGTGCCGACCGGAAAGCCCGCGATCAGACGCCCGCCCGAGATAACGTCGAGCATCGCGAATTCCTCGGCGACGCGAATCGGCGGATTGTACAGCGCGATCGAGTTGCCGAGCACTACGAGGTTCGCATTGCGCGTGCGCCGCGTGAGCGCCGCCGCCATGATATTCGGCGACGGCATCAGCCCGTACGCATTCTGATGATGCTCGTTGACCCCCAGTCCGTCGAAGCCCATCGAGTCGGCGTATTCGAGCTGATCGAGGTAGTCGTTGTAGAGCCGATGCCCGACTTTCGGATCGTACAAGTCGCGCGGGATATCGACCCACACGCTGCGATACTTCTCCTTGAAATCCTCGGGCAGGAACCGATACGGCATCAGATGGAACCAGGTAAATTTCATAACTCTTTCTCCTTTGCGCTCATCCGAGGCACGTCGCTATTGCGCGAGTGGCTGGACGGCGGCCTCTTCCGAGTTTGAGCGTCTGCTTTTTCGGGAAAGTGCGGCTCGACGCTTTCCATTTCTATGCACAGTTAGCTGCGACGCGGCGAGATGCGATTCGAGCGCATCGTCGACAAAATGCTCAGGGTTGAGGCCCGTCACGTCGCGGAAGAAATTGCCGTCGCCCATCAGCATGAAGGCGCCATTCATGCTCGCCCATACGACCGCCGCAGTCTTGCGCGGACCCATCGAATTCGCGATCACGCCGCCTTCGAATGCGCGCCTGATCGTGCCTTCCCACAGCCCGAAAATTTCATGACTCAAATCCATCACGCGCTGAAAGTTCCGCAACTCGGACTGCCGCTTGAGCCGTTTGTGAAGCTGCGAGAAAACTACCGAATGCTGCGACAAGGAAATCTCGCGCGATTCAAGCAGATGCTCCAGGTAGGCGGATGCGATCGCTTTAAGCTCGTCGAGCGGCTCGAGCCGGCGCTCGAAGATCCCGAGATAGCGCGCGCGAAGATGCTCAGCGCGGTCAGCGATAAGATTCAGATAAAGGTCGTCGCGCGAGGAGTAGTAGAGGTAGATAGTCCCGACGGCGACTTCAGCCTCGCGCGCCACCATCTCGATAGTCGCGCCTTCCAGCCCATGCTTCGCGAAAACCCTGGCGGCCGCAGCGAGGATAGACTGCCCTCGCGCATGACGTTCGCGCCGATGCCGCTCCTGAACGCTCATTTAATCGCGCAGTCCTCGCAATGAATGAAGATTCATATTCTGAACTCCAGCTCATAGCGCGATCGTCGAAAACTGTCAAACGGCAGTGCGCCTGAACATTCGCCAAAAAATAAGGCCGCACCATCCGATAGCGGTGTACGTCAGCATGCTTGCTCCGCTCAGCTCTCCGTATGTGACCAGCATGTCCGCCATCGCTCGCCGATCCTCGAGTGCCACCTCTGCTTGCGAGCGCGGCCACATCGAAACCAGCCATTCCGCAGTCTCATTCTCAAGGTGATAGTGCCTGACCGCCAAAAAGAATATCGGCAGCCCAAAAGACAAAAGCATTGCGCAAATCAACAGGACTGTTCTCGCGACCTTCATTTCGGGATGCTGCGGTAGTCGAATAGCCGCGCGATGTCGATCTGTCAAATTGCCGTTCCAAAACCCACGCCGCATTCGTGAGTCTGGCGGCCCGCTGATTTTAGATTTCGTCGCGGATGATTCTGGTGGCGATTATCAGCGCCGTGGCGCCCGACGTCGACATCAGGATTGAGCCGACGAAGTTGTGTGCACGCACGCCCAGCACCTCGAAGATCATGCCGCCGATCACTCCGCCGAGCAGGCCGAGACCGATGTCGCACATCATGCCGTAGCCGTTGCCGTTCAGGATTTTTCCCGCCAGCCATCCCGAAATAAGCCCAACTAGAATCCATTCGAACATTTCACCAGTCCTCCTTTCTCGCTCCCTCGATGTGCAGTACAGAGCAAGAGCGTTGCCACCGAGGTTGACGGGATTGTGGATGTAATCAGGTCGAAATTGCGCCTTCAGAGCTGCCGCCTTTCGACTGCGGTGCAGACTTGTGCCTGCGGCCACCGCTGGTTCCCCTATTCCAGAAGGGGCGAGGCAAAGAGCCGGGATTCTTCGCTTCGCAGACTTCGCTCTGAATGACACAAGAATAGAACCTCAGAGCGAAAGGTCGTCCTCGACATTTCGCGATTTCCCTTCACTGGGTGCAGGGGTCACCCCTGCCGCCCGCCGCGCAGGCGATTATTCCAAGTGCCGGTTGCTCGCGCGATTGGTTTAGCTGAAACTTATCGGCGCTGATGGCGAGTCGAGCAAAATTGCGCGGGGCGATCTCGGGATTTGGCGAGGTTGCCGCTCGGGCGCATCTGGCGGGATGGCGTACGCGCGAGAATGTCGCAATCGGCGCGATTCACGATCCGATTTCCGAGCGACGGCATGAGGCCATGCGTCTCATCAAGAATGTTCGCGTGTATGACGACCTCGAGCTGATGCTCGATGGCGAGGCGCCCGATTTTGTCGATGTCGCCAGTCCGCCAGGATTGCATCATCAGGCGGCGCGTGCGGCGCTTTCGGCGGGCGCTCACGTGATTGTCGAGAAGCCGCTTGCGCTTTCGCTCGGCGAGCTCGACGAGTTGGCTGCGCTCGCCGCCGCGAAGAGCCGGATTTTGATGTGCGTGCATAATTGGAAGTACGCGCCGGCGTATGCGGTTGCGCGCAAGGCGATCGAGGCCGGCAGGCTGGGCGCGATTCGATTCATGTCGATCGATCGGCTGCGGACCGAACCGGCCGGCGCCGGCGGCAGCGGCGGGAAGTGGCGGGCGTCAGCGGCGTCGGGCGGCGGGATTTTGATCGATCACGGATGGCACGTCTTTTACCTGATGCATTGGCTGCTCGGCGGCGAAAGACCGGTCTCGGTTTCGGCGCATCTCGAATCACCCGTCGGCATCGACGTTGACGACGTTGCCGACGTTCGAATCAGGTTTGGCAGCGGAGCGCTCTCGCGGGCACATCTTTCATGGCGCGCGCCGGTGCGCCGGACTTCGGCTCTCATCTATGGAGAGCGCGCGAGTCTCGAAATTGAAGGGGATCGGGTGCTGCTTACGGAACGGGGCGGGAAGGCCGAAGATATCTCGGTCGCTGACATGGCCGATGACTCGTATCATTCGGCGTGGTTCGGCGGAGTCGCGGAGGAGTTCGAGCAAGCGGTCACCGAAGGAACCGAATCTCCCATCGCAAGGAGCAATCTGGCCGAGGCGCGTGTTGCACTGATGCTAATCGACGCGGCGCGGAAATCGTCCATCAACAATAGCGTCGCGATAAATCTTCCATAAAATCAGCTAGTTAGCCCGAAATTCCAGTCGCCAGCGCTTCTGGACTGTCCTGACCGACTGACCGCTCGGACTGTCGCTCTTGAACTCGCGGGATTGTGACGGTAAAGTTTCTATTGACCGAATGGTTAGCCGCCTTTCCGAGACGCACTGATGACGGCGGCTTGAATTAGCAGGCATTGGACGGATTTTGTGGTTTCGGGCGACGACAGGAGTAGGGCGAGGGGTCAGAGCCGCGATATGGGTGTACCGCAGATAAAGGTAGGCATCGCAGAGCCGCGTACGGGGTCGCAGGACTCGCGTGACGAGATTCTGAAGGCGGCGATGCAGCTATTTGCCAATCGCGGGTTCCACGAGACCTCGATGTCGGAAGTGGCGCGCGAGGCCCGCGTCAGCAAGGCGCTGATTTTCTGGCATTTCAAGACCAAGGAAGAGCTGTTCGTCGCGGTGCTGAATCGCCTGCTCGAGCCGTACTTTATCGACTTCGCCGAAGAAGCGGCCGCGATGGACGAGCGCCAGCAGATTCTGAAGCTGGCCGAGGCGTACCTGCTGTTCGTGCGTGACAACGCGAGTTCGGTGCGTTTTTTCCTTGCGCAGATGCTCCATGACCAGCGGCTCTCCGAGAGTCTCAACGAGCAGGTGCTGACGCTCTACAGCGGATATCGCGCGATGCTGATCGAGCTGATTGGCGCGGCGCAGCAGAAAGGAGTCTGCACGCGGCAGACGGCGCCTGAGTCGGCGGCGGCGTTCCTGCTGTCGGCGCTGAACGGATTGCTGATCGAGTACTTGTTTATGGGCGCGAATGCGATCGACCCCGAAGGTGCGGTGGCGATGGTGGGTGAGTGGCTGTTCGGTCCTTTGGGGACATCTTCTTCATCCGAGGGCGGCGCACCGTCCGCCTAGACAACTTCAACTTCAACCAGGAGTGTTATGCGTATTCCTCTGAGACAGATGATCGACTTGGGCCGCTACATGCGCGCCAAGAAAAAATCGGGCGAGAAATATTTTCCACTGGTGCTGATGCTCGAGCCGCTGCATGCGTGCAACCTCGCGTGCATCGGATGCGGCCGGATCGTCGAGTACAAGGACACCATCCGCGACATGATGCCGCTGGACGAGGCGCTGCATTCGGCTGAAGAAGCCGGCGCGCCGATCGTGTCGATCTGCGGCGGCGAGCCGCTGATGTACAAGCATATCGCGGCGCTGACGCGCGGACTGATCGAGGATCAGAAGCGTCACGTGATGATCTGCACCAACGCGATCCTGCTCGAGCGGTTCGTCAAGCAGGTCCCGCCGAGTCCGTACCTCAGCTTCAACCTTCATCTCGACGGGATGCGCGAGACCAACGATCGCGTGACCGACCGGGTGGGGCATTTCGACATCGTCGTCAAGATGATCAAGATGCTGAAGGAGAAGGGCTACCGCGTGCAGACCAACACGACGGTATTCCGCGAGACCACCGGCCAGGAGCTCGAGGACATGGTCAAGTACCTGACCAGCCTCGGCGTGGATGGGATGCTGCTGAGCCCCGGCTATCATTACCAGGTGCTGCAGAACGACGAAGAGTATCTCCGCAAAGAGGAGATGCCGGCGAAGTTCTTCAAGGTTCGCGACATGGCGAACGACTACAAAATTATCAACACGCCGATTTACCTCGACTACCTGGTCGGCAAACGCGACATGCAGTGCAGTCCGTGGACGACGGTCACGCGCAATCCGCAGGGATGGAAGGGGCCCTGCTACCTGATCACGAACGGGCACTACAAGACGCTCAACGAGATGCACGCGGCTACTGATTGGGAATACTATCGGACCAAGCAGGATTTCCGCTGCCGTGACTGCAAGCTGCATTCGGGATTCGAGGGGACGGTGGCGCTCGACTTCGGCAAGAATCTGAAGGATTCGTGGCGCATGGTGCGGCATTACGTGGCCTAGTCGATCGCGCGGCTAACTTGTGAACCCTCGCGATGCGTGGGAATCTCGTGCGCGGGAAAATTCCGGTCATCACCGCCGGCGTCTGAATAAGAGACCAAACGTGTTCGACTTGCACAGCTATCTCAAAGAGCGCGCGCAGCTGATCGAGCGCGCGCTCAAGCAAAGCGTCGAGGAACCTGACTGGCGCGGCGGCTCGATTGCACGAGGCGATGCGCTACTCGCTGCTCGCGGGCGGCAAGCGCTTGCGGCCGGTGCTCGCGCTCGCGTCGTGCGAGGCGGTCGGCGGCAAGGTCGAGGCGGCGATGGGACTCGCGTGCGCGGTCGAGATGATTCACACCTACTCGCTGATTCACGACGACCTGCCGTGCATGGACGACGACGATATGCGCCGCGGACGCCCGACCAATCACAAAGTCTATGGCGAAGCGATCGCTACGCTTGCGGGCGACGCGCTGCTGACGGACGCATTCAAGGTCCTCGCGCTGTCGGCGGACAAGAACGCGTCGGCCGCAATATTGCTCGAAACCGTCGCGGAGCTCGCCACTGCGGCAGGATCGAGCGGGATGGTCGCGGGGCAGGTGATCGATCTGATCGGCGAGGGCAAATCGAAGACCGTCGAAGCAGCTCGAAGAGCTGCACGGCAAAAAGACCGGCGCGCTGTTCCTGGCGTCGGTGCGCGGCGGTGCGCGGCTCGGCGGCGCCAGCGCGTCGCAGATCGAGTCGCTTGACGCCTATGCGCGCGCGCTCGGGCTCGCGTTCCAGGTCGTCGATGACTTGCTCGACGTTCAAGGCGACGCCCGAGCAGATGGGCAAGCGCACGCAAAAGGACGGCGAGCGCGGCAAGGCGACGTATCCGGCGATACTCGGAGTCGAGCGCTCGATGGATTTGGCGCGCGAGCTGGAAACGCGGGCGCATCGCGCGTTGCAAGGCTTCGGCGACCGCGCCGACGCGCTGCGGCATATCGCGACCTTCGTAGTGGAGCGCAAACTGTGAGCGCGCTCGAAGCGTCGGCGAAAATCGCGCAGGTACATTCGCGACAGGCGGTATTGGTCGAGCCCGGACGAATCGAATTGCGCGACTATATCGCGCCGCGCCCGGGGCCGGGCGAGTTGTTGATTCAAATCCGGTGCGCGCTGAGTTGCGGCACCGATCTGAAAACCTTTCGCCGCGGGCATCCGATGTGGCAGCTTCCGATGCCGTTCGGGCATGAGTTTTCCGGCATTGTGATGGAGGCGGGCGAGGGCGTCACGGCGTTCAAGGCCGGCGACGCAGTCATGGCGGCGCCGACTGCGCCGTGCGGAATCTGTTTCTACTGCCAGCACGCTCAGGAAAATCTTTGCGACGATGCGGTCGGGCGGATGGTCCACGGAGCGTATGCGGACTCGCTGATGCTGCCCGCGCACGTCGTCGCGCGCAACACGTTTATCAAGCCGGCAGACCTGCCGTTCGAAGAAGCCGCGCTGCTCGAACCACTCTCATGCGTGGTGCATGCGCAAGACGCGGCGCGTCCCGACAAAAACGAGACCGTCGTGATTATCGGCGGCGGCGCCTTCGGCTTGCTGCACATGCTCGTGTTGAAAGCCGCGGGCGTGCGCGAAGTGATCGTCGTCGGACGCGGCGCAAAGCGTTTGAAGTGGGCGGACGAACTGGGCGCGGACCGGGTGATCGATGCGCGCAGCGCTGACGTCGCCGCGGAAATCGCGCAGCTCAACGGCGGCTTCGGTCCCGACCTGGTGATCGAGTGCACGGGGCAGATCGACGGCTGGCAGGACGCGCTCGCGCGGGTGCGGCGCGGAGGACGCGTGGTTTTGTTTGGCGGATGCCCCGTCGGTACCGCGCTAAGCGTCGATACGCGGCGGATGCATTACGACAATCTGACGTTGCTGGCGCCGTTTCATTATCGACCACGCGACGTGCGCCGCGCTTACGAATTGCTGGCGGCGCGCGCGCTGAATGCGGGCGCGATCGTCAACGCGCGAATGCGGCTGGACGATTTGGCCGAAGTGTTCGAGATGCTCGAGCGCGGCGTGGTGTTGAAATGCGCCGTGATTCCTTGAAGGTGAACCTATGACTCAGGCTATTGAGATTGGAAATACCGCGATTACGATGTCGCCGCACGATGAGTTCGTCGCGAAGATCGATTACACCGTCGATCGCGCCCAAAGCTGCGCTGCTCGCGCTGCAGAAGCCCGAGGGCTACTGGCATGCGCCGCTCGAAGCGAACGCGGAGATGAACGCCGAGTTCATCATCTTCAACCATTTCATGGACACGGTTGATGTCGAAACCGAATCGCGCCTGAAGAAGTATCTGCTCGACAATCAGAGCTCCGACGGAAGTTGGGCGCTGTACCAGGGCGGCGAAGGTTATCTCTCGACGACGATCGAAAGTTACTTTGCGCTGAAGCTCACCGGCATGCGCGCGGGTGACGAGCCGATGGCGGCGGCGCGGCGCTGGATCCTGTCGAAGGGCGGCATCGTAAACTGCGGGACGCTGGCGCGCTTCTACCTGGCGTCGATGGGACAGATCACATGGGATGCGACGGCCGCGCTGCCGGTCGAGCTCTCGCTCTTCCCGAATTGGTTCCCGTTCAACATTTACGAACTCGGCTCATGGGCGCGCGGAACGCTGATGGGATTGATGATGCTGCAGGCGGCGCGTCCCGAGAAAAAAGATCGACTACCAGCGCGGAGTGCTCGAGCTGTACATCGAGCCGCCGCATTTCACGAAGTTCAAGCAGCCACACGGAAAAAAATTACTGTCGCTGCGCAACGCGCTGAATCTCGCCGACAAGGCGCTGCGCTTTTACGATCGGCATAAAATAAAATCACTGCGCGCTCGCGCGCTGCGCCACACTGAGGAGTGGCTCCTCGAGCATCAGGAGGCCAATGGCTCGTGGGGCGGAATCGAGCCGTGCTACCTGCTGAGCGCGATGGCTCTGAAAGCCAACGGCTACCGCAACGACCATCCGGTGCTGAAGAAGGCGATCGAGGCTTCGCAGGAACTGATCTGGCATTTCGCCGACCACGATATGTACATGCCGTGCGTGTCGGTCAACTGGGACACCGGGCTGGCGGGGCGCGCGCTGCTCGACTCGGGATTGCCGGGCGACCATCCGGCGATGAAGCAGACGTCGCAGTGGCTGATCGATCATCAAATTTTCAAGAAGGGCGATTGGTCGGTGAAGCGGCCCAACCTCGAGCCGGGCGGATGGGCGTTCGAGTTTTACAACGACTGTTATCCCGACGTGGACGATTCGGCGGTGATCCTGTCGGTGATGGCGGACTCGAAAGCCGACGACGCCGCGGCCAGAGAGCGCGCAATTCGCGCGGGCGCGAACTGGGTGATGGGAATGCAATCGAAGGACGGCGGCTTCGCGGCCTTCGACGCCGACAACGATTCGACCTGGCTCAATCATCTGCCGCTCGCCGACGTCGAAGCGGTGACCGATCCGTCGTGTCCCGATCTCACCGGTCGCGTGCTCGAGATGATGGCGTCGGTTGGCTATCGCACCGAGCATCCGGTGGCGAAGCGCGCGATCGAATGGCTCAAGAAGAATCAGTCGCCGGCTGGCGGATGGTGGGGACGCTGGGGCATCAACTATATCTACGGAACTTTCTCGGCGCTGTCGGGCCTGCGCGCGATTGGCGTCGACATAAATGAGCCGTGGATCAAGCGCTCGGTCGCGTGGCTCAAGTCGAAGCAAAATCCGGACGGTGGATGGGGCGAGAGCCCGTTGTCGGACAAGGATCCGGCGTGGCACGGTCGCGGGACCAGCACCGCGTCGCAAACGGCGTGGGCGCTGATCGGATTGATCGCGGGGGAGTCGGACAGTCAGCGAAAATGCGATGCGCGGCGCACAATGGCTCTCAGAGCGGCAGAACGACGAAGGCGCGTGGGACGAGCGCGAATCGACCGGCAACGGATTTCCGAATCACTTTTATCTTCGCTATCACATGTATGCGCATTACTTTCCGCTGATGGCGCTCGGACGTTTCCGAAAACGGCTGGCGGAGACGGCGCCGAACTGAACGGCTTACGATGAAGGCGATTTCAATTCTCGGCTCGACCGGATCGGTCGGCGTCACGACGCTCGATGTCGTCGGGCGCTTCAGCGATCGATTTCGCGTCGTCGCGATGGCCGCGGGACGCAACCTCGATCTGCTGACAGAGCAGGTAAAGCGCTTTCAATCCCGAATTGGTGTCGGTCGCGACTCCCGAACTCGCGCGCGAACTCGCGACGCGTCTCAGTGCGTGATCGCGTGACGATCGTGCATGGACTCGAAGGCGCGATTGCAGTCGCGACTCATCCTGAGGCGAAGCTCGTGATGTCGGCGCTGGTCGGTGCGATGGGATTGCAGCCGACGCTCGCCGCTATCAAGGCCGGCAAGGACATCGCGTTCGCCAACAAGGAAGTGCTGGTCATCGCGGGCGAGTTGATCACGTCGGCGGTGCGCGAGAATCGCGTGCGGCTGCTGCCGGTGGACAGCGAGCACAACGCGGTTTTTCAATGCCTCGAAGGACGCGGACGCGAATCGTTGAAGCGAATTATTCTGACCGCGTCGGGCGGCCCGTTTCGCGAACTGCCGGCGGATAGGTTCGAGTCGATTACGAGTCGAGCAGGCGCTGAAGCATCCGACTTGGGTGATGGGCAGCAAGATTACGATCGACTCGGCGACGCTGATGAACAAAGGCCTCGAGGTGATCGAGGCGCGCTGGCTGTTCGATCTGAAGGCGAGCGAAGTATCGGTGGTGATTCATCCGCAGAGCGTGATCCACTCGATGGTCGAGATGATCGACGGCTCGGTGATCGCGGAGATGGCGATTCCCGACATGGCGATTCCGGTCGCGTACGCGCTCGCGTATCCGGAGCGGCTGCCGATGACGCATCTGAAGCCGCTGTCGCTCGCGGAAAATTCGCGGCTGACGTTTGAAGAACCCGATCTGCGGCGCTTCCCGTGTCTGCGGCTCGCGTACGAGGCGCTCGCGGCCGGCAACACGATGACCGCGTGCCTCAACGCCGCGAACGAGGAACTAGTCGCGGGATTTCTGGCGGGGCGCGTGCGGTTCATGGATATCCCGCGGCATATCGAGGCGGTGATGAATCGGCATCACAATTCGCCGGCGCGAACGATCGAAGATTTGCTCGAGACCGACGGATGGGCGCGAGCCGCGGCGCGCGAACTTATCGGAGCACGGCCGGTCGCAGCCTGAAGACGATGGCAATCGCGCGGGCCAATGTGCAAGGCGGGACAACGTCGTATCCGGCGAGTACGGTGCGCGACGCGTCGATGCCGCCGGGAACTTTCGATGTCGCGAGCGCGTACGAATTCTGCGCGCGGCTGGCGAAGTCGCACTACGAAAATTTCACTGTCGCGTCGTGGCTGATGCCGCGCGAGATGCGTCCGCATATGTACGCGATTTACGCGTACGCGCGGATGGCTGACGACTTCGCCGATGAGCATCACGATCGCGCGATGCTCGACGAATGGGAGCGCGAGCTCGACCTGGCGTACGCGGGCATGCCGCGCCATCCGGTGTTTATCGCGCTCGCGGACACGGTGCGCCGCTTCGAAATTCCACGCGAGCCGTTCAAGGATCTTGCTGACCGCGTTTCGCTCCGACGTGGATTTCAAGGGCTTCGACACGCTCGACGATCTGCTCGGCTACTCGCGCTACTCGGCGAATCCGGTCGGGCGGCTGGTGCTCTACCTGTTCGGCTATCGCGATGTTGAACGGCAGCATCTGTCGGACCTCGTCTGCAGCGGATTGCAGCTCGCGAATTTCTGGCAGGATGTCGCGGTCGATCTCGACAAGGGACGAATTTATTTTCCGCGGCGCGACATGGAACGATTCGGTGTGACGCCGGCGGAGCTCGCGGCGCATACGTCGTCGCGCGAGTTTATCGACCTGATGCGGCACGAAGTCAGTGTCGCGCGCGCGATGCTGGTCGAAGGCGGCGAATTGCACAAGCGCGTCGACCAGCGGCTGCGTCGCGACATCGTGATGTTCGCGGGCGGCGGGCTTGCGATATTGCGCGCGATCGATCGCGTCAACTACGACGTGTTCCGGATGCGTCCGGAACTGGCGAAACTCGACTACCTGAAACTTGGATGGAGCGCGCTCCGTGGACGACTTGAAGTCTGACGACGGCGTCGGCGAGCCTCGACGAGGCGAGCGTCCGCGACGGCGCGTCGCTCGACGCCGACTACGAACGCTGCGCGCAAGTCACGCGACGCTCGCGATCGAGCTTCTACTACGCGTTCATTTTGCTGCCGCCCGAACGGCGCCGCGCGCTCTACGCGGTGTACGCGTTCTGCCGTTTCATCGACGATATCGCCGACGACGAATCGATTCGCGAGCCGGCGCTGCTGCTCAAGCGATGGCGCGAGGAACTCGATCGCGTCTATGCGGGTACGCCGACGCGCGCGCTTTCCCGTGCGCTCGCCGATAGCGCGCGGCGATTTAAAATTCCGCGCGAGCTGTTCGAGGAAATCATCAACGGCGTCGAGATGGACCTCTCGCGCAAGCGCTACCAGAGCTGGGAAGAGCTGCGCCCGTACTGTTATCGAGTCGCGTCGGCGCTGGGCCTCATCTGCATCGAGATTTTCGGCTATCGCAATCCGTCGGCAAAGTTGTACGCGGAGAATCTCGGACTGGCGCTTCAGTTGACCAACATTTTGCGCGACGTGCGCGAGGACGCCGAGCGCGGCCGGATTTATCTGCCGCTGGAGGACCTCGCGCGTTTCAACGTGAGCGAGGAAGAAATTCTCGGCGGCGTGTATTCGCCTAACTTCGTGCGCTTGATGGACTTCGAGGCGAGACGCGCGCGCGAACTTTACGCGCTGGCGCAGAGCGAACTCGCCGCCGAGGATCGCGCGACACTGCTGACGGCCGAGGCGATGCGGCTCATCTACGCCGCGCTGCTCGAGCGAATCATCAAGTCGAACTATCGCGTGCTCGACCGCCGCCACAGTCTCTCCGCGCCGCACAAGCTCTACCTGGTGGGCCGGGCGTGGGCCGAGGGGCGCCTCCTCTCGCTGCGCGGTTAGATGGCATCGGCGACGAAACACGCGGTCGTGATCGGCGCCGGCTTCGCGGGACTCAGCGCTGCGGTCGCGCTCGCAGAGCGTGGCGTGCGAGTGACGGTGCTCGAAGGAAAGCCCGCACTCGGCGGGCGTGCGTATTCGTTTGAGGATCCCGACACCGGCGATTTCGTCGACAACGGCCAGCACGTGCTGATGGGCTGTTACACGGAGACGCTCGATTTCCTCAAACGGATCGGCGCGTACGACCAGTTGGTGTTCCACGAGGATCTGGAAATCGAAATGCTCGCGGGTCCGGGACGCAGCGCGGTGCTGAGGACGGCGCGGCTGCCGGGACCGCTGCATATGACGGCCGCGCTGCTCGGCTATCGGCATCTCAGTATCGGCGAGCGGATCAGTGTTATGCGCGGCGGACTTCGCATGCTCGCGATGCGACGGTTCGCGACAGCGAACTGCGCAATCTTACTGTCGCGCAGCTGATGGATCGACTCGGGCAATCGGAACACGCGCGCCGATGCTTCTGGTATCCGATGTCGATCGCGACGCTCAACGACGAGCCGGAGTCGTCGTCGGCGCAGCTGCTGGCCGAGGTTCTCAAGCGCGCCTTTTTTTCGCGTCGTCGCGACTCGGCGTTCGTCTATTCGCGGGTCGGGCTGAGCGATCTGTACTGCACGGGCGCGAAGAGGTTGATCGAGCGCGCAGGCGGGACGGTCGCTGCCGCACTCGATCGTCGAGATGCTGGAACTCGGCGCGCGTGGCGACGTCGCCGGCGTCCGGTTGCGCGATGGGCGTCGAATCGAGGCGTCGGACTTCATCAGCGCCGTGCCCGCCCAACAGTTGCTAAGGTTGTTGCCTGAGAATGCGGTTGCCGACCCGTTTTTTTCGCGCTTCACCAGCCTTTCGAACTCGCCGATCATCTGTGTTCACGTGTGGCTCGATCGCGAAGTGACTAATTCGCCGTTCATCGGTTTCATCGGCACTACTACTCAATGGCTATTCAACAAGCGTCTGATATTCGCGCAGCGCGGCGAGGCTCATCCGGGCTACCTGAGCTTTGTGATCAGCGGCGCGCGGAAGCTGGTCGACAGGAGCAACCAGGAAATCCTCGATATCGTAATCAACGATCTGCACGCGATGATTCCCGCGTCGCGCGAGGCCAAAGTCGTGAAATCACTGGTGCTGAAGGAGAAGAACGCGACGATGGCGCCGGACCTTCGATCGCATGAATTGCGCCCGACGGCGAAGACGCCGATCGCGAACTTCTTTTTGGCCGGTGACTGGATACAAACGGAATTGCCGGCGACAATCGAGAGCGCGGTAATTTCGGGACGGGCCGCGGCCGCTGCCGTCGTCGCAAGGATCGTCGAATAGCTACTGACTAGTCGAATGACTACCAAATCAGCACTGGTGACGGGCGGCAATGGATTCGTCGGATGCCACGTTGTGCGCGCGTTGCTTGCCCGCGGCGATCGGGTGCGTGTACTGGCGCGCGAGAAAGCGGATTTGAGCGCGCTCGCCGGCTTGCCGGTCGAAATCGTGTACGGCGACCTTCGATACTTCGACTCTGTCGCGCGCGCGGTGGACGGATGCGCCGAGGTTTATCACGTCGCCGCCGACTACCGGCTGTGGTTGACCGATCCGGCGCCGATGTATGCGACTAACGTCACCGGCACGCAGAACGTGATCCGAGCCGCGACCGACGCGGGCGTCTCGCGAATTGTTTACACGAGCACCGTCGGAGCGCTCGGGATTCCGCATGGTGGAGTGGGGCGCGAGGATACGCCGTCGTCGCTCGCCGAGATGCCGGGTCACTACAAAAGATCGAAGTACATGGCGGAGCAGGTGGCTCTGGAAGCCGCCGCGGCGGGTGCGCCGGTTGTGATTGTGAATCCATCGACACCAATCGGTGCGCTCGATTTCAAGCCGACGCCGACCGGAAGGATCATCGTGGATTTTCTGAATCGGCGGATGCCCGCGTATGTCGAGACCGGGCTGAACATCGTTGATGTCGAAGACGTGGCGCGTGGGCATCTGCTCGCGGCGGAACGAGGCTGTATCGGCGAGAAATATATTCTCGGCGGCGAAAATCTAACGCTCAAGGAATTTCTCGGAAGACTCGCGGCGATTTCCGCGATGCCTGCGCCGAAGATGAGAATTCCGTACGCGGTCGCGTTCGGCTACGCGCTCGGCGCCGAAGCGTTCGCGCGCACCGTGACGCGTCGAGCGCCACGCGCGAGCCTGACCGAGGTGCGGATGGCGCGAAAGCGGATGTTTTTCGATTCGTCCAAGGCGCGCGCGGAGTTAGGTTACTCGCCGGGGCCGATCGATGCGGCGATTGCGGCGGCGATAGAATTTTTCAGATCGAGAGGGACGGCGAGGAGCGCCGCGTAGGCTTGCGCGATGCATCTTCTGCTATCCACCATCGCGTTGCGCCCCTATGTTTTCATCTTCCTCGGCGAGTTTTCTGTTTATCGCGATCGTCAACTTCGGTCTGCGCACGACGCTGCTGTTCACGGCGCTGACCTACGCCGTCTCGCTCGCATGCGAGTGGTCATCGATCCATAACGGATTCCCGTTCGGGCTGTATCACTATATTGATGCGACCCGCGCGCGCGAGATTTGGGTGATCGGCGTTCCGTTTATGGATTCGCTGTCGTTCACGTTTCTCGCGTTCGCGAGCTATACGGTCGCGCTGCTGCTGAGTTCGCCGCTGTACCGGCGCGGCGCCGACTTTCGGATTCTCGACACTTGGAACATTCGCCGCGCGCCACGAGTCTGGCTGATGGCGGCGCTGTTCATGGTGATGGTGGACATGGTCGTCGATCCATTGAGCGTGCTCGGCGACCGATGGTTCCTCGGCAAAATTTTCTGGTACGATCCGCCGGGCCCGCATTTCGGCGTGCCGATCAGCAATTACCTTGGATGGTATTTCGTCGCCGCGGTCACGATTGCGATTTTCCAGTGGCTCGACGCGACGCTCAATCGCGGCACGACGAAGCCGGCCGGCTCGATTCCCACGATGCCATCGCGGGCGCTGCTCGGTCCCATGCTGTACGCGGGAATCGTGATCTTCGGAATCACGATGCTATTCCGCATCGACGCGCCGAATATCGGCTGGGCCGCCGTCTTCATCTATCTGCCGTTCACGGTCCTCGCGCTTCATATTCTGACCCGTCGCGAATCCTGGGGCGACGACAACGCAATCGAGCGTCATCTCGCGGACTTTCCTTACGAGCGCGCTCAGGCGGTCTGGAAGCCAACGAGCGCGCGATCGCACGAATCGCGTCGCGCCACCGCATAACCTCGCGCTTCCAAAGTTTCGCCGAGTGTGGCAAGCGTCGATCATCGAGCTACGACCATGCAGGCGAGGTGACCTGGCATGTTACTCAAGGACAAAGTTGCGTTGATCACGGGCGCGGGTTCCGGAATCGGGCGCGCAAGCGCGATTCGGTTTGCACAGGAAGGCGCGAAGGTGATGGTCGCCGACGTGCGCGCGGAGACCGCGAGCAACACTGCTGCCGAGATCGAGAAGGCCGGCGGCGTCGCGAAATCATTGTCCGTGGATGTGCGCGTCGGCGCCGAAGTCGAGCGCATGGTCGACGAAACAGTCCGCGCGTTCGGCCGCCTCGATATCCTGTTCAACAACGCCGGCGTCTTCGTGCCGAAAACCGTGGTCGACACGAGCGAGGAAGAATGGGACTGGGTCGTCGACGTATGTCTGAAGGGCGTGTTCTTCGGCTGCAAGTATGCGATCCCGCAAATGATCAAGCAGGGCGGCGGGGTGATCATCAACACCGCGAGCGGCGCGGGAATAGAAGGCGTGCCTAATCTGGGCGCGTACCAGGCGGCGAAGGGCGGCGTGGTGATCATGTCGAAGGGTATCGCGCTGGATTTCGCGCGTCACAAGATTCGATGTGTGTCGATTTGCCCGGGCGTGATCGAAACGCCGATCGCCGAAAACTGCAACACCATTCCCGCCGGCGCGTCGTCGCTGATGTGGGAGCGCACCGGCAACATGCATCCGCTCGGGCGCAACGGCAAGCCGGAAGAGATTGGCGCGCTGGCGGCGTTCCTGGCGTCGGACGAGGCCGGCTTTATTACTGGCGTCGCGATCCCGATCGACGGCGGATTCAGCGCGGGCGCTTTCGCTCCACCGGGTCGAGACCGCGCTTCGTAGCAGCGGGACCCTTGCCCTCGTGCGCGATTGCCGTCAATGCGTCGGCGATCGAAGCTGTTGCGCGTGAGAGATTTCGCATCAACCGCGGCAACTTGAGCATCGTCGCCGGATTGCGAATCAGGAACGACGTCGCGGCGAGCGGTTTGACCTTGCCGTCCTGATCGGCCATCTCCGCGCCGAAAATTTCGTCGTCAACTTCGTCGAGCACCGCGCGAATCGCGACGAACGGGAGTCCGCGCACGTTGGCTTCTGCGGCTAACGCGGCGGTTTCCATGTCCACGGCGATCGCACCGCTGCGTTCCTTGGCGCGTCGTTTCTCGGCGCCGGTCGCGAGCACGCGATGCGACGTCAAGATCGCGCCCGTTGAGTACGCGATACCTGCGCTCGCGAGCGATCGGCCCACCGCGCGCAGATGCGAGTCGCCGACAGCGATCACGCGTTCGGCAAGTTGGCCGTCGCCATCAAGCGTCAGCACGCGGTCGGCAAGTACGAGATCGCCCGGCTTCAGTCCACTCGACAGCGCGCCGACGACGCCGGTGCCGATCACCAGTTCCGCGCCGGGCATCAGATCGAAAGTATGTCGCGCGATTTCAGTAGCGCGTCGATGACCGATTCCGTGACCGACCGCGGCGAACTCTTTGCCGGCTATCTCTGCGCGGAAGCCATTCAGGCCGTCGAGGGCGAGCGGAGTGCGATTGTGCAGCCGTCGCTTGAAAGGCGCGATCTCACGCGCGAAGGCGTAGAAGAGAACAATCAATCGCGTGATCTCATTTTGGCGTTTCAAACGGACGCTTGAGCGAGCCCTGCGATACTAGCAGAATCGACCCCGTGTTTTTCGATAATCGCGGTGTCGCGGTTTGAAGCGCCTGATCGTTAATGCCGACGACTTCGGCTTGTCGCCCGAGGTCAACGCCGGCATCGTGCGCGCGCATCGCGACGGAATTCTGCGCAGCGCGAGCCTGATGGTCGCGGAGCCTGCCGCTCGCGCCGCCGCCGAAATGGCGCGCGACAATCCCGCGCTCGACGTTGGTCTGCATGCGGTCGTATGCCGGGGACGCAGCATGCTCGATGCGTCGCGGCTCGGCGCTGCGTTGGGCCCGTCGGGTGCGTTCATCGACAGTCCGGTCGCCGCGGGGATGCGCTATTTCTTCGACCGCTCGTTGCGTGCAGCGATGACCGACGAATTGCGCGCGCAGGTCGAGCGGCATCTCGAGCTGGTCGGCTACCTCAATCATATCGACGGTCATCTTAACTTCCACGTTCATCCGTTGTTCGCCGATATTCTGATTAACCTCGCCGTCGAATACAAAGTGCCCTGCATCAGGCTTCCGCGCGAGCGCGTGATGACGACGATCCGCCTGCGCCGGGACAATGTTACCCGCAAGCTGGTCGAGTCGATTATTTTTCGCACGCTGTCGCGACGAGCCGGCCGCATGATGGCGGAACGCGGCCTCACTTCGACCGACGCGCTGTTCGGACTTCATCAGAGCGGGCATCTGAACGAGAATTACGTGGTGGGCGTGATCGATCGAATCCGTGACGGCACGACCGAGCTGTATTTTCATCCGGCTGCTGATATTGGCGGAGTTCCGCCGTCGGTCGAGGCGCAGCTCGAAGTCGAGATTCTCACCAGCCCGCGCGTGCACAATGCCATCGTCAGCAACGGAGTCGAGTTGATCACGTTCGCTGATCTGGCGAAGGGCAAAATCGCCGCTTGATTCAACTTTGCAACTGGCGTTGCCTGTGAGTCGGCGAAACTTCCTATCCAGGAGACCAGCTTCATGGCGGACGTAAAGATTCGTCCTGCGGCGCGCGATGACCTGCCGCGCCTGACCGACATCTACAACTACTACATCATCAACACGCCGATTACGTTTGACCTCGAGCCGGTCACAGTGGAGCAGCGCTCAGGATGGTTCGAGGAGCATACGGGATCGAAGCGACATCGTATGCTAGTCGCGGAAGACGCGGGCCGTGTCGTCGTCGGATACGCGTGCACCGGGCCGTTTCGCAACAAGGCGGCGTACGATACCAGCGTCGAGACGTCGATTTACTGCGCGCACGATGTGAAGGGACGCGGAATCGGCACGATACTGTATCGAGCGCTTTTCGACGCGCTCAAGAATGAGGACATCAATCGCCTGCTGGGAGGAATCACGCTTCCCAACGAGGCATCGATCAAGCTGCATCGCAAGTTCGGCTTCACCGATGTCGGAGTCTTCACCGAATGCGGCCGTAAGTTCGACCGCTATTGGGACGTAGTGTGGATGGAGCGTCCGCTTCGGATCGCCGGAGAATAAGTTGCTCGCGCATCGACCCGGTTTGAACTAGGCTAAGTAAATGCGGGTCCGCCCGCAACTTTTCATTTTCCCAATTTTTGTTCTCGACTGCATATATAAGGAAGAGAAACTTAGATGCGCGATCAGGATGGAGCTCCCCTCGCTGATAATACGCAAGATTATCGGCTGCCGAAAAACGTCACGCCCCGCCGCTACGACATCCGGCTGACGCCCGATCTCACGGCGTTCACGTTTCAGGGCGAAGTGAATATTTCAGTCGTCGTCAACGAGGCGACCGACGATGTGGTGCTGAACGCACTCGAGCTGGAAATCGACAAGGTGACGGCGGAGCGCGCCGGAAAATCCGTCGTCGCGAAGGCCGAGCTGGAACCCGCAAAGGAACGCGCGCATCTTCGATTCGCCGAGAAACTTTCCGCGGGCGAGTGGACGCTGAAGATTGCGTTTCGCGGAATCCTGAACGACAAGCTGCACGGCTTCTATCGAAGTCAGTACCAGGACGCGTCGGGCAAGACTCACGTCGCCGCGACGACGCAGTTCGAATCGACGGACGCGCGCCGCGCATTTCCGTGCTGGGACGAGCCGGAGCTCAAGGCGAGCTACAAGGTGACGCTGATCGTCGACGAGAATCTCGCGGCGATTTCGAACGGCGGGCAACAGAGCGAGCGCAAGCTGGCCGGCGGGAAGAAGGAAGTCGTCTTCAAAGAAACGATCGCGATGTCCACCTACCTGGTCGCTTTCATCATCGGCGAGTTCGATGCGACTACGCCCGTCGATGCGGGCACGCCGTTGCGGATCGTTCACGTTCCCGGCAAGGAGTCGCTGACCAGTTGGGCGAAGCAGATTGGCGCGTTCTCGCTGAAATATTTTGCCGATTACTACGGCCTCAAGTACCCCGGCGACAAGCTCGACCTGATTGCGATTCCCGATTTCGCGTCGGGCGCGATGGAAAACCTCGGCGCGATCACGTTTCGCGAGACCGCACTGCTGGCCGACGAAAAAACCGCGTCGCGCGCCGAGCTCGAGCGCGTCGCCGACGTGGTGTCGCACGAGAACGCGCACATGTGGTTCGGCGATCTCGTCACGATGCGATGGTGGAACGGGATCTGGCTCAACGAGGCGTTCGCCACCTTCATGGAAATGCTCGCGGTCAACGCTTGGAAGCCGGAATGGAAGCGATGGGAAAGTTTCAGCGTTTCGCGCGCGGCGGCGATGTCGATCGACGGGCTCCGCAGCACGCGCCCGATCGAATTCACGGTGCGCAGTCCCGAAGATTGCCGCGCGATGTTCGACATCCTGACCTACGAGAAGGGCGCGGCGGTCCTGCGGATGCTCGAGCAGTTTCTCGGCGACAGCGTTTTTCGCGACGGCATCCGGCTGTACTTGAAGAAGCATCAATTCAACAACACCGAGACCAGCGATTTGTGGGACGCGCTCGAGGCGGCGTCGCGCGAGCCCGTGCGCAAAATGATGGACTCGTGGATCTTCCAGCCGGGCTTTCCGATCATCGACGCGGCGCCGGCTGCCGACGGGCGTGGGCTCAAGATTTCGCAGCGGCGGTTTTTCTACCTGGTCGAGGACAACGAACAGCTTTGGCACGTGCCCGTGATGGTTCGCGCGAAGACCGACAAGGGCGTCTCGACGCATAAGGTGTTGCTCACGACTCGCGAGACGACTCTCGAAATACCGGGCAAGCTCGAATGGGCGCTGCTGAACGAAGGCGGCCACGGCTTCTATCGCGTGCATTACGCGCCCGCACTGCTCGCGGCGATCACGAAAAATCTCAGCGCGCTGCAACCGATCGAGCGTTTCGGGCTGGTGAGCGACACCTGGGCGGCAACTGTCGCGGGACTCGGACCACTGAGCGAGTTCCTCAAGATGGCGCGGCTGTTCACCAACGAGACCGACATCAACGTGTGGCGGGCGCTGATTGGCGCGTTTGCGTACCTCGATATGATCGCGTCCGATGCGGATCGGCCCGCGCTCGCGGCAACCGTCCGCGAGATCGTTGGTCCCGCAGCGGCGCGGCTCGGCTGGGAGCCGAAGTCCGGCGAGAGCGAGCTCGTGCGCCAGTTGCGCGGCACATTGATCGGTGCGCTCGGCACGATCGGCGACGAGTCGCGAGGTGCAAAAGCGCGCGCGCGATCTGTATGCGCGCTTCGAGGACAATCCCGATTCCGCGGATCGCGACCTGATGCCCGCGCTGGTGAATATACTTGCGCATTCGGGTGACGCCGCGCGTTACGATGAGTTCAAGAAAAAATTCAAGGCGCCGCGTACGCCGCAGGAAGAACAGCGCTTTCTGTTTGCGCTGGCAAATTTCCGCGATCGCGATCTGCTCAAGAAAACGATGGAGATGACGCTCGATGGGCAGGTGCGGACGCAGAATTCGCCGTACCTGATGCATTCTCTGCTGCTCAACTCCGCCTGCCGCTACGAGGCGTGGGATTTTGCGCGCGCACATTGGGACGAGATGATTCAAAAATATCCGGACAACGCGCTGCCCCGAATGTGCGAGGCGGTCGTAGCGCTGCTCGATCGCGAAGATGAGGTGAAGAAATTCTTCGGCGAGCATCGGGTGCGTCTTGGCGGCAAGATAATCGACCAGCATCTCGAGCGGCTGAGTGTCGCGGTCGGATTCAGGAAGCGCGAAGGCAAAAACTTGCAGGCGACTCTCAAGGGATAGTGGGGAGGACGATTACCATGACAACTGAATCGAAGCCGGCTGCTGCGACGATCATTCACGACGACAAGCCGCTTCATTTCGATCGCGCGATCGCGGAATCGAATGCGGTATGGCTCGACGCGGCGGAGCTGAAGAAACTCGCGGGATGGGAGTTCAAGCCAGAGGGTATTTGCCGCGGCGATTTGTGTGTGCCGATCCCGCCGGGACGCGAGAACGAATTCACCTCGAAGAATGACACTGTGACATTCCTCAATTTCAGCGCACTCGCCGACCAGATGGGCAAGCCGTGGGCGGGCGACTCGAAGAATCGCGTATGGTACTTCGGCGCCGAGGCAGCCGAGCGTGGCAACGCGCTGCGCTCGCTCGAGGCGCCCGACTTCGAGCTCCCCGACCTCGAAGGCAAGCTGCATCGCCTGTCGGACTATCGCGGCCGGAAAGTCTTTCTACTGGCGTGGGCCTCGTGGTGAGGATGCTCCCTTGACCTGCCCGGGTGGCAGGCGCTGTACAACGAACTAAAGGACCTCAACTTCACGATCGTCACGGTTGCGTTCGATACCGGCGGAGCCGCGGCAGCGGGTCCGTTCATCAAGGCCGGCCAGCCGACGCATCCTTCGTTGATCGACACGCGGCACGTCGTCGCGGAACTCTACAACATGGTCAATGTGCCGACTGCGGTTTGGATCGACGAAGCGGGAATGATCGTGCGGCCCAACGAAGTCGCGTACGCGCTCGACACGTTTCGCGCGATTACCGGTCTCGATTCGGCGCGATATCTCGACGCGCTGCGCGACTGGGCGAAGAACGGCGCGAACAGCCGCTTCGTCATGAAGCCCGACGAGGTGAAACGCAAACTCAAATTGCCGACGCGCGAGCATGCGCAGGCCGCCGCATACTTCAGGCTCGCCGAATATTTGTGCGAGACCGGTCACGCTCCCGACGCGGTGCCGTATTTCAAGCAAGCGCGTGCGTTGCGTCCCGAAAGCTGGACGATCACGCGACAGGCCTTCGCGATGGGCGACCCGGAGCGCGATTACGGCACGACGTTCGTCAATGAAGTCGGCAAGCTGCGCGGGAAGTTGTACTATGACCTGCTCGATCTCGATGGCTCTGGGAGCAATCCAGAGCAGGAGCGGGTCGCGCGGGAAAGCGCCGAGCGTCTGCGCAAAATGGTCGAGGGAAGCAGTTCGTAAGCGATGGCTCTCGACTAGACTGCGGCATCGACTAGGATGGCGCGATGGCGAAGGCGGACATCCTGATCGGCACGTCGGGCTTCTCGTACAAGGAGTGGCTCGGCGGCTTCTATCCGGAGAAACTTCCGGGCGCGAAGATGCTCGAGTACTACGCCGAGCGGATGTCGACGGTCGAAATCAACTACACGTTCCGCGCGATGCCCAAGTCCGCAATGCTCGAGGGATGGGCTGCACGCACGCCGGAGAATTTTCGCTTTGCGCTGAAGGCTCCGCAGCGCATCACGCATTTCGCCAAACTGCGCGACGTCAAAGAAACGACTGACACCTTCATCGAGCGCGCGTCGGTCATGGGCGCGCGGCTCGCGCCGGCGCTATTTCAGCTCCCGCCGGATTTGAAGATCGATCTCCCGTTGTTGAAGGATTTCCTGGCGATTCTCAAAGGCCGGATCCGCGCGGCGTTCGAATTCCGAAACAAGAGTTGGTTCGACGATTCCGTGATCGCAGCGCTGGCCGACAGCGGCGTCGCGCTATGCATCGCGGAAACGGAGAAGCTCGCATCACCCCTCGAACGGACAGCGCCGTACGTCTACGTTCGCCTCCGCAAAGAAACCTACGACGACGCCGGCCTTGATGAATGGGTGAAAAACCTTGATCGATTGGCGTTGGATGGCGCCAAGGAAATTTTCGTATATTTCAAACACGAGACCTCGGCGCCCGACCTCGCGTCGCGGCTGCGCGCCAAGCTTGACCGCTCTGCATAGCGCGCTATCTTTGCTTCGTTCGTTCGCTACTCATAGTCTTCGAAACTTATGGCAATCGAATATCGCGTGTTGGGAAAGACCGGGCTTCGAGTCAGCGCTCTTGGATTTGGCGGGTCTGAAGTTGGCTATCAGGCGGTCGCGCAGAGGACCGTCGACAAAATTCTGAACACGGCGCTAGACGCGGGTATCAACCTGATCGATACGGCTGAGTGCTATGCGGACGGTGAGGCGCTGATCGGCAAAGCGATTTCGAAACGCCGCGCAGAAGTTGTTTTGATGACGAAGTGCGGGCATGCGCCGCTTGGGTCTGCGTCCGATCGCGCCGCTGGTTACGCGACGCCCGACTGGGATCCCGCGACGCTCACACTGAGCATCGAGCGCAGCCTCAAGAACCTGCGCACCGACCATGTTGACGTCATGCAGTTCCACAGCCCTCCCCTCGCCACGCTCAAGGACGGTTGCGTGATCGAGGTTCTCCAAAAGGCGCGCGACCGCGGACTAGCGCGCTTCATCGGATGCAGTATCGATTCCGATGACGCCGTGTACGCGGTCGAGAGCGGCGCGTTCGACACGCTGCAGATTTCTGTGAGCATTGCGGACCAGGAGGCGATCGATCGCGTTCTGCCCAAGGCGGCCGCGCGCGGCATGGGCGTGATAGTCAAGCGTCCGATCGCCAACGCGGCCTGGCGTCACGGCAAACAGCCGCCGAGTGATTGGTATACGCGGCCATATTGGGATCGCCTGCAAAAGCTCAACTACGATTTTCTGCACCGTGGAGTCGAGGACGCGGTCGCACTTCGATTCACGCTTGGCACTGCAGGCGTGACGACCGCGATCGTCGGTACGACGCGGCCCGAACGAATCGCGCAGAATATCGCGCACGCGAATGCGGGGCCGTTGCCTGCGGCTGAGTACGAAGCGATTCGCGCTCGGTGGCGCGCGGTTGCGCCTCCCGATTGGATTGGACAGCGCTAGCGGGGAATTCGCCGGGCGACGTTCAACCGCTCGAGCGAGTCTGCGTCGAGTGCCTTGCCGTGTCCACGGCCTCGCCCAGCAGCAACTCTGCGACTGTGACCATCGCAATCAACGTGACCATCGAGAGCCACGCAAAACCATAGCAGAGTGTCGCAGCGATATGTCTGAGGCGTAGCAGGTTCTTATCTCTCTCTGTAAGCTTTTAGCCGCGAAGCCGACTACGTGACCACTAGATGATAACTAATTGTTAACGGTAATGTTACGAACAGAACACATAGGGGTTCTATTCGGATACTTTTGACTGGGGAAGGCCACGCCAAGGCGCCCGGATATTATCATCGCGAGGATGCGATCGTGCGGTGTTCGGAGAGATTCTTGATGTGATTGAGAACGCGGAGATGGATGTGATGGATAATCATGTCCGACCAGACCTGCCAATATCGGCTCGGCCAAATCTGATCGGTGTACCAGGTCGTTCCTTCAAGCAAGGTTTTCCCTGCTGGCAGCGCCGTCAGGCGAAGTTCGCCCTCGCGCGATCGAAGATAACCTTGCAGATGGGGTGGCTTGAGATGCGGATAGGGCGACAGTTCTTCCATTGGTTCCGGTTGGTCGGCTACGGAGAATCGCAACAGGTAATTCTCATCCCAAACCTCGATCGGCTCGACGAACTCGCCGGTGCTGAAGATACAGTGGCGAATTGCGCCCACCCCATGCCCATCGATCCGGGCCCTGACGGGATAAGCCACGCCAGTGTGAAGAATCCAGTCGCGTTGTTCGGGAATGGTACTGAACGAGACGACATTCGGCCAAACCATTTCCGGCGGCGCATCGATCACTACTGAGGAAGTGACTGACATAAGAGGTGGTAGGTTAACTGCCCTCTTTTCCATGCCCATAGTGAAAGGAACGGATGCCAATACCAGGACCATGGCGACAGGACTCAACGGAATTGTGCGATTGTAGACAATGATACAGCCGACGAACCCTCCGAATACCGCCAAAACAATGCCGATGGGAGCGGCCATGAGGATGCAAATTGCTCCCTCGACGCTGAGACTAAGCATCAAAAGCCCGGCAAACAGGACGGGAAGCACGGCGACCGCGATGCAACTCTCGAAGCTCCGTTCTTGCGAAATCGTGTAAATCAAAACCGTAACGAGGCCCATGGCGAAAGGAAGCGCCACAAACAATCCCCACCCATAACACTGGAGGATCGTAGTAGAGAGGTACGCTAAACCTGTGCCCGCGAGTCCGACGATCACCATGCCAGCCACAGCGCTCCCCGCCGCACTGGCGGGAATCCACGAAGCCCACCCCGGCTTAGTCGTAGGAACTGGTGTAGCTGGTTTTGCTGGAACCAGACACAGAATCACAAAGAAAATCAGGTTGATGACAGGCACAAAGAAGAGCAAGCAGAGAGCTAGCGGCAAACCTGCCGAGCGAAGACGGCTGAGAGTCAAAAAGATCCCTAGAATCAGAAAGGGCAGCGATGTTATCAGCAGAATGAAGTAGAACTTCTCATCGTCGGGCGGTAAAGCATCTATGGCCGCAAAGCCATGAGGCTTGATGTAGTTCCAGAAGTACCAGGGGCGGTTAAAGTACCCCCATGCGACGGCGCGATCGAGGTTGTACTTGATCGCCATCAAGGCGCAGCCGAACCAAAAGTAGGGCCCGCGATCCAGATTCCGGCGCGCGATGATTTCCCCTGGCTCGTCCATTTCAGAGAGTACACGCCCTATTCTGAGGGCCCGATTCCCAGATCAGCATAGACGGCGTCGATGGTTTCGCGCATCCGCGCATCATGCAGTGCGGGATCGTAGTCAGTCATGCCGTTGAAGACAGCGGCGACGACCAGGCGATGTTCCGGATCGACGAAACCCACGGAACATAGATAACCGGCGTGGCCCCACGCGCGTCGCGAGCATCGCGTGCCGTACCATGCTGCTTCGAGGCCGTATTGCTTCGAATCGAGCACGACGCCGAGCCCGCGATCGAGCCGGTAGCCGAAAGTCTTGTCCGGGAGGCCGACCGTATGCCGCGCGGATATAGCTTCGATCGTCTGCGGCGTGACGACAGTTTCGCCACCAGCAAGCATTGCTTCGTAAAACCGTCCGAGGTCGTGAATTGGCCCACGGCCATTGCCCCCAGGACGCTCGATAGCAACAGCTTCGGCGCTGTTCGACCACGGCTTGTAAGGATGCGGAGCAGGGCGGCTCGAGGCGCTCGCCGAATGCATCGGAGCGATTCGATCGCCGTACTCGCGCCATCGCGCTGCCGGCATTCCGATCCACGTGTCGCGCATTCCGAGCGGCTCGAGGATTTCCTCGCGGACGTACTGGCTATACGGGCGGCCGTCGGCAGAGACGCGGCGCACGATTTCAGCCAGAAGATACCACGACGGCGCGATGTGGTAGCCGGACGTTTGCCCGACGATCCATCGCGGCTCGATTTCAGCGTCGCAAATTTGCGCGATGATATTGTCCCACGGATCCGCGGTCCACGGACCGACCGCCGGCCGGAAGCCGCCGGTATGCGTCAGCACGTGCCGAATCGTGATGACGTCCTTGCCCTTGGCGCCGAAGGCAGGGATGTACTTCGCGACGGGGTCGTCGAGCGCGATTTTGCCGCGCTCCCACATCTGCGCGACGGAAATGACGGTGATGGGCTTGATCGACGACATCCAGAGCATGATCGTGTCGGGGGTCATCGCAACGCCGTCGCGGGCAACGCCGAAGGCAAGATCAGCGACCGGGTGGCCGTCGCGCGAGACGTATAGCTGCGCGCCTACGTGGAGACCGCGCTCGATGCCCGATTCGACTATCTCGCGCGCGCGATCGAGTGCCATCGGGCGAGCTTAAGTTTCGCGCGGATTCTTTGCAACATCGCAGCGGGCTGCACTATTTTTCGTGCCAGAGAAGGGAGCGGGTCGCATGCCAAAAGACTTGTCGCGCGTGCAGACTGTCGTCGTCGCGATGATGGAGAACCGATCGTTCGATCATATTCTCGGGTATCTCGGCTTGCCCGATTCGGGACATCCGCTGGCGTCGCGAATCGAAGGCATACAGCACGCGCAAACCTACTACGCACACGACACATATCAGCCGCGGCCGATCAGCAGTCCCTCGCTGACGCCGGATCCTCCGCACGAGCGCGAGAATATCGACACGCAGATCAACTCGATCCTGGGACCGATGCAGGATTCGCCCTGAGCTATCGCAACGCGTTTCCAAATGCCGATCCGGGTCGCGTGATGGAATACTGCATCAACGGGTATCTGCCTTCGACGGATTTTCTCGCGCGCAATTTCGCGATCTGTGACAATTGGTTCGCTTGCCTGCCCGCGAGCACCCTGCCGAATCGCCTGATGGCGATGAGCGGCTACGCGCTGGTGGACCATACGCCGAGCGGCGTCTTTCAAATCGCGAGTGACTTGTTCAACAACAATCCCGAAGATCGAGCCGCTGTACGAGGACGACTATCGTCGCGGCACGGCGGCCGCGTCGGACGATCATCCCCCGGCGTCATTGTACGGCGGCCAGCGCCACCTCAAGATCGTGTACGACGCACTCGTCGCGGGCGACACGTGGAACAACCTCGTTGCGTTTATCACTTACGATGAGCACGGCTCATTTTTCGACCACGTGCGACCGCCCGCGATACTTACCGCGCCGCCGCCGAATGCACAGTACAGCAGTGGGTTCAGCACGCTGGGGGTGAGAGTTCCAACGATTGTCGTGTCGCCATTTGTGCAACCCGCGTCGCTATGCGAACAACTACTCGATCATACTTCGATTCTGAAATTCCTCGGCGAAAAGTTTAACGGCGGAAAGTATACCGACCTCGTCGACAATCGCGCGGTTCAGAGCGCGTCCGTGGCGCTCGACGACAACTTGCTGGCGAACGGAGCGACGGGTCCTCCGCCAAGCCTCGACGACTGAGCCTGGGACAGCGCCTGTTTGCGCATGAGCAGGTAACGGATAGGCTGAGCGTTCGTACTCCTCATCATGCGACTCAATCCCGGGCCCTTCGAGCCATTCGTCTATCTACTGCAGACGCCTGTGATGTTCCGAGTCGTCGGGCTGGGCGGACTCGTGCTCTTTTCGATCTTCGCGCTTTCGATCGCCGGCGAGCATAGCGCGGGCGCCGCAATCTTCGGACTCCTGCTGATGGGCGCGCTCTGGTACGAGGCGAGCGCGAACATTTGCCGCCGATGCCGGTTCTACGGCACGTGGCATTGCCTGGGCCAGGGCATGCTCGCGTCGAAACTGTTTTCACGCAACGACACGAAACTCGGCGAATCGGGCACGATGCTGCACGGCGCGTTGCTGGCCGCCTTCTTCGCATACGGGCTTTTCTGGCTATGGCATGAGCCGACGCTCGGATTTATCTTCACGCTATGGCTTCCGATCGCGTTGGTGACTGCGACCTCACCCGCAGGATTTTCCTGGCGCGCGCTGAAGCCGACCTGAGCTTCTCGCGTCATCCTGAGCGAAGCGAAGGATCTCGCGCGCTTGCGCGTTTCTCTCACGGAGCATCATCAAATGGAAATCGGATGGATCGGCACTGGGATAATGGGTGCGCCGATGGCGCGGCGATTGATCGCCGGAGGCCATCGTGTGCGCGTGTTCAATCGATCGCCTGAGAAAGCGCGTGCACTTTCTGCTGACGGTGCGACTGTTGCGGCGGATGCGGCTGCATGCGCCAAGGGCGCTGAAGTCGTCTTCATCATGGTGCCTGACACGCCTGACGTCGAGGCGACCGTCGCGAAGATCGAGCCGGCGCTCAAAGCGGGGCAGCTGGTCGTCGATATGAGCACTATTTCGCCGGCGGCTGAGCGCACGATCGCGGAGCGGCTGAAAAGGTCGGGCGTCGATTACCTCGACGCGCCCGTGTCGGGCGGCGACGTCGGCGCTCGCGACGGTACGCTCGCGATAATGGTCGGCGGTGATGCGACAGCATTCGAGCGGGCGCGGCCGCTGTTCGAGCTGATGGGTAAGCGAGTCACGTACATGGGAGCACCGGGCGCGGGCCAGATGACCAAGCTCGCCAATCAGATCGCAGTCGCGATCAATCTGGAGGCGGCGGCCGAGGCAATCAAATTTGCGCGCGCGGGCGGTCTCGATGCGTCGCGGGTGATCGATGCGATAGGCGCCGGTGCGGCCGGGTCGTGGCAACTCTCGAATCTTGGACCCAAGATAATCGCCGGCGACTATCGGCCCGGCTTCTTTATCAAGCTGATTCGCAAGGACCTGCGGCTGGTGATCGATGCGGCCCGCGAATCGGGGATCGCCTTGCCGGGACTATCGCTGATGGCCTCGATGTTCAACTCGGCATCAGTACTCGGCCACGACCTCGACGGCACGCAAGCCGTCGCCGCGGCACTCGACAGATTGGCGGACGTGAAGTAAAGGGGAATGTTTGATCCGGAGCTTCGTAAGACGCTATCTTACTTCCATGAAAACCAGAATTTCCTCGAAGGGGCAGATCGTGCTTCCCGCGGAGCTGCGGCGAGAAGACCGGATCAGAGCTGGGCAGCAGTTCGAGGTTGAGCGCGTTCGTCGCGGCGAGTACCGCTTGGTGCGCCACCCGACTAAACGAAACGAAGGGCTGGTTGACCTGCTCCTGCAGTGCCCTGAAAAAGGGTTCTTCGTTCCCATCGAATCCGAATCCACCGACCAGCTGTGAGGTTCCTCGTCGACGCTAATGTTCTGAGCGAGCCCACGAAACCTGCGCCGGACGCGAATGTTATCGGCTGGCTCAGACGTTACGAGGGCGACCTCGCCATTGATCCGGTGATTCTCGGAGAGCTTCGGTTCGGCGTACTGATTTTGCCCGGAGGAAGGAGACGCAAACGGTTAGAGGTCTGGTTCGATTCAGTCGCGAAGAGCTTGCAGTGCCTCACTTGGGAAGCGGAAACAGGCCTGCGATGGGCCAACCTGCTCGCTCGGTTGCGATCTTCGGGCCGAACTATGCCGATAAAAGACAGTCTCGTCGCGGCCACGGCGCTGGTACATGGACTCACGGTCGCGACTCGCAATCGCATCGACTTTGAAAAGGCAGGCGTAAAAGTTGTCGATCCATTCGCGACGCGATAGGAAGCTTGTCGTGCCCGAGCGGCGGCACTCGACAGATTGGCGGACGTGAAGTAGTACCAGAGTTGAACCCGCACTCTTGGAGGCCAAAATGGCAGACCTGCTGACCGAAGTTAAAGACCGCGTGCTGTATCTCACGCTTAATCGGCCCGACAAGCTCAACGCGATGAGCGCCGAAATGATGGGCGGGCTGGTGGACAACCTGTCGCGCGCCGCGACCAATCCCGAAGTCGGCGCGGTCGTGCTGACGGGTGCGGGGCGCGGATTCTGCTCTGGCGGAGATATCGGCGGGATGCGCGATCGCAACGAAAGTGCGAACGCTGGCGCGACGACTACGATCGAGGATCGCGTCGCGGGACTGCGTCGCGGCGAAGAAGCGTCGTTGATGCTGCACGAGATGTCGAAGGTGACGATCGCGGCGGTCAATGGTCCCGCGGCCGGTGCCGGCTTGAGTCTGGCGATGGCCTGCGACATCAGGATCGCGTCCGACGCGGCGCGCTTCGGCACCGCGTTCGCCAAGGTCGGTTTCTCGGGCGATTACGGCGGCACCTGGTCGCTGACGCATCTGGTGGGATCGGCGAAGGCGCGTGAACTGTATTTCCTCGCCGACGTTATCGGCGCCGATGAGGCGTTGCGAATCGGTCTGGCGAATCGCGTCGTGCCTGCCGCATCGTTCAAGGACGAGGTCCATACGATCGCGTCGCGAATCGCCAACGGCCCGACGATTGCCTACGGCTATATGAAGGCGAATCTGAACGCGGCGCTCAATCACGAATTCAACGAGCTGCTCGATCGCGAGGCGTGGGGCCAGACGATGACAGGCCGGACGGAAGACCATCGTGAGGCCGTCAAGGCGTTCCTGGAAAAGCGTCCGCCGACGTTCAAGGGGAGATAGTAGGGCGGCGAGTTTCTCACTCCGTCATCCTGAGCGGAGTCTGCGCAGCGAAGGATCTCGACGCGCGAAGCCGGCGCAACAGCGGTCAAACGCGCTCGCGAGTCAGGGGCTGACGAAGACTGTGGCACGTACTTGCGCCCGCCGAAGAACGGCAGGCGAGATTCTTCGCTCCGTCAGCCTCCGCTCAGAATGACACAAGACGAAGAGAGAGAGGTCATAAATGGACTTCAAGACAATCATCTATGGTTCGCGCGACGGCATCGCGAAAATCACCATCAACCGCGCTGAGCGGATGAATGGCTACAACGAGACGATGGTCAAGGACATGTGCGCAGCGATCGATCTCGCGCGGCAGGACGACGACGTGCGCGTGCTGATCATCACCGGCAGCGGACGCGCGTTCTGCGCCGGCGGCGATATCAGCGGTGCGCCGGAGAGCCGCTCGCGCTTCCATGGGCATCCGATGGGCCACATGCTCGAGATGCGCGAAGGATTCCATCAGCTCGTGATTTCGTTGCATCGCTTCGACAAGCCTGTCATCGCGGCGATTAACGGCGCGGCGGTGGCCGGCGGGCTGACGCTCGCGTTGTCGTGCGATTTCAGAATCGCGTCGGACCAGGCGCGGCTCGGGGACACGGCGCTCAAGTTCGGTCTGCTCTGCGATGAAGGCGGAGCGTACCTTTTCCCCGCTTCATGGGATTGGACCGCGCGCTCAAGATGACGCTATTGGCCGAAGTCTACGACGCGAAGACTGCGCTCGAGCTCGGGCTGGTGACTGAGGTCGTGCCGCACGCGGAACTCGAGGCGCGCACGCAGGACTTTGCACGACGGCTCGCGGACGGCCCGCCCCTGGCAATCCGGCTGGCCAAACGCATGATGTACAAGCAGCGCGAGATGACGCTCGAGAACGCGCTCGAGGACGCCGCGCTCAACGTGATGATCACCAATCCGTCCGAGGACGTGCGCGAGGGTATCCGCGCGTTCCGCGAAAAACAAAAACCAGAATTTCAAAGGCAGGTAATGCTTGCCGCGCTGCTACAGGAGACCTCGTCCACATGCCGATGAAGAAAAAGGATATCGAGAAGCTGCTCAAGAAACCGATCGTCGCGGTGGTCGCCGTCACCGCACCCGACGGTGCGCCGCATGCTGTGCCGACCTGGTACGAATACACCGACGGGCAAGTCGTATTTCACACCGGCGCCGAGTCGTTCAAATACAAATGCCTGGTACGCGATCCGCGCGTCACGCTGGTGGTTGATACCAAGAAGGCCCCATACAAGACGGTGGTCCTGAAAGGGCGCGCCACGCTCGAGGAAAAAGTCGACGACAAGCGCACCGAGCGGATGGCGGTCGAGTACCTGGGCAAGAAACTCGGCAAGGCATACGGGAAATCGCTCAAGGGCAACAAGGTCGTGGTCGTGAGCTTCAAGCCGTCACACACGGTCTCGTGGGACTACAGCCAGGAGCGACCCTAACATTCGAGATGGACGCGCGGCTAAAGGCAAATCTCGACGCGTGGAACCAGATGGCGCGGATTCACGCGGCGTCGCGCGAATACCGGCTCGCGGAGTTCAAGGCTGGGGAGAACGTGCTCAAGCCGATCGAATTGCGCGAGGTCGGCGATGTTCGCGGCAAATCGTTGCTGCATATGCAGTGTCACTTCGGACTCGACACGATGTCCTGGGCGCGGATGGGCGCGAGCATCACCGGTGTGGATTTTTCCGGCGACGCGATCGCACTCGCGCGTTCGATTAGCGACGAGTTGAAAATTCCCGCGAGGTTTATCCAATCCAACATCTACGACGCTCCCAATGTGCTGTACGAGCAATTCGATATCGTGTTCACGTCGTACGGCGCTCTCTGCTGGCTGCCGGACATCACGCGATGGGCGCAGGTCGCGTCGAGCTTCGTGAAGCCCGGCGGGTTCTTCTACATGGCTGAGTTTCACCCCCTGATTCTGATGAGCGACAATCGCCGCGGTATGACGAAGCTCGAAAACGAGATTTCATACTTCCATACGGCGATGCGCGAAGACCCGCCTGGCCCCGACTATTCGGATCCGAGTAAAATCGTCTCCGAGACCCATCAATGGATGTACCGGCTCGGCGACATCGTCAGCGCGCTCGCGGCGACCGGTCTGCGAATCGAGTACCTGCACGAGTTCGCTGAGTGCATCTATCCACATTTCCCGTTCATGAAACTCGAGAGCGACGGCCAGTGGCATATCGAGGGCGATCCGATCCCGACGATCTTTTCGATCAAAGCGACCAAGCCTTGAACCGATGCTGAAGACGAAATTCTGCGAGCTGTTCGGCATCGAGTATCCGATCGTGTGCGCCGGCATGGGTAATATCGCGCTCGCGAATCTTGCCGCCGCGGTATCGGAGGCGGGCGGCCTCGGCACGATTGCGATGCCGGGGATGTCACCGGATGCGATGGCCGTTGAGATCTCCGCCGCGCGTAAGATCACTGCGAAGCCAATCGTGGTCAATCAGCTGATCCCGTTTCTTCGGCCCGGAATTTTCGAGACGCTCGCGAAGCAACCGATTTCCGCAGTGACGTTGTTCTGGGGCGATCCCGCCGAGCACATCCCAGCCTGCAAGAAGCTCGGCCTGAAAGTTATCTGGCAGTGCGGATCGGCTCTGGAAGCGGTCGCGGCGAAACGCGCCGGTGCCGACGCGATTATCGCGCAAGGCTTCGAGGCCGGCGGTCATGTGCGCGGCGTCGTGACGACGTTCGCGTTAATCCCGGAAGTGCGCGACGCGATTGGCGACTTGCCGATGCTCGCGGCGGGCGGAATCAGCGACGGCCGAGGTCTGGCCGCCGCGCTGGCGCTGGGCGCAGACGGCGCGGTGTTCGGCACGCGCTTCCTCGCATCGCGAGAGTCGGCTGCGCGCCCCGAATACAAACAAGCTGTGCTTGACGCACACGCGAGCGACACCGTTCACACCAAGCTGTTCGACATCGGATGGCCCGACGCGGCTCATCGCGTGATCCGCACGCCGCTGGTTGATGAGTGGGAGCGCGCAGGCAGTCCTGCAAGCGGCAATCGCGCCGGCGAGGGCGAAACGATCGCGCACCTTCGTCTCGGCGGCATCGACGCACCGCTGCCAAGATACTCGGTGAATCCTCCGTCGGAGTCGGTCGAGGGCGACATCAGCGGCCTGCCATTCTACGCAGGGCAATCAGTAAGCATGATCGACAAGATTCAGCCGGCCGGCGAAATCGTCCGCCAAATCGTCACCGAAGCGCGCGACGTGATCGCGTCACGGCTGCAGCCACTGGCGCGCGACTAGAATTTCTTCGGGAGTCCCGCCTCTTTCAACACTGCGTTGGCTGTGTGTCGAGACAGAATCTTGTTGTCGACCGTGAAGTGAATCTTCGAGACTGGACTGTACCATCTTTCGTGATCGCCTTTTCCCTGGCGGACGAAGCTGCAGCTAGCGGAGCGCAAGATCTTCTTTAATTGAGGGGTGAAACTCTGGGACACACCGCGACTCCGGGCCCAAGCCGCAACTCAGTCCTTAGGCTTGCAGGCGAAGTCGCTCGTGATATTCCGCGCGAACTTCGAAAGGAACGTCGAGGACGGCGCGGCCACGCTTGCGGGGCAAAAGCCCATTCGCTTCGAGAAGCTCTGGAATCATAACGCGCAGTTTCTTGATGAGCGCGTCAATGTCTCGCGCCTCGGTGGCGAGACCAGGAACGTCGGCGCTCGTGGCGACCCAGACCTTAGCTTCTGTGTCCCAGAAGGCGTTGACTATGTAACCGCGGTTTTTCATTCGGAGTGCATTCATTATGTCCGCCGACCCATCTGGCTTGTCAACGAATCCTCCGATAAACGTCTCCGTGCTTTCGAGGCGCTAATACATCTGCGATAATCGAAATTAGTGGCACGACAGGTATCCAATGATGCGGTTATCGAGGCGCTCGGACACGTAAAGTATCCCGGTTACTCCGCTGACATTGTTGCGCTTGGTCTGGTCGAGGATGCGCAGCCGACGCCCGACGGCGGCTATGCGATCACTCTTCGGCAGGTTACCGAGCGCGACGAAGTGATTCGCGAGCTCGCCGCCAACATCCATCGCGCGCTGACGCATGACCTCGGCGTGCCCACCGTCGAGCTGCGGGTGCATCGAATCGAAGCCGAGCTTGGCGAGAAGACCGGGCGCGTACGGCTCGAAGGCACCAAGCACATCATCGCGGTGGGCAGCGGCAAGGGCGGCGTCGGCAAATCCACCGTCGCGGCGAACATTGCGGTGGCGCTCGCGCGATTGGGGCTCAGCGTCGGGCTGCTCGATGCCGATATTTACGGGCCGTCGGTGCCGATGATGTTCAACGTCGGCGACGAGCGGCCGAAGTCGGCGGGCGGGCAGAATTTTTATCCGATCGAAAAGTACGGCGTGAAGCTGATCTCGATCGGATTTTTTCTCGGCGAAAAAGCGCCGGTCATCTGGCGCGGACCGATGGTGATGGGCGCGGTGCGCCAATTTCTCAAAGACACGCTGTGGGGCACGCCAGGATTTTCTAATCGTCGATCTGCCGCCCGGCACCGGTGATGCGCAGCTCACGCTCGCGCAGCAGGTCTCGCTCGACGGCTGTGTGATCGTGACGACGCCGCAGGACGTTGCGCTGCTCGATGCGACGCGCGCGGTCAAGATGTTTCGCCAGGTGCATTGCCCGATTCTCGGCGTGGTCGAGAACATGAGCTATTTCGTGTGTCCCGATTGCGGCGAGCGCGACGAGCTTTTCGGCTACGGCGGCGGCGAGCGGATGGCCGCGGAGGAAGGGACGCAACTGCTCGCGAGGATCCCGATCTACCCCGACGTGCGCCAGGCCGGCGACGACGGCATGCCGATCGTCGTTGCGAACCCAGCGCATCCCGCCAGCATTGCGTTTCTGGAACTCGCACGGCGTATCGCCAACAGCGTTGCCGACTGACCGGTTAGCGCCTTGAAATACTTGCTCCACCTGCCACGCGCCGATATTGTTGCCGTTCGGTCCGATCGTTTTGTCGAAACAGGGACCGATTTCGGAGCTCGAAAATGTCCACGCTGATAACAGAAGAATGCATCAACTGCGGTGCGTGCGAGCCCGAGTGCCCCAACACCGCGATTTACGAAGGCGGCGCGCAGTGGGAACTCAACGGCGCCAACAAGCCCGCGATCAAGGACGACATCTATTACATCGTCCCCGACAAGTGCACCGAGTGCGTCGGGTTTTTCGACCAGGAACAGTGCGCGGCGGTATGCCCGGTCGATTGCTGCATCCCCGATCCCAACATTCCCGAGACCGAAGAGGTGCTCATCGAGCGCGCTCGCGTGCTTCATCCCGATCAAACCTTCGGCGCTGAATACCCGTCGCGATTTCGAAAGGGTTGACCCCAAGGAGCTCTGACATTTGACGACCAAAGGTCCCGTCCGAATCGCGCCTGCGGACGGCAAGCTCGGCGTGCTGCTTCCCGGCATCGGCGCGGTCAGCACTACGTTCATCGCGGGAGTCGAGGCGGTTAAGCGCGGCCTCGGCGCGCCGATCGGATCGCTGACGCAGCTCGCGACGGTTCGTCTCGGCAAGCGCACCGAGGGCCGCACGCCGCTGATCAAGGATTTCGTGCCGCTCGCGAAGCTCGAGGATCTCGAATTCGGCGGCTGGGACATTTACGAGGACAGCGCCTACGACGCCGCGCTCAACGCCGCGGTGCTCGATCGTCGGCTCCTGGAGCAGGTGCGCGAGCCGCTGGAAAAACTTCATCCGATGGATGCAGTTTTCGATCAGGACTACGTGCGCAACATCCGCGGCCCCAATCTGAAGGAAGCGCGCACCAAGATGGACAAGGCCGCGATGTTGATGGACGACATCCGGGATTTCCAGAAACGTACCGGCGTCGCGCGCACCGTGATGGTCTGGTGCGGCTCGACCGAGGTCTTCCATCGTCCGTCGGCGGTGCATGAAACGCTGAAAGCCTTCGAGGCCGGGCTCGCGAACAACGATCCCGAAATCGCGCCGAGCCAGATTTACGCGTACGCCGCGCTCAAGATGAGACATCCCGTACGCGAACGGCGCGCCCAACCTGACCACCGACACGCCCGCGCTGCTCGAACTCGCGCGCGAGACCAATCTTCCGATTTGCGGCAAGGATTTCAAGACCGGGCAGACGTTTATGAAGACGCTGATCGCGCCGGGGCTGAAGGCGCGCATGCTCGGGATGTCGGGATGGTTCTCGACCAACATTCTCGGCAATCGCGACGGCGAGGTGCTCGAAGATCCCGGCTCGTTCAAGTCCAAGGAAGAGACCAAGCTGTCGGTGCTCGATCAGATCCTTCAGCCCGAGCTGTATCCGCAGCTTTACAAAGACGTGTTCCACTCGGTGAAAATCAACTACTACCCGCCGCGCGGCGACTCGAAAGAGGGGTGGGACAATATCGATATCTTCGGATGGCTCGGCTATCCGATGCAGATCAAAATCAATTTCCTGTGCCGCGATTCGATCCTCGCGGCGCCGCTGGTGCTCGACCTCGTGCTGTTTATGGATTTGGCGCATCGCGCCGGCATGCGCGGGATCCAGGAATGGCTGTCGTTCTACTTCAAGGCGCCGATGCATGCGCCGAACATCTATCCCGAGCACGACATTTTCATCCAGCTGATGAAGCTCAAGAACACGCTGCGCTGGATGCGCGGCGAAGACCTGATCACGCATCTCGGGCTCGAATACTACGACTGACGGCCGCTCTTTGGGCCGTTTCGCCCGCAAGCGCGGCGCACTAGAATCAAGGCTCGATGGGCGTGCTTAACGGCAAGACGATCGTGCTTGGCGTGAGTGGCGGAATCGCTGCTTACAAATCTGCGGAACTCGTGCGCCTGCTCGTCAATGCGGGCGCGAACGTCCGCGTCATGATGACGCGCAACGCGACTGAGTTCATCACGCCGCTCACGCTCCAGACTCTTAGCTCGAATCCGGTCGCCACCGACACGTTCTCGCTCACGCAGGAATCCGAGATCGGGCACATCCGGCTCGCCGACAGCGCCGACGCGATCGTGATCGCGCCCGCGACGGCCGACGTGATCGCCAAGGCCGCCGTCGGTATCGCCGACGACATCGTGACCACCGTGCTGCTCGCGACGCGCGCGAAGGTCGCGTTTGCGCCCTCGATGAACGTGCACATGTACGATCATCCGACGGTCGCCGAGAATCTCGCGAAGCTGCGCTCGCGCGGCGCGGTGATAATCGAGCCGGGCGAGGGCGCGCTCGCGTGCGGCTACGAGGGCAAGGGGCGCCTGCCGGATCCGGCTATCGTTGTCGCCGAAATCGAGAAGATGCTCTCTGCGCAGGATCTCGCGGGCGAAAATATCCTGGTGACGGCGGGGCCGACGCAGGAGCCGATCGATCCGGTGCGATTCGTCACCAACCGGTCGTCGGGCAAGATGGGATTCGCGATTGCGCGCGCGGCATGGCGCCGCGGCGCGTCGGTGCGCCTCGTCGCGGGACCGTCTGCGCTCGCGACGCCCTATGGCGTCGAGCGAATCGACACTGTTACCGCGTCCGCGATGCTCGCCAAAACCTCGAGTAATTTTCCGTGGTCCACGGCGCTCGTGATGGCGGCAGCGGTTGCGGACTTCCGTCCCGCGAATCCTGCGCGCGGCAAGATCAAGAAAGATGCGCGCGGACTGCGGCTCGAGATGGAATCGATTGCGGACGAGATGCCGCGCATCGCCGCGAAGAAGGGCGCGCGTCTGATTATTGGATTCGCGGCTGAGACCGACGACCTCGAAGCCAACGCGCGCGGCAAGCTCAAGCGCAAAGGGCTCGACCTGATCGTCGCCAACGACGTGACTCTCGAGGGCGCCGGCTTCGAAGTGGACACCAATATCGTCACGCTCATTGGCATCCGACGGCAGCTCTCAGAGCCATCCGCAGATGTCCAAGGACGCAGTCGCTGACTTGATTCTCGATCGAATCGTCGCGCTCCGCTCCGCCAAACCGAAGTCAGGCCGCGCGGATAAACCCTCGCGCCTGCGCGCTGTCAGATAACCCTCGATGGACGCCTCATCGCTCGATCGCCGCACGCTGGTCGCAACGATACGCGATTACGTCGAGCAGTTACGCGAAGAGGGCATGGAAGGACTGCCCGCTCGCGCCTGCGCCAACTCCAGCAATCGCTCCGCCCGTCGCGGCATCCGTCGAGACCGCCGCCGCGCCGATGCCGACTGAACTGTTCTCGAAATATCCGGGACTCGAAAAATCTTCGACGCTCGACGAATTGCGCGAGTTCATCGGCGATTGCCAGCGATGCAAGCTCGCGCCGCGCCGCACCAATCTCGTCTTCGGCGTCGGCAATCCTAACGCGGATTTGATGTTCGTCGGCGAGGCGCCCGGTGCCGACGAGGACGCTCGCGGCGAGCCGTTCGTCGGCCGCGCAGGTCAGTTGCTGACCGACATCATCGAGCGCGGCATGGGTATCAGCCGCTCCGACGTGTACATCTGCAACGTGATCAAGTGCCGCCCGCCCGACAATCGAAATCCCGAGCCCGACGAAGTTGCATCGTGCGAGCCGTTTCTGTTTCGCCAGATTGACCTCGTGCGACCGCGCGCGATCGTCGGGCTCGGCACCTTCGCCGTGCAGGCGGTGCTTAAGGTGAAGATTCCGATCAGCAAGCTGCGCGGCAACTGGCAGGATTTTCGCGGGATCCGCTTCATGCCCACGTTTCATCCCGCGTATCTGCTGCGCACTCCCGGCGACAAGCGGCTGGTGTGGGCGGATATTCAGGAAGTGATGAAATATCTCGGGATGCCGATTCCACGACGCGGCGGTTCCACGTCGTGAGCGTGCGCTCAAGATTCGTTTTCGTCGTCGCGGCAATGGCGATCGCAATTGCATCATTCGCGTCGCAACGAATCCTTGCCGCCGACGCACCCACGAAATCCGCCGCACACACGCCGCCCTGGGTTCAGCTGATTACGATTGACGGCTCGATCAATCCTGCCACCGCTTCCTACATCGACGATTCGCTCGCTTCCGCAAATGCCGAAGGCGCGAGCGCGCTTGGTGATCCAGCTCGACACGCCGGGCGGTCTGCTGAACTCTGCGGAAAAAATCGTCAAGGCTATTCTTGCCGCGCCGTTGCCGGTGATCGTTTACGTCGCTCCGTCGGGCGCCAGCGCCGCGTCCGCCGGCGTGTTCATCACCGAAGCCGCGAACGTGGCCGCGATGGCTCCGGGAACGACGATCGGCGCGGCGCATCCGGTGGAGCAGGGCGGTGACGACATCAAGGGCGCGATGGGCCAGAAGATCGAGAACTTCACCGCGACCTTCGCGCGCACGATCGCGCAGCAGCGCGGGCGCAACGAAGATTGGATCGAGCAGGCCGTCCGCCACAGCGTCGCGATTGGCGAGCGTGAGGCGCTGGCGAAGAACGTCGTCGATATCGTCGCGCCCGACATCCGCAGCCTGCTGACGCAAGCCACTGGCCGCAAGGTGCAGGTCGCGGGCAAAACCGTGACGCTCGCGCTGGCCGACGCCGCCGTGCGCCGCGCGCGCATGACGCCTGGCCAGCGACTGCTCAACATGCTCGCCGATCCCAACATCGTTTATCTGCTGCTGATGGCGGGATTGATCGGCCTGTACTTCGAGTTCGCGCATCCCGGCGTGATCTTTCCCGGCGTCGCCGGCGCGATTTGCCTGCTGCTCGCGCTCGCATCGTTCCAGGTGCTGCCGGTGAACCTCACCGGCTTGCTGCTGATTTTTCTCGGCGTCGCGATGCTGATTTCGGAAGCCTTCGTCACCAGCTATGGAATCCTCGGCCTGGGCGGCGTCACGGCGTTCGTCATCGGCTCGCTGTTTTTTATCGACACGTCGAAGACCGACCTGGCCGTCAATCGCAACATCATATACGGCGGCGCCACCGCGCTGACGCTGATCATTCTCGGCATCGGATACATCGTCGCGCGCGAGCGTCGCAACCGCGCGACCACCGGCGCGGAAGGCATCGTCGGCGAGGTCGGCGAAGTGCGCGAGGCGATCGCTCCCGGCACGCCCGGCAAGGTTTTCGTGCACGGCGAGATTTGGCGCGCGGTCAGCGCCGACGCGCTCAGCCCCGGCGCGCGCGCTCGAGTGAAGTCGATCAACGGGTCTGGAACTGCAAGTGCAGAAGGTGGCGTAGCGCTCGAAGATAGCGCAGGGTATCGACAAGCCTCGCGCGCATTGGGGGCGAAGGAGAATCGCGATGGCGAGCGGAGTCGGCATAGTAGTCTTCATCGTTGTAATTTTCGTTTTGAGCGGACTCAAGGTCCTCAACGAGTACGAGCGCGGCGTGGTCTTTCGCCTCGGGCGCCTCACTCCTTATCGCGGCCCGGGCGTGATCTTCGTGATTCCCGTGCTCGAGCGGATGGCGCGAATCGATCTGCGCACCGTGACGCTCGACATTCCGCCGCAAGACGTCATCACCAAGGACAACGTGACGGTCAAGGTCAGCGCGGTGCTGTATTTTCGCGTCGTCGATCCGTCGCGCGCCGTGACCGAGGTCGCCAACTACCTGTTCGCCACGATGCAACTGGCGCAGACCACGCTGCGCTCTGTCGGCGGGCAGACCGAACTCGACGAGCTGCTCAGCCAGCGCGACAAGCTCAACGCGCGCATCCAGGAAATCGTCGATTCGCAAACCGAGCCGTGGGGCGTGAAGGTCACGCTGGTCGAGCTGAAAAATATCGATCTGCCGCAGGACATGCAGCGCGCGATCGCGGCGCAGGCCGAGGCTGAGCGCGAGCGCCGCGCCAAGGTGATCGCGGCTGAGGGTGAATTCCAGGCGTCGCAGCGGCTCGCGGATGCGGCCGAGATCATGAGCAAGAGTCCGATCACGCTGCAGCTTCGCTATCTGCAGACGCTCAAGGAGATCGCGACCGAAAACAATTCCACCACTGTCTTTCCGATGCCGATCGATTTGTTCGAACCATTCCGCGCGTTCGCGACAGCGGCAGGCATCGGCGGCGACAAGCCCAAGACCTGACGCGCCGCGTCGATTCGTTCGCACCAAACTTAATTTTCGGAGAAAATTTTCACCCTATGGGCAAGTTGATAATGGTTCGTCACGGCGAGAGCGAGGGCAACGCGATTCGACGCTTCACCACCTCGGGCGAAGCGAAGATCACCGACCTTGGTCGGCGTCAGGCTCTGGAAGCCGCTGTCAGGATCAAGCTCAAGTACCAGCCGATACTCGTGATTGCGAGCACCTTCGCACGCGCCCGCGAAACCGGACTCATCATCGCCGCGGAACTGGGCATCCCGATCGAATACGAGGCGGACTTCCGCGAGCAGAGTCTCGGCGACCTCGCCGGAAAGCCTTACGAGTCGATCGCCAACGATCCGACCTTCGATCCGAAGCGCTCATGGGTGTGGCGCGCGCCCAACGGCGAGAGTCACGAGGATGTGCTCAAGCGCGTCGCGCCGGTGCTCGATAGCGTCGCGAAAAAATATCCCGACGATGAGATCGTAGTCGTCAGTCACGGCGGCGTGATGCGCGCGGTGTGGGCGCACGTCACCGGCAAATGGGAAAACGCGCACGTGCCGCCGAACTGCGGCATCGTCGTGATCGAGCATCATGGCGGCCGCTACCGCGAGCCCGAAGTGGTGCACGGAGAAACTCCGGCGCGCGAAACCGGCGGATAGATTCAGGCCTTACCCGCGCCCGGCAAGACTGAATCGAGAAATTCCTGGCTGCGCAGCCGTCGATCCACGATCGATCCGATGAACCGTGCGAGCGCGAGCGCGCCGTCCGGGCCCGCCGCTTCCGAGCCAGGCGAGTCGCTCATCGGCAATACACTGAGTCGCGCGAGGATCGCGGCGCCCCTGCTCGACATCTTGATCGCGCCCTCTGCCAACGACGGCCGGCATTTCGCGCATACGATTCCGCCGCGCGACACGACGAAATACACCGTCGCGCCATTGTCGCCGTTGGCGCCGTTGATGGTCGCGCAGATGCGGCATCGCGTGAACTCGAGTCCGAAGCCCGCCCATCCCAGCAATCGCATCTCGAACGCCTGCCGAAGCGCCGAGTCGGCGAACCGCGTGCTCAGCGCGCCGAGTCCCTCCGACAGCACGCGATACGCCTCCGCCGCTTCGCTCTCTTCGGTCGTCAGCGCGTCGGTGAGTTCGAGCATGTAGCTGCCGAGCGCAATCTTCGCGAGGTCGTCGTCGAGCACGTGCTGCGTCAGGTCGGCCGCTTCGGCGCGCGTGATAAACACCAACTGCCCGTGCGGTCGCCGGCGATAGTGCAGGACGACGTGCGAGAACGGTTCGAGTTTGCGCTCGAAGCGATGCCGCGACGCTTTGGCGCCCTTCGCGATTCCGCTGAGCTTGCCGGCGTTGAGCGTCAGCAGCGTGACGATTCGATCCGACTCGGCGTAGTCGCGCGCGCGAAGCACGATCGCCGGCGTTGATTCTTCGATCGGCATTTTCTAGTCGCCGACGCTTCTGCGGAACACGGCTTGCTGAATGTCCTTGACCTCGACGCGCATCCGCTCCGCATTCGCAATCGCGCGGCCCGACTCCGACGCTTCTTTCATCAACACGTCGAAGCGCGCCGCGATATTCGCGAGCTTCGCATTCGCCTCGGTCAGCGCGCGCCGCCGCAGCTCCTCGCTCTCCCACGCGCCCTCGGCGTATTCGCGCAGCTCGCGGCTCTCGAACACCAGCTCCTGCAGCTTGTCCTCGTATCCGCGGACGATTCGCCGCAGCGCCTCGACCACTTTGGGCCGCTCTTCCGGATCCTTCCACAGCACGTGCGCGAGGAACATCAGATCGTCCTCGGTCACCGCGCTGCGTCCCGCGACGATCGCGTGCGCGCGCAAAATGCCGAGCGAGTTTTTCCAGCGCCGATCCGACACGACGATTTGCTCGCGCGCGAGCTCGCGCCTGATTTGCGCAATCGCCTCGAGGATCGCGCCCGGCACTTTGACTGCCGCGACCACTGCGCGCAGCTCGTCGAGTTCCGCAAACTGCAGCGTCGTGCGCGCGCGCTCCGGACCGCCCGCCATCATGCGGATGAAGCCGTGTTCCTCGGTGATGTAATCGGCCATGAAGCGCAGCATGAAGCGGTCGTAAAGCGCGGTCAGCTCGTCCTCGTCGGGCAGTTCGTTCGACGCGCCGAACATCGTGATCAGCGGCACCGGGACGCGCTCGCGTCCGTTGTGGAAAATCCGCTCGTTGATGATCGTCAACAGCGCGTTGAGGATCGACGAGTTCGCTTTGAAGATTTCGTCCAGGAACGCGATGTGCGCCTCGGGCAGCTTGTGCGTCGTGACGCGCCGGTAGTCGTCTTCCTCGAGTCCCTTCAGGCTGACCGCGCCGAAAATTTCCTCCGGCGTGCTGAACTTCGTCAGCAGCCATTGAAAATAATTCGCGCCTTCGATTCTCCGGCACAGTTCGTCCGCCAGCATCGACTTCGCCGTTCCCGGCGGTCCGATTATCAGCACGTGATTCGCCGACAGCATCGCCACGATTGCGCCGTCGATCAGATCGATGCGTTCGAGGAACATCCGGTTCAGTTCTTCGCGGATGCGGGCGAGCTTCGATAATGCAGTGTCTGCCATTTGCCTGTTCATCATGATCTCTACCAGACCGCGGCTGAAGACTTAACCCCGTGCACGCTTCGAGGCTTGCCGCCGCGTCGTTGCTGGCGCTAGATCAGGTAGTTGCAAGCGGCAGGAGGTCGTCAATGGAAAAAGCGCTGGCTGGGGTCAAAGTTCTGGACATGACGCAGTTCGAGGCCGGCACCTCGTGCACCGAGATGCTCGCGTGGCTCGGCGCCGACGTCATCAAGGTCGAGTCGCCGAAGATGGGCGAGCAGGGCCGCTGGCTGCTCACCGAAAAGCAGGGCGTCGATTCCTACTACTTCATTCTGCTCAACGCCAACAAACGCGGCATCACGCTCAACCTCAAGAGCGAGAAGGGCCGCGCGATGTTCATCGACCTGGTCAAGCAAGTCGATATGCTCACGGAAAATTTCTCGCTCGGCACGCTCGAAGGCCTCGGCCTCGGCTACGATACACTGCGCGAAATAAATCCGCGGCTCATCTACCTGACCATCAAGGGCTTCGGCACGCACGGCCCGTACAGCAAATACAAAAGCTTCGACATGATTGCGCAAGCGTCCGGCGGCGCGATGGCGCTGACTGGATTTCCCGGATCGCCGCCGCTGAAGCCCGGACCGACTATCGGCGACACCGGCACCGGGATGCATGCGGCGGTCGGCGTGCTCGCCGCGTACATCCAGCGCGAGCGCACGGGCAAGGGACAGAAAGTCGAAGTCGCGATGCAGGAGGCGGTGCTGAACTTCGTGCGCGTCCCGATGATGGGCACGTACGTCACGCACAAGCCGACACCGCGCACCGGCAACCGCGTCGGCGGCGGCGGTCCCGGCGACATCTACAAATGCGCGCCCGGCGGCGACAACGATTATTGCTACATCCTGTGCACCTCGCCCGAGATGTTCGAGAGCCTGTGGAAAGTGATCGGCCGTCCCGAAGTCGCAAGCGAAGAACGTTTCGCGGGACGCAACCGCGCCAAGAACGTCGATTCGCTGACCGAGATGATCAACGAATGGACCGGGCGGCACACCAAGTTCGAGGTGATGCGCATCCTCGGCGAGGCCGGCGTTCCATGCGGCGCGGTGCTCGACAGCGTCGAGTTGCTGAACGATCCGCATCTCAAGGAGCGCGGGATGATCGTCACGATCAAGCATCCGGTGCGCGGCGATTTCACGATGCCGGGATGCCCGGTGCGCCTCGAAGACTCGCCGGTCGAAGTGACGTCGGCGCCGCTGCTCGGCCAGCATAACGCCGACGTCTATGGCGAGCTGCTCGGACTCGGCGCCGGCCAGCTCGAAGATCTCAAGCGCGAAGGCATCATCTAGATGCGGCTCACTTGATCGGGCGCGGCGACCTGTTCGAAGCGATCGAGTACCTGCGCCGCGAGGGCGAGGGCATCCTCGCGCGCTTCGCGCGCTCGAAGCGCGGCGTCGTGTACGCCGATCTTCGCTTCGAAGTGGTCTTCAACCGTTCAGGGCGCGGCCGTGAATGGTGAGCCGCGCGACGGCTCTGAGAGCGAGAATGCCGCGTATTTCGTCTCGGTTCACGTCGCCGACCGGGCAGGTCCCGTCGGTCACGGTCAAACCGGCGCGGAGATCGGCGCGCTCGCGGGTCGTCCCGCGAAGCTGGTCGCAGAACTTCGTCGCGGGCTTGAGCGAAGCGTACGATCGTGCCCGTTTCAGCGCACGCAAGAAAGCCGACCTCATCGCACACCTCGGCGACGCTGCTAACGGCCTGCTCGTTGCGCCAACTTCCATCGCGCGAGAAAGTTCGCGACGATGTCGACGCTAACTTTCGTCGCGATCCGCGCTCGCTCTCGACCGACGAGCTCAAGAAAATTTCGCTCGACGCGTCGCACGAGGTCGCCGCACTTGGCGACGCGATCGCGTACCAGGTCGTCGCCGCGATGACCGAGATGCGCCGCGAAATTTTCATCGATACCGCAGGCACCGTCGTCTCGCAGGCGTACGCGTTCTCGCAGGGCGATTGCTACGTCGTCGCGCAAATCGGCGACGGCCACCAGGAAAGCTACGACTCGATCGGCCAGCAGCGCGGGCTCGAATGCCTGAGCGACGGATGGCGCGGCGAGTTGATGCCGAATCCCTCACTCGCGAAATTTTGCGTCGACCTTGCCAGCGAGGCGCGCGAGCTTGCCGCGGCTCCAGTCCTCAAGCCGCCCGACGGCGAAGTCGTGGTCGTTACCGATCCGCATTTCAACGCGCTCGTCTCGCACGAGGTTATCGGTCATCCATGCGAAGCCGATCGCGCGCTCAAGATGGAAGCCGCATACGCCGGACGCAGTTGGTTCCTGCGCTCGCTCGCGGACAACCAGTTGGGCAAACAGGTCGCGTCGCCGTTGCTGTCCGCATGTTCCGATCCGAGTCTCGACGGCTACGGCCACTATCGCTACGACCACGAAGGCACGCGCGGGCGCCGCGTGATGCACATCGAGCGCGGCATCTTCAGCGGCTTCCTGAATTCGCGCGCGACCGCCGCAGTGCTCGACGCGGAGCCCAACGGCTCGGCGCGCGCGAGCGAAGGATGGCACGTGCCGCTGATTCGAATGTCGAACACTTTCTTCCTTCCCGGTGAGACGCCGCCTGAAAAGATCATCGCGGACGTCGAGCACGGCTACTACGTCTGCGGCCATCAGATTCCGTCGATCTCCGAGTCGCGCGAAAATTTCCGCATCTCCGCCCGCCGCGTTTACGAAATCGATCACGGACGGATCGGCCGTCTCTATCGATCCGGCAGCGTGATCGCCGACTCGAAGAGCTTCTTCACGAACGTGGACGCGGTCGGCAACGACCTGCGGCTCATCGCGATCCCCAACTGCGGCAAGGGCCAGCCGATGCAGGTCAAGCGGATGTCCAATGGCGGGCCGACGCTGCGCTCGCGCGCACGGCTGGCGGGCAACTGATGCGATCGCTCGCGGAACTCAAGTCCTTCACGCGCGAAGCGGCGCGGATTCTCGCGCGCGAGAAAGACCTCGCGAGCTACGAGATTTACTGCGCCACCTCGGAGCATCGAATCGCGCGCCTGGCTTATACTTCCGACATTCCCAGCCGCGGCCTCGAGGAGTTCAAGTCGCTTCATGCCGACGGATTCCAGTTGCGCGTCGCAATGCGCCGCGATCCGCATGAAGTCGGCGCCGCATCCGAAGCCGGCGATTTCACCGGCGACTCCGTCCGCGACGCGCTCCGCCGCGCACGAAGTGCGGCTGTCGTCGATCCGCATTTCCCCGGCTTCCCCGCAGTTCCGCTTGCCCGCAAGCCGACGCCATCCGAAAAAAGCGATCTGGCGAGAGTAGGGGATGGCGCGATTGCTGCCGCCGCGTGGGACGTGCTCGACGGCGCGCTCGCCGCGTTCGCGAAACGGCCTGCGAACCCTCGTACCGAACATCCCGGCTTGATCATCGGCGGCGACGTATCGGTGATTCGCGATCGAATCGCGATCTTCAATTCAAATTTCACCGAAGTTCGCACCGACGAAAGCGCGCACTTCAATGCGTCGGTCACGTCGATAATCGAATCGCTCGACGCCAAGGGCACTGCGACCACTCTCGGCGATTCCACGGCCGCGATGCGCCGCGACGCTCGCGTGCTCGGCCGCGACGCCGTCCGCCGCGCGCTTGCTCTCATCCCACGGCGCGCGACCCGCGGCGGGAAAATTTCGCGTCGTGCTGGGACCGCAGCCGATCGCGGAGATTCTCAACTACATGGTGATGGGCTCGCTAACCACCGGCGCGTTTCATGCCGCCAGTTCCGCGTATCACGCAAAATTCGGTGCGCCTGTGATGGATTCTCGCCTGAGCCTCTCTGACGATCCGGCATTCAATGCGGGAGCGATTCGCCGTCGAATCACCTGCGAAGGAATCCCCACGCGCCGTATCGAATTGATCCGCGACGGCAAGCTCGTCGGCTTGCTCTCGAATTTCTACGACACGCATCGCATGCTCACCGACGAGAATCGCGCCGAAAAGCTCGGCAGCGGCGCCCCCGCCAACCTCGATTTCTCTCCGCTGAGCGGCTATCGGCTTGGCGAAGGTGGCGGACGGCGCTTCGATGCGAGTCCGGGCTCGGCGGGCACCAACGTCGTGATGCGCGCGCGCGGCGGCGTTATCGACAGCGAACTCGTGCGCGCAGTTGGTGACGGAATCTACGTCGGCCGCATCTGGTACACCTATCCGATCAACGGCCAGCGCGCGGGAGATTTCACCTGCACCGTCACCGGCGACTCGTACCTGATTCGCAACGGCAAACTCGCAGAGCCGCTGGCGCCCAACTGTTTGCGTATCAACGCGAACATTGCGCAGGTCTTCGAACATCCGCTCGCTGTCGGATCGCGTCCGCGTCCAGCGACAGTGTGGGGCTCGCCCGAGGCCTACTATGTTCCCGCGATCGCCGCCGACTCGATCGCATCTGGCCGAAGTGGCTGCCGACCTAGCTCGATCACATCCGCGCGATCACGTCGCGCGAAATCTCGTCGATGCAATCGTTGTAGCCGTCCATCGGCGGATTGATGAACACCTGCGACAGTCCCGCGTGCTCCATCGCTCGCAGCCGTTCGACCAGTTCCTCTTTCGATCCGATCATCGTCGTCGCCGCGATCGTGTCGGGCGTCACGTACTTCTGTTCGAGCGGCGCGACGTACGTGCAGTGCCCGATGTGCAGCTCGAGGTAGCGCTCAGCTCGGCGGCGTCTTCATCTTCGCGACGTACTCCTCGTACGCCTTGTACACCTGCGCGACTGCCTCCGGCAGATAACCCGAGCGCGCATATCCCGCCGCGATCGCATGAAAACTCGCCATCACCCAGTGCCCGGTCATCGCTTTCACGCGCGGCGAATCGAGTTTCTCGCCCGGCCTGAGCACGCAAATGTGCGTGAGCGATACGATCGGCATCTTGTCCGCGCTGCGTCCGGCCTTCGACGCGCCGGCCTCGAGACTTTTCCGCACCGCGCCGACTCGATCGGCGTCCGTTACTCCCGTCGTGATCGCGCCGTCGCCGAACTCACCTGCAAGCGCCAAAGTCTTGGGCCCGTTGGCCGCCACGTACAGCGGAATTTTGTCGTCGAGGTTGATGAAGCGCCGATCGCGATGCAGGTACCGGATTTTCCGGCTGAGTCCTTCGGTGTTATAGGTCGTCTCGCCGTCGCGGAGAAGATCGCGAATCACGCGCACCTGCTCGCGAAACTCCGCCTGCTTGACCGGCGGCAATCCCATCACGCGCCGCCCCGTATGCCCCGTGCCGAATCCTAGAATCACGCGCCCCGGCGCGAGCTGATTGATCGTCGCGATCGAATGCACCGTCACCGGCGCGATCCTGTTCGACGCAATCGCCACTCCGGTGCCGAGCTTGATCGTTTTCGTGTTGACGGCCGCCAGCGCCATGCACGCGTAAGTGTCGCCCCAAATCATGTGCGAGTCGGGAATCCACGCGTGCGTGAAGCCGCGCTCCTCGGCGTACTTGACGTCCGTGATCGCGCGCTCCGGCTTGGTGAATATCAGTGTTCCAAAATCCATAGTCACTCCCTCTCTGGGACGCGACTATAGCCGACCTTCACCGCCACTCGTCAAAGCGATGCTACGGCGCGACGCCGATTGCCGCGAACACGCGATGCATCACGGGCATTGGATCCTGCGGCCATCGCTCCGCCAGCATCGCGCGCAACTCGTCGTCGAATGCCGCAACTGCTTCCGGCGCAAGGCTCGCGCCCACTCCCGCACTCGCGCGAATCCGGCCGCGCCACGCTTCGTGCGTGTAGATCGCGTCGATGTCGAACGAGAACGTTTCGATATTTTTGAAGCCCGCGACCGCCATGTCGCGCGGCCACATCGGATGAATTCCCAGTCCGCCGCCGAACTTCCATTTCGGATTGTGTTTCTCGATCAGCTTCTCGGTTGCCTCGACCATGTTGCCCGGCAGCGGTATCCAGTCGAAATGCGCGATCACGAGCCGTCCGCCTGGCTTCAACACGCGTCGTGCTTCCGCTGCCGCGCGAGGACGATCGAACCAATGCCAGCATTGTCCAGCACTCACGAGATCGAACTCCGCCGCGGGCAGTCCCGTCTCTTCCGCGGCCGCATTGACGTACTTCACGACGACGCCCGCGGCGCGATCCAGCTCGGCAGCTTGCTCCATCAACGGCGCCGATCGATCGAGCCCCGTGACTTCGCATCCGCGAAGCGCCAGCCCGCGCGCAATCGTCCCAGTGCCGGTTCCCAGGTCGAGCGCGCGCATGCCGGCTTTCAGGATTCCCGACGCTGCCAGCCGCTCGAAGAATTCATCGGGGAATCCCGCGCGATGACGTCCATAGTCGCTCGCGGTCTTCCCGAAATCCGCACGCAAGTCCTTGAATCGTACTTCTGCCGATGTCATTCGACTGTCCCTCCTCTGAGCTTGACTGTATAGAACTGTCTCTATCTGGATGCAAGTTGACTCGATACCACTTGACGAAGCCCCTGCGCGCATGGCGTGATTCTCATGGTGGCCACTCGCAATCTCGAACGCGCCAGTTCCGAACGCGCTGGCATGATGACCGCGAACGAGGCGGCGGACCAGCTCGGCGTCAAGCTCGGTACGCTCTACGCCTACGTCAGCCGCGGCTGGCTGAAAAGTTATCGGCGCAAAGTCGGACGCCAGGCGCTTTATCGCCGCGTCGATATCGAAGCGCTGCGTGGTGTCGTGTCCAACGAGCGCGGCCGTCGCGGACGGAGCCTGCCGGCGGCATCGACGTGGGTCACAGTCGCGCAACCCAAGAGCATCGACGACGGCGCGCCGGGAGTTATCGTCGCCGAGTCGGCGGTCAGCTCGATCAACGAAGGCAAGCTCGCGTATCGCGGATATCCAATCGAAGAAATCGTCGCGCACGCGTCGTTCGAAGAAGTGTGCCTGCTGCTGTGGAGTGGCGAGCGTCCAGTCGCCGAGGAAATTGCCGCGCTGCGCGCCGAGATCCACGGCGCGCAGATGCCCACCTCCGTTGCCGACGCGCTCGCCGCCGTCGGCGATGACGCGCCGCCGCTGTTGCGGCTCGCGGCCGTGATGCCGAGTCTCGCCGCGTGGGATCGCCGTCAGCCGCCGCGCACGCGCATCGATCGCGCCAAGCTCATCATCAGCCAACTTCCGCTTGCACTCGCGCAACCGCCTGCACCCGGCTCGCCCGGCGGCCCCGGAATGGCCGGACGCCTGCTCGGATGGGTCCCGGGTTCGACCGCTTCCGAGTGGGAAGTTGAGGCACTCGATCGCGTGCTGATCGCGTGTGCCGAGCACGAGCTGAACGCTTCGACCTTCGCCGCGCGCGTCATCGCGAGCACCGGCGCCGACCTCTTCGCCTCAGTACTCTCGGCGCTTGTGCTCGCTGAGCGGACCGATTCACGGCGGCGCGTGTGATCGAATCGAGGCGATGTTCGCCGAGCTTGAATCCGGAGCGCGCGTCGACGAATGCCTCGCCGCATTCGCTCGCGAACATCGTTTGCCGCCGGGCTTCGGTCACGCGATTTATCCCGACGGCGATCCACGCGCGGCGCTGCTGCGGCAGGTCGCGCAGACGATCGCCAAGCATCGCGGCCGCCGCCTTTTCGAGGCCGCGCTCAAAGTCGAAGGCAGCGTATCCAAACGCGATCGCCTGCGTCCCAACCTCGATTTTTACCTCACGGTGTGCGTCCGGATGCTCGGATTTCCGCGCGCGATGCCCGCCGCAATCTTCGCGATCGGCCGTGCTTCCGGATGGATCGCACACGCCCTCGAGCAATACGCCGACAACCGCCTCATCCGTCCGCGGATGCGTTATCGCGGCGCTCCGCCCCGCCACTGGGAATAGCAGTTCGTTTCCGGCGGCACCTTCTCTTTGACGCCAACCGCCGCGCCGTCGTATCAAGGAACGCAGAGGCAGCGCGCATTGAAAGCAATCGCAAAGACACGTCCTGCTCCCGGCGCTGAAGTGATCGACGCTCCGGTGCCGTCACCCGGCGAATGCCACGCTGCTCGTTCGCGTCGGCGCGTGCGGAGTCTGCGGATCCGACTTGCATATCGTCGATTGGGAACTCGGCGCTGAGCGGATGGTCGCGCGACTCCCGGTTATTCTGGGTCACGAACCCGCGGGTGAAGTCGTCGAGGTCGGCGCGCATGTCACCAAGTTCAAAGTCGGCGATCGCGTCGCGCTCGATCCATTCGGACATTGCGGGCGATGCGGCCCGTGCCGCGCTGGACGTTTTCATCTTTGCGCGACGCCAACGACGCTCTCCGGCGCATTCGCCGAATACACGATCGCGCCAGTCGGCAACGCGCATCTTGTTCCATCCACGATGAACATGGAGCAGGCCGCGCTGCTTGAGCCGTTCGGCACCGGCCTTCACGCCGTCGAGCAGTCGTGTCTCAAAGCGGGCGACAGCGCCGTCGTCGAAGGTCCAGGCCCCATCGGCCTCAGTATCGCACTCGCCGCGCGCGCATTGGGCGTTACCTCGATAGTAATGACCGGCCTCGCGGTGGACGCCGATCGTCTGGCACTCGCGCGTACGATGGGATTCCGCACTGTCTCCGCCGGCGATCGTGATTGGATCGAGCAGGTGCGCGCGATGCTCCCTTCCGAGGGCGCCGACGTCGTGTTCGACGCGTCCGGTGCGATCGATTCGCCGCGCGAACTGCTGCGCCGCGGAGGCGAACTGGTCGAAGTCGGATGGCCCGCGCGCGATCTCAAGTCCGCGGAGCTGCGCGCGCTATTCTTCCACGGCGTGACGATTATCAACTCTCGCATCCGCACGCCGGAAACCTGGCGTCGCGCCATCGCGATGGTCTCGAGCGGCGCGGTGGACTTACGTCCGATGGTGACACATCGCTATTCTATCTCGCAGGGCCTCGAAGCCTTCGACCTTCTCCGAGAGCGCCGCGGAGTGAAAGCGCTGATTATTCCGGGCGATTAGCTATTAGCTGATCAAGTAGTATTGGAGAACTAGTATGAAAGACGGATTCAAAATCGCCGATGTAGATACTCACTTGATGGAACCTGACTATGTATTCGAACGCTACATCGACGACCGCTATAAATCCTCCGCACCGAAAATGGGTGTAGCGCCGGAGTCCGGCCGTCGCACGTTCCTGGTCGAAGGCGAACCCTTCACTCGCGAAAAAGGCAAATACCCGATGGCGGCGCCCGGCTTCCTCGACGCGGTGCGCAAGGCGATGAAGCGTTTCGAGCGCGCCGCAAAACTCGGCTTCAGCCCCGACAGCCGCATCATGGATATGGACGAGCAAGGGCGTCGACGTTCAGATTGTCTATCCTACTGCTGCCGGCCAGATGCTCGGCCGCGAATTCCGCGACCCGCAATTGCTGGCGGCTTGCTGTCGCGCCTACAACGATTGGAGCGCCGACTATTGCTCGAAGACCAGGGACCGCGTGAAGTGGGCGGCCATTTTACCCATGCAGGACGTGGGCGAATCGATCAAGGAAGCGAATCGCGCGGCGAAAAACGGCGCCATCAGCTTTTACGTGCGCCCCAATCCGGTCCGCGGGCGCGCGATCTTCCACGACGACTACCTGCCACTCTGGGCCGAAGTGGAAAAGCTCGGACGCCCGATTTCCACTCACGATTCCGGCTCCGCGTCCGTCGAGTCGTTCGGCGATCGCATGGACACTCACGTCACCGGCCATATCCTGTCGCATCCGTTCGAGGCGATGGCCGCGATGGCGGGTCTCATCTGGTACGGCGTAATCGAAAAATTCCCAAAGCTGCGCGTCGTTCAGGTCGAAGCCGACGGCGGATGGGTTCCCTACTGGCTACAGCGGATGGAACAGCATTGGGATTTCAGCGGTAACTCGGAACATGAGTATTTGAGCAAGCGCCCGACTGAGTATTTCAAAAGCAATTTCTATGTAGCGTTCCGCGGCGACGAACCGACCATGAAAGCCGCCCTCGATATAGTAGGCGACAACAACTTCCTGTGGGACACTGACTATCCACATCCGGACGGCACGTTCCCATGGGGTATCGACGCACTATTGAAACAGTCTATCCCGCATTCGAGCAAGAAGAAGATCCTCTGGGACAATGCGACGAAGGCTTTCAACTTCAACTGAGAAATTGAAATGGATTTCGAATTCACTCAGGCGCGAGCCGCTCATCTCTCGGTCGCGCTTGATGCTTCGCTGGATGCGGGCGCAGCGATCACAGCCATGACAGCCGATCCATTAAACAGGCTCGCATCGGTGTAGGTAGCCTCAGTGGGAATTACGCCCGCTGTCGGTTGGGTGTAAGTGCTGATAGCAACCGAGCTGGAAGGACTCGCCTGTTGCACCGCGATAGTGCCAACCGAAGGACTTGAAAAAGTCGCGCCTGCTTCCGCGCAACTCGCGTACACAGCCATGTCGCCATTGTTATGCGTCGTCATGGCCGGAAGATTTACCAGCGTGCCATCGCCCGACGAGGTACCGGTTGAGGTATCAACGAACGAGCCGGTCTGGACGTTGGAAAGCACCGCTACCGCGTAAGCGTCGGACCCCGCTGTCGCGCGACTGAATACCGGATTGGTGGAATCACCCTGTTTCCACACATGGTAAAATTCGAAACAGCCGTTGGCGTCTTCTTTGAAACCCTGCAGGTATCCGGGCGCGTAGCCTTCCGCGGAAGGCGTTGCAGGACTGTTGCTTGCGATCGCGACGACGACCAGGTCGCCGTCCGTGATTCCGGTCGGGAGGTTCACCGCGTAACTGTTCGTATTGCTCACGACACCGGAACTGGTCCCGTTATCGTCGACGATCGCTATTCCAGCGTGCGCCGCGGTTGCCAGAAGTATGAACGCGAGTGCCAGCGCGGATACAAATTTACTCATCGAGATCACCTACCACGCTGAAATTATAGCTCGAAAACCCCAGCGGCGCACAAATCAGATGGCGGCGCGAGGACGTTCTTCAGCCGGCGAGCTTTGCGCGCAGGATGTCGTTGATCACTTTCGGGTTTGCTTTTCCGCCCATCGCCTTCATCACGGCGCCGACGAAGAACCCGAACAGCTTGTCGCGGCCTGCGCGGTACTCGGCGAGTTTGTCCGGCTCCGCGGCGAGAACTTTGTCGATCGCAGCGGCAATTGCGCTTTCGTCTGACACCTGGGCGAGGCCCAACTCGGCGATTGTTGCCGTTGCGCCCTTGCCGGATTTTACCATCGCGGCGAATGCAGTCTTCGCGGCGTTGAGGCTTATCTTCTGCGCTTCGATCATTTTCATCAGCGCGCCCACCTCCGCCGCTGATGGCACAGTTTCGGCGAACGGCCTGTCTGAATCGCGGGCGACGCGCAGCACTTCGGTCATCACCCAGTTCGCGGCAGCCTTGCGATTTTTGAGTCCCGGCAGCGTGGCTTCGAAGTAGTCGGCGACGTCGCGATCGGCGATCAGCACGCCCGCTTCGTATTCCGTCAGGCCTTCGCGGACGTAACGCGCCTTTCGGTCGGCGGGCAGCTCGGGCATCGAGGCGCGCACCTTTTCCACCATTTCCGCAGGCACAACTAGCGGCGGCAGGTCGGGCTCGGGGAAGTAGCGATAGTCATTCGCATACTCTTTCGAGCGCATCGGGCGCGTTTCCTTGCGCGTCGGGTCCCACAGATGGGTTTCCTGCGCTACTCTGCCGCCCGATTCGACAATAGCTATTTGGCGATCTACCTCATACTCAATTGCGTCTTCGACGAAGCGGAACGAGTTGAGGTTTTTAATCTCAGTTCGGACGCCATACTCTTTGGCGCCGCGCTTGCGGACCGATACGTTGCAGTCGCAGCGGAAGCTGCCTTCTTCCATCTTGCCGTCGGACGCATCGACGTAGCGAAGGATCGCGCGTAGTTGGCGCAAGTATGCGCCGGCGTCTTCTGCCGAGCGCAGATCGGGCTCGCTGACTATTTCGATCAGCGGTACGCCCGAGCGGTTGAAATCGACCAGGCTTTCGTTTTCGCGATGGATATTCTTGCCCGCGTCTTCTTCGATATGGATTCGCGTGAGGCCGATTCGGCGCGATTCGCCGTTCTCAGTCGGCGGCAGATCGATATAGCCACCTTTGCAGATGGGAGTTTCGTACTGACTAATCTGATAGCCCTTCGGCAGGTCGGGGTAGAAATAGCTCTTTCGATCGAAAATAGAGTAGGGCGCTATAGTACAATGCGCTGCGAGGCCGGTTCGAATAGCCAGTTCGACTACGCGACGATTGAGGACAGGGAGCACGCCCGGCATCCCCATGCAGATCGGGCAGACGTTCTCGTTCGGACCCGCGCCGAACGTCGTCGAGCATCCGCAGAACAGCTTCGAGCGGGTCAGTAGATGGGTATGGACTTCGAGTCCGATCACCGCTTCGTATGCTTCACGATTCATCGCAAGTATCCGTCAGACCGCGGGTGTGCGCGGCTTGAATGCTCCCGTGCGCTCGAAGGCGTCGCCCGCGCGCAGAATTGTTTCCTCGGCGAACGGCGGCGCGATCAATTGCATCCCAATCGGCAGGTTGTTCGAGTCGTAGCCGCACGGCATCGCCATTCCGGGCAGCCCGGCCAGGTTCACCGAGATCGTGAAGATGTCGGACAGGTACATCGTGAGCGGATCGTTCATCTTCTCGCCGAGCTTGAACGCGGTGGTCGGCGCAACGGGCGTCACGATGAGATCGCACTTCTCGAACGCCTGTTCGAAGTCTTTGCGAATCAGCGTGCGCACTTTTTGCGCCTTCAGATAGTAGGCGTCGTAGTAACCCGCTGACAGCGCGAACGTGCCGAGCATGATCCGCCGTTTGACCTCACTGCCGAAGCCATTTGCGCGCGTCGTTTCGTTGAGCGCGATATTGTTTTCGGCGTTGACGCGCATGCCGTAGCGGATCCCGTCGTAGCGCGCGAGATTCGCACTCGCCTCCGCAGTGGCGAGCAGGTAGTACGCGGCGATCGCATAGCCGGTATGCGGCAGCGAGATCTCGACTGTCGATGCGCCGAGCGATTCGTAGTTCTTGAGCGCGGCGCGCACCGACTTCTCGACCTCAGGCTGCATCCCCTCGACGAAATATTCGCGCGGCACGCCGATTCGGAGTCCCTTGACGTCGCCGGTCAGCGCGCTTTCGTAGTCAGGGACCGGGCGCGCCGAGCAGGTCGAGTCGCGAACATCTTTGCCGGCGAGTGTGCGCAGGAGGATCGCGGCGTCGCGCACTGATTTCGTGAACGGCCCGACCTGATCGAGCGACGACGCGAACGCGATCACGCCGAAACGGCTGACGCGGCTGTAAGTCGGCTTGATACCGACCACGCCGCAGAACGACGCCGGCTCGCGAATCGATCCGCCGGTGTCGGTGCCGAGCGACCCGAGGCATTCGTGCGCCGCGACCGCCGCCGCGGATCCTCCCGACGATCCGCCGGCGACGCGTGTGGTGTCATGTGGATTCGTGGTCGCGCCGAACGCGGAGTTCTCGGTTGAGGAGCCCATCGCGAATTCGTCCATGTTGGTCTTGCCGACGAAGATCGCGCCCTCTGCGCGCAGGCGTTCGATCACAGTCGCGTCGAACGGCGGCACGAAATTTTCTAAAATTCGCGATGCGCACGTCGTGCGAACGCCCTTGGTCGCGTAGATGTCCTTGATGCCGAGCGGAATGCCGCACAGTGCGGGCGCGTTGCCTGTGGCAAGGCGAGCGTCAGCTGCCCGCGCCTGCTCGAGTGCTTCTTTCTCGCTCACCGTGAGAAAGGCATGCAGCTTCGGCTCAGCCGCCGCGATGCGATCGAGGCAATCGCGCGTCAGTTGCGTCGCGGTGATTTCGCGCGCGCGAAGCTTCGCCGACGCTTCGGCGATTGTGAGTTTGTTCAGTTCCGATGCCATTCAGAAAAGATTTCTACTCGATTATTTTCGGTACTTTGAAGTAGTTGCGATCGCGCGATGGCGCATTCGCAAGCATCGCCTCAGCGTCCGCGCCGTTGGTCACTTCGTCATCGCGCATCGGGGTGCCGGCCTCGCCGACCTGCGTCGTCGGCGCGACATTTTTGGTGTCGAGTTCGTTCAATTTGTCCACGTAGGCAAGCATCTCGTCCATGTCGGCGCGCAGGCGATTTTCATCCTCCGGCGATAATTCCAGCCGCGCGAGGAGCGCAACGTGGCGCACCTGTTCCAGCGTTATTTTTGATTCAGCCATGCTCGTGCAGCGGGAATCGTAACATTCTGAGCGATCCATGTCAGGGTGGGGAAGGGAGATCACTGATTCTGCGATTCGAGCTAAACGTACGCAGTGTCACCTGGCCGCCCGAGGTTTCCGTCTCTTGCAGCGGCGGGTGCGGGCTTCTAGCCTCGCGGGAGTGGGGGCGCGTTGGATAAGATGATGCCGCGCGATCTGATTGCTCGCACGTCGGCGTGGATCGCCAAGCTGCGGACTCAGCTTCCGCTGGGTCGGCGGGGGGAGCACGCTGCTGAGAAGTATCTGCGGCACCATGGCTATCGGATCGTCAAGCGGAATTTTCGCGCGGCGGGAGCTGAGATCGATATCGTTGCGATGGACGGTGAGACGCTCGTGTTTGTCGAGGTGAAGACGAGGCGCACTCGTGACGCGGGTGCTCCTGAAGAAGCCGTCGATGAGCGCAAGCAGAAGCAGATACGTCGCGCGGCGGAAATGTTTGCGACGCGTTATCGTGCGGACGACGTCACGATGCGCTTCGACATCGTCGCGGTTGACGCGTCGGGAGAGCGGCTGGAGATTGAACTGTTGAGGAACGCATTCTGAATGCTGGATATCAAGCTGATTCGTGAACAGCCCGATTTTGTGAAGGGCGAGCTCGCCAAGCGTGGGGTCGATCCGGCTGAGGTCGATCGGTTGCTCGAAGTTGATCAGACGCGCCGCAAGCTTCAGGGCGAGGTCGATCAACTGCGCGCCGATCGAAAGCGGCGAGCGCGCGAAGTCGGCAAGCTGCCGGCTGAGCAGCGCGCGGCCGAGATCGCGAAGATTCGCGCCGAGGAAGCGGATGAAGAGAAGCTCGCAAAGGGTGAATCGATCGATGCTAGCAACCCGCTGCTGATGCTGGGCACCCAGCTCAGTACTGCTGAAAAGCAGGTGGAGCAGCTGGCGCTCACCCTCCCCAACATTCCGCGGTCATATGTCGTCGTCGGCGCGAGCGAGGCTGACAATCGCGTTATCAAAACCGAGGGGACGCCGATTGAGTTCACTGCGTTCAAGCCGCTGCCGCACTGGGAGCTTGGCCAGAATCTTGGCATCATCGATTTCGATCGCGGAGTGAAGCTGTCGGGGACTCGGTTCTATGTCCTGAGCGGCGCGGGCGCGCGGCTGCAGCGCGCGCTGATTGCGTGGATGCTCGACGTCAAGATTCGGGAGCAGGGCTATCTCGAAATAATTCCGCCGCTGATGGTGAGTACTGAGACGGCGACCAGCACGGGACATCTGCCGAAGAACGCGGATACGATGTACCACGACGCCGAAGATGATTTCTGGTTTATCCCGACGGCCGAGGTTCCGCTCACGAGTCTCCATCGCGACGAGACGCTCGACGAGAGCAGTCTGCCTATCTACATGACCGCGTACACTCCATGCTTTCGGCGCGAGAAGATGTCGGCGGGGCGCGACGTTCGCGGTATCAAGCGGGGCCATCAGTTCGACAAGGTCGAGATGGTTAAGCTGGTGCGACCGGAAACGTCGGACGACGAGTTTCACAAGATGGTGGACGATGCCGCCGAGATTTGCCGTCGGCTGAAAATTCCGTATCGCGTTGTCGAGTTATGCACCGCGGACCTGAGTTTCGCCAGCGCGGTTACTTATGATCTCGAAATGTGGGCGCCGGGATGCGGCGAGTGGCTCGAGGTCAGCTCGATTTCCAATTGCACGGACTTCCAGGCGCGTCGCGCGAAGATTCGTTTCAAGACCAAGGGCGGCAAACCCGAGCTGGTACACACCTTAAACGGATCGGGGCTGGCGCTGCCGCGCACTATGATTGCGGTGCTCGAGAATTATCAGAATGAGGATGGCAGCGTGACGGTTCCGGAGGTTTTGCGTCCTTATATGGGTGGGGTAGAGCGGATATCCAAAAATCTGGCCTGAAACCCAGTTGGGTCTCACACTTCCTTGGCAGAGTTAAACTCTACAACTTAGTATTTTCGCCTTAGATTCGCGGATTCACTGCGATTTTCTGGGTATGTAACATTCCCGCAACAATTGATGCGTATGATTAATCGCGACGGACAGTTCGGCCACGATGTATCGGCTGGCTTGATGTGAGTACGAGAAATTTCGCGGGAAGAAATCGCTTGTCCGAATTAGAAGGTTCGATGGCCGACAGTATTCCGACGGTGCGGCGCGAGCGCACGATGGCGCCCGTCCACGTCCGCCTGTTCGGCGATCGAATTTTCAACACTGCGACATTTATTCTTGCACTTGTGATTCTCGGCTTGCTGTTCGGACTGGCGATTGCGCTGATAGCCGACAGCTTTCCCTCGATTCGCGCGTTCGGGCTGCATTTCTTCGTCAGCACAACCTGGGATCCCGTCAATGATCAATACGGCGCGCTGCCGTTTATCTACGGGACGTTCGTTTCATCGTTTATCGCACTGGCGATCGCGGTGCCGCTTAGCCTCGGCGTCGCGCTATGCCTGAGCGAAATGGCGCCCGACTGGCTAAGCCATCGACTGGGCTTCCTGGTCGATTTGCTCGCGGCTATACCCAGCGTCGTGTACGGACTGTGGGCCGTGTTCGTGATGGGTCCGTGGATTCGCGATTACGTCGAGCCGCCGCTGGCGCATTACTTCGGCTGGCTGCCGTTCTTCCAGGGGCCGAAGGTCGCGGTCGGGATGATGTCGGCGGGAGTGATTCTCGCAATCATGATCATCCCGTACATCTCGTCGGTCTGTACCGACGTGTTTCGCGTCGTGCCGCATACGCAGCGCGAAGCCGCCCTCGCACTCGGCGCAACCAAATGGGAGATGGTCAAGACCGCGGTGATTCCTTACGGGATGACCGGCGTGATCGGCGCGATCATCCTCGGGCTGGGGCGCGCGCTTGGTGAAACTATCGCGGTCGCGATGGTGATCGGCAACTCGGCGGATATTTCCGTGTCGCTGTTCAAGCCGGCGGCGACGCTGGCCAGCGTGATCGCCAATGAATTCGCTGAAGCGACCTCCGACCTTTATGTAGCCGCGCTGATCGAGCTCGGACTGGTGCTGCTGATTCTCGGGATTGTGCTCAATGTCGTGGCGCGCGCGCTGGTGCTCGGCGTGCAGCGGCGGCGCTATCAGGAGAGGAGCAAGTAATGGCGGCCGGCACTCTCAGCACTCTTCACGGCGAGACCAACTATCGCTATCGCAAGTTCAAGAGCGACGCGATGATGGCGGTCACAGTCGGCGCCACGATCGTCACGCTGATCCCGCTGTTCCTCGTGCTCGGTTATCTGCTCACGAAGGGGTTCGCGAGTTTGAACTGGGCGTTCTTCACGCATATGCCTGCGCCGGTTGGCGAGGCGGGCGGCGGGATGGCCAACGCGATCGTCGGGACACTCGAGGTTGTGGGAATCGCGTGCCTGATTGGAGTGCCTATCGGAGTCGGCGCGGGTCTGTATCTAGCGGCGAATCGCGCGAGCAATTTCACCAACTGGGTGCGGTTCTCCGCGGACGTGCTGATGGGCGTGCCGTCGATCGTTGTCGGAATTTTCGCCTACGCGGTTATCGTGCGACCGTTCGGCGGATTCTCGACGCTTGGCCGGTTCGGTTGCTCTCGCGTCGATCATGATCCCGTTGGTAACGCGCACCACCGAAGAGATGGTCTTGCTGGTGCCGCCGGAACTGCGCGAGGCGTCGTTGGCCCTGGGTGTCCCGAATTGGCGCACGATGCTCTCGGTAGTCGCGCGCACGGCGCTGTCAGGAATCACCACCGGTGTGATCCTGGCGGTGGCGCGAGTATCGGGCGAAACGGCGCCGCTGCTGTTCACGGCGTTCGGCAATCGGTTCTGGTCCACGTCGCTTTTTCATCCGATCAACACGTTGACCGTGCAGGTTTACACTTATGCGATTTCGCCGTTTGCCGACTGGCAACGGCAGGCGTGGGCGGGCGCGCTGGTGCTGACGGCGATAATCCTGGCGCTCGAATTGGGCGTACGATGGGTGACGGGCGGGGCGGCGAAAGCGCCAAGGTAGCTATGGCTGAAAAGCTGGTCGTCAAAAACCTCAACGCGTTTTTCCACAAAAATCGCGCGCTCAAGGACGTCAGCCTCTCGTTCGAAGAGGATCGCATTGCCGCGATTATCGGGCCCTCGGGATGCGGCAAGTCCACGCTGGTGCGATGCCTCAACCGGATGCATGAAGTAGTGCCCGGCGCGACGGCGACCGGCGAGGTGTTACTCGACGGGAATAATATCTACGACGAAGGGGTCGACCCGGTGCAGGTGCGGCGGCGAATCGGGATGGTGTTCCAGAAGCCGACGCCGTTTCCAACCATGTCTATCGAGGACAACGTCGCCGCAGGGCTTACGCTCAACGGCGTCGAGGTCGGACGCGCGGAGCGCGATGCGATAATCGAGCGGAGCCTGCGCCAGGCGGCACTTTGGGAAGAGGTGAAAGACCGGCTGCGGCGTCCCGGCGGGAGCTTGTCGGGCGGACAGCAGCAACGCTTGTGCGTCGCGCGAGCGCTGGCGGTTCAACCCGAAGTGTTGCTGATGGACGAGCCGTGCTCGGCGCTCGATCCGATTTCGACCGCGCGCATCGAGGAACTATTGCTCGAACTTAAGTCGGCGTACACTATCGTCATCGTGACGCACAACATGCAGCAAGCAGCCCGCTGCTCCGACATGACCGCCTTCATGTACACCGGCGACCTGATTGAATACGGCGAGACCAAGCAGATCTTCACGAACCCCACCAAGCGTGAGACTGAGGACTATATCACCGGGCGATTCGGCTGATCTCGGGGAAGTAGAAAATGGATAGCACCCAGCCGCAGCATACCAACAGGCAGTACGAAGAGGATTTGCGCGGCTTGCGCGCCGGTCTGCTCAAGATGGGCGGGCTGGTCGAGCGGCAAATTGCCGAGGCGGTCGACGCCCTGGTCAATCGCGACAGCGATCACGCGCGCGAAGTTATCCAGCGCGACGAAGAAGTGAATCGGATGGACAACGATAACGACGAGCAGTGTATCCGGCTGCTCGCGCTCCATCAGCCGACTGCCAGCGACCTGCGCTTCATCACGACCGGCCTGAAGATCACCACCGACCTCGAACGAATCGGCGACAACGCCGTCAATATCTGCGAACGATCGCTCGAACTCAACGAAGTTCCGCAACTGAAGCCCTACATCGATTTGCCCCGGATGGCGGAGATTGCGCAGTCGATGGTCAAGGACAGTATCGACGCGTTCATGCGCGACGACACCGACCTGGCCGACCAGGTGATCGCACGCGACGACGAAGTCGATTTGCTCAACTACCAGGTCTATCGCGAACTGCTCAGCTACATGGCCGAGGATCCGCATACGATTGCGTCGGCGACGCGGCTGCTGTTCGTCTCGAAGTATCTCGAGCGCATCGCCGATCACGCGACCAATATCGCCGAGATGGTGACGTTCATGGTCAAGGGCAAAATGATCCGTCACGTGGAAACAAAGAAGCGGGGAACTTGATTTACAAGGTGGAGGGGGAGAAGCGATGAATCAAACCAGCCAGGCCACGAACGCGACATCCGAGGCGCAACGCGGGATTCGATACCGCGTGCTAATCGTCGAGGACGACGCCGACATCCGCGAGCTGATCCGCTACAACCTCGCGCAGGAAGGCTTCATCGTCGAAGAGGCGGCCGACGGCGCTCAGGCGCTGGAGAAGGTCAAGCGGCGCGTGCCCGATCTGATGGTGCTCGACTTGATGCTGCCCGGGATGCCGGGGTTGCAGGTCTGCCGCCAGATGCGCGCCGAGCGCGAAACGACGCATCTGCCGATACTGATCGTCACCGCCAAGGGCACCGAAGTGGACAAGGTGCTCGGGCTGGAGATGGGCGCCGACGACTACGTCGTGAAGCCGTTCAGTCCGCGCGAGCTGGTGGCACGCGTCAAGGCCTTGCTGCGTCGCGCAAATCCGCTCTCAGAGCCGGACTCCGGCGGCGGCGCTTACGAGAAGGGGCGGCTGCGGATGGACTTCGGCACCTACCAGGTGTTCGTCGAGGACAATCGCAGGGAGCTTGCGCTGCGGGAGTTTGAACTGTTGAAATTTTTCGTGCAGCATCCAATGCGGGTGTACACGCGCGAACAACTGCTCGATATGGTGTGGGGACGCGACACGTTCGTCGAACCGCGGACCGTCGACGTCCACGTGCGGCGCCTGCGCCAGCATATCGAGCGCGACGACGCCAATCCGGAATTGATCCTCACGGTGCGAAGCGTGGGATATCGCTTCAACCCCGAAGCGCTTGGATAGATCGCCGACCGCCGGTCTGATCGCAGCGATAGCAATCGGTCTCGCGCCCGCGGCCATTTTCCTGGTAGTGCTCGCCGCCACCGGCGCAGCCTCTCCCGTATGGGTCGTCCTTGTCATCCTGCTCGGAGTAGCACTCGGTGCGATCCCTGCTCGCGCAATCGGACGCTCGCTCTCGCGCCGCGCTGAAAGACTCGACGCCGTTGCGTCCGCGCTTCAGGAAAGGCGGCTGCCGCCCCATCTCCTGCCCGAAGAAAGCGACGCGATGGGCCGCGCCGAGCATCATCTGCTCGATGCGGCCGACGCGATCGTCGCCGACGTCGACTCGCTGGCCGAGCAGCGCGACGAATTCGAGGCGATTCTGCGCAGCATGGCCGAGGCGGTGGTCGTCACGGGAGCGCGCGGCGAAGTGATTCTGCTCAACGGCGCGGCTCGGCGAATCTTCGCTCTGGGAGCCGAGACGGACTATCGTGCGCGGCCGTTCGTCGAGCTGTGTCGCGACCCGCGCCTGCAGGAATTCGCCGGGCGCTCGATGCGATCGACGGACAATCAAGTAATGAGCGCGGAGTTCATGATCCAGAATCCAGCGCCGCTTCACGTCAGCGCGAGTGCCGCGCAGATTCGCACCTCGCGCGGGGCCGCGTGGGTATTCGTCTTTCACGACATCACGCAGCTCAAGGCGTACGAGACGCTGCGCGCGGATTTCATTTCGAATCTCACGCACGAGCTGCGCACTCCGCTGAGCGCGCTCTACGGCTACGCCGAAACCCTCCTCCGGGGCGTCGACGATCGCGAGACCTCGACCCGCTTTCTCGGAATCATCGAGCGGCAGGCGCGACGCCTCGCGCGATTGCTCGACGACCTGGTTTCGCTGTCGGATTTGGAGCGCGGGCTGACGCCGCTGAAGATCGAGCAGCTCGAGCCGTCGCGCGTGCTGTCTGAGGCGGCCGAGCTGATGCAGGAGACGGCGGGGAAGCGCGGCCTGCGCCTGTCAGTGAATTGTCCCGACGGCTTGCCCAAGGTAGCCGGCGATCGCGACCGCTTGCATCAGGTGATGCTCAATCTGATCGACAACGCGATCAAGTACACGCCGCGCGAAGGGCGCGTCACGGTCGAGGCGCGCGAAGCCGCGGATTCCAATGGCGCGGCCGCAAAGCCCGGCGTCGCGCTGGTCGTTGTGGACACGGGCGAGGGGATTCCGGCGGCGGATATCCCACGATTGACCGAGCGATTCTATCGCGTCGACCGGGCGCGCTCGCGCGAGCTCGGCGGCACCGGCCTGGGCCTGGCGATCGTCAAGCACATCGTGCAGCTGCATCACGGCGCGCTCAGAATCGAGAGCAAGGTGCATGAAGGCACGACGGTCTCGGTCTGGATTCCCACGGCGTAGGGGTGACCCAAGCACCCACTGGACATACACCGGGCATTTTTGTATGAAATAGATACCTACTGTAGAACTGACTGGTTTGATCCTTCTTCCAGACCAGTCAGTTGCGGGCCAGCGGACACTTCTCCCGCTGGCCCGTTTTTATTCAGTCAAAACCGATCGGCTTGCTCGCGGCGCTGCGATGTGAAAATTTCTAGGGTTCGGATGCGCCATTAGCTCAGTGGATTAGAGCGGATGACTACGGATCATCAGGTCGGGGGTTCAAGTCCCTCATGGCGCACCATCCATCTCCAGCAAGCCATCGTCTCCGCCCGCCTTGTGTCATCCCCAGCGTAGCCATACCTCGCCTACGCTTGGGGGGACACAAAGAAGCTGCGTCGCTCGACTGTTGAACGTCGCGTGGTGTAACGATCGACCGAACGGGAGGAGCATCCCAAATGGCAGCTGTCCCTGATTTCTCGAAGCCGTATCGCGTCGATCATGGGCGCAAGTTTCACTTGAAGGATTTTGATCCCGCAGACACCGGCGGCGTGAAATCGAAGAAACACGCTGAAGGTGAATTGCTCAGCGGGATCGAGCGGCTGGTCGATTTGCAGGACAAGCTGTATGCGCAGGATCGGTGGGCAATTCTGCTGATCTTCCAGGCGATGGACGCGGCCGGGAAGGACGGCGTCATCAAGCACGTGATGTCCGGCGTCAATCCGCAGGGATGCCAGGTTTATTCGTTCAAGCAGCCGTCGGTCGAGGATCTCAATCACGAGTTCATGTGGCGCGCCAACAAATGCCTTCCCGAGCGCGGCCGCATCGGAATCTTCAACCGCTCCTACTACGAAGAGGTGCTCGTCGTCCGCGTGCATAAGGATCTGCTCGAACGCGAACGCATGCCGCCGTCGCTCGTCACAAAAAACATCTGGAATGAACGCTTCGCTGATATCAACGCCTACGAACAGTATCTGTCGCATAACGGCATCGTTATCCGGAAGTTCTTTCTCAATCTGTCGAAAGACGAACAGAAGAGGCGCTTTCTGAGCCGTCTCGATGAGCCCGCGAAGAACTGGAAATTCTCGACCGCCGACATCGCGGAGAGAGAGCGGTGGAACGACTATATGACCGCCTACGAGGAAATGATCCAGCATACAGCGACGCCGCACGCGCCGTGGTACGTCGTGCCGGCGGACAAGAAGTGGTACACGCGGCTGGTGGTGTCGGCGGCGATCATCGAAGCGCTCGAAGCACTCAATTTGCGCTATCCCACCGTCGGCGCGGACAAGCGCAAGGAATTGAAAGCGGCGCGCGCCGCGCTCGAGCATGAAGGCGATCATCACTGACGCGGGCGCATCCGGAGAATCGCGCGAGCCGACCCCATCGCTCGAACTGTTCGATTCACCGCATGCGTGGCGGATGGTCGCGGCGGCATTCGTCGCGATGTTCGCAGTGTACGGGGTCGCCTACAGCTTCGGCGCGTTCTTCAAACCGATGGCGGCAGAGTTCGGCACGCATCGCAGCGCGACCTCGGCGGTATTCTCAATCACGGTGCTGGTGTGGTGTGTCCTCGGCCCCGTGACGGGTCATCTATCGGATCGCTTCGGCCCGCGAATCGTAGTCGCGACCGGCGCGATCGCTATGGGCGTTGGTCTCGCGCTGACGTCGATGATCGATCGCCTCTGGCTCGGCTATCTGACGTACGGACTTGGCGTCGGCGTCGGTGTCGCGTGCGCGTACGTTCCGATGGTCGCAGTGGTCGGCGGATGGTTTCTGCGACGCAGGAATACCGCGCTTGGGATTGCAGTGGCGGGAATCGGATTCGGCACGGTATGCGGCGCGCCGATCGCCGCCGCATTGATCGCTCATCTCGGATGGCGCACGACGTACCTCTCATTTGCGATCGCGACCACCGCGATACTGCTCGGATGCGCATGGATCGTCGAGCGGCCTCCGGTCCACGTGACACCGTCGCGAGTGCGACTGTCAGACGCACTTCGCAGTCCTGCCTTCGGCTTTCTGTACGCATCGTCGGTGACCGTATCGATCGTGATCTTCGTGCCGTTCGTATATCTGCCGTCGTTCGCGCACGACCACGGCGCGAGCGAGTTCGCGAGCGCCGCTCTCGTCGGCATCATCGGCGGCGCGAGCGTCGCGGGACGCATGGGCCTCGGCAGCCTGGCCGATCGCGCGGGAGTAGTGCGGCTCTACCAGGCGAGCTTCCTCGTGCTCGCGCTCAGTTACGGTATCTGGCTGGCCGCGGCGTCATATCCAATGATGCTTGCGTTCGCACTTGTGATGGGCGCGGGCTACGGCGGCTACGTCGCACTATCGCCCGCAGTGATCGCGCATCTGTTCGGAACGCAGCGCATGGGAACGGTACTCGGCGTGCTGTACACGAGCGGAGGAATCGGCGCGATGGTCGGTCCACCGCTGGTTGGTTTGATTATCGACCGCACGGGCAGCTACCGAATCGCGATCGCGTGCGCGTTCGCGGTCGCGATGGCGTCCTTCGGACTGCTGATCCCGCTAGCCCGCTACGAACGGTCCTCGTCATCGTGACGAAGCTAGCAACCTAACCCCTAACCCCTTCCCGAGCGGGAAGGGGAACCGGAAAAAGAAGCGGCTACCAGGTCATCGGCTCCGATCGATTAGCGGGCGCTGCGCGACTGGGCGCTGCTGCCGGACGAGCTGAGGCGGCGACGTTGAAGCTCCATTCGTAGAGCTTGCCGTCTTCCTTCAACGCGACTTTGTATTGTCCGGGTGCGAGCGGTTCGCGCGGCAGGATGACCGCAGCGCCGACGCTTGCGAGGCTGGTCTTCCCGATCTTCGTCTGCGAGGTGTCCGGCCCCGCGTACGACGCAGAAGTGATCAAGCATGTTTCTATTTCGGCGCCATCACGCGTGACCAAGGCGGACGACACTTCAAGAGCGTCGTCAGGGCCGTAACCCTGTCCGAGTTGAAACGAGATCGGAGTGCCGGTCGGAGTTTTGTATCCGGGACATGAAGACAACGGATCAGGAAAGTCTTCGCCGGCGAACGATTGGAAATTGACGGTGGCGCCGTCGGGTGGAAATTCGACGGCGGCGCGCAGCCGGCCTGTCTCCGCCGGAATCAGGCCGAGTCCCGGATTCCAAAGCCGGTCGCTGGCGGGTCCATCGTAGAGCGCGATGCGCACCGACTTCTCCAGCGCGAAGCGATACGCGATCACGATCGCGCATTGGCCCGGATCGCAGTACGCGCCGAGTCCGGCCACCGAAAACTGCGGCACCATCGGAACCAGCCCGCTGAACGGCATCGTCATCAAGAGGTCCACGAGATCGGCGCCGCTCAAGTTGATCTCGCTCGCGGTCAGGACGACAGCGTTTCTGCCGGCCGACGCGCCGTTGTCGGTAAAGAACGGCTTGCCTTTGTCCTCCCATCGGAACGCGTCTTGCGGAGTCTGAAAGTGCAGTTGTTTGTTGTCGAGCACGATGTCGCCGCCGGCGACTCCGTTCTTGACGAGATAGCGCGCGTGATTCAGCGCGCCGGCGCTGATCGCGGCGTCATCGACGATCGGCGGCAACTTCGCCATCGCGCGATAGTAGTTCACCCGCGCCCTCGCGCTCTCGGTAAAGTCGGACGGCACGGCCCCGGAAGACGTAGTAGCGGCGGTCTGCTGCGCGGCGGCGGGGATTGCGAGAACGATCGCCGCGAAGCAGAGGAGAATTGCGAACTTGAAGTATCGCATGAAGAATCGTTTACGGCTCAGAACAGTAGCCGCGCCCCGCGCAGGTAGGTCGCATCGTCGTCGGTGACCGGCGGACCGGTCTTGATCTGCGCCCAGCTTACCGACTGGTTCAACGTGTTCATCCCGCATTCAACTTCGAAAATTTCGTCGCCATTCGGCTTCTTTACCGGCAGGAAAATATTCGCGGTGCGCGCCGAATTTTGCTCGACCATCCTCGGGTCGGCCTGGAGTCCGGTGCCACTCATGTCGACGCTTTGACCACGAACGCTGTTGCAGATGCGCGCCGGATCGACTCTGCATCCGTTGAGCACCTTCACTCCCGACGAGCCGCCACCGCCGCCGCTCGACGCGCTCTGCGACGCGCCATTTGACGCGCACGCCGCGACCGTAGTCGATAACAATAAAATCAGAACGAATGAGCGCAGACGCATCTGAAATCCCCCCTTTTGAGTTTCACGCTTTGAATTTGGAACCTAGCACTCTGTTATCTAGGGGACAACTCGGGGTGAAACCTCGCGCCAATACGCGACTCCGGCGCGACTTAGTTTGTCAATAGGGGAGGGGGTTGATACCGTCAAACGATTCTCGCACGCGGCTTGGGGGCTTCGTGCTTAGGGGACGATTCGATGCGAAAGATCATCATGTCGGGACTGTTTGCGATCGCGGTGGTGGGACTGGCGTTTGCGGCTGACCTCGATCGTCACGCGGACTTCTCCAATCCCAAGACGCCGACCGCGGCGGCGGGATGCAAGGGCTTCTACAACCTGGACGACAACCTCACCCCCTGCGACCGACTTCTGCGGCCAGTACCGAACCGACAACGAAGGCGCGACTTGCGATTGCACCGACGGCAAGTGTCCAGCCGACGACCATCCGTAAGCCGGTTCACTGGTTTCACGCGGCGTCGTGGAAGATGACGCCCATCGCATAGCGCACGCCTGATTTAATCGTGCTGACGCCGTGACGCAGGTTCACGCGATGGTATCCTCTTGCGCCGGCGGCGGGACGATAGCGGTTCGCGAAGATTATTCCCTCGCCACAGTCGAGCGCGATCGCCTCGCCACGCGATTGCGCGCGCGGGCGCTGCTCGACGAGCAACAATTCCCCGCCGTCGAAATCGCGTCCGCGCCGGCTGAGCGCGCAGGTGAATTGCAGCGGAAACGCGACCTCGCCGTATAAATCCTGATGCAGGCAGTTGTAGCCGCCTTCCTCGTAGCGAAGAATCAGCGGCGTCGGCCGTGTCTGTCCGTGCGCGGCGCAAACTTTCAGGAACTCTGCGAGCGACGGTGGATACGAATCGCGAGTGCGCATCCGCTCGGCCCATCGATTCGCCGTCGGCGTCAGCTTGCGATACATCGCGACGCGCAAATCTTCGACCAGCGGCGGCATCGGGCGCGCGAAATACTTGTACTCGCCGACGCCGTAGCTATGACGCTCCATCACGACGCGGCTGCGAAAGCGCTCGCGATCAGGATACAGCGCGATCAATTCGGCGCATTCGGGGGCGCGTAACAGCGCACCGGTCGTCGCGTAACCTTGCGCGTCGAGGTCGCGCTCGATGCGCGGCCAGTCGAGCGCTGCTACGCGATCGCCGATCGACGCTCCAGTCTTACGCGGCGTTGGCGCGGACGAACTCCCCGATCTTCTCGATCGCTTGCTGCCCTTCGTCGAGCATCGGCGCGAAAACCTGGAAGACGTGGATCATATTTTCCCACGGCTCGAGGGTGACCTTCACGCCCGCCTTGCGCGCGCGCTCCGCGATCCGCGTCGAGTCGTCGAGCAGAGTCTCCGCAGTGCCGACCTGGATCAGCAGCGGCGGCAGGCCCGCGAGGTCCGCATACAGAGGAGCCGCCAGCGGGCTGCGCGCATTTTGTCCCGCGAGGTAATGCTTCGCCATCTCGAGCAGCCCGTCCTTCTGCACCATCGGATCGACCGACGCCTTCGACTTCATCGAATCGCCGACACCTTCCAGATCGACCCACGGCGACAAGCATGCGCCCGCGCCGGGGATCGCCAGCTTGGCGTCGCGAATCGCAACCAGCGTCGCGATAGTGAGGCCACCGCCGGCAGAATCGCCGGCGACCGCGATGCGCGAACTCTTCAGTCCTTGCGCGAGCATCCAGCGATAACTGGCGACACTATCCTCGACCGCCGCGGGGAACGGATGCTCCGGCGCGAGCCGGTAGTCGATCAACAGCACGCGCGCCTTCGCCGCCCGCGAAATTCGCGCCGCCAGATCGCGATGCGTATTGATCGAGCCGATCACGTACCCGCCGCCGTGCAGATAGAGCACCGCGCGGCCCGCGTCGGCGCCGGGTGCGGTGACCCACTCGGCCTTGACGCCGCCCGCATTCACCGGCTCGCACTTGACGTCAGCGGCGACCGGAAACATCCCGGCCATCTGTTCGAAATTCGCGCGCGTCTCCTCGACCGTGGGACGGCCCGCGATCGGCTGCGCCTTGAGCATCTGGATAATCTGCTGGAGTTGTTGTTGCGACATCGATTCACCTCTCCAAAGAATTTTGCCGATCGCCGGCGTCGTTCGCGCCCCGACTATAGCGCCGCCCCGCGCAAATCGGCAAAGCGAACAATTGAGTTTGGGCGTTTGCCGTTTTCATTCGAGGAGTTCTACAGTCAGTGACTATGAAAGTGTCGCTCTTCTACCTACCGTCGGTCGGCAGCAAAGCTGACATCGAAAAAGGGCGCGTCGGATTGCAGGGTCATCTCTACGATCAGATGCTGCACGACATCACCGGCCAGGCTCGCCTCGCCGATGACCTCGGCTACGACTCGATCAGTTTCACCGAGCATCACTTTCACGTCGAAGGCTTCGAGCTGTCGAACAATCCCGTGCTGCTCGACTTGTACATCGCGATGCAGACCAAGCGTCTGCGCGTCGGCCAGCTCGGGATCGTGCTGCCGTCGCAGAATCCGCTGCGCGTCGCCGAGGATATCGCGATGCTCGATCACATGACCGGCGGGCGCGCCAACGCCGGCTTCGCGCGCGGCTATCAGCGGCGATGGGTCGATATCATGGCGCAGCAGACGCATGGAATTCACGGCGCGCTGCCGCATCAGCACGACGAGATCGACAACGCCAATCGCGCGGCCTTCGAGGAAAATTTTCGCATCATCAAGCAGGCCTGGACCCAGGATTTTCTTTCGTACGAGGGGAAGTACTGGCGTGTGCCGCCCGGCGAGACGCCGTGGACCCTCGACGCGACTGCGAAATGGGGCGGCGGCGTCGAAAATGGAATCGTGCGCGCGGTATCGGTCGTGCCGAAGCCGGTCCAGAAACCGCATCCACCGATCTTCCAGCCGTTCGCGTCGTCGGAACGCAGCATCCGATGGTGTGCGCAGGAGGGCGTCACCGCGATTCTGCCGCCGCTGCATCCGTCGCTCGAACATCAACTGTGCGAAGTCTATGCGGAAGTCTCGAAGAAGCCGCTGGGCGAAGGGATGGGCGCGCTGCGCGATATCGTGATCGCGGACAGCGACGACGAGGCGCGCGCAATCTGGCGTGAGAGCGGTTACTTCTGCGGCCACGAATGGTTCGAGCCGTTCGGATTCTCGAAGGGTCTCGACGATCCCAAAACCGGTGAGCCCGCCGATCTATGGAGCAACGGTCTGGCGTTCGTCGGCACCGTCGACACCGTCACGCGTCAAGTCGAGCACCTGCTCAAGCGCCTGCCGATTCGATGGATCTTCGCATGGATGTACAACGGCCTGATGCCGCACGACCGCCTGATGAAAACGATCGAGCTGTTCTGGACGAAAGTCCTCCCCCGCGTAACCAACACGAACTAATCTCCCTCCGGTTCCCCTTCCCACTATGGGAAGGGGTTAGGGGTTAGGTCGGTGCGTAATTGACACCGACCCACTAACACCTCACACTGCCCCGCAATGCGATTAATTGCCGTCTGTCTCCTCGCGTCCGTTTTGGTCCCCTCACTAACCCGCGCACAGGATGTTCCCGTCTTCGCGATCACGCCGGTACAAAGCTCGATCAAATTCAACGTGAAGGCATCGGTGGCGATAGCCGGCACGTTCGACCAGTGGAACTCCAGTTTGACTTTCACATCTACCGACGTGACGACAGGGGTCTTGGACGTCGAGATTCAGGCGGCCACTGTCGATACGGGAAGCGGTCTGAAGGACAGCAAGCTAAAGGGCCCTGACTTCTTCGACGCCGCCAACAATCCGTTGATCACGTTCAAGTCGACGCGTATTTCACAGACCGGTCCGGCCACCTTCGAGGTGGACGGCAACTTTACAATTCGCGGAGTCACCAGACCTGAGTCGCTGACACTTACGGTGTCCGGCGTCGGTACCGGCTCAGGCACGATTAACGGGACGCTGTACTTCGACCGCAAGGACTACGGGATGACCAGCGGCATTCCCTTCATCAGAATCGCCGACCGCGTAGAAGTGAACGTCGACCTCAAGGGGACCCGGAGTTAGCGGGCCTCAATTGGTTCTGAAGCAATAGCCCCGTCGATCTCAACGCGATTCCTCATACCCTCGCGCCCGCTCTCCGCCGCACGCTAAGATTCCACGACGCAGTCGTGCAAATTCTCACCTCACACACGTTCCTCGAAGATCTCGCGATGGTACTATGCGTCGCCGCGATCACCACGATCATCTTTCAGAAAATCCGCCAGCCGGTCGTCGTCGGTTATCTAATCGCCGGCTTGATCGTCGGCCCCAACGTTCCGATTCCTCTGCTCGCCGACCCCGAGCGCATCCACACGCTCTCCGAGCTCGGCGTGATCCTCCTGATGTTCGCGCTTGGGCTCGAGTTCAGCGTGCGCAAGCTGATTCGCCTCGGCCCGACGTCGGGATTTATCACCGCGCTGCAGGTCGGCTTCATGATCTGGCTCGGCTACGTGTGCGGCCGCGCGCTGGGATGGACGCCGCTCGAGAGCATCTTCACCGGCGCGATTCTCTCCATCTCGAGCACGACCATCGTCGCCAAGGCCTACCAGGAAACGCCCGTCTCCGACCGCTTGCGGGAACTGGTGTTCGGTGTGCTGCTCGCCGAAGATCTCACCGCCGTCGTCGAGCTCGCGATTCTGACGACGCTGGCTTCGGGCGCGAGCGTGTCGGCGTCGTTGATGACGGTGACGGTTGCGCGGCTGATCCTGTTCCTCGTCGCATTCGTCGGCATCGGATTCATCGTGGTGCCGCCGATTGTGCGTTTCGTCGTGCGGATGGACCGGCCGGAGACGACGCTGGTCGCGGTCGTCGGCATTTGTTTCGCCTTCGCGCTCCTTGCCGAGCACGCCGGTTATTCAGTCGCGCTCGGCGCGTTCCTGTCGGGCTCTCTCGTCGCGGAGTCGGGCGAGGTCGAGCAGATAGAGCATCTGGTCGCCCCGTTGCGCGACATCTTCGGCGCGGTGTTCTTTGTTTCGGTCGGCATGATGATCGATCCAAAGCTCATCGCGGAGCATTGGCAGGCCTTGATCGTGCTGACGGCGGCAGTCGTCGGCGGAAAAATTGTTGGCGTCACGTTCGCTTCGATCCTGAGCGGCGTCGGCACGAAGACTTCGATCGAAGCCGGCATGAGTCTGTCGCAGATCGGCGAGTTCTCGTTCATCATCGCGGGCGCGGGACTGAAGACCGGGGCCGCGCGCGATTTTCTCTACACGCTCGCAGTCGCAGTCTCCGCCGTAACAACTTTCCTGACGCCGTACATGATTCGCGGGTCGATCCCCTTCGCAGAATTCGTTTCCGCGCGGATGCCGCGGCAGCTCAAGGTGCTCGAGGCGCTCTACGACTCGTGGTTCGAGCGGATTCGCAATGCGGGACAGCCGGCGAAGGAAGCCAACTCTATTGCATGGCCGACCGCCGCGATCGTGTCGAGCGCCGTTCTGATTGGCGCAATTCTGATCGTCAACGAGCGCGATCCGCTCGACGTGACGACCACCGTCGCGAGCATGGAACATCTCTCGTATTTCAACGCCGGCCTGTTCGTCGATGCGTTTGCGCTGCTGCTGTGCGCGCTGCCCGCAGCCGCGATGTATTTCGCGTCGCGCCGCCTCGCGACCGCGCTTGCGTCGCGCGCCTTCGCCGAACTTCCTGCAGACGGAGCGCCCGTGATGAGCGCGTTGATCGAACTACTCCAGATCACGATTTTGCTGGTCGCCGCTGTGCCGCTGCTCGCGATCGTTCAGCCGTTTATCGCGCCGTTTGAAGGAATCGGGATGATACTGATTACGATCGTGCTGATGACCGTCATCGTGGCCCGAGCCGCGCGCCAGATGCAGGGTCAGCTCCGCAACGCAACTCAAATGATCCGCGCAGCGCTCGGCGGCCGGGCCGATGCGGATTCGTACGAAGTCCCCGGCATCGGAATGATCACTCCGGTGCCCCTGCGCGCTGAGAGCGAAGGCGTTGGCAAAAAACTGTCCGAACTGGACCTCCACACCAGCACCGGCGCCATTGTGATAGCGATCGGACGCCGCGATTCTGAAGTCGTCGTCCCGACCGGCGACGAAATCCTGCGCGAGGGTGACATCCTCGAACTGGCCGGCTCAATCGATGCTGTCGCCGCCGCTCGTCGACTTCTCGAAACAGCGCACCCGGATATCGCTCAGCAACAAGCCTCTCCGTAGTGATTCACGAGGTGGCGACGCACAGGCACCGACCTGTTATATTCCGTCGCCTCGAATCTGAACGAAGCAGATTGGCTATGGGGAGGGGAATCTGTGAAAGCACGAAAGGCAACGGTGGGGTTGCTTGCCGCGACAGTCTTGGTGTTCGCGGCGGCAAATGTTCAAGCAGCGAAGGGAGCGACGTGCAAATCGAACAGCAAGGGCGATGTTATGCACACCGGCACTGATGGGAGCGATTGCGAAGCGGACGCGACTACCGGCGGCAAGGCGAAGGCAATCGCGAAGACAGGCGGTTCCGCGGACGCCGGGGCTGATACTCATGGCAAGGCAACAGCCATCGCGACTGGAGAAGGCACTGCGACAGCTAGCGCTGACTCGCACTCCAAGGCGACCGCGAATGCGAGTGGATCGGGCACTGCTAACGCTTCAGCGGACGTAAGTGGGTGTATAGCCACAGCTAACGCATCCTCAAGTGGAACGGCCGAAGCGCTATGTGAGACCGGCGGATTCGCGCACGCGACGGCGACCAACGGCGGGACTGCGGAAGCCTTCGACGATGCGACACCGCTATGTGATCCCGGCCCTCCTCCCGGAACTGCGACCGTGAAAAGCTCGGGTGGCAATTGCCCATAGTTTCTAGTTTTCGATCAGCCTTGAGCGAGGCTGCCGCGCTTCGACTTGAATTCGCGCTCCTCTACAACCAGCCTCGCCGTATTACGTCCCCAAGAGTACTGGAAACGATAGGGCGCATCATAAGGATGTTTGACACAGCGGCGCGCTCCGTCATTATAGGCGGGCAACCTGGGACGGAAATAACGTTCGGGATGCGGGAGGGGAATCATTGAAATCACGAAAGGCGACGATAGGGTTAATTGCCGCAATGCTCCTGGTATTCGCGGCGCCGCAGGCCGACGCCAAGAGCAAAGCCAAGCCGACTGTGAAGTGCGTTAAGAAGACCAACGCCAGTACCGACCTCCACGGCGCTGACGGAAGCGAGTGCTTCGCCAGTTCAGATGGCACGGGGAAAGCGACCGCAAACGCGACCGGAAACCAAAGCTTTTCGGATGCCGAGGTGTCGACCGGCGGCAAGTCCAAGGCGACTGCGAAGAGTGGCGGCTTTTCGGAGGCCACATCGGACTCCGGAGGCAACTCAACGAGCAGCGCTTCGGGCAACGGTAGTGCGGGTGCCGTTAGTGACGAGAATGGTATGGCAGATGCCACAGCGACCGGAGAGGGCTCGGCCAATGCGTCAGGATTCGGTGGAACGGCGACAGCCACTGCCGCTGGAAGCGGCAGCAGCACTGCGGAAGCGGACGCGGCCGGTGGCATGGCGACAGCCAGTTCCGATTCAAGCGGCAGCAGCACTGCGGAAGCGGACGCGAATTGCACGGCCAAGGCAGTCAGCAGCGGAAGTGGCAGTGCCACCGCAAATTGTGGGCGCAGCGGCACCCACGCGCGTGCGACCGCAACCAACGGCGGGTCCGCGCAGGCCTTCGACAATAAGCCACCAGTCTGTGATCCCGGCCCGCCTCCAGGCACCGCGAAAGTTCGCAGCTCGAGCGGCGACTGCGGATAGCGAGATATCTTCCTCTTCCTCTCTACCTCGACTTGTTTAGAAACATGGCCAGACGATAGCCCCTTTCCTTTAGGGAAGGGTTAGGTCTTCCTGCGCGGTTTGCATCGTCGTCCCGGCGGTCGTAACGTTCTCGCGTTCGCACTACTGATCTTCGCGAGGTTGATATGAATCTGAAAAATGCGGTCGCGCTTGTGACCGGTGGCGGCTCCGGACTCGGTGAGGCGACCGTCCGCGAATTCGCGTCGGCGGGCGCCAAGGTCGCGATTCTCGATTTACCGTCTTCGCCCGGCGCAAAAGTCGCCGAGTCGCTCGGCGCCAACGCGTTGTTCGTCGAAGCGGACGTCGGTTCGGCCGATCAGGTCACCGATGCGATTTCAAAAACGGTCGCGAAGTTTGGATCGATCCAGATCGCCGTGAACTGCGCCGGCATCGGCCGTGCGATGCGCACCGTCACCAAGGATGGCCCGCACTCGCTCGACCTGTTCAGCAAGGTGATCGCGGTGAATCTCATCGGCACGTTCAACGTGACGCGGCTGGCAGCGGCGCAGATGACAAAAAATCAGCCGGGCACCGACGGCGAGCGCGGCGTGATTATCAATACTGCGTCGGTCGCCGCGTTCGATGGACAAATCGGGCAGGTCGCCTACTCGGCGTCGAAGGGAGGTGTCGTTTCGATGACGCTGCCGATCGCGCGCGACCTCGCGTCGCTCGGTATCCGCATCTGCACAATCGCGCCGGGAACCTTCGAGACTCCGATGCTCGCTGGACTGCCCGAGGCGAATCGCAAAGCACTAGCCGCGCAGATTCCGTTCCCGCAGCGCCTCGGCAAGCCGTCAGAATACGCAGCGCTCGCGCGCCACATCGTTGAGAATGAAATGCTGAACGGCGAAACAATCCGCCTCGATGGCGCGCTCCGAATGCCACCGCGCTAAATCGTCGACGCAGTACGGGCGACCCGCGTCGCCAGGATGAATGCGAACGCGGCGAAGGCGATCGCGATTGCTACTGACGATCCCATCGGCATCGTCGCGCCGCTTGACGCTGGCTCTGCGAGATAGAGTCCCTGACGCAGCGCGTCCACCGCGTAGGTCAGCGGATTCAGACGCGTCGTCCATTGAAACCATCCTGGCGCGCCCACAACCGGGAATACCGCGCCCGACAGCATCCATATTGGCAGCAACAGCATGTTCATGAACGCGTGGAAGCCTTGCGTCGACTCCGTCTTCCAGGCCATCGCCAAGCCGATGCTGGTCATGGCGAACGCGATCAATCCCATCACTGCGAGCGACACGAAGATCGCTCCGAGGCTGAGATGGATTCCCGCCAACGGCGCCATCGCGAGAAAGATAGCCCCCTGCATCAAGGACAGCGTCGTGCAGCCGAGCGCCTGGCCGAGCACGATCGTCGCGCGCGAAATCGGCGCCACCAGCACGCCTTGCAAAAATCCCTGGCGTCGATCGTCCACCGTCGATGCTGTCGCGAAGATCGCCGTGAATAGCAGCATCAAGACGATCACGCCGGGATAAAAATATTGTACGTAGTCGAGGCCAGGCGGCATCCCGCTCGGCTTGAACGAGGCTTGCAGGCCGGCGCCCAGCAACAGCCAGAAAACCAGCGGCGTCGCGATAGCGCTCACCACGCGAATCGGTTGGCGGATGAATCGCACGACCTCGCGATACCAGAGCGTTTGGGCTTGAAGAAAAATCTCTCCCATTTTCCTACTCTGTCTCCGACGTATTGGCGAAGAATTGATGTCCTGTCAGATGAACGAAGACGTCTTCGAGGGTCGGCTTGCCGAAGGAAACAGATTCGATCTCCTCGCCGAATGCGTCGATCAGATCGCGAACCAACTCGTGCGCGCGCAGTTTTTCGATTCGGATCGCACCGTCGACGAGCTGGCTCTTGAGCTTGAAGCGGGCGAGGATCTTTCGCTGCAGAATTTCCGGCTCTTCAGTTTTAATCACGATCACATCGCCGCCGACTTCGGACTTGAGCTCGCCCGGCGGCGCGCTTGCGACCAGCTTTCCCTGATGCAGAATTCCGATGCGATCGCATCGCTCCGCCTCTTCCATGTAATGCGTCGTCAGCACGATAGTCACACCTTCATGCTCGCGTAGATGCTCGAGGTAGTTCCAGAACTCGCGGCGCGCGGCAGGGTCCAGCCCGGTGCTGGGCTCGTCGAGCAGCATCAGCGCCGGCTCATGCAGGAGAGCCTTGGCAAGCTCGACCCGGCGCTGCAACCCGCCCGACAACGTCTCAACCCGGTCGCGCTCGCGCGGCGACAGTCCAAGGCGTTCGAGCATCGCTGCGCTGCGATCGCGCAGCCGCTTGCCGGAGATTCCATATAGATGACCGTGAGCCGAGAGATTTTCGCCGACCGTCAGCTTGCCGTCGAGACTGGGATGCTGGAACACGACACCGAGATGCCGCCGCACGGTGGCGGTTTCGCCCGCCAGATCGTGACCGAAGAGTCGTGCGCTGCCGGATTGAATCGGCGCGAGCGTCGACAGCAACTTGAAGAGAGTGGTTTTACCGCCGCCGTTGGGTCCGAGGAAACCGAAAATCTCACCGCGCGCGATCGAAAAACTTACCTCGCTGAGAGCCTCGCGATCGCCGTAGCGGAAACCAAGCGAACGGGCTTCTATCGCGTCGGTTCCGGCGCGAATCGCATCCGCAGTAGCTTGTGATGAATTGGAAATTATCGATGCACTCATGTTTAAAGATTGCGACCAGGAAATTTATGGCTCGCCAAGCCCGCCCGCCGGTTGTGTGCCTTGTTCGGGTAGACCGACTTGCGCGCGATGCCATCCGTCTTCGAACGCAGTCGTGCGCTCTTCGCCGTTGCCATGGCCGGAGGCGTGTCCGACGAAATCGTCGCCTGTGAGCTGGTAGTAGCGCGTTACTTCGACCGAATCGAGGCGCCGTATCCCCATTCGCTCGAGCGAGTAGCCGGCGAACTGATCGGCAGAGAGCTCCTTGTTCTTTACCGGCACGTTGGCACTGGCGGCGTCGAAGTCGCTGTGCGCGAGATGACCGATCTCGTGCGCGAAGATCGCGTAGAGCATAGGCCGGACTGCGTCGGGGTCGTCGATGCGCATCCATTGCTGGAACAGGCCGTCGAGGAATTTCTGGTTGTAGAAGATGCATCCGCCGTTGCGGGCGTGCGGAGAGCCGGCATTGAGCGACTGGTAAACCTTGAAGTCAGTGCCCCACATGTCGTTGAGCTGGGCGACGATTGCCTTGTAAGAGTCGCCAGCCGGGCGCGCGGTTTCACCGCACGCCTGTATCTCTGTGGCGCCCGCCGGGACGGCGGGCGCCGCAGCGTCGGCGCCGGCCTCGGCCGGCGCCTGCGAGGTGGTATGGCGCTCGATGACCTGCCAGTCGTCCTGTGCGCGCGCGATGCGCGCGCACAGGACGACTGCGAGCAGCGCGAGCGTCGTTGCCACTCCGCGGTAGCTGTGCCCGCGCGCTTCGCGCGCGCGCGCAGCAGCAGCTGCTGATTCTGCTGACATTCTCAATTTGTCACGGCACCGCGCGACGATGAGGATACAGTGTTCGCATACTTCGCCATTACTCCACTCTTATAGTGAGGCTCCGGCGCTTTCCAATTCTTGAGACGAGTCTTGATCTCTTCGTCGCTCAGCGCGACATCGAGCCGCCGCTTTGCGATGTCAAACGTTATCACGTCGCCATCGCGAACCGCCGCTATCGGCCCGCCGACCGCCGCTTCCGGCGCGACGTGCCCGGCCATCAGGCCGTGCGTCGCGCCCGAGAATCGTCCGTCCGTCAGAAGTCCGACCGATTCGCCAAGGCCCTGTCCCGACAGGGCCGCCGTGACGCCGAGCATCTCGGGCATTCCGGGTGCGCCGCGCGGTCCTTCGTAGCGGATTACGACGACGTCGCCCGATTTGATTTTCTGTGCGGAGACCGCCTTGAACGCGTCCTCTTCGCAATCGAATACGCGCGCCGGCCCGCGATGCAACATCCGTTCGTGCCCGGCGACCTTCACCACGCATCCTTCCGGCGCGAGGTTGCCCTTCAGAATGACCAGCCCGCCGGTTTCCTTGATCGGCTTCGTCACCGCGCGGACGACTTCCTGCCCGGCCGTTTCGCGCGCCGCGTCGGCTTCGACACCAATGGTTCGACCAGTCACGGTCATCTCGTTTTCGTGGAGCAGCCCCGCTTCCTTCAGGCGTTTTGCGATTAGCGGAATTCCGCCCGCGGCATACATTTCAGTAGCCAGGAAGCGGCCGCCGGGCTTGAGGTCTGCGAGCAGGGGGGTGCGCGAGCTGATGCGATCGAAGTCGTCGATATCGAGCGCGATTCCCGCCTCGTGCGCGATTGCGAGCAGATGCAGCACGGCGTTGGTCGAGCCGCCCGTCATCGCGACCGACGCGATCGCGTTCTCGATCGCCTTCTTCGTGATTATCTGGCTCGGCTTGAGCTTGCGCTTGAGCAAATCGACCGCGAGACGTCCGGCCTGGAAGGCGCTTTCGGGTTTCTTCGGGTCTGTCGCGGGAATGCTGTTCGAACCCATCGGCGATATTCCTAGAAGCTCAGTCGCCGTCGCCATCGTGTTCGCGGTGAATTGTCCGCCGCATGCGCCCACGCCCGGGCACGCGACATCTTCAAGTTTTTTGAGATCCTCGAGCTTCATCTTGCCCGCCGAATGCGCACCCACGGCTTCGAACACGTCCTGAATAGAAACCTGCTGATCGCCGAAGCGCCCCGGCTGAATCGATCCGCCGTAGATCATCAGCGATGGCAGGTCGAGCCGCTGCAGCGCCATCACCGTCGCCGGAATCGTCTTGTCGCATCCGGACATTGCGACGACGCCGTCGAACAGATGCCCGCGCACGGTGAGTTCGATCGAGTCGGCGATCACTTCGCGGCTAATCAGGGACGCGCGCATGCCATGCGTCCCCATCGAGATTCCGTCGCAAACGGCAATCGTGTTGAACTCAATCGGCGTAGCGCCCGCCGCGCGAATCCCGCGCTTAACATGCTCGGCAAGATCCCGCAGATGGGCCGTGCAGGGCATGATCTCGATCCATGTGTGCGCGACCGCAATTAGAGGCTTGCTGAGATCTTCATCGGTAAAACCGACGGCCTTGAGCATCGCGCGCGCCGGGGCCCGCGAAGGGCCATCGACCAGCACGCTGCTATTCGAGCGAAGAGAATTTTTGTCGTCTGCCATATCAAATTCCTGCCGAGACCGAATCTGCGCCAAGCGTTGGACGAAATCGAAGTCCGGACAATGATTTGTACAACAGCGCGCGTCGGCGCGAAATCCCACCCCGCCGCCGTCCTCTTTGCCGGCGCCGCGCATCGGCGTAACTTTCTCAGTTGTGCGGCGCCCCCTTAGCTCAGATGGATAGAGCACAGGATTCCTAATCCTGGGGCCGTGGGTTCGAATCCCGCAGGGGGCACCAACTTCCGCTAGTCATGTAATCATTCGAAAATCTTGATTATCATTTAGCAGAAATGCTAACTATCGTTCATGCCAAGAACAAACGATCAGGTTGTCGTGTGTACGTATCTGGTGAAAGCGGGACGCGAGAAGGATTTTATCGCGTTGCTCACGCGTCATTGGCCGACGCTTCGAAAACTTGGGCTGGTTCACGAGCAGCCCCGGATGGCGCTGCAAGGACGCGACACTGACACGACCGCATGCTTCGTCGAAGTGTTCGCGTGGAAGGACCGCGGCCTCGAGGTCGCGCATAAACATCCCGAAGTCCTCGCGCTCTGGGAGCCGATGGAACAGATGTGCGAGGCGCGCAACGGGCGCCCGGCGACAGAATTTCCGCACTACGCTGTCGTTGCGTCGTGACTTCAGTCGCCGTTTCCGAAATCCGCCAAACTGAAACCGTCTTCAATGCGCTAGCACACCAACAGCGCCGCCAGATTTTGCTGGTACTGCGCTTCCGTGGCGGCACGATGACGGCGGGTCAGATAGCAGAGAGGTTCTCATGCACATGGCCGACCACCACGCGCCATCTGAAAATTCTGGAACATGCAAAACTACTGCGCGTTAAGAAGAAGGGACGCGAGAGAGTCTACCAGCTGGATTCTTTGAATCTTTGCACTACGGTAGGAAAATGGTTGGGATGGTTTGACAACGCGAAAATGATTTCAGGACGCTGACCTGTTCAATGACTCGTATTCGCCTGACGTCGATACTCGCGCTGCTCGTCGCATCGTTGAGCCGCGTGCACATCGCAGCACGCTCGTCCTACCAATGGCGCTGGCGCTATTGTCGGTGCGTCGCGACCCGCGGCTTGCTCGCTGTCATCGAATACCTGGACATGCAAGCCGGCGGGATTCAGTAACGGAAGGATCACGCTTACAGATACTCAAGAGATCAAGATGAGTTCGGGCGGCGTTGATGGACAGTTCTTTACGCTTCGGCTAACCCAGGACTCCAAAGGCGGCCATCTTCCGACCTGGGGCGATATGTTTCAATTCCAGGTCTGGGCTATCAATCGCGCCAATACTCTGGTTCCGCTAACCTACCCCTACTCGGTGGAAGAGATCCTGTTCCAGTATGATGACGTCTTGTCGAAATGGGTCTATCTGTCTCGCTCCAGCGTCCAGCAGATCTCTCCTACAATTCAGGGCGCCGGTACGACTATAGGTGATCATCCGGGTAGGGGAAGTTCAATACAGGCGCTGTTCCTCCCAGCCAACACTGAGACTGGAGTTTTTGGCGACAATGGCGGCTTCTTTGGTCCCGAGGGTAACGGTGTCGTCAGCTACTATCAGATCCAGTCGGGTGTCATTCAGTTTTGCAATTTCGACGCGATTACCACTCTGGCGGCCTTTCGATGCAACACGACGGGCAATTGGCCTTCGGCGATAGCGCAGACCGCTCCCGTCCAGGTTCCAGCCGGTGGGTGTACCGAATTTCAGGTGCAGATGGTTGCCAATAGCGAACCTGCGTCGCGCGTATATACCGGCCACGTTTGCTACATCAACCCCGGTAACTCTGCGGCCGCCTATGCGACATGGAACAGCGTCTACAATGAGGAGATTCCCAGCAACTAGTGAAACGACGAATACTGGCGGGAGTCATGCTAGCGTTTGTGCTGCGTGCAATGTCAGCACAGGCCCAATTCATCGGCGGCGCATCGTTTACCGGAAAGGATTCACTCGTCTCGACCTGGTCCGGCACTGGGCCCGCCGCCCTTATAGGATTTGGAGCACTGGGAATGAATCCGCCGGCGTTGCAGAACCTGGGCGGCGTGGTGCAGCTAGTGTTGCGAAGCACCACCGCTTGTCATTGGGCGACGCCGGATAGCCGATGGACACTCATCCCAAATAGCGAGGCACAGGCGCACGGGCTATGCCAGGTGCTCTACTATAGGACCTTTCAGGCGAACGAACATCCGCCCTACAGGTTTCGATGGTTCGTCACAGTACCCTACGACATCAGGACCTATGTGATCTCGAATGTGTCCGGGTTCGACGTTGCATCCAACAACGGTGGGAACGGTATGGCACTCACGGCAAACGGAGTAGCGACGACCAAGGTTGGCGATTACTTGATGGGCTTCTACGCGAATCTTGCATCTGGCGCGTGGAAACAGCCATCGAACATGGGAATCGCCGTCAAGAATGACTACGGTTACGGCGGTCCTGCGAACTTTCCAAACCTGACCACGCAAGCATGGGTCTATCGGCCAGCTTTCACCGGTAACAAGGTTGCGACGGTTGCGGATAAGCCAGTGGATTGGGTCGCCGACCTGGTAGCATTCAAACCGCTATATCGGATTCCAATACAAACATCAGGCGATATAAATCCCGGCCCTATCTACAACGGATGTAAAGGCAAAGTAGCTTTGTCGAGCGGCGTCGGAACGTTCAGGAACTCATGCGTCAGAACGACCAGCTTCTGCCAATGCCGTGACACGACCAGGACTGCGAACTCATGCACTACAGAGAATCCCACGCCCGGCAGCGTTGAACTGAAGGGCGATAGCACTCACATCGAGTTGGTCAACTGTCTCTAAGTGGAGAGAGGCAAGAAGTTGGATGTCCTTCTTGCCTCTCGAGTTCAGGTTTCATAGGCGCCGCATGTTAGTGCATAAGCGCCATCGACAAATTCTCCGACCATCAACCGTGCTTGTGCCCGGGCTTCCCCGTAAGTACCGCCGCGATGCTGCTGCCGTCCGGGCTTCCCAACCCGGTGCAGCCGTTCCAACCGTCCGCTGCTGCGAAGTCGCCGTTGTTGCCCTTGGTAATCGGGTTGAAGGCGGCTCCGCTTTTGTACAGCGTCGGGTTGACGAAGCCGACCGGCTTGCCGTTGTGTGAATTGATTCGCGCGATCAGGCCGGCCCACAGCGGCGCCACCGCGCTGGTTCCGCCGATCACCGTATCGTTGCCATCGACTCTCACGTCATAGCCGGTGTTTTCGTCGGCGTCGCCCGCGACGTCCGGCACGCCACGCATTGTCAATTTTCGCTTTCCTCCCACGGTCAACGCAGCGCTCAGACCTTCCTGGTAGGGTGGTACCTTAAAGAAACCGCTGATGCCGCCGCCGGTCGCGCCACCCTGGGCGCCGTCGTTCCAGACCGTCTCGCTGGCGATCGATTTTCCCGACGCTCGCAGGCTGGTGCCGCCGCATGAAAGCGCATGAGGGCTCGATGCCGGGAAATCGACGTTCTCCGATCCGTCGCTGGCGCCATCGCTCGAGCCGTTATCGCCTGCCGCGACGCATACCGTGATGCCCATCGTGGCTGCGTCCTGAAAGGCCTGGTCAAAGGCGGTCATCGACTGCGTTGTCCAGCCGGATTCGGAACCACCCCAACTGATCGAAATCACCGAAGGCCGGTTGGTGGTGTCGTGAATCGCAGTCGTGATCGCGTTGAAAAATCCCTGGTCAGTATTAGGCGCGAAATACACCGCGATCCGCGCCGCCGGTGCTATTGCGCCCGCGACTTCAATATCCAGCATCACCTCGCCGTCAGGGCCATTCGCATCGCCGGTAGGATTGTTTCTGCCGTGGTCAACCGACACGGTTGAGACCTTTGGAAGCGGCACTTTCAGATCCGCAAAGTACTTATGCAAGTCCTCGGGCCGATAACCTCCGCCGAGTTCGATTATCCCGATGCATTCTCCTTTTCCGTCGCCCGCCGCGAAGTTGTACAGCGATGCAAGCTGGATCGGGCTGAAGGAGTTTGAAACCGCCCGCCAATGGATGTTGCCCTGAAGGCGGCTCCGAAAATGAGGTCGCGCTTGCGGGCGATCGTCGAGCCCGAAAACGCCTTCGACCTTGTCGCTCAATTCGTTCGGCAGATGAATCGCGCCTACGCGCCCGCGATGGGTTCCGCCATCGTGTTGAACCCGCTCCAACTCGACGCCGAAAGCCCGATTGAACTGATCGACGGTGCCGGCCAGGATCACCGTCCGCCGTGCAGCACTTTCCTGCACGACCGTCAGGCCTTGCGAACCGGCGAATTTTTTCACCGCATCGATATCGTCCTGATTGGCGCCGAAATCCTTGGCGAAATCCTCGCGTTTGATCGGCGCCGACGATCCGCCGGTGCGATGCAGATCCGTGATTCGACTACTCAAGGCATCGCCTCCTCGATGCCGCAACAGGACAGTAACTTCGAGCCGCTCGGTTCGGATCGCATTTGCCAAGCGACTCAGACCCTGCGAGCGCACGACGCTCGCTACCCTTCAAGACATGGTTCGCCATCGCATTCCCTCCTTTGATTGGAAAAACTCTGTCTATGTCTCCGGCTGTACCACCGCGCCAGAGTTAATGAAAGCGGGGCATCGCGCTAACAGAGTGTTGACAGATCGGCGCCGCCCCGCACTCGATTCAGTGTTCGCCGCGGGCGATCGCGTCGGCTAAGAGGCGCGTCCCTAATTCGGCGAAGGCTCGACCAGATGGCACGAATAGGTCTTGATAACCAGCCAGATTTGCTTTCCGGGTTCCAATTGCAACGAATCGATAGCTCCTGGAGTCAGGTGTGCCTCGAAGATTGCGCCTGCTTCTATCGTTACTACTACCCGTACTCCTTCGCGGCGGATTGACTGGATACTTCCCTGAAAAGAATTGCGAGCGCTCAGGCCTTGCGGATGAGTGGACGCTAGCATGATGTCGCCGGCGCGGATTGCTATTCTTACTCGCGCTCCTGGCTCCGCGTGGCCTAGTGGGACCTCCAGTTGAGTCGCGCTGCCATCCAGTTGGCATAGCATTGTGCCCTGGGTTTCCGCGATTGCTCGCACGGTCGTATCGAAGACATTTTCGAAACCTACTACCTGCGCGATTGTTTCGTGGCGCGGGGTGGTCAGAACGTACTGAGGCATTCCTTGGGCAAGGATGCGACCATCTTCCAGGACTATTACCCGCTCTCCTAGTGCGAAAGCTTCTTCGGGGGAATGGGTCACGTACAGGATTGGAATCTCGTGGGCTGCGTTCCACGCGCGCAGGTCGTCGAGGATTTTAGATTTGGTTGCGTTGTCGAGCGCCGTAAGCGGCTCATCGAGCATCAGCGCGGCGGGATTCGTAACCAGCGAGCGCGCAAGCGCTACGCGTTGACGTTCACCGCCGGAGATTTCACCGGGCTTGCGCGCGATCAGATTCGCGATACGAAACGACTCTAGTATCGACATCATGAGTGCTCGGCGCTCGTCGGCGGGCAGTTTCGCGATTCCGTATTGGACGTTTTGCGCGACCGTCAGATGGGGAAACAACGCCAGACTTTGAAAGACGTAGCCCAAATGACGCCCCGGCACCGGCGTGTCGATGCGACCGTCCGAATCGAACAACACCCGCGCGCCGAGTGTTATCCGGCCGCTATCCGGCCGCGCGAAACCCGGCGATGCAATTCAGCAGCGTCGTCTTGCCACCGCCCGAAGGTCCCAGGATCATCGTGAACCCTGCAGATGCTTCGAACGCGGCGTCGAGCGCGAAGGCGTTCGACAGCCGATGCGTTATACGCACGGACAAACATTTCCCGGATGCCATCGTTGGCGCGATGTTAGCGGCTCATCGGCCAGACTGCCCAGACCCGCCGGTTGAGCGAATAGGTGATCGACAGCGTGACGAACGAGAACGCCAACAGCAAAAGCGCCATGCGATTGGCCCCGGCATAGTCGAGTGCCTGCGTCTGATCGTAAATCGCGATCGAAACGGTTCGCGTGACGCCCGGGATGTTGCCGCCGACCATCAGCACTACGCCGAACTCGCCAAGCGTGTGCGCGAAGCTCAGTACGAAACCGGTGACGACGCCAGTGATCGAAAGCGGCAGCACGACGCGCAGGAATGTGCGGAATCGAGACGCGCCGAGTATCGACGACGCGTTGATCAGATCGCGATCGACCTGCGAGAACGCCGCCGCCATCGGCTGCACCGCGAAGGGCAGACTATAGATGACCGACGCGATCGCCAGGCCTTCGAACGTGAACGGTAACGCATGGCCGGTGAATGATTGATACCAGCGGCCGAAAGGGCTGTGCGAACCCATCGCGACCAGTACGTAGAAGCCGAGCACGGTCGGCGGCAGCACGAGAGGCAGCGCGACGATGGATTCGACGAAAAATTTCCAGCGCCAGCGTGTGAAGCTGAGCCACAGAGCGATGGGCGTCCCGACTATCAGCAGAGTTGAGCAAACGACCAGCGCGAGCCGCAGCGTCAGAAAGATCGCGCGCCAATCCATCGGCGGTCAGTGCGCCAACGTTTCGCGGTCGCCGTGATCCGCGGCAACGTCTCTGGGAATCGAGAAGCCGTATCGTTCCATCAGCGCAACGGTTCCGGGTTCCTTGAGAAATTTAAGGAACTGCTTTGCCAATTCCTTGTTGCGCGATGATTTCAGAATCGCGCCGGCCTGGATGAGCGGCGGATAAGCCGCCGACGGAATTTCGACATAGCGTCCGCTGTCCTTCATCGCAGGCGCGACTGCGAGCGAGAGCGCGAGCAGGCCGACGTCGGCGTTGCCGGATTGAACGAACTGCGCGGTCTGCGAAATATTTTCGCCAAGCACAAGCTTGCCTTTGACCTTATCGTATACCGCCGCGTGACGCATCGCCGCGACGGCTGCGACGCCGTACGGCGCGTGCTGCGGATTGGCGATCGCGATTTTTCTGATACCGGGATCGAGCAGCGCCGGTAGGCCGCGGCTCAAGTCGAGCTTCGATGCGTTGGGCACCCACATCACAAGTTTTCCGCTCGCATAGTCATAGATAGTGCCAGGCTCGATCAGGCCGGCAGCCTCGAGCTTCTGCGGATAGCCCACGTCGGCGGAAAAGAAAAGATCGAACGGGGCGCCATTTTGAATCTGCGCGAAAAAATTTCCCGAGGAACCGTAAGTGAGCTTCACGCTGCTGCCGGTCTGCTTTTCAAATTGCGCGGCGACGTCCTTGAAGGCGAACGTCAGGTCTGACGCGGCAGCGATCTTGATCTCCGCGGCGCCGGCCCGGGCGGGCAGCCACAGGCAAAGAAGTGCTGCGAGAATAACGGTTAGGTTCGCGAATCGCAGTTTATTGTGCGCCATAATACTTGTCATATCGCTAGAATAATGGCACAGGTTTGGATCGTCGCACAGTGGCGCCGGCGGTTTCGGCGAGGACCGGCAAGGATTGATTCGCGCCTCGAGTCATCGTTAAGTAGGCAAATGAGCAGCACACACAAACTTGCGGTATTTGGCGCGGGATGCTTCTGGGGTGTCGAGTCGGCTTTTCGCGCGGTCGAAGGCGTCGTCGATGTGGCCGTCGGATATGCGGGCGGCACCGTGCCGAAACCCAACTACCGAACGGTCTGCGGCGGCAAGACGGGACACGCCGAAGTAGTGCAGGTCGAGTACGACCCCGCCCGCGTATCGTTCGATCAGTTGCTCGACATCTTTTGGCAGATACACGATCCGACGACGCTTAACCGGCAGGGTCCCGACGTCGGCACGCAATACCGCTCGATCGTCTTTTATTCGGACGAGCATGAGCGGAAGACCGCCGAGGAATCGAAACGGCGCCTCGACGAATCGGGAAAGCTCGGCCGGCCGGTCGTGACACAGATTGCTCCCACCGCGGAGTTCTACCGTGCCGAGGAATATCATCAGCGCTACTACGAGCGGATGGGTATCGCGCCGGCCTGCGGAATCCACGGACGCGTCGATTAGCGATCGGCGGCTATGCGGTCGCGCTTGGTCGCGACGAGACCGCCTGATGCCATCGCGCTAGATTCTTCTGCTCCGGCTGAATCGAAATATTGTTGAACTTCGCAAAGTCGATGACGACCATCGCCGTGATATCCGCGATTGAGTACTTGTCGCCGGCGATAAACTGCTTGCCGTCGAGCTCGCGGTCGAGCCACTGATACCGCTGCTCGACGACCTTGCGCGACTGCTCGCCCATCTCGGGAATTTGTTTGATCCGCGCGCGCGTCAGTTCGTGCGAATGCCCCCAGACCATTCCGACCGGCACGAACAGCGCCAGCTCGATGCGTCGATTCCACATTTCTACGCTGGCCTGATCGAAAGCACCCTTGCCGAACAGTGCGGGCTCGGGGTGTAGCAGTTCGAAGTAGCGACAGATCGCGACGCTCTCGGCGAGGTGCCTGCCGTCATCGAGCTCGAGCACCGGAATCCCGCCGAGCGAATTCTTCTTCAGGAAGTCCGGCTGGCGATTGACGCCCTTGAAGATATCGACTTCCTCGAGCGGTACGCTGATCCCTTTTTCAGCCAGGAAGACGCGCACGCGCCGCGGATTGGGCGCGAGTTTATAGTCGTAAATTTTCATTCGATTCTCCAGCGTTGGATTTTCCGTCACGATGGCGGTCGCGACACGCTATTTAACAGGTATCGCGTGTCCGAAGGTAACGCTGGACCAAACGGTCGCCCGACGTGTGTGCGAAAGCCTTATCTTACAGTGGATAGTCGGTCGGCCACTGCTCTTGCAGGTCGCGGTCGATCGCACGCCGCGGCTTCTGGAAAAAGTAGTCGGAATGCCAAGGCGGGCGAAATCTAAGGAGGAGACGGCTCAGCACTCCAGGGTGCGAAGGTCTTGCCTGGTTAATCTGATGTTCCGACGTGCGGAGCCCATTCGACGCATTTGGCAGCATCTTCGCGCCCTCCCCAAGGTGCGTTAATACTTACATCCCGCCCATCCGAACCGCCTCTCCTTGATGGAAGAGTGAGCAATCAATGTGCCACCAAGCTATTTGATAATACCGCAAGGTATACGCTGCGCATCTAGTCGGTCGCGTCAACCCGGCACTACAATTTGTAGAGTTGCTGCAACATGTTTGTCGCTCACGCTACTTATTCCGTTCATCGCTTGTCATTAACGTGCTCTCGCGGCGGCGTTGGTCGCGACGGCTAGCTAGTTCAAGACTCCAGGGAGTATGGCTAAGTGTCCGGCGCGATTGCTCGCTTCGAGCGATCGCTGGCGGCTTTGAGAGAGGATTTGCGCGCGACGAAATTTTGCCGATGAAACGCCAAAAGTCTGGCAACGTCGGCGGGGGCCGACGCGGCTTAGATTGAATCGGTGCTCGCTGGCTCCTCGATCACCCTGTTCTCGAGCTTGCCAATCTTCTCGATCTCGATTCGCACCACGTCGCCCGCCTTGAGCCATTTGGGAGGATTCATCGCCGCTGCAACTCCGCCCGGCGTGCCGGTCGAGATGATCGTCCCCGGCAGCAGGGTGAAGACCGTCGAGAGCGTTTCGACCTGCGCGAAGCAGTCGAAAATCAGGTTGCTGGTGTTCGAATGCTGCCGCTGCTCGCCGTTCACGAACGTCTTCAGGTCCAGCTTGTGCGGATCGCCAATCTCGTCCGGCGTTACCATCCACGGTCCAATCGGCCCGTGCGTGTCGAACGACTTGCCCAACGTCATCGTTGGCGAACGGCGCTGCCAGTCACGCACGCTGACGTCGTTCACGATCACGTATCCGGCGATTACCTCGTGAGCGCGATCCCGCGACACGTGACGGCATCGCCGGCCAATCACGAATCCCAGCTCGCCTTCGTAATCGAGCGCCGACGACGCGCGCGGCAGATGAATCGGATCGCCCGGGCCGGTCACGCAGCTCGTTTGCTTGTTGAAGAACATCGGAAACTCGGGCCGCTTCATCTTCGTCTCTTCGACGTGATCGGCGTAGTTGAGCCCGATGGCGAGAAACTCCGGCGGCCGCGCGATGGGCGCCTCGAGCTTGACGCTCGACAGCGCAATCCGATGCGCGGAATCCTTCGCCGCCGCGGCCGCGCGGTCAATCGCGCGCGGTCCCGCGATTAGAAACGCGATCATCTCGCGCGGCAATTCGGTGGTCGCCGCGGCGAGATCAACTATCGAGTCTTCGACGACGACGCCTAATCCGCGTCGTGCCGCCATGGGTGAATGTCGCAAGTTTCATTCGACTCCAGCCGCTATCGTTCGTTCGGTTTGATTATTTCGAACTATTGATTGGTGCCCATCAGCCGCCGCATCGTTTCCGGATCGAGGCCCTTGGTCACGTCGTATTTCTTGAGGTCGGACTCCGGCACGCCCGCGTGAAAGTCGTGTGCCAGTTGGTCGGGATTGAAGCTCACCCCAATCGGATTCTTCTGCATCGCGTCGCTCTGGAAAAATCCCTTCAGCTCCTCGACCGAATCGAAATTGTCGATTTGCAGCTCGACGCGATTGCCGTCGGGATCGCGATAGTACAGCGACGTCGTCGGTCCGTGATTGATCGTCACGACCGGCAGGATGCCCGCCTGCTTGAGCCGTTCGTAAGTGAAAACCAGGTCGCCGAGATTGGAGTAGGTGTACGCCAGATGGTCGAGTCCGACCGCGTGGCATGGTCTGTCTTCGAGCCCCGGCACCGCGGCGATTGCGATGCGGTGATGCTCGTCGTCGTAGGTCATGAATGCGAGCATGCCGTTGCTGTGAACGATCTCGGCTTGCAACACGGTAGTGTACCAATCGACCATCGGCTGAAATTGCTTGGTGGCGAGCACGGCGTGCGCGAATTTCGCGGGCACGACGCGCCGGGTTCCATTTCCGTTCGCGGCTGAGCTTGATGACATCGCGAGTCCTCCTCGACGGGGTTCGACCCGGTGCGGGAGCCGGTGTCGCTCTCTTCTTATTGCAGTGATCGGCACGCCGGACAAGGAAGGCGAGGGTACATTTGCACAACAAAGAAGAACGCCCGCCGGTGCGTGCCCCCCTTTGGGAACGCACCGGCGGGCGTGAGGACTCGAAGTGAGAAGTTTTCTAATTCCCCAGTTCGCGTTTAATTTTCCTGGCGGGGGATCCGTTCATCACAAACCACCCCGCCAGGGCGCGCTCGGGGGATTGACGCCTTTATAAAATGAACCAGCAGCTTGCGGCTGCGATGTAGAAGACGGCGACTGCCACCAGGGCGAAGACCGCGATCTCGTCGAGCTGATCGCCGAGCCGGCCTTTGAGGTCTTTGGCTGGCCGGAAGTCGTCCGCCGGGGCAAAGAAATCGTGATAAAGTGTCGATAGCATCACCGTTCCTCCTACTCTGTTGGCCCCTTCATTAAATTAGGCGTTACGTTCGACTGAACAATTTGTTCAGTGAATTGAACGGGATGGCGGAATTGAGCTAAGTGGCTGAAAAGTAAGTAGATTTGCCGCCTGTCTGCGCCTTATGTCCTTCAGCGCGAAGCTCTTGTGTCATTCTGAGCGAAGCAAAGAATCCCGGATCTTTCTCGAAGTCTGCCGACGCACCCCAACCACGGCGCATGCGAGCTGATTCGGAATGCAACCGTGGGGTTGCGGTTTGTCTGGAACAGTGTAAGTGTAAGCGCAACTCAGAGGTTGCGTATGCGCACAAGCACCGAACGCATTGAGAAACTTGCCGACGCCGCGCCGATCTTCGCCGCGCTGGGCGACGATACTCGATTGCACATCGTCGCCCGGCTGTGCGGCGATGGGCCGCTGTCGATCGTGCAGTTGGCCAACGGTGCCTCCGTCTCGCGCCAGGCAATCACGAAACATCTGCATGCCCTGGAAGAGGCGGGGCTGACCCGCAGCGCTCGCGTCGGCCGCGAACGCATCTGGGAGCTGCAGACGAGGCGGCTCACCGAAGCGCGGCGTTACATTGACCAGATTTCGCAGGATTGGGACGCGGCGATACTCAGGCTCAAGGCGTTCGTCGAGCGGCAGGAGGAATAAATCCGCCTCCGCAAACGGCGGAGCGTGCCGATCGGCAATCTTGTACGGGACGCCTACAATCGGCACAGTCTTGGTAGGCGGGCACCGATGTGACCAGGAACGGGAACTTTTTCAATCTTTACAACCACGATTTCGTGCGGATCGCCGTTGGTGTTCCGTCGGTTCGCGTCGCCGATCCTGCCTACAACAGCGAGCACACCATCGCGCTGATCCGGGATGCCGCCGAGCGCAAGGCGATGCTCGCGCTGTTTCCCGAATTGGGGATAACGGCCTACTCGTGCGACGACCTGTTCCAGCAGCGCGCGCTGCTCGACTCGTGCCTCGACGCAATCGCGGCGGTGGTCGAAGCGACGTCGAAGCTTTCCATTGTCAGCGTGATTGGCGCGCCGCTCCAGATAGACAATCATCTGTTTAACTGCGCCGTCGTGATTCATCGCGGGAAGATTCTCGGCGTCGTGCCGAAGACGAATCTGCCGAACTACCGCGAATTTTACGAGCCGCGGCAATTCACCTCGGCCGATGCCGCGACCCGCGACGAGATCGATCTCGCCGGGAATCGCGAGTGTGCCGTTCGGCAACAATCTAATCTTCCAGCACGAGGAGCAGCCGCTGCTCACCTTCCACGCCGAAATTTGCGAGGATCTGTGGGTGCCGATTGCGCCGTCATCGTACGCGGCGCTGGCCGGTGCAACTGTGCTGCTGAATCTGTCGGCGTCGAACATCACGATTGGCAAGGCCGACTATCGTCGCTCGCTGGTCGCGAGCCAATCCGCGCGATGCCTCGCGGCGTACGCATACTCGGCGGCCGGCGTTGGTGAATCGACGACCGACCTCGCGTGGGACGGGCACGCTCTGATCGCTGAGAACGGCAACATTCTGGCCGAGTCCGAGCGCTTCAAGGATCAGCCGCAAGTGATTTGCGCGGAGCTCGATCTCGAGCGGCTGTCGCAGGAGCGGATGCGGCAGAACACCTTCGGCGACAGCGCTCAGCGCGAGCATGAGCGAATCCGACGCTTTCGGCGGATTTCATTTTCAAGCGAATTGCCGCGGCGCGGAAAGATACCGTTGCAGAGGCGCTACGAACGATTTCCTTATGTGCCTTCGGATCCCGCGACGCGCGACGAGCGATGCGCCGAAGTTTTCGACATCCAGGTCCAGGGCCTCGCGACGCGTCTGCGCTCAACCGGCCTCGATCGCGTGGTCATCGGCGTGTCCGGCGGGATCGATTCGACGCACGCACTGCTGGTATGCGCGCGCGCGATGGATCGTCTCGGCACGCCGCGCAAGAAAATTCTCGCCGTCACGATGCCCGGGTTCGCCACCAGCGCGCGAACCCTCGAGCAGGCTCGCCGCCTGATGAAGTCGCTCGGCTGCTCGACCGAGGAAATAGACATCAAGCCGAGCTGCATGCAGATGCTCAAGGACATCGGGCATCCGTACGCCGAGGGCAAACAGGTTTACGACGTCACCTTCGAGAACGTGCAGGCGGGCGAGCGCACCAGCCATCTTTTTCGATTGGCGAATCTGCGCGGCGGACTCGTGGTCGGCACCGGCGACCTGAGCGAGCTTGCGCTTGGATGGTGCACCTACGGCGTCGGCGATCACATGTCGCATTACAGCGTCAACGCGAGCGTGCCGAAGACGCTGATCCAGCACGTCATTCGATGGCTGGCGCAGACCGAGAACCTCGGCCGCGAGACCAGTGCGACGCTGCTCGAGATTCTGGCGACGCCAATCAGCCCCGAGCTGATTCCCGGCACGTCGGCGGACGGGCATCCCAGCCACGATACCGAGGCGACGATTGGTCCCTACGAGCTGCACGATTTTTTTCTCTACTACACGCTTGCGCTTCGGATATCCGCCGCCCAAGGTCGCGTTCCTCGCGTACAATGCGTGGCGCGACAAGGACGCGGGCGAATGGCCGGACATCCCGCAGGATCGCCGCAACCAGTACGACATCGCGACCATCAAGGGACATCTGCACACGTTTCTTTACCGGTTCTTTCAGCAGAGCCAGTTCAAGCGCAGCACGATTCCCAACGCGCCCAAAGTTGGCTCGGGTGGATCGCTCTCGCCGCGCGGCGACTGGCGCGCGCCGTCGGACAGCGAAGCGATTGCATGGCTCGATCAATTGAAGTCGATCCCCGACAAAGACTAATCTCGCCATCGTAAATTTCAGAGCAGGTGCCTGCGCTCGAGGAGTGAGATGCTGAAGTCTTTGCGAACTACACTTGCATTGCTTGCGATAACGGTCGCGCTCGCCGCGCCTTCGTTTGCGCAACAGTCAGATACGCCGCAATCCCCCAAACCGCAGGAGTCGCCGTGGGCGATGCGCGCGCCGGCCGCCGTCCCGCATGGCGCTCCGACTCTGTCGGCCAAAGAGATGGCTGCGATGAAGGAGGCCGAGAAGGGCACGCCGGATCAGCAGGCATTCGCGCACAAGGTCGCCGACGCGATGTCCGCGAAAGATTTCGCCGCGATGAAGCAGCTGTTCGCACCGTCCACCTTGACCTGTATCGGTAAGCACGATGATTTTCTTCAGGACCGAATCAAGAAACAATTCGAGCTTCCGATTAATCGGAAATTCCAGCTGAAAATCACCAAGCTGCCACCGAACATAATGACCGGATCGAAATTCGCGACCTACCCGATGAAGGCGACTCATCTGATGACCATGGATTTCACCGCTCCCGACGGCAATCGTGACACGGTGAACCTCCCCATCGGCCAGGAAGCGGGCAAATGGTACGAGGCGCATCCGTGTCCAACCGAAGCCGGCATGGTTCGTTTCGGCAAGGTGCAACAGATGCGGGCGGTCGCTCACGACCGGGCAAAGGCGGCGGCGACGCAGGTCAAGGATCCGGTCAAGTCGCAACTACTCGCGCTGATTGGCAAGCACGACAGTATCTCTGCCTGGCGGACGTGCATGAGCTCGCTGCACTATGACTTTCCGACCTGCCGCGGAATCGTTGCGATCCTCTCGGGCGATACGGATCTACTGAGGCGCAGATACAGGCGCCGGTCCCAAAGGCTTTCCACCGGGTCCGCTGGAATAGCTCATCCAGGGAATCGTCGGTTGCTGATCGACACCCGGCTTGCTGTAGTCGCATACGCCGGTCGGGAAAGTCTGTTGGAGCTGCGTCCATTCGGCGTCGGTGAACTGGATCGGGTAGTAATCTGCCATGTCCAGTGCCTTCAACTGACACTTGAGGACGTCGCCGGTGAACGGCTCTCCCGCGGCAATCCGCGGCTCTGCGTAGAACGGATACAACAGTTGGCATGCGGTCTGATCGCCAATTTCGTTGCCGACCCCATCGAAACACGCGTCGTGCGCTGCGGCGGGCTTGTCGTTTACGACCTTTTGCGCAAGCGGCACATTGGTCTTGTCCGCCGCGATCGCCGCCAGCCAATTGTCCATGACCGTCAGCGCCTGCGAACGCAAATGGCGACGAGAACGATCCCGCCACCATCGAGGCGAACGTCGCATCGCCGGCCAGAGGCGCCGGGCCGGTCCAGATGACCTGGTTGTCGTGATTGCCGTTGGATCGATCCAGCCGCGCGCGCATCTCATAGCTGTGATAGTCGGTGTGAATCTCCTCAACATCATGCCCGCGTATATCAAGGATCGGGAGTGTCATGTTGTTCCCTTCGTTGAAGAGTCCGCCGCGATAGGCAATTGGTATCGCCGGAGGATCGGCTGGCGTGCGCTGAGGAACCGGGTTGTAGTCGATATCCCGGCTGCCGAGTTTTACGTTCAGATCGACAAATTGCGCCGGCGTGATCGCGCCCGCCATCAGCGCATTCAGACCATACTGCACACCGACGTTGTCAGCCGGACGGTTTGCGAATCCGTCCTGCGGCCGCGCGCCGAGTTCGTCGATCATATAGTCGGCAAGATCGCATCGGATGCCTTTGGGGTTCGTCTGCGGATCGTAGGCCTCATCCGCGGGCACGTTACAGCTTTGGAAGTCTTCAGCATCGTACAGGCCCGGCCCTGTAGTGACCTCCCTGGGATTGCCGCCCTCATCGAAACCGTAAACATTGATCCACGACTCGCAGATGTTGGGTCCCGGTTCTCCTTCGACGGCCGCTTCCTGGGTCGAGGTCCAGGCGATGCCCGTGCCCCACATATTGGGATTGTCGAAGTAGTCCACCATCAGCCTGCAATCCACGACCTCAATTGAGGTAGACCAGGAATCGGTGAAGCTGCAGTTCGGAAGAATCCCGTCGAAAATTCCCGGGTAGTCGTTCGCCGCTTGCTGCTGATAAATCGATCCGCCGGAACATCCGCTGCCGATTGTGTAACGGATCGGTCCGTAGGTCTCGACGATGTGCTCCTTGGCCATCATCAGCGATTCGGCTTGAACCACCAGGTTGCAGTTCTGCGTGTTGTGATCGAGCGCCGTCGACCAGACCATGAAGCCGCGGCCCAGCGCGTCGTTGTCCAACACGCTTGGCGGAGTGGTCTCACCATGATGCTCTCCGCATCCTGTTCCTCCGGTCACGTAAGTCTTGCCGTTCCACGCTTTCTGCGGCGCCCACGGCTGCCAGCCCTTGGTTGGATCGAACAGCACCGCGACTGAATACTGCCCGCGATCCTGGGCGCCGGTCTCGACTCGAACAATAAACGGAACCGTCATGCCCTGATCGGTTGTAGTCATCGCCACGGTGCCGGGTGTGGGCGGATTGTTCGGATCGTAGGTCTCAAATTGATTCGTCAGAACATCCTCGTACTCGTATTGGTAGGTGACCGGCTGATTGCATTGCGCGTCGGTGGCCCCGGCCAGGCATGGCCACGGTTGAATCTGCGGCCCGGAGAAAACCGGGCCGCCATTTGGATGGTTGGTGATCGTGATTGCCGCCGATCCCGCGCCCTTCGCGGTCGCCTTTAGAACATTCGCTCCGTTCACCAGGCCGATGACCAGCCCCTCGTAGAGGGAGTTGGGACGCACCGCAAACTCCTTGGTGATGTCATTGGCGCCGAGCGTGACCTTCACCGATGCCGGACTAACGCCGGTGGGAATAGCAATCTGAACCAGCGCGTCGCCGCCCGAGACCAGGTCGGCGCGGTTCGACAGTACATTGATTTGCAGCGGTAGCGCCGAATGCGTCGTCGCCGCGCGATACGTGCCCGTTCCGCCGGCGACTGCAAGTCCGAAGGTGAGCAGCACCAACAGAAAAGACCGCGATGACAGAATACCTGCCGCATTTGTGACTTTGAGTTTCATCGTTCGCCTCCCACAAACCGGTGCGCGTCCTTCGTGGCTAACCAGTGACGCGGATAGTTGCTTCGCAGTTCACGAACACACTGCGACCTTCACGTAAGACTCGTCCTTGCGAGCATCGCCCTACGTTGGGTAGATGAATTGTCCTACACCCCACCTACAAGCCCGCCCCAGCGAGCGCTTTGAGGGGGAGCAAGATTTGGTCCGCCGTGACTAGAAATGTTTCAGTAGCCTAATATTTCGCTCAAGCTGCCTAAATTCTCGCCCGTAGGTGCGTGCATTTCTTTCACAATTCACAGTTGCCAGAGTCGGTCATCCTGACGGAAGCGAGCAACGGCAATTTCTTTCTGTCATCCTGACGCCCGAGCAACGCGAGCGGAAGGACTTACTCCTGGCCTCCGGACAGCTTCGCGCTCGGGAAGGGGCCAGGGGTTCCGGTTCTCAGAAATCGCGTCATCCCCGACAGCAGTCAAAAACTGTACTTCGACTTTCCAATGTCATAGAACAGCCTCGTCACTCGCCGCCTGGGCCTGAAACAGGAGAACGATCACGAAAATCGGACTTCACCTGCCTCAGATCGGCGCGCGCTCCCGACGAAATCGCACGCGCCGCCGTGCGCGCCGAACAGGCCGGCTACGAATCAATCTGGGTCAGCGACCATCTGGTAGTGCCCGAATCGGGCGGACGCCTCCCTCCGATCGAAATATTGGAACCGATCGCGACGCTCGCCTACGTCGCCGCGCTCACCACTCGGATCAAACTCGCGACCAGCGTGATCGTCATCCCATATCGCAACGCGATTCATCTCGCGAAAGAACTCGCGACGCTCGACCGACTGTCGTCAGGCCGCGTCGTCGCGGGAGTCGCCAGCGGATGGCTCGAAGCGGAGTTCCGCGCGCTCGGCGTATCGTTCGAAAAGCGCGGCGCGTACACCGACGAGGCAATCAAGCTGATGCGCGCGGCGTGGTCGTCGCCGACGCCGGAATTCCACGGCGAGTTCTTCAATCTCGAGGGCATGCGCTTCGGCCCTCGCCCCGCCGCCGGCAACATCCCGATTTGGGTCGGAGGCATCAGCCGCCGCGCAATCCGCCGCGCCGTCGAGCTGGGCGACGGATGGCATGGAACGCGGATGAATCCCGACCAGGTCGCAGAACGAATCGGATGGATTCGCGATCTCGCCGCGCGCCGCAGCCGCAACCTCGACGCCTTCTCGATCAGCCATCGCGTGTACCTGGGCTTCGCGCCAAAATGGACCGACACCGGCGGCTACGTCGAAGGCATCCTGGCCCCGCCCGCCGAAATCGCCGACTACCTGAACCGCTTCGCCGCAATCGGCGTCAGCGAAATCCTGATAAGCCCACTCGGCAGCGACCCGCTCGCAAAGTTCCTCGACCGCTTCGACACCGAAGTCCGCCCCCTGCTCGCGATGAGTGGATACTGATCTGATCGTCATCGAAGACGGCAAGGTGGTCGAATCGGGCGATTGGTCGTCGCTGAGCGCGATACGCGACTGCCGCTTCCGCGCGCTATGGGAAGCGCAGAGCCTGACCATCTAGCGAATCGGAAGCGCTCTGTTGACAACTTCCACGACTGCGCGCGATTTGGCCCTTCACGTCACATTCTATTAACCCCCGACTAATTGTTCCGACATGAACCTGAACTAGGGTGACGCCGGTCGTCGAGCCGTGGGTGTTCGCATTGCGCGGACATCGAGGACCGGCTCAGCGGCGCCATAGATCGCTCTTGGGAGGGGACATGAACATTCGATCGCGTGTATCGTCATTGCTGTTGCCGGCAGTTGCCGCCATCGCGCTGTTTGTAAGCGGATGCGCGCAGCAACGCGAGTTGGGTCGGTGCACCGTTTACGGCGCCGCCTTGGGTGCGTTAATCGGCACGGGAGCCGGCTACGGTATCGGCGAGGCCAGCGAAGGCAAAGATGGCTCGCAGTCGCGAATCATTGCGGGAGCAGTAGCCGGTGCGGGAATCGGCGCGGTAATCGGCGGAGTCGCGGGTCATTATATTTGCGATCCGATCGTTCAGCCGCCGCCTCCGCCACCACCTCCGCCGCCACCTCCGCCTCCGCCACCACCACCGCCTCCTCCTCCGGTGAAGGAGAAGCTGGTGCTGCGCGGCGTGCACTTTGATTTCAACAAATCGAAGATCCGTCCCGGCGATGCGGCCGTGCTGGACGAGGCCGCCTCAACACTCAAGGCCAATCCCGACGTCGACATCGACGTGAACGGATACTGCGATGCGATCGGCGGCGAGAATTACAACTTGAGGTTGTCCGATCGGCGCTCCGATGCGGTCGTGGACTACCTGGCCAACGCTGGAGTCCCGGAGAGCCGGCTGCATCCGCACGGATACGGCAAGACTAACTTCGTGGCGACCAACGACACGGCGGAAGGACGCGCTCAGAATCGTCGCGTCGAACTGGTGCCAGAACAATAAGACGCATACGTAGAGCGGGGCGCTCGCAACTCGGCGAGCGCTCCGCATCCGCCCTTAGAAATGATCGAATGGCGGCGGATCGTTGGTCAGCTCGTTCGGATTCGCGACAGGAATGCGTGCGGCGGATACGATGTTTGTATTCGATGCTTTACTCGCCGCCGCCCGGTTGGCTCCTTCTGAAAGACTGGGATTGGGCAACGCTTCTGCAGCCTCGCCTTCATTGACTGGATTGCTTCTAATCACGGCCGCTGCTTCGTAGGCACGAGCTCCAGACGCCCGGTCTATACCATTGAACATTTTGATCGTCGTGCTGACGCTGAACTGGTCATCCACTTTCGCCCCGGCAACATTGGCACTGCTTTCAATCGGCGTTACCAATTCAAAGTAGCTGTACCCATTCTGGACGGTTAAATCCGCGCACCTTCTGAACAGATAGGAGTGAAGCTTTTCCGGCGAGGTAAATCGATCGCCGCGGAAAGAAACTTGCTCGGTGTTAGCGTTCAGCCGCTGATCGGCGTATCCGCCCGAGATACCGTCGGGCTGATATGCAGTCGCGCAACCACTCAACAAGCAAACGGCCGACAATGCGGCCAACCCGATCCGCACGCGCATCGATGTCACCTACCTACAATGTGTTATATGCAACTTACTCTGAGTATGACCGCGAACCAAGCAGTCTGACCGGCCAATAGTCGTGTTGGTCTGCGTTCCTGTCGATGGTGGTGCGAGAGGGGGGACTTGAACCCCCACGCCTTGCGGCACTGGATCCTAAGTCCAGCGCGTCTGCCATTCCGCCACTCTCGCGCAAGGCTAAAACTATTGAAAATCAAAGGCCTTTTGAAGAGAGTGACCATCAACCTTTAGCCGAGTAAGTCCTCAGTCGCGAATGGTCGTCGAATCGCCAGTTTTCAAGCCCTGGACATGGGTCGCTTGAAAATAGATCACCTGCCATTTTCCCGAGCGGCGCTGCCATATCCTGACGAACCTGAAGTCATCGGTCACGCCTTTGCCGGATGACTCCATCGCAACGGCTGCGGCTCCACGAGTCATAGCGATATCGCCCACCACCTGGACCACTAGCCCTTCGACCTCGATTTTCTTGTACGAGAAGGACGGATCCGCGATCTTCGCGATAAGCGCCTGGCGATCGAACGGCCGGCCGTCGGTTCCTACATTCACGGCGTCGTCGGCGACGGCTGAGGTTAGAAATTTGATGTCGCGATTCAGAAGTGCAGTCCTGTAGTCAATCGATAACTGTTTGACTTGCGCCGAGTCGTCCGTCGCGGCTTCCATGTTTGGAGTGAAAATCCAACTGAGGATTCCGATACCGACGATGACGCTCGCGCACCACGCTTTTTTTCTAGTCATTCATCTGACTCCTGGATTCGTCTAAACAAAAAGGAGTGGTCGCACTTCTCGGCGGATCTCCTTGACGCGCGCGACGGTAGCGCGAGCATGCCGGTATACGCAATAACGATGTTGAAATGATGAGCGGCGCACGCGTCGCCAATCGGAGCTGTTATGAATGACTCAAACGAATCGGGCGCGGCGCGCGTTCCGCAGCCGGCCACTGCGATCGCGTCCCATCTGGTGCATCCTCACAAGGCCGAGGAATACCTGGCGGCGCAGACTGCGATTACAGACGCGGCTCGCAAATTTCCCGGCTTCGTCGGCACCGAAGTGCTTAGTCCGATCCCCGGCATGCAAGCGGAATGGGTGGCGATCTTCCGTCTCGAATCCAATCAGGCGATGAAGCGATGGATGGAGAGTCCTGAGCGCACGCAACTTGCGGCGCGAATCGAAGCTTGCCTGTCGGAGCCCTCGCACATGCTGCTGCTGGCCAGCGACGACAACGCCGAGCCACCAGTTGCGACGGTTTTTACGCATCGCATCGCCAAGGACAAAGTGGACGCCTACCTCGCGTGGCGGCGCAAAGCGATCGACGCGCAGACGCACTACCCCGGCTATCTCGCGACTGAGTTCTTCAAGCCGCACGGCACGTTTCAGAATGAGTGGGTGGATATTGTGCGGTACGACAACGTCGATCATCTCAATCATTGGATGGAGTCGAAGGAACGCGAGGCGCTGCTGAACGAACTCGATCCGATCGTCGAGAGCATGCACGCGCATCGCGTGACCGGCCTCGAAGGATGGTTCGCGCTGAATCGCGGGCCTGAAGCGATGGTCAGGGTGCCGCCGCGGTGGAAGCAGGCAATGTCGGTACTGTTCGCGCTGTATCCCACAGTGATGGTGCTGAATTTTCTGACTCCGCTTTGGCATAGACTACCGTTTCCGGAACAGATGCTGATCGGAAATATTCTCTCGTGCGGATTGCTCACCTACCTGGTGATGCCGCGGGTGAGCCAATTTCTCAATTTCTGGCTTGCCGGTCCGGTCCGCGATTGGAAGAACGAAGCGCTCGGGATTGGCGCAGTGGTCGGCGGGCTGGCGTTGTTCGTGCTCTTGTTTCAGGCAATATGATCGTTCGGTGAATTTGTTCTCTCTGTAACAATTTGCGCCCGGCGGGTGATTGTGAAGTCGCACGACTCCGCTGTATGAATGCTGATGCGCAAATTCACATTTCGTTATCTAATCGCGTTCGCTCTTTCGTTGGCTATCAATTTCGCGATCGGCGCTCGCGCCAACGCTCAGAGCGGATCCGATCTGCCCGACTACATGGACGTGATCGTTGGCAAGACTGCCCCGGAGGCCAAATCGCAGGTCGCCGAGAATAATCTGCTCGCGCTGGACATCGCAATGTTCGGGCTGTACGACGACGCGCAGACCAAATTTCAGAAAAATTTCCGCGCGGAACATCCGGTGATCATGGCGCTATTCAGCAACCAGGGCGGAAAACTCATGCTCTTCAGGCCGGGCCAGCCGCCGGTCGAGGCTCCGCAGGTACCGATTCGCTATCAGATTTACAAGTCGGTGGGACATTCGGCGCTGGCGACGTTCGAGCTCGTCGGCGCTCATCTCGGCACCGTTTCGGATCAGTCGTGGAAGGGTCCGATGATTACCTTCCGCGCGGCGAATCAAACCGCGCTCGACAGTCTTGATACGCTCGATCTAACCGCCGACGCGCGAGAGAACCAGCGCAAGGTCCTTGCCAGCAATCTCAAGTTCATGGACGCGTGCCTCAGCAAAGGGACTTACACTTTTGCGGACATCCAGAATTACGCGAAGGAAGTGAAACCTTTCCTCGCGGAGAATGTCTGGCTGGGCGCAACCACTCAGGTGGAACACTGGATGAAGGTGCTAAAGGATTGGAAAGAGATGCTAGGTGCGGATTGGGACAAGACTTATGGCGTCAGCAATACACTCTACGTCGCGCGCCAGAACAATGTCCTGTTCAGCACGATGGCGCAGTTCTTCGGCAAGGATGCGATGAACACGCGGCTGTTTTTGTTCGAGACGCCACAGTTTATCACGACTCCGGATCAAATGTTCGACGTGCTTATTCGGACGGTCGCCGATCGCTCGGTCGGCCAGGTGTTTTTCGGCAACTACTACCTGATGGACTACGAGCTGATGGGCGGTGACGGGCGCAAAGCGATAGCGGAAGAGGATAAGAAGTACGGCATCCCGGTGTTTTTGCCGCCTGCGGTGCCGTTCCATTCCACCGAATGGCCTTTCAGGATCGATCCGAGCCAGGGCGAAGGTCCGGCTACGATCGAAGACATAAAGTAGCGTCGCTCCTAGAACAGGACCGTGACCTGCGCAGTCATCGCGACGGCACCTTGTGTGCGCCTGCTTTCGCCGGGATTGGGGATGTAGCTGATCACAGGCTCGAAGAAAGAAGTGCTTATCAGATGCATCTGGTAGTACGTCTGCAGGATCGCCTCGTTGCTGCGAAAGCTATAGCGCCGATTCAGCCACGACCACGCCAGTCCGGTGCCGATTGAATCCACCGGACGGTGAGGAATCAGACCGAAGCCGGTAAAGCCGGCGCCGAAATATTCGTTGGCGATCATCGTGCGCGAGTCGTTGATGCCGAACTGGAAGAAGGCCGAGATGCCGCTGTTGTCGACGCCTTCGTGACGCCTCCATAGGCGCTGCGATCCGAAAGTGTAAAACCCTTGGGAGCCGTTCTGACTTGTTCCGGGACCGTACAGCTCGCCGGTTTGCGCCCATCCGCCAGCGGCGACAATTCCGATCAATTTGTGCTCGCCAAGAGTCCACGCATAGCCGGCCTCGCCGATCGTGAAATAGTGTCCATTGAAGACCGGCCCTTCTCGCAGTCCGGTTTGTATGCCTCTGCTCAACGCTCCGTCGTAGACGGCGTAGGTCAGATAGAAATTTCTGGTCGGCGCGAAGTTCGCGGTTATCCCATACGCAGTGTTGTAGTATCCCGGCGACACGCCAATCAGCGTCGGGTTCTTGAAGATCGGCGTGTAGATGAGTCCCGAAACGGCAGGGACCTTGAGACTGATGTCCGAGGTGGGAACGGCGCGCGTGACGTTGTTGAAGTCGGCGGGGGGCGTCGTCTTGCCTACTCGAATCACTAGCTTGTCGGCGAACAGGCTCTGGCGCCACCAGAGTTCGTACAGCTCGGTGCGAACGAACGGCTTCGGGCCCGACAGCCCGTCGTATGCGGTGATGACGCCTGCCTTGCCATTGGCGTCCTCGCCGTTGAACTGCATCATCTCGGCGTCCATCGACGCGCCCGGAATGCCGGCCAGCTTTTCCAGGTCGATATTCAAGTTTAGAAAGAGCAGGCTGTTGAAGCTCCAGGTCCGCGGCTTTACTCCACCGGTGAACAGGTAGTCCGCATTGCCGATCCACAAGCCGCCGACGCGAACGCCGGGAATATTGTCGAGTCCGATCAAGCTACCCAGCCGGCCTGTTCCGGGAATCATGTTGGAAGCGCCCGGGTTGGCGCTGATCGGTTGGACGTTATCGCCGGAGGTCGCTTTCGCTATCGACGACGATGGCGTGCTTGATGCGGCCGGACTCGATGACGATAGAGGCTGCGGGACAGCGTCGGCACCGGATGCGTCGCCCGGCAACGACGAGAACATACAGATCGCGCAGAGCATCCCGGCCGCGGCGAGGACTTGCAAAGCGCGCTTCATCTCACCCTCACCCGCTCTTTTTGTCGGTGCTCTCGAAAATCCGTCGATAGATGCGATCGGGGGTCAGCGACGAGTCGTGGAAGCGGATGCCGGTGGCGTCAGTCAGCGCATTGGCGAGCGCCGGCGCGATCGGATAGATCGGCGCCTCGCTCATCGACTTGGCGCCGAGCGGACCGAACGCGTCGTGCGTTTTTGCGAAATAGATTTCGGGGCGGTCGAGCACGTCGGCATAGGCCGGAATGCGATAGTTGCGAAAACTCGGATTGATCATGCGTCCGCTGTCGTCGAACACCATCTTTTCCTGAAGCGTCCAGCCGACACCCTGTGCGATCGCGCCTTCGACCTGCGCGCGACACTGCATCGGATTGATGATCACGCCGCCGTCGCAGCCGTGAACGCTCTGCAGGATCACGATTTCGCCGGTGATGCGATTCACCGCGATTCGGAAAGCCTGCACCTGGAACGTAACGCTGCGCGGAGTTCCGTAAGCCTTGCGCACGGCCTCCAACGGACGTCCAGCCTTGTGCGACGCCGCGAAAAAATCCGCCAGCGGCACGCGCGTGCCGTTATAGAAGATCGCGTCGTGCTCGATACGGCAGGCGTCGCGGCCGACCGCATAATTCTTCGACGCGAACGTCAGCATCCTGTCCCGCAGCGCTTCGGCCGCGAGCCGCACCGCGTTGCCCGCGACCACCGTGCCCGCGCTGGCGAACGCTCCGGTGTCGTAGCCGGTTTTATCGGTATCGGATTGAACGACGCGCACCCGCGAGGCCGTGCTGTTCAGCACGCTCGACACGATTTGCTGATGGACCGTCGTCGTGCCGTTGCCAAACTCTGCCGTGCCGATCGCGAGGTGATAGTTGCCGTCCTCGCCGAGGCCGAGCCGCGCCTCTGAACGATGCTCGGTCGGCGGCACCGACCCATGCATCGAGATCGCCATGCCCTTGCCTTCGAGCCAGTCGGCGCCCTCCGGACGCTTGACGCCGTTGCCGCGCTTCATCGCGACATCCACCAGGTCGATACACTGGTCGAGGCCGTAGCTGCCGAACTCGGTGTCGGTGACGTCGGTGCTCTCGGCAATCATCTGATCGTCCGGCCCGACGACGTTGCGGCGCCGAAACTCGTAGGGGTCCATCTTCAAGCTGCGCGCCACTTCGTCCATCGCGCACTCGACGGCAAAGATCGTCTGCGTCATTCCGTAGCCGCGGATCGCGCCGGCCGGGACCATGTTGGTGTAAACCGTGTAGCCGTCGACTTTCTTGTTGGCGCATTTGTACACCGCGACTGCTTCGCCGCACGCGGCATACAAAGTCTCGCCTCCGTGATTGCCGTAGGCGCCCGTGTTGGAAACGACGCGCACTTCCATCGCCGTCAGAGTGCCGTCGCGCTTCGCTCCGACTTTCATCTTGACGTTCATCGGATGGCGCGTGGTTGCGGCGACAAATTCTTCTTCGCGCGTGAACTCGAGCATGACCGGATGGCCGGTCTGCAAAGTGGCAAATGCGCAGATGTCTTCGGTCAGCACTTCCTGCTTGCCGCCGAAGCCGCCGCCCACCCGCTCGCAAAAGACGCGAACGCTTTCGGGCATCAGGTCAAAAATGTAGCAGAGCTTCTGCTTGGTGATGTACGGCGTCTGGCTGCTGGTGCGGACGTTGAGCCGGCCGTTGTCGAGCCACGTGACTCGAGCAATGCGTTTCGAGATGCGCGTGTTGGACGCGATGCGTGGTGTAGGTGGCCTCGTGGACTACGTCAGCCGCTTTGAATCCCGCCGCGACGTCGCCGACGTTGCCGTGAATCTCGAGCAGGATATTCTGCCCGGGACGCCGGATGCGCGACTCGGCGCCTTTGTCGTGAAGGACCGGCGCTCCCTGGCTCATCGCTTCTTCAGGATCGAAGACTGCCGGCAGCAGCTCGTATTCGATCTCGATCTTGGCGCATCCCTCTTCCGCCGCGCCTTCAGTCTCCGCGACGACTGCCGCGACCCGCTGCCCGACGAAGCGCACCACGTTGTCGAGCAGGTAAGTGTCATTGGGATCGACGTGATAGTCGTCGTGGGTGGCAGACGTATAGAGGTGCCGCGGCACGTCCTCCCACGTGTAAACTCCGCGCACGCCCGGAACAGCGAGGGCGGCATCCTTGCGAATCGCCTTGATGCGCGCGTGAGCGTGCGGCGATCGCAGCAGTTTCAGATGCAGCATGCCCTCCATCGCGGTGTCGAGGGTGTAGCGGACCTTGCCGGTGACGATCGCTTCCGCCGCCGGCGCCAGCAATCCCGCACCGCAGGATTTGCCGGGTTTATCTTCCTCGATCGACGTGATGCCGTGGATCGCGTTTTCGATCGAGTGATAGCCGGTGCATCGACACAGATTGCCCTTGAGGTAGCGCGGCAGGTCCTTGATCTGTTCTTCGCTGAAAGTCGATGCGGTCATAATCATGCCGGCCGTGCAGAAACCGCATTGGAAGCCCGCCGCCTGCATGAACGCTTTCTGCATCGGATGCAGATCGCCGTTCTGCGCGAGGCCTTCGATAGTCGTGACCTTGTGACCGTCGGCGCGAAACGCTGGAATCAGGCAGCTATGAACCGGGACGCCGTCGAGCCATACCGTGCACGCGCCGCAATCGCCGGCGTCGCAACCTTTCTTGACCCCGAACCATCCCATGTCGCGCAGAAAAGTTCGCAGGCATTGTCCGGGCCGCGGTTCTTCCGAAAAAGTTTTGCCATTGACGAGATAACTCACGGCTGCACCTTGCTCGAAAGCTCGCGCCGAATCTCTTCGGCGAAATGAAACGTCATATGCTGGCGATACTCCGGCGTGCCATGAACGTCGTCGAAGAATTTCGGAATGTCACGCTCGATTCGCGCGCGCAGATCGCCGGAATTGGGAAGTTTCGGAAACTTCAGCCGATGCGGTCGCTCGGTCGAGGCGGAAATCGTGAGCATGAAGACTCCGTCCTTCGGATCCAGAGTGCCGGCCAGCAGCGCCGTCGATCGCCCGAGATGCGTCAAAGATATTCGGCGAAAGCAGAATCGCTTTCGCATCGCGGCAGCCGGCAACTCGATGCTTCTCAGCAGATCGCCGGCATGCAGCACATTCTTGTGATTGCCGGTGACGAAATCCTCGACGGCCACGCGCCGCTCGACACCGTCGCGATTCATGATCCGGCAGATACCCTCGAGCGCTACCGCCATCGAAATCATCGGACCCGCGGGCAACGACATGCAGACATTGCCGCCAACCGTCGCGGTGTTCCAGATTTTGAACGACGAGAGGAACGCAGCGCAGCATTCGCCAATCAGCGGCGCCGCAGTCCAATCCGGCGGCGTCGACAGCGCGACGAGCTTGGCAATCTGGCAGGTCGCGGCAATCTCAAGGCCGCGCTCACTGACGATCAACGGCTCCCAGCCAAGACCTTGAAGATCGATCAGTCGCCGCAGATGCGGCTGCGGCTCCGAGAAGAGCCACGTGCCTCCCGCGAGCCATGCGTCGCCGTCGCGCCAACCGATCGCCGCTTCACCGGGCTTTGGACGCGCAACCTCACCGATGGTATTTAGATCCATTCAAACACCCCCATGACCGCATCCGGAGTTAACGTTTTGTCAGTCGTTGATCACAGGCAGGTGGACGGGAGGCTGACGCGTCATCTCTAAGTACCGCGCCCCGTCGTAGCAAATCAAGTTGGAGCATATGAACAATCAAAGACCGCTACTCGCGTCGTTGATCTTTTGCGTACTGTTTGGAATCCCGCAGCCAGCCTTTGCCAGAGAATTAGACTACCGATGCTCGGAGCCGCCAATGGAGGTGACCTTCGCGGCGAGAGACCTGCACTATAGTGGGGCGGTGAGTTGCGGAAATCTCTTTCTCCAATCGGACATACCTGTCGCTCCCGTGGTCCGATGGAAAGGAGCCGACGTGACAAAATTATATACGCTGATGATGTTGGACTTCGATGGCAACGCCAATGGATCCTGGCCGGACCCGGTTCCTTCGGGAGAGAATTCTACCGTGCGGCATTGGATCGTTGGAAACATTCCGGGTGATCTGCTCCGCGGCACGGGCTACGTGGAGTCCGGGAATGATTCGGGAATCGATAAGACGTCTGTCCTGCAACCATATCGCGCTCCCCACATCCCGGTGGTATCGGATCGATACGGCATCTATTTGTTCGAACAGACCAAAAGAATCGACTTCGCAGCAGTGTCCGGACCCATCACAAACTTCGACTACTCGACGTTCCTCGACACATACAAGTTAGGAGATCCTAAGGCTTCCAACTACTTCGTGGCGATCTACACGTCTGAATCTCCATTTTCCGGAAAACCGTTCCACGGCAACGATGTCTCCGGCGTCTGGCATCAGGGCTATGGGAAAGGGAAACTTGCTCCCTCTCAGGAATGATTCTGACGGCGTCACCGGAGGGTTTTGGAAAATTTCAAGAGTCACTTGTCTGGGTAACCGACCTCTAAGCGGTGCTGGACGCGGCCGGCCAGAAAATAACGAGCCTTAGCTTAGTTGACACCGTTACTTGGACTCGACTTGGGCTGGTTTTGAGGCTGGGTCGCTTCGCAGTTGGCGTTCAGCGGTTGCGCGTTTCATCGCCTGAACGAACTCACCAGCACCCGTACCCCATTTTGAGAATACCTTGAGTGCCGTGGTAAACGGTACATCCACTGGATGCACGCGCTCCCGCGGAAGAATGTACAATGCTCCGGCCATTGGCGTCGGTACCGATGGCACCAGCACTGTGTACGACCCATCCTCCAGATGTTCGATGATGAGCGCCGGAACCAGTGCCTCTTCAATCTCTACAAGGGCCGGCGCAAATGACGTTTCCTGGTTCTCGCCCGCTATCCTTCCGGCGAGGCCGCGCAGCAAAGGGTAGCCCGGTAGCTTTTGTAGGATCCTCTCTTCGAAAACGTTTTTGGCACGTAGGCCCGGGCCCGTGCGTACGATCAACCCAGCAATGAAGCAGATCGCTGCAAGTACGACGACTCCCAGAACCTGACGAAGTTCCATGGTGGCTGGAAGCTGGTTGGTGATCGGGCTAACGAGTGCCAACAGACTAGTGATGCCCTTGGCGAGCAGTATCACAGCGGCATAGATGGGCAGGACAACAAGAATCCCGCCGATCAGCGTCGTCTTGCTGAATTCTGCAAGTGTCCGCACTTACTCTACTTACCACTTGGACGTATCTTAGTGAACAGAAGGAACTGATGTCACGGTCAACGACGAAATTTTCGGTTGTTAAACCACCAATGTGTTCCAGTCAGCGCCGGGCTTGCTGTTTTCGCACGAACGGGACCAGCATCGGGGTCTTGCGTGCGTAGTTGTCATAAACATTTGCGGCATCTGCGCCCAGTTGTGCGCGCAGGAAGCGTTCCTCCCGTCGCGCTTTGGCGTAAAAAGCCAACGTTATAACGGCGACACCGAGCAGCGCGAACAAGGTTCCTTTGTTGAGTGCTGTCACCAACGCGGTAAAGACGAGGCCCGAATAGATCGGATGCCGCACGAGCCGATAAGGTCCGGTGTCAACTAAATGGTGACCAGCCTTCTTTACCACCCAGTCCGACCAAAGAGGGCCGAGGTGAATACGGGCCCACCAGGTGAACAAAAGTCCGGCACCGGTCAGCGCGACTAATATCCAGTTCGTCGCATCGCCAAACTGCCAAAGCTGCGTTTGCGTGTAGCTGCGGCGGCTCGGTGGAAACGCTAACAGCAAGACCAAGCCGGTATAGAAGAGAACGCGGAAGAGAAGCTCGGCTACTATGGCGTCCCTCTTTTCAGTGCGATTGGACCAAAACATAGCTACGGTCCATGAGACCAGCCACGCGGCCCAGAGAGCGTCGATCGCATGTTCTGGCTTCATCGAAATGACTTCTTCGGTCATGCTGCTACTCTGCCCGAAACACAAACGCCGACCAGAATCGTGCTCCGGTCGGAGTTGACCCGCAATGATCGAACAGTGGAAGGGAAGGTGGCTCACCGGTTCGGATTCGAACCAGAAACAAGAAGGTTAACAGTCGCTGAACGCCCGACTTTGGCGCTAACGACGGTAGCGGTTCCAACTGAACGGTCCAAGTCGAGTCCAAGTCCGTTCGAAACGTTTGATTCAGCTACAGGATTCCAGACGCCGCGGATCAGCAATCCACTGCGTCGGCGATCAGCTTTTTCGATGTTCCCCAGCCCTTTATCAAGATAGAGGCTCGAACCAACCGTTGACGTTTGCGTCAAGAAGCCCGTACGCGCGGGCGGGTAGATACACTTGGCCTATGGATCACAAATCAAACGTGATTCGGGTGCGCCACTTACCGTCCTTGTTCTCGACCACCAGTTGACGCTCTTGGACCCCCTTGATCTCAGTAATCAGGCTATGGCGATCCGGGTCGTACCGCTCGCCCGAGAGCCACACCACGATAGGGCCGCCGCGCTCCTCGAGCTCGGCATCGCGCCAAATGAAACCGCTGAGGAACACGCTCAGCGCGGCGGCCAGCATGTCGTGCATCATCTCGACATCGGTATCGTCGACGATTTCGATCTCTCGCCGATCCGCGACCTTGACGCTGTCCGGCTGGACCATGATTCGGGATAGCGCGGTCATGGCGCGGGCTAACAGAGTGTTGCGGCTGTCCGCTTCAACCTCGATCGCAAGCACTTTGCCGCGCTCGAGCTCCTTGTACAATCCGTCGTTATCGGCCATTGGATCTCCTCTGATCTTTTCAGAAGCGTTCGCGCTGGCCGTCGCGTGCGAGCTGGGCGGTTGCATGGCAAATGTTGAACATGGGCTCGAGCACCGAGCGACGTCAGCACGCGATCGCGATCAGCTTCCATCCTTTATCACCAGGGTGTCGCGAGCGCGAATAGCTGCGACAGGAGACATCACACCACTCCGGCTGGCTGGCCTCTCCGGCATCTCGCACGGAAGGGCCGGTTACTTTTCCTCGGGTCCCAAGTGGATAGTGATACTGAACGCGGAGAGGCCGGAGCTTTGCTCGGGCTCGACTGCGTATCCGTTGAGTTTGGCCTTGTGGGCCAGCACCCGCACCGCTCTTTTTTCGACGAGGACAGCGATTGCGGCCGGATACTGTCCCGCGCTTTTGCTTTCTGGTAAACCGCGTCCATGAAATTCCGCCATGCAGTCGCGGTCATGTTTGTCGCCTGGTGCCTGATAATGCCGCCAATCTCCAAGGACCATAAGATGGTCGAGAAGAAAATCCCACTCTCAAGGTGGGATACGATTGGCAGTTATGACAACGCCGCTAAATGCAAGAGCGAACTTGCAAAACTCACCGCGCTTCTAGCGGACAACATTTCCTTGTCTGTGATCCAGCAGCGCGTATTGGCGGGGAAGTGCCTCGCCGCTGACGATCCGCGCCTTCACTCCGACAATTTCGAGATGTATTGAACGCGCCGCGTCACTGGATGACTTGCTGGGTCGGAGCCGGCGCCGCCTTGGGAGTTGCGCGGATACGCTCGAAGACGGTCTTGTTGGCGATCGCAAGCTGGCCCAATGCCGCCATGATTCTCTTCGACATTTCATCCGCGGCTTCCTTGCCCACTCGAAACACCGAAGAGTCTTCGTACACTTCGCCGGGCAGACGGTCCGAGTAGATTGTGAACGCGACCGACACCGCCGACATCGTGCCCGTGAGCTTGCTGTCGACGCCCGGCAGTCCGCTGAACATGTCCACACACCACAGATGGACGCCGATGCCCAATGCGTCGGCGTGATCGACCAGCCGATACGCGGGCGAATCGCCGACCTTGTCTTTCAGCGCGGAGCAGAAGTTTCCGCCGACCGGGTCGGAGCAATGGCAATCGACGAAAACGCTGAGCTTGGCATCGGTTGCGTTTCCTGCCGCTCCACCAGGTGCGGGGAAGATTAGAAGAAGCAGGGCGAGGATTCCGATTGAGGATGCTATCTTGGTATTCAAAGTAAATGGCAGGGTAGCGGAGTCATGGCGATTCGGGCAAATGCCCCGATATTCAGTATCGCGACATCGCCCTGCCGCGTGCTAGTATGCGGCGGTTATCTTCAACGAGGAGTTCGAAACATTATTCGATGTTACTCAACATAATTCACGCAGGGCGCAATCGTTTTGGATCCGCGTGGCGTATCGTTTCCGGCATTGCCGCAGTCGCAATCGTCTGCGCGGCCGTCTCCGCGCATCGCGCGTGGGCCGACGATCCCAACGCGACCGTCGCCACCGTCGGCGATCACAAAATCACCAATAAAGATCTCGATGCGAAGGTGCAGCCCCAGCTCGATCAGATGCGGGCGATGCTCGAGAAGCGCGTCACCCAACTGATCGCCGACAAATCCTTCGATCTACGGCGTCAGACGCTCGAATCGATGACCGACGAGTATCTGATCGATCAGGCCGCCCAGCGCGACAAGCTGAGCGTCCCTGACTACCTCAAGAAAGAATCCACCGGAAAAAACGCCGTGACCGAAGCCCAGGCCAAGGCCTTCTACGACAAGAACAAGAACGCGGGCACCGCGCCGTTCGAGAAGCTCAAGCCGCAACTGATGGAGATGATGAACCGTCAGGCGATGCTCGATCGTTTGCGCAAGAATCAGCCGGTGAAGATTCTGCTCGAGCCCAAGCGCGTAGTGGTCGACAGCGGCGGGCATCCCGCACTCGGCGCCAAGGATGCGCCGGTCACGATCGTCGAGTTCACCGATTTCCAGTGCCCGTTCTGCAAGGCGACTGAAGCTACCCTCAAGCAGTTGCGCGACAAATATGGCGACAAGATTCGCCTCGTGCACATGGATTATCCGCTGCCGTTCCATCCCCATGCGCACGACGCTGCCACGGCCGCGCGATGCGCCGGCGAGCAGGACAAGTTCTGGCAATTCCACGACTCGCTGTTCGCCAATCAAGGCAAGCTGGCGCCCGCCGATCTGAAGGCGACCGCCAAGACGCTCGGCATGAATTCCACCAAGTTCGATGCATGCTTCGACAAGTCGCAATTCGACGCCCAGATCAAAGCCGACCAGGCCGCCGGCGAGAAAGTCGGGGTCGACGGAACCCCGGCGTTCTTCATTGACGGCCGTCCGCTGACGGGTGCGCAGCCCGAACCAAAATTCGAAGAGCTGATCGACGACGAACTGGCCAACGGCAGCAACAACAAGCAGGCGTCGGCGAAGTAGTAGTTCTCGACGCGAGTACTTAAATCCGGCGCCGGCATCATGCTGGCGCCGGATTTTTTTGTGGCGCAAGCGCAAGTGCCGCGGCGCGGTGGGATCGGGAGCCGGTCCCTTGCCTTCCTCACTCGTTTCACCCTAAATTCATTCAGCATTGATCAATTTATTGGCGGACCGGCAGGGACATCCATTATATGGCGATTAGCTTTCCTTCGACGGAATATTTCGAGGCGCTCAAGGCGCAGATGGCCGCGAACGAGGAAAAATTCCGGCGGCTCGGATTTATCGATACCACTTTCGCAGTCAGCGTCGGCGTCAACGGCAAGGCGCGCAACTTCGTGCTCGAGTTCGAAGTTTTCGACCTCAAGAACGTCAGCGAAGTGCCGGCGATCGATCTGAAGAAAGTCGACTTCCAAATCGAAGGCGACTCGCGCGTGTGGCGCGAGATGATCGAGAATATCCGGCGCAACGGCGAGGCCGATTCATCGCACGACATCAATACTCTCGCGCATTTCGGCGAGCGTCTGAAAATTGTTTATGACGATCCCGACGGTCACGACAAATTGTACCGCTTCATGGAATCGATCCAGGAATTTTTCGACCTATCAAGCAAGGTCGAAGTGAGTTTCAACTAAGTAGGCGCGGAGGCGCGGCGACGATGGCATATCTTTCGACGACGGACTTCACCCAGGACAAGGACTTCATCGACAAGTGGCTCTACACGATAAGGACCGGCGAGATGGACCTGTCGTGGATGAAATCGGCGACTGAGAAAATCAGTCCGGAAGAAGCCAACCCGCGCCGTGGACTGACCTATCGCGACCTCAACGTCGGCACCTACGGTTTCACCGACATCCCCGAGAAGGTTCGCAACAATCGATCCTATGCGCCGCGCGGCGCCGAGATTCCCGAAGGAGTGCCCGACGCGCAGCCGTGGGTCTCGCGCAAGAGCGAGCTATGGGCCTTCAATACCGAGAGCTACTACGAGGAAGCAGTGTCGCGTCAGTGGAATGCTACCACTGACATTCCGTGGGATCGCCTCGATGGCGTCGAGCTGCCCGAAGTAACCGGCAAGGCGCTGTCGCAGTTGATGACGTTCCTCACTGAAGTGGAAATGATCGCGACTGACACGCCTGCGATGTGGCTGCCGCGATTGAATCCGGACTTTATCGAAGTGCGTGCGTTCATCGCGGCGCAGGCGATGGACGAGGCGCGTCACGCGGAGGTTTTCCGCAAGCGCGCGCTTACGACTGGATGGGGCCTGATGCAGGCGTCGCCGATCAACGAGATGGCGCTGAAGCATCTGCGCGACGCCGATTCGTTCAGCGAGATGTCCGTGGCGCTGCACCTTGTGGCAGAAGGGCAATGTGCTGACGCTGTTCCGCTTCAGCGAGTATCTCTCACCGACCGACGTCGACAAGAAGATTTTCCGGCTCGTGATGCAGGATGAAGCACGGCACGTCGGCTACGGCATGCAGCATTTCAAATACGTGCTCGAGCATTTCCCCGAGAAGCGCGAAGTCCTGCACGCTCATCTGGACGAAGCCGAAAATATCTCGTTTGCCGGCGCCGCCGCCACCGAGCTGACCGAAGCTTTTATCATTCTCGCGGGTGGTGGTCTGAAAAAAGAAAATATCGAGCAGGGAATCAAGATCACGACCCAGTTCAACCTGAAGCAGATGCAGGAGCATTTCGAGCGCCTGGATAAGTGCGGGATGCCCGAGCGTCGTGACCGTTCGAAGCTCTATAAGATGTACGAGATGGGCCGCGCCGCCGCCGAAAGCGCCGGCATCAAACTGAACTAAGTCTTTCAAATCTTCCCACCACGGGATGGGGTCTCTTAAATCCGGTCCCCCTTCCCGCTCGGGAAGGGGTCAGGGGTTAGGTTGCTGGGCGCGAAGCGAGTTTGAAGTAGGGCGAGTTATCAGAGGCAAGCTTAAGTGGCATTCTACGCAGACAAGGATTACACCGTCGACGAAACCGTCCTTCTGGCCGCCCAGAAGGTGATGGAGGGAAACTTAGGCCTCCACTGGTACAACGCCAAGACTGAGCGCCTCGCAGGCCGCCCCTCGGACCCGAAACGCGGACTTACCTACCAGGACCTCAACGTCGGCACCTACGGCTACACCGATATTCCCGAAGACGTGCGCACCAGTCAGTCGATGGTGTCGCGCGGCAGCGAGAAGGTCGGCAAGCTGCCCGACATGGGCTACGTCGTCAATCGCAAGTCAGACGTATGGTCGGACAACGTCGCGGAACTTTACGAAGAGGTAAAGGCGCGGCGATGGGTCCCGGCGACCGACATCCCCTGGACCGAGCTGCATACGAAACCCTTGCCGCACGATCTCGAGATGGCGTGTGCGCAGCTCTACACCTTTCTGCAGGAATGCCAGATCGTGTCGATGGACTTTCCGTCGAAGTGGGTCGCGCTGATCAACCAGGATTTCCTCGAGCTGAAAAGCTGGATGTGCGCGCAGATGCTCGACGCGTCGCGGCTGTTCGAGGTGTTCCGCAAGCGCGCGCTGTTCGGCGGCGCGGGCCTCGGACGCGCCAGCGCGACGGCCGAGCAGGGACTCAAGGAATGGCTGTGGGCCGATCAGTTCCCGCAAGGATCGGTGTCGATCAATCTCACGCTCGCCGGATTCCTGCTGACCCTATATCGGCAAGTGGGTGCATTCGCGCCGACCGACGTCGATCGCAAGATCATGCGCTACGCGATGCAGGACGGCGCGCGCCAGACCGCGTACGGCCTCGGACAACTGCGCTACCATTTGAAACATCGCCCGCTCGAAGCTAACGCGATCGAGGGTTATCTCGACCATACCGAGCATGCGCTGATCGGATTGATCGGCAGTCCCGAGCTGCTCGAGCCGATGATCATCATCTGCGGCGGCGGCCTCGAAAAGGCGCAGGTGGACAAGGGCCGCATCGCAACCGCGAAGTTCATCCGGCTGGCAGTGAAAGAGTACATGGAGCGAATCGCCGCCGCCGGCCTCGCCGGCCACGCCAAGCGCAGCAAGATCCCCGCAATGATCGATCGCATCTCCGCCGCCGCGTAGTCTTCGAGGTAGGACGGAATTTATTCCGTCAATCGGCCTTGACATTCAGCGCGCGATTCAAGATTCTGCACTCCGCTCGGATGCACGTGTTTTCTGGCGCTCTGCACGACTGCTAAACTGTCCCGCATGCCAAATCGTAGTTCTGCTGTAATCGCCGGTGCGCCGGAGACGGTGGATTGTTCCCCTGCGGAGCCGACAGGCGCTCCTGACGATCCCGACCAACGAAGCCGCGGCTTTCTCGGGCGCAGCTTCGACCGCATCAGTTCCGCGCACCGCTCTCGTCCGATTTCTCGGCTACGTGCGGCCGCATCTATGGCTCGTTACGGGCGGCTCCGTCATGGGCATCCTGAAGTTCACGCTGCCGCTCGCGTTTCCGCTGGCCTTCAAATACGTCTTCGACGTTCTGCTGGTTCCGCAGCCGCACGCCGAGCATCTGAACTCGATGATCGACCGATGGTGCATCGCGATCGCCGCGACGCTGCATCTCGGCGCGGGCTCCGCCGCCAAGCTCGAAGCTCTGACGGCCGCGATGTTCGTGCTGTTTCTCGTGCAGGCGATCGCGACCTACTACCGCAACTACTGGGCGAGCATGGCCGGCCATCGGCTGATCTTCGATCTGCGCTACGCGCTGTACAAGCACATGCAGCGCCTGTCGCATTCGTTTTTCGATCGCACGACCTCGGGCGCGGTGGTCTCGCGCTTCATTTCCGACATCTCGATGGCGCAGAACTTCGTCGGCTCGGCGATGATCAACATCTGGATGGACGGCGTGTCGCTGGGATTCGTCATCTGGCTGCTGTTCTACCTGAACCCGCGGCTGGCGTGGATTTCGCTGATCATCGTTCCATTTTACGTCGCGGTGATCAGGATTCTGTCGCCGCGAATCAAGGAGACCAGCCACGACCTGCAGGAAGTGGTCGAGGAATTTTCGGGCGAGCTGCAGGAACGCGTCGCCGGCGTCTCGACGGTGAAATCGTTTGCGCGCGAGGCGGACGAGGCGCGCCGGTTCCACAAGCGCACGACCGAAATGTACGACCTGACTATCGAGAGCGTGAAGCTTTCGTCAACCCATCAGATGTACACCGAGTTCATCTCGCGCGGCGCGCCGTTAATCGTGGTCTGGGCGGGCGCGCTGATGATCATGCACGGCAAGATGACTATCGGAACGGTGGTCGCGTTCTTCGGCCTTCTTCCCGCGCTCTATCTGCCGTTGCAGCGCTTCTCGGAGTTGTCGATCATCGTGGCTACCGCGCTGGCGGCCATCGAGCGAATCTTCGCGTTCTTCGACGAGACCCCGGAGGTGCACGACGTGCCCGGTGCGGCGGCGTTGCAGGTGAAGAGCGGGCTGGTCGAGATCGAGCATCTGCGCTTCGGCTACAAGCCGCTCGACGGCGGCCCAATTCGCATCACGCTCGACGACGTGAACCTGAAAGTGCCTGCTGGGACGACGGTCGCGCTGGTGGGACGATCGGGCGCCGGCAAGACTACGCTCGCCGGCTTGATCCCGCGATTCTACGAACTCGCTGCCGGCCGCATCTTAATCGACGGCACCGACATTTCGACGGTGACGCTGAAGTCGTTGCGCGATTCGATCGGGATCGTGCCGCAGGACGCGATCCTGTTCAGCGCGTCGATTCGCGAGAACGTGCAGTACGGGCGGCCCGGCGCGCCGGACGCGAACGTGTGGCGCGCACTCGAGCAGGCCAACATCCGCGACTTCGTCGAGTCGTTGCCCGACCGTCTCGACACGATGATAGGCGAGGGCGGTGTGCGTCCTTCGACCGGCCAGCGGCAACGGCTGGCGCTCGCGCGCGTGTTTCTGAAAGATCCGCCGATTCTGATTCTCGACGAAGCGACGTCGGGTCTCGATTCAGAGGTCGAAAACCTGATTCACGACGCCGTGCGCCGCCTGATGAAGGGGCGGACATCGTTCCTGATTGCACATCGGCTCGCGAGCGCGGTCGACGCCGACGTGATCGTCGTGCTCGATCGCGGGCAAGATAGTCGAGGTCGGTTCGCATGCCGAGCTGGTGAAGCGCGCCGGCGTCTATTCGCAACTGTTCAACGAGCAGACGCGCAAGCTGCGCCTGACGCCCGATCACATCGCGCGCGTCCCCGGCTCGCTGAGCCCAGCGACGGCGAGCGGAGTTCGCACCGACTAGAATTGTGCAGGTAATGCGGGCGCGTCGAGTCTAGAGCTCGGCAATCACGTAGGCGAACAGCGCGAAGAATGCCGCTCCTACGACGACGTACTCGATGACCTTGTGCCGTCGTGGTCTTCGGTGGAGCGAACGACTTGTCGTGCGTCTGGAATTTCACGATGACCGGTCCAGTCGTGCGTTGTCATCGACGTCCCAAATAGCGTCGGAGAATTGTCAATCGACAGCACGTTGATCCGGTTGCTGGCGTGCTCCAGCCATTCTTCGTAGTCGTCGGCGCTGGTGAACTGCCTTGTAAAAATAGCCATCTCATGACCCCCGCATCTCACTGCGTTCAGGTTCTGACATCACCAAAATAGGCAAGGCGTCAGTCTAAATCAATCTACGTGATTCAATAACGTATCCTACCGTTGCCTATCGATACGGATAAAAAACGTAAAACAGGACCGACAGAATGCATAAAATCCACAATCCTGCGCGAATTTCGCGATAGCGGCCAGCGGCAATCTTGAAAAGTGGATAAAGAATCAGGCCGGCCGTGATACCGACGCCGATGTTGTAGGTGAAGCTCATCAGCGCAATCACGGTGAAGGCGGGAATCAGTTCGGTGTAGTCGTCGAAGTCGATTTTGACGACCGGCGCGACCATCATCGCGCCGACGACGATCAGGGCGGGCGCGTAAGCGGCGGCCGGAATCGCGGCGACGATCGGCGCGAAGAACAGCGACATTGCGAACAGTGTGGCGACCACGACCGCGGTCAGCCCGGTGCGTCCGCCGACCTGGACACCGGCAGGCAGACTCGATGTACGCGCCGGCGGTGGTGGTGCCGGCGAGGCCCGCGAACATCGTCGCGATCGCGTCGGCGAGCATCGGCCGTTCGATTTGCGGCAGGTTGCCGTCGGCGTCGAGAAATCCTGCGCGCGCGGAGACTCCTATCAGCGAGCCCATCGTGTCGATCAACGCCATCACGAAGATTGTCAGCAGTACGCCGAAAGAATCCGACGCTCAACGCGCCGTGCAGATCGAGTTGCAGCATGATTGGCGCGGGATTCGGCGGCATGCTGACCCACGCCGCCGGCGGCTTCGCGACGCCGGTCGACGAAAGCAATCGCGGCCGAGATCAGAATGCCGAGCAGAATCGCGCCCGGCACCCGGCGCACCATCAAGAACAGCGATCAGCACGAAGCTCAGAATCGCGATCTCGACCGACGGCGTCGCAAGGTTGCCGAGTCTCACCGGAGCGCCGGGCACGCCAATCGCGACGATGCCGGATTCGTTGAGTCCGATGAAAGTCAGAAACAGTCCGATTCCCACGCCGAAGCTGTAGCTGAGGCCGGACGGAAGCGCTTCGACCATCCAGGCTCGCACGCGCGCGACAGTCAACAGCGTGAACATCACGCCGGCGAGGAACACCGCGGCCATCGCGGTTTGCCAACTGTAGCCGAGCACCTTCACGACCGTGTATGCGACGAACGCGTTCTCGCCCATGTACGGCGCGATCGCGAACGGCCGATTGGCGTACAGGCCCATCACGAGCGTTCCGACCATGGCGGTCATCACGGTCGCGACCATCGAAGGTCCCTCGGGGATGCCGGCGGCTTTCAGAATCGCGGGATTGACCGCGATGATGTACGACATCGTGACGAAGGTGGTGACGCCGGCGAGCACCTCGCGCCGAAACGTGGTGCCTGCGGCTTCGAGTCCGAAGTAGTTTGCGATTCGCGATGCCAATCGAAGTCCGCGACTTGAGCGCGACGCCTGAATTACCACGTCGCGGCGAGCATACGCCACAACAATGCGTGCAAATGCGGTTTGTTATATAACGAGCAATCGTCAGCGCGCTGTCGTCACGCCATCAAATCTCAGAGTGAGAAAATGAAAGAAGAAAAACTTGCGAAGATACCGGCAGGGAAGACTCCAGTCGCTCCCAAATCGATCACCACGCTCGCCGTGGATGTTGGCGGAACGGGAATCAAGGCGGCCGCGCTCGACGAAAAAGGCAAGATGATCACCGAGCGGCAAAAAATCAAGACGCCGCACAACGCGACGCCGAAGAAAGTGATCGCGATCATCCAGGAGCTCGCGAAGATGGCCGGCGAGTTCGACCGCGTGTCGGTCGGATTTCCCGGCGTGATCAAAAATGGCGTCGTTTACACTGCGGTGAACCTTGGGCAAGGGATGGAAAGCCTTCAAGCTCGAAGCGGAGCTGAGGAAGAAGCTCAAGAAGCCCGTTCGAGTCGCCAACGACGCCGACGTGCAGGGCCTCGGATGCGTCACCGGCCATGGCGACGAGCTGGTGATCACGCTCGGTACCGGATTCGGATCGGTGCTGTTCGTCGACGGTCATCGGATTCATCTCGAGCTGGGACATCATCCGTTTCGCAACGGCAAGACCTACGAAGATGAGCTGGGCATCAAGGCGTTCCTGAAGAAGGGCAAGAAGAAGTGGAACAAGCACCTGCGCGAAGCGATTGACGAGCTGGCGAAGACCTTCAACTACGACCGGCTGTACATCGGCGGCGGCAACGCGGCGACGATCAACTTCAAGCTGCCGTCGAACGTCAAGGCTAGTCAGCAATACCGACGGCCTGCTCGGCGGCATCAAGCTGTGGCAGGATCAAGCGACGGCGAAGAAAGCTGCGTGAGAAGGCAGCCGGCGGCGAATGTCGCACCGCAATCGCGAATGCGATAATTCCTATAAGATCCGGGAGGGGTGGCCGAGCGGTTGAAGGCACCGGTCTTGAAAACCGGCAGGGATGAAAGTCCCTCGTGGGTTCGAATCCCACCCCCTCCGCCAACTCCTCAATGGCGAGCAGGCTCGAACAGCTCAATCGGATTGCCGTCGGGATCTTCAATTTGAATCTGTTTGCCACCGGGGCCGACCTCGATTTCATTTCTAAAACGCAGACTCGCCTTTTTCAGCTCCGCAATGCGCGCAGGCAAATCCTGGACCTGAAGGAGCACACGGTTCCATCCGCCGGGCTCTTGTTGACGGCCATCGCACATTGGTCGCGACCCAGATGCCCCAGGACCGCTCAAGATTAACTTGAGGCCACCTATTGAAACCTGGCCGAAAGCCGGCAGGTTCTGCATGTCCAGATTGAAACCAAGCGTCTGCGTATAAAAAGTAATTGCCCGCTGAACATCTTTGACCTGATATCGAACACCCCAAAACCCCACAATGAAAGCCTGTGTCGTATGAGATGACTCCGAGTGTTGCTTCTGGCTCTCTTGTATTGAATTCATAGGTAGACACTCCAGTCGCCGCTGATTCGCCCTCGTGATTCCCATCCGATGTCGCTCGCACGGCGCGTTGCCGCAATTCGAATCAACAGATGCTCGTTCATTCGGGATCGCTCTCGTGCCGCGCCCGCACCAAGTGGCGTAACTTATCCGGATTGCGCACAATGTACACCGCTCGAATGACGTCATCTTCAATCTCGAACGCCGCAGTTTGCACCGGACCCTCGGGTGCGTCCACGATGATACCGGGCAGGCCGTTGACGTTTGCAAAGCGCGTCCTGAACTCTTGGCGCCACCACGCACCTGGACGTTTGCGCGAGACTTCAATCAGGAACCGCGCCGCGCGATCGGCGCCTTCGATCACGTCCAGAGCCGCCCGCACTCTGCCGCCGCCGTCTGTCACGATGCGCACGTCGCTCGCAAGCAACTGCGTCAGCGCATTGAGATCGCCTGACTGGGTTGCCGCCGCGAATGCGGACATGAGTTGTGCATGCTTCGCAGAGATCTCGCCCGGACGCGGCGTCGGCGCAGCGGCGCCGCGTGGTCGTAACGCGCGCACGTGAGCGCGTGCGCGGGTGGCCAGCTTCCGGCATGCGGTCTCGCTCCGATCCAGTGTCGTGGCCACTTCACTGAAAGAGAAATCGAACACGTCGTGCAGTAGGAAAGCTGCACGCTCGAGCGGTGACATTTGGTCGAGGATCAAGAGCAGCGCTATCGATAGGTCTTCAGCCAATTCCGTGCGGCTGTCGGGCGCGAGCGCTGCCGTGTCCAGAACCGGCTCCGGCAGCCACGGGCCGACGTACTCCTCGTGCCGGGCGCGAGCCGACGTCAGCATGTCGAGACAAATCCGTGTCGTCGTAGTCATGAGAAACGCCCTCGGGTCCAACACTCTGTGGCGGTCGGAGGCATGCCAGCGCAAGTACGTTTCCTGTACTGCGTCCTCGGCGTCAGCCATCGATCCGAGCATGCGATACGCAAGACCGAGCAAGCGCCGGCGATACGGCTGGAAGCTCTCGGCGGGACTCGACACGCTCGTGGAACTCACGTCATTCGCTCGGGCTCTGAGGCAGTGCGGCGGCAGCGGGCCAGAGCCAGCCCGCCGAGGGCCAGGGCAATTATCCCCAACACGAACGCCGCTGCGCCACCGACTACTCCATTGCCGGTGCCAGGACCACCTTTGGCGACGGCCAAATTCAGCCAGCCATTACTCACGGCGATTAGCCCCGCCACCAGGACCACAATGGCTCCGAGTCGCCCGGAGTCCGTACCGAAGCGACTGGCGGGACGAGCCAGAGCCAGCCCACCGATGGCCACGCCGACCAGTGCTACCATGGCGACCGTGGTGGCCCAGAGTCTCCGCGCGGTGACGCCGTAAACTGTGATGGAGGCTGGCTCGGAAACGTGTGCGGCGACCAGCACACCATGCACAAGCCCCCCGAACAGGGCGGTTACAACCAGGGCGGCGAGAGCAATAGCGAAGGTTCGTTTCATAGATTCTTCACTCCTCTAGCCTCCAATAGTGAGACGGGGTAGCGCTTCGAAATGTGACATTGGTTGGCGGCGAAAACCTTATTCATTACAGGAGTCTCCGGTGCAGAGAGATTCCGTCGAGTAGGGAATTTGCGAGAGAAGGCCAGTAAGACGCGGACTTTCGGTGCTGCTGAGGCGGCAAAAGCGCCACGAATGCGTGAAGTTCCCTGTTCTTTCCCTGATCATCAGGGAATTTGACGCGGAAAGCGGTTCGCATCAGACTGCATCATCCGCCATCGGAGTGTTCGAGCTATGAGTGTGCGGATGAGCGGCGGATTGGATTAGCAAGTCGCGCTAGCCTCGGTCAGTTTGCGGGCGCTGACCAGCTTGCGTTGGGAGCATCTTGATGGGAAGTACGTGCGCCAGTGTTCATATCCTGTGGCGCGGGAGCGTCGGCGATGCCGCCAAGGCCATCAGCCGGGCCTACACGAAACTCGGCTACGAGCGAGCAAAGAAGGCGCCGCCCGCGGGTGGCAAGCATGTGATTCTGCTCGCGCGTGATGGCGAAGGTTACATCTCGATTTACGACAGCACGAATGCGGACCTCGACAGCGGCGAGCTGAAGGATGCGGCGCTGGCTGCGTCCCGGCTGCTCAAGGCAGGCGCTGTCTTCACCAGCCTGTATGACAGCGACAGCTACGAGTTTGTCGTTTTCAACAACGGCAGACAGATCGATTTGCTGATGTCGGACGTGGAAAGCTACAGCGGGCCGCTGAAGCGGCTGAGCGAAAAGGCACGCGTCACGCAATGGAACAAGGTGTTCGGAAGAGCGCTTACCCCTGAACAGATCGAGGATGCGGCGACAGAACGGACGGCGTTCGCAAACGATACGATTGCCAAGCTGTGCGGGCTAGTCGGACTCGCGGGCGACCGGCCGCAAATGCACTATGTGGATTTCCAGGACGAGCCGGATTCCGTCGCCGCCGCATTATATTTCAAGAGGAAAGTTGCGGCGCGACCCATTCTGCCCGCCGGGCAGATTTCGCTGCGCAACTATTTCGATCCTGATAACAGCAGAAAGCTTCTGGTCTATCCGGCGAGCTGGCCGATGCCGGTTGGAAATGAAGAGCTGCTGACCTGGCTGATGCTCAGCGAAGGCGCTGGTTTCAGTGGCGGGACGGCGACCGTCGAAGTTATGGGGCCCGATGGGCTGGCATTCTCAAAGGGGTTCTTGAATGGCGCCAAATTCCACAATGGACAAATCGTTGGCGGATACGAACTTCCCAAGGATGCGACAGTCGAAGCTGCGAAGGCATATCTTGAAACCAAGCGCTTTTTGCTGACTCCGGTCGCGCAGACATCGTCTGACTCCCGGCGTTACATCGCCGAGTACCCCAACCTGATGGTCCCGCAGATGACTCCCGATCGGACCACGCAGATCCTCGTCGTTCTCCAGCTCCATCTGGCCGCCTCAATAGCGGGCGAGTGGGAAGTCAAAGTAACGCTACGACCGGGATCGCAGAACGGCCATTCCTACGATCTGCCGCCGGCGCGCGTTGCGGCGGTCGAACCGACGTGGATACCAGTGGTCTCGGGACTCAATCCGAAGACAACCTATGACACCGCCGATCTCGTTGAAGACCAGCTGCCGGATCACCTTCAGGATTTCCTGGTTCGGAGATCCGGGCGCCTCCGCGAGATGCCTCCCTCGGAGGCCAGGGCTTTGATCCGAAGCCAGCAATCACAACAGCGGGAGCGTCAGTACAAGACTTGGCTCCAGGATCTCGAGTACAGGCAGAAGAGACTTCAGAGCGAGCGCGGGCTCGATCACCCTGCGATCGCGTCCAACGTGACAATCCTGCGCGATGATGGACAGGCGACGCTCGACGTTTGTCGATCGTACCTGGAGGGCTGGCTTCGCCCGCTTCTGGGCAAAACTGGTGAGGCTCGAATTCGCGCCGAACGGCGGATGACCGAAGCTTTTCATGTCGGCAAGATGAAGAAGTCATGGCCGATCGCCTCGGTGATGGATGACAAGGCGTGGAGAAAGTTCTTCGAGTACGCAAACGAATATCAGACTGTCGTCGTTGACTTCGTTGAAGCCGGCGGAGAATTTCCGGTCGCCGGTATGGGGTTTGGCTATTCGCTGCGCGACAGAAAAATCGCTTCGAGGGATACTGACGCAGAGTGGAGCGAATATAACGAACGCGTGATGGCGCTGACGCTAGGCAAGATGCGCGGACGCAAGTTCGACGCCGTAAAGCAGGGCGACACGTTGCATGTATTCAATTGGACGATCGCACATGAACGGTGCTTTCAATATCTGGAGACCTCCGCGGATGACATGAAGACGACCCTCGATACGTTCGCGGCGGAGTGTTCTCCCCTGCAGGCGTGGCACGCGCAATCCACGTGGATTCCTCATTTCGACCGGGCCGATGGCTATGAGGCCACCATATACGAGAATATGAGCGTCCTTAATTTCTTCAGGGGCATCCTGCTCGAGCAGCAGTGTTCACTGACGGAGCGGAGAATGACCGAGCCGTGGTGCGGCAACGTTTTGCGCATGGTCACGCCGCACATGTGGTTATGCGGCAATCTCGTCGATCAGCTGGACAAGGCCACCTTGGAGCAGGTTGCGATCGTCTCTGAAATCAACGGGAGCTTCAAAATCCTGAAGCGGCAAGATCATGCGATGGAAGATCTCGAACTCGCCCTATTGCCCATCCTTCCGATCGAAAGCTCACGGCTCAGACTGATGCCGCTGCCGATGCAAAACTGACCCAGGGTCGCCGATTTCTCGCGCTTGCCAAATTTCGACCATCGAAGCAGCGCGCCGCGAGGGGAATTACGCCGCGAACCATCGCTGGTATTCTGAAGGATCCACTCAAATGTTTTAAGCGGCTCGGTAGAATGTCTTTTTTCGCGCGAAGATTCGATAGAATGTCGCGACCTGCTGACTCCTGTCAGCCACTATTTCTTTGATCGTCCAGACTTGAGAGAGTCTTGCTTGAGGTGCGGAAACCGTTGAAATATTCAGGCTCTGGGCGACTTGGATAAGTTTTGAGAATCACTGCACATACGCTGGATCACTTGAAAGCGAACAACCGCGCGTGGGCGGCGCGTATGGTTTCCGCCGATGCCTATTTTTTCAAGCGGCTAGAGCGCCAGCAGGCGCCAGAGTATTTGTGGATCGGATGCTCCGATAGCCGGGTGCCTGCCAACGAGATTGTGGGTCTCGCACCGGGTGAACTCTTCGTTCATCGCAACGTGGCCAACCTGGCTCCGCCGCAAGATGCCAATTACCTCTCGGTGCTGCAGTTTGCAGTCGACGTATTGAAGGTCAAGCACGTCATGGTGGTCGGGCACTACGGATGCGGCGGAGTGAGCGCGGCGGTAGACGGCCAACGGCGCGGTCTCGTGGATCACTGGCTGCAGCCTATCCGCGAGGTCCGCCACCGGCACCGTCGAGAGCTTGACGCGATCGCGGATGTGCATGCTCGCGCTGACCGTTTGTGTGAGCTCAACGTCATCCGCCAGGTTATCAACGTAGCGTCTGACGTCATCGTGCAGGATGCTTGGGCGCGCGGTCAGAACCTTCTCGTTCACGGCTGGGTCTATTCTCTGGCGAATGGCCTGGTGACTGACCTGGACGTGACGATCAGCAGGCCAGAAGAAATCGAGCGGCTGGACTAGCTACAAGATAGTACGAATTCCAGTCTCAATGGACGTCCGTTCTTTACTGTGGGCGCGCGTAGAAGTAGTAATCGGCGGTGTAGGAGACTCGCGCCTGCTGACCTTTGTGCGATGCTTCGCAGCCGTTGACGGGGGCTTTACCGCCTTTCGTTTGCAAGCGCTGGATGCTGGAAACATTCTTCATCACACCGTCGCCGGTGTGACCGGTCGCGGTTAGCAGTAGCCACGGAATCGATTCCGGATTCGGGGTAACACTGGCTACAGGTCTCCCGGTTACCTGGCTGCCGTCCGACCATTTCCAGGCGGGCCCGGCGGAGTGAGATCCCACCTTTTGTCCGGCTTGATCAAAGAGCGTGGCATCGGGTCCGCTGAGAATCCATTTTGAACCGTCGCAGATGTAAATCTGCTGTCCGGACGCGTGCGCATGGGCTTGCAGGCGTTCGCCGGCGGGCGGCTTGAGAGTCTCCGGCACTGACGGCTGAGTCTGGCCCCGTGCGCTATGAAATCCGGCCGCGACTACAAAGAAAACAACAGCGCCCAACAGGATAGCTCGTGGCCGTCCAACCTTACTTTTGAATTTCAAAACCATCATCCTCTCAAGGCAACGCGACACTCCCGGAGCTAAGCAGGCTATGAGTAAAAAGGAGAATCATAGGTTAGGGCTCGTCACCGTTGATCGCCAACTCCTTCGCCAGCATCAAAGATGGGCGAGGGATTCAACGAGGCGGACACTTTCTTCCACGTGAGAGTTTTCATTTCGCTGATGTGCTAGACCACGGAGCCGCTCACGAAGATCGCGGTGCCCGGTTTGCGCGAGCGACGGCCGTCTTCCTCGCGGTTGTCCTTGCGCAGTGAAGCAGTTCGGCCCGGCGAAGCAGTTCATTTAGCGGTATGCTCGGCTCATCAGTGGGAGGCCGCCGAGGATCATTTTCGGAATGCGCTGCAAAATGCAGAGTCGATTCCCCACCGTCTCGAACAGGCAGAGATACGTCGCCTCCATGCAATGATGCTAATCGAGCGCGCTGCCCCCGGTGATCGCCAAGAGGCGCGTAAGCTGCTTGGCGAGGCAAGGGAGACTTACGTTCATATAGGTATGCTTCGCCACATCGAAATGACTGATTCTCTCCTCGGTTAGGCATCGTAAGAAATCGCAGCAACGCTTCCTGTGAAGTCGTTTTTCACGCATTCGAACACACAGGAGTGTAAAGCCATGTTCAAAATTGCCGATGAAATATGTCCTTCCGCGATGAAGCCCGTCGCTGACAGAAATGAACGCTCGACGAGAACGCTCGATGCCGTGCGCGAGCTCGCTCCGAAAATCCGTGCTGCGTCCGACGAGATCGAGCAGGGCCGGCGGCTGCCGCTGCATATCGTGCGAGCAGATGCAGCGGGCGGGCGTGTTTCGAATGGCGATGCCGCGAGCGTGGGGCGGACCCGAGCTGAACGTTCTTTCACAGCTGAGAGTGATTGAAGCGCTGTCGATCGCAGATGCGTCGGCGGGTTGGTGCGCAATGATCGGCGTCGACGGCGGCTACGTGACCGCGTACATCGACCAAACGGTGGCCCGCGAAATGTATCCGGACATCGATTCGGTCACCGCGGTCACATTTGCCCCGCCGGGCAAGGCTGTAAGGAAAGGAGATGGCTTCGTCGTCAACGGGCGATGGCCGTTCGCGAGCGGATGCCAACACGCTACGTGGTTTATTGGCCATTTCTTCATCTTTGATGGTGATTCGCCGCGCCTCCAGCCCAACGGCCTACCTGAAACCCGCTTCGGCTTTCTGCCTGCCGAGGAGTGCGAGATTATTGATACGTGGACGACCAGTGGGCTTCGTGGAAGCGGCAGTCACGATTGGACGGTAAAGGATCGATTCATCCCTGAGGCACGAACGTTCAATCTTGCTGCACCAACTTTGTATAGGAATGGCCCGTTGTACAGGCTTCCCAACTTGCTGGTGTATAAGGCGGCTGCGGTCGTTTTAGGAATCGCTCGCGGTGCAATCGACGATTTCATCGCACTGGCTTCGAACAAGCCGCTGACCTTCAAATCGCACAGCGTCGGCAATGGGATGTTGCGCGACGAGACCTATGCTCAATGCACAGTCGCGCAGGCGGAGGCCTTGGTCAGCTCCGCAAGGGGCTTTGTCTTCGAAGCGGTCGGCGACATGTGGAATAAGTTGCTGACCGGCGAGCTCCCTTCACTTAAGCAGCGCGCCCGTGCCAGGCTCGCGATGGTTCATGCGAGCACGGCATGCACGCAGGCAGTTGAACTCATCTATAAGGCGACCGGAGGCTCCTCTGTATATGCCGGTAACGCGTTCGATCGTCGCCTGCGCGATATCCAGACCGCCAATCAGCATACGGTGGTCTCACTTAAGACCTGGGAAGTAACTGGCCGTGTGCTGCTTGGGCTAGAGCCGAACTACGGCTTGCTGTTCTGATCGATCCGGAGCTGAGCTGGCCGCTTCACCTTCCACTTTGTTGTGCGGGGACCAGGACCAGTTCTTTTTCGCGCATCGGCGATGGCGGTTTGCGTTCGTCTTCGATGGCTTTGACGGAGGCCGCCGGGGGAGGGACGACGGCCGCCGTCTCGCCAAGGACAACCTCGTTTTGGCTGCCCAGCAAAGCTAGATTTGTGCGCGCCGGATCGTAGTCCGGCATGTCGCGAAGGAGCTCACGCCATACCAACCATGCGCGGGCAGTCTTTCCCTGCTCGGCATAGATCACACCCAGCGTGTTCCGCGCATCGGGTTGGTCGGGATTCAATCGCAGCGACGCCAGCATCTCGCGCTCGGCGTCTACCAGCAGTCGCCGCCGCTCATAGACGAGGGCGAGATTGAAGTGCGATTCGGAATGGTTTTCACCGAGGAGCACCGCCTGCTCCAGACTGTCGCTTGCTGCGTCCAGGTCGCCGCTTTGGAGCTGAGCCAGCCCCAGGTTCAGGAATAAATCCCAATTTCTCAGTCCCAGCGCGGCGGCACGCTGATACTCTGTGACCTCCGCCGGTTTGTTGCCGATCATTCCTTGGGCAAAACCCAGATGATAGTGAGTGAGTGCGTTGTCCGGATGCTCGTGCACAACTTCGGTGTGAAGACGAATCGCCCCCGGGTAGTCTTCAATGCCCAGGGCATAGTCCGCACGGACATCGCAGACTTGCTGCTCGCCTCCAGCCGCGCCTGCCATGCGCGCTATACCTAGTGCGAGCAGCAGGATAGCTGCACCAAATGCGACTCTATTCCGGCTACACATACGCTTCGATCGTCGTGACCCTCCGATTCAAATGTGACGCTTATGGGGCGTGAAAAGTGACGGCACCGAGGTGGTGCTCTCGATCGTCGCCGGTGTATAAGAAAACGAAATTCTCCTGGTACGGGCCAGATTTTCCCTAACGGCTAAAGGAAATTCCGATGCCCCGCGAGACTCGGAACGTTACCTCTTCTTCGCCCGATTTCAGCGATCGGGCAACATCCCGTTCATCGGAAAATGGGATTTTCCGCCAAGAGGGAGAGTTTTGGGTAGTTGGTTACGGCGATAGAGCCTTTCGGCTCAAAGACACCAAGGGATTCGCCTACCTCGCCCATCTCCTCCGTCATCCTGGGACTGAATTCCACGTGCTCGATCTCGTTGGAGGAATGGCGGCCGGCACCGCGGAGGACGAACCGAAACTGCGGATGCCGCGCGGCGATGACGAGCTCCAAAAGGCAGGAATCAATATCACCGGCCTCGGTGACGCAGGCGAGGTGCTGGACGAGCAAGCCAAGTCGACTTATCGGCGCCGGCTTTCCGAATTGCGGGAGGAATTGGAAGAAGCCAAGGAGTTCGGAAACATTGAACGCGCAGAAAAAGCTGAGGCCGACATCGATGCGCTAACCAGCGAGCTTTCGCGCGCGGTGGGATTGGGCGGACGTGATCGCCGGGCTGGATCCGCTTCGGACCGAGCCCGACAGACAATCACCAAGACGATCAAATCTGTACGTAGAAAGAATCGCGCAGAACGATGCCGCGCTGGGGAATTTGTTCTCGAGATGCATCAGGACCGGAACCTTTTGCTCCTACCAACCTGACCCGGTTTCCCCGATTGCATGGCAATTCGCCGCGACAGACGCAGGCTCGACCATCGAGCCTATCTTGCCGCCAGCCGCAAGCGCCGAAGCTCATCCACGAACAATGGCAGGCGTGCTGGGCGTTTCACCGTTCTCTCTGGGGGAACGAACCGCGTTCGTTGGGCGTGAGTCTGAAGGTAGCGCGATTCGCGCGGCCATCGATCGTGCGCGTGGCGGCCACGGATCGATTGTGATGCTCTGGGACGGACCGGGCGTAGGCAAGACCCGCCTCGCGATGGAGATGGCGGAGTACGCGGCGAGCAGGGGCTTCCGATGCTCCGTCGGGCACTGCTACGAGAGAGACGAGCCTCATCCTTACCTCCCGTTCGCCGAGATCATCGAAAGCAATCTGGCACGGGCAGCGAGCACGGATGACTACCGTCGGCGGATGGGGCCCTACGCAGCGGAACTGGCCCAGATCGCGCCAAGCCTTCGCCGCATTTTTCCCGATCTGCCCAAGCCACTGGAGCTGCCGGCTGCGCAACAGCGCGGCTATCTTTTCCAAGGTCTGGCAGAGGCGATGGCCGGAGCGGCTCGAATCCGGCCGTGCATGTATCTGCTTGAGGACCTTCATTGGGCCGACGAATCGACGCTGGCGCTTTTGATCTATCTGGCCCATCGCATCGCCCAACTCCCGGCCGTGATTGTCGGGACCTACCGCAGCGAATATTCGGAGAACAATCCGGCGTTGGTCAGGACTCTGGAAGAGCTGATTCGGATGGGCGTCCGTCCGCAAAAGCTCGGCGGTCTATCCAAAGACGCGGTCGCGCAGATGTTACATGGACTAAGCCAGCGCGAGGCTCCGGAAAGTCTTCTGAGTCTCATCTTCGAGGAAAGCCAGGGATATCCATTCTTCGTCGAGGAGGTGTACCGGCATCTGATCGAAGAAGGGAAGGTCTTCGATGAGGCAGGACAATTCCGTACGGATATCGAGATCGCCGAGATCGACGTACCGGAAAACGTGCGGTTGATCATCGGCCGACGCCTGGGGCGGCTCGACGAAAATGAAATGCGGGTGCTGACAACTGCCGCGGTGATCGGGCGCAGTTTCAGCTTTCAGCTGCTGAATGCCATCAGCCAGGTCGATGTTGACGAACTTTTCAACGTCATCGAGAAGGCGCAGCAGATGGGAGTGATCGTTCCGAGCTCTGAAGGACCCGAGACCCCATTCACTTTCGCGCATGAACTCGTGCGGCAAACGCTGGTCGCGAGCATCTCAGTCCCACGCCAGGAACAACTGCACGCGAGCGTCGCCGCCGCAATTGAGCAGCTCTATCCACACGCTATCAACGAGCGCGCCGGTGAGGTCGCTAGTCATCTCATCAAGGCAGGATCGTTTGCTGACGAGCAAAAACTAGTCCGCATTTTGACGCTCGCAGGCAACTGCGCGCTCGACGCCGCCGCATTTGAGGAAGCGCGATCCAGCTTCCGGACCGCCCTGTCGCATCAAGCCGCTGTAAGCGCAGGAGAAAGGGCCGAGCTTTTGGCAAGGCTCGCGATTGCAGAGTCGAGGTCTTCAGCGATGGGACGCGGCACTCGCGAATTTACGTGAGTCTCTCGAGATCTACATCGGGATCGGCGACCGCAACGTGATCGGCAGGAGCTTCAGCGAGTTGACCGACGCTCTCATCCTGGCTGGCCGATTCCAGAATGCAATCGAAACAGCTCGTCGCGGCCTCGCTTATCTTGAGGGAGAGGTTAGCGTTGACCGGGTGATTCTTCTCGATGGATTAAGCCAGGCTTTGGCCTGGGCCGAAGGTTATGCGCCCGCGGACGAGGCGCTTAAGGAAGCGATGAAACTTGCCTCGCAGCTGGCAGATCCGAAGCTTGTGGCGAGAGTCGTCGGCGTTCGATCGATAATTAATTTCCACTTCTTTCGACTGCGGGAAGCAGTTGACGACGGATTCCAGTGCGAACAAATGGGCGGTTCAGACGCGCCTCCGTGGCAGCGCGCTGTGCAGTTGCGAGCTCTGTACCCGTCGCTTGTCTATCTTGGACGCACTGAAGAGGCAGCGAGAGTGGCGAACGAGTTGGAACCTTTTGCGCGGAAGACCGGCCAATCGTTCACGATCGCGCTATGCCGCACCATTAGAGCATGGGCCGAATTTGGTAAGGCGCCCGATATCGCCAAGCTCGAAACCGATCTCCTGGAAGTGTCCAGCACTTACCAAATAGCGCAGTTTGGATTCTGGGTAGTTATCTCCGAGGCCCAACTGAGTCTGGTAGGTTTATATCGCGGTGACTGGGCAAAGGCGCTATCACATGCACAGGTCTCGCGCCGCTCGGAACCTGGAAGTTCTAGCGAGGGAGTAGGCGCCGGAACGCTTTTTCGACAGATGGCCTACGCCGGTGATCGCACCGGCGCGCTCGCCAGCTTTGATGAAAATCGCAAATGGATGCCGCGTGAGGGACAGAACAATCCCAGAGGCTCATGGTCAATGCTCGCGCTGGTGATTGAAGGTTTCGCAATGCTGGGCGAGCGATCGCGAGCCGCTGAGCTTTACCCGCTCGCTCGTGAGTTGATCAGCACTGGAGCGGTAGCGCTATGGCCGATTTCACGCTTGACGCAAACGGTCGCGGGTATCGCCGCTGCGGCTGCTCACGAGTGGAAAGCCGCTGAAGACCATTTCCAGACTGCGCTGCAGCAAGCCGAGTCCTTTCCCAGCCGTCTCGAACAGGCGGAGATACACCGCTTCCACGCTATGATGCTAATCGATCGTGCCGCCCGAGGTGATCGCGAAATAGCGAAAACACTACTCGCTAAGGCGCTGGAGACTTACACGCGGGTCGGTATGCCTCGACATATCGAGATGACCCAGACCCTCCTCGACCGCTGCCAATAGGTAACTTCGTCCTGGAAACCATATGTCGACTACTACCAAGGCTCTCGCACTCATCTTTCGCTGGCGAAACGGGTCAATTTTGCCGAGCCGGACCTTAGCGCCGGGCTCGAAACGAATCTCTTAAGGTAGTCAGGGCGTGGCTATCGGAGCCGCAATTCTTGAAGTGAGGTATCGAGGCTCGAAAGAAGAATGGGAAGGCGACGGTAGGATTCGAGTTGTGCGGTGAGCAGGATCTGTTCATCCGGCGGCAAAAGCGTATTTTGAGCAGCGGCCAATTCATCGGATATCGGTCCCAAGTCTATTGTTGGAGTAGGTGAGGTTTGGGCTAGATGCTCCGGTGAATCGCTGGGCTCAAGTTTCGCGATTTGCATTTCAAGAGCAGCGCAACACGCCTGCTCGAACGCGACTTCACGCTCCGACATCTGCTCGGTCTGAAGGACCTTCGGTTCAGCAATTCGCCCGCGAGCGATTACCTCGAAGCGGTAGCCGATCCGGGCAAGGGTATATGCCGCTTCGATGGCGGCGACTGAGTTAATGGCGCCTCGCTGTCCTTCCAGCCGAGCTTGGTCGGCCATGTTGAGAACGTCGAGCAGATGTGTGCTAAGGCGGCGATCGATAGCCGTGATCCCTTCCTCTGAGACCCGTCTTTCCGTAACCTGTTGTCCAAAATTCAGAACCGTTCGGAGCAATTTGTCGAGCCGCTCGATCAACTTGTCGCTGGCTTGTTCTGGAAACAAAACAAGGAAAACAAACCCAGCCGTCAGGACACCGAGCACGATCCCCCAGAAGCGCCAGAGTGGTCTGTAAACGTCGGTGGTCGGTGCGAGTCCGACATAGCAGATCAGGAACGTGATGCCAGCCTGGATGCCGGCGTAGCCCAGCCACTCATCGCTCTGAGCCACATACGTCGAAAACATCGTCACGGCGAATATCACCACCAAATACGCGGGAAGCGAGTCGAAATTCTCTGATACGAAGATCATCGCAGCGAGTGCTGCGAGTCCTCCGATAACACATCCTCCAAGCCGAAGGAGAGTCTTTCGCACAACTGCGCCATATTGGTTTGGTTGACCAACAACCGCGATGCTCCAAAGGATCGTTTGAATATCGGCGCGTTGCGTGGTCAGGCCGACCACGAGCCCTAAGGTTATCGCTGCTGCTAGTTTAATACTGAACCGGAAGGCCGTGGGATCGATAAGTGGAGGCGGCTCTAAGTCATCTTCAGTTGTCGAGGGCTCTGATGTTGACGAGACTAGATACGTATCTCGTGGTTCAAGCAAGCGTGCAATCGTCAGAAGTCCGCCAACGCATCCCAGCAGATTTGATCGCTCCAATCCCGGCTGCTCGTCAGTGGCGACCGATATCTGCGCGATCAGATCGTCTAGATGACGAATCGTTTCACGGAGATTTCCAGCAAGCTCATCCGAGCTATCAAGCAAGCCCGAGAGAATGTGGTCCGCTCGTTCTGCGATGGCCTCATCCAGATCATTGAAGGCTTTCTCGATCTCTACGCGATAGACCTGTCCCATTTCGCTGGTGATGGGCTCATCAGCCAAGGTCGCGATGCGCTCTACCTCCTGGTGAATACGTTCCGCGCTTACGACTGAGTCGAGTAATGCAGTAAAACGTTCCGGCGGCGGTTTCGTGTGTTCTTTAACTGATTCCAGGAGTGCCAAATTGGGAGCAAGCGTAGATATAACTTCGGGCGGTGGTAGGGGAGCGGTGATTGGCTCGCGGTAGCGCTGCCCGATGAGTACAAGGCGCCTTCGCGCGCGTTCGAAGGCAGTGGCAACTGACTCGAGTAACCCCAGCTCGGGCGGGGAAGGCCAGATCGATGTGTCCAGCGCGACCATCACCAGCGTTGCTATCAAAATTCCGTCGAAGGTGTAGGTTGACCCCCATCCGATCTTGCCGGGCTCGAAGAGACCCACGTACACGGTCGTGATCATTCCGATCACCACAAGAGCGAGGATCAGAAAGAGTCGAGGCGTCGCCGACAAAAGGTAGCCCACTGCGGTAAATACAAGAAAGACGAACGCCAATATGAGGCCGGGATAGTCGAGTAGTTTGCCGGTTATCGGGACGATCGCCGCCTGCACAACTGCTGCGGTTGCGATAATCAAAGCTCCTTCAAACAGGCCGAGAGAAATTCCAGGCTGGCCGATTCTGAATGCGAAGAGAGGTCCGAAGGGTCCGAGGGTCTGCATGGTGGCCGCCAAGCCCGTCGTGATCGTCGTCTTCGTGGCGTTTCTGGCCGCCTCGAGTAAACGCCTATGGCTCGGCGCCAACTCCCGCTTGAAAAAATCGATTGGCGACACCGGTCTATTTGCCCCGGATCGTCACGACGGCGGTCTGTCCCATCCGGAACGGATGGTCCGTGTCGGCACGCTTCAGCACAATTCGAACCGGAAATCGCTGATTAAGTCGCACCCAGTTCAGAGTCTCTTCGACGTTTGGCAGGCCGGCGACCGTTGACCCGTTCTCCTGAAAGAGTCCCCACCCGATACCCTGTACTTCGCCCTCGAAACGTATACCCGGATAACTTAATAGCGATACATCCGCCCGCATCCCAGGTCGGATCCGATCGAGTAGGTCTTCCCTGAAATACGCGAGCACATACCAGTTGCGATCGTCGACCAGCGTCAGGACCGGCTGACCGACGTTGGCGTATTGTCCCTCCGAGATATTCAGATTGGTGACGTAACCGTCGAACGGCGCGCGCACGGAGCAATAGTCGGAGTTAAGCTGCGCATCTTCGATTTCTTCCTGTGCCGCCCTCAACCGCTGATTAACGTCGCCCAGCATTCCGAGGGCATCCTGCGCTTTGCGGAGTTCCGAGCTGGCACTGGCCACAGCCGCCTCCGCCGCCTTAAGCTTGTTGCGCGCCTCAACCACGTCGTTGTCCGTCACGAAATCGCGGGCGCGGAGCGGGACGATTCGGTCAAGGTACTGTTTGGCATTTGCTGCTTCGACGTTGCGCTCGGTCAACTGGGCGGAGGCTGAGTCGATGGTGGCCTGTAGGGTTTTGATTTCGATTTGCGTCAGGTTGAGCTTTGTTTTCGCCGTGTCCAGGGCGAGTTTGTAGGGACGCGGATCAACCACGAACAGTAGATCGCCCTTGCTTACGTGCTGATTGTCGATGATCTGCAACTTGACGATTTGACCGCTGACATGAGCCGCCACCGCAGCGGTATTAGCCTTAACATACGCGTTGTCCGTTCGTGGGTTGGCGTAATAGATCTTGTAGACGAACCATCCCAACAGCACTGCGGCAAGGATCAGGACACCACTCAGTATCCGTCCTAGCGGGCGCGTCCACGTATGCTCGGGAGCGGCGCCCTTAGCCGGCTTCGGTCTATGAAGAGGCGTCGCGCTCATTGCCAAAGCACTAGCCAGCAGAGAAAGGTGAATGCAAGCGCCAGGCATGAGTAGATCAGCGGGCGCGGCTTCATCCACTCGTCAATGCCAGACGCCACGAAGATCGGCCTCAAACACAATGAGACCAGAATTCCCGCCAACAGGCACAGTATCCAGACCGGAAATTGCGCCCCTGCAATACTAATCACAGGGGTGGTGCACCCAACGATGAAGAAAACGGCGCAAGATCCGATGACGTAGCCAAGTCGCAAGTTCGTTGATTTCCGTTTTCGATCGCCCATAGTGTTACTCGCCAAAAGTGGGTTAGTGAGGCGGCGCACTCGCTGACTCGGCACCTACAGCGTGGACCAGCGCGGATGATGAGACCAAAAGGTCTGCCTTGGTCTGGACCAGTGTGTATCGAGCCGCCATAAGATCACGCTCCGCACCGATCAGGTCGGTGATCGTAGCAAGCCCGTGCCTATGGCTTTCGAGGTTGGAGTCGTAGGACTCCTGCGACGCCTCAAGTAGCGCTTCAGAGGCGTCATATTTCTTTTTGGCAGATAGGAAGTCGTAGTAGGCCCTCCACACAGTGGCAACAACATCAAGTTGCAAAGTCTTTAGTTGCGAGCGAGCTGCGTTCCGCGCGGCCGTCGCGCTACGCACGCCGTAATAACGGTCAAAACCGGTAAAGAGATTCCAACGGAGTGTGAGGAGCGCTCCATAAAAGGGTTGATTCAGATTTTGAGTGTGTCCCCCATTGACCGTATAGCTCCAGATTATCTGGCCGTAATTTCCACTTACTCCGACTTCGGGATAAAACTCTGACTCGGCCTTTTCGATAGTGGCGTCGCCCGCGCGGACGGCAGCGATCTGCGCGGCGAGATCGGGTCTCTTCTCTATCGCGTCAGTTATGAGTTTTTCCACGTCATCGCCAAGATTGGCTGGAACGTTCTGATGCTCGATGTTCTGAACGCTTATCCCAACGTCCGGAGCGACACCAATTGCCTGGAAGAGCACCGAATCGGCGTCATGAACCATGGACTTAGCGTTCTCAAGATCGTAAACAGCCTGCGTCTCCACTTGCTTGGCCAGCAGGATCTGGGGTTTAGTCGCAAGACCCACCTGATGCCGCTCCTGAATGGCGCTCAGACTTGTGCGTGCCAGCTCGAGATTGGATTCGGCCGCGCTGACGCTCGCTTTCGCGGCAGACAAGACGTAGTAGGCCTTCTCTACGCCGAAAACCACATCCTGAATGGCGCGGTTAAAAGCGAAATTCGCGGCGATCAACTGCTCGCGGGCACCGCGTTCTGCGGCTCGAGTCCTTCCAAAGTCGAGCAGGTCGTAGCTTACTTTGAATTGCGGCAGGAATGCCTCGTTGCGGATAACCAGCGTCTGACCGGGAAACTGAATCGGCAATTTCAGATATCCAGTATCGGCGTCAACTTCGGCTTTCGGGTAATTTGGGGCCTGGGATTGACCAAGTTGAGCATAGGCGGCTTGAGCCCCGTACCAGGCACGCCGCGTTTGTGGATTTGTTCCAAGAGCAAGGTCAACAAGTGCGGGCAGATCGTATTCTGATTTCAGTGGTGGGAGTTGCTTGCTCTCGTCAATCGTCCGGAGTTCCGCGAGCTTTGGCGCGGATTGGTTGGCGATTATGATGGACGGGGGCGCGGTCCAAATACGGGCTGAATCACCGGATGGAGCGACCTCTGGATCGGGATTGAGACGGAATGAGCCGCAACTCGGTATGAAAACGAGAATTGCAAGCGGCAGGAGCACCAAGGATAAGTACCTTATAGAGTGCGTCGTAGCCCTCGGAATCGGGTAACCTGCTTTGATCAGCGAATGGCGGGACGCGCGGGGACACGGCGAGTTGGGGGGATATCCGGAAGGCCCCCAGTGGCCAGTCTGCTTCGCCCCTATTCCGTTCTCTTCGACTCCTTTCCGCCGAGAAGTCGACATAGCTTCCTCCTATTTCTTACGGATCGTAATTAGTCTTGAATTCGCGCTGATCGCTAGCTTCAATTCAAGCGGCTGCCCAAGGGCAAATTCTATCGCGCGAAGCGGGCTCTAGTCCGACACTCGACATCGCGGGAAATCACGCGCCGCGGTTCGCCAAGGTCGCACCACTCTATACTGCTTACCGGAATAAACCGCCAGCATCCGCGGAGATCTCCCAAGGTCGGCCGAGAGAAATCGCTCAGGCAATGTGTACGACAGTCACTGGCCGTTCGCTGCTTTTGTTTGCTGCGTTGACCAGCGGCGAGCCGGTCAAGGTGATCCGGCGCCTCGCGCTCGATATATTTGACTGGCGATCTTTGAGCGCCGCGGACGATGCCCGAATGCGGACAAATTGAAGGCCGTCAAACTCTGATAGCCACCAGGTTGATCAACGTCTCTTCGCGATTGGTTGGTGGCGCAACTCCGAACGCTCGTTCCATGATCGCGAAGTCGGCGCGACTCCACCATAGATATGGATGAGAAACCGAACGCGGATTAATCTCGAATCCCGCATTGCGAATCATCGCAAGATATTCCACCGCGCTACGCTGTATATCCATCGGATGACGAAAGAGCAGGCGAATAATCCAGGAATGGATGTACTTGCGGGTCGACTCGGCGAACAGCAGCAGACCGTTGTGTTTGAGCACGCGATGAAATTCAGCGAGGGCTTTATGCTGATCGACCAGATGATGGAACGTTTGATGGCAGAACAGCATATCTACGGATTGATCTGCCAAAGGAAGCGATGAACTCGACGCGCGCTTCAATTCGATCGCAAGGCCTTGCCGCTTCGCCTCGACGCTCGAGCTGACGATCATCCTCGGATCGAGATCGATGCCTACCAGTCGAATCGGCCCGAAACGATCGTTGAGCATCTTGAACGAGCGTCCAAAGCCACAGCCAACGTCGACAATTACCGGGTAAGACTGTTGGCGGTTCTGGATCAGGCGCTCAAGGTCGTCAATTGCACACTTCAATACGTAATTCGCCCAGACGTCGGTGCCAAGAAACCAGAGTCCGAAGCGCGACTCCGGCACATAACGCTCCTGCCTGGGTCTCTCGTGAGCTACTGAATCAAACGTGCGAACAAAAGTATCTTTCACTTGCGTGTTAACCTGACGGCGGTCCTGCTGGAACCGGAATACGAAACCCGAATCGATAAGCAAGCGACAATGCGTAAAACATACATTTGAAGGCGATCAAAGGCCCCGAGTAACGCCAATCAGATTGGACGTTTCCCGCAAGTATCGACACAAGTCCTGCGCGCATATGAAACCGGTCACTCGGCGCCATAAACATCTCGCGTAAGACCGGATGGTTGATGCGATAGATAAACCATCCGATTCTGTCCATCGAATTGCGCATGCGATGTTCGGCCTTGCGCGCCATTGCCAGGCCGGCCTTTGGATCGTCAAGCCATCTAAACGCCACTTCGGCGGCCAATTCGCCGCCCATCATCGCGAGCAGGACGCCTGTGGAGAAAACCGGATCGATGAACGCGAACGCGTCCCCAATCATTAAGTAGCCTTCACCGCATGCCGACTTCGCGCAGTAGGAATAGTTTCCAGTCGTGATCACTTCGGAGGCTAACTCGGCGAACTTCATCCGAACGCTTACTGTAGGACTGTTGCGTACTTTCTCGAAGAAGAAGTCCTGTACGCTACCATGGCGATTCTTGAATGCGGCCTGGTTGCCGACAAAACCGACGCTCATGGTCTCGCCCGGCAGCGGAATCATCCAAAACCATCCGTCCCTGGTGAGATGTACCGAGATATCTCCTGCCATATTACCGATTCTGTATTCGACATTGCGAAAGTGTGCGAACACAGCAGCGGTAGAGTTATGCTTGTTCGCCTTCATCAGCCGGAGCCTTGTGGCGAGAAAGGTATCGCGACCGGAAGCGTCCAGCACTAATCTGGGCGCGAAGATGCGAGGCTGGCTATTCGAGTTCTTTGCCGACACCCATGCACGTTCCCCGGGTGCGCCTAGAACAACGTCGGTCACGACAGTGCGCTCATAAGCTCGAGCGCCCTTGAGCCTGGCGTTAGAGAACAAAGCTTGATCGAAATCCGCGCGCTTGACCTGATAGCTATGGGTATATTCGCGATCCAGTCCTTTAGCGAAGTTGAACTCGACGCTTTGGCCGGTTTCGTCCGATACGAATTCTGCGCCCGGTTTCAGCACACCCATACTGGCGACTTCTTCAAGAATGCCCAGCCTTTCCAATATCGGCAGATTTCGCGGCAGCAACGACTCGCCAATGTGGAAGCGCGGATGCGCATCTTTTTCAAGTAAGACTACATCCTTGCCCTTGTCGGCAATCAGCGCCGCGGCCGTCGAGCCACTGGGTCCTCCTCCAATGATCAGCACATCGCAGGGTTCTGAGTCGCGCGCAGGCGGAAGGGTCGCTGACTTAACTTCGTGAGTTTGCGAAATGTTCCAGGCCTCCCTTTGGCTCCGGATCAGTTTCTTCCTACCGCATAGGTTGTCACAGGTCTCGACCTCTCACTAGCGGACGCGGTGTTAGAACCGCCTCGCAGTCTGGATCAAAAGGAGAGCGCAGCGCTATCGCGACAGAGAACGCGTAGCCGCCGAGCAGGTCGCCGGTTGAGAATAACCATCGCTGCCCGTCGATCTCGCTTTGCCAGGTCCCTGTATTTGGTGCTTGTGCAAAATAGTCGCGACCATCTGCCAGCATCGGAAATCCAATTCCGCATGCCTTCGCCAACGCTTCCCGCAGCGTCCATATTCGATAGAACGCGTCCGTTCCGACCGACTCGACCGCGCTTTGTTCCTGGCGACCGAAAGCATAGGCCGCTATCTCGCAAATCGACCGTCCCTGTTTCCGAAGTTCCAGGTCAACGCCGATTTCGCCGAGGTCAGTGACCCCTGCGAGCGCTATCGGGCCGCAATGACTAAGCGATACCTCGATCGCACTCTGACCCTCCGACTTTATGAGCGTCGGCTTGCCATCAAGATTCCTTGCTAGCTGCCAACGTGACGAAGGTCCTCCCGCCACGAGTTCCAGAAGATCTCTGACGCAGCGACTCTGCGGCGTGACGCTGTCGCCGACGACGCGACCTGCGTACGGGGTGAGCGAGCGCGTCCAGCCCGACTGTGTTGACACTTTCGCCTGATCCGGCCGGCCCCTCGATCAGATTCCGATATGCGATTGCGAGCATTCTTGCCCGAGACCCCTTCACAGAATACCGAAAGATCTTCAGGTTGTAACTTTCCGACGCTGCATCAATCTTTAAACTCCCATCTACCATTATGACGCGCGACGAAGTAGACTGCGTTCGGAATTTCCGGAGGGGGAAACATTCTGTCGAGGTTGAACTACGGGGCGCCACCCGAGGCGGTGGGATCATACCGACTCGCGCGTTTCTGCGTCGAAGATTGGATGGCTTGCGCACCCGGATTGGAAACGCGTGAGGATTGGATTGCCTGGTCGCGAGGCGTCGGCAGTTTACAGAATGATACGGCGCAAGTCGCGGCGAGCTTGCCGCTGATACTGCGCCGACGCATCACCGATATCGGACAGAGAGCTTTTCAAGCCAGTAGCGGACTCTCCGAGCAGCGGACCGCCCGTTTCGTTTTTTGTTCGCGATATGGCGAGTCAGATCGAACGCTGCGGATTCTCCAGTCGGTCGCGGCCAAGGAACCAATCTCGCCAGCTGACTTTAGTCTTTCTGTCCACAACGCGCTTGCTGGTCTCCTTTCGATTGCGTGGAGCAATACTGCGGGCCATACGGCGATTTCCGCCGGCGCTGACAGTTTCGCTTACGGATTGATCGAGGCGGTCGCCTGCTTGAATGAGGGAATTGGCGATCCTGTCATGCTGGTTTATTTTGAAGATGTCCTGCCGCAGCCATACGACGAGGTTGCCGATAGCGCTGAAACTTGCGTCGCACTAGCGATTCTCCTCAGGCCGCCCGGTGACAGTGGCGGTGAATTCACTTTGGCTATCGAGCCGCGAAATCGCGCCGCGCAGCCGCAATCCGCGAGCGCGCAATCGCTGGATTTCATAAGGTTCATGCTTTCAAACGATCGCGAGCGAAGCTCGATTGGTGATCGGACCCAATGGCGATGGCAGCGCAGTGCTTAGACGGATGTTCTACATATGGCGTCTGGTCTGGACGGCGTTCGCGTTCGCAGCGCTCAGCGTCGGTGGATTCGTCCTTGCGACAACTGTCATCCCAATGGTCACCCTGTTGATAAAAGACGAGAACGAACGTAATCGCCGGGCGCAGCACGTCATTCGCGAGAGCTTTCGCGTCTACGTCACGATGCTCCGGGTGCTGGGCGTTCTGAAGCTCGAAGTGGTTGGCGCCGCGAAACTCCCCGCCTGCAGAGGCAAACTGATCATTGCGAATCATCCGACGCTTATCGACATCGTTCTGCTGATGGCGTTGCTGCCGGATACAAAATGCGTGGTGAAGTCCGAGCTATTCAGCAATCGATTGATGGGACCGGTAGTGCGAGCGGCAGGTTACATCCGCAACGACTACGAGCCTGAGGCATTGATCGATAAGTGTCGCGAGACCCTTAAAGCCGGTTACAACCTCATAATATTTCCTGAGGGCACACGCTCGATACCGGGCAAGCCGATCCACTTTCAAAGAGGCTTTGCGCACATCGCGACTATAGCCGGTGTCAGTGTGCAGCCCATCACTATCAGCTGCGAACCGATCACGTTGGTCAAAGGTGATCCCTTCTACAGAATTCCGGATTCCCGACCAACCTTTCGAATTGAAGTCGCGGAGGAGATAAACCCGCGACAATTCTCCAACCTGGCCTCACAGTCACGCGCTCGGAGCGCGCGTTCCCTGGCATCGTATGTGGAAGCTGAATACTCCTTGAGGCTGAAAAATGCCTGACCTTGAACGCGAGCTGAAAGAACTCATCGTAAGCGCGCTTGATCTCGAAGACATCGCGCCCGCGGATATCGACAGTGACGAAGCTTTGTTCGTCGAAGGACTGGGACTGGACTCTATTGACGGGTTGGAATTGGGCGTGGCGATAAGAAAGAAATACAAAATCAAGGTGCAGGGATCCAAGGAAGAAATCCGCGCGATCTTCGAAACCGTGCGCACACTCGCGCGATACCTGGAGGGACAGGAATCCAACTGATGGTCTCGAAGAGTGATATCACGACGGTTCTCTCGAAATATCTGCATGACCTGTTCGATCTGCCGACGGAGAAGCTAGTCCTCAATGCGCGCTTGTCGGACGATCTCGACATGGACAGCATCGATGCGATCGACCTGGTTGTGAAGCTGCAGGAATATACTGGCCGCAAGATTTCGCCCTCTGAGTTCAAGAGCGTCAGGACCATCGGCGATGTTGTCGACAAGATTTATGCGCAGGTAAACAATGGCGGGCAGTCTTGACGTCACGGTCATAGCGATCGGCGTCGCGTATCCTTTTTTAATTTATTTCGGCTTGCGGACGCTGCCACCGGGACTTGTCGCCTTGAGTCTGGTCGCGCTGCTGGCCGCAAGGGCCGCATTCGGAAGCAGGAAAAGTGGCCGCGACTCTATGCCCTACCTGATTGCCGGCGTAATAATCCTTGTACTGGCCGCAAGGTCACCAATAGTAGGACTCAAGGCCTATCCGGTATTGATAAGCCTCGGGTTCGCCGCGGTTTTCGCTCATTCGCTTCTCTGGCCACCAACAATCGTCGAACGGATTGCCCGGCTTAGTCATCCGGAATTACCGCTCGAAGCAAATTCTTATTTGCGCAAGGTCACGATCGCGTGGCTGATGTTCTTTGTCATCAACGCGGCAATATCTGCCGCGACCGCAGCCAGCGGGAGTCTCAGGCTGTGGACACTGTACAACGGATTAATATCCTACCTGGCGATGGGAGTGATGTTTGCGACAGAGTTTGTAGTTCGCCAGTTTGTGCGTCGCCGCCTGCGGATTCCAACATGAGCCTGGTATCTCTGTCGGACATGCTGGCAGGTGCGCGACCCGACACGCATCGCGTCGCGATTCGGAACGGACAGCCGATCACGCTGGCGCAATTCCGGGCCGACGTATCGCACAATGCCGATCGCCTCTCGACCCTCGCCGTCCATCGCGCAGCCGTGGTCTGCGAGGACGGCTATTGGTTCATCGTCGGGGTGCTGGCGCTGCTGAAGATCGGCGCCGACGTGATTCTGCCGCCGAACGCGCAACCGGGTACCTTGCTCAAAGTGGCGCGCGAGGTTGACGGATTGCTCACGGATTCATGGGCAATCGATCATGCAAAGATGATTCTGATCGAATCGGGCCGCGTCGAGCCCCCGGCATTCCAGGCAGATTTCGAAAAAGGCCGCATCAATTTTTTTACCTCAGGCTCGACCGGCGAGATCAAAAAGGTTGAGAAGTCGCTAATCCTGTTCGAACGCGAGGCATCGGTGCTCGAGCAGATGTGGGGCGCGGAACTCGGAGAAATACCAATTGTCGGCACGGTTACCCATCAGCACGTCTTTGGGATGACGTTTCGAATCATGTGGCCGCTCGTCGCGGGCCGGCCGTTCCATTCGGAATTTCATGTCGCCTGGGAACCGTTGATGGCGCAATTGAACGGCCCCTCGATGATCGTGACGAGTCCGGCGCAACTCACGCGCCTTGGCGGCCTCGCTCGCGCAACCGACGCGAATCGTCCTCGCATGATCATCTCCGCAGGCGCACCTTTGCCGGCCGAGGCTGCTGAACGACGCAGCCGCGATCTTCGGCCGTACTCCAATCGAGATACTCGGCAGCACCGAAGCGGGCGTTATCGCCTGGCGCCGCGGTGGATCGGAGCCTGTGCTCTGGCATCAACTGCCGTCCGTGGAGGTTGCTGCGAACGGTGATGGAGTTATGACGTTGCGATCTCCGCACGCGTCCGGTGACGGTTGGTGCGAGCAGGCAGATCGCATTTCGCTCAGTCCTGACGGGCGTTTTCGTCTGGAGGGTAGAGTCGACCGGGTTCTTAAGGTCGAAGGCAAACGCGTCAGCCTCGAACGGCTGGAGCATGAGATTGCAGCACTCCCATGGGTCAGCCAGGCGGCGGTCGCCGGCCTCGGTGAACCCCGCACATATCTTGGCGCTGTTGTAAAGTTGTCGGCGTTGGGTATTGCTGAGTTCGAGCGATTGGGGAAGTTCCGCTTCGAGCGAATGCTTCGCCGCGAGCTTTCATCGACCGAGGATCTCGCGGTACTGCCGCGCCGATGGCGGTTCGTCGATTTCATGCCGATGGATGGACTTGGCAAACGACGCGTAAGTGATGTGGTGGCGATGCTGGAGCAAACAGTATGAGCGCACAGTCGCTGCCATTTGCGGCATCCGAAATCACGAATCCTGAAATCGTCGGCGTCGAGAAATCCGAAGAAACGGCGGAGATGAAGTTAGTCGTTCCGGAGACGCTACATTATTTTCGCGGCCATTTTCCGGGATTTGCGATATTGCCGGGGGTGATTCAACTCGACTGGGCGATTCAATACGGAAAGCAACACTTTGCGCTCGGCGAAGTCTTCGCCAGTACGATTAAGGTCAAGTTTCGCAAGCCGATTCGGCCTGGTCATCACGTCACGCTGAATATCAAATACGTGCGTGCGCGAAACCGCATCCATTTCGATTACACCGACGCTGAAGGGCCGTGTTCCTCCGGCCAGGTAGGGTTCGCTTCAAAATGACTTTGAAGTGTTGCGCCATAATTCCGAGTTTTAATCATTGCGAAGTGATTAGCGAGTTGGTCCAGCGCCTGCGTGACGTTGGCCTCCCGGTGTTCATCATCGACGATGGGAGCGACGAGCGCACGCGTGCTGCGCTGTCGGCGCTTCATGCGCCCGAGAGTGAAGTTATCGTGTATCGGCTCGATAGCAATCGCGGCAAAGGCGCCGCGGTGATGCAGGGATTCGATCTGGCGCACGCAGCGGGCTTTACGCATGCGCTGCAAATAGACGCTGATGGACAACACGATCTTTCGAACCTGGCCGAGTTCATCGCGCTCGCCGAGGCACATCCCGACGCGCTGATTGCGGGCGCGCCGATCCATGATGCAACGATGCCGACGGGACGACGCATCGGCCGCTCGATCACCCACTTCTGGGTGGGGATCGAAACGCTCACGAGTCATCCAGTCGATTCGATGTGCGGTATGCGTCTGTATCCGCTCGAGCGAGTGATGAAGCTTCAGTCGAATCATCGTCTCGGGCGCAGAATGGATTTTGATATCGAGATTTTCGTCCGATTGATCTGGCAAGGTGTTCCCGTGTTCTTCGTTCCGGTGCGGGTGGCGTATCCGCGAGGCAACGTCTCGAACTTCGATTTGATTCGCGACAACTGGGCGATCTCCATAATGCACACGCGACTCGTTCTCGCGATGCCGTTGCACGCGCCCAAAATTCTTCGCAGCCGGCGGCAACCAGTCGACGCGCCGGCATCATTGGGCCTCGGTCACAGAACGGGGGGCATACTGGGGGCTGAGTTTTCTGGCGCTCTTCTATCGAGTGGCGGGACGCTACGGATGCATGGTGGCGGTGTTCCCGATCGCGCTTTATTTTAACCTCACCAGTCCCGAACAACGCCGCTCTTCGCGCGAGTTTCTACGCCGCGCATATCGGGCAAACGGCATCGACTACAGTCCCGGCTGGATCGCCACGTTCAAACATTCGTTCGGCTTCGCTCGAAAAACGGTCGACACTTTTGCAGCGTGGCTGGGCGGTGTAGAGCCAACGGCAATCGTCGCGACCGACAAGCTGGCTCCCGACCGCGTCGCAGAGAGCGGCCGGGGCATTCTGCTAATCGTGTCGCATATTGGCAACATCGAGATCAGCCGCGCGTTGCTCGACGACGCTCAGCGAGCGCGAATCAAGATTCTCGTGCATACGGTTCATGCGGAAAACTTTGCGCGCATTCTTCGACAGTTCCGGCCTGACGCGATGGCCGAGACGATCCAGGTGACCGAGATGAATCCGGGCACCATGTTCGTGCTGAAGGAGGCGATCGAGCGCGGCGACTGGGTTGCGATCGCGGGAGATCGGACTCCTGTCCGAGGCGACGAGCGCATCAGCATCGCGTCATTTCTTGGTCATGATGCGCCGTTTCCGCAAGGGCCGTATGTTCTGGCGCATCTGCTCGAATGTCCCGTCTACCTGATGTTCTGCATTCGGCAGAATGGCGTCTATCGATTGCATTTCGAGATGTTCGCTGAGCGCATCAAACTACCGCGTCGCGACAAGCAAGTCGCGATAGGAGAGTGGGCCGCGCGCTATGCCAAGCGGCTGGAATCCTTCTGCTTGATCGATCCTTTTCAGTGGTACAACTTTTACGATTTCTGGCAGACGCCGCATTCGGCGGAAAAGGCGGCGGCACAATGATTTCCGCCGAGGTCACCATCAAGATTCAGTTCTACGATCTCGATCCGATGCGCATCGTGTGGCATGGCAACTACCCGCGCTTTCTCGAGCAGGCGCGTGCGGCATTGTTTGAGAAAATTTCCTTTGGCTACGGTGAGATGGCTGAGAGCGGATTCGTCTGGCCGATTGTAGATCTGCGCATCAAGTACGTGCGTCCTATAAACCCCAGGCATTCGATCAAGGTTACTGCAACTTTGGTTGAATACGAGAGTCGCCTCAAGACCAACTACATCATTACGGATGCCGACACTGGTGAGATTCTCACCAAAGCGCATACGATTCAGGTCACCGTCGACCGAGCAAGCAATGAGCTGTGCTTTGAGACTCCGCCAGCCTTGGTGGAGAAGGTGCGGCGCGCTCTATGACTCGTGTGTTTGTCATGGTCGTAGCGATCGTCTCGTTCACATCAGTTTGCTTCGCCCAATTCGCGATGGGACCTACGCTCGCACCCGGCCAGACATTGCATGGTCGCTTCGTCCAGGCGCGCAATCTTAAGGGAATCTCGTCGACTCTTAAGAGCGAGGGGAGCTTTGTCCTCGCTCCCGGAGTAGGTCTCATTTGGCGCACTGAAGAGCCGATCCAAACGGTCACAATAATTACTCCGGCCGGAATCAGGCAGATCGTCGATGGTAACGAAGTTCAGCGTATCGACGCGGCTAAGGTTCCGTTCATTGCTCATTTCTATGACATGCTCGATGGCGCACTGATGGGGGACTGGACTGCGATGCGCCACGATTTTGCGGTCCAGACTGAAGGAGACAGTGCCGCATGGCGCACCCACCTGACACCAGTACGACAGAATGATCCGATTGCCGGTATGCTGGCGTCGATCGTTATTACCGGCGGTAAGATGGTTGATGGCGTCGAGATCAGTCGCTCCAATGGCGACTCCGAACGCATAGGTTTCCTCGATCAAGCCGTTTCCGGCGTTGCGCTGAGCGCCGATGACGCGCGTCTTCTGAACATCGATAGCGTCAGTCCGGCCAACTGAGTATGAAGACCGCCGCGTTCGCTTGGGCCCTGATTGTCGCGATGGCGTGCGCGCTCCTGATGTTTCAGTTGCATCGCGGGATAGAACTGCAGACTGACATCACAGCCCTCCTGCCGTTCGAGGAACGAGACGCGACGATTCGCAATGCCAAAGATCGAGTTACAGAGATCCTGACCGAGCGCGTCTTCTTTCTCGTCGGTGACGATGATCGAGCCAACGCGCGCGCCGGTGGCGCAATGCTGGCGAAATCGCTCAAAGACTCCGGCATGACGAGAGCGGTGACCTTTCGCACAGTTTCTGACAGCCTAAAATCGTTAGGCGAGATGTATTTTCCGTATCGCTTCGGACTGCTGGCCGACGTAGATCGCGAGCGTCTGAGACAGAACAAAGCCGAGCAGATTGTCGATCGCGCGATCGCGAGCGTCTACGGACCATCGTCAATCGTCGACGCCAATTTACTCCGTCGCGATCCTTTCCTTCTGATGCCGGAATTTCTCAGCGAGTTGCCGATGCCATCGGCGCGTCTGATGCCAGATGATGGAGTGCTGACGACGCGCGACCATGGAAAGACCTGGGTGTTACTGGTCGCGCAGTTGAATGGCAATGTCTATTCGGGTGCGTTTCAGGATCGTTTCATCGCAACGCTCAATGCAGCCGAAGCGAGGCTTAGGACCCAAATGCCACATCTGCAGGTGGCGCGCGTCGGTGCAATATTCTACGCACACGCCGGCGCGAAGAGTGCCACCAGCGAGACGACTCGCATCGGCGTCGTTTCGATCGTCGGAACGATCATTCTGATATTGTTCGTATTTCGAGCAACGAGACCAGTCTGGCTAACATTGATCGCAATCGGAGTCGGGGTTCTGTGCGGCTTCGCTGTATGCCTCTCGATATTCGGCGGTATTCACGTAGCTGTTCTGTTGTTTGGGGTTAGCTTGAATGGGATCGCAATCGATTACTGCTTGCAGTATGTTTCCGCACGCTTCGGCGCAGATGCGGGAGCGCCTCACGATCGCTTGCGCCGCGTGCTGCCCGGAATCACGCTAGGCGCGGCTACTACTCTGATAGGTTACGTAACTCTCATGCTTGCCCCCTTTCCGGGGCTTCTTCAACTCGCGGTCTTCTCGTCAGTAGGACTGCTAGGTTCCTTCATCACGATTGTTTTGTGGTTGCCGTTTATTGATAGCTTTGAGCCGCTCGTGCATGGCGAGCGCACCCTGGCAATGGCGAATCTGCTCTGGGTCTTTTGGGAAGACGCACGCTACTGGCGAATGCGATGGAGTGCGATTGCTTTGATAGCGATTCTGACCCTCGTTGGTGCGACCAGGCTGAGAATCGATGACGATGTCCGGCATCAGCAGGCGCTCGCCGGCAATTTGCGCGAGCAGGAGTCGCAAGTTCGCCGTCTGACCGGAATTTCCGGCGGAACAGAGTTTCTACTGGTGCGCGGGACGAACCGGGATGGTGCGCTGCAGACCGAGGAGGCTCTGCGGGCGCGGCTCACTTCCGCTCGGCAGGATGGGGCGATTCGTGGTTTTCAATCGATCGCGCAGTTCGTTCCTTCCGTCGCTCGTCAGCGCGACAACCGCGTCCTGGTGAATGACAAGCTAATGCGTCCATACCTCGCGACCTACTACCAGCGTCTTGGCGTTACCGGCGTCGCGCAGGCCGGCGACGACGCCACAGGTTTCCTTATCCCCGATGCTATCAGTGAAAGTTCGCCACTCTCGTTCCTGCGCAATCTGGTTCTTGAATCCGACGCCAGCGGCGCTACAGATCTCGTGCTCCTTAGCGGCGTGTCGCGACTCGATGAAATTCGGAGTATCGCCAGGGCCTTCCCTGGCGTTACCTTCGTCGATCCAACAGCTGACGTGACGCGATTACTTGGCGAGTATCGGCGGCGCGCAACGATCCTGATCGTTGTCTCGGTGCTATTGATGATGCCCGTGTTGATCTGGCGCTACGGTTTTCGCGGCGCTGTCCGCGTGATGCTGGCGCCCGCAATCGCCGTACTTGCGACGCCACCGCTGGTGGCGCTGGCCGGGGTGACATTCACATTTTTTAATGCGATGGCGCTGGTCCTGGTTTTGTCGATTGGTTTCGACTACGCGGTGTTCTGCCGCGAAAGCGCACCATCGCGACGTCCAGTTACAATGCTGGGAGTCTGGCTCGCGATGCTGACGACGCTCCTTTCTTTCGGTCTGTTGGTCTTGAGTAGCACGTACGCGGTGCACGCGTTTGGCGCGACGCTGCTCGTCGGGACCATCCTGGCATTTGCGTTTTCGCCCGTGGCCAGCGATCTCGGGGAGAGTCACTGATTGGATGCGTATGGGCCTATCAATTTACGAGTACTACTTGTACTGGTGACGATTTCTTCAGCGGCATGTGCAACCCGGTATGAGGCGAGCCCAGGCAGCACGCGGATTGCACCTGGGCTGGAGTTTTCTATCCCAACGGGGCGCGAACTCGGCTATTCGATAGAGGTGACGCAACTGATTACTGCGCACTTCGGCGATCGAGCTCAGGTGTTCCAGGCTTACGTCAACGTGTCGCCGGACAAAATCACGCTGATAGCTCTCGACCCGTTCGGCAACCGCGCGATGACTATCGCCGCGACCGACGACGGAATTCATACTGAGGCGACGCCGATCGTACCGTCAGTGCTGCATGCGGAGAACATTCTTGCCGATCTCACGATCGTCTATTGGCCGGCGTCTGTCGTGCGCCACCGTCTGGTGGGCACCTCGGCATCGATGTATGACGATCAGAGCGAGCGCAAGATCAGCGTCGACGGTCGGGACGTCGTGCAGGTATCTTATGAGAGTCCGCACGAACATTCCTGGGCGCAACGCGCGCACTTGCACAATCTCGCGTATGGATATGAGCTGGATCTGCAGTCAACCGTAACGGGCAAATGAAGCTCTATCTAAACGCCTTGGGTATAATCAATCCGCTCGGCCGGGATAAGCGCGAGGTAGCCGGCGCTCTCTTCGAGGGTTCGCGGTCCGGCCTGCTGCAACGTGCGGATCTGCTTCCTGATCGATCCGTTCGGGTAGGTGTTGTGGCGGCGACATTGCCAGAGGTGCCAAGGCATCTCGAGCATTTCGATTGCCGCAACAATCGGCTGGCACTCGCGGCGCTGAATGAGATCGAAAAAGATATCTCAGGGATTGCAGACCGCTTCGGACCGCATCGCGTCGCGGTGGTGATGGGTACAAGTACCTCGGGAATCGCCGAAGGTGAAGCGGCCGTGGCTCATCGCGTCGCGAGTGGTAAATGGCTGGAGGGATTCCGCGCGAGCCGCCAGGAGCTCGGCAATCTCGCGGCTTTTGTCGCCGATTATCTCGAGCTTGAAGGTCCCGCATACACAATCTCGACGGCGTGCTCGTCGAGTGCGAAGGTGTTTGCGTCTGCGCAACGCCTTATCGATGCGGGTTTATGCGACGCGGCAGTGGTTGGCGGAGTGGATACACTTTGCCGCATGACGCTTGGCGGCTTCGATTCTCTTCAAGCTCTTGTCGCAGGACTACTGCAATCCGTTCAGTCGAAATCGCGACGGAATCAATATCGGCGAAGGAGCTGCTATCTTCCTGATGACGCCAGAAGAATCCGCAGTGTCACTGCTAGGTGTTGGTGAGAGCTCGGACGCATATCACGTTAGCTCGCCACATCCTGACGGCGATGGCGCGGTGCTTGCGATGATCCGTGCGCTCGATGCCGCCCATCTGAAGCCCACGCAGATCGACTACATTAACCTGCATGGCACGGCGACCGAGTTGAACGACGCCATGGAGGCTCGCGCGGTAAACAAGGTTTTTGGAGGCAGCACGCTTTGCAGCTCCACCAAATCGATGACCGGTCACATGCTGGGAGCAGCGGGCGCCAATGAGGTGGGCTTCCTATGGCTCACGCTCGAACCTGATTTTGCAAATGGCACGGTTCCGCCACACGTCTGGGACGGTGAGATCGATCGAGCGATACCGCAGATCAACCTCGCGACAAAGCAGTCTTGCATCAGGCGTTCATCGCGCGTTGCGGCGTTGAGCAACTCTTTCGCCTTTGGGGGCAGCAATGCTGCTGTTGTACTTGGACGAGGATGGTGATGCTCCGCGATTGCCCTTATCTCATTGAGAAACTGCTGATACATCGGCCGCCGATGCTACTGCTCGACGAGATAATCGGCTACAACGAGACCGACATCGTCGCTAGCGTCACGATCACCCACTCGAGCTCACTGCTCACGTCAGAAGGCGTCCCCGGTCACGTCGCGGTTGAATATATGGCACAAGCCTGCGGCGCTTATGCTGGCGCGATGGCTCTCGATGCCGGCGCACCGGTGAAGATAGGACTCCTGCTCGGCACTCGCATGTGCAAGGTGTTGGTGCCCTGGTTTCGTATTGGAGATCGATTGCTCGTTTCGGCGTCGATCGTGCTTCACGACGAAGAGCTAGCCGCATTCGACTGTAAGACTGAGATCGATGGCCGACTCGTGGCCGAGGCTCAGCTAAAAGTCTATCAACCTCAGAAGGACTTGTTTCCTATGGACGAGGTTGAGTGAGTCATGAGCCGAACCATCCTCGTTACGGGAGCGAGTAAAGGAATCGGGCGCGCGATTGCGCATCGGATCGCGCGCGATGGTTTCACGGTGGTCGTTCACTATCATGCCGATGGTGAAGGTGCCGAGGAGACCTTAGGTGTCATCCGCAATCACAGTGGCACCGGCAGAATCATGCAATTCGATTTGGCTGATCGGCAGGAGTGTCGGTCGCGGATCGAATCCGACATCGCCGAGCATGGCGCTTACTATGGCGTGATCCTTAACGCGGGCATCGCGCGCGACAACGCGTTCCCGGCACTTGAGGACGCAGATTGGGACGACGTGCTCGATACCGACCTCGGCGGGTTCTACAACGTGTTACGCCCAGTCGTCATGCCGATGGTTTCGGCGCGCCACGGCGGACGCATCGTGTCGATTTCGTCAGTCTCCGGAATTATGGGGAATCGCGGGCAGGTGAACTACAGCGCCGCCAAGGCTGGTATCATCGGCGCGACCAAGGCACTTGCAATCGAACTCGCCAAGCGAAATATCACAGTCAATTGCGTCGCGCCCGGTCTTATCGATACGAAGATGCTGGAAGACGTGCCGCTTGACGAAGTTCTCAAGGCGATCCCGATGCGCCGTGTAGGCCGGCCCGAGGAAGTAGCAGCGGCGGTGAGCTTTCTCTGCTCGGACGACGCCAGCTACATCACGCGCCAGGTGATTTCGGTCAACGGCGGGATGGCATGAGGCGGCGTGTAGTTATCACGGGCATGGGCGGCATCACCGCGCTGGGAGAGGATTGGCCAACGATCCGTGCTCGGCTGGAAGCGGGGAAAACCGGTGTGCGTCGGATGCCTGAATGGGATCGCTACCAGAATCTGAATACGCGCCTCGCTGCGCCAATCGATGGCTTTGACGTGTCCAAACGTTATGACCGTAAAACGTTACGCGCGATGGGACCGGTTTCGCGCATGGCCGTATATGCTACCGAGCGCGCGATCGCCGACGCCGGCCTTACCGGCGATCCGTCTCTCACACGAGGGCGAATGGGAATTGCGTATGGTTCCTCATTTGGCAGTCCCGAAGCGGTTCTCGGGTTTGCGGAGTTGATGATGACGGGAGCCTCCAACCAGATAACCGCCACCAGCTATCTTCAGATGATGAGTCAGACGGCAGCTATCAATATAGGACTCTTTTTTGGAGTCACTGGAAGAATCATTCCAACCTCGAGCGCTTGCACCTCGGGCAGCCATGCAATCGGATACGGCGCGGAGGCTATCAGCTACGGAATGCAGGACATGATGATAGTCGGCGGCGCGGATGAGCTGAGCGTTTTCCAGGCTGCGGTGTTCGATACTCTGTTCGCTACCAGTACGCGAAATGAGGCTCCCGCCACGACTCCTCAGCCATTCGACCGCGATCGCGATGGTCTCGTGATCGGTGAAGGAGCCGCTACTCTGATTCTCGAAGAACTCGAACATGCCAGGGCACGCGGCGCCACAATTCATGCCGAAGTAGTTGGCTACGGCACTAATTCAGATGGGAGCCACATAACCCAACCATCGCCGACTACCATGGCTGCTGCGTTACGTTTGGCGATCGAAGACGCTGGCCTACAAGCAGAAGCTATAGGGTTCGTTAATGGGCATGGGACAGCTACTGAGTGGGGCGATATAGCGGAAAGTGAGGCGACGGCCGAGGTGTTCGGGAAGCGCATACCTATCCACGCGTTGAAGAGTTACTTCGGACATACGCTGGGAGCGTGTGGCAGCATCGAGGCCTGGCTCGGAATTGAAATGATGAAGGATAAATGGTTCGCTCCTACCGCGAATCTCAACAATGTTGACGAAAGATGCGCTGAGCTGGACTACGTGATCGGCACCGGATGCTATCGTGACATCGAATATCTTATGTCGAACAACTTTGCGTTCGGGGGAATAAACACCTCCTTGATTTTCAAAAAGGTCTAACTATCGAGAGTGCTTGTCTTCTCGCGTGGTAGAGACCAAACTAGCAACAGGTTCGAAGGGGGCCGTGCATGCGTAAGAAGTTGATTCTGCTGATCTGCTCGATACTTGTCTGTTCCTGTTCTTCTCACCGTTCAGGTCGCGTGGTTGAGACACCCGATGTCGCAGGGACCTCTGGCACTGTCCCGTATCGCACGGGCTCAATTCCGTATCGCAATCAAGGTAGCGATGCCAAAGTCGCTGTTCGTAAAGACAGAGCGCTGCGTAAAGTCGCATTGTTCTGTGGTTCGGAAGGCTATACGGTTACCCGCGAAGGAATTTCGTCGACCGCTACGACCATGTCGGAGATTGACTTCCGATGCGGCGTAGGGCCCACAGCGACTGCGTACGCAGGTACGCTCGCGCAGTCCAGTGTTTCAGATAAGTCTGGCGAGATGCACCTTACGCCAAATCCCAACGTCGAACCGGCGCCGTCCGACTTCCCCCGTTAGCTGGATGAGCGTTCGCGTGTTTAGTTCGTATATGTGGTGAGAGGGTGGGTCTTCAAAGGAGAGGTCGGTTGATTAAGAAAACTTTTCTTCTAGTTGGATTGCTGTTTCTAAGTTCCTGTTCCTATTCTGGAAGTATAGTTCAGAAAGAAGTGCCGGGAAGTCCAGGCACGGTCCCGAATCGCGCTGGAACGGTGCCCTATTACAACGACGCAAAGGCCTCTGCTCGCAGAGACGACGCCATTCGCAAGATTGCCAAATACTGCGGTTCCGAAAACTATACAATTACCCGAGAGGGCGCCTCGTCTTCGGCCTCGAATTTGTCCGAGGTGGAATTCCAATGCGGCGCGCCGCGATCGGCGGCCGCCCCGACGGGAATGCCAGCGCAGCCGCAGACGACAGGTGCACCGGGCAGCACGCAGTGACCAGCGATTCGAGCGTCGCCTTCACCACATGTGGACCGAAGATTTCGTCGCGGCTTGCGTGGAATGCTCGATTCGATCATCATCAACAGGGACAGTCGGAGAGTTAACACGCAATTGCAGCCTCGTTTCCAAACTGCAACGGCCGTCCTTCCATCTGTGATGCTGGGACTAGTCTTACTGAGCGGCTGCGCGGCTCGTGGTAGCGTGCAGAATAATCCGAGTGCCAGGCAAAAGATCGTTTTCGCCTCAGCCAATAGTAGCGAGGCCTGTCAGACCGAGATGAACGATCTGGCGCAAACCGAGGTCCAGATGATTAGCGATGAGCGGCGGCTGATCACGAGCATTTTCAGTTTGGGGATTGTTCACGCGCATCAGTGCGTCGGCATCGCCAAAGATAATTCGGCCGTAACCCCGCCCGTTGCCATCCAACATGAATAGGACGTCGCACATCCGATTGTTGCTGGTCGGGATTGTGCTCACGATTGGAGCAATCGTTACAGGATGCTCGGTGGTCATGGAGGCCACGCGTCCGGCTCCGGTTCGCCTTGCCCAATTTGATAACGGCGATAGTCGCGACACGGTAGTCGCGAAACTAGGCCAGCCGATCACCACGACCACCGACGCCGATGGCGCAATCTGCGACCTCTACTCGCTTCCTCTCAGTGGCTATGGCAACGCTGCCAAAGCCGGGATCGCCTTCGGGGAGGTCGCCGCCGATGTTTTCACGCTCGGTATTGCTGAAGTCGTGTCGACCCCAACCGAAGCGATGACCCGCAACAAAAAAACGCCGGTGTATTTTTGCTACAGAAATGGCATGCTCGCGCGCGTCACTCAGAAACATCTCGAGGGTGAAGACGTCGCAGTCTCGGATCGCGCCGGCGCGTTGGCTCCGATTCCTGCCGCCGCGTCGTCCGGCACTGCGCAAGCTCCAACGTCCTCGGTACCGCCCGCAACGTTGCCGCCTACAACTGTGACTCCTCCGCCCGTCGCTCCAGCTCCTGCCGCCGCTCCCACCATCCAGACTGAATAGCTCTACACACCAGCGAAATCCCGGGGAAGCTCAGCGCACAGCTACCAGGAAGAACGCGTCACCGTTGCGAGACCGAAGATGCGACTTCCAGCGCAACGGCAGCGGCAGCGGTCCGCGTTTCGACGCCTAGCGATTGAAATATGTGCTCGAGATGCTTCTTCACCGTCAGCCGGCCTATGCCGAGGATTATGCCGATTTCGGGATTGGTCTTGCCCATCGCGACGTAGCCCAGGACTTCGGCTTCGCGCTTGGTGATAGGAAGGGACTGCAGGGCCGAAACTTCGACCTGCATCCTTTCCTTGTCCAGTAGTAGGAGCCAACCATTCGACAGATGAGCCAACCGGATGATGATAGTTCCTGACGGCCCCGCAACCCTGAGCGCATCGGTAGGACGCGCGACATCGTCAACGATTTGGACTTGCGCCAGGTGCCGTCGCAGCCACGAATCGATTCTCTGGGGCAACGCGTCACCCTGATAGCTCCCGAAATACTCTTTGATCAAGGCGGCTGCATGAGGCGACGAATAAGTGATGCGTCGATCTGTTGAGACCACAACCGCCGCACGTCCGCAGGTCTCAACAACGTCGTGCAGTTGATGAACCTCACTTGCGAGATCCGAGAACGCCTTCACATTCAGACTTGCTTGAAAAACGTGAGGGCCAATCGCTTTCAACATCAGCCGATCGCGATCTGAGTAGCACTTGCTCCGAACCGCGCCGAAATTGAGCAGTCGTCCCGACGATTCTGCCCGGTACGCGACAATCATATCTCTGATCGGTCGCCCAATTTCATTATACAACGCGTAGTGCTCGGTTTCGCGGTACTGGCACTCCGAGTAGAAGTCAGAATGAGTTAGCGGATCGCTGGTCATGGTCTTTTGAAAATGTAACCAGGTCGGTTCTGCCGCTAGTAGTTTTTGAGACCATTCAGTGTATTCCGGTGGATTCAGTCCCAGCGGTCTAACCCACGTTTGACCCATCTCGCCCGGCGGCAGGTCTGGATCGATTTCGCCGTAGGAACTGAATTCGCTGGAGATCAGGACGCGCAGATTTTCCAGCAGGTAATCGCGGAAAGCTTCCGCGGTGCGCAGCGCTAGTAGTCCTTGTGAGAACTCCAGCAATTGTCTTAGATCGCGCCCCCTTAGTCGTTTCATTCTATAGTCACGCTCCCCGAATCTCGTACGCCCAGGTAGCACCCTCACTTCCAGTTCAATCGCGGCGGTAACACAGCAAGCTCGTCGTCATACGCCAGATGGCGTATTTGCCCACCGACGCCCGTCGACTAGGTATGACGCCCGACGTCATGCTGCGAGCCCTCGAATTAATGGCGCTAGAGCTAACGGAACGAATTGTTCCTATTAACGGAACGCCTCTAAAGCGTCCGCAAATAGCGAACGGGCTTTGGCCTGATTTGGTCGGGGAGCGACAGATTGGGGGGTCAAAGACGACATAAGGACAATGAAAGAAAGGTTTGCGTTGAGCGTACAGGCCTCGAGATTGGAGTTCGACAATTTATGGGGGTCCGGATTCCTGACTCGCCGATTGGATAGTCAGACGGAGGAGAGAGATATGAGCCATCGATCTGGTTCGATTCTGGGATTTGCAGCGCGGGTTGTCCTTTCAAGCTTCCTCGCGGTGGGAATCCTTCTATTCCTGCACACAGCCGCCAATGCGGACTCGGTCGCGGTGGCCGAATTGGGGCAACCCGACATGTTCTCGAACATTGCCAATTCACCGACCGCGGCGTCGATGAATTTGTATTTCAGCATCGTTGGCAGTCAAGTCGCCATCGACGGATCGTCGTCCCCACATCATTTGTGGGTCACAGACCCGTTAAACAACCGCGTGTTGGGATACCGGAACGCCGCCGCGCTGAGCAATGGCCAAGCGGCCGACCTGGTAATAGGACAACCGAATTTCCAGCTAACTGGATGCGATTACAATCTCTGCAGGCCAACCGGCGTCGCGGTCGACTCGGCGGGCAATCTCTACGTCGCTGACAGCAGCGATAATCGCATTCTCATTTTTTCGAATCCCTTCGCAATCAATGGGAACACCGGTCAGACGGCAGCCTTCAACCCTTCGACGGTCATAGGCCAGGGGGGAGATTTCTTTTCCAATAGCTGCAATGTGGGCGGCTCTCAGCCGAGCGAATATACGCTTTGCACTCCGAACAAGCTCACCATCGATGGGTCGGGAAACCTTTGGGTCGCGGACACCGGCAACAACCGCGTGCTGGAATACAACAATCCGTTGATGACCGGCAACCTGGCAGCGATCAAGGTTGTAGGGCAGCCGGATTTTGTCAGCAATCAGTCCAACCAGGGGGCCTCGGAAAGTGCGGCGACTCTAGCCAATCCAGCCGGACTTACGGTCGATGCGGGCGGGAATCTGTACGTAGCGGACACTTACAACTGCCGGGTGCTGAGATTTCAGTCGCCAGTTGTCAACGGAGAATCGGCGAGTCAGGTCTGGGGCACCGGCGGCTCCTTCGTAAACTCCTTTTGCGGCGGCAACAGCCCGACGACACTTGCTTATCCGACCGACGTGGCGGTCGATAGTGCGAATAGTCTGTATATCGCGGACTCATATGAACACAGAGTCCTCGAATTTCCGGAGGTATCAAGTCCTCCGAGCAATTTCAACGCGAGTATCGCGCTTGGACAGCCAAACCCCAGCAGCGGTGGTGGCTGTAATCAAAGTGTGCGCAGTCGCTGCCAATGGGCTGTGCTACCCAGGCGGCTTTGCGCTGGACGCAGCCGGCGATTTATTTGTTTCCGATTCCAACGACAATCGGGTGGTCGAGTACCTCGCGCCCTTAACCAATGACGAAAATGCTTCACTAGTTCTGGGGCAGTCCGATTTCACGCATAACTCGGCCAACGAACTGACCGCCAGTTCCCAGAGTTCACCCGAGCAGATTGCGATCGATGCGAGTGTGACGCCGCATCGGCTATACCTCGCGGACACCAACAACAACCGGGTCCTGGGATGGCGCAACGCCACTTCGTTCTCTAATGGCGCGCCGGCCGACATGGTGATGGGTCAGCCGGACTTCAACAGCTCAACTTGCAATTCACCTTCCGCGACAAGGTTCTGCACTCCCATGGGCGTAGCAGTAGATCCGTCCGGCAATCTCTATATCTCTGACAACAGTTACAGCAGAATCCTTGAATTTAGCTCGCCGTTAGCCAGTTGCGGAAGTTTCCCGTGCGTGTATTCCGGCAGCGCCAACCTGGCAATTGGTCAGAATGTCCTTAACGGGAAGAACTTCACCAACAGCGGCTGCAATCAAGGCGGATCAACTTCCGCATTGACGCTGTGCAATCCCCGACAGCTAGCGGTGGACTCTGTAGGCAATCTCTACGTGGCCGACTACAGCAACAATCGGGTGGAGGAATACAACACTCCGCTCACGCACAACACTGTGACAGGAAGCGGAGACGCGAAAGCCGATCTCGCATGGGGTCAGGGAAAGGTTCAGACCACGTCCACCTGCAACAAGATCGGTGGGGTGCCGTCGGTTGGCAACCTGTGCATTGCCGACCGCGGTAGCGACGGATTCATCGAACAACGTTTATATCGGCGACTACAACAACCATCGAGTACTGGAATACAACGAGACCACCAGTGCGACCGCCGGGCCAAGCAGCGTCACCGCCAATCACGTGTTTGGAACCGGAAACAGCTTTACCACAAACCCGGGATGCGGGAATTCGAGTTCAGGGGGCGTTTGTTACCCCTGGGGGCTGGGAGTCGACGGCTCGGGCAACATGTTCCTGGCTGACTACGCATGGGACCGCGTCTTTGAGTACTTCACGCCGCTGACGGTCACTGGAGTAAGCGGAAGCGGTGACACGATTGCGGACTATGTGTTCGGCCAGGGCGGAGTCCTATCTGGCACCTCTTGCAATTTCGGCGCGGTCTCCTAATGCCGAAACATTGTGCAGTCCTTATGGAGTAGCAACGGATTCGTCCGGCGACATACTTATCGCGGACGCCGGCAACAATCGCTCCCTATTGTTCCAGGGACCATTCACGACGGGCAATAACGCAATTAGTAAGCTGCCGGAACAAAGCACCGACATTACCCTTGGCGTAAGCCCGACGACGCTTCACTTCTCCAAGACTCGAGTCGGCCGCGGCAGCACTCCGCAGTCCATCGCGGTTACCAACAACAACCCGTTTCCGGTCACGTTTGGCGCTCCTAAGACTGCTCCGGGAGACTTCTCGGTCGTCAGCGGATGTGGGCCGGTCATTGCGGCAGGCGTGACGTGCGATCTGCGCGTGACGTTCAGTCCTGTTGCCGAGGGCAGGCGCGGCGGCAGCATCCTGGTCGGCGATTCGTCAACCGGCGGACCGTATCTGATCAATCTTGGCGGTCGTGCGCTGAAGCGGAAAGGGCGCAACTAGTCGCGTAACGGAAGCATGAATCGGAGCTATTTGAAAATCGCATCGTCGCTGTTGAGAGAGGGGAGCAAAAATGAACGCATCGAAAAAAACAGGTAGAGGCAGCTCGCGGATAACTCTGATGGTAGTCATCGCGGCGAGTATCACTCTGCTCATCACGACTTTGCACGCCATGGCGCCGAACACAGTCGCGCAGTACGTGCTCGGACAGACGGATTTTGTTCATAGCAGTGCGAACTACATAACTGCGTCGACGATGAACCATCCTGACGGCGTCGCGGTCGATAAGTCTTCGACGCCGCATCATTTGTACGTCGCCGATACGTCGAACGATCGCGTGCTGGGCTGGAACAATGCAGCCTCGTATACAGATGGACAGCCAGCCGATTGGGTTGCCGGGCAGGCAGATTTTCAATCCTCGGGCAATAATGGGCTGAACGCACCGCAGGGGGTTGGGGTCGACGGGCACGGCAACCTATACATCGCCGATACCAACAATAACCGGGTGCTCGAGTACAATGCACCGTTTGCGGCTTGTGGAAGCCTTCCGTGCGTGGCAGGTCCTGCTCAACGCGTTTTTGGCCAGGGGGACAACCTGACGTCGAACCAGTGCAATTTCGGGGGTTCGACCGCGTCCGCTCGATCCCTGTGCCAGCCCGCGGGGGTCGCATCGGACTCGTTGAGCAACATCTATATTGCCGATACCGGGAACAATCGCGTCCTCGAATTCAACACGCCGTTGACTGTGACCGCTACCGCCGGCAGCGGCGATACGAGGGCTGACCTGGTTATCGGCCAGGGTGCTACCGGTACCAACTTTACCAGCAACGGTGCGGGCACGAGTGCGACTACGCTCAACCAGCCCTACTCGGTCGCGCTGGATAGCAGTAACGACGTATTTGTTGCGGACTTTCAAAATTCGCGGGTGCTCGAATACACGGAATCCTCGTCGCCTCCCACTAACGCGACCGCTAGTGCGGTCTTCGGACAAAGCGGCCTGTTTACGACTAGTACGTGCAACACCGGTAGCGCGGCTGGGATGTGTAACCCTGCGTCGGTGGCTCTGGACGCATCCAACAATCTTTTCGTGTCGGAAAATTACTACTACTCTTCGCGCATTACCGTATTCAGCGCGCCGGAGATGAACGGCGAAACGGCCTCGGTCGTCTATGGCCAGAATAATTCCTTCGCTTCGACTGGTTGCAACCAGAATGGCCCGGTTGGATCCGGTACGCTTTGTCTGCCCCAGGAGATAGCGCTCGATACGAACGGCAACCTCTTCGTTGCCGACTCCTCAAACAATCGGATCGTGCAGTATGGCGCTGGAGAAAACACCTCAGCCTTGTTCGAGCTGGGTCAGTTGGATTTTCTACATAACAGCGCGAACTATCTCGATGGACGCAAACTCAATGCTCCTTCGGGAGTGGCGATAGACCAATCTTCAAGTCCCCATCACCTGTACGTGGCCGATAGCTTCAACAATCGCGTGCTCGGCTGGAACAACGCCGCGTCGTTCAGCAACGGGAAAGTGGCCGACCTGGTGGTCGGCGAACCTGACTTCAATACATCGTCACCGAATGGAATTCGTAACGCGGTTCTCCGGTGGCGGTCGCGGTTGACAGCCACGGCAACCTATACGTTTCCGATCAAAACAACAGCCGAGTTCTCGAATTCAATTCCCCCTTCGCAGCGTGCGGCAGTTTCCCCTGCGTTGGCGGTGCGGCTGCGACGGTGTTCGGGCAGCAGGTGGTTGCGATTCCGGAGGCGTTACCGCGAACAGCCTGTGTTTTCCCGCGGGCATAGCACTTGACGCATCCGACAATCTGTACATCGCCGACAGTTACAATCACCGCGTGTTGGAGTTCAACACTCCACTAACCGTGACCGGTGTGCCGGGCAGTGGCGATACGACGGCGGACCTGGTGTTCGGACAGGACAACGCCGGTACCAGCTTCACTACCAGCCAGTGCAACCAACCAAATGGTTCTACGATCTCGGCAAATAGTCTTTGCTATCCGGAAGACGTAGCCATCGATAGCACTGGAAACGTCTATGTCTCGGACAACCAACAATAATCGAGTCCTCGAGTACAATGAAAACTCCTCGCCGCCATCGAATGTAACGGCAAGCAACGTATTGGGACAAAATGGAAATCTGACGACAAGTGGTTGCGGAGCCACAAACGCTTCGACGATGTGCTATCCCAACGGGATAACGCTCGACAGTTCGAATGATTTATTCGTGGCCGATAGTTACTACTATTACTATTATTACTACTACGGCTATGGTCGCAACCGCATCCTGGAATTCACGAACCCGCTAAGTAGTTCAACCGCGAATGAAGTGTTCGGCCAGCTCGGAAACTTTACCGCAAGCACCTGCAATCTGGGTGCTGGTCAAGCTCATCCTACAGCGAATACGTTATGCAGTGCCAACAAAGCCGCCATCGACTCTGATGGAGCCATGTTTATCGCGGATTCCGGCAACAATCGCGTAACCATCTACAACCTGCCGGTCGCGACCGCGACGCCAACAGTTACGGCGACCGCCACCACGAGCATTTCGGCGACCCCGACCGCGACAAACGGCGACGGCGACCTCAACTCCAACACCGTCACCGTCGCCGAGCGCGACCAAGACGGCGACCGCTACTGCAACTGCGACGGGTACTGCAACCTCAACTTCGACCGCGACCGCGACGGCCACTGCAACGGGCACGCCTACAGCGACCGCGACCGCAACTGGTACTTCGACGCGGACCGCGACCGCGACAGCAACCGCGACTTCGACTAGCACAGCGACGGCAACCGCAACTTCAACGACGACTGCTACTGCCACTTCAACCGCAACCGCAACCGCGACGGCGACTTCAACCGCCACCGCGACCTCAACCGCAACCGCGACTGCGACGGCCACACCGACCGCCACATCAACTGCGACTGCGACGGCCACTCAGACGGCCACTGCTACTGCAACTTCAACCGCGACCGCTACAGATACGCCAACCGCCACCGCGACGGCGACCACTACCCCCACTCCGACTGCGGTGCCAACGACCTCGATTACCGTGCCGACCTCGCTCGCGATGGGCAACTCGCCGGTCGGGAATACCGCAACCAAGAACCTGACGGTCACCAACAAAGGCACGAATCCTTTGTTCATCGACAGCGTGACGTCGAACGACTCTGAATTCGCGGCGACTGGCGCCACCACTTGTCCGCCAAGCGGTTTGGCTCACCTGGCCAGCTGCACGATTGCGATAGGATTCACCCCAAGCTCACTCGGTCCTCACAGCGCGACGCTGCAGGTCCACGACAACACCGCCAACAGCCCGCAGAACGTCGCGGCCACTGGCACGGGCACCGTCGACATGACCGTTACGCCGGCCAACGTCCCAATCGGCAACATCAAGGACGGGATGAAGTTCGTCAAATCGATAAGCGTGAGCAACAAGCAGAGCAGCTCGGTCTCTCTGAGCGAGGGCTTCAGTGGGTCTAACGCCATAGATTTCAGCATCACCGGCGGCACCTGCAGCTCGACGCTCGCGGCGAAAAGCACTTGCTCGCTGTCGGTCACCTTCATTCCTAGCGCGATAGGTCCCGAATCGGCGACTATGACGGTTAGCGACTCGGTCGACCCGCTCAGTCCCTACACGGTCACCTTCAGCGCGATGGCAACCATTCCTGAATCGCTGTCCGCGACCAAGCTGTCCTATGGCAACGTCGCTCAGACGGCATCCAAGACCCTGACCGTCACGGTGACTAACCATGCCCACAGCGGCCCTATAACTCTGACCGGTACGAGCATCGGCGGAACGAACGCGAGCGACTTCGCGGTGACCGGCGGTAGCTGCGGCGGATCGCTGGGAGCACTGTCGACCTGCACCTACACGGTTAAGTTCATGCCCAGCGCCGAGATGGCCGAGAGCGGCTCGCTCACTGTCGGAGTTGCGGAAGATCCTAACGGCGGAATGACGATCCCCGTGAGTGGAACCGGAGTGACGCCGATCACCGCGCTTCCGGCGAGCCTGGCTTTCGGCACTGTAGCGTCAGGACATACCTCGGTCGCTAAGACAGCGACGATCAACAACCTCGGCACCGCGACGCTGACGATAAGCGAGAACATCAGCGGCGGCAACGCGGCTGACTTCGCGGTGACCGGCGGGACCTGCGGCGCAACCCTCGCAGGCGGTGCGCATTGTACCTACCTGTTGAAGTTCACGCCGAGCATCGTCGGATCCGAGAGCGCGACGCTAAGTGTCAGCGCGAGTGGCGATGCAGCCAGCCCGCACAACGTAAGCCTGACAGGTTCGGGTTCATAGGAAGAGACCAATAACTTGACTCGGCAGCGCGCTTGCCCCATAGGCAGGCGCGCTGTCAGTAGGGGAGGAAGTTATGAAACGGGGTCGCAATTTCTCGAGAAAGACGATTGTAGAAGGCATCGGCATTAGGCTCCAAGTCTGGTCGCGCACCTTTGTCATCATTAGCGCCGGTTTAGCTGCGATGCTGAGCATCGGGCTGATATCGCCTTCCAATTCACTCGCAGGATGCGCCGGGCCTAGCGGCAACTACGCGATCCTGATGCAAGGCTCGACTGCGCCCACACCTTCCTCCAAGCCAGTCGTCGGCGTCGGCGCCATCCAACTTAACTCGGCCACCTGCAGCGTCACCGGCGAATTGATCTACAATGCCGGCGGTTCGTTTCTAGCGTACCCCAACAATCAGCCGCAGTTTACCGGAACGAGTGCCCAACTGAGCGGCACTTACTCGATGCAAAATCTCTACAACGGCACACTGACCTTTGCGGACAATGGGACCTGCGCCGGTTGTAGCCATTCCGGGACGGCATTTACTTTCGCAATTACAGCGCACGGCGCCGAGATTCGCGGCAGTGGCAGTGCCGGCGGCCCGGTGCTTACCTTGACCGCGGAAAAGCAGGCGGTCTTCAGTCCTACTCAATTGGTCGGTACCTTTCCATTCAGTTGCAACGCCATCTCGATGGGTAATTTTTTTCCACCCGGCGATGCGTACTCCTTCACTGGAGTAACCGTGTACCCAGCCGGATCCTACCTTCCTTTTCCAAGTGCGTTCTCCTGTGTGGATGGTCCGCCAGCTGATGATGTCGGCATAACGTTGAGTGGTCTATGTGACAGCACCTTTGGGTGCCCCGGCAACGGCGCGCCCTTTGCGCCTCTATCATCGCAGTCACCACCAAATGCCAGCGACGCTACCGTGAACCTCAGCGATTTGACCGATTGTATGGATCTGGCCGGGGCAATCCCAGGCATGAGCACAGTACTGTGGGGGAGTGCTAACCAGTACCACTGGTCCGTGGGAACTAATATCGAATTGGCCTCCGGCACCGGTATCTCTCACGGCTCGGCCGAAGTGGAAACCTGCTCGGGCGGACCTGGAGGTGCTGCTGGAACCGTCACAATCCTCCCGACCAGTGTATCTCTAGTCACAAGTCCCACGAATCCTTTGAAGCAAATTGCGACCAAGACTGTGAAGATTACAAACAATACGGCGCGAATGGTGATTTACGGCGCTTCCTCGCCGATCAGTGGGCCGCCGCCGGTCGCAATCACGAATGACACCTGCATTACCTTAGTTACAACAGGTTCTCCAGACGGAGGTGGAATTCAGCCCTACTCTAGCTGCAGTTTCAACGTTGTTTGCACCAACACCGGCGGAAGCACTCTGACTCCCGTGACGGTGTCCGTACCGTTGGATCAACAAGCCACAAATGATTCATCAAACACGGTCCTGGTGAATTGTACGCATTGAACCAATGAAGAAGGACTTCCGCTGACACGAGCTCATAATAAGAATCATAGTCGGCGACGAACAGCATCTGGATCTAGTAAAGGAGGGGAATCGTGAAGAGTTACAAATGGGCACTTGCAAGTGCGGTTATCAGCATCCTCGCGCTCGCGGCGATGACTGATGCGGCTACGTCCTCGAGGACTGGCGTCAAGGGCCAATCGGCGGCGGTCGAGGCGCCATCCGCTTCATCACAGCGCGGCGCAGAAAGAACTCGCATTGCTAATCTCTACAGCAAAATTCCGCTTACCTTCGAGCGCAACGACGGCCAGACCGATCCGCAGGTTAAGTTTCTATCGCGCGGTCCCGGCTACTCGCTGTTCCTGACTGAGCGCAGCGCAGTCCTGTCGATTCCCGCGGCATCGAAACCCAGCCCGGCTAAGGACGGTATAGCTGCACCGAAAGCCATCGATACCAAGGTCTCAGTGCTGCGAGTCGATCTGGCTGGCAGCAAACCGCCGACGCGAATCGAGGGCGAGGACTTACAAGACTCCGTCAGCAACTACTTTGTCGGCAAAGACAGGACAAAGTGGCGCTCCGCGGTACCCAACTACGGCCAAGTGAAGTACGAAGGCGTCTACCCGGGTATCGACCTCGCCTACCACGGCAATCCGAACCAGCTCGAGTATGACTTCACGGTAGCTGCGGGTGCTGATCCGCGTGCAATTCAGCTTGAATTCGCCGGCGCCGACAAACTCGGCATCAACAGAGATGGCGATCTGGTTATAGAACTCGGCAAAGCCAAGGTTATCGAGCATGCGCCCGTAATCTATCAAGAGATAGGCGGCAGGCGCCGTTCAGTGTCGGGTCGATATGCGCTAAAGGGCAACAATCGAGCATCCTTCCAAATTGCGCGATACGACCGCACACAGCCGCTGGTGATCGATCCAACCCTGGTCTACTCGACCTACGTCGGCTGCTGCCAGGTTCTGGGTTACAACTTCGTCGGCCAAGGCATGGCCATTGATGCCGGCGGGGATGTCTACGTTACTGGATCCATCTCCTCGCCCAGCTTTCCGACCACAACGGGTGCCTACGCGGACGGCAGTTCTTCCGGCTTCGCTGTAGAATTATTCGTGAGCAAACTCACCGCCGACGGGAGCGGTCTGGTCTACTCGACAATATTCGGCGCCGGCAGTCAGAACTCCGGCTCCACCTATGGTGACGGCATCGCGGTGGATGCTGACGGCAGTGCCTATGTCACCGGATACACAACGTCGACTGATTTCCCGACCACCGCGGGAGCCTTTCAGCGCAACCTTGCTGGCGGGGCCAATGCGTTTGTGACCAAGCTCAATCCTGGCGGCACGGATCTCGTCTACTCCACCTATCTTGGCGGAAACAATGTCGACCTTGGCATAAAAATCGCCGTAGATGCGAGCGGGGATGCATACGTCACCGGGTTCACCCAGTCGTTCAACTTTCCCCACACTGCGGGCGCCTTTCAGAATGCCCTTGCCGGCAGCCAGAATGCGTTCGTGACCGAGCTCAATCCAGGGGGCACCGGCCTGGTCTATTCGACCTATCTTGGTGGGAATTCGGTCGATGCTGGGAACGATATCGCGATAGATTCGAACGGCGATGCTTACACGACCGGATATACCTATTCGTCCAACTTTCCCACGACATCGGGTGCCCTCCAGTCCACCTGGACCGGCGGATTTAGCGCGTTCGTAACCAAGCTCAATCCAACCGGCAGCGGTCTCGTCTACTCGACCTATCTTGGCGGCGGTTACGAGTGGGGGACCGGAATTGCCGTAGATACCAGCGGCGACGCGTATGTCTCTGGATTCACCGGCTCGAGCAATTTTCCGACCACTGCGGGTGCTTTTCAGACCAACTTCCAGGCCGGGTGCGACCCGATCTTCTGCGGCGATGGGTTCGTGACCAAACTCAACCCGACTGGCAGCGGTCTTATCTACTCGACCTTACTCGGCGGCGGCGACGGCGCAAACATCGTCGCGCAAATCGCGATCGACGAAGACGGTAATGCGTATCTGGGAGGAAGCACTTCGTCGAACAACTTCCCCGTCACCACGGACGCATATCAATCCAGTTACGGCGGTGGGTGCTCCACCAGTGTCGCAACCTGCCTTGACGCATTTGTGGCCAACCTCAGCGCCGACGGCAGCAAATTGCTCTACTCGACTTATTTTGGAGGCACCACCGGAGCCCAGGCCGTGGGTACCATCGCCTTGGATTCTGCGAGCAATTTCTACGTCTCCGGAGATACGGGTGCGAACGACTTTCCGACTACGACCAATGCCTACCAGACCGGCTTTGTCGGCACTCCGAAAATCAACGGCAATACGTTCGTGAGCAAGTTCGAACTTGCCAACACCGGGAGCGGATCTAATATGCCCGTGCAGGTCACCACAGGAAACCCGGTCGTCCCGTCAGCAAACTTAACATTTTTAATCGTCAGCCAATCTGGACTGACCACCATCACCACGAGCAGCACCGGCCCAGCGTTGCCACCGAACTACGCCTACGGCAACCAGGCGACCCAAATAGACGTCAACACCACTGCGAGCTTCAGCGGCGGTGCAGGCCTTTGCTTCAACTACGATGTTTCTAATTTCGCTAGCCCGCTGCTAATACGGCTGCTTCATTACCAGAATGGCTCGTGGTTCGATGTAACGGTTTCCAACGACACCAGCGATGGCGTCATCTGCGGAGCGGTCGGCAGTTTCTCACCGTTTACGATCGCGCAGGGACCAAGCACCGCGGGTCAGACTCCTACCAAAGCTGGCGTCGTGGGCCGGCTGGGTCTCGGAACGGTCCCGGTCGGCGATATTGCTATGAAAGGTCTGAACATCAAGAACACCGGCCACTCCCAGTTGTTCGTCAATGCTATCTCATCGAGCAATCCGGCCGAGTTCGCAGCGGCCGCATCGCCGTGCCCGTCCGGCGTCGCACCGTTGCAGACCTGTATGATTCCCGTCAACTTCTCGCCGGTCGGAGTTGGCGCGCGCAGTGCCACATTGACGCTCACCACCAACGCCGGCGGCGGTAGTCAAAACGTCGCACTCATCGGCAATGGCACCATCGACGCTACCGTGAGGCCGTCAAACTTCTCCATCTACTACACCAAGTTCGGGACGCAAGTATTGAAGGCGGTTATCGTCTCCAATCGGCAGAACAACTCCGTCGCATTGAAGAACTACGTAAGTGGGCCGAATTTCTCCGACTTCACGATAACCGGTGGATCGTGCGGCTCTACTCTGGCTGCAAAGACCTCGTGCGTGGTCGACGTCACCTACAAGCCGGGTGTCCTCGGTGCTGAATCCGCGCAACTCAACGTCACTGATAAACCTGATCAGCTCGGACCCTACGCCGTCTCGTTCAATGTGGCGGGCACGATACCCGAGCTGGTCACGCCGGTGACCTTGAACTACGGAACGGTTTCGCAAGCGTCGTCGAGGATGCTCAAGGCGATCGTGACCAACAAATCTCCGTTCCCGATTTCCGTGAGTAGCAATACCAGCGGAACCAATGCGGCCGACTTCACGATTACCGGCGGAACCTGCATAGGGACGCTAGCGAAAAATTCGAGTTGCACCGTCGCAGTGACATTCAAGCCGACGGCGGCAACATCCGAGAGCGCGATGCTCGCTGTGACTGTGCCTCAGGATCCTACCAGTCCTCACAATGTCAACCTGGTCGGCGCCGGTAGGTAGTGGACCCACACCGATGACGAATGCGCCGGAGCGAGTTAATCGCTCCGGCGCTGCCTTGCGAGTTCTAACTAGCCTTTGGGACGTTTCGCGAATGCCTGGTCGAAAGCTTTCTCCAGCCTGGTGTCAGTGCCGCGAATCTTATCGACTACTTCCTTTGCCCAGTCGAAGTATTCCTGCTTGCGCTTGAGAGGCCACTTAGCCGGTGGGTCCTGAATGATATCTCGAAGATTACAGGTTTTGTCAGCTAACTTGACCATCCTGGCCTTAGGAGAAAGCGACGGAGCGTGTTCCACCTGCCGACGCTTTCGCACTTCCGACGGCAAGCTCTTGTCATCGGTGAGTTCGGCCACCAGCCTTGCAATTACCGTCCCAAATTCCTTTCTGAGTTCACTATTGGTAGTGCAGGTGTCTTCGACCGTATCGTGGAGAAGCGCCGTCGCGATTATCTGCGGATCGTTAACCTTCGCCGTCCGCACCAGCAAATCTGCCAACGCGATAGGATGATTGATATATGGGATCGCCTTAACGCCTTTGCGGCGCTGATGACGATGCTTGTACGCAGCGAACGACAAAGCCTTAGTCACCAGATTTGTATCGAATTGCGCCATATCTGGACTAGCTTGGATTTGCCCGACGATACATCGTGACTACCGCGGCTCCTCCGAGTCCCAGGTTGTGCTGGAGTGCGATCTTTGCGCCGGATACTTGACGCTTGTCCGCTTCGCCGCGCAATTGCCAGTTGAGTTCCGCGCACTGAGCCAGTCCGGTCGCCCCCAGCGGATGACCCTTCGATATCAGACCGCCCGATGGATTCACCACCACCTTCCCGCCATAGGTATTGGCGCCCGCATCGACAAATTCACCGCCCTTACCTTCAGGACAGAGACCCAGCGCCTCATAGGTGATCAGTTCGTTGCACGAGAAGCAGTCATGGAGTTCTACCACATCGACATTCTCGGGTCCCATGCCGCTCTGCTCATAGACCTTGTGCGCGGCGGCCTTCGATAGATCGGATCCGACCATCTTGATGCAGCTACGCTCAGAAAACGTGCTCGCGAAATCCGTTGCCATCGCCATGCCGAGAATCTCGACCGCCTTATTCTCCAGGCCATGCTTCTTGACGAAGTCGCCGCTCGCCAGAATTGCCGCGCCCGATCCGTCAGATGTAGGACAGCATTGAAGCTTGGTGAGTGGGTCATACACCATAGGCGCGCCCAGGATTGCTTCGAGGGAGTACTCATCCTGGAACTGCGAGTAAGGATTGTTCACCGAGTGCTTGTGATTCTTCCATCCGATTTTTGCGAACTGCAGCGCGGTCGTGCCATAGCGTTCCATGTGCTCGCGTCCGGCGTTGCCGAACATCTGCGCTGCCGGCGGCGACGCCGCAAAGCCGCGTAGTTCAGCCATCAGCATCACGTGCTTGTCCATCGGATTGGTCCGATCCGTGTACTTGGCACCGAGCGATCCTTTCTCCATCTTCTCGAAGCCGAGCGCCATGACGCAGTCCGCGATACCGCCCTCGACGAATTGCTTGGCCATGAACAGCGCGGTCGATCCGGTCGAACAGTTGTTGTTGACGTTGTAAATCGGAATTCCGCTCATCCCGAGTCCGTAGAGCGCGCGTTCGCCGCAAGTCGATTCACCGTAGCAGTAACCGACCACCGCCTGCTCGACGCTTTCGTAACCGATACCGGCGTCCTGCAGTGCCTTGGTCCCGGACTCCTTGGCCATGTCGGGATAGTCCCAGGCGCGCGAACCCGGCTTCTCGAACTTCGTCATCCCGACACCTACGACGTAAACCTTCCGTCCCATCTTATTCTCCATTGAGCCGCACTTAGGCGGCGCCACGATTTCTCAAGACCCTAGTACGCCCCGACCGCGTTCGCAATTGCGGAGATTTCGTTTCTGCCGTCGCGCGGCGGTTCAAACAAATGCTAGGAGATGCGACGTGCGAATGAAAATAAACTTGCCCGTGTCGGTCTCGACGGCTCTTCTCGCGATGTTCATAGCAGGCGCAACCGGATGCGCGCGACCGCCTGCGCCACTTGCCCCACTTGCGCCCAAGCCGCAGACGATCGAGCAGCTGAAAGCCGCAATCGCCGACGTGCTCAAACGCACTCATACGCCCGGATGCGGCTTCGCCCTGGTCGCGAAGGACAGCTTGATCTTTGCCGGCGGCGTCGGCAAGGCCGACCTGGCAACGAATCGCGACGTCACCGCAGACACTACGTTCCGCATCGGATCGATCACAAAGAGTTTCGTCGCTCTGTCATTCCTGAAGCTGAATGAGCAGGGCAAGGTTGATCTTCATGCGAAGGTCGCCGATGTCGCGCCTGAAGTGAAAATCGTCAATCGATGGGACGCGACCGATCCTGTAAGAATCGTAAACCTGCTCGAACACACCGCTGGCTTTGACGATATGCCGCCCGCCGAGACCTATGACATGAGCCTTGGCCCTCAGGTGTCGCTGCTGGAGACCTTCGCGAGGTTTCCCGAGCCACAGGTCGTGCGATGGCGTCCCGGTACGCTCCAATCCTATTCGAATCCTGGCTATGGGGTCGCCGGTTATATTATCGAGAAGCTCACCAGCAAGCCGTGTGAGGACTATATCGCGGATAACATCCTGCATCCGCTCGCCATGACGCATTCTGATATGCGACTTACTCCTGACGTCCGTGCCACGCTCGCGCAAGGCTATCGCGGGAATCCACCGGTGCTGGTGCCATACTATCCGATCCTGCTGCGCCCAGCCGGCGAGATGAAGGCGTCGCCAAACGACATGGCGCGGTTCGTCCGCATGATGCTCAACCGCGGCACGCTCGACGGCGTGAAAATAGTCAGCCCGGAATCAATCGCGAGGATGGAGACCGGAGAGACCGGCCTCGCGGCGCGCGCTGGTTTCAAAGACGGATATGGGCTTGGCAACTACGTGACCGTCACTCACTCGATCAAGACACACGGCCACAACGGCGGCCTCGACGGTTTCCTTTCGGACTACGCGTACATGCCAGATCAAGGACTCGGCTACTTCTTCTCGATCAATGCGAGCAGCCCGGCGCTGAAACAGATTGATGATCTGATCTTCGCCTACATCACGCGCACAGTTGCGGTTCCGCCCAAGCCTGCCGCCGTGCCGCTCGATGCGGACGTCCGCGAGGCGACTGGCTTCTACCAGTTCGCATCGCCGCGCAACGAGAAGTTCAAGTTTCTCAACATGCTCCTTCTTGAGGGTTGGACCTACCTTGACCACGGGAAGCTCTATCGTCGCGGGCTTATACCGAGTCCCCGAGAGGAACAAATCTACCTAGGCCATAGCCAGTTTCGCGGCGAAAAGGATTCCGGAGCCAGCGGCGTGTTTTGCACCGACGATGACGGCAACCGCTACGGATGCGGCGAGTTGACTTGCTTCCGCAAGATTAGCCCGGTCTGGCCTGCGACGCGGCTGATCCTGCTGGTGGGCGCGGTGCTGACGATGGCGACATCGATCTTATTCGCGCTGGTCTGGATTCCGCGCAAGCTGTCCGGGCGAATGAATGGCGTGAAATACCTCACGGTGCGCGTCGTCCCGCTGCTCGCATCGCTCACCTTTCTCATCACCATCGCAATGTGGATACGAGGCCCTGAGTCGTCGTTCGCACTCGCAACTCCCAGTCCCTATGCCGTCAGCATATGTCTGCTGACACTTCTCTTCGCGATCCTCTCGGTCGCGGGATTCGTACTCGCGATTCGCTCGTTCAGACACCCGATGAACCGCTCGGTCCGGCTTCATTCGATCGCGGTTGCATTCGCATCCATCGGCTGGACGGTTTTTCTGGGCTACTGGGGAATGATCGGCTTGCGCTTCTGGGCAATCTAGGAATCGCAATCATCGGCGTGCGAGTAGCGAGCCGACTCGACACTTCCTTAGCTCGAATTTGACGCAGAGCGCGGTTTCGCATCAGACTGCATCCTCTGCGGATGAGTCAAAGACTCCGTGCGGACAAGGATTGGTGCAGGCATGACCTCCGATTACGAAATTGCAAATGTCTTTCTTCTCGTTTACGCGGGGTTATTCCCGATCATCAATCCGATCGGCGGCGCGCCGATTTTCCTTGGCCTGACCCGCCACTGTTCCGAGGACGAACGCCACGCACTCGCACTCGGCGTCACGCTCAACAGCTTCTTCCTGCTGCTCGGCTCGCTGCTGATCGGCTCCTACGTGCTCGAGTTCTTCGGTATCACTTTGCCGATCGTGCGTATCGCCGGAGGACTCATCGTGGCGGCAACCGGCTGGAGCCTGCTTCAGGCGCGAGATGAGTTTGCCGACGACCGAACCGCCCATGAACCGAAGATACCGACTGACGCGTTTTATCCCCTGACCATGCCGATCACGGTTGGCCCGGGATCGATTGCGGTAGCCATCACGATCGGCAGCCAGCGCCCACATGCGCCGTTGCCCGAACTCGCAATTCTCGGTGCCGCGGCTATCGCCGGAGTAGTCGCAATGGCGGCGACCATTTACGTCTGCTACCGATTCGCCGAAGAGACCGTCGGCGCGCTCGGCGAGTCGGGCACCAACGTCGTGGTGCGGCTGTCGGCCTTCATCCTGTTTTGCATCGGCATCGAAATTATCTGGAACGGCTATAGCAGTCTCGCGCATATCGCCGGCTAGTCAGTAGCAGGGTGTAGAAAGAACCATGAATCCTTCCGCAAATTTTGGCTTGCAACACCCTGCGTAAAGCTGGCTTCTTTCCTTTATCTTCTCTCCCGCTCTGTTGCGGGGGAGATAAGAGAGGGGGAGCAGGACGTGATTTATCAACGGCCTGCTAGACTCGTTCGCGATAGCTTGGCAACGAGCATTGGAGGAACGAGGATGTCACTTCACAGAAAACATGACTCCGGCAGAAAGGCGTCGGACGTCGATCTATGCTTCCAGCGATCTCTCGCTCACGGTTCCGAAGCATCAAATTCCTCGCGACGAGCGTTCGCCGCGAACCGCTTACGCGCTGATTCACGACGAGTTGCTGCTCGACGGAAACTCGCGCCAAAACCTCGCGACCTTCTGCACCACCTGGATGGAACCCGAGGCGCTCACCCTGATGAACGAGTGCATCGACAAGAACATGATCGACAAGGACGAGTATCCGCAGACCGCTGAGATCGAAGCGCGATGCGTTCACATCCTCGCCGATCTTTGGAATTCGCCCGACGGCTTAAACACCATCGGATGTTCCACCACCGGCTCCAGCGAAGCGGCGATGCTCGGTGGTCTCGCGGCAAAATGGCGCTGGAGAGCGAAGCGGCGGGCGCAGGGCAAGTCCACCGACAAGCCGAATCTGGTTTGCGGGCCGGTGCAAGTATGCTGGCACAAGTTCGGCCAGTACTTCGATGTCGAAGTCCGCGAGGTTCCGGTCGAAGGCGACCGGTTGCTGATGGGCCCGGAACAGGCGATTGCGCGATGCGACGAAAACACCATCATGGTCGTGCCGACGCTCGGCGTGACGACGTGCTGTCAGTACGAGCCGGTTCAGGCTATCGCGCATGCGCTGGATGATCTCGAGAAGAGCAGCGGTCTCGATATTCCAATCCACGTCGATGCGGCCAGCGGCGGTTTTCTCGCGCCGTTTTGCCAGCCCGATCTCACGTGGGATTTCCGCCTGCCGCGAGTCAAATCGATCAACACCTCGGGACACAAGTTCGGTCTGGCGCCGCTCGGTGTCGGCTGGGTGGTATGGCGCGATCACGCGGACCTGCCTGAAGAACTGATTTTCCACGTCAACTACCTGGGCGGCGATATGCCGACCTTCGCGTTGAATTTCTCGCGCCCCGCAGGTCAGATCGTCTGCCAGTACTACAACTTTTTGCGCCTGGGTTTCGAAGGCTATCAGAAAATCCAGAACGCCTGTTACCACACCGCTCAACACATCGCGGCGGAGATCGACAAGATGGGACCGTTCCGCGTCATCCACGACGGGCGCGGCGGACTTCCCGCGGTCTGCTGGAAGCTCAAAGAAGGCACCAACCACGGCTTCACTCTCTACGATCTTTCCGATCGCCTCCGCGCGCGTGGATGGCAGGTGCCGGCCTACTCGATGCCCCCGAACCGCGAGGATCTCGTCGTCCAGCGAATCCTCGTCCGCCACGGCGTGAGCCGCGACCTCGGCGATCTTCTTCTGGAAGACATTCGCCGTTCGATCGCGCTGCTCGAAAAGCATCCCATCTCGCACCCGCTCACCGAAACCGAAGCCGGCGGCTACAACCACAACTAGCGAGTCGAGATCAACTTAGCGGGAAGTGGAGACGATGCGCTGCGAGAAGTGCGGAACGGACAATCCCGCCGGCAAGCGATTTTGTGGAGACTGCGGCGCCGCGCTGGCAAATCGATGCGCCCAATGCGGCGCTGAGAATCCCATCGAGAAGAAATTCTGCGGAGATTGCGGCAACGCGCTGGCGGCGACCGCTCGTCCTTCGACGGCCCGGATATCAGATCCATCTCCGATTCACGTAGCCTCAGACGCGCCGGTTGAAACACTCGCCGCCGACGGTGAGCGCAAGACTGTCACCGCGCTGTTCGCCGACATCAAGGGCTCGACCGAGTTGGAGCAGGACCTCGATCCCGAGGAAGCTCGAGCGATCGTCGATCCCGCGCTCAAGCTGATGATCGACGCAGTCCGCCGCTACGACGGTTACGTCGTGCAATCGACCGGTGACGGCATCTTCGCGCTGTTCGGCGCGCCCGTCGCGCACGAGGACCATCCGCAGCGCGCCCTCTACGCGGCGCTGCGAATGCAGGAGGAGTTGAAGCAATACTCGACGCGATTGCGCGAGGCGGGCAACCTGCCGATCGAGGCGCGCGTCGGCGTGAACACCGGCGAAGTGGTCGTGCGGTCGATCGCGACCGGCGGCGGGCACACCGAGTACACGCCGATCGGCCATACCACGAATCTCGCGTCGCGCTTGCAGGCGCTCGCGCCGACCGGCTCGGTCGCAATCAGCGAGCAGGCGCGCAAGCTGGTCGAAGGCTATTTCGCGCTCAAGCCGTTGGGACCGACCAAGGTCAAGGGCGTCACCGATCCGGTCAACGTCTATGAGGTGACCGGGCTGGGGCCGCTGCGCACCCGACTGCAGCGCTCTGCGGGACGCGGGCTGATCGAAATTCGTGGGACGGCAGGCCGAGATGGACGCGCTCAAGCGCGCGGCCGATCAGGCTCAGGCTGGACGCGGGCAGATCGTCGCTGCGATGGCGGAGGCGGGCACCGGCAAGTCGCGCCTGCTCTTCGAGTTCAAGGCGGTTGCGCAATCTGGTTGGATGGTGCTGGAGACCTTCTCGGTCTCTCACGGCAAGGCCAGCGCATACCTGCCGGTGATCGAACTGTTGCACGGCTACTTCGAGATTCTGGCCTCTGACGATGAACGCAAGCGTCGCGAGAAGGTGACCGGACGCGTGCTCGCACTCGATCGAAGTCTCGAAGACACCATCCCGTACCTGTTCTCGCTGTTGGGAATCGTCGAAGGCGGCGAGGACACCCGGCATTGGGAGCAGACCCTCGATCGTCTCGACGAGTATCTGTATGAGGTGCAAAAGAAGGATCCGCTCGCGCAAATGGATGCGCAGGTTCGCAAGCGCCGCACGCTCGACGCGATCAAACGTATTCTGCTCCGCGAATCGCTCAACCAGCCGCTGATGGTGATCTTCGAGGACCTTCATTGGATCGACGACGAGACGCAAGCGCTTCCTGAACCTGCTCGCCGACTCGATCGGCACGGCGAAGATTCTGCTGCTCGTCAATTACCGTCCCGAGTATTCGCATCAATGGGGCTCGAAGACCTACTACACGCAGCTTCGACTCGATCCGCTAGGCAAAGAGAGCGCCGAAGAGATGTTGTCTGCGTTACTCGCCTCTCCCGCGCCTGCGACCCAGTCGCAAGGCGCAAACCGGGAGAGGTCGGGAGGCGACATTGATGTCGCCGAGCGGGTGAGGGCGAACGACATCGAAGCGCTCAAGCGACTCATCATCGAAAAGACCGAAGGCACTCCGTTCTTCATGGAGGAGACGGTAGAGATGCTGCTGGATGAAGGCGCGCTGGTACGCAATGGAAGCATCAAACTCGTCAAGCCGCTGGAAGAGTTGAAGATTCCGCCCACCGTACAGGCGATCCTCGCCTCGCGCATCGATCGTCTGCCGCCCGCCGAAAAGGATCTGTTGCAGACGCTCGCGGTCATCGGAAGAGAATTCGCGCTGGGCTTGGTGCATAGGGTGGTCGGTAAATCGGAAGACCAGCTGAACCGGATGCTGCATGCTCTACAGCTTGCCGAGTTCATCTACGAACAGCCGGCCGCCGGCGATATCGAATACACCTTCAAACACGCCTTAACCCAGGAAGTGGCCTACCAATCGGTGCTGGTAGAGCGCAGAAAGGTGCTTCACGAAAAGATCGGCGCGGCGATTGAAGCTCTGGCCTCGATCCAGATCGACGATCACCTGGCCGAGTTGGCGCACCACTACTGTCGCAGCTCGAACGTCGGGAAAACGGTCGAGTACCTGGACCGGGCTGGCCGGCAGGCAATGATGCGCGGCGCCCTTAAGGAAGCCCAGCTTCATTTTACGCAGGCGATCACCGCGCTGAGCACTACATCCGAGACCCCCGAGCGCGTAAGACGCGAATTCAATCTCCAGTACGCGCTTTGGCAGGTGCTCGCATTCACAAGCCGCATGAGCGCGGGTGAGAATTTGCGGGCGAGCAGCACGCTTGCGGGAGCTGGGCGAAAAGACTGGCAATCCGGAGCAACTCATAGTCGCGCTGAGGGCCGCTTGGGGCCCGGCCCTTGAGCAGGGCGACATGACTGCCGCGCAGCAGATCGCCGAACAATTATTGGAGATTGCCCAACGCAGCGGGAGTCGCTACGGCCTGACCCTCGCCCACCACCTGAAGGGGATTGTCTGCCAGTTTCGCGGCGAGCTGACTCAAGCGATGCAACATTTCGAGGCGGCGATCGCGTCATACAACGAGACCGACTTCACCGGGTACATCATGGTGGACCCTCATGTCGGGGCGCTGTTGCGGATCGGCTTGGCGTTGTGGCACTTGGGGAACGCCGATCAGGGGCGAGCGAAAATTCGTGAGGCGATTGTTTTGTCTGAAGGCTTGAAGAGGCCCACAAATATGGCGTTCGCGCTGCAAGGCGCAAGCGCTTTTTACGTGTACCTTCGCGACCCTGCCCACCTACACGAAGTCGCAGAACGCCTATTCGCTCTCGCGAGCGAACTACAAATGCCCCAGTATGTGGCCTCCGGCTCCTTTTATCGCGGATGGGCAATGGCCGAGCAGGGTCGGCCTGACGAAGGCGTCGCGCTGATTCGCACCATACTCGATTCCGCCGCGACGCTCGGCCTCCCTGCGAACGCGGAAACGCTGAGGGTGTCGAGCGAGGCGCAGGCGCGAGGAGGTCAACTGGAAGAGGCGCTCGCCACGATCGAGCAAGCCTTATCGGCGGTTGGAGAACAGCAGTTTCATTTGCTTGGTGTGCTGTGGTGGCGCGGCGAGGTGCATCAGCGGCGTGGCGATGACCCGCGGGCGGATCGAGATTTCCGGGAGACGATAGCGGTCGCACGGCGAATGGGCTCGAAAGCATTTGAACTGCGCGCGACGACCAGCCTCGCGCGGCTGCTCGCAAGGCAGGGCAAGCGCGACGAGGCTCGCGCGATGCTCTCCGACATCTACAACTGGTTCACCGAAGGCTTCGACACCGCCGACCTTAAGGACGCCAAGTCCCTGCTCGACGAGCTAAGCGCCTGATCTGCCCCAGCTGCTGCGAGAAAGGCAGGGCAGGTGGGCGCCACCGTGTACTGATACACGCGCCCACCTGACATGCGATATAACCTCAGCTCCGCGCTAGTGCCCCTTACCCTTCCCGTTGTTCCCCTTCCCGCTCAACGTGATCACCTGGGGACTATTTGTGGCGTTGTCCGTGAGGGTCAGGCTGCCAGTTAGAGTGCCCGGGCCAGTAGGACTGGACGTGACGCTTACCGAGCAGGAAGTGTTCGCCGCAATGCTGCTGCCACAATCGTTGGTCTGAGCAAAGTCACTGGCCACTGAGATACTCGTAATTTTCACCGTCGCCCCGCCGGTGTTGGTCACAGTAACGGTTTGGGGTGAACTGCTGGTGCCGACGCTTTGCTCACCGAACTGCAAGCTGGTGGGTGCGACCACCAACGCGCCGGGTGTTGGCGTTGAAGTAGGCGTCGCGGTCACCGTTGATGTTGCCGTCGCGGTGGCCGTTGCGGTACGCGTGGCAGTCGCCGTCGCCGTTGAGGTCGCGGTCGCCGTCGAAGTTGCGGTACTGGTTGCCGTGGCTGTCGCAGTAGCGGTTGGCGTGGAGGTGGTTGTCGGGGTTGCAGTGGCGGTGGAAGTTGCGCTCGCCGTCGCAGTCGCGGTGGCTGTTGCAGTACGCGTCGCAGTCGCCGTCGATGTCGCCGTCTTGGTGGCCGTCGCTGTAGCAGTACCGGTCGGCGACGCGGTTGCAGTAGCCGTCGGTGTTGCGGTGGGCGTCGAAGTCGCCGTCGCGGTCGCGGTCCGCGTAGGCGTCGCAGTTGCTGTGGCACTCACAGTTGGAGTTGGCAGGACGCCCACCGATCCGCCATATCTCAGCACGCGGTTGTTTCCTGTATCCGCAACATAGAGGTTGCCGCTGGAGTCCAACGCGACCCCGCTGGGAGAGCAGAGCCCGGTCTGGCTGGGGAACTCGGTGCCCTCGTTACACTGAAATGCAAAAAAGTCCGGCTGGCCCCACACAGAATCTGCCGCCCTCGTGGGAAAACCCGTAGTGGCGTTATGCAGGTATTTGAGCACCCGATTGTTGTTCGAATCGACGACGTAGAGATCGTCGGCGGCATCGGTCGCAAGCTGTTGCGGAGAGCTAAGCCCGCTCGTTCCATGCGCCGAAATGCCGTTGACGAAGTTCGGCTGCCCCATCACCTCGTCAGCGGTTACATCGCCCGCACCTGCTTCTCCGCTCGAGCTGTTTAGCGGCGTGTTGAAGATCAGGATGCGGTTGTGACCGTTATCCGACACAAACAGATTGTCCCTGCTGTCAAGCGCGAGCCCTTGCGGCGAGCACATTGAGACGCTGCTCGGTGACGGACATCCGTCGCTGGCCGTGAAGTTGGTCCCGCTACCATCTATACCGAAGACTTTCGCCGCAGCCGCCGACGCGAACCCGTTGCCGGCGCTGTATGGATACTCGAGTACGCGGCTGTTGCCGCTATCCGCGATATAGAGATTATGCGCGGAGTCGAACGCGACTGCCTCGGGATTGCACAGCGTGCTTGCGCTGGTTCCGCCCTGGTTGCAATTTTGCCCGCTAAAGTCATTGCCCTGACCCCAGAGGTGGCTGGCGCTCTGACCCGCGATCGGCGTTCCAACAAATCCTGCGAACGGAGTGTCGTACTCCAGCACTCGCGCGTTGAATTCGTCGGCGACGTAAAGGTTGTCCTTGAAATCGACCGCGACACCATTCGGGAATGACAGAGTCGAGGCAGTTGGCCTGCCGTCGATCGAATCCTGATTTGAGATGTATGAAATAAAATCCGGCTGTCCGATTACCACGTCGGCCCGCTGACCATCGGCAAAGCTCGACGCGTTATGCCATCCGAGCACCCGGCTGTTGCCGCTATCGAGCACATACAGACGGCCCTGCGAATCAACCACCATCGAGTTCGGCCCGAGCGTTGACGCGTCGAACAGCTCGTCCCCATAGAGGCCGTGATTGAGGTCGCCCTCGCCCAATTCGCGGGTTCCGGACTCGGTCGGCGCCAGCGCGTTGTCAAAGACCAGGATTCGTTGATTGCACGAGTCTGCGATATACAATCCGCCCGAGTTGTCGATCGCGATACCGGCGCCTTCGAAGTAATTCGGCAACACCGTCGAGCCCAGGAAACCGATACCCCCGCATTTACCGCTGTCATTGAAGTCCGTCGCGTTGCCGACGCCCCATGCTGTCGATGGCGCCGTGGCGGGATAAGGCGATCCTGCAGCATATTCCAGCACACGCGCATTTAGGGTGTCGGAGACATAAAGGTTGTGCGCGCCGTCCAGCGCCACGCCGTCGGGTGATGCGAACAAGTCCGGCCCGATCCCTCCCGCATTGCTCAGGAAGTCAGGCTCACCCCAGACCTGCGAGCTGTTCTCGCCAGTGGAAATTGGCGCCGGGAAAACCAGTACCCGGTTGTTGCCCATATCCGTCACGTAAAGGTTGTTGGTCCCCGCATCGACCGCCAGCCCATAGGGACTGCATAGCGTGCCCGCGCCGATCCCGCCGTTGTTGCAGTCGTTGCCCATCAGGCTCGGTTGCCCCAACACTGCATCGACGATCGCGTCACCGGCGCATCCGGAGCCGTCGGGATTCCCCGTGCATGTCACGCCGGTCGCGACTGGATCGAAAAACTCCAGAATCCGGCTGTTGCCGGACTCGGATACGAACAGGTTCTGATTGCTGTCCACTGCGACCGCCACCGGTTGGTTGAAGTCCTGCGATTCGCCCAGCCCGAGGTTGGTGGCAGTGACTACAAAGTTGGCGCTCTGGCCGGCCAGTGGTGTTCCGACGAAGCCGGCGAACGGACTGGTATATTCGGTCACGCGGTTGTTGAGGGTATCCGCTACATAGAGGTTGTCGTCAGAATCGGTCGCGACACCTTGCGGTCCATTGAGCGTGGTCGCGGTTGCCACCCCGCCACCCTGGTTTTGATAGACGTGAATGAAATCGAGTTGACCGATGACGATGTCGGCGGGATCGTTGCTCGCGAAACCGGCCGCGCTATGCCATCCGAGCACGCGATTGTTGGCGAGGTCGGCCATGTAGAGATGGCCGGCAGAGTCGATCGTAATTTGCGCCGGGTTCAAAACTGATCTCGCGGTAACGAAGAAACTGGTGTCGAACACCGGTTCTCCGAGCACCGCAGTCGCGGCCGGACCGATGCTCGACGCGCGAATTCTCGCCACGGTTCCCGCGGTCGCTGCGAGAATGAAAATCGCAACCAAACGAATCCGCCATCGAAGGCTCAACTTTCCCAGTGCCATAGGAAGAACTCCCCGCCAGCATTTAACGCACTGTGCTAGTATTACGACAAATTGTAGATGAATCACTTAGTTAAGACAAGATACATTATGTTTCTAGCAGCGACGGCGCATCTAGCCTGATTAATCCGGGTTGCGACGGGCCGGCCCGCGAAGTACTGAACCCGGCGCGGCGCGCAGCCGGAATTCGGTCCCGTTGCGGCGAGCGAAACAGCTAGACGGACAGATTGCTACGAAGATGGAGAAAGGCAGGGCAGGGTGGGCGCCACCGTGTACTGATAGACGCGTCCGGCCCACGAGAAGGTGCTAACTGTACTTCCAGCCCCCGACTTCAGTGCCGCGGTCTGGTAGGGATCGTTCGGATCGATCGCCATCGGAGCGTACGCGAGGTAGCAACTCCCGGCATTGGGAATTGCGTCGGTCAGCGGCGGCTGGAAATCCATCTTGAGAAAGTTGACCGCCGGAATCCAACCTCCCGGGCCGGTCTCGCTATCGACAATCGGAGTCCAGTGCGCTTCGTTCGTGGAATTCTGCAGGTGAAGTTCGCGATACTCGGGGGCGCCGCCATTCTTGCGCAACTCGACCAACACCATATCCGGACGCGCGATCGCCATCATCTGACATAAATTCGCGGGCGTGAGTTGAGGTGCAGGCTTGCTCGGTTCGGTAGCAGCTTCCACCTCGGCATCTTTCGCCGCGACGTCTTCATCCTTGTCGCCTGACGAATAAAGCGAATGCGCCAGGCTGATTACCGACGGTATCGCCCCGAGCAACGGCAGCATGCATCCAGCGCTGCCGAATGCCATAGCGCCAAGCATCGCGACGAGCACCGCCGACACACCTGTCTTCGGCCTATGACAATGTGCTGATTTCCGGTCGCTCCCCAAACGTAACCCCCGCCGACCCGTCTTTCACTGCGCAGGAGTGTAGCAGTTAGCACGAAACGAAACTAACAGTAGGACTACTAATGTCGGTTCCTTCCAGAACTCCCCCGAACCGACTGGCAAACCAAACGCTCTCAGCTACCGAGCGCCCACGTCTTGATCAGATGATGCGCGATCGCGACCGGCGGCGGCACCAGCAGACCGTCGACCCGCTTTCCTTCGATAAGATCGCGCGCGACGCTGCGCTCGATCCATCGCACTTCCGCGAGTTCGTTCTCATCGACCTTGACGTCGCGGCTCTCAGCCTTCGCGAAACATCCAATCATCAACGACGACGGAAACGGCCACGGCTGCGTCGCGTAGTAGGTCACCTCGCCAACCTTCACCGATGCTTCCTCCATCAGCTCGCGACGCACCGCTTCCTCGATCGTTTCGCCCGGCTCGACGAAGCCCGCCAGCGCCGAGAACATCCCCGGCGGAAACTGCTTGCCGCGTCCCACCAGGCACGCCTCGCCATGCGTCGCGAGCATGATGACGACCGGATCGACGCGCGGAAAATGCTCGGCGTTGCATTTGCCGCACAGTCGCCGGTAGCCCGCGTCCATGATTTTCGTCGGCGCGCCGCACTTCGGGCAGAACCCGTGCCGCTGATGCCAATCGATCATCGCTCTCGCCTGCGCGATGATCGCGGAGTCCTTGATCGACACGATCGATCCCGCGACGCGCGCGTCACGGAAGTATCCGAGTCCCGCGAGCGGTCCGACGTTGGCCGGATCGCCGGCGTCCGAAACGTCGAGCGCAAACACCGCGCGCTCGCCGTCGAGACCCAGAAAAATGCAAACCGCTTCGGCGCCCGCGATCGAATCCGCAATTCCCGCCCGCACCAGCCCAAGCTCGAACGGCGGCCCCGACTTTTCCGACCCAAGAATAAACGGCTCGAGCCGCCACATCGGCAGCATCAAGCGACGACGGATCGCGCCGCCTGGCCTCGATCCAGTTCGCATCAGTCCGCTTCTCACTAGCGCGATTAAGAGAATTGCCGGCAAAGGGAATCATTCAGCCTCCGACAAAACAAACCCGATGAAAACGGGTCCTGCGTGCATGCGTTCAGATCAAAGTAGCCATACTTTATGCCGGATTGCACACGACGAGATGGCTAGAGTAGTTTTTCGATCGCCTGTTGAAGCGTGTGATCCGACCAATTAATGCCGCCCGCGCAGCTCCAGATGATCTTGCCCGCCCGATCGATGATGAAATTCGCGGGTATGCCACTGACATCGTAGGCAGTGCTCACCCGATTGTCGGCATCGAGCAAGACGGGAAACTGGTAGTCGTTCTTGCGAACAAACGAAGGCACCGACTCGGAGCGCTGATCGAGGTTAATCGTTAACACCGCAAAGTCGTCATGGCCCTTAAGATTTTGGTAGAGGTTCTCCAGGTCCGGCAATTCTCTGCGACAGACGCCGCACCACGTCGCCCAAAAGGTGAGCAGGACCACCTTTCCGCGCATCGCCGCGAGAGAGACTGGCGTGCCCCCAAGGTCGGTCAGTTGAAACTCGCCTGCCGATTCGCCGGTGTGAGCCCCATTTCCCGGCAGCATGCGCGTCAGCGAAACCGCTCCGGCCAGTTCGTCATGTTCGCGCTCTACAGGCTTGGGAGGTGGCAAAGAGGGTAGCTCAGCCGTGGGCGACGACGCGCTCGCAGCGCGCGACATCGCGGGCCTAGGTCGCGGCAAGATCGCGGCCGTTTCCGCTCTCTTCGCGATTGGGCCGGGAGGCGCCACGTCGGGAGCCGGGCTTGGCGCTGCCGATTGGATACGAGCGGCGGCTGGATGAACCGGTGGGGGCGGCAGCGGAACTGCCTCTGCCAGAATCAATCGGTTCTGTTCATGATACAGTAGGTAGGCGAGATATTGTGCAGAGCCGAACCCTATCGCGAGCGCAAGAAGCGCGAGCTCTAATGCGGCGCGGCTCGAAAAAGTCTTTCGTCGAGTTGGCCGCGGCTCGAAAACCGCACTAGCGGCGTCTCCAACTAACGGGTTCGCCAGAACGAAACGTGCGCCTCCAAACCACAGTTCGTCTCCGATTTTGACGCGCGCGATCTTGTCGACGCGGCGTCCATTCACAAATGTGCCATTGGTGGAAGACAGATCGCTCAATTCGAAGTGACCGTCTTTCTGCGCCATCATCGCGTGATGCTGTGAAACCGTCGCCTGACGCACTACGAAATCATTATCTTCGGCGTTGCCGATCGAAATCGTCGTTTTGAGGACGTGCAACTCCAGCGGCTCGCCCGCTCGCGGGTTGATCACCATCAGCCGGGCGGTCGCGGCTGCCGGCTGTTTCGATTTACGTCGTCCAAACATCGGGTTAGTGGCCTTCGGCTGGCGTCGACTTCGACGGCATCGCGGCGACGCCGCGGTTGCTCATCGAGGGCGCACGTTCATTCGCGCGCTTGTAGTTCATGTACGACACGTACTGCATGACCGCGAAGCCGATGACGAAGGCAACGATGACGAACGCGGACGCGGTGCGGATCGAAAATGCGGACTTCCTGCGAGGTGTCGGCTCGCGCGGCGCATTTCGTTCAGTCTCGGCAGGGCGCGTTTCCCGGAAGACAAATTTGGCGCCGCCAAACCGAATCTCCTGTCCATCGGCGAGCGAAGCTGGTTTGTCGGTGATGCGAGTATCTCCCACAAAAGTACCGTTGCTCGATTTCGCGTCGACCAACTCCCATCTACGCCTTCGACGCTTCACGATCGCATGCTGTTTGGAGACGGTGGGATCGCGCACGACCACGTCGTTCGATTCGTCCTTGCCAATGGATGTCTGGGGTTCTCGCAGAATGAACTCGCGAGACCGGGCGTCAACCGGATTGATCGCCAGCAGGCGACCGACCGTATGTTTTCGGAATCCTGGCACTGTCCCCCCGCCTGACACTTCGCTTGTCGACCACTTGTCGCCCGCAATCACTACCAGTTACTCACGCCTGGAAAAAGCCCCCGACGCTGGACGCCAATTGCGACCCGCGACTAGTATCCCAACTCGTGGCGTCTCCGCTCAATGTATTGTTCATCACCGCCGACCAATGGCGCGGCGATTGTCTCTCCGCACTCGCTCATCCTTGTGTTCGCACTCCCAATCTCGACGCGCTCGCGGCCGAAGGCGTGCTCTTCCGCCGTCATTACGCCAACGCCGCGCCATGCGGTCCGAGTCGCGCGTCGCTGCACACCGGGATGTACTTGCAGAATCATCGTTCCGGCACCAACGGCACTCCGCTCGATGCGCGCCATACCAACTGGGCCAAGGAGGTTGCCTCGCACGGCTACGATCCCGTGCTGTTCGGCTACACCGACACCAGCCAGGATCCGCGCGGCCTCGACGCCGACGATCCATGGCTCAAGAGTTACGAAGGCCCTCTGCCCGGCATCCGGCCCGTATGCCTGATGATCGGCGCTCCGACGCCGTGGACCGATTGGCTGAAGGCTAAAGGTTTCGAGGTGCCCGCGGATATTCGCTTCGCATACGGCAGTCGCGACGACGGTCCGGACTACGAAGACGGTGCTCCGCATCCCAAGCCGCTCAAGTATCCCGCGGAATTCGACGACACCGCATTCCTCGTCGGCCAAACCATCGACTACATCAAGGGCGCGAGCGGCCCATTCGTCGCGCATCTGTCGCTCCTGCGGCCTCATCCGCCGTTCGTCGCCCCCGAGCCTTACAATTCGATGTACGATCCCGCGAAGGTGCCGAAGTTCACGCGCCTGGCCACGCCCGAGGACGAGTCACATCAGCATCCATGGCTGGCGCATCAGCTGGCTCGCCGAATCTACCGGGCGACCGACAATGAGAAGCGGCTGCGCCGGCTGAAGGCCGTCTACTACGGACTCATCAGCCGCGTCGATGCGGAGATTGGCAGGCTGATTCGGTTCCTGAAGGAATCGGGCCGCTGGGATTCGACGCTCATCATCTTTACGTCGGATCACGGCGAGCAGATGGGCGATCACTGGCTGATAGGCAAGTGCGGATACTTCGACGGCTCCTACCACATCCCGCTAATCATCCGCGATCCGCGCGCGCAAGCCGACGCCGAGCGCGGCACAGTAGTTTCGTCGTTCACCGAAAACGTCGACATTATGCCGACGATGCTCGATGCGATCGGCGCCGAAATTCCGGTGCAATGCGACGGCGCGTCACTCGCGCCATTTATCGAAGGCGCCGGCCGTCCCGCCAAATGGCGCGGCGAGGCGCACTGGGAGTTCGACTTCCGCGATCCCGCCGACGATTCCGCGGAGCGCCAGCTCGGCCTCACGATGCATCAGTGCACGATGAACATCATCCGCGGCGAGCGCTACAAATACGTTCATTTCACCAATCTGCCGCCGCTGTTCTTCGATCTGAAAACCGACCCCGGCGAGTTCGTGAACCTCGCGCGCGCCGCTTCTCACGCGCACGCAAGTACTGGAGTATGCACAGAAGCTTTTGTCATGGCGCATGAACCACGACGAGCAGACCCTGACCCACATCACCCTAAGCGACCAGGGCCCAATCACCCGCCGCTCCTCGCGCTACTGATTGCGCCGCTACTAACTACGGTTCGGAGTCTACGATGTCCTGCATGAATTCTTTCATCGGGCGGTGTGACACCAGTATGCAAATGAAGTCGCCGTGCGGGTAGCTCAGGCAAATGCTGTAGCCCTTGTATCGGTAGCAGTGATGGCCGCCGATTTCCTGGGTCTCGCCCTCGGGCGGCTGCAGCCCGTGCGACTTCATGTAAGTGCAGAGGATCGTTCCGTTGTCGCCACGATAGAAAGTGTAAGCGACCGAGCTTCCGTCCTCGAGCCGATCTATTCGCCCGCCAACCAGGTTGTAGCCGCTATGCTGGAAGTTCCAAAGGAATCCCGGTAGCTGGTGCTCCATGTAGGCGTCGGAGAGGTCGGCGGGCAAGGTGGATTTGACGTTGGGCTCGAAGCGCTGCGCGAATTGATCGTAGTGATCGATCGCCACGTCGAAGGGCGGGATCGCATGCGCATTGGTCGGACCGCCGGCCCCGTGCAGAATGACGAATGCGAACACTGCCACCGCGGCAATTGCACCCGGCACCCAGATCCGCGCGCGCCGCATCGAAAGCCAGCCCGCGCGATCCGCTGCGGCCGCGCGATCGCGTCCGCGCCCCGCAGCATTCGAGGCGCCGGCCGCATCGACCGCGTCGAGCGCCGCCAGGATCGATCCGCGCACCATCGCTGGCGTCCTGCGCATCGCTGCGCGCTCGCGGACCAGCGCCTTGACCGCACGCTCCTCGGCAAAGCGCGCGCGACAGTTGACGCATCCCGCCAGATGCTCTTCGACCTCGCGCAACTCCGCCGCGCTTAACTCCCCGTCAACGTGAGCCGACAGGTACTTCTCGCTGTAAGTCTTACAATCCACTTATACTTAGGCTCGCTACACTCCAACCGGCATTCTTATCGGGAGTCAAGACCGTATTATTCCACGCTCTTTGGCAAAATTAGACAAAACCTCACGCAGCATCGCGCGTCCACGTGACACTCTCGACTTTATCGTACCTATCGGAACGTTCAGAACCCCGGATACCTCCAGGTAGCTCAGCTCCTCGACATCCACCAGCAACAGCGCCTCCCGAAACTCCCCCGGCAATCCCGCCAGCGCCGTCTCGACCTCACCCTCCATCCCTTGCTGCGAAAGGATAGACTCGGGATTCGATCCCCCTGCTTCGGCGCGCAGGCTTTCGTTCTCAACCTTGCGCTCGAACTCCTCGGCCGACGCCGCCGGCTGCTCGCGTGATGACTTGCGATAGCCGTTGCGAAAATTGTTGAACAGTATCGTCAGCATCCATGCGCGACAATTCGTCCCGCTCTCGAACTGATGGAAGAAACGATACGCGCGCAGCACTGTCTCTTGCAGCAAGTCGTTGGCGTCGTCGGGATTGCGCGCCAGCCGAATCGCCATCGTGTACAACGCGTCGAGATGAGGCAAAGCCTCGTCTTCGAATCGCTTGCGACGATCCGCCCCGATACCGCTCTTCTCCGCCATATTCCAATTTTAAGACCATAGCATCCCGCACATTAGAAATCTTGCATAGCCTCAAAATGTTCCCGCTCGCGCGGGCTTATTTTGCCGGATTGACAATTCACCACCCGCCGCGCATCCAGTCTGCCTCGCGCTCCGTATTATCGATCGATGGAACCGATGCGTGCACCACGGCGTTTAGACTCTAAGCCAAAGCTGTAGTAGTTTTGGCCCGAAAGACTATCGAGACGGAGTTAACAATCATGACGAAAGCAAAACTTACTGGCGCGATGCTGGCGACGGCGGTCGCGTTGATCTTTGCAGGCAACACTGTGCAAGCCGCAGACACCCCCGACTCCAGCGCGGCGTCGTCGCAGGTCAAGTGCGTCGGCGGCAACGCCTGCAAGGGTCAGAGTTTGTGCCAGAGCGCTGAGAGCAGTTGCAAGGGTTCCAACTCCTGCAAGGGCAAGGGCTACGTGATGACGCCGACCGCTAAGGAATGCATCGCTGCCGGCGGCAAGCCCGATACCAGCAAAAAGGCCGACTAGCGCGATTCGGCAGTGTTGAAACGTTCTGACTTCCCGATGCTCGGTTACGGCGTCGGACTAAGGCGTCAGCACTACAGCCATGTCCTCGAGACTCGTCCCAAGGTCGATTGGTTCGAGGTCGTCTCGGAAAATTTCATGGTCGAGGGCGGTCGCGCGCTCGAAGTGATCGAAGGCGTGCGCGCCAACTATCCAATCGTAATGCATGGCGTATCGATGTCGATTGGTTCCTCCGATCCGCTGAATCGCACCTACCTCCGCCAACTGCGCGATCTCGCCCGACGCTTCGACCCTGCCTGGATTTCAGATCATCTCTGCTGGACCGGTGTCGGCGGTCGCAATCTTCACGACCTGCTCCCGCTTCCTTATACAGAGGAGGCGATTCGTCACGTCGTCGCGCGCATCCGCGAGGTGCAGGATACGCTCGAGCGCCCGATACTGATCGAAAACGTCTCCAGCTACATGGCGTTCGCCGATTCGACGATGACCGAATGGGAATTTATTTCCGCGATCGCCGACGAAGCCGACTGCGGAATCCTGCTCGACATCAACAACATCTTCGTTAGCGCCTTCAATCACCGCTTCGACGCCAACGATTATGTCGACGCGGTGCCCGCCGATCGCGTCGTGCAGTACCATCTCGCCGGCCATAGCGATCACGGCACCTACCTGCTCGATACCCACGACCATCCGGTGCGCGACGAAGTATGGGCGCTGTATGAACGCGCGGCGCGGCGCTTCGGCGCAGTGTCGGCGCTGATAGAATGGGACGACAACATCCCGGAGTTCGCCGAGCTATCATCCATTGCCGATCGCGCGCGCGACATCTTCAATGCCGACTCAACTGAAAGACCTGCAAAGCCTGCTCTATCGGCTGATCACCGCGGTTAGCGGCGTCAGTGAGGGCCTCGCGTCCGAACGCGGCCTGGACGCCAATGCACTCGGCGCCATCGTGCACGGCGACGATCGCCTGTCGGCAGAAGCGCGCGTCGACATCTATGCCAACATGTATTTCTACCGCCTCCTCGACGCGCTCAAGGAAGATTTCCCGGCAACGCTCGCAGTCCTCGGCGACGACAACTTTCACAACCTGGTCACCGGCTATCTCCTGGAGTACCCACCGACCGATCCCTCTATCTCTAATTGCGGAAGTCATCTCGCGGATTATCTGCACGATCATCCGCTACGCGAGCGCGCGCCATTTATCGCCGACCTCGCGAAGCTCGAACGCGCCAATCTCGAAGTGTTTTGCGGTCCCGACGCAACCGCGATGGACTCCGAATCGCTCCGCGCGATACCACCCGCAGATTGGGCCGCGCTGAAACTCACGATTCACCCGTCGGCACAAATCCTCGCGCTCGATTGGCAAGTCTCAGAACTGCTGCGCGCAGTCGAGGAGCATCGCGAATGGAAGCCGGCAGAGCAGGGCGCGGTGAAGGTCCTCGTCTGGCGCAGCAACGCGCGTGTCTTCTATCGCGATCTCGAAACCGCCGAAGCGAACGCTCTCGAAGCAGCCTCACGCGGCGCAACCTTCGCAGAAATCTGCGACATAGTCGCCGCCGACGCGAGCATCGAAGATCCCACCGCCGCGATCAATCGACTGCTCGCCCGCTGGCTCTCCGACCACCTCCTAACTCCGTCATCCTGACGACGGGAGCGTTAGCGACGGGAGGAATGGCTTCTGGCTTCCGGACAGCTTCGCGAACGCGAAGCCGGTTCCGGTCTCTGAAATCGCGCAGCGGTCCTTTTCTGCCTCCGCCTTGAGATGATCTTTTCCCGCCCCACAGCTATAAGAAATGTAGAGCGCGCGATGTGCCTCAACTCATGGCTGCAAATCCCAAAGTAACCCCCGACTCCATCAGCATCGAGCGGCCCACCAGCCGCGAACAGCTCGACGAATTCGCCCGCCTGCCATTTCAGATTTACGCCGATCGCGATGCGTGGTGGCCGCCCGACGTGCAGAACGAGCTCGATCTGCTGACGCGCCGCAGCCTGCTCTCGTCGCATCTCGAAGTCATCCCAATCTGCGCGCGCCGCGCTGGACGCCTCGTCGCACGCGTCAGCGCCGTTATCAATCGCCGCTATATCGAACATTGGAATGAGCAACTCGGACAGCTGATTCAATTCGAAGCCCTCGAGGGCGAGGATGTCGCTGTCGCCGCGATGCTCCATGAGAGTGTGCAGTTGCTCCGCGAGCGCGGGATGCGCGCGGTGCGCAGCGGCTTCGCCGCCTTTCTCGATTACCCCTACGCCATCGACAACTACGATCAGTTGCCGTCGTTCCTGCTGCGCGGAAATCCGGCGTCATATCATCGCTACTTCAAGGAGGCCGGCTTCGTCACCGAAAAAGGGCAGGTCGATTACACCGCGCCGCTAACCCCTGAAATCCTCGCGCGTTATCGCCGGATGGCCGAGGCGGCCGCCGTTGCCGGCGTCACGATTCAAAGCTGGCGCGAGTACGGATTCCTCGCCGCGATCGACGCATGGACCGACGTGACCAACGCCGCCTTCGATCGCCATTGGGGATGGAACCCCGTGACCCGCGCCGAAGTCCGACCGATGCTCACGTCGCTGTGGGAGACTCCCGTCGCCGACCTCTCGATGCTCGCGACGATCGACGGCGAATGCGTCGGCGCAGTCTTCTCGGTGCCCGATCTCAGCCCCTCGCTTGCCCGCGTCCGTCGCGGTACTCGCCTCGATCCCGAACGCGGCGGCGGCACTCGCGGCGCGCTCATTAATATAGGAGTCGTCGATCGCGCGCGCGGCCGCGGCGTGGCGCTCGCGATGGCGGCGCGATCGTTTCTCGCGATGGCGCGGCGCAAGATGCGCTTTGCCGGCTACACGCTGGTCCTCGACGACAACTGGCCATCGCGCCGCACCGCGCTCACCCTCGGCGCCCACGTCACGGGCAACTTCGTAACCTATCGCCGAGATCTGTATAGTTCAGCGCTTGATGCTTAGCCTCCGCTTCCTCGTGCTGTTCATTCATATCGTCGCCGTGATCGTCGCGCTCGGCGGCTCCCTCTTCAGCACCTTCGCACTCGCCCCCGTGCTCGCCGCGGAACTCGACGCGCCCACGCGCCTGCGTGTGTCCCGCCGAATCGTTCGCCGACTCGGCGCGATCGTCCTCACCTCGCTCGCGGTGCTGGTGATTACCGGAATCTTCAACGTGATCTTCATCGGCGGTGTTTCGATTCTGCTCGCAATCAAGTTGATGCTCGTCGTCGTCGTGATCGCGCTCGCGCTCTACCAGTATGGAAATATCGGCACGCAAATCTGGCGCGCCGCTGGCCCGAGTCCCGAGGTCGCCGAGCTCCAGGTGCGCTTTCGCCGCATCGGCCTGACGGTCGGCTCGATCGTATTGATCATCGTCTACCTCTCGATCGGACTCACCCGCGGCGCCGGCGCGATCGTCGCCTCGATTCGCTAAGGTTCATCGATGCCGCGAAACAAGAAGCCGCGCCGAACTCCCGGATGGATGGGACGGCTCACGTTTGTCGCGATCGTGCTCGGCGTCATCTTTACCCTGAGCTACGGAACCGGCGCGCATATCGCCGTGCGATACCTCAACCCGCCGTTCGGCGCGTGGTGGAATTCCAACGAGTTCGCGATCGTCGAATGCGCCGCCGCCGCCGTCGGAATGTTGATCGGCATCCGCATCGGCGCGCGGCTGGTGCATGGCGACACGCTCAAGCGCCGCTCGATGATAGCCGCCGTGATCGTATCCAGTTTGCTCCTGCCGATTGTCGGACGCATCAGCGCACAAGCCGCGCGCTTCCCATTCACCAGCGGCGCATCCGTCAACGAATTCCTGATCGACCACTACGGCTACGACACCGGAATGTTTCTTGACAAGCTTCTGGCGGCGGGCGTTTACTCGATCAAGATCGCTGCGTTCGCGCTTCCGGTCGGAATGATTCTGTTCGGCATCGCGATTGCCATCCTGATTACTTCCGAGTCCACTCGCGATACCGCAGCCGCAACCTCCAAATGAAACCTCGCAAACCCAACGCCATCAGCCGCCGCTCGTTCATCAAGGGCGCCGGCGCTGTCGCAGCCGCCGCAGGATTGGTGCGCGTTCCGGCCGCATCCGCCGATGAAAAAACGCTGCCGCCCGGTGTGGTCGAAAAACTTGGACCTGAAGCGACGACGATCGAACTCAATATTAATGGCCGTGCCACGACGCTCGAAATAGAGCCGCGCGTCACTCTGCTGCGCGCACTGCGCGAGCATCTCGGCCTGACCGGCACCAAGCTCGTCTGCGATCGCGGCGCGTGCGGCGCATGCACCGTCCATCTCGACGGCAAGCCGGTGACCTCGTGCATGGTGCTGGCGATCGACGCGCGCGGTCATCGGATCACGACTATCGAGGGTCTCGGCACGCCATCGAAAATGCATCCTGTGCAGGCCGCGTTCGTCGAAGAGGACGCGCAGCAGTGCGGCTTTTGCACGCCCGGGATGGTGATGTCGGTCGCCGCCGCGCTCGAAAAAAATCCCGCCGCGACAACTGACGAAATCAAACACGCAACGGCGGGCAACACTTGCCGATGCGGCACATACCCGCATGTCTTCGCAGCCGCTCTCAGAGCCGTCAAGCCGGGAAGCGCAAGCAAGGACGTCTGATGTCGCGACGCGTCACGCTCAACCTCGGCTTCCAGGGCAACACCCGCGACGTTAGCGTCTCCATTCCCGACGACGAGCCGACTCCGTGGCAATGGGGCGACCGTCTCAGTGTGGTCGGCAAGCCCACGCCGCGCGTCGATGGACCCCTGAAGGCGACGGGCGCCGCGCGCTACACCTACGATATCGAATTGCCCGGGATGCTCTACGGCGCGATGCTGCGCAGTCCGTGGCCGCATGCGCGGATTCGCAATATCGATATGTCCGCGGCGCAGCATCTCGCGGGAGTGCGCGCAGTATTCGCTCTTGACGATCATGAAATTCGTTTCGCCGGTCAGGAAGTCGCCGCGGTCGCCGCAATCAGTTCTGATATCGCCGCCGACGCCCTCAAGTTGATCAAAGTCGATTACGAAACCCTGCCGTTCGTCGTCGATATGGACTCTGCGGCCAAAGATTCTGCGCCGCGCGTCTTCGGGAGCGGATCGAACGTCGGCAAGACCAAGCATTCGAGCGCCGGCGACGTGCCGAAGGGACTCGAGATCGCGGCGAACACGATCGAGGCTACCTACACAACGCCGGTGCAGACGCACGTCTGTCTCGAAACTCATGGCGCCGTCGCCAGCTTCAACGCCGCTGGCGATCAGCTCACGGTCTGGTGCTCGACGCAGGGCGTTTTTTCCGTGCGCGACGACCTCGCCGTGTATTTCAGCCTGCCGCCCGACAGCGTGCGCGTCGTCTGCGAGTACCTCGGCGGCGGCTTCGGCTCGAAGTTCGGCGCAACCCCCGAAATTATTACTGCGGCGCGGCTGGCCAAGGTGACCGGCGTGCCGGTGAAGGTGATGCTCCCGCGCGCCGACGAGCATCGCTCGACCGGCAACCGTCCGAACTCCGAGCAGAAGGTCAAGATGGGCGTCGATCGCGACGGCAAGCTGATCGCGATCGATCTCGTGACCCGCGGCAGCGGCGGAATCGGCGGCGGCGCGGGCAGCTCGGGTCCGTTCGGATCGGTCTATCGATGTCCGAATATCCGTATCGAGGAAACCGGCATTTATACCAACGCCGGCCCCGCGTCTCCGATGCGCGCGCCCGGATGGCCGCAAGGATGCTTCGCGCTCGAACTCGCGATGGACGAGATGGCGCGCAAGGCGAACATAGACCGCCTCGAGTTCCGGCGACGCAACAGCGACAACCCGGTGCGCGCTGCCGAGTACGACATCGGTGCGAAAGCATTTCGATGGGCCGAGAAAAACGAAGCGGCCAAATCGAGCGGCCCAATCAAGCGCGGTGTCGGCGTCGCGTCAGCCGAGTGGCATGCGGTCGGAGTGTCGGGCCCCGAGGCGCAAGTGATCGCGCATCGCGACGGCAGCGTCGAAGTCCGCGTCGGCACGCAGGATATCGGCACCGGCACGCGCACAGTCCTCGCGATCGTCGCGGCCGAGGAACTCGGACTGCCAGTTGATCGGGTGAAGTCGGAAATCGGCGACACTCGATTTCTCTTCTCAGTGCCGAGCGGCGGCAGTCTCAGCGCGCCGTCCAACTCGCCTGCGGTGCGCCAGGCCGCGGCGCATCTCAAGGACAAGCTGTTTCGCATCGCAGCTCCGATTCTTGGTGCCGAGCCGGGTGACCTCGAAGCCGCCGACCAGACGATTCGCATCCGCACCAATCCCTCGCGCGCGATTTCGTTTAACGACGTTTGCCGACGAATTCCCGGCGATTCGATTTCCGCACAGGGCGAGCGCGTCCCCAACTACGAGGGCTTTCGCACCGATCAGGCCGGATGCCAGTTCGCCGAAGTCGAAGTCGACACCGAGACCGGAATCATCCGCGTGACGCACGTCGTCGCGGTGCACGACGCTGGCCGCATCGTCGATCCGCTGACGGCGCGCAGCCAGGTCAACGGCGGCATCCTGATGGGCATCGGGTTCGCGCTGTTCGAGGACCGCCGGATGGACCCTGCCCTCGGCATCATGGTGAATCCGACGATGGACGACTATAAGCTGCTCGGCGCGCTCGACGTGCCGCAAATCGACGTGACGTTTTTCGAAGTCGCCAACGGCATCACGAACACCGGCGTGATGGGACTCGGCGAGGTCTCGCACGTCGCGAGCACCGCCGCAGTCGCATGCGCAGTGTACGACGCGATCGGCGTGCCGGTGCGCTCGCTCCCGATGACGCCCGACCGAGTGCTCGCGGCCTTGGGGCACGCGTGAAGGATTTGCAATCGCGATGAACCGATTCGAAGTGATCACGCCCGCCGACGTCGCGAGCGCGTCGCGACTGTCGCCGAAAACGGCAACGTCGCGTTTGCCGGCGGCGTCGACGTCGTCGATCTGTCGAAACAAAATATCGTATCGCCAACCGCGCTGGTGAATCTCAAGAGCCTGAAGGAGCTCGGCGGAATCGAGGTGCGTCCATCCGGGGATCTTCGGCTTGGCGCGACGGTGAAACTGAGCGAAGTCAGCTGAGCATCCCGTGATTCGCGCGAAGTTCACCGCGATTGCCGAGGCGGCCGGCGAGGCGGCGACGCCGCAGATTCGCAATCTCGGCACGGTCGGCGGAAATCTTCTGCAGCGTCCGCGATGCTGGTATTTTCGCAATCCCGACGTGAATTGCCTGAAGAAGGGTGGCGACACCTGCTACTCGATCGGCGGCCTGAATCGCTATCACGCGATCCTCGGCGGCGGTCCGTCGTTCATCGTGCATCCGTCGAATCTCGCGCCCGCGCTGATCGCGATGCGCGCGAGCGCGACGATCGTCGGTCCCGCGGGACAGCGCAGCGTCGAGCTCGAAAAATTCTTCACACTGCCGACGGTCGATGCGAAGCGCGAAAATTCTCTCAAGCCTGGCGAGATAATCACCGAAGTGATCGTGCCAGCACCGTCCGCGGGCACGCGCAGCCATTACCTGGAAGCGCGCGAGAAGCAGAGTTTCGATTGGCCGCTGGTCAGCGTCGCGATCGTGCTCGATCGGCGCGCCCGATGCGAAAACTGTCCGCGATGCGCGCGTCGTGATGGGCGCAGTCGCTCCAATCCCGTGGCGATCGCCCGAAGCGGAAGCCGCGCTCAAGGCCGGCCCGCTCGACGAGTCGCGCGCACGCGCCAGCTGCCGAAGCCGCGCTGAAGGATGCGCAGCCGATGTCCGACAACGCGTACAAGGTGGTGATTGCCAAGGTGATCGTGCGCCGCGCAATCATGCACGCCGCCGGCCTGGAGGCTGCATAACATGGCCTCGCCATTCTGCGCGCTGCTGCGCACCAAGACTGCGTACTATCGCACGCCCGACGGCGATCGCATTTTCAAACCCGACGAACCGACCGCGTGCTACACCTGTCTCAAGACGCAGCGCCCGGTCGGACCCGATGGCCGTCCCGTCGACGCGCAATCGTGCGGCGCAGATCGCGGATGCTTCGAGCAGGAGTGAAGGCTATGAGCGAGCAGGCTAGACGAATACGGGCCGGTCGCGACGCGGATGATTTTCGACAACGACGACGTGCGCGTGTGGGAGATGGATCTCGCGCCCGGCGGCGTCTGCGGACTGCATCATCATACGATGGACTACGTGCTGTTCATCCTGTCGGGCGCGAACGTCGGCGCGCAGTCGCCGGGCGGCCGCAAGATGATGCCGTTTCCGGTCAAGGCGCGCGCCACGTATTTCGTGCCGGCGGGCGGAATCGAGAGCGCGCACAACATGGGCGACACGCGATTCTTCGAGGCGCTGTTCGAGCTCAAGCGGCCCGCGAAACCGGGCCGCGAGAAGCTCGGCTTCGTCGGATGCGAAGCGGTCGCGGGCAAGACGCCCGAGCCCGGCACGATCACGATTCTCGACAACGCGCGCGTCCGCGTTTCCGAAACCACGCTCGCGCCAGGCGGGCATAGCGAGATGCGCCGATGGTCCCATGACACGGCGGTGTATGTCGCCGAAGGCGGACCGGTGAAAGTTGTCGAGCACAGTGGCGACGGTAACGAGCAATCGCGCGAGGAGTCGCTTTCGGCGGGCGCCGTGCTATGGTTGCGCAAAGGTACGCATCGAGGTCTCGTCAACGCCGGAACGCAACGCTATCGCCAAATTGCAGTGGAGTTAAAGTGAAGCGATGGAGTTAAAGTGATACTTTAGAATATGAAAAAACCGAACGGGCTCCGTTTCTCGCTGTCCTTCATCGCCATCCTCTTCGCACTCACCTCCACCATCACTAAATCTCTCGCCGAAGTTAAACCCGGCGACACGATTACCGCCAGGAACGCCGAGCAAGTTCGCGGCCTGGTAAGTCCGGGCACCTTCGTCGCCGTCTCCAAAGGCATGCAGATGAATATCGTGGCGCCGAGCCGCGTCATGTGGCCGCCGCCGTACCAGGACGCGACCGAAAAATATTCGGCACAGGTGCGCCTCGCCCCCGACCATCGCGACTTGATCGGCTTCGTCGCCGGCCAGCCGTTCCCGCTGCTCGATCCCAACGATCCCGATGTCGCGACCAAGATCATGTGGAACCAGTACTTCAAGCCGATCGCGACCGACGACTACGACTTGCGCTTTTTCGAATGCCAGGTGGCGCGGCAAAATCCCGGCGCGCAACAATCACTGATGACGCAGACCGAGGTCGGGCATCTCGCGGGTTATTCCGATATCGGACGCACCGAGGTCGAGCCTCTGCCGGCCGATCCGGATTTCAAGACTACCGGTATCTGGGCGCGCGCCGGCGCATATCCCGCGCTCGCGCCCGCCGAAGATCGCGGCAGCGGCGCGATCCTCTATCGCTACTGGGACGCGATGAAGGCCGACGACACGTGGGCATTCCTGGCGGGAGCGCGGCGCGTGCGGCGCGTGAGCGAAGTTATCCTGAGTTCGTCGCCGGGCCTTTCGACCTGGGATGCCGATCACACCGGCGGATTCGGCGCGAAGCCGCAGGAGTACAATTTCAAATATCTCGGCGACAAGAACATGCTCGCATGCGTGCATGCGCAGAACTCCCCCGCGCATCCATGCCCGACTGACGGCGGCGCGACCTCATGCAACGAAAATTGGGAGATGCGCCATCTGTACGTCGTCGAAGTCACGCCGCGTCCCGAAAGAATCCAGGGCGTGCTGCAGTCGAAGACGATCGTCTATGTCGATGGCGAAGGATGGTTCAATCCGTACGTCGACAGCTACGATCGGAAGGGCGAGCTGTGGAAGACGCAGATCTATCTGAACACGTATCGCGACCGCCCGGTCCCTGACGCGAAGATTGCCGTCTATCCATTCAAGCGCGAGTTCATCGTCGCCGCCTCGAGCATCGACGTACAATCGGGCGTCTCGACCACCTGCTACCTCCCCGGCCCCGACACCCCCGAGCGCGAATGCTGGTACATCAACATGGGCGCAGTAGACAAGAGTTTCTTCACGACCGAGGCGTTAACGAAAGCAGGGCATTGATCCGATTGTGTCGCTACGTCTTGCGCGAACAACAATGCCTCGCGTCCTCCTGATTCATCAAAACGCGGTCGAAGCATCCGAGAGAGCGAAAACTCTGCGCGCCGGTGGGTATGACGTCACCGTCATCGTGCCCCAAGGTCTAAAATTCCTTCGCGACGTCAGGCGAGCTATACCCGACGCGATTGTGATCGATATCGAGCGGCTCCCTTCGGTCGGCCGCGATATTGGAATCGCCCTGCGGATGGCGAAATCGACCCGCAACCTGCCGATGGTGTTCGCGGGCGGCGTGCGCGGAGAAAATCGCCGGCATCAGGATGTCTTTGCCCGACGCCTCGTACGCTTCCTGGCCGAAGATAGGAATCGTACTGAAACGCGCGATGACGGCTCGACGCACTACCGATCCAGTCGTGCCGCGATCGATCTTCGAGCCGTACTCAGACACGCCGCTGCTGAAAAAGCTCGGCATCAAGCCGAACTCGTCGATCGCACTCGTCGATGCGCCCGACGGATTCTCCAAATCGCTTGGCCCATTGCCCGAAGGCGCGAAGCTGCTCTACGAGCCCAGCCGCGATCGCAATCTGACGATATGGTTCGTCCGCTCGAGCAAGGAGCTGAATCGACGAATCAGGAAAATCGCAGCAAACTTGAACGACGGATTAATCTGGGTCGCCTGGCCAAAGAAAACTTCCACGATGGCGACCGACTTGTCGCAGATCTCAGTGCGCAGCGCTGGCCTCGCCAGCGGATTGGTCGATTTCAAAGTGTGCGCAATCGATGCAACCTGGTCGGGATTGCTATTCAAGCGCCGAAATCCGCCGCCACCCTAAACCTTCTCACAGTAGGACGAAATTTATTTCGTCGATTCTAAATACGTCGTCGATTCGTATTTTTTCCATGACAGAGCTGACGGAATAAATTCCGTCCTACTTAATCGCCAGCGCGTTCGGCGGCGAGCCTACTCCTCCCGGAATATTCAGCGGCGCTGACGTCAGGAAGAAATCGTAGTTCCCGTCCGCCGCGCATTCTTCCGCCAGCCCTTCGAGATTCCACATCTCGCCTATCGGCATCCCGAAGAACGCGAGCATGTGGAAATGCAGAAACTCCATTTCGTTGCCCGCAGTCTTCGGCAACGCTTCGAGCGCCGGCGAATCCGACGCCACCGCCGCCAGATGATTGTCCCATAGCCATCGCGCGGTGCGCTCGCTGCCTTCGATTCCCGGCACGACCGTCTCCTTCGACAGCTCCTCCTTAATCGCCGCGCTCGCCGACAGGTAGAACTTCGTCCATCCGATGCGAATCAGCAGGATGTCGCCGGCCTGCAGCTCGACGCCTTCATCCTCGAGCGTCGCCTTCACATCGTCGAGCGGAATCGATTCCGCCTTGGTAAAGTTGATCGATTTCCCGACGCGATCGTAGTATCGCGCCACGTCCGCCAGCACTCCGCGCCCTGCGATTCCGCGCCGCGCCAGGTTGTCTATCCCCAGACGATGTCCGCCGCGCCCGGTCATCTGATTGTCAGGAATCCCGTTGTACGCCCCATGCACCGGATGCTTCACGTGCGCGAGCGCGTCCCATTGCGACGACGCTTGCGGATAGAAGTTGTCGAGAAAGTCGTCGAGCACGAATTCCGCGCCCGGGAAAATCTTGACGGTGTGCGCATGCTTGCCGCGCGTGAACAGCGGCGGGTCGGGAATGTTGATAGGCAGATTCAGCGCAAACACTTTGCCCGTGCGAATCGACGAGGTTGCCGCGACCACGCGTTCCGGCGTCAGCAGATTGATCGTGCCGACTTCATCGTCGTCGCCGAACACGCCCCACGCAGCGCCCGCCGGCGCGCCTGCCCGTACCGGCAATTCGTCATAGCTGGGGATCATGTGCGCCACCGCATTCCTCACTGCGCGTGTTGCTCGAACCGCAATTTCGCCGACTTTTCGCACCGCCGCGCGCTCCATCCGGCCGGCCGCGCTCTCCAAATCGACCGACGCGCGCGTCGCGGATGTCACCATATCGGCGACCCGACGCTTCATCGGCTTCGCGGATTTTTTCGGAGCCGGCCGTTTCGTGGCCTTCATCTTCTTGCGTTTGACTGCTTTGGGAGCGACTTTGCGAGCTTTGGGCGCCGCTTTCCTGACTTTCTTTTTGGGTTTGGCCATGGATGAGACCTCCTGAATTGCGCGATCGCTACCGCATCTTCTCATTAACAGACCATTCGCTAATGGCAAGACCAATAACGGGGACGATTTCCATCCTCAAATAATTGCAATTGCGCCTTGAGGCTGCATACCCGCGATGGTACTGTACGGGATTGCTCCTTGCTCCAACCTGGGGCTCAAATCCGTAAGGAGGACACGCAGCCGCATGCGGCGCTACGAAACTATTTTTATTCTCCGCCCTGATTCGGGCGACCCCCAAATCAAGGAAGCCATCAAACGCTACGAGGGGATCATTGCCGCCGGCGCAGGCGAGATGATCGAAACCGAGGAATGGGGATCGCGCGAGCTCGCCTACAAAATCAAGGGCGAGCGCCGCGGCTTCTACATTCGTATGGACTACGTCTCGCCCGGCCCCGTGATGAACGAGGTCGAGCGCAATTTGCGCATCTCCGACGTCGTCCTGCGCTACTTGTCGGTCCTCGTCGACGACAATGCCGACGTGGCCAAGGCGCGCGAGGAACTCGAGGCGCGCAACCGCCGTATCGCCGAGGCCAAGGCTGCGCAGGAAGCACGCGCCGCCGCTCTGATGGCCTCGCGCGAGCATCCGGTTGAGGAAGCGCCCGACGCTCCCGAAGAGATAATGGATGCGGCGGTCGAGGAAATCGCCGGGCCCGAAGGTGACAGGGAACCGGATTGAGCTCGACGGCCGCTTGCTCGGCAAGCCCGAAGTTCGCATCACGCCCGCAGGCACTCCAGTTCTCAGGTTCACGGTGGAATGCGGCGTGCCGGGCGAGGAACTGAAGCTCGGAATCGTGATGACCGGCGAAGCGGCGCTCGCAGCAAAGCCGCTCCTGGAGCCGGGCCGGCAGGTTAAAGTGATCGGAAGAATGAGAACGCTGAAGGGCAGTTTGAAGACAGCAGCGGGATTCGAAGTCGTCGCTGAATCGATCGAGCGCGAATAGATACTAAAAAAGGAATTTATGGCTGACGAGGAAAGATCAGAAAGAGGCCGCAGCGAAGGTGGCGGCGGACGCTACGGCGGACCGCGTCCCGGCGGCGACGATCGCGGCGAAGGCCGTGGCGGTGAAGGTCGCGGCGGCGGCGGGATGCGTCGTGGACGCCCCGGCGGACGGCGCAAAGTGTGCCGCTTCTGCGCCGACAAGACGCTCAAGGTCGATTACAAAGACGTCCGCACGCTCGGCAGCTTCATCACCGAGGGCGGCAAGATAGTGCCGAGCCGCACTTCCGGCAATTGCGCCAAGCATCAGCGCCAACTCGCCGTCGCGATCAAGCGCGCGCGCGTGCTCGCGCTGCTGCCGTTCTCGACGCTCGGAGTCTAGACGGACTAATCGATTGACGCGCAAGGCTGTCATAGGGATGGTTCGTGCTGCCGCCTTGTCCGGCGCATTCTTCCTCGCCGGCGGCGCCATACCGCTTATCGGCGGCATCCTGATGATGCTGGCGCCCGCGCCAATCCTCGTCTACGCCGTCGGCCGTCCGAATCCCAACCTGCGCGCGACTATCGCAGTTGTGCTCGCGACCGCCTTGGTCGCACTGCTGTGGGGACCAATCGGCGGACTCGCCTACTTCGTGTCGTTCGGCCTTGCCACCGCAATCGCTTGCTACATGCTCGAGCGACACTTGTCCTTCGAAATGATTACCGCGATCGGCGCGGCCGTGATGGTGACGGCGTCAATCGTCGCAGCGCTCGTGATGATGGGCGGCGCCGACGCACTCATCAAGACTGTCCACGACGAACTCGTGCAGGGGATGGCGCGCGGACAGGACTTTTACAAACTGCTCGGGATGCCGAATACGATCCCCGCCGACACTCAGGCCAGCGTCGTCTCGCTCACGATGCATCTGTCGCCCGCGTTCGCGCTGCTGGTCGGCGCGAGCACGATGCTGCTCAACCTGCGCGTGTTCTGGCGATGGACCGGGACGCAACGGCTGCCCTACAGCCTGTTCGGCGATCTTTCGCGATGGTCGGCGCCGGAATGGATGGTGTGGCTGCTGCTCGCGAGCGGGTTCGGTCTGTTCATTCCGGTTTCGGCGATTAGCGATATCGCGCTCAACGGCTTCATCTGTATCGCGGCGGTTTATTTTTGCCAGGGACTCGCGATTATCGGATTCTATTTTCAGTCGCTCGCGGTCCCGTCGATCGTGCGCGGGCATAATTTATTTCGTCGTCTTCGCACAACCGGTGGTGGCGGCGCTGGTCGGCGTCGCAGGCGTGTTTGATATGTGGATCGACTTCCGGCGGCTCAAACCCCCGAGCCCTGAAGCTAACAACCTTGGCGATTTCTTCTAAAAAGCGGGGATCAGCAACGAGGCAGTCAAGACGATGAACGTGCAAGTCATACTCAACGAGGATCTTCCCAACCTGGGAAGGACCGGCGACGTGGTCAAGGTCCGCGCCGGATACGCGCGCAACTACCTGTTGCCGCGCAAGCTCGCGGTCGAGGCCGATCAGAAAAATATCCGCGCCTTCGAGCATCAGAAGCGCACCGCGGCGCGCCGCGGCGAGATCAAGCGGACCGACGCGCTCGCGGTCAAGGCGAAGATCGAAGCGCTGACGCTGACCCTCCATGCCCGCGCTGGCGAGGAGGGCAAGCTCTTCGGCTCCGTTACAAATATCGATCTCGAACGCGCACTCCGCGAAAACGGTCTCGATATCGAACGTCGCAAAATTCACCTGCCCGAGCCCATCAAGCAGCTCGGAGATTTCACGGTGCCGGTCAAGCTCGATTCCGAGGTTGAAGCCAGCTTGAAGATTACCGTCGCGGCGCAGGCCGAATAAGGACTTGCCCGATATGATCAAACTCTACGACTTCCTATCCTGCCCCTTCGGTCAGAAGGTCCGCATCGTGCTCGCCGAGAAGGCGCTGACCTACGACCTGGTCAACGTCGATTTGACCCAGCACGAAAATCGCAAGCCCGACTTCCTGCGGCTCAACCCGTTCGGTCGCGTGCCGGTGCTGGTGGATGACGACACGACGATTTACGACTCGACTATCATCAACGAGTATCTCGACGACGAGTATCCCGAGCCGCCGGTGCTGCCGCCGGTCGGCTCCAGCGCGATGCGCTCGCGGGCGCGCTCGTTCGAGGATTTCGCGGACACGTCGTTCACCCCGCCGGTCGGCCAGCTAATCGCCGAGGTCTCCAAACCCGAAGGCGACCGCGACGCGAGTCGCGTTCAGCGGCTCCATCAGTCGGTCGAGCGCGTGCTCGACTACCTGAACCACGAATTGCAGGGCAACAATTTCCTCGCCGGCGAGTTCTCGGTCGCCGACATAGGCTTCGCGCCGCGGATGTTGATCCTGAACGAAATCGGAATCGACGTGCTAGGCAACAATCGCAACAACATCGACGCCTGGATCAAGCGAATGCTCGAGCGCCCCAGCATCCGCAACCTCCAAGGCGTCGCCGCCGTCCCAGTCGCGGGCGGCTGATCGAGATCCTCGCAACACTTTCCTGAAAAGAAAACGCGCGCGCCGTCCGGTTTCCCGGACGGCGCGCGCGGTACTGATGAAGCTACGGATCTAGTGACGGCCGAGCTAGATTAGATGATCCGCGGCCACGTTAATAGCGGGAATCCGCTCCCATCTCGTCGTCGTCGCCCCGTGACGATCCAATCCCGGTCGGGCGGAACAGCAACTTCGCCGCAAACATTTTTTCGCTGATCCGTCCCTGTGATTTCAGCTGTCCGCCATGACGCTTGCAATGCGGGCACGGCATCGTGCCGCCGAGCAGGCCGGCGTTTTGCGGAGTTATCCGCAGGTCGAACTTGTATCCGCATCCGGGATTCTGGCAGATAGTTCGATAAACAATTCCGGGGTTACCGGTATTCTTGGATTCATGTCGGCTGACTGCTGTTTGCATTTTCGTTTCTCCTCTACCGCGCGCTTGGCGCGATAGGCTGGCTTCGGATTAACATAATCACGACTAGCAACTTAGACGTAAGATCGTCACGGAAGTTTCAAGCAAAGGACGTGCCTCGGATAACAATTGGCGACGGCAGGCAAAAGTGAGTAAAATCAAGCTAAATTCACCTCGACTGGACTTCCTACCGTGACAGACTCTTGCCAGTATCCGGAAATTCCTGCGGCATTTGACGAAATCCTCGCATTTCCCTCGCGTACCAAGGCTGCATCTCGGCGCCCGAACGAATAACTTCCGATGATATCTCTATATGCTTATACTTGGCGGGCTGATTTTGCCGAGGCTGGCTACCAAATGTCGATTCGAGGCTGTTTGTTCAGATGAGAACGCTTGCGCTTGTGATGGCTGGAGGGCAGGGGACCCGGCTGCATCCTCTCACCCGCGATCGCGCCAAGCCGGCAGTGCCGTTCGGCGGCAAGTACCGCATCATCGACTTCGTGCTCTCCAACCTCGTCAATTCGGGCATCTACGCGATTTACGTGCTCGTCCAATGGCGCTCGCAATCGCTCATCGAGCATCTCAAGGACGGATGGCAGTTCGGCGGGATGCTGCCCGATCACTTCGTCATCCCGGTCCCGGCGCAGATGCGGATGGGCGAGTTGTGGTACCAGGGCACGGCGGATGCGATTTTTCAGAATCTCAATCTGATTGACGATACCAAGCCGGACCTGGTGGCGGTTTTCGGCGCCGACCACATCTACCGGATGGATATCCAGCAGATGATCGAGTTTCACATGGAGCGCAAGGCGGCCGTCACCGTCGCGACGCTGCCGGTGAGTGTCGATGAGGCAGACCAGTTCGGAATCGTACACGTGGATTCGGGGCTGCGCGTTTCTGGCTTCGTCGAGAAGCCCAGCAATCCGCCGCAGATGCCCGGCGCGCCGGGACGCTCGCTGGCCTCGATGGGTAATTACCTGTTCAGCCCCGAAGTGCTCCGCGAGGCGCTGATCGAGGATTCGATCAACGAAAAAAGCAATCACGATTTCGGCCGCGACCTGATTCCGGCGCTGATCAATCGCGTGCCGGTTTACGCCTACAACTTCATGACCAATCGGATTCGCGGCGACATCGAGGTCAATCTCAGCTACTGGCGCGACGTCGGGACCCTCGACGCCTACTACGAGGCCAACATGGATCTGCGTGACGCGCGCCCGCATCTGAACCTGTACAATCCGTACTGGCCGCTGCGCACCGCATACTACGATCAGCCGCCGGCGAAATTCGTGTTCGACGAGAATGGGCGCCGCGGACTGGCGCTGCATTCGGTCATCGGCGAGGGATGTATCGTGTCGGGCGGCGCGGTCCGCAACTCGGTGCTCGGGCGCTCGGTGTTCGTGCATTCGTACAGCCTGGTCGAGGATTCGGTCATCATGGATTACGCGGAAATCGGGCGGCACGCGAAAGTTCGCCGCGCGATCGTCGACAAGAACGTCTTCATTCCCGAGGGCGAAGAGATAGGATACGACCTTGAGCGTGACCGGCAACGATTCTTCGTCACCGATTCCGGCCTGGTCGTGATTCCCAAGGGCCCCAAGCGCGAACGGTCGGTACTTTAGATGGCGCAAGCGTCTCCTTCCGCAAGTCCCAAGCTCGATCCGCGCGAATCAGCCAAACCGGATTTGACCGGCGACATGCTGCGGCGCGGCGTCGCTCCCGAAGACTCGACCGATGGAGCCCCGCAGAAGTCAGACTTCCCGCTCTCGCGCGGAAGGCCAAAGAGCACTCGCATCCAGCTCGGCCTCAAGGACCGGCTCATCTTCTGGATACTCGTTGGTTTCGTTCATGCGCTCAGCCTCCTACCCGACTTCATCCTGTATAAACTGGGAATCGCCGGTGGGCTGATCTTCCATCGTTTCGATAGCCGCCACAGGAAAATCGGAGTCCGCAATCTCGAGATCGCCTTTCCCGAAAAGAGCGAAGCTGAACGAAATCGCATCCTGCGCGCGTCGTACATCAATCTCGGCCGGTCCGGCGCCGAGTACGTTCGCCTCGGCGGATTCTTCTACCGCAGCCTCGCACGCCGCATAACCTACAATCGCCTCGACGTCTGGAACGAACTCCATCCCCGCTACCCCGGCAAGGGCGCGCTAATCCTGACGGCGCACTTCGGCGGCTTCGAGATGCTGCCCGCGGGCCACGCGCTGCACGGCTTCCAGATAGGCCTGGTCCATCACACGCAACGCTTCCTGGCCGGCGACGACCTGGTCTCGTTCATCCGCGAGCGCGCAGGTGTCCAGATAATCCGCAAGCACACGGCGGCGCGCGAGATGCTCCGCTCGCTCAAGCGCGGCGAGATCATCGGCATCCCGCTGGATCAAAACGCCAAGCGCTCCGAAGCAATCTGGGTCCCGTTCTTCGGCGAACTAGCCGCAACCCCAAGCGGCTTCGATCGCCTCGCGATGATGGCGGGCGCTCCGGTGGTCCCCGTCTTCATCGTGCGCCAGCCCGACGGCATCAGCCACGTAATCGAGATTTTTGAGGAAATCCCCCAACAACGAACCAGCGACCGCAACGCTGACACCCTCGTCAACACCGCCCGCTACCAAAAAGCCATCGAAGAAATAATCCGAAAACACCCCGAACAATGGCTCTGGACCCACCGCCGCTACCGCACCCGCCCAGTAAGCGGCACCCCGTCGCTGTACGACTGAAGAGACTACGCCTTCTTTCCCACAATCCGGTTCCCCTTCACATTCATGGGAAGGGGTTAGGGGTTAGGTCTCCTTTTGCTCGCTTCGTCAGGACGACAAATGAGTCGCGCGCCGCAGCACACTTGCTCTTTGCGCGCCAGTGATTTGGCGAAGCGTTGCAAAGATCGCTATCGCGATTATCCATGCGGCAGCGCCGGCTACTAATGGGATCGCGCCTCCACCCGCGATCCACCATGGAATCGCGCCCCGATTGAGAATTATTTTCGGCCACATTTTTGATCCCAGCACAAATCCACAATGCAGCCCGATCGAGAAATACACACTGCCCGTGAGGATGTACGCTTCGCCGAGTACAATCCCCAGCAGGAACAGGCCTATCAGCGTCGGAATCGCGATTGCGGGATTGCTGAACTGGTCGACACTGTGCGCGAGCGTCATCAATCCTGCCGTTGGCTGATAGCCGGTGACATAGAAGCGCGCCGGCGATCGCACCAGATGCGCGACGGCGTATATTGCGGCGCTCGCGATCAGCGCGATGCGGTCGCCGAAATCCGCTCTCATGCCGCCGAGCAGGAACGCCCGGAAGAATGCCTCCTCGATGAATGCGATCGCTATCGCCGACAGAAGATATTTCGGAATCAGCGCGATGGCTGCTTTGTGATCGCCGACTCCGCCGCCGCCGACTGCGAGCGCGAGTCCGATTAAAATCGCGATTGCCACAATCGCCACGACGAAACCGCGAATCGCGTATCGAATACTCCGCCGCGGGAAATGAACGAAACCTTTTGCCAGTAGTGAGATCAGTTTCAGGTCGCGCGCATACAACAGCATCGCGATCAGCATCGTCGCCATCACGGTACGATCGAAAATCCGAGGAAACGGGAACCGCCATCCGGCGTGCGCGACCGCGACTGCTACGATCGGCGCGAGGATTATCGCGGCAACGACTCCCACGACAAGCACCAGCGCGAATCGTGCCGTGAATTGTCGAGGCAGGCTCACCAAACCTCTAACCACGTCCATGAACCTTAGAGCAAAATGGCGTCCTCGCCATTTTGCGATTAGTACTGGGTGCAGGGGTCACCCCTGCCGAAGGAAGTGTGAAACCCACCGCGGGTTTCACGTTAAATCGAGTTCTGCTCAGCGCGGCCGCTCCGGATCCAGCTGCGGCTCGAGCGTCACCTCGACCGGACACGCACCAGCAGGCGAGTTCACGATCTGCATCACCGCCCGAGCGACATCAGCCGTCGAAAGCATCGCAGCACGATCGAGCCGCTTGTTATTCGGGATCAACGCTGTATCGACCAGTCCGGGGACGATCACCGAGAGCTTGAGCCCGCTCTGGCGCATCTCATGGAACGACGCGCGCGTGAATGCGATCAGCGCGGCTTTGGTCGCCGCGTAAACGGCCTCGCCGGCGGGAGCCTTGATCGCGGCCGACGATGCGACGTTGACGATCGTGCCACTGCCTTGCGGGGTCATCGCGGCGGCGGCCAGCCGCGTCAGTGCGATCGGCGCGCGCAGATTCAACGCAAGCATCTGGTCCACATCTGCGGGACGCATCTTGAGCAGCGGCGTTCGCGGCGGTGCCCATCCCGCGTTGTTGATCAGCACGTCGATCCGCCCATAGCAATCGAGCGCGGCGCTGACGAGCAGGTCGGGCGCATCCTCGGTCGCCAGATCAACCAGCACAATCAGTGCGCGCTCGACCGGAAGTCCGCTCTGGGAGCGGGTTTCCTCGAGTTCCTCGCGCGTCCGAGCGGCGAGGCATAGCGAGTAGCCCGCGCGCGCCAGCTCGAGCGCGACCGCGCGCCCGATGCCGCGGCCTGCGCCGGTGACGATCGCGACGCGCGCCTGTTCTGTTCCCGCCGCGCTCATTCGCAGCCATCTTGCACTGATCTAATCGCTCGCACAGACTGTGACGATAATGAATTCACAGGTGTTCCGCGAGTACGACATCCGCGGCATCGTCGCCAACGATTTCGACGATGCGTTCGTGGTTGATCTCGGGCGCGGCTACGCCACTCTGTTGCATCAAGCCGGTAAAAAGACGATCACGCTCGGCCGCGATTGCCGCTTGTCGTCGGATCGCTTGCGCGACCGGCTGGCCGAAGGACTGCTCGCCGCCGGCATCAACATAGTCGACGTGGGCGTGGTGCCGACCCCCTTGCTTTATTTTTCGATGCTGAGCTGGAAGATGGACGGCGGCGCGATGATCACCGGCAGCCACAACGCGGCCGAGTACAACGGCTTCAAGCTCGGCGTCGGGCCGACGACGATTCACGGCGCCGAGATTCAGCGGCTGCGCGAAATTATCGAGCGGCGCGACTTCGTCACGACCGGCGCGAAGGGCTCGCTCACCGAGCGTCCCGTGATTCCCGACTACAACGATTTCATCATGTCGCAGTTCAAGCTCAAGCCGGGCCTGAAGGTCGTCGTCGACGGGGGTAACGGATGCGGCGGCGTGATCGCGGCGCCGCTGATGAAGCGACTCGGCCTCGACACCATCGAGCTCTACACCGAGATGGACGGGCGCTTCCCGAATCATCATCCGGACCCGACAGTCGAAGAAAACATGCGCGATCTGATCGCGGCGGTGAAGAAGAATCGCGCGGATATCGGTATCGCATACGACGGCGATGCCGACCGCGTCGGCGCAGTCGACGAGAACGGAAAAATCGTGTGGGGCGACGAGCTGATGGTGGCGTTCTCGCGCGCGATTCTGCGCGATCGCCCGGGCGCGACGATTATCGGCGAAGTGAAATGCTCGAAGCGGATGTACGATGACATCGCGCGCCACGGCGGACGCCCGATCATGTGGAAGACCGGGCACTCGCTGATCAAGAGCAAGCTGAAAGAGGAGCATGCGGCGCTGGCCGGCGAGATGAGCGGGCACATGTTTTTCGCCGACCGCTACTTCGGCTTCGACGACGGAATCTACGCGTCGTTTCGCCTGCTGGAAATTCTGAGCAACGAGGGACGCGGCCTCGGCGCGATACTCTCCGATCTTCCCGCGAGTCATATCACGCCCGAGATCCGCGTCGATTGCCCCGACGATCGCAAATTTGAAGTGGTGCGCAAGATGGCAGAATTTTTCCGCAAGCACTACGAAGTTATCGATATCGATGGCGTGCGCGTGAATTTCGCCGACGGATGGGGCCTCGTGCGCGCCTCGAATACGCAGCCCGCGCTGGTCACGCGTTTCGAGGCGGTCAGCGAAAAGCGCCTGGCCGAAATTCGCGCGCTGTTCGACGACAAGCTCCGCGAACTCGGCGCGCTCTGACCCGATGGCGCCACGCTCCCCGACGCATTCCGCCTCGGTGCTGATTATCGCCGGCGGCCGCGGCACCCGATTCTGGCCCGCCAGCCGCGAGGCAAATCCCAAGCCTCTCTTTTCGATCGACGGCAAGACCAGCCTGCTCGCCGATACGATCGCGCGCCACATGCCGCTGATTCCGCAAGAGCGAATCTTCGTGCTGGCCGCCGCATCGCATGAGGCGCCGTTTCGCCGCGAGTTGCGCGGACTGATTCCCGCGCGGAACCTGATTGTCGAGCCGATAGCGCGCGGCACCGCGCTCGCAATCGCCTACGGCACCGCCGTGATCAAACGTCGGCTCGGCGACGGAGTAATCGCGTCGGTCGCCGCGGATCATTACATCGTGACCGGCGATCAATATCGCCGCACGCTCGCCGATGCGATCGGTCTGGCCGCATCGAACGATTCGATAGTCGCGATCGGAATTCCCCCGACACGTCCCGAGACCGGTTACGGCTATCAGAAGATTGGCGCGAAACTCGGCGCAGGCTTTCGAATCGAGAAGTTTGTCGAGAAGCCCCCGCTCGCGACCGCGCGCCGGATGGTGCGTAGCGGCCGCTACTTGTGGAACGCTTCGATGTTCGTGGCATCGACGCAAACCTTGGCGCGCGAGTTCGCAACACATTCTCCAGCGCTCGGCATCGCAGCCGAGAAACTCGCGCAACTGCCGCGCACGAAACTAGCGCGTGCGTACGGCAAGCTGCGCTACGATTCGTTCGATCGCGTCATCATGGAGAAGAGCACCAACGTGCTCACCGTGCGCGCGCGATTCTCGTGGCATGACGTAGGATCGTGGGACGGTCTGTGGGACGCAGTCGGCGACGATGACGGCAATGTGATTCGTGGCAACGCGATCGCGCTCGAATCAGGTCGCGTCCTGGCGCATTCAGATTCGCGCCTGATGGTGCTCTTCGGCGTCCAGGATCTGATCGTCGTAGATACCGGAGATGCGATCCTCATTGCGCATCGCGATCGCTCGCCGCACGTCGGCCGCGTCACCCAGGATCTCAAGCGCCGCGGCCTGCATCGGTACCTGTAAAAGAATTTAATGCGGGGCTGCGCACCCCGCACCCGCGGCAGGGGTGACCCCTGCACCCAGTAATCGGAAAGAAAGGATGCGGGCTGACGCCCTGTTAGGAAGTTTGGGCGCGAGGACGCGAAGCGGGCTCGTGCCCGGCAGCGCAAATACACCTCGACCGTTCTTCCCGAAATAGTTCTAACAGGCCGTAAGGCCGCATCTTCGCTTTTCTTAATACTGGGTGCAGGGGTCACCCCTGCCGCGGGTTCGGGGCGCGCAGCCCCGTTACAATCAGTCGAGCGCCATCGCGTCGCACATCATCGCCAGCTTGCGCAGTTCGCTTTCGCGAACTTCATCTTCAAGCGCCAGTTCCAGCAGCGTCGCCGCGACGCCGTCGTCGACGGATTCCCACCGCATCGCGTTGAGCCGCAGGTCGGCCGCAAGCTCGCCCAGCACTTCGAGGTCGCCGCTCAGGCGCGCCCAGTTGTTCGATCCGTCATGCAGCGCGGCTTCTGGCAATTTCGACCATACGCTGTTGTCGGCGAGAATCGAGTTGAGCGCCTTGACGTGTCCGGCTTCCTTTTCCGCGAGCGCCTCGACGCCGGTCCTTATGTTCGTTGCAGTGAGCGGAGCGTGACGCTTCAAGCGCTCGATAAGCCCCTGGTTGCGCCCGGCGATCGCCGCCAATTCCTCGAGCAATTCCGCGCGCGCCGACACCGGCGAAAATAATCTCTGAAAAAATCCCATGCCAGTAGCCATCTCTCCACCCGATGCGTGTTGTTTGTCAGATGCGCATCGCGACAATAGCTATTGGCATCGAAGGTGCCGCTGTCAAGGGAGCTACGAATCGAACAGCGCGCGCACCAGCGACGATTCGCGCTGGAAGAATCCGCGCGTGTGGTATGAATCCTCGAGTCGCAGATGAGCGTAATCAAGGTAGTGACCGATTTCATGCATCAACGTGCGCACGAATGTCTTCGGCTTGACGACCTCGTGGCGCTGCGCCGTACGCATCCACAGCACGATGTAAGGCTGTCTCCGAAGCCGCGGATCGTAAGGATAGAACAGCCCGTGCAGCTCGCCCCGCGTGTTGCGAGGACGCACGCCGCGCACCTCTACGTTAAGCGGCGGCGTCAGGAGGCCTCTGCAAATTTCCGCGGTCAATGCGCGCGCGCAGGTGGTGCATGCCGCCAGGTTGCCGGTTTCGAGCACCCGCATCAGCGCGTCGAGCGAGTTCCGCGCCGCGCCGCTGGCGACGTAGTCGAAACGCTCGACGCTGTCGCTTTTCAGGTAGGTTCGCTGTGCGCGCGACGAGAGCCGATAGAAGTATGCGGGCAGCTGCGCCTGGGAATTCGTGCGAAGGGTCAGTCCTGTGGCCACATCCACCTCCATCGCCGAATACTCACTTCCGGCGCCACGTCAACGAGACTATCATCCGCGCAATAGTCACTAGGGGCAAGCACTATGCAACTGAGTATTGTCGAAATAGCAAAACCCGCCGACGCCAACGTGATCGTCGGCCAGGCGCACTTCATCAAGACTGTCGAGGACGTTTACGAAGCCCTCGTGCAGGCGGTGCCGAATATCAAGTTCGGGCTCGCGTTCAACGAGGCGTCGGGTCCATGCCTGATTCGACATACCGGCACCGACGTCGCGCTCGAAAATTCGGCCGTCGAGGCAGCTTCGGCGATTGGGGCAGGGCACGTGTTCGTCGTGATTCTCGGCAACGCATTTCCGATCAACGTGCTCAATCAAATCAAGTCGGTGAGCGAAGTGTGTACGATTTTCTGCGCGACAGCGAACCCGCTCCGCGTAATCGTAGCGGAGGAAGATGGAGGCCGCGGCATTGTCGGCGTGATCGATGGCAGTCCGCCCAAGGGCGTCGAGAGCGCCCAGGATCAGGCGGATCGGCGCACTATGCTGCGGCGATTCGGCTACAAACAATAACCTGAATCGGTGAACCTCGATGGATCAGGTTTCGAGACGCGGCTAACCTTATAGATGAGGCAGCAACTCTGATGAGCGGCGGCGGGAAGCAGCAATCGAAACCGAATCCTCCGAAGAAGAAACCACAAGAGTGGCGAATCCGCGGATGGCGCGTGCGGAATCTCGCCGCCGGCGTATTCCTGATCGCCTTCTTCGCCGTCGGCTTTTACGTCGCGCAACTGTACGGCGAGATCTCCGCGCTGATCGAGCAGCGCCGCGCCGCATTGACCTCCGCGATTTTCTCGGCGCCGTTCCCGATTCGCGCCGGCGACGACCTCGATCGCAGCGGTCTGCTGGATCGCCTCGCGCAGTTGAGCTATTCGCCCGTGCCGTCGGCCAATACTCCCGGAGAATATACCCGCGCGAAAAATGCGATCGCGATTTATCTTCGATCGTTCAAGGTCGGTGCGAAGCAGTATCCCTCCGAGATGGTCCGCATCGCGCTGCAGGGCACACGAATCTCGGGCGTTGCCGATTCGTTCGGCGTCGCCAAATCGGAGGCGATGCTCGAGCCTGAAGTGATCGGACGCCTGCTGGCCGGCGCGCCCGCCGAACGCGTCGAAGTCCAGCTCGGCCAGCTCAAGCCATACCTGACCAAGGGATTGCTCGCCAACGAAGATCGTTATTTCTACTACCATCCCGGAATCGATCCGATCCGTATCGTCGAGGCCGCGATTTCCGATTTTCGATCGCATCGTCTTGCCCAGGGCGCCAGCACGCTCACGCAGCAACTGGCGCGGACGTTCATGGAACGTCACGAACGCACCTTGAACCGCAAGTTCAAAGAACTCGCTGTCGCCGCGGTGCTCGAAATTCGACTGCGCAAGGACGAAATCCTCGAGCGCTACATCAACGACGTGCCGATGGGTGAATACGAGGGCACGCCAATCGACGGGATGCCGCAGGCGGCGCGTTATTTTTTCAACAAGGACCTGTCAGAGGTAACGCCCGCGGAAGCCGCGACGCTGATCGGGATGATCCAGGCGCCGACCTTGTACGACCCGCGCCGTCATCCCGATAACTGCCGCAAGCGGCGCGATGCGGTGCTCGGCGTGATGAAGCGCGCGGGCGTGATCGACGACGCCACCTTCACTGCTGCGATCGCGACGCCGATCCAAATCACCAAGCCGCCGGGCCTGCGTCGCGCGCCGTACTTCACCGATTACGTCACCGCCTTCGTTGCGAAGATTCCCGGCTTCGACGGTCATCTCGAGGGCCTCAAAGTTTACACGACCCTCGATACCGAACTTCAGGCTGACGCCGTTGATGCGGTAACCGAAAATATCGCGGCGCTCGAGAAGAACCACAAGCGCCTGCGCCGTGCGAAGGCCGACGGACGCTTGCAGACCTCGATGGTGGCGCTGGACGCGGAGACTGGTGCGATTCGCGCGCTGATCGGCGGGCGCGACTACTCTGAGAGCCAGTTCAATCGCGCGGCGAATGCCGAGCGTCAGCCGGGATCCGCGTTCAAGCCGATCGTGTATCTCGCTGCGCTCGATCCGGATCGCGCGCCATTCTCGCCACCGCTAACGCTCGCCTCGATCTTGCCGGACGAGCAAATGACGTTCAACGGATGGACGCCTGCGAACTACGAAAAAACCTATCAGCCGCAAGTGACCGTCGTGCAGGCGCTATACGAATCGCTCAACGTGCCGACAGCGTACGTCGGCAACGAGCTCGGCCCCGCGACGATTGTGAAGACCGCGCACGAGTTGGGTATCCACGAGGATCTCCAGGCCTACCTGCCGATTTCGATTGGCGCCGACGAGACCACGCTGCTCGAGCTCACTTCGGCGTACCAGGTCTTTGCGACCGAGGGCGATCAGTCGCCGCCGTACGCCGTCGAGGCGGTCCTCGATGCGAAGGGCCATCTGATTTACCAGCACGAAGACGTCTCGAATCGCATCATCCGTCCCGCGGTCGCGTATCTCATCACGGGCGCTCTGAAAGCCGTGTTGCGCTATGGAACCGGCGCCAGTGCAGGCCGGCTTGGTCTGGATTTTCCAGCGGCAGGCAAGACCGGCACCACCCAGGATTACAAGGACGCCTACTTCATCGGCTACACGCCGGCCATCGTCTGCGGTGTCTGGGTCGGCTTCGACAACCCCGAGAGCCTGGGCCTGACGGGCGCGCAAGCCGCGCTGCCGGCGTGGGTTCAGTTCATGGAAGATGCGGCGCCGGCGGACCCCGAGGATTTCCCCGAGCCGTCAGGCATCACGATGGCGACGATCGATCCCGAGTCCGGCGGTCTCGCGACCCCCGAGTGCCCCAAGCAATTCCCGCTGCCGTTTTTGATCGGTACCGCGCCGACTCAGATCTGTCCGCTGCACGGCGGAATACTTGCCAGCGTGCCCGCGCCGGTTGCTCCAGTCTTCAACACGACTCCGCCCGCATCCGGATTCACGCCGCCGGCCCCGGTCGCACAAGCGAGTCCTACGACGCAAGACGTTTTTGGCGCTGTGGGAAAATTCTTTAAGGGCATATTCTCTCATTAATCGTGATTTGGCTGAACCCTGATTGAAACTTTTTCAAGTGTGACTCGTCTAATTGGCGCGCTACAATAGACAGTGATGCCCTTGAATGTGGCGGCCACCCATTTGACCGCCGCAAAGGTTCGAAGAGCCGGAACTTTGCGAGAGCAATCTCATATCAACGCCCGATGGGCGCGAAACGCACTCGCCGTGCTAAGCGTGGGCGGATTGATCGCGATGCTCGCGGCCAGCGGATGTATCAACGAGACGCCCGCGGGCTCCGATACTTCGGCCGCCGACAGTGCGCCCGCGCATCCGCACAAGGCAAATTTCAAGGCCGCAGTTCCAACCGCCGGCGACGTGCTGATCGCAGGCGGTGTCGACGCCTCGAATCGAAGCATCGCCGACGCGGAATTTTTCGATCCGTCATTGGGTGTGTTCGTCCCGACCGGCAGCGCGGCGTCCAGCCGCGCGGGCATATCCGCCGCTCCTCTCTCGCCCACCCAGGTCCTGTTCGCGGGCGGCTTCAGCGGCGCTGCCACGATCAAGAATTTTTCGCTCAATCTTGATGGCAGGATTTTGAGCAACTCCGAAACGTTCGACGAGGCCACCGGCGGCTTCTCGCCCGCCGGCACGATGGGCACGCCGCGGATGGGCTACACCGCGACCGAGCTGAACAACGGCAAGGTCCTGGTCGCCGGAGGACTCGACAATCACGACAATGTGCTCGATACGGCGGAACTGTACGATCCGGTCGCGCGCAAATTCATCGCCGTCGCTAACGTGATGTCCGATCGCCGCATGTTTCACACCGCGACGCTTTTGCTCAGCGGCAAAGTATTGATCACCGGCGGCGCGACCAACGTCTCCGGTGATACCACCAACTCCGCCGACATTTTCGATCCCGCGTCGAACTCCTTTGCTCCCGCCACCTTCCCGATGGATCATCAGCGCGCCGCGCATACCGCGACGCTCTTCACCTCCGGCCCCGCCGCCGGCAAGGTGCTGATTACCGGCGGCGTCGGCGGCTGCGAGCTTCTTCTTCAAGGACAGCAGCGCCGAGCTTTACGATCCCGCCTCGCAGGAATTCGCCTTGCTCCCCGGCTTCATGAACGAGCCGCGCTCGATGCATACCGGGACGCTGCTAGACAACGGCAGCGTGCTGCTCGCGGGCGGGTTCAGCGGCACGGTGGCAATTACTGGCGGATTGCTGTCGGGCGCATCGGGACTGATCAGCAATTCGGCTGAGACCTTCGATCCGAACACCGGCGATTTCACCTGCGTCGGCGGATTCAACACCGAGACGCTGCGATGCAATCAGTCGATGACTGTCTCCCGCGCCGGCCATACCGCCACGGTACTCGCCAACGGCCCGAAACCGCATCGCATACTAATCGCCGGCGGAATCGGCGCCACCGACCCAGCCGCCCACGGCAAATCCCTGTCCAGCGCCGAACTCTTCAATCCCGACAAACGGCGGCACCTTCACCCCAACCGCCCCAATGCTAACAGCCCGCGCCCTCCACACCTCCACCCTGCTGCACTAGCCCTCGACTCGCAACGCCGCACGAACAGGCGGTTTGAACTCAACTCGCGGCTCGCTCCCGACGAAACCCTCGGAGCTCTTCACGGACGGTTTGGCGCAAGACCTTTTCGAGATGGGCACCGCGGATATGCTCGCGCAAAGCCTCGTTTATCAGTGTCTGGTAGTTGCCACCGCCTGCTTTCTCAACATAGTTGCGGAAGTAGTCGAGCACGTCATTGTCGATTCGGATGGTGATCCGGGTTTTGCCCGGCTCGATTGGAAACACCGATCCTCGCCTGCCTTTGCTGAAATCGTAGTGTCGTTTCATAGCGCTACTGCTCATGATCGCATCATATATGCACAAGCGTACATATATCGAATGTAGCAGTCACCGTCCACCGTTGAACGACAGAACCAGTGCCGCTCGGTGAGGCGCTAGGGAACCCGGCCGACTTCAAGCGCAATCCGCGCCTGCCCGCTCATCCCGCTCCCAGTCTGCGGATCAGCCGCCGGCTGTGCGATGCCGTCACCGTCGACCGCACGCACCCGCATCATGAAATCTCCCGCCGCCCGCGGCGCAAACCGATACTTCCACACCGTCCACACATACGGTGAACTATTCTCAACCAGTTGCGCGTCATGCCACGTGAGGCCGTCGTCCGCTGAAACCTCGACCCGCTTGATTCCCGACGGTCCTGCCAGCGCCCATCCGTACATATCCAGCGGCGCAGTCACCTTGGCCTTCTTATCGAAAATCGACATCAATCCGCCTTCGACGCGCGGCGAGAAAAATCCCGAGTTAACCTTGCGCCAGCACTTGTCGCTCCATCCGCGAACCTCCCAGTAGCCGGGAATTTCGTGGTCCGCAAATTCGATCTCGGTGATCCATTTCGGCTGCTTCATCCCGTACTTTCCCGGAATAAAAATTCTGAGCGGGTACCCATGGTCCGGCGGCAGCGGCGCACCATTCATCAGGTACGGCAGAAAATTCTCCTCGCGCATCACTTCGTCGACCGGCAACACGGTGTGATACCCGTCAGCCCCGCGCATCGCGACGAACTTCGCGCTGCGCTTGACGCGCGCCCGCTCCAGGAGCGGCCGTAATTGCACGCCGGTCCAACGCGCGTTGCCGATCGCAGTGCCGTCAGGTGGATTCGAGATACATTCGAGCGTCAGCATCTCGTCAATCTTCGGCAGCTTGCGAATATCCGCGTACGAAAACTGCTGCGGATTCTCGACCAGCCCCTTGATACTGAAGCGCCACGAATTGACGTCCACCGCCGGCGTGCTCGCGTACGACGTCACATAAAAATTGGCGTTGGGCGTCGGCCCGCCGAATTTCGGCGCCGTCGCCGACGCGCGCACGACTCGCGGCATACTCGCGATCGCGATCGCCGCGCCCGACGCCGCCAGAAATTTCCTCCGAGTGATCGGTTGACTTAGTCGATCGGCTCATCTGCGTCAGCCCCGTCGGACTCGGCAGAATCTGGAACAACGAACGGTTCTTGCTGATGCGCTTCCGGCGCGACCAGCTTGCGCGATACGATGATAAACGCCGAGTGCGCGATCATCCTGAAATGCGGCCGCACGCTCATCCCCTTCACCTGCCAATGCCGCAGTAGTGTCTCGAAGCTTTCGATCTCGCCGAAATCGCTGCGCGCCTGTATCGCCTCGACCGTGTCCTTGAGCTGCACCGCCGTCGGCACATAGCAGACCAGCACCGCGCCCGGCCTGAGCGCAGCCGCCGCAACCGCGAGTGCGCGCCCCGGCTCCGCGAGATCGAGAAACATCCGATCGACGCCGGTCTCATCGAAGCCCGTGTAGAGATCGCGCACCTTGATCGTCCAGTTGGGCGCATCGCCAAAAAATGCGGCCACGTTCTTGCGCGCGGCGTCCGCAAAGTCCTCGCGCAGCTCGTACGAGATGACGCGTCCCGCAGGCCCGACCGCTCGCAGCAGCGCAATCGTCAGCGCGCCCGCGCCCGTGCCGCCTTCAATCACCGTCGCGCCCGGAAACACGTCGCCCCAAATCAGCAGCGGCCCGGTATCCTTGGGATAAATCACCTGCGACGCGCGCGGCAGATGCGGAATCAAATCGGCATAGGTCGGCCGCAACACCAGGAACGCCTCGCCGGTCGAAAACTTGACGCGCGATCCTTCCTCGACGCCGAACAGCTCCTCGGCGCGCAGCTCGCCGCGGATCAGCAATTTCTTGCCCGCCCGCAGCATCTTCATGTATCGCCGCCCCTTGCGATCGATAAAAATTACCGCGTCATTTTCTTTGAGATGCGAATCCAAGATGCTTCAACGCTTGCACGCATCGCCCGCGCCCGCAACACGCAAACACGCGCCATTCACTTAATTAAATTTGAAACCCACGGTGGGTTTCAAACTTCCTTCGGCAGGGGTGACCCCTGCACCCAGTGAACATAATCGCAAAATGGCGAGGACGCCATTTTGCTCTCAGGTTCTTTTGCTATGTCATTCAGTTCTTGTGTCATTCAGAGCGAAAGCTGCTGTAGCGAAGAATCCCGGATCTTGAATTACCTCTCCCGCGGCTGGCGACTTATCGCCAGCCGCAAACCGGGCGAGGTGTTCGACGACATTTATGTCATCGGACGAGTGATGGCGCTCGTATCCCGCGGAACGCGCGACCTATTGACTATCCAACTCCGCGACCTTACCTTTGAGGATGCGCCCGGCCAAATGGTAGCATCCAGTGGCCGGGTCGTTTTGCGTAAAAAATAATCCAACTCGAGAGCGATTCACGTCATGGCAGAGAAAAAGGCAAAGACCGCTGAGAAAAACGCGGGCCTCCAGCACCAAACATCTGTGTCCCAGTTGCGGCGCCGAAAGCAAGGTGACCAAGTTCGCCGGCTTCGGCCGTAAGGGCTTCTACCTCGTCTGCGAGAAGGCTTGCGGCTTCGTCGGACGCACGCGCTGAGCGCGAGCAGGGGAACTACGGAGATGGGTAGAGCGCGCAAGAGCAAGACTTCCAAGCGCGACAAGTACGCGTCGTTCGGAGACATGGCGGACGAGTCGGACGAAGATGCCGACCTTCCCAAGGACGAAGCCGGCCGGCGAAAAATCAAGCGCCAGTACGGCGAGCTGCTCGGCATCCGTATCGAGAAGCTGCGCGGAAGAATTCTCAATCGCGAGCGAATCAACAAGACCATCGAGGGCATCTACTTCATCTGCTCCTCATGCATGAAAGTATGCCACTCGCTCGACGACGGCTTTACCGAAGATCCCGCGAATCAGAACAATATGTGCGGCGCATGCACCAAGCTCCAGGCTGCCGCCACTGCTGCCGCCGCGGCAGCGGTAAAAGAAAGCAGCGGCTCATCGCGTCGTCCGGCGCGATCGACGCGCAAGCGCGCGGCCGCCAGATAACCATACTTGTGCGCATGACCACGAAAAGCTAAACAGGGCCGATGTCTTTACAGCTGATTCGTCCCGACATCAATCTCGATTTCGTCGGGAAGCGTTATTTCTTCGTCGCACTCTCGACCGCAATCAACATCCTCGCGATCGTGCTGCTCTTCACCAGGGGCCTCAACTACGGCGTCGATTTCGTCGGCGGCAGCGTCGCGCAAATCGAATTCACGCAGAAGACCAACGGCGACGATATTCGTAAGGCGCTCGCGCCGCTCGACCTCGGCGAAGTCACGGTTCAGGATTTCGGCAAGGCCGGCCAGTCGTTTCTCGCGCGCTTCGGCGCCGATCAAGAGCATCGGCAGCATCGGGCCCAAGCTCGAGGCCGCCCTCGACAAAACCTACGGACCCGGCGTCGCCAAGGTGGTGCGCGTCGAGAGCGTCGGCGCCAAGGTCGGCAGCGACCTCCGCCGCAAGGGCTTCGCCGCCGTCATCATCGCAACCATTTTCATGGGCGTGTATATCGCGATCCAGTTCCGCCACGTCAGCTGGAGCTTCGGCGCGGGCGCTGTGATCGCATTGATTCACGACGTGCTGGTCGTGATGTGCGCGCTGGTCATCTCGCAGTACCAGTTCGATCTGACGACGCTGGCCGCGGTGCTGACGGTCATCGGCTACTCGGTGCATGACACGATCATCGTCTCAGACCGAATCCGCGAGGATTCGACCAAGCGCCGGCGCGAGCCGATCGCGTCGATCATGAATCGCGCGATCAACGAAACTCTCTCGCGCACCATCCTGACCTCGGGCACCGCGATCGTAGTGCTGCTCTCGCTGCTGGCATTCGGCGGCCCAATCCTGCGCCCCTCAGCCTTCACGCTGCTGATCGGATTCATCACCGGAACCTACTCGTCGATCTACATCGCAGGCCCGGTGGTCCTCTTCTGGGAAGGCGGCACCGGCCAACAAAAGGGCGCCGGCTCCTCCCGCGCCGCCTGAACCGGGTTGCGTGTCGCCTGAGCTTCTGTTTTTTGTGTCATTCTGAGCGAAGCGAAGAATCTCGACGGACGCTCCTGCGGCGGCGCCAACGACGTTCACCGTGCCAACAACATTGAAGACCGGCCGCGGCATCTACGCCATCGCCAGCGCCAAAGCGCTCGAACGGCCTGAAGACGCAGTAGTGCTGACGCTAAGCCTCGAGCGCGCCGACGGAATCGAGAAGGTCGCGGTAAGATTCCGCATCGCGACCGCGCTGATCGGCAATGCCGACTCTCCCGAAAAACTGATCGAGCGAATCGCACCATGGCTGGAGCGCGAATTCGAGCAAACCCGCGAGGCCGCCCTGAAATCGATCCGCACCGAGCGCAAGCTGCTCGAAATTTCCTTCGACGCCGCAGCATCCCGGCCCGTTCGCGTAGTCAGCGCCGACAACCTTCCGCCGTAACCCCTTTCGAACAGGGACGAAGTCCCGCATCTTTTCCTTTTATTCTAAGGTGCAGGGGTTACCCCTGCCCAAGGAAGCGTGAAACCCAGGCGGGTTTCACATTCAATCACGTGATTTCTTCCCCGCACTCTCGTTCGCGCTATAACTTCCCCACGATGCCCATCCAAATCCGCCGCGCCACCGAGTCCGACATCCCCGAACTCTCGCGCCTCGTCGCCGCACTCGCCGCATGGGAGCAGTCGCTCGACCCGCGCGTGCAATTCGATTGGGACGGCATCCGCGATGCGCCGAACTGGCTGCAAGCTCGTGCTCAATCGCGCCCATCATGCGGTCTGGGTCGCGGACGCCGGCGACGCGCACCTCGTCGGTCATCTCTGGATTCGCCTCAAGCATCAGGATGACGGCGCACTTCCTCGGTCCATCGGATACATCAGCCAGGCTTTTATGGACGAGGCGTTCCGAGGACGCGGGCTAATGAAGCCGATGCTCGAGGCTGCCTACGAATGGTTCCGCGACGCGGGCATCACGACCATCACCTTGAGCGTCCTCCATCGCAACTGGGTGGGCGCCACCGCATGGCATCGCCTGGGCTTCACCGATTGGCGCGAAGAGCGCCGGATGGACCTCAAGCCGCGCTAAAAATCGCTTGCTTGACCGCTCGGTAAGGCGGATATTATCCTTGATGGACGGGCGCAATCACCTTACTAGACTGATTGGGTCTGCTATTCCCAACGGCGTCCAGATTTCGTTTGACTGTCGCTGAAGAAGCCTTATACTATACCTAGCAGGTCCACTATTGTGGAATGGACACTGAAATGTTGAAAAAGCCCGTTTACATGGACAATCATGCGACCACGCGCGTCGATTCGCGTGTGCTCGATGCGATGCTCCCGTATTTCACCGAGAAGTTCGGCAACGCCGCCAGCCGCAACCATAGCTTTGGATGGGAGGCGGAAGAGGCCGTCAGTCGCTCGCGCGACCAGATCGCCGCGCTGATCGGCGCCAAGTCCAAGGAAATCATTTTCACCAGCGGCGCCACCGAGTCCGACAACCTCGCAATCAAGGGCGTCGTCGATTTTTACAAAGACAAGGGCAACCACATCATCAGTTGCGTCACCGAGCATAAGGCCGTGCTCGACAGTTGCCGCGCGCTCGAACGTGCAGGTAAGGCCACTGTCACCTATTTGCCGGTCGACAAGTACGGGATGGTCGATCCGGACGCGGTGCGCAAAGCGATCACCGACAAGACCGTGCTCATCACGATCATGTGGGCCAACAACGAGATCGGCACGATTCATCCGATCGCCGAGATCGGCAAGATCGCCAAAGAAAAAGGAATCGTCTTTCACACCGATGCAGTGCAGGCGATTGGCAAGGTGCCGGTCGATTTCGAAAAGGCGGGCGTCGATCTCGCGTCGATCACCGCGCACAAGATTTACGGGCCGAAGGGTATCGGCGCGATTTACGTCCGCTCGAAAGGGCCGCGCATCCGGATCTCTCCGCAGATGGACGGCGGCGGCCATGAGCGCGGGATGCGCTCGGGGACGCTCAACGTTCCGGGTATCGTCGGGCTGGGCGCGGCGTGCGAAATCGCGGGCAAGGAAATGCCTGACGAAGCGCAGCGCCTGATCCAGTTGCGCAGTCAGCTACAGGCTGGACTGTTCGAGCGCCTCGACGAGATTTACGTCAACGGTCATCCGACCGAGCGGCTGCCGGGCAACCTGAACGTGAGCTTTGCGTATGTCGAAGGCGAGTCGCTGCTGATGGGTATCAACGATATCGCGGTCAGCTCTGGCTCCGCATGCACCTCGGCGACGCTCGAGCCCTCATATGTAATCCGCGCGCTGGGAATCGACGACGAACTCGCGCACAGCTCGATTCGTTTCGGCCTGGGGCGTTTCAATACGTTGGAAGAAGTCGATTACGTGACGGATCGCGTCAGCAAGGAAGTGAAACGGCTGCGCGAGATGTCGCCGTTGTACGAGATGGCGAAAGAAGGAATCGATCTCAAATCGGTCAATTGGAAGTCATAACACGACACCGTTTCGACGCGGCGCATCAAGGAAAAAATCATGGCTTACTCAGATAAGGTTATCGAGCACTACAACAATCCGCGCAACGTCGGCAGCTTCGCCAAGGACGAGGCAGGACGTCGGCACCGGCGTCGTCGGCGCGCCCGAATGTGGCGACGTGATGAAGCTGCAGCTCAAGATCAGCGACGCCGGCGTTATCGAAGATGCGCGCTTCAAGACCTTCGGATGCGGCAGTGCGATCGCAAGTTCGAGCTACGTCACCGAACTGGTCAAGGGCAAGCATATCGACGAGGCGATGACGATTAAGAACACCGTCATCGTCAAGGAACTCAATCTGCCGCCGGTGAAGATTCACTGCTCGGTGCTGGCCGAGGACGCGATCAAGGCCGCGATCACCGACTGGCGCAAGCGCAAGGGCGACGATGTCGCCGTCGAAGAGCCGGCCAAATCCAAGGAGGCCTAACTTCCCGTGGCTGTGATTTCACTTTCTGAGGGCGCTGCCCAGAAGATCAAGCAGCTGGTCGCCGACAAGGGCGAAGGCGCGGGTCTGCGTGTGAAGGTCGTGGGCGGCGGATGCTCGGGCTTGCAATACCGGATGGAAATCGACGCCGCCAAGGAACGCGACAAGGTTTTCGAGCGCGACGGCGCGCGTCTGATTGTCGATAAGAAAAGTTTTCTCTACCTCAACGGCTCCGAGCTCGACTACGGCGAAGAACTGATGTCGTCGGGCTTCAAGGTCGTCAATCCAAATGCCAAGCGCAGTTGCGGATGTGGTGAGTCGTTCGTCGTATGAACGAGTGGACGTGGGGACTGCAGTCTCAAGATGATCGAATGTCTTTCATGTGGACGGCAGCAGGAGCCGTCATTAATTTGCGCTGAGTGCGGGTCGCCGCTCGCGGCGCCGATCGATTGTTTCGCTGCGCTCGGTCTCCCGCGCAAGCTGACGATCGATCTCGACGCACTCGAGCGCCGCTATCACGAATTGAGCCGCAAGATTCATCCCGATCGCTTCGCCTCGAAGGGCCCCAAGGTCCGCGACGCAAGTCTCCGCGCGACCGCGACGCTGACTCGCAGCTATCGCACGCTGCGCGACCCGGTCGCACGCGGCCTTTACTGGCTCGAACTCAACGGCGAGAAGCTCGCCGAGAACAACAAGCGCGTTCCGCCCGAGCTGGCCGACTCTGGTGTTTCGAAGTCCAGGAGCAACTGGCCGAGATGCAGCTATCAGACCCCGAAGAGGCGCACGAACGCGCAACCGAAATCAGCGCGCGGCGAATCGAGCTGCAGTTCAAGATGGATGAGAACCTGGCGGAGCTCGAACGACATTTCGCGAAATGGGATCAGCCCGCGGATGAAAAAGCGTTGACGCTGGAACTGAAAACGATCCTTTCGAACATCGCATACCTGCGCACTCTGATTCGCGATGTCGATCGCGCACTCGAGAACTCAAAGGCCGCCTGAGCCTTGATTAGATACTGAAAAAAAATGGCACGAATTTTTGGCATAGACCTCGGCACCACCAACAGCCTGATTGCGGCGATGGAAAATGGCGAGCCGCGCGTTATCCCGGTCGGCGAGAACGGCAGCGCGCTGCTGCCGAGCGTCGTTGCGATTGCTCCTGATGGCTCTGTGACTGTCGGCGAGCGCGCAATCGAGATGGAACCACATCTGACGGTCGAGCGTGACGGACGCGTGAGCGCGGTCGGCTTCGCCGGCGGCGAGTACGGCGCGGTCATTCGATCCGTCAAACGCTATATGGGATTGGGCGGCGACGAGATCGCACCCGAAGATCGCGCGCGCTACACCTTCGCCGATCTGAGCGGCCCGGTCGTACGCTTTCAAATCGGCAAGCGCGTCTTCACGCCTTCGCAAATCTCCGCCGAGATTCTGCGCGCGCTGAAGAACGGCGCCGAACGCGCACTTGGCAACCACGAAAACGAAAAAGTCGAGCGCGTCGTAATCACCGTCCCCGCCTACTTCAACGACGGTCAGCGCCAGGCCACCAAGGACGCAGGCCGCCTCGCCGGCCTCGAAGTCGTGCGCCTGGTGAACGAGCCGACCGCGGCGTCGCTCGCCTACGGCCTCAACAAGATGGCGACCGGCAACGTCGCGGTGTTCGACTTCGGCGGCGGCACTTTCGACATTTCAATTCTCAGCATCAAGGAAGGAATCTTCGAGGTGCTCGCGACCAATGGCGATACGCATCTCGGCGGCGACGATATCGATCGCGCGCTCGTCGATTGGCTGCTGGCCGAACTTCCCGACAAGCTCAAGCTCGATCGCCACGTCTGGAACAGCGCGCGCATGGCCGCCGAGGACGCCAAGAAACGCCTCACCGACGTCGACCGATACCGACGTAGTCGTCGAACTCCCCGGCCATTCGATTCGCAAGCATCTGACGCGCGATGCGCTCGAACAAATCGCGGAGCCGTTCATCGCGCGCACGCTCAAGCGATGCGAACTGGCCGTCGCCGACGCCAAACTGACGCCCGACGCTATCGACGCCGTCGTCCTGGTCGGCGGCTCGACGCGGATGCCGATTGTCCGCCGACGCGTTGCCGAGATGTTCCATAGAGAACCCCTGTGCTCGATTAACCCAGACCAGGTGGTCGCTTTGGGTGCCGCAGTTCAGGCTTCTGTGCTAATGGGAAATCAGGGCGACATGCTCCTGCTCGACGTGGTCCCGCTGTCGCTAGGCATCGAAACGATGGGCGGTGTCATGGAACGTCTTATACATCGCAATACCACCATACCGACCAGCATAGGTGAAGGGTTTACGACGGCTGTGGATAATCAAACACATGTTGATATCCATGTTTTGCAAGGAGAGCGGGAACTTGCTAAGGATTGCCGTAGCTTGGCGCGCTTCAAGTTGGGCCCGATTCAGGCGCAGCCGGCGGGTGTCCCGCGCATCGAGGTCACTTTCCTCATCGATGCAAACGGGATACTAAATGTCAATGCGCGCGATGAGCGCACGGGCCGCGAGCACTCGGTCGACGTCAAGCCCAGCTATGGACTGACGGACGATGAAATCGAGCGAATGCTTGAAGAGGCTATCGATCTTGGGGAACAGGATCTCGAAGAGCGCCTGCTGATATCGGCGCGTAACGACGCCGATCAAATCCTGGGCGCGCTTCGAAAGCAGCTCGGCGAATACGGCCGGCTAGTCAATGCCGGCGAGCGAGCGCGCATGGATGAGGTGGTGGAGCGGCTGGAGGCGGCCCGAACGGGAACCGATCGCGAGCTAATCGCAAAACTCGTCGAAGAGCTGAACGAGGTAACTACTCCGTTCGCGGAACGAATTATGGACGCGGCTATCAAACTGGCGCTCGAAAAGAAATCAGTCGAGGAACTCTCCTAAGCAGGGTAATTGCAACGGAAGTCAGATCAGGAACGTATATTTGACATGGGACTCAAGTGGGATCAGGCCGAAGAACTCGCGGAAGTGCTCGCGGAAAATCATCCGGGACTGAATCCGCTCGACGCGCGGTTTACTGATCTGCGTCAATGGGTTATCGACCTCGACGAATTCGACGACAATCGCGAAGGCTCAACCGAAGCAAAATTGGAAGCCATCCAGATGGCATGGCACGAAATATATAAGGAACAGAACGAAGACGACTCTGAATAGGCGTAGAGGTGGTCTACGTCCAAAACTAACGGGGAGGTGGGGCCGGTGGAAGAAGCACGCAGCACGACATTGAAGGCGGATAACGGAGAGAAGATGCAGGAAAAGGAAACACTGGACGAGAGATTGCCGGGGCTGTTCGAGCCCGACACGCTTTTGCCCATTCAATACTTCGAGGCGATGCGCAAGAAGCATCTGCTCGAGGGGGAAAAGCGGCTCATCCTGAGCGTGCTCGAGGACGCGATCGAATGCTTCATGAAATGCATCGACGCGTCCACCAGCAAGGGCCAGCGGTTGTTCCGCGATGCCGACGAATGGATCGCGCATGAAGACAAGCGCTGGGTCTTTTCGTTCGACAACGTCTGCGACATGCTCGACATCAATCCCGAGTACATGCGTGGAGGCCTGCGCAGGTGGAAGGACAAGCGCCTCGACGCGATCGCGCGGCGACGCGCAGCGATGGTGCTCGAGGCGGAGCGCGCGGCCGTCCGAGGCTGCGCTGCAGCCTGCGGGAGCGATCGCTGCGATAGCAGCGGCGCCGGTTGCGGCCGCGACTGCGGCCGCAATCCAGAAGCCCGCGACCAAGGTCGCGGGCAAAGCCGCGGCGGCGCGCGTCAAGCGCCGCCCCGAGCGCGTGCGCATCGCCAAGCGCGCGTCCGCGCGCAAGCTGCGCAAAGCGCGCGCATAAGGACAGGAACTCAAGAGGCGATGGCCGCGTATCGCGGCCGTCGCCTCTTTGCATTCACAGCGCGGAGCGCGGGTCTTCGACCCGCGCTCCGCGCTTATGCCTGCGCCGACTTCGACCCGCGGCGCAGACAACCCCGCCACAATAACCCGCACGATCTCCCTGAGCCGCCGATGGTACCGCGCGGGACTCGTCGCGTTGCGCTCGATTCCATGCGCCGCCGCCACCAGCATCTCGGCCAGGTCGTCGCGTCAAGCTGCATCCGCGACGGCTCGAGCTCTCCGGCGCGTATCGCTTCTCCGAGCATCTCGCGCAGGATCTTCATGTAGCGGCGTCCCGACTGCGCAAATAGATCAGCCGACAATCGGTTCTTCGAGTCCATCAGCTCCGCCGCATGCGCCGAGCGGTACACCGTCTCGAACAGAAATCCGAACTTGGCCTCGAGCATCGCGACCAGCCGCTCGTCGATCGGCCCGCTGGTCTCACGCGCGACCTTCACCGCCGCCTCGGTGCGCTCGATCAGGCTCTCGCACAGCGCGCGGAAGATCTCCTCCTTGCTCTTGAAGCTGAGGTACACGGTGCCCTTGGCGATCTCCGCTTCGCGCGCGATGTCGTCGATCGAGGTGCGCCGGTAGCCGTACTGGCTGAACAGCTTCATCGCCGCGTCCAATATCGCTGCGCGCTTGTTTTCCGGCGCCTTTTCTAGGAGAGTTCATGTGGCGTCTTTCGGATGCGTGCTAACGTCAGGCCGGCAATTGCAGTTGCCGCTGCGGCCGCACCACCATCTCGAAGATATTCAACTCTATCGGCTGCGTCACTGCGAACAGCACCGCGCGCGCGATGTCGTCGGCCGACGCGAGAAACAGTTTGCCCGCCGCCGCGATTTGGTCGAGCAGCCGCGGGCGACAGGTTGTCCGCCGGGCTGGATGTCCGCCTCGATTCCCAGTGAACTCACGATGCCCTTGACCACCGCGGGCGGAAAGTTGCGCGCGAAGTTGGTGGCGACCGCGCCCGGCATGATATTCACCACGCGAATCTTGTCGTTCTCCAGTTCCTCGCGCAGCGTCGTCGCGATCGAATTCACCGCCCACTTGGTCGAGCCGTAAACCCCCGACGCTTCGCTGCGTCCGGCCGTCGAAGAGATATTTACGATGTGCCCCGAAGCGCCGCAAGCGCGCATCGCACGTATCGCCGCCTGCGAGCCGACCAGCAGCGCCAGCACGTTGACCTCGAGCATCTCGCGCCATCGCTCGGGATCGCCGTCGATGATCGAGCTTGGGAACTCGAGCCCCGCGTTGTTCACCATGATGTCGAGCCGTCCGGTCGCTTTGACCGCCTTGTCCACCAACTGCTGCACCTGTTTGACGTCGCGCGCGTCGAACGCGACCGGGTGCGCGCGTCCGCCCGCCTTCTCGACTGCCTGGACGCCTTCGTTGAGTGCCGACTCGGTCCGCCCTGCCAGGAACACGTGCGCACCCGCTTCGCCGAGCCGAATCGCGATTGCGCGTCCGATCCCGCTCGATGCGCCGGTGACGATTGCGGTGCGGCCCTTGAGTGTTTGATTGTCTGCCATGACTGAAACCTCCGTGATTTGCTGAAATGACCAAATGACCGATTTAATTAAATCGGTCAATAACTAGCAGCGCCGGATCCGTGAGCATAGGGCCACTTGCCAGCGAATTCCGTAGCTCGTAGCGTCTTCGTCGTAACTGCGATGCCGCTGCGAACCAAAATCGAATGCCCCGAGTGCGATGCCGACCTGGTCGTCAAGCGCGGCGGCGTATGCCCCAACTGCGGCGCGCGCATCAGCGAGCATGTCGCCCGCGTTCGCGCGCGCGAGAAGCGTATCGAGCAGGTCGTCGCCGTGGTCGGCGACTGTCCTGGTCGTAGGCGTGGCCGTGATCACCAGCGGCGCGACGCTGCTCGAGGGAATCGCGGCGTACGCAATCGTCGGCGCCGTCATGTACTATCTCGCCCGCCGCACTTTCGTCTGATTTTTCGAGTGACTCGCGTCTGAACATTTGTTTATTTTCGCGCGCTCAACCCTCGTCTGAGCGGCACTTGTCTGAACGTTCGTTTAGTCCACGCCGTCCAAACCTGAACATACGTTAACTCCTTCTCTCCGTTGACGTTTTTTGTTTTTTTATTTCGAATTTAGTGCAACCTGATTCGTCTGATTGCGTATCTAGATGTGCAATGCGAAGCAGGTTTTGAAAAACGGCCGGTGGCATCCTTAATGCTCTCTCACTCAGGTAGAGGTAACCAAACAATGAATTCCAAACGAGGTCTGATGACGGTGCTGGTTGGTGTCGGCGATGCTCGCGATGCCGATTGACGGCGGCTGCCAAGGACCACCGCTTTGACAATCGCGTGCGCGCGTATTTGCGCCAGCACGCAACGTCGCCCCGGTCGTCGTCACCAAGCATGACTTCCGCAACGGCGCCACCTGGATGCCGGCGCCTGCGGTCGCGCGACATGACTGGCGCGAACATCGCGGATGGAAACGCCGAACGACTACCGAACTACGGCAACGCGCGGTTACTACGGAGCGCCGGTGTATGCGGCTCCGGTGTACGCGGCTCCGGTGTACTCTGGTTACGGCGGGGAATTATGGCGGCGGCTTATGGCGGTGGCAACGGATGCGACCAGGCGCAGCGCGTCATGAGAACCTATGCAGCGCGACCGCGCTACCGGTCATCCGGCCGCAGCGGCTGACGTGCTTCGTCAGAATCAGAGGGATCATAAATAGCGGCTGCGCAGGCGGGCGCACTAGTCGGCGCGGACTCGGTGGATTCGGCGGTCTGGGTGGATTATGGCGGATACGAATGCGTCAACAACTACGGCAACGGCGGCGGCGGACTGCTAGGCGCGTTCGGCGGAAATCGTAACGGCCGCGTACGGAACGGTCAACGCCGGCTACGGCCAGCCCTACGGCAACTCGTTGCTGGCGCCTTTGCTCCAGTACATCCGGTAATCAGTGCAGCAGCGGACGCGCATCCTGCGCGCGTTCCTTGACGATAAGCGCGCCCCGTCCCCTCCCGGCGGGGCGCGTTTCTTTTATACCGCCGCCAGCCGCTCGATCGCTTTCAGCACCTTCACCCGCCGCTCTTCAGGCGTCCTCGCGAACGACGAAAATTGCAGCGCCGTGGTCGTGATGCCCGCCTTCGCATAATCGTCCAGCCGCCGCCGGCATTTCTCCGCGCTGCCGAACACGAAAATCTTCTCGACCATCTCGTCGGGAATCGTCTCGAGCGCTTTCTTGCGATCGCCGGCGTTCCACGAGTCGATCGCGATCGTCGCTTCCTTCTCGTAGCCGATTTCGCGGAAGAACTTGTTGTACTGCGGCACCGTGACGTAGGCCGTCAGCGATCTGCGGAACAGCGTGCGCGCGACGGCTTCGTCCTCGTCCACCGCGCAGATTATTCTGCACACCACGTCGAGCCCGGCGGGATCCTTGCCCGCCGCACGCATCCCGTCGCGCGTGTTGTCGAGCATCGGCGCGACCGTCTCGGGCGTGATGAAGTTGACGATCACGCCGTCGCCAATCTCGCCCGCCAGCCGCAGCATCTTGGCCCCCTGCGCACCGATATAGATTTTCGGCGGATGCGTAATCGCCGAGTCGAGCCGGAAACCATTTATCTTGACCTTCGCGCCCGCCATCGTGACCTTCTCGCCTTTGAAAATCGCGCGCAGCGCCTCGACCGTCTCGCGCATCTGCGTCACCGGCTTCTGAAACGGCACGCCCATCCATTGCTCGACGATATTCGGGGTCGAGATTCCGAGCCCCAGGATGAAACGCCCGCCGGCCAGCTCGTTGACGGTAACCGCCGACATCGCAATCAGCGGCGCCGGCCGCGTGAACACCGGGATGATCGCGCAGCCGAAGCGCATCTTCTCGGTGAGCATCGCGGCCGCGGCAATCGGCGCGAACGCGTCGGTCGAGTACGATTCGTACGACCACGCGTCGGTGTAACCGCATCGATCGGCGGTGCGCACCAGCTCGGGAAAGTGAGTGCCGTTGAACGGATCGAACGGGATAGTGATTCCAAGTCGCATTCTTTTTCAGACTCCATTTCGAGGAGCTTGGCCGAACGGAGTTAGCCTACCCGCAGATTCAGCACTTCCGCCAGATGCATCGGGCGCGCGAGCCGGACAGAAATGCCGAATCTGCGATCGGCACGAGAAGCCGTCGGCGACGATGATCGCGTCCGGCGGCGCCTTGTCGATCGCGGGAAACAAAACTCGCGCGCCAATCTGTTTCGATACTTCGAAATGATCGCGCTCGTAGCCGAACGCGCCAGCCATCCCGCAACATCCCGCGTCGAGCACTTCGAGATTCGCGCCCGCCGCGCGCGAGAGCAGCGCGACCTCGTCGCTGAGTCCCAGCAATCGCCTTCTGATGACAATGTCCCTGCACAATCGTCCGTCGACGCAGGTCAGGCGGCACGAAGTCCGGCTGCTTCCCGCGCGAGGAATTCGTCGAGCAGAAATGAATTCGACGCGAGCGCCTTCGCGCGGGGATCTTCTGAGAAGAGCGACGGCAACTCGTCGCGAAACGTCAGGATACAACTCGGCTCCAGCCCGACGATCGGAATACCGACGGCGACAAAGGGATCGAGCGCGTCCATCACGTCGCTGTCAGTCGCGCCTTCGCGCGGTCCAGCATCCCCTGGTCGTAGAGCGGGCGTCCGCAGCATAGGTGATGGCGCGGGACGATCACGCGGAATCCGGCTCGCTCCAGGACTTCGACGGCGGCGATCGCGACGTGCGGCTCGAAGAAGTTGTTGAAGGTATCGGGAAACAAAACGACTTCGCGCGCACTCGCTCTGGGAGCCGCCCTGCGCTCGAACCACGAGCGGAAAGTCCGTCGCGCAAACCGCGGCAATTCGCGCTCCGGATGAATCGCGAGCATCTTTTTCACGGCGTCGCCGACCACCGGCGCATGCGACAATGCGTTGGCGATCGACGGCGCATACGACGCGAGCCGCGCGACTTCGTTCAATCTGCCGAAGAACGCCGACGACAGCGGACGCCGATGGCTTCGATAGTAGTTCGAGAAAAACTCCGCGCGGTACGCCGCCATATCCACCGACGACGGACACTCGGCCTTGCATCCTTTGCACGACAGGCACAAGTCGAGCGCATCTTTGACCGCAGGATCCGCGAAACCTTCGGGCAGCAGATCGGTCGTCAGCGCCTCGAACAGGATTCGCGCGCGTCCGCGCGTCGAATGTACTTCCTCGCGCGTCGCCATGTACGACGGGCACATCGTGCCCGCCTCGGTCTTGCGGCATTTCCCGATTCCGACGCACTTGAGCGCCGCGCCCGCGAGTCCGCCTTCGCGTGCTGAAGTTGAAATGCGTGGCGACTTCGCGCGGCCGATAGTTCGCGCCCAGCTTCAGATGCGAGTCGAGCGGATGCGGATCGACAATCACGCCCGGATTCATCATCGAGGTCGGGATCGAAGATTCGCTTGAAATCGCGGAACGCGTCGATCAAGTCGGGCCGGAACATCATCGGCAGCAACTCGGATCGCGCCAGCCCGTCGCCATGCTCGCCCGAGAGCGAGCCGCCGAGACTCGCGACGAGTTCGCCAAGCTCGGTCATCGCCGCGCGAAACGTCGCGATTCCGGATGCGCTCATCAAGATCGAAATTGACGCGCGCATGAACGCATCCTTCGCCGAAATGTCCGTAGTAGGTCGCCACCTTCAGATTGCGGTTCGCCGAGGATGCGATCGAAGCCGCGCAGAAACGCGCCGAGATTGGCCGGCGGCACCGCGGAGTCCTCGGCGCCGGGCCAACTGCGCGGACGCCCCGGGATGTACGCGCTCGAGCCGAGTCCCGACTCGCGAATCTGCCAGACCGCGGCCTGCTCCCGCGCGTCGGCGAGGTACGCGACGCCGGTGCATTCGCGCACCGCGCGCGCCTGCGCGATCACGCGCTCCGCACGCTCGCGCGCCTCGTCGCGCGTCGCTCCCCCCAGCTCGACGAGCAGAAACGCGCGCCCCGCCGGAAGAAATCGCACGCCCGGCATCTTCTTGATCCGCGCGAACTCGGGCAGATTCTGGTCGAAGCCCTCCAGCGCCTCAGGATGATGCTCGAGCAGCCACGGCGTTTGATCCGCCGCGATGAACACGTCGTCGAATCCGAGCACGGCCAGCCCGACTTCTTTCGGCCGCGGCACCGCGCGAATCGTCGCGCGCAGAATCGTGGCGAGCGTGCCTTCCGAGCCGACGATCGCGCGCGCGAGGTTGAAGCCGCGCTCGGGCATCAGCTCGTCAAGATTGTAGCCCGACACGCGACGCGGAAGTTTCGGGAAATGATCGCGCACCGAATCCGCCGAACGATCGCGAAGCTCGCGCAGCCGCGAGTAGAACTCGCCTTCGCGACCGCCGCGCGCGATCGCCGCGTCGAGCTGCGCATCGTCCATCGAGCCCGTCAGCGAAAGTTGCGTCCCGTCGTAGAGGAGGACCTCCAGCGCCTCGACGTTATCGACCGTCTTGCCGTACGCCGCCGAATGCGCGCCGCATGAGTTGTTGCCGATCATCCCGCCGATGGTGCATCGATCTTTCGTCGATGGATCCGGCGCGAAGAACAGGCCGTGCGATGCGAGCGCACTGTTGAGATGGCTCTGGACGACGCCCGGCTCGACCTGCGCTGTGCGCGCGTTCGCGTCGATCGCGATTACGCGATTCATGTACTTCGAGAAATCGAGCACCAGCGCCGCGTTGCACGCCTGTCCGGCGAGGCTGGTGCCGCCGCCGCGCGCGAGAATCGGCATCGAGTTCTCGCGCGCGAGCGACAAGCGCCGCAATCACGTCGCCTTCGTGCCGCGGAATCACGACGCCCACCGGCACTTGCCGATAGTTCGACGCGTCGGTCGCGTAGGCCGCGCGAGTGCCCACGTCGAAGCGCACTTCGCCTTCGACCTGGCGCGCGAGTTCGATCTTTAGCGAATCGAGCGAGGCCATCGTCGTGATCAGTGCAGTCGCGTCGAGTTGCTAGCAGGTCAGTGTTTCGGTTACAGCGGCAGATCTTTCAGACCCGGCTTTCGGCGCGCCGACCAGCGCGACCATCTTGCCTTCGGGCGCGCGATTTTCATGCATCGCCTGGTGGCATTCCGGGATCTCTTCGAACTTGAAAGTCTTGGCGAGGCACGGATCGATCTTGCCGTCGAGCACCAGCTGATTGAACGCGTACGCCTGCTCGTCGTTGGCGAAGTGCGATCCCTGCAGGCGCTTCTGCCGCATCCACAGGTAGCGCAAATCCGCCACCGCGTTGTAGCCGGTGGTGCCCGCGCAAATCACGACCATCCCGCCCGTGTCGCAGACGAACACCGACGTTGGAATCGTGTCTTCGCCGGGATGCTCGAATACGATGCGCGGACTTTTCCGCTCGCCGACGATGTCCCAAATCGCTTTGCCGAACGCGCGGCATTCCGCGGCCCACTTGTTGTACTCGGCGGTCTCTTTCCAGTGCGGCATCATGCCCCAGTGCAAATATTTTTTCCGGTTGATGCATCCTTTGGCGCCGAGCTTCATGCAGAATTCGATTTTGCGATCGTCGCCGACGATGCCCACCGGAATTCCGCCTTCGGCCTTCACGATCTGAATCGCCATGCATCCAAGCCCGCCCGACGCGCCCCAAATCAGCACGACGTCGTCGCGATGCACGACGTGCGGCGCCCATCCCATCAGCATCCGGTACGCGGTCGCGCCGACCAGCGTCGGCCCCGCGGCCTCTTCCCAGGTCAGATGCGACGCCTTGGGCATGCACTGATGCGCCTGCACGCGACAGAACTGGGCGAAGCTGCCCCAGTTGGTTTCGTAGCCCCAGATTTTGAACGACGGATCGTACATCGGATCGTCGCCGTTGCGGACCGCGGGCGAATGGCGATCCCAGACGCCGCAATGAATCACGACGCGGTCGCCGACCTTGACGTTGTGCACGTCATGGCCGGTCGCATACACGATTCCCGACGCGTCGCTGCCGCCGATATGGAAATCCGAATGATCGTACTTGGCCTTCTGGCGCGCGCCGATCACGTCCACCGGCGAGCCGAGCGCCGCCCACACGTTGTTGAAATTGACGCCCGCCGCCATCACGTAAACCAGCACTTCGTCGGCGCGGATTTCCGGCACCGCGATTTTCTCAACCTTGAACGCATGCTTGGGGTCGCCGAACCGGTCCGCGCGGATCACCTGCGCATACATCTGCTTCGGCACATGCCCGATTGGAGGCACCTGCCCAATTTCGTAAATTTCCTTTTGACTCATTTATGTGTACGAGGTCGCAGCAATGCGCGCCGGAATTAGCTACCTGTTTGCCGCCGCTTTGACAATACTAACCTGCCGAGCGTTAGGGAACGGGGCGAGATAAGAAAGAGTCGGGATTCTTCGCTGCGCTCTGAATGACACCGGCCAAAGAACCTCAGAGCAAAAGGGCGTCCTCGCCATTTTGCGATTAGTACTGGGTGCAGGGGTCACCTCTGCCCAAGGAAGCATGAAACCCAGGCGGGTTTCATTAAAATCAATTCCTCCCTCCCCCCGCGCAACCGCTCGGTTGACGCGCCACCGCTAATTCCATAAAAAACGGATTCGGCTTCAGGACTTTTCGTTTTCGTCGATTCTACGACCACAGGAAGAAGGCAGCCTGACCCATATGGCGGTGCGCAAAATCGAGCGTGGCCACTACTTCGAGGATTTCGAAGTCGGCCATCTTTTCAAGCATCATTGGGGTCGCACCATCACCGAGGGCGACAACAGCTTTTTCTCGAGCGTCACGATGAACTTCAACCCGAGCTACTTCAATCGCGAGTATGCGCAGTCGCTCGGCTTCAAGGGCGTCGTCGTCAATCACATGCTGGTGATGAACGTGGTGTTCGGGCTGTCGGTCGAGGATCTGAGCGAGCGCGCGATCGCGCATCTCGGCTACGAAAAAATGAAATGGCATGAGACGGTCTATCCCGGCGACACGATCACGTCGGAGTCGCTGGTGCTCTCCAAGCGCGACACTTCGCGGCCCGATCGCGGCGTCGTCAAGTTCCGCACCACCGGCTACAACCAACGCGGCGAAAAGGTGCTCGAGTACGAGCGCCCGGTCCTGATTCGCAAGCGCAATCCACCGCCCGCGTAGGAGCACACGATGCCGCTAGTTACGCCTGAGCATGAATTTATCCGGCGATCGGTCCGCGAGTTTGTCGAGGCCGAGGTCAAGCCGATCGCCAATGACCTCGATCGCGAGAACAAGGAAATCCCTGAAAAAATCCTGAAGCAGATGGCTGAGCTCGGATACTTCGGCGTGATCTTTCCAGTCGAAGAGGGCGGCATGGGCCTCGATTACATCTCGATGGCGATTGTCACCGAGGAGTTGTCGCGCGGATGGCTCAGCGTCGGCTCCGTGATGACCCGCAATATCATCACCGGCACTCTCATCAGCGCCAACGGCACGCCCGAGCAGAAGAAGAAATTCCTGCCGCCGATCGCGCGCGGCGAAATTCTGACCGCGGCCGCGTTCACCGAGCCCGATTCCGGCAGCGACACGGCGTCGTTCAAAACGCGCGCGGTCAAAGCATGGCGACGGCTATCTGATCAAGGGATCGAAGATGTGGTGTACGTTCGCCAATCGCGCGCACATGCTCACCGTGATGACGCGCACCGACCCCGACATGTCGAAGAAGCATAAAGGGCTGTCGCTGATCCTGTTCGAGAAGCAGCCCGGCGACGACTTCATGCCGCCGCAGTTGACCGGCTCGCCGATTCCGACCATCGGCTACCACGGGATGCGCAGTTATGCGCTGCAATTCGACGACGCGTTCGCGCCCAAGGCGAATCTGATCGGCGGCCAGTCGAAGGGCGCGGATTTTATCAGTTGATGGCGAGTTACGAGGCGGCGCGAATCCAGACTGCGGCGCGCGGCGTCGGCGTCGCGCAGGCGGCGTTCGAATGCGCGGTCAAGTACGCGAAGGATCGCAAGCAGTTCGGACAGCCGATCGGCGACTTCCAGGTGATCCGGCACAAGCTCGCGCACATGGCGGTCGAAATCGAAGCGGCGCGCCAGCTTTGCTATTTCGCCGCCGCCGAAAAAGACACCGGCAAGCGATGCGACTACGAGGCCGGTCTCGCCAAGGCGTTCGCCGCCGAGATGGCCGAGCGGGTCACGCGCGAGGCGATGCAGGTGCATGGCGGCTACGGCTACTCGATGGAGTTCGAGGCGCAGCGCTTCTGGCGCGACGCGCGCGTGCTGTCGATCTTCGAGGGCACCAGCGAAATTCAGTACGAGGTCATCGGCCGGCGTATCATGGAGCAGAACTGAACGTGAGCATCACCAGCGACGGCAGCTACTTCGAGGATTTCACGGTCGGCGACACGCTCGTCCATCAGCGCGGCCGCACGATCACCGAGGCCGACAATCACAACTTCACTTCGATGGTGATGAACACCGCCGAGCTGCACTTCAACCAGGATCTGATCGACAGGAATCCCGGCGCGTACGTCGGCGGCAAGCTGCTGGTGTACGGCGGCGTCGTGCTGGCGTTCACGGTAGGGCTCGCGTCGGAGGACACCAGCGAGAACGCGATCGCCGAAGTCGAGATGGACAACGGCAAGCATACCAATCCGGTATTTCACGGCGACACGATTTACGCCGAGTCCACCGTGCTCGAGAAGCGCGACGCGAACCGCCCCGACGCAGGCCTCGTGAAGTTCAAATTGATCGGCAAGAAGCCCGACGGTACTGTCGTGGTAGAGATCGAGCGCACCGTTCTAATCAAGCGCAAGACGCATTACTTGCCAGCCTGATCGCTACTCGCAATAATTGACTATCCAACTATTTGAGCAGGAGAAGCACCACTAATGTACGTTCTGGACAAAGGCACCCGCTTCGTAATTCCGCGCACCGAGATGACCTATCCGGGTCACAGCATGAAGCTGCACACGACGGCGGCCGACGCGGTGAAGGCGCCGGTCGATCACGTGATGGCGGACTTCGAGGACGCGTGCCCGTACGAGTTCAAGGGCGAGAAGAGCCGCAAGGTGATGGTCGAGGCGCTCAACACGCTCGACTTCGGCAAGAAGGTCGTGACGGTGCGCCCAAACAATATCCATTCGAAGTTTTTCAAGGGCGACATGGAGGCGATCGTGCTCGGCGCGCCGAATCGCTTCCACGGCATCATGCTGCCGAAGACGCGCGGCCCCGAAGAGATTCGCGAAGTGTCGAAGCTGCTCGACGATCTCGAAAAGCGGGCAGGGTGGAAGTACCGCATTCAGATCGAATCGCTGATCGAGACCCCGCACGCGTTGATTCACGCATACGAAATCGCGACCGCGTCGGACCGGATGTGCGGGCTGGTATTCGGGATTGCCGACTACGCGGCGAATCTCGGCATCCGCGAGATCGTCGAGAATCAGAATCAGAATTTCCACTACTCGAAGCAAGCGGTGGTGGTCGCGGCCAAAGCTGCCGGTCTGCATGCGATCGACAACGTCTATCTGCGACTGTGGCGCAACACCGATTCGCCCGAGCGCGTCAAGGAACTGCAGGCGGGTTTGCGCGAGAAGAACGTCGGCGCCGCGAACCTCGGGATGGACGGCACCTGGGTGATACATCCGCAGCAGGCGGAGATCGCCAACGCGTGCTACACGCCGAACGTCGATCAGGTCGAGGAAGCGCGCCGAGTGATCAAGCTCTACCACGAGAAGGGCGGCGGCTCGATGGCCGATCCGAAATCAGGCGAGATGATCGACGAAGCGACGATCAAGATTGGGTTGATGGATCTGGCGAAGGGCGCGCAAGCCGGGCTGGTGTCGGACGCCGAGCTGCGCGACTGGTCGGCAAAGAGCCGGGAGATCACCGGCTACGACATCCTGGAGCTGATGCGCCGCGTCGCGTAATTTGCGGCGCAGTAGGACGAAATTTATTTCGTCGCTTCTGTATTTTTCGTTTTTGTGACGGGCTGACGGAATAAATTCCGTCCTATCCGCGACATGCGTTGTTGCTACGCGTGCTGGAAAATGTAACAACAGATGGTTCGGGCGGGGTCGTAGTTCAGCCCGGTTAGAACGCCGGCCTGTCACGTCGGAAGTCGTGGGTTCAAATCCCATCGGCCCCGCCAAAATTTGATCTTTTTAGAGGAACGAACTTGAAGCTGACCGAACAAACCCGCAGCATCTCCCGCGAGAGTGGACTGCGTGACCGCCAATGGGTCGTGATCGATGCGAGCGAGCGCGCGCTTGGACGAGTCGCGTCGCGCGCCGCGAGCCTGCTGACCGGCAAGACGCGCCCCGACTACACTCCGAATCAGGATACCGGCGATTTCGTCGTCATCATCAACGCCGCCAAGGTTCGCCTGACCGGATCGAAGACGCTGAGCAAGGTGTACTATCGCCATACCGGATGGCCGGGCGGAATTCGCACGACCGCGGCCGGCAAGATGCTCGACGCGAAGCCCGAGCGGCTGCTCGAAATAGCGGTGAAGGGGATGCTGCCGAAGAATCGTCTCGGCCATCAGATTTTCAACAAGCTGAAAGTTTATCGCGGTGCAGAGCATCCGCATGCAGCGCAGAAGCCCAAGACGGTCGCCGTCTAACAAGGTACGAATTTTTCCATGGCAGAAAAGAAAAATATCATCTGGACTACTGGACGCCGCAAGACCGCGGTCGCGCGCGTTAGAATGCTGGCCGGCAGCGGTACGATCACCGTCAATGAGCGCACGCTCGAGGACTACTTTCCGCGGCCGACCTCGCGTATGCGGATCCTCGAGCCATTCGAAGCGACCGAGACCGTGGGGCAATACGATGTGCTGGTGAGCGTCGAGGGCGGCGGAATCGCCGCGCAAGCAGACGCCGTCCGCCTCGGAATTTCACGCGCGCTGATCACCGCGACCGATACGCTGCGTCCGACGCTGCGCAAGGGCGGGATGCTGACGCGCGATCCGCGAGAAGTCGAGCGCAAGAAATATGGACGTCACAAGGCGCGCAAACGGCCGCAATACTCCAAGCGGTAGAGCGAGTCGGTCCGCACTGCGCGGTCAGAATTACAAGTCATTTGAGAAGAAGGGCGTGAGCGGTTGCTCGCGCCCTTTTCTTTTCTCTTGTGATTACAGATGCTTAGCCGAGGCATTTGACAAATCATAATGCCGACAAATACAAGGTAGGCGCTAGCTTTAAAGGAGCGCCATTAGATGCGTCGAGACCGAATACATTATAGCGCCGGAGTTGCTGCGGGGTTGTTGCTCATTAGCGCGCTGTTTGTCGTATCTCGAACGGCGCTGGCGCAGACGGCCGCCGGATCATTCCAGTCGGTCACCGGCCAGGTGCAGATTCAGCGCACCGGCGGCGCGACCATCGGCGCGGCGTCCGGCGTCGGCGTAAACGTCGGCGACCGAGTCATCACAGGCCCCAACGGCCACGCCGTCATCATTCTGAACGATCAGAGCCGCCTCGAACTTGGACCTGCCAGCAGTATCACGCTCGATCAGTTCGCGGTCGGCGGCGGACCGACTCGCGTGAGCCTGTTCTCCGGCGTGATGCGGTCGCTGGTCAATGCCGCATCGGGCGGCGCGCCGGCGCAAACTACCAGGTGCATACTCCCAACGCGGTCGCGGCAGTTCGCGGAACCAAGTTCGATACCGCGTACAGCGAGAATGTAATCAGGCCCGGCTACAAGGGATGCGAAAAATATACTGACGTCTCCGTCTACCAGGGAACCGTCAATCTCGCGAACATTGGGAGTCCCAACACGGGCGAGGATGTCCACGCCGGCTACGAGGCAACCGTGCCGTGCGACAAACCTCCGACTGATGGCGGACCGTTGTCGATGACCGGTGCGGTGTCGCTCGAAAGCGCGAACGCAGGCGGCGCCAGTTTCGCCGGAGCAGCGCCGGGATCGAGCGCTGCACCAGTGCCGGCATGTCCGGTATGCGTGTCCGTGTCGACGACGGGAACGGGTACGGGTGGGGGACCTCGGTAGAGGAGGAGGTTAGAGACGTGGCGAAGAAACGAATCTCCCGCGTTAGCGTGATGGTTGCTTTCGCCGTGGCGATGACGGCATTTGCGATTGCACCGCCGGCGCACGCGCAATGGTTCGAGGACACCTATCCCGGATTCTTCTCGCTGCAAACGCCGGGACTCCTCCAGTTAACCGCTTTCGGCGGCGGCTTCATCAGCGACAAATACGGTGACCTGCAAGAGGGTGTGCAGGTCGAGCAAAGCGTCACTCCGTACATTGGATTCTTTGGCCGCGCGACCGGCTACCAACTGTGGATTGGCGACGGCTTCGACAGTCCGCTTGGCGCCGGGCAGCGGCAGTTCCCGACGCTTGAACTTCGGACGCTTCCAGGGCGGCCTCGATTTCACGCTGTTCCCCGGTACGCATCTCTATGTCTCGGGTGGCCACGACGTGGCAGATAGCGACGCCTACGTAATCGAGGGCGATTTCTCTAGTTGGGCGTGTCTGCACAGCAAGCATCCGATCAATACCTCCTTCAGCTCGATCTACGATTGGCAGAACGGCGTCGAAAGCACCGAAATCGATGTGCAGGCAATCCTGCTCTCGACCGAGAAGTTCATGGTCCTCGGGGGCATCGGCGGTGCGATGTACTTCGGCGGCTTCCTGAGCAACGCGCAAGGGCAGGGCGGACCCGATCTCGGCTTCTACTACCGGCCGTGGCAGCTCGGCGTGAGCGCGCAGGCCGGCTACGGCAACGCGCATCAGTACGGCCAGATCAGCATGTACAAGCAGCTGAGCTGGTTCGAGTAGGCAGCATCGCGCCCGGCACAGTTAGCGGCGGACGCTCCGGCGCGCTAAGCTCGACTCGCTAACGATGGCGAGCTCGAAATCGTCACATCCCAGATTCTCGTGGCGCACGTTTCTGTTCGGAATCGTGCTGCTCGGTTTCATCTTCGGCTCTCATGACCGCTTCCATTCGAGCCTTCGAGCGGCTGGATCTGATCGCTTACGATCTTCGAATCAATACCATCGACTCCGCGCCCGTCCTCGGGCCTTATCGCGATCGCCGCGGTCGACGACAAGAGTATCTCGCAACTGGGGCAATGGCCGTGGCCGCGGCAGGTGCTGGGCACAGCTGGTCGATGCGCTCAAGGACTACCAGGTCAAGGTCATAGGATTCGATGCGATCTTCAGCGAGCCCGACAAGAGCGACGTAGCGCGCTCGGCGATAAGTGAAAAGCTTGCGCGACTTGGCCTCACCGAGCAGTCGATTCGCGACATGCTGGGACCGAGCAACGATGAAGCCTTTGCCAAGGCGATGAAGGCGCAGGGCCATACTGTGCTCGGATACGAGTTTCAGAGCCATCTTTTCCAAAGGCATGCGGCGGAGAAGACGCTTGGATTCCTCGACAAATTCGCCCGCCGGGCCCGCTGAGTTATGGAATCGTGCGGCAAAGCTCCCGGCAAGGAGCATGGAATTGATCAGGGCGCAGGCGTATCAGCCGCCGCACGTTCTGCTCGAAGACTCAGCGCACTCGACCGCATACTTTGACGTCGACGCGGACGCCGACGGTGAAATCCGGACCGACATGACGGTGATCCGTTTCGACGGGCGCTACTGTGCGCCGCTGTTCCTGGCCGTCGCCGACGCGTTTGCCGACGGCGCGACGATGATGTTGGGACTTGGGCCGAATGGCGTGACGGGGGTGTCGATCGCCGGCGTGCAGATTCCGGTCGATGACGACGGGCGGATGCTGGTGAACTTCCGCCGCGGCGTAGATCCATTTCCGCACTACTCCATCTCGGACATCATCAACCACAAGATTGCGCCCGAGAAACTTGCGGGCAAGATCGTCCTGGTCGGCGCGACCGCGCACGGCCTTGGCGATCGCGGTGTGACGCCAACCGACGGCGATATGCCGCGCGTCGAGATCCACGCCAACGCGATCGACAACGTCATTCAGGGCGACTTCGTGCGGCGATCTTACGAAGCCACGGAGATCGCGTTCTTCGCAGCGCTGCTGATGGGCATCGCGATGTCGCTTGGCGTCGCGTGGCTGTCCGCGATGTCGTCGGCGGCGTTGGGCGTTATCCTGCTGTTCGGCTACTACTTGTATGCGCAACACCGGTTGCTGGACGACGGTCTCGTGATCGGGATCGTCTTTCCGATGTTCGCCGCGTTCGTCATCTATATGTTTCTCGCCGGCTATCGGTACATCACCGAGGGTCGCGAGAAGCGTTACTTGCGACTTGCCTTCGAGCACTACCTGAATCCCGACGTCATCACCTCGTTGATAGAGTCGCCCGAGAGTCTCAAGCTCGGCGGCGAGAAGCGCCATCTGGCGATCCTGTTTGCCGATATCGTGAGTTTCACCAAGCGCGCCGAGAAGACCACGCCCGAGGACCTGCTCGCGCTGCTGAACACGTACATGACCTCGATGATCGACGTGATCTTCAACACCGGCGGCATGGTGGACAAGCTGATGGGCGACGGCATCATGGCGTTCTGGGGCGCGCCCAACGACCTCGAGAATCCGTCGCGCTCCGCGATCGATTGCGCGCTCAAGATGCTCGAGAACCTGCACGAGCTTCAGACCAACGATCCGCGCTTCTCGGATCTCGACATCGGCATCGGCATTTCGACCGGCGACGTCGTCGTCGGCAACCTCGGCGGCGAAAATCGATTCGACTATTCCGTCATCGGCGACACCGTCAACTTTGCTTCGCGACTCGAGGGCCTGACCCGCCACTTCAAGGTACATCTGCTGGTCAGTCGCGAAACCTACAACGAAGCCGGCGCAGGTTACATCGGGCGCGAGCTCGGGCTGGTGAAGGTCAAAGGCAAACAGCTGTTCGTGCCGATCGTTCATGTTGCTGGACGCGAGAACGACAGCGTCGATCCGACGTTCTACCAGCACTTCGGCGATGCGCTCTCGATGATTCGCTCTGGCAACGTCTTTTCCGCACGCCAGGAGCTGGAACATCTGAGCGAAACCCGCCCCGACGACACTCCCGTGCGCATTTACCTGGATAAACTCGCCGCCGACCCCGAGCATCCGCCGACCGAAATGGTCTTCGAGTTCGAGACCAAGTAACGGTTAACTGGCTCGGCTCGTGTAATTCTGATAACTGAGTAGTTTCTACCCCGACCTCGCAAAGGAGCATTGAAATCCCGCAAGTGGCAACGCAGGACAAGGTCAAGGTGGCTGTGGTTGGCGCCTCCGGATACTCCGGTATCGAGGCGGTTCGCATCCTCTCCAGTCATCCGTTCGTCGAGCTGAGCGTGCTCACGTCCGAGCATTACGCCGGGCGCGAAGTAGCCGACGTTTACCGCCACATGGCCGGCATCGATCTGCCGCCGTTCGAGGAATTGCGACCCGACCTGGTGCAGGGCCGCGCCGAAGTCGCCATCTCGTGCCTGCCCGAGACTGTCGGCACCGCGCATACCGCGGAGCTGATCAAGGCGGGCATCAAGGTGGTGGATCTGTCGGCGGACTATCGCTTCAAGGACGCGGCGCAGTTCCGCACGACTTACGGCATCGAGCATCCCGCGCCGCAACTTCTCAAGGAAGCCGTCTACGGTCTCAGCGAATTCCATCGTCATGAACTTCGCGAGGCTCGCCTCGTCGCAACTCCCGGATGCTTCCCGACTGGCGCGCTGCTCGCGCTGCTGCCGCTCATCAGGCGCGACCTGATCGAACCGTCGTCGATAATCATCGATGCGAAATCAGGGACCACCGGCGCGCGCCGCGCCGCATCGATCGAGCAGCTCTTCGCCGAGGTCAACGAGAACTTCCGCGCCTACAAGGTCGGCAATCATCGCCACGTCCCCGAGATGGAACAGGAAATCTCCGCCGCGCTGGGCCGCGAGATCGCGCTACTGTTCGTGCCGCACTTGCTGCCGATCACACGCGGTCTTCTCAGCTCGATCTTCATGCGCCCGCGCGCAGGCACCACCGAGAGCGACGTTCACGCGGCGTTCGAAGCGAGCTTCGCCAAGTCGCGCTTCGTGCGAATCCTCAAGCCGGGGGAACTTCCCGAGCTGCGCAATGTGCGCGCGACGAACTATTGCGAGCTGGCCTTCATCCTCGATCGACGCAGCCAGACCCTGCTGGTAATAACGGCGATCGACAATCTCGGCAAAGGCGCCTCCGGCCAGGCTATCCAGAACATGAACCTGATGCTTGGCTACGACGAAGCCGCCGGCCTCCTGAACGCCGCCCCGGTTCCCTAAAGAGCAGGCCTTCCCGTCACACAAGCGTCCGTTCGCTCCTTTTGTTTTCATCCTGAGCGCAGCGAAGGATCTCGCGCCGTTGCGCGGTTCTGCCCAGCCTTGACATATATCTGGCCGTACGGTTAATCTGTTGGCCGTGCAGTCAGAAATTGTTTCAACCGGTCAAGACGAGCGCTCCTTCATCGAAATTGCGCGCCGAGCACAAATAATCGAATGCGCGATCAATGCGATCGCCGAACTTGGATACGGCCAGGCTTCGTTGGCTGAGATCGCCAAACGTGCGGGCGTCAGCAAGGGCGTGATTTCCTACCACTTCGCCGGTAAGAGCGAGTTGATGCAGCAAGTCGTCAATACGGTGATGGAAAAAGCCAGCGCTGTGATGCTGCCCCGGATCTTCGCCGAGCACAGCTCCGCCGGCATGCTGCGCGCGTATATCGAGAGCAACCTTGAGTTTATCGGTTCTCACCGCAACCACATCATGGCCGTGATGAACATCTCGGGCGGCGCCCGCGGCGACGATGGCCAGCCGACGATCGATCTCACGCTAACTTTCGAGCCTGCCGTGAGCGCGCTGCAAGACCTGTTGCGCTCGGGACAGGAGCGGGGCGAGTTTCGCGAGTTCTCGACCCGGGTGATGGCGGTGACGATCAGAAACGCTATCGACGCGGTGTCGCTACAGTTGGCGGCATACCCCGAACTGGATCTCAAGAACTACGCGAACGAATTGGCGACGCTGTTCAACATCGCGACTCGCAAGTAGTTCGCACAGCGGAGGTAGTTCCAATGGCATCGACAGGAGCAACTCTGATCAGAGAAGCAGCGGCTCAGCGGGACGAGGTGCGTGCCGACGCCGTTGCGCGTCCGAGGTACAACGTCGCACTTGGATATCTGAGAGGCTTTCTCGTGGTGCTGGTGCTCGCGCATCATTCGGTGCTCGCGTACATCGACGTGGCGCCTCAAGCCAAGTCGTTGCTGACCCCGCCGTTCTATTGGCGCGCGTTCATGGTGGTCGATCATCAGCACTGGGCGGGATTCGGTCTGTTCACCGGCTTCAACGACGACTTCTTCATGTCGCTGATGTTCTTTCTGTCAGGGCTGTTCGTGTGGTCGAGCCTTCAGCGTAAAGGCAATGCTGGATTCGTCCGCGATCGACTGCGCCGGCTCGGCATTCCGTTTCTGTTCGCAGCCGCGATCGTCGCGCCCATCGCGTACTATCCGTCCTACTTGCTGACGACTGGCGCGCACAGTCTGTCCGGCTACATTCACGTTTGGCTGTCGTTCGGCGACTGGCCGACGGGCCCCGCGTGGTTCATCTGGCTGCTGCTCGCATTCGATCTCGTCGCCGCGTCATTATTCGCCATCGCTCCAAACTTCGGCGAAGCGATTGGCCGCTTGGCGTCGAACGCGCGACTGCATCCCGTACGATTCTTTCTGCTGGTCGTCGCTGCTTCTGCCGCGATGTTCATTCCAATGTTGGCCATCTTCGGCGCGATGGATTGGACGAGCATCGGACCTTTCCAATTCCAGACCGCGCGCCTGTTTCACTATGCAGTCTATTTTCTGGCGGGAATCGGTGTCGGCGCGTACGGCATCGACCGCGGCCTGCTCGCATCCGACGGAATCCTCGCCCGCCACTGGCTCCGGTGGACCATCGGGATGCTCGTCACGTTCGCGGTGGGTGTGGTGTTCATGCTGATCGTGTTCTCAAAGGGTGCCGCAATATCTCAGATCATCTTGAACGTTGTCGGCGGTGTAATGTTCGCGATGACGTGTGGCGCCATTTCGTTCGCATTCCTGGCGCTGTTCGTGCGCTTCGCAACGCGGCGCCGCTGGATCTTCGACAGCCTGAGCGACAACGAATATGGAATGTACCTGATCCACTATATGTTCGTATCGTGGCTGCAGTTCGCGATTCTCAGCTCACCGCTCCCGGCCATCGCAAAAGGACTACTGGTATTTATGGGCGTACTGCTGCTCAGCTGGGGCACGAGCGCAACCATCCGACGCATTCCGGCCGTGTCGCGTATCGTCTGACTCTTCGAGAGGATGCAGTCTGCTTGTCTTAAACGCGATCGTTATTGTAAATTGCTTTTTCCACGTAACGAAAATTTTTTTGAGAAACGTAGGTTGCGCTCATGCGAATCTTCCTACTCACGCCGGACCCCACCTCGAGTGGTTCGTTGGAACTGCGCGCGTGTCAGGTTCTCCGCCACTCGATGATCTTATCCGCTCGTCCGGGCGGCATCATCAACGACTGCCCCGTCGTATTGGTCGCCCCGCCGGACGCGCAGCAAGCTGTCTCAATTCTGAAAAAATCCGGAATAGACGCTTACGCCGCCGAATAAGAACGGCGCGTGAGCTCATCGGACGGCGCACCAGAAATCGCCCGCCGTCTGTACTTTCGGCAACGTGCGATCGAGCGCAATAGAGTCGCTCGTCACTGACTCTGCGCAACCCTTAGTTCATCGATTCAAACTTGCCTTGCCCGACGCCGTCCCCTATTTTGAAAAAGCATTTGAAACTATGTGTAACCTTCGTCGACTGCTCTAACTACGGTCTTTAGCGCACCTTTATGTGGATTGTCCGCCTCGCGCTTCGCCGCCCGCTCTCCGTCGCGGTGATGGCGCTCCTGATGCTCGTCCTCGGCGTCCTGTCGTTCGGCCTGATGAACGTCGATATCTTTCCGTCGATCGATCTCCCGGTCGTCATGGTCGTCTGGAATTATCCGGGCCTCTCCGCTTTCGACGTCGAGCGCCGGATGGTTTTCATTTCCGAGCGCGCTTACTCGACCACCGTCAACGGCATCGAGCACATCGAATCCGAATCGATCAACGGCATCGGCATTCTCAAGGTTTATTTCCAACCCGGCACTGACATCGGCGGCGCGATCGCGCAGATGAACGCCGTCTCGGAGAGCATCCTGAGCAATCTGCCGCGCGGCATCCAGCCACCGCAGATCATTTCGTACAACGCCAGCAACGTGCCCGTCGCGCAGCTCAACGTTTACAGCGACGTTCTCTCGACCAACAAGCTTTTCGACTACGGACTCAACTTCATCCGCATCCAGCTCTTCACGATTCCCGGCTTTTCGTCGCCCGCGCCGCTCGGCGGTGTCAGCCGTTCGGTGATGGTGAACCTCGATCCCTACGCGCTCTACGCCAACGGACTCTCCGCCTTCGACGTCGGCAACGCGCTCGCGACCACCAACGTCGTCATCCCGTCGGGCACCGCCAAGATGGGCAATTACGAATACAACGTCGATCTGAACATGTCGGTGCCGAAGGTCTCCGACTTCAACCAGCTGCCGATCAAGTACCTGAACGGCGCGCCGGTTTTCCTCGGCGACGTCGCGCCCGTCACTGACTCGCATCAGCCCGAAACCAACGTCGTGCGCTTCAACGGCGTGCAAGCCACCTACCTGCTGGTCGTCAAGCACGCCGACGCTTCGACGCTGACAGTAGTCGATGCGGTCAAGAAGAAGCTGCCCGACATCCGCGCCACCGCGCCCAAAGGGTTGAACGTGATGCTGACGTTCGACCAGTCGCAATTCGTGCGCGCCGCGCTGCGCGACGTCGTGCAGGAGGCCGTCACCGCCGCGATCCTGGTCGCGATCATGGTGCTGCTGTTCCTCGGCTCGCCGCGCAGCATGATCATCGTCATCACGTCGATTCCGCTCTCGATTCTCACCGCGATCATCGGCCTCAAGCTCACCGGCCAGACGATCAACACGATGACGCTCGGCGGAATCGCGCTCGCGGTCGGGATGCTGGTCGATGACGCCACGGTCGAAGTCGAAAACATCCATCGCAATCATGCGATGCACAAGCCTTTGCTGGTCGCGATTCTCGACGGCGCATCGCAGATCGCGACGCCGACGTTCGTCGGCACGCTCGCCATCTGCATCGTCTTTTTTCCGGTCGTGCTGCTGACCGGCGTCGCGCGATTCCTCTTCACGCCGCTCGCGCTTCGCCGTCGTGTTCGCGATGCTCACGTCGTACCTGCTCTCGCGCACGCTCGTCCCGAGCATGGCGCGCTACCTGCTTCCCGACACGCACGAGGAAAACCTCGGCACCGGCCGATGGGCGCGCATCGTGACCGCCTTCGATCGCCGCTTCGAACGGGTCAAGGAGAGCTATCGCTTCGCGCTCGCAAAATTCATCGCGCGCCGAACCTTCTCGCTCATCTGCGTCGCGATCCTGATCCTGTCTTCATTGGCGATGCTGCTGGTCGTCGGCGAGGATTTTTTCCCGCGCATCGACGCCGGCATGATGAGCCTGCACTTGCGGATGCCGACCGGGACCCGCGTCGAGCACACCGAGTACGTGGTCGACAACATCGAACGCGCGATTCGCACCATCGTGCCCGCCGACGAGCTCGAGGGCATCAGCGACAACATCGGGCTGCCGATTTCTTACAACCTCGCGTTCTATCACACCGACTCGATCGGCCCGCAGGACGCCGACCTGCTGATCCAGTTGAAGCCCGACCATCAGCCGACCGCCATCTATCAGAATAAAATTCGGCAGTCTTCTCGCGCACCAGTTTCCAAACGTGACCGCATATTTCCAGGCCGCCGACATCGTCAGCCAGGTGCTGAATTTCGGCCTGCCCGCCGCGATCGACGCGCAGATCAACGGCAACAACTTGCAAGCCGACTACGACATCGCGCTGCGCCTGCAGGATCGCATGCGGCAGATTCCCGGCATCAGCGATCTGCGAATCGCCGAGCCGCAGGACTATCCGACCTTCGGCGTCAACGTCGATCGCGACAAGGCGCTCCAACTCGGCATCACGCAGCAGCAGGTCGCCTCGAGCATGCTCGCGACGCTGTCCGGCGCTTCGCTCTTGCAGCCGAACTTCTGGCTCGATCCGAAATCCGGCGTCAACTACAACGTCGTGGCGCAGGCGCCGCAGCATCTGATCGACTCGGTCGCGACGCTCTCGAACATTCCGCTCAGCACTCCCTACACCAGCGGCCGGCACGCAGAGCCAGGCGCAGCTACTTGGCAACCTCGCGACCGTCACGCACACCTGGGATCCCGCCGTCGTCGCGCACTACACCGTGCAGCGCGTCATCGACGTCGACGCCGCGGTCGAGGGCCGCGACCTCGGCAGCGTCACCAATGCGGTGCAGCATGAAATCGACAACCTCGGCCCGCTGCCCGCCGGCACCCACGTCGTCATCCGCGGCCAGAGCCAGGCGATGCACGATTCCTTCCGCACGCTCGGCGAGGGCCTGATTCTCGCGATCATCCTGGTGTACCTGCTGATGGTCGCGAACTTTCAGTCGTGGCTCGAGCCGTTCATCATCATGATGGCGGTGCCGGGCGCGCTGGCCGGCGTGCTCTGGATGCTCGCGATTACCGGCACGACTATCAACGTCGAATCGCTGATGGGCGCGATCATGGCGGTCGGCGTCGGCGTCGCCAACGGCAACCTGCTGATCACTTTCGCCAACGAGCTGCGCGAGGAAGGCTACAGCCCGCTCGCCGCCGCGATCGAAGCCGGCCGCATCCGCTTCCGCCCGATCATCATGACCGCGCTCGCGATGATTCTCGGGATGCTGCCGATGGCGCTCTCGCTCGGCTCGGGCTCCGAGCAAAACGCGCCGCTCGGCCGCGCCGTCATCGGCGGACTCTTCGCGGCGACGATGATGACGTTGTTCGTCGTGCCCGCGGTCTATTCGATCTTCGGCCGCAGTCTCATCGGCAAGCATCAGCGCGACGCCGAGATCGAAGCAATCACGCTTCCCGGCGCATAGTATATGTCCGAGATGGAAGACGATCCGAAAAATTTCAGCGTGCCGACACCCGGCGGATTTTTTTTCGCCGGATGGATCGTCGCGATCGTCGTCGCTCTAATCGCGACCGCCGGTCTCGTGCTCGCGCGCGAGCTGTGGATCGGCCGTCAGACGTCGGCGCTGGAAGAGGAAAATCAGGCCGGTCCGCATGTTCTGGTCAGCCAGGTGTTGCAGGCGCCCGCCACGCGCGATCTCAAGCTGCCTGCGACGATTCGCGGCTTCGACGAGACCGACATTTACGCCAAGGTTCCCGGCTACCTGAAGACGATCAAGGTCGACAAAGGCGACCGCATCCACACGGGCCAACTGCTCGCGATCCTCACGTCGCCCGAGCTCGATCAACAGGTCGCCAACGCGCGCGCCAACTACAACCTCGCGCTCATCACCGACAAGCGCAATCAGCACGCTCGTGCACGCGCAGGTCATCCCGCAGCAGACCGCCGATGAATCTCACGGCGCGATGCTCCAGGCGCGCGCTATCCTCAACCAGGACCTCGCCAATCAGCAGTACGAAACGATCACAGCGCCCTTCGACGGTATCGTAACTGCGCGCTACATCGATCCCGGCCACCTCGTCCCCGCGAACATCGCCCCCGGCACGCCCGGGAGTGGCGCGATCATCTCGATCTCCCGCTACAGTCCGCTGCGCGTGTTCACGTATGTCCCGCAGAACATCGCGCCGTTCATCAAGGACGGCGATCGCCGCGACGATCACCGCCGCCGGCTACGCGGGCCAGAAATTTACCGGCACCATCACGCGCCATCCCGACGCGCTCTCGCCCGACACGCGCACGATGCTGGTGGAAGTCGATCTGCCCAACGAGAACAAGGCGCTGTATCCCGGAATGTACGCGACCGCCGAGTTCACAGTCGCGATGGGCACCGGATCGCCGATGGTCCCCGACGACGCCCTGGTATTCCGCGACGGCAAAGTTTACGTCCCGGTCGTCCGCAACAACCAGTTGCACCTCGCCGAAGTAACACTCGGCTACGACAACGGCCAAACCGTGGAAATCCTCAGCGGCATCAACCCGACCGACAAGGTCGCAGTAAACGTAGGCCAGGCCGCGCGCGACGGCGAAAACGTCCAACCCGTCGAGAACAAATAATTTCTCTCCTCTCTCCCCGTTCTGTCGCGTACAAAATTCGATCCCGGTTCTTCAGATAACACAATTGTATTCCATCGCGTTGATTTTCCGCCTCGACGAACCATACAACTCGATCGGAGTCAACTCGATGTTAACGCCTCGCTCACTCGGTGTTGCAGCCGAACTCTTCGCCGCAGCGGTCCTCATAATCTGGATCGCGGCTGGATGCGTCTTGCTCGCGATCAACGGCGCTCCTCCTTGATCGTCCCCTGCGTGATTGTTCCGCTGGGCTCGTAGGGCTCACGCGACAATACCAACCATCCCGCTCGTCCGATAAACTCGCACGATGCCCAAACACATCACGCTGCGGGTTCACCTTCCGCCCGCGCTCGCTGCGCAGCTCGGCGCGCGGCGCAAACAAACCGGACAGACGGTCTCCGCGATCGTCGTGCAAGCCCTCGAGCGCCTCCTCGGCGACGAAGACCAGACCGTATTTCAAACCTCGACCGTCAACGCCCTGATGGAAGGCGCCTCGACCGGCGACATGACGATGGGCGAGCTAAAGACTCACGGCGATTTCGGCCTGGGCACCTTCGACGGACTCGACGGCGAGATGATCGAGCTCGACGGCAAGGTCTTCCAGGTGCGCGCCGACGGCCATGCCCATCCGGTCGAAGATAGCGCGCGCACGCCGTTCGCGACGGTGAGCTTTTTCAAGGCCGACGAAAGCGCGCGGCTCGATCGCCCGTGCGATCAGCCGGCGATGCTCGCAGCCGTCGCCGCGATGCTCCCCTCGCAGAACATTTTCCATGCAGTGAGAATCGAAGGGCGCTTCGACTATGTGAAGACTCGCGCCGTCGCGAAGCAGGACAAGTCAGTCGGTCTCGAGCAAGCTGCTCGCGAAGAACCAATCTTCGAGTTTCACGATGTCGAAGGCACTATCGTCGGCTTCTTCACGCCGGACTACCTGCGCGGCGTCAACGTCCCCGGCTATCATCTGCATTTCATCACCGCTGATCGCACCGCCGGCGGCCACATGCTCGATTGCCGCACCAAGGACGTGACGATCAAAATCCATCACACGCCCGAATTCGAACTAGGCACCCCCGGCACCGAAGAGTTTCTGAAAGCCGACCTGACGCACGACCACACCGCTGCGATCGCGAAGATCGAACGCTAATTCTTCAGAGCGCGGCGAAGTTGCGATTTTCGTGCGGCCATGGCGGCGCGGCGGCGATCGCGTCGAGGACATCTTCCGGCCGCTCGACGAGCGACCACATCTGGCGATGGCGCTCGTCCATGAAACGACGCTCGATGCAGCTCTCGAGGAACTTCACGCACGGCGTGTAAAAGTCCAGCGTGTTGACCAGTACGATCGGGCCGCCGAATAGTCCGAGCCGTTTCCACGTGATCGCTTCGAACAATTCCTCGAGCGTGCCGCATCCGCCCGGCAGCGCGATCACCGCGTCGACTTCCTCGATCATCATGCGTTTGCGCTCGTGCAGGTCGTTTACGATCAGCAGCTCGCTCAGCCCGCGATGTCCCCATTCGAGGTCGTACATGAAACGCGGCAGCACGCCGATCTACGCGGCCGCCTTCCGCCAGCGCCCCGTCCGCCAGATGCCCCATCGAGCCGACACTGCCGCCGCCATAGACCAGCGTGACCTTGTTGCGCGCCAACTCGCGGCCCAGCGCCGCGGCGGCGTCGTGATAAGCGGCGTCGCATTGACGACTCGACGCGCAATAAACGCAAACTCGCTTGATAGCCATCGCGCGATCGTATCCGACGGATTCGCGCCCATCCAGACACGGTCGCTCGCTTTTGCCCACACCAGGCTGAGGTAGCGATCTGCTGCATCCAGTGTCCCATTCTGAGACACACAGCGAGACACGCCGCCGCACGTCGTAGCCAAGCGAAGCTGCGCGCTGCACAGAGCAGCGAATCAAAATTCGCGAATGGATCAAGACGGTTTCGCGCGACATTCGTGGCTCATTCGCCCAGGCTGTCATCGTTCGGTTAATCACGATCTAAGCGGCTTAACCCTTGCTCTCTTTGTCCTTGAGATGCGCGCTTGCCGCTCATCCCGGAGGACTTCTAGTTGCGAAAAAGCCGATTCATTCGCGAAACCAAGTGCCAAATATCTGGCCTTTATTGTCGTCGCAGCGCTCACACTGGGCGCGACGTCGGTTTGGACTTCCAACCTCGTGACGCCTGCGAATGCGCAGACGCCGCCGCCGGCTTCAAGTGGAAATCGCGGGGATGCGATCCGTCGCATCAGGCCGATCGATAACGAATTTCATGGATGCGGCATCGCGAATGTCCGCGATCGAAAAACATGCCGTCCCGTTCGCGATCCATCGGCCGCTCGCCGGACGCCCCGGCATTTTTCAGGATGACGGCGACGGCTTCGATCCGCGCGACAGCGCATCCGACCAGCGCTATCGACGCTCAAAGTCGGAACTCGCAACGTCGCGTGCGCAAAACAGACTTTCCCGGCGGTGCCGACAACGGAACGGTGATTCCGCCCGATACGCAAGGCACCGTCGGCCCGAACCATCTGATGACCGTGCTCAACAGCAACGTGACGATTGAAACGCGCGCCGGCGTCGTTCTCAGCTCGATCCCGATTGCGTCGTTCTGGTCGAGCCTCGGCGGGATCAACGAGGCGTTCGATCCGCGCGTCCTGTTCGACGCGTACTCCCGTCGCTGGATCATATCGGCGGGCGCCAACGCCGCATCGCCGACCGCGTACATTCTGATCGGCGTATCGCAGACCAACGATCCGACCGGCGCCTGGAATCTCTACAAGGTGAGCGTCGACGCGAACGGTGCGGGCTGGGCGGATTATCCGACGCTCGGTTTCAACGGCGACTGGATCGTCGTGCAGACCAACGTCTTCACCGTCAGCGAGGGCGCCTACGTTGGGTCGTATATTTACGCATTCGACAAAGCCGACTTGTACGCGGGCGGCGCGGGCCGATACACGGTCTTCCACGATCCAACTGGATTCACCGACTACCCGGCGGTGACTCACGACAACACGCTCGCGACCGAGTACCTGGTGCGCAACTGGAACGGCGCTCTCGGGACGCTTCGCATCAGCACGATCACCGGATCGGTCGGCTCGGAAGTGCTGACGACCGGCGTCGCGTTCCCCAAGGCGGCGAAGTGGATGGCAGGATTCCGCGCCGGTCACGAACTTCGCGCCGCAGCTCGGCTCGACCGCGCGCATCGACACCGACGACGACCGAATCGGAAACTGCGTCTATCGAAACGGATCGCTGTGGGCGGCGCAGACGGTGTTCCTTCCCGCGACCGGCACTCCGACGCGATCGTCGGCGCAGTGGTGGCAGATCAATACGGCGAGCGGCAGCGTCGGCGTCGTGCAGCAACTCGGCAAGCGCGACGATCCGTCGGACGTCGTTCGACTATGCGTATCCGACGCTCGACGTCAACGCGCACGACGACATGATGCTCGGCTACTCGCGATTCGGCGCGTCCCAGTACGCGAGCGCCAATTATCTCGTATCGACTACACATCGATCTCGCCGAATACGCTCCGAGGCCGACACTGTCTTCAAAGCCGGCGAGGCACCGTACTTCAAAGATTTCGGCACCGGCGACAATCGATGGGGCGATTACAGCAACGTCGCGGTCGATCCGGTCAACGACCTCGACCTGTGGACGATCCAGGAATACGCGGGCACCGGCAATACGTGGGGAACATGGTGGGGGACGATCGCGCTCAGCGGGAATGTCGCGACTCCGACCGCGACAGCCACCCGCACTTCAACTCCGACGCCGACGCGCACGCCAACGCCAACTCGCACCCCCAAGCCGAAGCGAACTCCAAAGCCGACTCATACTCCAAAGCCGACTCGCACTCCGACCGCCAAGCCGACCCCTGGCCTTTGGTTTAGCTATCTGGAAAAAACGGGGACCCGTTAACCGAGCCGAATATCGGTCGAAACCAGGTGCATCAGTGCAACCACGCTTTGATCTCCATGCTACAAACAGGCGGATTGCAAAAACACAAAGTTCCGAACCAGTCGAAGTGAATATTGGAGAATATTCTGCTCAATTGAAGGATAAAATTCACTTCGAGAGCCCTGCAGCATCAGCGCTGGTTTTGTTATCAATCAGTATCATTGCACGGCTCAAATCTTGCTTTGACCCCTTTTGTGATGGTGCGTTGCATTTTACAGACAAGCGTGCCGGGGAGAGGTCTCGATGCCAATCAGCGGAAAGTCACTAGTGAAATCGTCGCACGATCTGATTCTCATCGTATGCGCCGTGATCGCGATTGCTATGATTGTCTCGAAGATGGTTCGTAACTGGAGAAATTCGTCGCCGAGCGTCGGGATGAGTTCTGCAGCGGTGATGGTGGCGGATAACAGTCGCGCGCCACACTAGTTGAAGTTCTTTTGCGGTTGCGATGCGGTCAACGGGAGAGCCATCGCGACCATAGTTCTCGATGCGGCCCACGCGGAATACACGGATGGTTTTGTCCGCTCTTGAACGTGCAAGCCGCGCGATACTGTCACAATCCACTACCGCCATAGACGTGCCGCGCCTGCACCAGTAAAATGCGTGCGCTGAGGGATATTCAGATTCGGCGGGGAAAGTGACAGCGCGATCATTGTGGGGTTTGGGGCTGAGTGCGGCGGCGCTGGTCGCAGTTATTTCAGCCGCGGATCCGACTGGCTACGCCTCGAGCGCGCCGGATCATTCCCGCTCGTCCCATCTGCACTCGGCCGCGCGCGCATTGGAGCCGGGCTACACCGGGACATTTCTCTACCGCAACGACAATTTTCGCACCGGCCAAAACCTCGCCGAGAGTATCCTCACTCCTGCGAATGTGACGCCGTCGCAATTCGGCCTGCAGTTCACCGACGCTATCGATGCGGCCGCATATGCGCAGCCGCTGTACGTGCCGAACGTGACGATCCCGAGCCTGGGAACGCACAACGTCGTATACGTCGCGACGGAAAACGACAGCGTCTACGCGTTTGACGCCGACACGCCGGGCCCTGCGCTCTGGCATACCAGCTTCATCAATCCGGCCAAGGGAATCACCACGGTGCCTGCCACCGATCTCGGCTGCGGCGACCTGGTACCGATTATCGGGATCACCGCGACACCCGTGATCGATCCGATTGCCGGCACTATCTACGTCATCTCGAAGGTCAAAACGGGGCCGGGAAGTTATCGGCAGCAACTTCACGCGTTGGACATTACGACCGGCCTCGAGCGGGCGAACAGTCCGAAAACGATCGCAGCCTCGGTGCCCGGAACCGGTTCAGAGAGCGTCAAAGGCATGATTTCCTTTGATCCTCTGCTGCAGCAAGATCGGCCGGCACTCACGCTGGCCAACGGCGTCGTCTACCTGACCTTCGCGTCGCATTGCGACATCGGCACCTACCACGGATGGATTCTCGGCTACGACCAGACCAGCTTGGCGCAGGTTGTCGTGTACAACACCACGCCAAATGGCAGGGAAGGCGGCATCTGGGAGGCGGGATGCGGTCCGGGTGTCGATACCAACGGCGATTTGATCGCGATCACGGGCAACGGAACATTCGACACCATCCCACCCGTCGTCAACTACGGCGATAGCTTTCTGCGGCTGACTCCCGGCGCGGGCACTTTGTCGGTCACCAGTTTCTTTACCCCGCTCAACGAACTTATGCTCGACGACGACGACCTCGACATGGGCTCCGGCGGCAACCTGCTGCTGCCCGATCAACCCGGGCCGAATCCTCACCTGATGGTCGGTGCCGGCAAGGTCGGCACGCTCTATCTTGTGAATCGAGATAGCATGGGCGGCTTCAATGCCTCCAACGATCAGATGGTGCAGGAGCTCGTCAACGCGGTCGGCGGAATGTTCAGCACGCCCGCCTATTGGCAGGGGACGGTGCCGAAGGTCGGCTTGCAGAACATGATATACACGGTCGGCCTGACCGATCAGCCCAAGATGTTTGTCATCTCCAATGGACTCCTCCAGACACCGCCGGTTACCGCGCCGACGGCACTTCTGATCGGGTACCCGGGCGCGTCGCCGGTCATCTCGGCCAATGGCACGACAGGCGGCATCTTGTGGCTTATCGACAGTTCTGCGTGGAGTTCGGGTGGTACCGCGGTTCTCTACGCCTTCGACGCTACCAACATGGCCCCCCTGTACAACAGCAACAAGTTCGCCGCCGACAATCCTGGACCCGCCGTTAAGTTTACCGTGCCGACCGTAGCCAACGGATTCGTTTACATGGGAACGCAAACGCAACTCGCAGTTTTCGGATTGTTCCCCGGCGTCAGAGGCGATCCGACCCCAACTCCAACCGCGACCACCACTGCGACTGCAACGCCGACTGTCTCTGCGACGCCCACAGCGTCTAATACGCCGACGCCCACCGCGTCGCCGAGCTCAACGCTCACGGCCACTTCAACACCGACGCTCACGGCCACTTCGACGCCAACGGCCACTGCGACGCCAACCGTCACTTCGACGCCAACGGTCACGGCCACTTTGACGCCAACGCTCACGGCCACGCCTACCGAGACTCCGACTCCCACCGCAACGCCGAGCCCGGTCTTCGCGACGCTCAAAGCCAATCCGACCTCGCTCTCGTTTCTCGAGCGAGGTGGTGGGCCATCAGGGTAAGTCGGTCAAAATAACCGTGATCAACACCGCTGGAGCGGCGTCAGTGAACTTCTCGCCGCCGACGGTGAGTAGTGGATTCGTCATGACCTCGAACAATTGCCCCTCGGTGATGCCGCCCGGCGGCTCGTGCACGATCGCGGTCGCCTCGGCCCCCATCGCGAAGGGAAAGCAAAATGGGCAGTTGCAGCTGAACAGCAACGCCAAGTACGGAGTGCGCGAAATCACGCTGAAGGGCAAAGGCCTCGCATCGAAGATGAAGGCACAGCCGAGATCTCTGAACTTCGAGCCAGTACCCGCCGACGCTGTCAGCTCCGCGCACAGCATCACCTTGATCAACGACAGCCCGGCGCCGATTTCGTTCACGACGGCTCCTGCAGCGACTCCGCCGTTCAACGTGACCGCCAACACGTGCACTGAGATCGCGGCGAACGGAGGCACCTGCACGATTTCCGTCGAGTTCGCGCCGCACAAACACGGCAAATACCATGGCACCCTCGAGATTCACGACGACGCTGCTGACAGCCCGCAACACATAAAGCTCTTCGGCAGCTCGAAATAGACAATCGCGGCTCGGAACCCCGGCTTGCTGGGAATTTCGCGATCTGAAACGCTAACGAATTGATGTGCGCCTCGCGCGCGTCATCTGCGATGCAGGCCGCCCATCCAAACAACTCATTAGAACAGTCGAAGCCAGCCACCTGGATTCCGCGGCCGAGCCGCTATCTTGCGGCGTTGTTCGCGATGCTGATGTCGGCCACGATCTTCGAGGGCTACGACATCACGATCTTCCACCTGGCGACGCCTGAAATCGCGAAAACCTTCCATCTGGGCGACCCCACCATCGGCCTGATGGCGTCGATCGTGCGCTTCGGCGGGATGCTGTCGTTCTTCGTCGTAATCCTCGCCGATCGCTACGGTCGCAAACCGATCATCTCGGTCACCGTTCTCTGTTACACGATCCTGACTCTGTTCACCGCGCTTTCGAGAGGCGTCGGATCGTTTACCATCTTTCAAAGCGCAGCGCAGATCTTTCTTGCGGCGGAGTTCGGCGTTGCGGTCACGATGATCAGCGAGGAATTCCCCGACGCGCGGCGCGGACGCGCCATCGCAGCGCTGCACATGGTCGCGTTCCTCGGCGTGACCGCCGCTGCTCTGACCTACGCGCTCATGGCGGAATCGAGTTGGGGATGGCGCGGGATGTACCTGCTGGGGCTCGCGCCGCTGGTGATGGTCGCGTTTTTGCGACGCGGCCTGCGCGAGACTGCTCGCTTCAACGCGCTCGAACGGGCGCGCGCCGCGGCCGGCCAGGCGCGTCCCGCTTTCTGGACCTCGATTCGCAATTGTCTGATTCCCCTTGGCCGGCCCGTACCGCTCGCGCCTGCTGGTGATGGCCGGGCTGTGGAACTCGATCGGACTGATCGGCGGCCCGACCGTTACCTACTTCAGCCTCTACGCCCGCGCGATCATCATTGGAAATCCCACCAGGTCGCCGCCGCGATAATTCTGGCCTACGCGATGGGCACGATCGGCAGCATGTTGAGCGGCTTTCTGATGGACCGGCTCGGACGAAAGTTCACCACCAGCTTTTTCTACCTGATGTCGGCGGTCGCGATGTACGTGCTTTTCACCAGCGATACCTACGGCGCGATCCTCGCCGCCGAAGTCGTCACGATGTTTGCCTACCAGGCGGCGCGCACCGCGACCTCGGCCCTCTCGACCGAGTTGTTTCCGACCGCGATTCGCGCAACCGGCTACAGCCTGTGCGTGCAGGTGATCGGCCAGATCTGCTGGATGCTGTCGCCGGTCGTTATCGGACTGCTATCGGCTCGGCTCGGCGGTTTAGGCAACGCCGCGTCGCTCTTCGCCGTCGGCCCGATCATCGGCGTCGTCCTCGTAGTCTGGTTCGTCCCCGAAACGCGCGGCAAAACCTTGGAGGAACTCTCGCCAAGCGTAGGCGAGACCGCCTCCAGTCACTACCGAGTAGATCGTTAGTCCAGATATTCTGGTTCCCCTTCCCGCTCGGGGAAATCGGTTACTTCCCGATCGAATCCGGTTCCCCTTCCCGCTCGGGAAGGGGTTAGGGGTTAGGTTCTCCGGCAGCGACAACCAGGCTAGCGCCCGAGCCGCGTTCTAATCGCACTCACGATGGCTTCCGGAGCCATCGAGACATCGACGACGATCGCGTCTCGCGGCTCCTCCAGCGTATCGAACTGACTCTGCAGCAGATCCGGATTCATAAAATGTCCGCTGCGATGCCGCAGCCGTTCAGCGATCACCTCTTTCGATCCTTTCAGATAGACGACCTTCACCAGGCTTCGGATCGACAACAATCTCATCGCGATACGATTGCTTAAGCGCGGAACACGCCACGACTCCATCGCGACCTTCCACCAGCATGCCCTGGATCAATTTCCGAAGCGCAGCTAACCACGGCGCACGATCAGCATCATCAAGCGCGATCCCGCGATGCATCTTGCGCTTGCTCGCCTCGCTATGCAGTTCGTCGCCGTCGTGAAACTCCCACCCAAGCGCGGCGGCAAGCGCACGCCCAACCGTAGTCTTCCCCGCTCCCGTCACCCCCATAACGATTACAACCATGGCTCAGTTCTCATCTGACCCGCCTGCACGATCGAGCATACGATCTTCCTTGACAGTTCGGATCGCGTCCGTCTAACATACGGATTGTTAAGCAATCGAAGTGCCGCTTCGGAGGTATCGTAATGTCAGGCGCAAATATCAGCGAAAGCGAAATCAACGAACCCAACCGTTGGCGACTCGAGACTCCCGGACATCCGGGATGGAAACGCACGGCGCGGCCCGGACGATCCCGGACAAGTACCTGATGATCTCTGCGGACTGTCACTGCAACGAGCCGTCAAATCTTTGGGTCGAGCGGATCGATCGCAAATTTCGCGATCGCCTGCCGCGAATCGAAGTCGATGAAAACGGCGTCAAGTGGGCGATTTCCGAAGGATGGGCGCGCTCGCGCCTGCTCGACAGCCGTCTCGAAGGCGAGGATCATCTTCGCTCGAAGGCGGGCGCCGATCCAGAGCAGCGATTGAAGGATCAGATTCGCGACGGCGTCGATGCGGAAATTATTTTCCCCAACAAGGGTCTCACGATGTGGGCGACGCCCGACGCCGACTTCGCGCACGCGCAATGCCGCATCTACAACGACTGGGCGTGGGAAACGTTCGCGAAGTACAACGATCGCATGTCGCCGCTCGCCGCGATCGCGACCGCCGACCTGCCGGGCTCGATCGCGGAAGTCGAGCGCGTCGCGAAACTCGGATTTCGCGGCCTGACTCTGCCGTGCAAACCGATCTTCGGCGCGCATGACGCGCGTCATCCCAACTACAATCTGCCGATCTTCGATCCGCTGTGGTCGGTGATCCAGGAAGCCGATCTTCCGATCACGTTCCACGTCTCGACCGGACGCGATCCGCGCGCGGCACGCAAAGACGGCGGCGCGGTGATCAATTACGTTTCACATTCGCTCGTCCCGACGATCGAGCCGGTCGCGAATCTCTGCGGCTCCGGCGTGCTCGAGCGCTTTCCCGGGAATCAAATTTGCCGCAATCGAATCGGGCATCGGATGGGTCGCGTGGGCTCTGGGAGCCATGGACGAGGCCTATCACAAGCATCACATGTGGGCGTTGCCGCGGCTCAAGATGCTGCCGAGCGAGTATTTCCGCGCGCACGGATACGCGTCGTTCCAGGAAGATCCGGTCGGCCTCGATCTCGCGGTGAAATATAACCTCACCAACAATTTCCTGTGGGCGAATGACTATCCGCATCACGAGGGAAGCTGGCCGCATTCGGCGGAAGCGATCGAACGCGAGATGGGCGGTCTGCCGGAAGACGCGCGCGCAAAAATCCTCGGCCTGAACGCGGCGCATCTGTTCAAGTTCGACGTGGACGCCCTGACGCAGACGCATCGCAATCGAGCGCGACCGCGAACTGAGCCGGCTGTTTGATGCCGTCAGAATTTTCGCATCACTACGCCAACCTCGAAGGCGTGCGAATCCACTACGTCACGATGGGGCAGGGCGCACCGGTCGTGTTGCTCCACGGATGGCCGCAGACCTGGTACGAATGGCGTCGCGTGATGCCGCTGCTCGCCGACAAGTTCTCGTCTCGTCGCACCCGATATGCGCGGCCTCGGCGATTCGTCGCGGCCAACCGCCGGCTACGACAAGAAGACCGTCGCCAACGACATCTGGATGCTCATGCACGATCACCTCAAGCACGCGCGCTTCGCCGTCGTCGGTCACGATTGGGGCGCGCCGGTCGCGTTCCGCCTCGCCGCGGATCATCCGAGCGAAGTGACGCATCTCGCGATGCTCGATGTTCCCGTCCCCGGCGATCAGCCCGCCGGCAGCGCGATCGGTGGCGGCCAGCGATGGTGGCATCTGTTCCATCAGGTGCCCGATCTTGCCCGAAGCTCTGGTCTATGGCCGCGAACGTCTCTATCTCGAATTCTTCTACGCGAACGGATGCGACGTAGCCGGCGCGATCGGCGACGCCGACATCGCGGAATACGTGCGCACCTACTCGCAGCCGGGCGCGATGCGCGCCGGCTTCAACTTCTACCGCGCACTCCCGAAAGACGTCGCCGACAATCGCGCGACGTTCGCAACCGGATTCAAACTTCCGATGCCGACGCTCGGACTCGGCGGCGGAGGCCCGCGCGGGCGCGGCGATCTGGTGGTCGAATCCTTGCGCCGCGTAGCAGTTCACGCATCCGGCGGCTCAATCGCCGACTGCGGCCATTTCATCCCCGAGGAGAAGCCCGTCGAGCTCGCGAATCACCTGCGAGAGTTCCTCGCGAAGTAGATTCCACTTCCGTTCACAACCACAGTCTGGTACGCCTCGCACATTACAACTGGTCCAGGGGATGAACTCTTTAGCCTGCCAGCGGGCGATTGGATCGTGCTACACATACGGACATGGACAACTGTCACCTTGCCCCGTTCGACTCGCCGGAATTGGGGCGAGGAACCTTCTCGGCAAAAATCAATTTTAGCGGAACGAACCGACCAATAGTGTACGACCGTTCAAGGACCCCAACATATGGTATGAAACGCCACTTCCGGCCCCGTTCGGTCAGTCCGAATCGCGGCCTGGCAAGGGCAGTCGCTTCAGGAGAAATAACGTGGATTTTAATATTCCCGCAGATGTAACCGCTTACCTCGCCGAGCTCGACGCGTTCATCGAGAAAGAGATCAAGCCGCTCGAACGCGAGAACGACAACATCCGATTTTTCGACCATCGCCGCGAATGGGCGCGCACCGACTTCGAGCGCGACGGACTGCCGCGCCATGAGTGGGAAGCTCTGCTCGGTGAGATGCGCCGCCGCGCCGACAAGGCCGGACACTATCGCTACGCGCTGCCGAAAGAATACGGCGGCAAGGACGGCACCAATCTCGCGATGGCGGTCATCCGCGAATACCTGGCGGCCAAGGGCCTCGGCCTGCACAACGATTTGCAGAACGAAAGCTCGATCGTCGGCAATCTGCCAACCGTGCTGATGTTCCGCGACTTCGGCAATGAGCAGCAGAAAAAAGAGTTCATCCCCAAGCTGCTCGACGGCACGATGCGCATCGCGTTCGGACTCACCGAGCCCAATCACGGTTCCGACGCGACCTGGATGGAGACGCGCGGCGTTCGCGACGGCGATCACTGGCGAATCACCGGCGCCAAGATGTGGAACACCGGCCTCCATGTCGCGACCCACGATTTCGTGTTCGCGCGCACCAGCGGCAAAGACGGCAGTCCGCGCGGCATCACCTGCTTTATCGTTCCGACCAAGAGCGCGGGCTTCAAGATCGAAGAGTACATGTGGACCTTCAACATGCCGACCGATCACCCGCGCATCTCGCTGACGGATGTCGCGGTGCCGGCCGACGCGATTCTTGGCGATCCGGAAAACGGGCTTGCAGTCGCGCAGCTCTTCGTCCACGAGAATCGCGTTCGCCAGGCCGCGAGCTCACTCGGAGCGGCGCAATATTGCATCAACGAAAGCGTGAAGTACGCCAAGAATCGCAAGCCGTTTGGCAAACCGCTGTCGAGCAACCAGGCGATTCAATGGCCGCTGGTCGAGCTGCACACCGAGGCTGAGATGATCCGCAATCTGATCCACAAGACCGCGTGGCAGATGGATCAGATGTCGAAGCCCGACGTCGCGCTCAAACTTTCCGACAAGGTCGCGATGTGCAACTACCGCGCGAACCGGCTGGTGTGCGACGCGGCGGACCGCGCGATGCAGGTGCATGGCGCGATCGGATACTCGCGGCATAAACCGTTCGAGCACATTTTCCGGCATCACCGGCGCTACCGCATCACGGAAGGCTCGGAGGAAATCCAGATGCGGCGCGTCGCGCAGTATCTGTTCGGATTTTTCAAAGACCGAAAAGTGGCGGAGGAGTAGGGCGCTGCGCGCGAGACAAATATGAGCAGCGAAGATTTCGCCGCGCGTCTGCAAGGAGCGATCGCGCGTCACGTCGGTGCGCCGGGAACAATCCACGATCTGCAAAGACTGACGGGTGGTGCGAACAAGACGACCTGGTCGTTCGACGCCGACGTTGCGAAGACGCGTGAGCAGTTCATCCTGCAACTCGCCAGTCCGCGCGCCAACGACGAGAGCAATCCGCTGGCTGGCGTCTCACCGCATCTGATCGCAGACGAAGACGCGCGGCTGATGATTGCGGCAGTGAAGGGCGGCGTTCCGGCCCCGCGAGTGCGAGCGATTCTGAAAGACGACGACGGCCTCGGCGCTGGCTACGTCACCGAAAGAGTGGCGGGCGAGACGCTCGCGACGAAAATCCTTCGCGAAGATCGCTTCGCCGACGCACGCTCGATGATGGCAAAGCAGTGCGGTACGATCCTCGCGGCGATTCATCGTATCCCGCTCGCTGAAGTTCCGTACCTGATGAAACTGACGCCGCTTGAGCATATCGCGGCACAGCGGCGAATCATCGAGTTCTACGGATTTCATTCGCCTGCGCTTGAGCTGGGTCTCAAGTGGGCCGAGCAACACGCGCCGCGAAACACTCGTCACACCGTCGTGCATGGCGACTTCCGCGCCGGCAACTTTATCGTCGGCGAGGAAGGCATCCGCTGCGTGCTGGATTGGGAAATAGGGCAGGCGGGCGATCCGATGCAGGATCTCGGCTGGGTATGCGTCAAGACGTGGCGATTCGGCGGTAAGAAACCTGTCGGCGGCTTCGGCACCCGCGAGGACCTGTTTGAGGCTTACGAGAAAGCCAGCGGACACTCAGTCGATCCAGCGCACGTGCGCTTCTGGGAAGCATACGGCAGCGTGCGCTGGGGAATCGGATGCTTCAGCATGGGCACTCGCGGCACCGAAGAAGTGGGAATCGAGCGATGTGCGATTGGCCGCCGCGTCGAGGAGCCACTGTGGGATTTTCTCAATTTGATCGAAGGACGCGACTGACTATAGGACTGACTAATGCCACAGAGTACTCCGAAAGCCGCAACTCTTCTCGAGGCTGCGGTTAAATATCTGGAAACCGAGCTGATGCCGACGCTCGAGGGCTACCATCGCTTCCAGACCCGCGTCACCGTCAACGTGCTGAACACGGTGCGTCGTGAGTTGGAACTCCGCGGCGCGCAGGCTGGGGCCGAACACGCGCGGCTCGTCGCAATGCTCGGTCATGACGGCGATGTCGAGGCGCTGAGTGTTGAGCTGGCGGAGAAGATTCGCGCGGGATCAATCGCGATCGACGATCCGGCGCTGCGCGCCCACGTCCGCCAGTCGCTCGCCGACGCGCTTGCGATCAACAATCCAAAATGGATGACCCGCTGATGGCTGTCGACCTCGAGCACGAATTCGTATCCGCCGACGGCTGGCCGCGCGACCTTCAAGCCTTCGCGATGGCATCGTTGTTTTGGGCCGGCTTCCTGTTAGTGCGCGCGATCTTCGCGCTGCGCGCGGGCGCTCCAGCAGTTCCGTTCGAGGATGTATTTCTCGGCGTGAAGTTCTACGGCGACCACGCACGCGTCACGATGGCTCTGCAAGCCATCATCTTCATTTCTTTCGCAATCGGAATCCTGATGCACAAACGCTGGGGACTGATCCTCGCGCTGCTCTACATGGCGCAAGTAATCCTCGGCCACGTGATCTTCATAGCATCGAACCTGGGCGTAGATTCGCAACGCATCCACGTAAAGATCGCGTCGATTGAAAGCCCCGTCGTCCTGCTAATCGCCCTGTACGTCTGGTACCGAGCCCGCCCCCTCTTGCGCGGATCCTCCACTTGATTCGGCGCGATCGCGCGCTCGCGAGGAAGTGCGCGTAAACAGCCGGCACGGCACCAGACGCGCCAAGACCCCGAATTTTCGAAAGCACCTATAACCGGCAGATTGCAGTGCACTTGCAGTGCAGCGTTCCCTCTGTCATTTCCTTGGTCCGGGAGTCGAAGCCGCGGATGAACAAGCGCATCGATGGGCGTACCACCAAGGGCCTGCGGATCAGGGAACAGGCTCGCGAGAGCATCCTGGGCGCGTATATCGACCTAATCCGCAGCGGCATTCCTGCGCCGACCGCCCGCGAAACCGCGGTGCAGGCGGGACTCTCGCTGCGAGCGATCTTCAACCACTTTTCCGATTTGCGCGCGCTGCGGCTTGCCGCGTTCAATCGCATGCAGGCGCAGAGCAGCCAGTTCTTTTCCGAAGAAATTCCGGATCGAGGGTCAGCCGCGGAAAGGCTCGAACATTTTGTGCAAAGGCATATGCGGAGGCTGGAATACGTAACGCCGTTTCACCGCACCGCCGCGATGGTCGAGGCTATCGATCCGGATGTGGCGCACGCTATGGAGAGGGCACGCAAAGCGGCCCGACGCAATCTGGAAAAGATCCTTGGCCCCGCTTTGAAGCCCCTCTCTCGCAGCGAAAAGCACGCACTGCTGACGAGGTTGCACCTGGTCTGCTCGTGGTCTTCGTGGGAAACGCTGCGAGCACATTTTCACCTGTCCCCCAGGCGCGCGCGCGCGATCATTACCAGCGTGGCATTGACCATCCTTGCCGCAGCCGAGCGAAGTGCGCGCGCACCTCAAGCGGGCCGCCGGCCATCGCCGAAGTAAGCCTGACTGATTTACTCTGCACTACTAGTGCATCTATTGCACTACGAGTGCATCATATCTGTTGACTCTTCCATTCAAACTCGCCTAAACTGCGCAAATCGCGACAAGACGTTCCTTGTCATGACAACCGGCGCCGAAGCCGAAAATGTATCAGGCTTCGCCGCCACGGTGGAGGATCAATGAAACTGAAAGATAGCAGACGGATCGACTGCGTATTTTGGCTGTCATTGCGCAGTCGTCATGGCGCCGTTGCTCAGATTCCGCGAACGAGTTACGCGGTCACCACGACCGGCGCCAAGGCGCGAAAAAAGGCCGCACCCCTGAACTTGCCCGAGCCGCAATGGCCGTTCCCGTGCACGCAATCCGGTGACTGCCATCCGCACTGGTTTTATCTGGTAAACGGCGCAACGGTGACGGCCGATCAGCCGCTGGTTATAACAGTTACCGGCAATTTTTCGGGTGCCAACGGATCGTTCCCCTACCCGCAGCCGGAGGCCGAGAATCAGGTGATCGAGCCCAGCGTGCCGGTAGGAATCTCAGGGAGCGGGTTGACCTTGCAACCGCGCAACACCACGCCCTATGCCGACAACCAGATGTGGTATGCAAGAGAGACTACCGAGAGCGGTACCAATCCAGCTTTCATTATAAGCAGTCTGCCCCCGATGATTAATCCGATCGTGATCCCGGGTCAGGATGCTACTCCCAGCACGAGTCTGGGTTTGGGTTATATCGGCAACCCCGCGCTCCCGTCGCCCAGCGCGGCGATCGACACGATCGACTGGAGCCGGGTTCAGGGAACGGTTGACGGAGTCGACGGCGTCAGGTTCTTTAACGACTATGCAACTGTCACGACCGGCGGCACCAACAACTTCCTGCCCGGTCAGATCATAAACCTAAGCGGCAATTCGAATTCGGACTACAACGGTGTTCAGACGGTCCAGGGCGTCAGCCCCAATTCATTTACCATCAATGTGCCGATTCAATACGCGGGGCTCGCATCGGACGCATCTTTGCTCTCCGGCAGCGGCGGCACTGCCACCGCGATGGCGGCGGTCTATCTGCTCCCGCAGGCCGCTCAACGTGCTGAACCCGACCTACGCAACGAACTTTCTGCAATGGTCGTTTGACGCGAGCGACCGGACGATTTGCAGCAACCTGGGGGTCTGCCTCTATTCAGTGGATGCGACGCCGCATGCGGGATCGATCGTCAGCGCGGGACCGAAGCCGGCCACGGTAACACCGAATTACCAGTGGCATTTTTTTCCGAATCGCGTGCTGTCGGAGATTTTGCAGCAGAGCTCGGTGGCGTTTCCAGCATTCGATTCGAAAGGGGGAATCAAGGCGCAATCCTACATAGCTACCAAACTGAATCTACCCTCCACCGACCCGCTGCATGGTTGCACGTACAACGGTGTCACTTACTTTGGATTGCGCTGTCAATACAGCAACCTTGCCGCGCCGCTTCCCACCTATGTGAGCCTGCTCTCGGACCTGAAAGCGCCGAAGAACGTTTCCACCAAGACCTTCAGAAAGGTGAAGGCGCAATTGATTTCCGAGCTGAGCTACGCGATCGCCGTGCAGAATCTGTTTGCGCAGGTCGACTTTATCTACAGCACGGTGTTCCTGGGCAGCTCGGCTCTGCTCAATCAGGATCTGGCGGATCTCGGAGCGGATCTCACCGATCAGACCACGGTCAAGAGATTTTCGTGGCAGACCCTGGTGGAAGGCCTGCTATATACCGGCTTGAACATCGCGGGAGCCCTCTTTGGCGATCCGAAGGCGGGCAGTCAGTCCGAGAAGCTGTTCAAGGGGATTGGCCTCGCGTTTGGAACTTCAGCGAACCTGATGGAAACCGGAGTGGACACCGCGATGGCCGAAAGCGGCGGAAGCAGCGATCCGCTGGCGAATCAGTTCGAGGATACCGCAGCCAAACTGTACGGTTACCTATTCGATGAATTCACCTATCTTGGTGAGTTCATCGACAACCAGGAGGCGGATGTCCTGCAGGATTGGGGCAAACTCGAAGCGATTGGGTTGCTCGCTCAACAGGAGCCTTCGCTGGACAATGGAATGAGTGGTCTCTACTGGGATCCCACCGTTAATTCCGCGCTGGCGCAGAAATTCACCGGCGACTATCAGCTCGCAATCATGGGGCAGTTGCTGCCTCAATACTTTGATCTGAACGTCGCCGTTGATTGGGTAGGAGGCACTCATAACATTGACAACCAGGTCGGGCAGTACGCGAATCAGGTTAATGTGGGCACCGTCAAATATCTTGGTAGTACTGCTGTGCCCACCGCGCTTCCGACTCCCGACCCGAGTGACGTCCCGCCGGTCCCGATGCTGCTGGATCAGTTCACCACCCCGATCGACGCTCAAGGGCACAAGGCGGGCATGTTCGATGTCGGATGGCTCTACATGCCCAACCCGAAATCCAAGGGCAGCAAACTGGTCACCAACTATCTTACCCCGCAACTGGCGCAGGACGTGTCGGGAGCAAATCCGTATATGCTTTACAACGGACTCGGCTCGTGGAGCGGTAACTTCTCGAATCCGAATTTCCGCGCGGATATCGGGTCCGCCGGGACTTTCACCACGCTGACCAACTTTACGCCGCGCGCACTCAAGGTCATCCTTTTTTCGGCCTGCCTCCCCGGCCCGGCAACTTATTTCGGAGGTGGCTATGGTGCCACCTACGCTAGCGGTGACGGTAATTTCAACAACAACGACTACAGCTCCGTAGGCTTGGCTGGTGTGTGCGACGCCGTCAATCGGAGCTTGCCGCCATATGGGGTGCTCCAATTCGCGGCCTTGGGCTCCACTCAGGACTTCAATGTCTCAGTTTGGGACTACTCCGAGTCGACAACTCAGGATGTGGCGTCGTTCAACATCAAGATGAGTAGCGGGATGGCATCGGTGGACGAAATGTCCACCAACTTCGGCTATAAACTCACCAATGCCTACGTGGCAGGAAGCAGCGAACTTATTAACCGCACGCCGCTGGTGGGTATATACGGAGGCGGCGGTTAGTGCTCGTCGTGCTCCGCTGACGAACGCAAACCCTTCAGTTCTTTTACGATGCTTGCAAATTCGTCTATCAGATCGGTCGCCTGGGCTCGTTGGCTTGGTGGCAGGGCGAGAAATTTCCTAATCAGGAAATTGGCGCGGCTCGCCAGTCCGAAGATGGCAGCGGCGTCATGGTCCGGCTTCGGTGCGGCGTCCCTCAGACTCATAGGGTCACCAGCGCCAGGTTGACGATGTGAGGAAAAATTTCAATCCTCGCGGAAATTAAACTGGAAGCCATTGAAAAAAGCTGATCGACCGATGTTGACGAACAATTTCGGCAGAGCGCGGCTACGAGCGCGTGAAACCCTGCTACACTGCCGCGCTCACTCTACTGCCCTAGGGGTTGTGTACGTAATTCCTATCAGCCTTCCCAACGATTAGCTCAGAAGTTGAAGCTGACAGGTAATGACGTAGAGCTTCATAGTGCTCAAACGCTCTTTAATTTGCCTTTAAACCTATTCACAATCTGGCTCTTCGTCGCCAGCATCATAAGTTAAGCAACATGCGGACCTCATTGAATCGCTGGAAAGTCGTCACGCCGGCCGACGTGCTTGCGATCAACAGTCCAAAATGGATGACCAGCTAGTCTTTATCTCATTCAATGCGGTGAGGTTTGGGGTGGAGTGGCTTCTGGAACCAGCCGCGCGACCATCGGATGCGATTCGTGCCGGATTAGGATGTCCATCCAGTATTTGTCAGCCATCGCGGCGGCTACCTTTTCCTTCATGTCCGGCGTCTCCTCGACCTTCACCTTGTCGAATTCCTTGTCTGCCACCTTCAACTTCACGTAAGGGCTGGTCGAGTTCTTCTGAATCCGTCCGTATGAACGATCGCCAAGCCGGACGTACGGCTGCCCGTCGATCACGACAACCCACAGGTTTGACCAGTGCTCTCCGGCGTCAGGTTCGGTCGTCATTATCTTGATCGTGCTCGCATCGCGGAACACAGCGGGATCCCATCCCGGGATTGCGTTGTCCTCCGCGCGGACGCCGGTTGCGAACGCGATTGATAGGACGAGTAACGCGAGACTGCCGATCCGATAAATCTTCATGCGTTTGGCATCGTCTCTACTCAATTTATTGGTGGGCGGTGCAGGTTTCGAACCTGCGACCCCCGGCTTGTAAGGCCGATGCTCTACCACTGAGCTAACCGCCCGCGTTTCGGAATGTTAGCAAAAAAAGACGGCCACGTGTGCTCTCGACACACGGGGCCGCTTGTTGAAATTTACTTTCTCGGGACCCTTCGACCGATCACGAACTAGTCGGTGGCGAGGACGCCGTCGGCGTTGTGCCGACGCCTTCGTTCAGCGAGTCCTTTAACTGCTTGCCCGGCTTGAATTTTGCCGATCGGCTCGCCGCGATCTCGATCGACTCGCCGGTCTTTGGATTGCGCCCGGTGCGCGCCTGCCGTTCCGATACTGAGAACGTGCCGAAGCCCGAGATGTTCACGCGCTCCCCCTGGCGCAGTGCGGCGATGACGTCGTCGAGCACGATGTTAATTGCGCGTTCGGCGTCTGCCTTGTTGAGGGGAAGCTTGTTGGACAACGCCTCTATGAGTTCAGCCTTGGTCATATGTACCTTCGGCGGTCTTCCCGACCGCGACGCAGTTGAGCCGCGCACTCCGGTCCCCCCGGAATTCGCGAAGTGTCCCCCGCTCAGAACCTACGACAGGTTCGTCGTAATCGATCGTCGTCATCACCCGGCGCAATCGGCGGCACCTTCGGCTCCGGCTCTCGCAGGAACGCCAGGTCGCTGTCGCCCTTACCCTGTTTGAAGAAATTGTCCGGGTCCGTCAACACCAGCGCGTGCTTCAGCACTTCATCCATATGCTCGATCTGGATCAAGGTGATGCCCTTCATAATCTGCGCCGGGATCTCCTCGATATCCTTCGCGTTGTCCCGCGGTATCAGGATCGTCTTGATACCGCCGCGATGCGCCGCGAGCACTTTCTCCTTGAGTCCGCCAATCGGCAGCACGCGTCCGCGCAGCGTGATCTCGCCGGTCATCGCAAGGTCGTTGCGAATCGGTGAGCGCGTGAGCGCCGACACCAGCGCCGTCGCCAGCGTGATTCCCGCCGACGGCCCGTCCTTCGGAATCGCGCCTTCGGGAATATGAATGTGGATGTCGATGCGATGATAGAAGCCGCGATCGAGTCCGAGCACTTCGGCCCGCGAGCGCACGTAGGAGAGCGCAGCTTGCGCCGATTCCTGCATCACGTCGCCGAGCTGTCCGGTAATCGTCAGCTTGCCGCGTCCCGGAACGATCGTCACTTCGACGCTGAGCAGCTCGCCGCCAAGCTCGGTCCACGCAAGCCCCGTCGCCACTCCGACTTGCGGCACCGTCTCTGCCGTGCCGTAGCGGAACTTCGGAACGCCGAGATACTTGCTCAGGCTTGAGCTCGAAACCTTGACGTGCGCATTGCGATCGGTCTTGACGACTTCGACCGCAACCTTGCGGCAGATCGAGGCGAGCTCGCGCTCGAGATTTCTGACGCCGGCCTCGCGCGTGTAATGACGGATGATGCCCTGGATTGCGCCGTCGGAAACTTCGATATTCTCCGGCCGCAGCCCGTTGGCCTCCTGCTGTTTCTTGAGCAGGTACTTCTTCGCGATATTGAGCTTCTCCGTTTCCGTGTAGCCGGGGATTCGGATGACTTCCATCCTGTCCTGCAGCGGCCGCGGGATTCGGTCGAGCGTATTCGCCGTCGTGATGAACATCACTTTCGACAAATCGTAATCGCAGTCGAGATAGTGATCGTTGAAGGTACAGTTCTGTTCCGGATCGAGAACCTCCAGCAGCGCCGACGACGGATCGCCGCGGAAGTCGGTCGACATCTTATCGACTTCGTCGAACAGCAGCACCGGATTGGACGATCCCGCCTTGCGCACCGACTGGATCACCTTGCCGGGCAGGGCGCCGATGTAAGTCCGTCGATGCCCGCGAATTTCAGCCTCGTCGCGCACGCCGCCGAGCGACACGCGCACGAATTTACGTCCGGTCGCACGCGCCACCGACTTGCCGAGCGACGTCTTGCCGACACCCGGAGGTCCGACCAGGCACAGGATCGGTCCCTTCATCTGACCGACGAGGGTCTCGACCGCCAGGTATTCGAGGATGCGCTGTTTGACCTTGTCCAGCCCGTAATGATCTTCCTCGAGAACGCGCTCAGCTTCCTTGATATCGAGCTTGTCCTCGGTGTACTCGAACCACGGCAGCGCCAGGAACCAGTCGAGGTAGTTGCGCACGACGGTGGCCTCGGCCGACATCGGCGACATCATCTTGAGTTTCTTGATCTCGCGCTCGCACTTCTCGCGGGCCTCGGCGGGCATCTTCTTTTGCCGAAGTTTCTCTTCCAATTCCTGAATCTCGTTCTTGAATTCGTCCTTCTCGCCGAGCTCCTTCTGAATCGCGCGCATCTGCTCGTTGAGGTAGTACTCCTTCGAGGTCTTCTCCATCTGCTTCTTGACGCGCGAGCGGATGCGTTTTTCGACTTCGAGGATCTCCAGCTCCGAGCGCATGTAGCCGAGAATCTTCTCGAGCCGCTCGGCCGGGTTGGTCGATTCGAGCAACGCCTGCTTGTCTTCGAGCTTGATCCCGAGATGTCCGACCAGCTTGTCGGCCAGGAACGCGGGATCGTCGACCGCCGCGATCGAGGTGACCATCTCGGGTGGAATCTTCTTGTTGAGGCGCGCGTAGTTGTCGAAGGTCGAGACGACGGAGCGCATCAACGCTTCGACTTCAGTGGAGCGGTCGTTGACCTCTTCGATCTCTTCGGCCTCGACCTGGAAATATTCTTCGTCGGCGACGTAACGCAGGACGCGCGCGCGCTTCTTGCCTTCGACCAGCGCCTTGACGGTGCCGTCGGGCAATCGGAGCAACTGCACGACCACGCCGAGCGTGCCGACAGTGTACAGGTCGCCGGGCGCGGGCTCGGCGACCTTGGGATCCTTCTGTGTGACCAGCAGGATCGGCGTCTTCTTCGCCTCGGCGGCTTCCAGAGCCTTAATCGACTTTTGGCGGCCGACGAAGATTGGATAGACTTCGTGTGGGAATACGATCAATTCGCGCAACGGGAACAATGGGACCACGTTCGACGTTGCATCGCGATTATCTTTCTTGTCGTTGCGAAAAAGCATCTACTTCTCGAATCTCCCCGAGCTACGCAGTTTCGGCGGTCTTTTGATAGACCAGCAGCGGCTGCTCCTTCTGAGTAACCACCTCTTCCGAGATTAGCACCTCCTTGATGTTGGGTTGCGACGGGATTTCGTACATCAGGTCCACCATGATCGCTTCCATGATGGCGCGCAGTCCGCGAGCACCGGACTTGCGCTTGAGCGCCTCGCGCGAGATCGCGCGCAACGCACCCTGCGTGAATTTCAGGTGGACGTTCTCCATGTCGAAGAGTTTCTGATACTGGCGCACCAGCGCGTTCTTGGGTTCGGTGAGGATTCGCACCAGCGCTTCTTCGTCCAGCTCGCCCAGCGTCGCGATGACGGGCAGGCGGCCGACGAATTCCGGAATCAAGCCAAACTTCAGCAAATCCTCCGGCTGCACTTCGTAGAGAAGCTCGGAGACGGTCTTGGGATCGCGATGGGTCAAATCGGCCCTGAATCCCATCGTCTTGCCCGAGATGCGCCGACGGATTATGTCGTCGAGTCCGACGAACGCGCCGCCGCAGATGAACAGGATATTGGTGGTATCGACCTGCAGGAATTCCTGCTGCGGATGCTTGCGGCCGCCCTTGGGCGGTACCGACGCCATCGTGCCCTCGATTATCTTGAGCAGCGCCTGCTGCACGCCTTCGCCCGACACGTCGCGCGTGATCGACGGGTTGTCGCCCTTGCGCGCGATCTTGTCGATCTCGTCGATGTACACGATGCCGCGCTGGCATCGCTCGATGTCGTAGTCGGCGTTCTGGAGCAGCGACAGTATGATGTTCTCGACGTCTTCACCGACGTAGCCGGCCTCGGTCAGCGAGGTCGCGTCGGCAATGGTAAATGGAACCTGCAAAAAGCGCGCGAGGGTTTGCGCGAGCAGCGTCTTGCCGACGCCGGTCGGGCCGATCAGCATGATGTTGGACTTCTGCAGCTCGACGTCGCCGGTCACCATCTGCGAGTCGATGCGTTTGTAATGATTGTGGACCGCGACCGACAGGATTTTCTTGGCGCGCTCCTGTCCGATCACGTACTGGTCGAGCACCCGCTTGATTTCGGCGGGCTTGGGCACCGCGGAGCTTTGGCTGAATGCCTCTTCGCTGTCGGTCTCCTCGGCGATTATGTCGTTACAAAGGTCGATGCATTCGTCGCAAATATAAACCGTGGGGCCGGCAATCAGCTTTCGAACTTCGTCCTGGCTCTTGCCGCAAAACGAGCAAACCAGGTTGCCCGAGCGGTCGTCATGCTTGGCCATTACTGCCTCCGCGGCTCACTTGGACGGCCTTCGGCTAACGATTACCTCATCGATCAGGCCGTATTCAACCGCCTGAGTCGGCGACATGAAGTAGTCGCGATCGGTATCTTTTTCGATCTTACGCAGATTCTGTCCCGTATGCTTCATTATGATGTTGTTGATTTCCTCCCGCGCGTGCAGAATTTCCTTCGCGTGTATCTCGAGGTCGCTCGCCTGTCCCTGCATCCCGCCGAGCGGCTGATGCATGATGATTCGTGAATGCGGCAGCGCATAACGTCGTCCCTTCGCACCCGCCAGGAGCATGATCGCAGCCATGCTCGCCGCTTGCCCGAGGCACAGCGTCGAGACGGGTGGCCTGATGAATTCCATTGTATCGTAAATCGCCATCCCAGCCGTCACCGATCCGCCTGGCGAATTTATGTAGAAATTGATCTCTTTTTCGGGATCTTCGGACTCGAGGAACAGGAACTGCGCCGTCACCAGGTTGGCGACGTCGTCATTGATTTCGGTGCCTAGAAAGACGATTCGGTCCTTGAGCAGGCGAGAATAAATGTCGTAGGCCCGCTCTCCGCGCCCCGTCTGTTCGACCACCATCGGTACCAGGTTGCTCATACCTCCAACCCGCGCCACAGCCCGGTTCCGACGACGATTGAGAGAAGGCCGCTGACGCCTTCAAATTGTAACCACTCGGAAATGGGGGAGCAACAGCGTTTGGCGCCGAGTGCAGTAACAATGACGCTACTTCTGCTCAGATGAACCCTCTTGACGCAACTCCGACGGTGCATCCTGACCCGAATCTCCGCGCTGCGCGCGGCTCAAAATAAAGTCGAGCGCCTGGGATTCGGGCAACTCGAAATCGATCCGTCCGATCTTTACAGGGCCGGGAGCTGCCGCTCACAGGATGTTGCGATACTCAGGCTATTGAGTAAAAATACTCAACGTAATGAGCACATCGTCAGAACCATTCCGGCGACCTCAAGGAGCCGAACTCGCCCGTCGACTGCGGGAACCGCGACGCCATATCCAGATCGTGGCCGGCGCTCGCCAAGTGGGCAAGACCACTCTGGTTCAGCAAGTCATCGAGAGCATCGCCGTTCCTGTCCGATTTGCCAGCGCCGACGAACCCACCTTGCGCGGTGCGGACTGGATCGCGCAGCAATGGGACGCGGCCCGCCTGTCTGCCGGTCCGGGCGGAGCGATTCTGGTTCTCGACGAAGTGCAGAAGGCGCTCAACTGGTCGGAATCTGTCAAACGCCTTTGGGACGAGGACACGCGCGCCAAGCGCCGGATCAAGGTCGTGTTGCTTGGTTCTGCGCCACTTCTCGTGCAGCATGGGCTTACCGAGAGCCTCGCCGGCCGCTTCGAGGTTCTCCATCTGCCGCACTGGTCATTTTTCGAGATGCGAGCTGCTTTCGACTTTGCGGTAGACCAGTACATCTATTTTGGAGGCTATCCGGGAGCTGCGCCGCTGATCGGCGAGCCTGAGCGCTGGCGGCGCTACATTCTCGACGCGTTGGTGGAGACGACGATCTCCCGCGACGTTCTACTGTTAACTCGCGTCGACAAACCCGCTCTTCTGCGACGCCTGTTCGAACTGGGCTGTCGCTACTCGGGACAAGTGTTGTCCTACACCAAGATGCTCGGTCAGCTTCACGATGCGGGCAATACGACGACCCTCGCGCACTACCTCGAGCTTCTCGGCGGCGCGGGACTTTTGACCGGGCTCTCGAAATTCGCAAGCCATCCGGTCCGGCAGAAGGGGTCAAGCCCCAAGCTTCAAGTCCTGAATACCGCTCTAATGACCGCACAGTCCGGTCTCTCTTTCGAGGAGGCGAAAGAAGATCGCGAGTTCTGGGGGCGGTTGGTGGAATCTGCAGTCGGCGCGAACCTGGCCAACGCGATGGCGGTGGGCCAATGCGAGCTGTTTTATTGGCGCGATCGCAATAGCGAAGTGGACTTCGTGACGCGCGCCGGCCGCGCGATTTCGACGATCGAGGTAAAGAGCGGTCGCAGCCGCGACAGCCTCCAAGGCGTCCCTGCCTTTGCCGAAGCCTTCAAGCCGACCCGTCAGCTGCTTGTAGGGGGAGACGGGATTCCCGTTGAAGAATTTCTGCTGCAGCCGGTTGGCCACTGGATCGGGCGATAAACAATTCGATCATCTCGCCGAACTTTTCATCCTGCGAGCAAACGGGATCGTCTCCGAGCAACGGGCGGCGATGCTATTTTTGCTCAGGTGAACCCTGTTCAGGCGTCTCGGACGATGCATCCTGACCCGAATCTTCGCGCTGGGCGCGGCTCAGAATGAAGTCGAGCGCTTTCTCGCGGCGCATCGATTGGCGCAGCGCCTTCGCGATTTTCTTCCTTGCGATAGAACTCGGCGGCGCGGTCGCGATTGCGTCCGCTCTGCGTGACGATTGCCGCGACCCGTTCGCCCAGCTCTTCGTCATTGATCTCGATTTTTTCCTGATCGGCGAGCGCATCGACGATTAGCGCCGTGCGCGCGCGCTTCTCGGCCCGCGATTTCAGGTCGTCGGCACTCTGCTTGACGCGTTCGGTCGCGTCCTCATGCGACAGGCCGCCTGATTCGAGCGTCTGATGCAGCTCGGCTTCCATCGCGGCCAGCTCGCGCGCGACCAGCGACTCGGGCAGCTCGACCGGGTTGCGCTCGATCACGAGATCGAGCAATCCCTGGCGCACGCGCGCGTCGGCCTCCTGCTTGGCATGCGCGAGCAGCTCGGTGCGGACGCGGGTGCGGAACGCCTCGAGGTTCTCGTCGCCGAGATCTTTCGCGAAGTCGTCGTCGACGTTCGGCAGCTCGCGCTTGTAGATTTCCTTGGGAGTCGCGCGCCATTCGACTGTCTTGCCGGCCAGCTCTTTCTGACTGTAGTCGTCGGGGTAGGTCTTCGAGGACTTCATCTCTTTGCCGATCTCGGCGCCGATGAGCGCTTCGTGAACGCCGTGCGAGAGCGCGCGCTCGGAAACCTCGACCAGCCGATCGTCGGTCTTGGTCTTCGACATCGGCTTGCCGTCCTCGAACGCCTCGATCGACGCGAGCGCGTAGTCGCCGTCCTCGACGATCGTGCGATCCTCGACCTTCTTGAGCGTCGCCTGGCGCATGCGGAACCGCTCGATCGCTTCTTCGACTTCCGCGTCGGTGACCTCGGCCTTGGACTCCTGGACCTTGAGGCCCTCGTAGTCCTTGACCTCGATAGTCGGGCGCAGGTCGAAGGTCGCGCTGAACTTGAGCGCGAGATCTTTCTGCAGGTCGCTCTGTTCGGTGACGATTTCGGGCGCGACCACAGGTTTAAGATCGTGCTCGTCGAGCGCCTTCTTGGTGTATTCCTCGACGAGCTTCTGCGCGACTTCGCCGCGGACCTGTTCGCCGAAAAATCGTTCGAGCAGATTGCGCGGCGCATGGCCGGGGCGAAAGCCCTTGAGCACCACGCCGCGTTTGAGTTCGTTGTAAGCGCGATCCAGCTCGCTCTTGATTTCGTCGGGCTCGACTTCAATCGTAAGTTTGCGCCGGAGACTGTTGGATTCTTCGATATTTACATTCATGGGTATTTGAACCACACAGATAAACATACCGCGATTGCGGGAATCAACCGAGTCGGCGCGATCCATCACAAGATGAGGCTCGCGTTGCTCGCCTCGGGCAGAATGCGGGGTCGAGTCTCTACTTTGAATTTGAGCGGCGTGGGTCGGAGCCGGCCATCGTTCTGAGGTGCGCGATTGTGCGATGCGCGCCTTCGAGTTGCTCTCGCAACTTTGCCGCGCTGCCGACGAGGTCAGTCGAGCTCGAGGCTTTTCTGATTGCTGGGGTCAGCTGTTTCAGGTCCTTGCAAATCTCGCGCGCGTAGAGGTCGGCCCAAGTCAGGTCGGCTATCAGGTTCTTTCGACCATTGTGGCTGGGCCTCGACGGTTCGTTGGAGCGGGCTGGACGAGCCATCAATGAACTTTCTCAGGGTGCGACGTATTGCACAGCGGCTGGAGTTCCTTGATCAGTTCTTCATGCCGGCGACGGCGCTCTTTCGCCGAGGCAAGCTCGAACGCGAATCCCGAGGGCTGAAAACGAACTATGCTGGGATCGTCGCCGGCGAGATGCTCGAGGAGCCGCGCGCGCAGGTTTTCAGCCTCGCCGATGTAAATCCAGAAAGCGTTGAAGAGACCGTAGACGCCGGAGGATTCGGGCGCATTCTTCAGAATACATTCGCGTTGAAAGAGGTACCTGCTGTAACGAGTCTCGGCGAAGGGCACGGTTCGCCGGTCCTCGAAATTCTCTTCATGTACTTCCGGTTCGAATGGTTCGAATTGAAAAAAGGAGGGTTTCATTTGATCGCTATCTTCTTTCATTGCATCACCACCTTCCTGACCGACAGCGTCCTCGCCATGGCGCCGAAAGAGGCACACAATCGGTCAGCTTCGCGACGCGCTCGATTCTCGTCATCGGTCCGCACGAGCAGTCCCATCTGCGAACCGCCATACGCGATGCTTACGTAGTAGCAGGGGGTATCGAACCAGCACGGCGCTTGCTCCGCACGCGCGCTGGTCGTGGTCGCTCCAATGATTTTATTTTCTCGCTGCAAGTGATCTCCCTAGTGAAGAAGAGACCACCTGACAGCCAAAACAGGTCGAGGTTTAATCAGGTTTTAAGAATGGCTGCCAGGTGGAGAAGTAATCACCGTCATCGTGATCAAGCTTCCATCCTTCCGGCGAATTACCGCAAGAGAAATCAGGGGTGAAGCTTGCTACCCAGGGATCAAAATTCGCAGATTTTTGATAAGTTCAATCGCGAGTCGCGCCATAGGTATCACGATCGATTCTGATCGCGCGCGATTGAGATAGCCCCGAGCGACTTAACGAAGCTTCTCAGGCTCGGGGTGGGGGCGGATCTCACCAACGCTTCGAGCTGCCGCGTGAGCACGGCCAACTGATGTCCTTCGCGAACAACTATCTTCTGCCGTTCGAGCTTAAGCATCACCTGTCCCACCTTGGCCCGCGATGCGCCGACCAGGTCAGCGAGTTGCTGTTGGGTGAGGGTGATCCGGATGAGGATGCCGCGCGTGTTCTGCACGCCAAATTCGAACGACAGTTCGAGCAACGCTACCGCGACGCGACGCTGGAGGCTCAGTCCGAGAAAGCCAGGATAACGCCCGATCAGACTGCCCCATCGGGGGTTTATGCTTTCCGCCACTTTCATGAAATCAGCAGGCAGGACGCCCAGACTGATGCTGATGAAATTGTTGGTCGTTAACTGAGAGACCCGGCAATCGTTCAGCGCGGTCCACTGGAAGTTGTGGTCGATCCCCCGAGCCATCAAAGGCATTCTGAAGATCACGCCGGGCGACAGAATCGCGACGACCCGCGGGCGCGAGCCGTTCACGTGACTGATTTCCGCGGTGCCGGTCAACAGGATGTGGGTATCGAGACTGAGTACGCCACGTTCCTCGAAGATGAGTCTCTTGTGTTGCACATTGCGACTGGTCATCGAGTCGTCAAGCTTCTTCAGTTGTGGCGCCGACAGCCACGCAAGTCCTTTGAGGCGGCCAAGCAGTTGAAGGTCTGTAAATTTCGATTTCGCGATAGTCGCGGATTTCATCGATTCACCCTCCGGTGTGCGCAATGACAAACATTGCGTCCGGTGGAGAGCCGCAAATCCTGGCGACTATAAAGGCGCGGGAGACACGCCGACCGTAACTCTGTTTATGCGTTGATGAGCTTATTTAATCACCTTTTGTTCGGACAATCGACCTTAAAGGCACGAATAGTGATCGGCGCTCAGCTACTGAGCGATCTATTTGGTAAGAATTACCGATCGCGCGCGAAACGGCGTTGAGTCACGGTTCGTACAATTCGAATGAGAATAAAGGCGCGTCAGCTAATCTACGAGTGCCATTGGTATGCGGCGTTAGTATCTAGTATAAAACTCTTCGAGCACCACAAAATGAATGACCGGCGAGGGGAGCCATTGGCTACCTTAAATCTGGACGACTCCGCGCCATCATCGAGCGAAATCTCGATCGCGCATTCGCGCGCGCGCCATCATCTTTTTTTTGATCTGAATCGCAAGAACCTCGCGCGAATCGCTGGCGTCGCGATCGTCTATTTCGCCGCCGGAAAACTCGGTCTCGATTTCGCGTCTTTCACCGCCAGCTCGACATCGGTATGGCCGCCGACCGGAATCGCGTTCGCGGCGTTGCTGATCCTCGGCTATCAAATCTGGCCCGGAATTTTTCTCGGTGCCTTGCTGGTCAACCTGGATACGTCGGGGGGCGTGTTCGTGTCGCTGGGTATGGCGACCGGCAATACGCTCGAAGCTGTTGCGGCGGTGTACCTGACGATGCGCTATGCGAACGGCCGCAAGCTATTCGAACGCGCTCCTGATTTTTTCAAGTACGCCGCGTTTGCGATGCTGGCGGCGGCAATCAGCGCCACCTTCGGTTTTACCAGTCTCGCGCTGGGCGGGCTCGCGCACTGGAACCAACTCGCCCGAGTCTGGCTGACCTGGTGGCTGGGCGATGTCGGCGGCTTTCTGATGTTCGCGCCGTTTCCGATCCTGTGGTTCGAGAATCCACGATTGAGCGACGATGGTCGTCGGCTGCTCGAGTCCTCATTGACGCTCGCTGCGATAGCTCTGTTCGGGATTCTGGTCTTCGGCGGTGCACTTCCCGGAATCGAGAACTATCCGATCGGCTTTATCTGCGTCCCGATACTGGTGTGGTCCGCGTTCAGGTTCGGCCAGCGCGATGCCGCCACCGCGATTTTCATTCTCACCGTTTGCGCCGAATGGGGGATGATGCGCGGCCACGGTCCTTGGGCGCGATTTGCCAATGAGATTTCGTCGTACATCATGCCGCAGGCGTTCATGATGACGATGGCAGTGATGACGATGGCGCTGGCGGCGGTGGTATGGGAGCGCAAACGCGCAGTGGCGGATGCGATCGAGGCTCGCCGTCAGGCAGAGGCGGCGAATCGCGCCAAAGATCAGTTTCTCGCGATGCTCGGACACGAGTTGCGCAATCCGATAGCCGCGCTGTCCAGCGCAGTGCACGTGCTCAAGCATGCCGACGTTCGATCGCCGCAAGCCGCGCCGCTGCTGGAGATCATGGTGCGGCAGAGCGGGCACCTCGCGCGAATGGTCGACGACCTGCTCGATGTCCAGCGTCTCACGGCGGCGCGCATGATCACGCTCAATCGCCGGCCGATGAATCTTACTGAGTGCGCCCGCCATTGCGTCACCGCGTTGCGCGTGCGCGAGGAATTTACCGAACGCGATATCGAGCTGCGGCTCGACGACGTGTGGATCGACGGCGATGCCGATCGCGTCGCTCAGATTCTGATCAACCTGCTCTCCAATGCGTGCAAGTATACGAACCCGAACGGCAAGATTGTTCTCACTGTCGGATCGGAAAGCGATCGCGCGATCATCCGCGTCGAAGATGACGGAGAGGGAATCCCGGCCGAGCTGCTACCCCGCATTTTCGAGCTCTTCGTCCAGGGCGACCGGCTATCCGATCGGCAGCCTGGCGGGTTGGGTCTCGGACTGACTCTGGTCCGACGGCTGGCGGAGCTGCATGACGGAACGGTCGAGGCGCGCAGCGACGGACGCGGCAAGGGCAGCACTTTTACGGTGCTGATTCCCCGCATCGAACACGCCGATGGAAACATTGCGAAACCGATCGCGCCGGTCCGCTCCGAGCTTCGTCGTCGGATTCTTATCGTCGAGGACAATGCCGATGCGAGAGAGGCGCTGCGCGAAGCGCTCGAGCTGGCGGGGCATGAGATTTTCGAGGCCGCCTCCGGAGACAGCGGAGTCGAAGCCGCACTCGCGAACCATCCCGACGTCGCGCTTATCGACATCGGTCTGCCGGGCTTCGACGGCTACGAAGTCGCGCGCCGAATCAGGTCAGCGTCAACGGCCCACGGCATGACGCTGATTGCATTGACCGGTTACGGTGCGCCCGAAGATCGGCAGAAAGCCGAGCAGGCCGGCTTCGACGCGCACCTGGTCAAACCGCTCGACTTCGATCAGCTGGCCGGCATGCTGACCGCACTCGAAGAACCCGTTCCCCAGAAATCAGCAGCGCGTTAGATCTGCGAAAACAGTTGAGACGATCGTTAAATGCGGACGCCAATCGAGGCGCACGCTGTTGAGTTCTCACATTCGCGGTTGACTAATTGTTGGAGATATAACAACCAGCGGTCGCCGAAATCAACTTAAGGCGTGCCCACTCACCGCAGCCTGTATTGCATTCAATCCGTCGGAGTGTCACAAGTGTCGCGACCGCCCGCAGCGCATTCGAGATCTCTTCACCTTCGTACGCACCTGCGAAATTTCGATTTAGCGACATTCTAGCGGTGCGTTCAGGGGAGGAAGTATGTCATCTCAGAGGGGTTTTGGTGGTTATGCGCTCGCGGCATTGGGAGCGTTAGCGCTCTTTTTTGCCGCATCTCCGTCGCGCGCCGACACAGCAGTATCTGCGTGCGGGACGCTGTCGGCGGCAGGAAACTATTTCCTGACGAAAAATCTGACATCGAGCGGCACCTGTATCGTCGTCGGCAGCGAGGGCGTCTCGCTCGACATGAAGGGATTCACCATCACTGGTGACGGCACCGGCGACGGAATCTCCGACGGCGGCGGCGGCTTCGACTCGATGGCGATCGCGAACGGCAACATTCGAAACTTCAGCGTCGGCATCGGACTCGACACCTCGTGTTGCGTGGTGATCCGCAACGTTGATTCATCGAAAAATACCGACACCGGAATTTTGGTCGGAAGGTGCTGCGGAGTGATCGACTCCGTGACCGCGAACAAGAATGGCACCGCAGGGATCATGGCGCTGGATTGTTGCTACACGCTGAATAACATCCAGGCGAACAGCAACGGCTTAGGCGGCGGCATAGTCACGACGAGATTGCTGCACCGCGATCACCAACAGCACTATTGCCAACAACGGCGGGATCGGCGTCAGTGGAACGAATTGCTGCAACTTCCTGGTCTCCAGCAAGGTGCAGAACAATGGCGGTGACGGCGTCGATTTTTCCGGATGCTGCAACTTCACCACCCAAAGCACCGTTGTGTTTAACCATGGCGACGGGGTCCATCTCACCGGCAGCGACAATCTCGTCACCAACACCAACGCGAGCAGCAACTCCGGCAACGGGATTGTGCTGGCCGGAGGTGACAATCAGATCACCAAAAGCGTAGCCGGCGCAAACCAGGGCAACGGCGCCAGCGTGGAATGTCCGGGGGCGATCACCGGACTGACGACAAAAAATAACAACGGCACTCCACTGGCTACCAGCGGCGGCACCTGCACTCAGGTGAACAACAAACTGAATTAGCCGGCGACGTCGAGTGATAGACCCAATGCGCGAAATGTTCGGTTCTGATCCCGGCGCGCTTCAATCGCGCGCTCGGGATCGTCAACGGGAGGTATTATGAAGATCGAATTGTCAGCGCGGCAGCTTATGCTCGCGCTATTCACGACGGTAATAATTGGCGGCTTGTGCGGCAGCGCTAGCGCGGCGACTGGAGTGTCTTCGTGCCAAACGCTCTCGGCGCCCGGAAACTATTTCTCTAACCAAGAACTTGACCGCGTCGGGCGGCGACTGCCTTGTGATCGCGGCCGACAACGTCGCAATCGACCTCAAGGGAAACACAATCAGCGGCGATGGCAACGGCTCGGGAATCACTGACGACGGCCTCGATCGCGACTACGCGGTGATCTCCAATGGGACTATTCGCAACTTCGACACCGGCATCAACCTGCACAGCTCCGGCAGCGCGATAATTTCCAACATCAACGCGTCAAACAATACCAGCGAAGGCATTTTCATCGAGGAGTGCTGCAATACGCTGAATTCGGTCACCACCAACAACAATACCGGTATCGGCATCGAGATAAATTCGGATGACAGCAGCCTGACCAACATCCAGGCCAACGGTAACGGCGGTACCGGAATCTTTATCACCTCGTGCTGCAACACCTTGGTCGCCAGCACCGTAAGCCACAACGGCGGCGTCGGCGTGCGATATGGAAGACTGCTGCAACTTCGTGATTGCCAGCAAAGTCCAGAAAAATTCCGACATCGGTATCGAATTGAACGACGGTGACAACGGCGTGGTCGGATCGACCGCCTCGAAAAATGGCGGCGACGGAATACAGATGAGCAGTGGCGACGACATGGTCGTCGCGAGCAAATCCAACGGCAACGGCGGATCCGGCGTCAATTTGGGCACCAACAAGTGGGGCATCTTCTCCGGCGTGACCACGAACAAGAACTCATCAGACGGCGTCGACATGGGATGCCGCGGCAGCACCGCGTCGTTGAAGGCGCTGAACAACTCAGGCACCGCCCTGGTGCAGACCCACGTCGATGGACCGTGCGCGAACGTGAACCTGAACGCACCGTGATCTGAGGATCGTAGTGTCGTGATCTCAAAGGCCCCGGCCGTCGCGCCGGGGCCTTTCCTTTCCCAAAGACATCCCCGCTGATATGGACTTCGCTT
>CAWFDW010000004.1:0-408452 GCA_963814715.1 uncultured delta proteobacterium
AAACGCCTGACCTTGTTGCCGTTGAAGCCGGTGAAGGTGAAGCCGGTGTAGTTCTCGTTATATAGGTGCGCCTGGTCTCTCAGCAGGCTCACCGCTACCGCTTCGCCCAGCAACATTCCTTGCACGATGTCCTGGCGCCAGTGGATTCCCGACGACGCGCGGCCCATTCCGACGTTGGACGCAAGCTTGTTGAGTTCTCCACCGACTGTCAGCTGACTGGCGTCAGAGCCGGTATAGGGCATCAGTCCGCGTGCCGTCGGAGGTTGTGGTCAGCGGGATGGGGAATTACGAAGGTCTCATCGAAAAACCATTTGAGCACCGTGACCGCCGCACCCGCGGCGGTGGCATGGCCCGATGGATAGGACGGATGTAGAGGGCATCCCTCGGGATAGGACAGTGGGATGAAATAGTTGCCGTCACGCGAGAAGACTGCCGCGGCCGCTTTCGAGTTCAACACGCTGCTATCGAGCGGATAACTCTTCTGACCGGTTTTCGTAAAATGCACCAGTCCGGCAGTTTCCTCGGGACGCGCCATGCGATGGATGAACCATTTCTGCAACCATGCGTTCTTCAGCGCGCGTGCGATCACTTCGGCGACCAGCACCTCGACCATCGGGAAACCGAACGTGATGAAACCGGTTTCGGATTTGAGCGTCGGCGGATAGGGATTTCCGGAATTCAGCGGCGCTTTCATCTTGAGCAGCATCAGTGCCGCGTTGAGGTGTTCCTGTAGGGCACGTCGTTGTGAACATATTCCGCAAGGTCGCGCGCGGTGCGGCAGATACCTCAGTTGTCGGATCAGGATTGCTGAACTCTGCAGCGGCGCGGGCGCGCCGTTCTGAATGTTCAGCCACGACCCGGCATCGGTTCCGAAATCGCCGGGCAGCGTGGTCTTGTAGCCCGCGAACGGAATCACTCCGTAGCTAAACGGCTGAATCAAGAACTGCGAGATGTAGGGACCGATCAGGTCGCCGGCGGTGAAGCCGCGAAACACAGACTGCGGCGTAACGTTGCCGCCGATTCGTGGACCCGTGTATGCCGAGAGTCCCGACAACTCCGAGGCCGCGGCGGCAATCGTCGGGTCGGTTCCGTATTGCGAAAACGGGACGTCGCGCGTCAGCGCCATGCCAGTAGGTCTCGATCATTTGCGCGGCGAGGCCGGGACTGGTCAGCGTGTCGAACGGCGGAATCGAATTCTGCGACGAGTCGTAAGTCTCGAGGTCGAAGGCAATGCCGGCCTGCGGATCGACCAGCGGCTCGGTGCCGCCCATCGGCAAAGAGTCGAAGTCCGCACGCTTACCGGTTTTCACCGCCGCCAGGTAGCTCGCGTAGACGTTTGGATCGACTTCGCCGAACGAGTTGTGCGCGAAGCCCTTGGTGTAGTTCGCGATTCCCGACGGATACGGCGCTTCTCGTCTCCGTTGTTGGGATGAGGCGGTACCTTGACCTTGTGATCGTCCGCCGCCGCAGTTAAGGCGTTGGTTGAATGCCTCGTCGCGACGATTCTTGAGGTCGAGTGTCTGAGAGTGAGGATCCGAAAGGACGTCGGGAATTTTCGGCCGTCCCGCAGCGGCCCTGGTTGCAATCGCCACGAACGGAGCGGCAACACCGGCCGCGCCGATGCCCTTTGAGAAAAGCGCGCCTGCTATGCGACGGTTGCGGCGGTCCTGGAATCTTTTCGCTCGATGAAGGTTCCGACTCTGGGTTGTGTGCTGGCTTGTGGTCCATTTGAGTTTACCTCTCGACGCTACGAACGGGATTCCAAATGACTAAGTGACGCCCCGAGGTCATCGCATGTTTTTCAACTCATAGGCGAGCCCTTTTGGCCACGTTGAGTCCCGCCTATTTCGCAAACCGCGTGCCTGCCTCTTAAGTACGAGATTCTCGAATCAAACTCCGATATTTTGGGCAGCGGTAATTATCTCCCAACATGCAGTAATTTTTTCTGCGCTTCACATCGCTGCTTGTCAGGATGCAGCCGAGAATCGCGATTTAGCGAAACAATCTGAAATCGAGCATTCGACGTCTGTTTTGCTGCCTGCGAGACGCATTTCCAACCTGGGAGCGATTATTGCGGCAACGTCAAAGATTTTCAGGTCTAGCCGGCGCCGAAATTTTCTGACGTTTGCCTCCAGTTAAAATGTAGTTCATTCTCTTGTTGAACTATTTAGTTCTCTAGATGAACTTAGGGAGGCCCGCCATGAGCGACGACTGGCAGAAAACTATTTGCATCCTGTGCAGCGTGAACTGCGGCGTCGAGGTGAAGCTCGACGGGCGCCATATCACTCGCGTGCGCGGAAATCGCGAGCACGTCGCGTCGAAGGGCTACGCCTGCGAGAAGGCGCAGCGAATCGACTACTACCAGAACGGCAGGGATCGGCTGACCTCACCGCTGCGGCGGCGTCCCGATGGCACCTTCGAGGAAATCGATTGGGACACGGCGATTCGCGAGGTCGCGGCAGGGTTCAAGAAAGTGCGCGACACCTATGGCGGCGCGAGCATCTTCTATTACGGCGGCGGCGGACAGGGCAATCATCTGTGCGGCAGTTACGGTGCGTCGACGCGGCGCGCGCTCGGCTCGGTATTCAGCTCGAACGCGCTGGCGCAGGAAAAGACCGGCGAGTTCTGGGTGGACCATCAGCTATTCGGGACGGGACTCGGCGGAAGCTATCAGCAAGCGGAGGTCGCGGTATTCGTCGGCAAGAATCCGTGGCAGTCGCATGGCTTTCAGCGCGCGCGTCCGATACTTCGCGACATCGCGGCCGACCCGAATCGCGCGCTGGTCGTGATCGATCCGCGCCGCACCGAGACTGCGGAGATGGCCGATTACCATTTGCGGGTACGTCCCGGCACCGACGCTTTCTGTCTCGTCGGCGATTCTTGGGGTGCTCGTACAAGAGGATCTGATCAATCACGACTACATTCGCGAGCGCACGCAGAACAGCGATGAACTGTTCGCGGCGCTGAACGAGGTTCCGGTCGCGGATTATTGCGCGCGCGCGGGCCTCGAGGAGGCTCTGGTGCGCGACGTGGCACGTCGAATCGCGCGGGCCTCGAGCGTTTCGGTTTACGAAGATCTCGGTATCGAGCAGTCGCTCCACAGCACGCTCAACTCGTACCTGGAGAAACTGCTCTTCGCGGTGACCGGAAATGTCGGGAAGGCCGGCGCGATGAATGCGGGAACGAGTCTGACCGGGATGTTCGGCGGCGCGCTGTCGTCGCAGACGAGTCCGGTCGGCGGGCATCGGATTATCGGCGGGATGATCCCGGCCAACGTGATCCCCGATGAAATCCTGACCGACCATCCCAAGCGTTTCCGCGCGATGCTCGTCGAGAGCGAAAATCCCGCGCACTCGGTCGCCGACAGCACGCGGATGCGCGAAGCGTTGCGGGCGCTCGAATTCGTCGTCGTCATCGACGTTGCGATGAGCGAGACTGCGCGCGAGGCGCACTACGTTCTGCCGGCGTCGTCGCAGTACGAAAAATGGGAAGCGACTTTCTTCGGCGCGGCGTTTCATACCGACACGGAATACGCGAACACGTTCACGCTGCGCGCGCCGATTCTCGATGCGCTGCCGGGGACGCTGCCCGAAGGTGAGATTCATCGCCGACTGGTTCGCGCGATTGGCGCGATGACCGATGAGGACGTCGCTCCTCTGCACGCGGCCGCCGCCAAAGGAAGGTTCGCCTATGCGATGGAGCTGATGCGAGTCGTGTCAGAGCGGCCTCATCTGGCGGAAGTGATGACGGTGCTGCTGTATGAGACGCTCGGCCCGACGCTGGGAGCTGGAAACGAAAATGCCGCGTCGCTGTTCGGTATCGCGCTCAACTTCGCGCGCAGATATCCGGAGTCGTTGCGTCGCGCGGGCTTCAGCGAAGAAGGTCCCGCACTCGTAAACGCGTTGTTCGACGCGATTATGAAAGAGTCGTTCGGGCGTCGTGATGAGCGTCGATCCGTACGAAGAAACCTGGCGCAGGATTCACGACAATAAGATCAATCTGACGATCGCCGAGTTGATGCCCGAGCTTAAATCACTGCGCGACGAGCGTCCGGTTCACGATCCTGAGTTTCCGTTCGTGCTCTCGGCGGGTCAGCGGCGCTCCGGCACCGCCAACACGATCATCCGCGATCCGGGTTGGCGTCCGAAGGATCCGGCGGGCGCGCTCTGGATGAACCCGGCCGACGCCGCCGCACTTGGAGTCCAAAGCGGCGGCCGCGTGCGTATCACGACCAAGCGTGCGAGCGCGGAGAGCGTAGTCGAGCTGACGGATACGATGCTGCCGGGTCACGTCGCGCTGCCGAACGGAACCGGCCTGTGGTACCCCGATCGCGAAGGTCAGGAATTTCAGCATGGCGTCGCGCCCAACGAATTGACGGTGACCGAGGATCGCGATTGGTTCGCGGGCACGCCGTTTCACAAACACGTGCCGGCGCGGATCGAGGCGCTTGCCTGATGCGGCGAACTCGCTTCGATCAGTGGCCGTGCCCAATCGCACGCACCACCGACCTGGTCGGCGATTGGTGGACGCCGCTGGTGATGCGCGAGGCGTTCGCGGGCCGCCGCCGCTTCGAGGATTTCCAGCGCGCGCTGAAAGTCCCGCGCGCAGTGCTCGCACGCAGGCTCGATCGACTGGTCGAAGAAGGTCTTCTCAAGAAAGTTGCCTACGAGGAGCATCCGCCGCGCTTCGAGTATCGCCTGACGGACAAGGGCAAGGCGTTCTGGGACGTGCTCGCCGCGATGTGGCGATGGGGCAGCGACTGGCTATGGGGCGAGAATGGTCCGCCGGTGATTCTCGTCGACAACGAAACGGGCCGCGAAGTGCGCCCACTGGTAGTCGACGAAAACACCGGAGTTCGCCTGACCGGCCGCCGCCTCCGAATGAGCCGCAAGCCGACCGCCGGCGCGCCTCCGCACTCGGCCGCCAGCTAGCAGCTACCTAACTGCCAGGACCGGTGCCAGTGAGGCTGATGCTATGCGGGCTGGTCGGATCGTTGCCGATGCTTACCGCCATGCTCGCGCTCTCGGCCGCTCCCCCGGCGGTTGGCTTGAACTTCACCGCAATCGTGCAGTGCGAACTCGGCGAGACAGTACTGCCGCAAGTGCCGCCCATCACTGCAAAGTCGCCCGCGTTTGCGCCACTGAAGCTCGTGCTCAAGGACAACGAAGATGACGACAAATTGGTGACCGTTGCATTTAGTGTCTTGGACGTTGTCGTCAGCGTGCCATACGCCAGCGTGGCCGGAGCGACTGTCGCCGGGATCGTCGGCCCGCTGCTGAGCGCGAGCACATAAGGACTTAGCGGGTCAGGAGTGTCGGAAACGGTAAGCATCGCCGATTCAGTTCCCAGCGCTTCGGGAGTGAAGGTTACGATGATCGAGCAGACGCTGCTGGCGGCAAGAGTCGCACCGCAAGTGCCGCCGCTGACAGTGAAATCACCGGCATTCGCACCAGTGAACTTCTCGCTAAGACTAATCGGCTGCGTCTGATGATTGATCAAGCTAAGGAGCTCCGACGACTTAACTCCGAACTTCACGCTTCCGAATGCCAGGCTGGTCTTCGACAAAGACATATCCGCGATGCCAATGCCAGACAACGCCGAGTGTTGCGGACTGGTCGTGGCGTTGTCGGAGATCATCAGCGTGGCGCCGCGAGCGCCGACCGCGTCAGGTGTGAATGACACACCCAGCGTGCAATTCGTCCTGGGCGCGATCGAAATCGGCATCGTGCCGCAAGTCCCTGTGCCACTTAACGTGTATTCCGGAGGATCGGACAGTGCCGCGCTTGAGATGATCAGCGAGTTGGTCGCGCCAGTATTTTTGACCGTCAGAGTCTTTGTCGTTGTCTGGCCTACGGCAACGTTGCCGAATGCGAGTGAAGCGGTCAGCGACATGCTTGTAGTCGGAGTCGCAGTTGGAGTAGCCGAAGCTGTCCGGGTTGTCGACGCTGTCGCCGTCGCTGTATGCGTGGCGGTCCTGGTCGCGGTAGAAGTAGCTGTGATTGTAGCTGTTGCCGTGGCGGTAGCAGTCGCAGTCTTGGTTGCCGTAGCTCTTGGCGTCGCAGTTACAGTCGAAGTTGCCGTGGCAGTCCGCGTAGCCGTCGCCGTCGGAGTTTTGGTTGCTGTCAATGTAGCAGTCCTGGTCGCCGTGGCGGCGGGTGTAGGAGTTGTTGTCATTGCGGGCTTGATCGAGATAGACACACTTTCCCAATTCGTGTTGGATCCAGTACTTAAAGGAGCGGTCTGGTCGTTTGTGGCACTTCCCGAACCAAGCAGGTAGTCTCCATCACCGATAGCCCATCCCATATCCGACACATACTGGACATTCAAACTGCCTTCGCTGAAGGTGCTTAGCGAACCAAAGTTGTTGTTCCCGCAAATCATTACAAGCATGTCGGTTGGCGTGCTCGGTGTAACACTTGGAAAGTCGCAGAGGCTGTTGTTAGGACCGTTATTCGTGGCACTTACCAATACCGGCGTCGGATCCGCGTTGACATAGGCCTTGGTGGCCCAGGTAACGAACGCATTACCAGCCCACGAGAGAGGTATGCCGGTGGTGGCGTCTCCTGTCTGCCACACCTGTTCAAAGACTGCCAGCTGGAAGTAATCCGCTTGAGACAAGCTGACCAGGCTAAAGCCGCTAGGAGGAGTGATCGCAGCTCCCTTATTGGTACTTATAACTTCCAGCAAGACAAGGTCGTTGTTTTGGACTCCCGCACCTAGCGAGAAGGTGGTCGACGTCCCAGGAATATCGGTGAAGCCGGTGGACGTCCCGTTGGTTTCGCGCGAAATGACAGCGTAGTTCGGAATAGCTGTCGCAGTCGGGGTTGCACTGGCGCTAGTGTCAGCAGTAGCAGTTACAGTTGGCGATGCAGTCACCATAGGAGTGGATGTAGGAGTGGCAGTCGCGGTCGGCCTTGCAGCGGATAACAATCCGAACACGGCTAACTGGGTCTGCGTTCCCAGGTAAACCGATCCGTTGGCTACCGTCGGTACCGTGAACTTCACTGCCGGCCCTGGATTGTCCGCGCTGAACCGGTTGCTGTCATACAGCTCGGTGTTCAGGTTGGTCGCATCGAAGGCGTAGAGAATCGCGGTACCAGCCGAACTCCACGCTGAACTGTCGATCGCCCATAGGATGCCGCCGGTCGTGCCATTGGCGGAAATAACCGGCGACGCGCCCGGAAAACCAAAAGGAAAGTTCTGCGCCTTCGACGCAGGTGGTATCTGGATCAGTCCGTTGGCAATCACGAACATTTTGGGCACGTCGAATATACCGATCGTGTAGATCATGTTCTGCAGGCCAACATTCGGCGCCATCCCCTGCCAGTACGCGGGCGTGCTGAACATTCCACCTACGGCAGCGGGCAGTTCCTGCACCATCTGATCATTGGCAGCATTGAATCCGCCCATACTGTCGCGATTCACAAGGTAGAGGGTGCCGACCTTGCCGACGCCGACCATCAGATGAGGATTCGGCCCTGGCTGATCGGGCAGCAGCAGATTGCCGCCGGAACCCATATCGAGGTCGTCGTCTTCGAGCAGGAGCTCGTTGAGCGGCGTGAAGAAACTGGAGACGGACATCGTTCCGCCGCCGGGTGTCAGCCGCAAAAAGCTGTCGCCATAATTGACGGTGGGCGTGCCGGTGTCGAAGGTTCCGTTGCCGGTGATCGTGATCAAGTCGCCGTTGGTATCGACACCCGGACCGCATCCTGATTCCCAGATGCCGCCGTCGCCGCCATTGGGCGTGGTGTTGTACACGACTTCCTGCGCCAACGTTGTTTCGTCGTAGCCGAGAATCCATCCATGGTACGGGCCGATGTCGCAATGCGATGCGAAGCTGAGGTAAACCACGCCGTTCGCGAGCGTCAACGCCGGCCGATCGTTCTGCAGCAATGGATTGAACGAAATGATGCCGTTGACAGCGTCCTCTCGCGGTTCCCGGCACACTCGCCGCAATCGTCACCGGACTATTCGGTTTCTCGAGGCCGGTCGTGATGTCCAGTGCGTGAAGCTGTTGCTGGTAACTGCCCGGGCCGAGCTTGACCTTGGAAACGACGTAGAGAGTCCCGGCGATCGGATCGATCACGGGCGTCGCGGTGATCCCAATGATAGGCGTCAGGTCTCCGCATCCGAGATCGGATGCCGGCACCGCGGTAATTCCATGGGCTGGATCGATGAAGCTCCTGTGCCAGAGCGCGGGGCCCGCCTGATCGGCGTCGAATGCATACACGCTGTCGTTTTCCGTCGCGACGTACACGACGTTGTGCGTTCCACCGTTCGGGATCGCGACGCTTGGCACGTAAAGCGGCTGCGCGTACGCGGCCGCGTCGATCGCGTCGGTGAACAGCAGGCCGAATTGCGAAGGGTTAACCGTCGCCGGAGTCAGAATGCTTTCCGCGAGGTTCTGCCCGGTGCGGAAATTATCGTTGCGGTAAAGAAACGTCCCGCTGAAGCCCGCCTCCAACGCTCGTGCAGCAACGCCCGAGCGGGTTGCGCGCAACTGCTGTGGTGCCGCGGCCGCGTGGCCAACGATTCCCGAACCTGAGAGCACTGCGACCAGCGCCGCCGCCCCCAGCATCAACCTTCCCAACCGATCGCCCTCTCAATTTCCTCGCCTAATTTTCTTTTCGGCGCATTTTATTCGCGTAGGTGCTTCATCAGGTCTATCATAAGAAATCAGCCGCGCCAAATAGACACGAATTGCTACAATCCGGCATCTCGTCTCCATCGGAGCCAGCCTGCTTTCGTGATACTTCGTAGTAAGAGGCATCGAAGGTGGCCCCGGATTCCGACGATCGATCGCAACCGTTTCAACGGCTGACGCGCTGGCTGACGCCGAACCGCTCGACTGCGCTGCGGCAGTATCGATCGCGCGCGCGCATCTACGATCTCGAGCTCTTGTTGTTCGAGCCGGTGCGGCATCGCGCGATCGAGTTGATGCGTCTGAAAAAGGGCGATCGGGTTTTGGATGTCGGATGCGGCACCGGGCTGAGCTTGACGGCTCTGGAAAGTTTCATTGGCCCCACCGGCTCGATCGTCGGTATCGAGCAGAGTCCCGAGATGCTCGAGCGGGCGCGTGCGCGGGCGGATGAGAACAGTTGGAGGAACGTCGAGTTCGTCTCGGCTTCAGTCGAGGAGGCGGCGATTCCGTTTGCCGCCGACGCGGCGCTGTTTCATTTCACGCACGACATAATGCGCACGCCCAAGGCGCTCGCCAACGTCGTCGGCCATCTCAAACCCGGCGCCCGGATCGTTGCGGCCGGACTCAAATGGGCGCCGGTTCGCACGATGCCGCTGAACCTGTTCGTATGGAACGCCGCGCTGCGATCGACCAGCACACTCGAGGGCCTCGCGCGTCCGTGGAGCCATCTCGAAGCCATTTTGCAAGAGCTGGAGGTCGAACAAATGCTGGGCGGAACGGTTTACGTCGCCGGCGGCATCGTCAAGCAGCGCCCGGATTTCTGATACTATTTGGATATGGCGCTGCGAGGATATTAAAGGCGCGGCGCCGCCAGGTGATGAGACATATATTTGTTCTCGCGGTCTTTCTTGCTGCGCTGGCCGTATCGGGATGTAGCACCCAACAATCGACCCAATCACAATCGCAGACGCAAACGGCGTTCGCGGATCAATCGCACGCGGAACTTGTGATCGCGCCCAAGGTCGCCGACGTGCCCGCTCATGCGTTGTCCTTCAAGGGCAAGCTGCTCTCGGGCGACCCCGCTGATCTTCCGCCCGCCGTCGCGATGTCCCTGTCGGATAGCTCTCCGGTGACGTTCACCTATCGCGAAGAATTGACCCACGACGACTATCACGTCCCGCTGGCAATTTCGGCGCTCGATCCGGCCAACCTGGTCGGTGCTCCGCTCGGCGATATCGGTGTGACCGCCTTCGCGTCTTTGTCGGTGAGCGCGGGCGACACTGATCCTTGGCGACTACACCGCGAAGGAGCACGTCTCGAAGTCGTACAACATGTATCAGCAGCCCACTCACAAGGAAGTGGATGACGCGGCGCGCATCGCGGTCCGGCAAAGGATCGAGCAGAAGCTTTATAAGGATGAGGCGCGATTGGCGCAGGCCGCGGCCAGCGCCGGTAAATCTCCTACAGCATCTATCCACCAATGAATCGCCGACTACTGCTATTTTTTCTCGGCGCTCTCGCGACCCTCGGCTTCGGATGCGCGGTGCAGGGACAACCGTTTGAAAGAGCCTCGTCACCGCCGGGCACTGCGGTGATTTACGTGTATCGGCCTTACAGCTACGGGTCGGTCGAGCTTCGCCCCGCGGTAACATGCGGTGAAGATACCGCGCGCATCGGCCCGGGCGGCTATCACGCGTTCATCGTTCCAGCCGGCGAGAAGGTCTCCTGCACCATCGAGACCGATACCGCCGACGAAGTCGAATTCAACACCGAGCGGCGCTCCTACTACGTCAGGGAAGAACTTGGATGGGGCTGGCTGACGGCGGTCCCGCATCTAAATCCCGTCGACACCGACAAGGCGCAGAGTGAGATTCAGAGCTGCGTGCTGGAACCCGAGAATAGTCCGGCTGCGCAGCCAACTCAGACGGGGAGCAAATAACCTCTCCCCTAGCCCGCTCCGTTCAGGCGAGGGGGACAAGGTGCAGGTGATGCCACTCAACTACGACCTCTCAGCGGTCCGCGAGAATCATCGCTTCGACGTAGCCTCGCTCGAACGTTATCTGCGCGAGCGGATGCCCGAGTTTCGCGGTCCGCTCACCGTGCGACAGTTTGTCGGCGGACAATCGAATCCCACTTTCCTGCTCGAGACTCCCGATGCGCGATTTGTCATGCGCAAGAAACCGCCGGGCACTCTGCTGCAATCGGCGCATCAGGTCGAGCGCGAATATCGAATCATCAAGGCGCTCGCGACGACCGATGTGCCGGTTCCGCGCGTGCATCTCCTGTGCGAGGACGCCGAGCGTTATCGGCACCGCGTTTTTCGTGATGGATTTTGTCGACGGACGCATCATGCGCGATCCGATGATGCCCGACTCCAGCCCGACACGAACGCGCCGCGTGCTACGACTCGATGAACGACGTGCTTGCACGACTGCACAAGGTCGATTTTGCGCGCGGTGGGACTTGGCGACTACGGCCGGCCGCAGGCATATGTTGCAGCGCCAGCTCGCGCGATGGTCGAAGCAATACGAGGCGTCGAAGATCGACGAGATTCCTGAAATGGATCGCCTGATCGAATGGCTCGGGCGGCATATTCCCACGGATGATCGAGACGACGATCGCGCATGGCGATTATCGAATTGAGAACATTATCTTTCATCCGAGTCGAGCCGCGCGTCGTCGCGGTGCTTGATTGGGAACTCTCGACACTGGGGCATCCGCTGAGCGACCTGGCGTGGGTCTGCCGTCGCTTACCATTGCCCGCCCGGCATCGACGGCGTGTCGAGTTTTCAAGGCATCGATCTGAGGGCGATGGGAATTCCCGAGCGAAGAGGAATTTCTTGCCGCATACTGCCGGCGCGTCGGACGAGCCGGCGTTCCCGATCTGATGTTCTTCGTGGCGTTCTCGTTCTTTCGCGGCGCCGCGATCGCGCAGGGAATTGCGATGCGCGCGAAACTCGGCAATGCGAGCGGTCCCGACGCCGCCTTGCGTGGAGCGAAGGCGCGAATTACCGCGGAGCTTGGATGGGACGTCGCGCAGAAGTGCGACAACGCCAAGTCGAAATCGTGAGCATGCCGGAAATTGTAAACCTCGAGGCGGTCGCGCTGTCGCGCGCGATCAAAGCGAAACAGATTTCGTGCGTCGAGGTGATGAACGCGTACCTCGATCAGATCGAGCGCCTGAACCCGCGCGTCAATGCGATCGTCTCGATTGCAGCCGCGCGAACATCTGGTCGAGCAGGCGAAGGATCGCGATGCGCAACTCGCGCGCGGCGAGTATCTCGGCTGGATGCACGGCTTTCCGCATGCGGTGAAGGATCTCGAGCCGACCCGCGGCATCCGCACTACGATGGGATCGCCGCTGTTCAAGAATTTCTTCCCGCGCGACGACTCGATCCTGGTCGAGCGACTTCGGCGCGCCGGCGCGATCATTATCGGCAAGACGAACGTGCCGGAGTTTGGCCTTGGATCGCAAACCTACAATCCCGTGTTCGGCACCACGCTCAACGCGTACGATCAATCGAAGACCTGCGGCGGCAGCAGTGGCGGCGCGGCCGTCGCGCTCGCGCTCAGGATGATCCCGGTCGCGGACGGCAGCGACAACGGCGGCTCGCTGCGAAATCCCGCGGCGTGGAACAACGTGTTCGGGTTCCGCACTTCGTCGGGCCGGGTGCCGTCGCAGTTCTACGAAGTTTTCATACCGTCGATTTCAGTGCACGGGCCGATGGCTCGCACGGTGCCGGACCTTGCGATGTTGCTATCGGTGATTGCCGGATACGACGCGCGCGCGCCGCTTTCGATTCGCGAGGATCCCGCCGAGTTCGCCGGCCCGCTCGAGCGCGACTTCAAAGGCACGCGCATCGGATGGGTCGGTGATTTCGGCGGACAAATTCCCTTCGATCCAGGAGTGCTCGAACTCTGCGAAGGGTCGCTCAAGGTCTTCGAAGCGCTCGGATGCAGCGTGGAAAAAGCGACGCTCGACTATCCGCTCGAGCGCGTGTGGCAGAGTTGGTTGACACTTCGCGGCTGGCAAATCGCGGCTGAGTTCCGTGCGAGTTATCCCGATCCTGCGCAGCGCGCGCTGATGAAACCCGAGCTGCAGTGGGAGATCGAAAACGGCCTGCGCACAACGGCGATGGACGTCGCGATCGCATCGAGGACGCGCACTGCGTGGTATCAAGCGATGCGCGCGTTCTTCGAGAAATACGATTTCATGATCGCGCCCGCCGGCCAGGTTTTCCCCTTTGACGCGACGACACACTGGCCGAAAGAAGTCGGCGGCGTCGCGATGGATACTTACCATCGCTGGATGCAAGTGATGATTCCGATCTCGATGTCCGGCTGCCCCGCGCTCAGCGTCCCGGCCGGCTTCAACAAGCACGGCCTGCCGATGGGCATTCAGATCGTAGGCCCAAATCACGCCGAGATGGCCTGCATGCAACTCGCGCACGCATACGATCAAGCGACCAACTGGGTGACGAAGCGACCGCCGTCATTGCTCAAGTAGCCGATGAACGCATGCGCTCTATTCAGTTGCGTCAGCGTTTGAATTCTTCGAGTTCAAGAACCAATGTCTGCTTGTCTGAAGAATCGCTGCCGCTCTCGGTGTAGATTTCCTTGACCAGCCCGACATCGCGCGCGAACCACGCATTTCCTTCTACGGAGACGAACGTCCCTGACGAATCGGCATCGGTTTTGCCGATCTCCTTCACCCGTATGCAGTCATTGAATGCGCCCGCCGGCACAATCACCTGATCGGTGGTGCTCACGATGGAACTCTGCACAGATATTGGGAGTTCCCGTTTGAGCAGTTGGGTCTTCACCCTGTCGGTCCATCGTGTGCCGACTTCGATCGGGTACTTCAGAATGTAACTTAGCAGTGGCTTCGGCTCGACGTCTTTACTTTCCTGATAGGCAATCTCGCGAATTCCGTTTTTATCGTTGGCAAAAAATATTACCGCCATTGTTTTCGGCAGCGCTATCCCGAATATTGCGCCGAAGGTCGTATCGCTCGTTTGCGGAACGACCGTAGTACCTTGAAGATCGCGAGCAGCCAGATTGACAATGGTCACCTCTCCTGAAACCGGCAATGAATGAATGGTCGCCGATACGCGGCACTTCCAGGTCGACCCTTGCTTAAGTGGGAAATATCGCTCGGCGGAAGATCCGGACCCGTGAATCCATCGAAAGACGATCAGTCCCGCCACGCCGAAGAGAACGACCAGACTTGTCCTCAACCGCGGATTCATACGGCTCTGCGAAGGATCGGATTGCTCAGCCATCTGTTTGCCGTCGATCTCAGGTGCGGTGCCAGATGCTCGAGTTGGAGGATCATCCACTGTTCCCGCAGCCGGTCCTGGTGCCCCACAACCGGGGCATCGAATCGCTGTCGTCGAAATCTGCCGTGCACACCTCTGACAGTTAACCAGAGCCACGAGTCTCCCCTTAGGGCGTGCGACCCGGACACCGATCGCACGTGAACGGTATCGGAGCGCCCAACGACCGGGAGATGTTAGCACGAATTTGATTTCGCGCTACGAGTCAGTCGGCGACATGCGACTCGGTCGGCGCCGGGGCGGGGCGGCCGAGGGCTCGGCGCCATAGCTGTGACCATCCGGCGCTGACGCGGTCCATGTACAGGTAGATTACCGGCGTTGTGTAGAGCGTCAGGACCTGGCTTACCAGCAGGCCGCCGACGATCGCGATGCCGAGTGGGCGGCGCATTTCGGAGCCGGTGCCGTTGCCGAGTGCGAGCGGCAGGCCGCCGAGCAGCGCGGCCGCCGTGGTCATCATGATCGGCCGGAAGCGCAGCACACACGCCTGGTAGATCGCGTCGTGCGGCGATTTGCCTTCGCCGCGCTGAGCTTCGAGCGCGAAGTCGATCATCATGATCGCGTTTTTCTTTACGATGCCTATCAGCAGAATGATGCCGATGAGCGCGATCACGCTCAGCTCGATGTGGAACAGGAGCAGCGCGAGGATTGCGCCGACGCCGGCTGAGGGCAGCGTCGAGAGAATCGTGATCGGGTGGATGTAACTCTCGTATAGAATGCCGAGCACGATATACACGGCGAACAGCGCGAACGCGATGAGGAAGCCTTCGTTCTTGAGCGAGTCCTGAAACGCTTGCGCGGTGCCCTGGAAGGTCCCGCGAAGCCCGGCGGGCATTTTTATCTGCGACTCGGCCTGCGTGATCGCGTCAACCGCCTCGCCAAGCGCGATGCCCGGCGCGAGATTGAACGAGATCGTCACCGACGGAAACTGACCCTGGTGATTGACGGCAAGCGCGGTCATCTGCGGCGCGAAGTGGGTGAAGGTGCTGAGCCTGACGAGCTGGCCGGTGTTGGAACGCATGTAGATCTGGTCGAGCGACTCGGGGTTCTGCCAGAACTGCGGCGCGACTTCCATCACGACGTGGTACTGATTGAGCGGCGTGAACATCGTCGACACTTGCCGCTGTCCGAAGGCGTCGTAGAGCGTATCGTCGATGGCCTGCTGCGAGAGTCCGAGGCGTGACGCGGTGTCGCGATCGACGACGACGTTAGCTTCGAGGCCGCTGTTCTGCTGATCGCTGCTGACGTCGGTGAGAATTTTAACGGTGCGCAATTTCTTGAGCACCTTGGGTGCCCACTCGTTCAGTTCATTGAGATCGTCCGTCTGCAGCGTGAACTGATATTGCGCATTGCTGCTTCTGCCGCCGATTCGCAAATCCTGAACCGCCTGCAGGTAGAGATTGACGCCGGCGATGTGCGCGACTTCCTTGCGGATGCGCCCGATGACCAGGTCGGCGTTGATCTTGCGCTCGCCCAAGGGCTTCAGCGCGATGAACATATTCGCGGTGTTGGTTGCGCCGTTGCCGCCGGTGAATGCGATCACGTTGTCGACCGCCGGATCCTTGTCGATGGCGGCGACCAGCTGGGCCAGCCGATCGTGCATCGCCTGGAAAGAAGTGTCCTGATCGGCCTGCACCGCGCCCATCAGGCGTCCGGTGTCCTGCTGCGGAAAAAATCCCTTCGGCACTACCATGAACAGAAAAATGCTGAGCCCAAGCGTCGCCAGCGCGACCATCAGCGTAAGCGGCTGATGATCGAGCACCCACAGGAGGCTGCTCTCGTAACGGTCCAGCATGCCTTTGAAAAATCGCTCGCTCGCCACGTAGAAGCGGCCGTGTTGCTCCTGGTCGTGCGGCTTGAGCAGTTGCGCAGCCATCATCGGTGTCGTCGTAAGCGAGATGACCAACGAAACCAGTGACGGCCGCCGACAAGGTCACCGCGAACTCGCGGAACAGCCGGCCGACGATTCCCGACATCAGCAAAATCGGAATGAAGACCGCGACCAGCGAGATGCTGATCGAGACCACCGTGAAGCCGATGCCGGCGGCGCCCTTGATTGCGGCTTCGAGCGGCGGCATCCCCTCTTCGCGGAAGCGCGAAATGTTCTCGATGACGACAATCGCGTCGTCGACTACGAAGCCGGTGCAAATCGTCAGCGCCATCAGCGAGAGATTGTCGAGGCTGTAGCCGAGCAGGTACATGATGCCGAAGGTTCCGATCAGCGAGAGCGGAACGACGATGCCCGGAATCAGCGTGGCGCGCAGGTTACGCAGGAACAGGAACACCACCATGATGACCAGCGCGATCGAAATCAGCAGGGTGAACTCGACGTCGCGCACCGAGGCGCGGATGGTGGTCGTGCGGTCCATGACGACGCCGAGGTCGATCGCGGGCGAGATCGAAGCGCGCAGTTGCGGCATCGCCGCGTAGACTCGATCGACAGTGTCGATGATGTTCGCGCCGGGCTGGCGAAATACGATGATCAGGACCGCGGGCTTGCCATCGACCATTCCGGCGGCGCGGACGTTCTCGACTGAATCCCTGACCCATGCAATATCGGAAAGCCGAACCGCCGCGCCGGAACCGCTCGCATAGCGAACGATCAGCGGCTGGTAGTCTTCGGCCTTGAGCAGCTGATCGGTCGTGCTCAGCCCCCAGGTCTGAGTGTCGTCGGCCAGTTCGCCCTTGGGCCGGTTCGCGTTGGCCGCGGCGAGCACAGTCCGCACGTCCTCGAGACCGATGCCGAGGTTGCTCATCTGGGTCGGATTCAATTCGACGCGAACGCCGGGCAGCGCGCTGCCGCCGACGGTGACCTGACCGACGCCTTCGATTTGCGAGAGCTTCTGCTCGAGGATCGAGTCAGCCGCGTCGTACATCAGTCCGGGGCGCACCGAGTTCGAGGTGAGCGCGAGAATCAGGATCGGCGCATCGGCGGGATTAACCTTTTTATAGGTCGGCTTGCTCGGCAGGTTCGTAGGCAGTTGTCCGGCCGCGGCATTGATCGCGGCCTGCACGTCGCGCGCGGCGGCGTCGATATTGCGGTTCAGGTCGAATTGCAAAACGATGCTGCTGGTGCCGAGATAACTGGTCGAAGTGAGTTCCGTCAGACCTGCGATGCGGCCGAACTGGCGCTCGAGCGGAGTCGCCACCGACGACGCCATCGTTTCCGGACTTCCGCCGGGCAGCATCGCCTGCACCTGGATCGTCGGGAACTCGACCTGCGGCAACGGCGAAACCGGCAGCAGCCGAAACGCGATCACACCCGAGAGTGCGAGCGCGATCGTCAGCAGCGTGGTCGCGACCGGCTTTCTTATGAACGGTTCGGAAATGCTCATGACGCTTGCGCTGGAACGGTTTCCGGAACGGCTCCTTTTGCCCGCCAATTGGCAAACCGCGTCGCCATGCGGTCGAAGGTCAGGAAAATCACCGGCGTCGTGTAGAGCGTCAGCACCTGGCTGACGAGCAAGCCGCCGACGATCGCGATACCGAGCGGGCGGCGCAACTCCGAGCCGACGCCCGTGCCCAGCGCCAGCGGCAATCCGCCGAGCAACGCCGCCATCGTGGTCATCATGATCGGCCGGAAGCGCAGCAGGCAGGCCTGGTAGATCGCCTCGCGCGGCGGCTTGCCTTCCTGGCGCTGAGCTTCGAGCGCGAAGTCGATCATCATGATCGCGTTCTTCTTCACGATACCTATCAGCAGGATGATGCCGATGAGTGCGATCACGCTCAGATCCTGACCGCAGATCATCAAGGCCAGGATCGCGCCGACGCCCGCCGACGGCAGCGTCGAGAGAATCGTGACCGGATGGATGTAACTCTCGTAGAGAACGCCGAGCACGATGTACACGGTGATCAGCGCCGCGAGGATCAGCAGCGGCTCGTTGGTCAGCGACGCGCGAAACGCCGCGGCGGTGCCCTGGAACGAAGCCTCGATGCTCGCGGGCATCCCGATTTGCTGGCGCGCGTTGTCGATCGCGGTGACCGCGTCGCCCAGCGAATAGCCCGGCGCGAGATCGAACGAGATCGTCACCGCGGGAAACTGTCCTTGATGATTGACGGCCAGCGGCGACGCACCCGGCTCGAAATCGAGTGAAGGCGCTCAGCGGCACCTCGCCGCCGGTATTCGATCGAATATAGATAGTCGTCGAGCGCGTGCGGATTGCGCTGAAACTCCGGCGCGACTTCGAGCACCACGTGATACTGATTGAGCTGCGTGAACATCGTCGACACCTGCCGCTGCCCGAACGCGTCGTACAGCGTGTTGTCGATCAGGTTCGGCGTGATACCGAGGCGCGACGCCGTCAACCGATCGATGACGATATGCTCCTCCCAGCCGTCGTTCTGCTGGTCGGTCGCGACGTTGCGCAGCGCGGGAATCGTCTTGAGCTTGGTCGACCAGCTTCTCGGTCCAGGTGTTCAGCTCGTCGGCGCTCGGATCTTCGAGGCTGTACTGATACTGCGTGCGGCTCACGCGGTCTTCGACCGTGAGATCCTGCACCGGCTGCAAGTACAGCGTCAGGCCGTTGGCGGCCACCAACTTCGGCTGCAGGCGGTTGATCACCGTCGTGATATCGACCTTGCGCACGTCGAGCGGCTTCAGGTTGATCAGTATGCGTCCGCTATTGACGGTGGTGTTGGTGCCGTCGATTCCGACGAATGACGACAGGCTCTCGACCGCCGGGTCCTGCAAAATAATTCGCGCCAAATCCTGCTGCCCGCGCGCCATCGCGGCGAACGACACGTTCTGCGGCGCTTCGGAAACGCCCTGGATGACGCCGGTGTCCTGCACCGGAAAAAATCCCTTGGGCACGACGATGTAGAGCACGATCGTCAGCACCAGCGTGCCGATCGCGACCATCAGCGTTTCCCATTCGTGCTCGAGAACCCATTCGAGCGTGCGTCCGTAAAACGCGATCGTGTCTTCGAACACTCTTCTCCGACTTGCGATAGAACCAGGTCTGCTGATCCTCGGGCGTATGGCGGAGCAGCTTCGCGCTCATCATCGGCGTCAGCGTCAGCGAGACGACCGCCGACATCAGGATCGTCACCGCCAGCGTGACTGCGAACTCGCGGAACAGCCGGCCGACGATGTCGCCCATGAACAGCAGCGGAATCAGCACCGCGATCAGCGAGACGGTCAGCGACAGGATCGTGAAACCAATCTGCTCGGCGCCTTTGAGCGCGGCTTCGAGCGGTTTGTCGCCTTCCTCGATGAAGCGCGAGATGTTTTCGATCATGACGATCGCGTCGTCGACCACGAAGCCGGTCGAAATCGTCAGCGCCATCAGCGACAGGTTGTCCAGGCTGTAGCCGAGCAGGTACATCACGCCGAACGTTCCAATCAGCGAGAGCGGCACCGCGATACTCGGGATGATCGTCGCCGACAGGCTGCGCAGAAACAGGAAGATGACCATCACGACCAGCGCGACGGTCAGCATCAGCTCGAACTGGACGTCCGACACCGACGCGCGAATCGTGGTGGTGCGATCGGTGAGAATCTGCACCTTCACCGACGCGGGCAGCGACGCCTGCAAGCGCGGCATCAGCGCCTTGATGCGATCGACGACCGCGATGATATTGGCGCCGGGCTGGCGCTGCACGTTGACGATCACGGCCGGCGTCAGGTTCATCCACGCCGCGGCCTTGACGTTCTCGGCGTCGTCGACTGCGTTGGCGACGTCCGAAAGTTTGACCGGCGCGCCGTTGTGGTATGCGACGATCAGCGGCAGGTAGTCCTTGGCCGTGAGCAGTTGGTCGTTGGCGCCGATCGTGTACGCCTGCTGCTTGCCGTCGAAGTTTCCCTTCGCCTCGTTGACGTTGGCGCCGGCGATAGCAGTGCGCAAATCCTCGAGCGTGATTCCATATGACGCGAGCGAAGTTGGATTGGCCTGGATGCGCACCGAAGGTTTCTGCCCGCCGCCAATACTCACCAGGCCCACGCCGGGCAGTTGCGAGATCTTCTCAGCCAGCCGCGTGTCGGCGAGATCTTCAACCTGGTCGAGCGGCAATTCCTTCGAGGTCAGCGCGAGCGTGAGAATCGGCGCGTCGGCTGGATTGGTCTTGCTGTATACCGGCGGGTTCGGCAGATCCGCGGGCAGATAAGTCGCCGCCGCATTGATCGCCGCCTGCACCTCCTGCTCGGCAATGTCGATATTCAGGTTGAGATCGAACTGCAGCGTGATGACCGAGGCTGCCGAACGAGCTGTTCGACGTCATCTGCGTGAGTCCGGGCACCTCGCCGAATTGCCGCTCGAGCGGCGCGGTCACCGACGACGCCATCACGTCCGGACTCGCGCCGGGGTAGAACGTCATGACCTGGATCGTCGGATAATCCACCTGCGGCAACGCCGACACCGGCAGTTGCTCGTAAGCGACGAGCCCCGCGAGCATGAGGCCGACCATCAGCAGAGAAGTCGCGACCGGCCGCAGTATGAACGGGCGCGAAAGATTCAAGGGGTGACGCTCCCGGGCGGAATCGCCGCGGTCTGCACACTGACGTGCGATCCTTGCTGCAGCTTGTCCACGCCGTCGGTCACGACCAGGTCGCCGGCCGCGAGCCCCTTGCTGGTCGCGATCAGGTCGCCCTGCGTCGCGCCCACCGTCACCGGGCGCATCTCGACGGTCTTGTCCGGTTTGACGACGTAGACGAACGAGCCCTGCTGGCTGCGCTGGAGACCGGCCGCCGGGATCAGAATTTCGTTGTGGAGAGTGCTGACCAGCAGCCGCGCGTTGACGAACTGATTCGGGAACAGCGCGTTATCGTCGTTCGGGAAATGCCGCCTTGAGCTTGATTGTGCCGGTGGACTGATCGATCTGGTTGTCGGTCGTCAGCAGCGCTCCGGTCGCGAGCTTGTTCTTGAGGTCGCGATCGAAAGCTTCAACCGGCAACTGCGGATTCGCCTTCATCGCGGTCTCGAGGCTCGGCAGATTGTCCTCGGGTATCGAGAAGTCGACGGCGATCGGCTGCAGTTGCGTGATCACCGCCAGCCCCGTCGCGTCGGTCGCATGAATGATATTGCCGGCGTCCACCAGCCGCAGTCCGACCCGCCCCGTAATCGGCGCCGTGATCCGACTGTAGATCAGTTGCAACTTGGCGTTATCGACCACGCCCTTGTCGCTCTCGATCGAGCCGGCGAACTGTCCGACCAGCGATTGCTGATTGTCGAGGTCCTGCCGCGCGATAATTTTCTGATCGTAAAGTTCCTTGTCGCGCGCAAGCAGGATCTTGTTGTTCTCGAGCGACGCCAGATCCTTCGCGAGCGTGCCTTGAGCCTGCGTCAGCTGCACCTGGTATGGACGCGGATCGATCTCAGCCAGCAAATCGCCGGCCTTCACGATTTGTCCCTCGGTAAAATTTACCTTTATGAGTTGCTCCGTCGACGCGGCTTTTCACGGTGACCGTGTTGTAAGACGTCACCGTTCCGATCGCGGAGATGTACTGATTCAAATCGCCCAGCTTGGCCGGCACTGCCGCCACCGGAACAACCGGATGCGCCATGGCCGCAGGTGCCGCGCGGAGTCAGTGCTGTTACGTCCGGACAGGTAGTAAATTCCAATCGATCGCGACGATCAGAACGACCAGCCACGGTCTTCCATCGATCGTAACTCTGTCAGTCCAGGGGCGCACTTCGGCATCCTGCATATATCGCGAGGCGGTAGGTTTTCCGGTCGTCGGGCCGTTCGAATCCATCATGTTCTCCGTAGCACTCGTATCCAAACTAGCAAATGCCGATCCCGTATCCATTGTTGCAATTTTGGACTCATCAGTCCATATTTCAGATGTGCTGGGCGTAACGAGAGATCTACTAGCCCGATTATGAATCTACGAATCTGATGAACGCAGGTTTCCAATCTTGAGCGTTAAACGGCTACCGGTTTCGCCGCTGATTCGCCGCAAAGACGGCCGCGGCAGGCCGTCGACTCCGTTCCTGCGTGAAAGAATACTCCAAAGCGCCGCGGAACTCTTTGCCGACCGGGAATTCGATCTCGTGCTGATCGACGAGGTCGCCGCGCACGCCGGCGTCGGCAAGGGCAGCGTCTACCGCCAGTTCAGATCGAAAGAAGAGCTGTACGCGGCGGCGGTGATCGACGGATTTCGCGGAACTGCAGCGCGAAATTCGCACGGCGCTGGCGGGATGCACCTCGACGCGCGATCAGATCGCGACGATCGTTCGGCACACCGTCCGATTCTTCTGGACCCGGCGCCAGTTCTTCGCGTTGCTGCGCGATCCCAAAGCGCTGCCACCCTCGCAGGAACGCCAGTATCGCGCTCAGCGCAACGACTTGTCGCGACTTGGTCAGCGGAGTTCTCGACGAAGGCGTCAGGCGCGGCACGATGCGGCCGGTTCCGACACGCGCATCGCGGCCGAAGCGTTGCTCGGCATGGTGCGCGGCATCAATCGTTACGGCCGCGAGTACACGACGCCCGATCGCGCGATCGATATCGTCACGTCAATCTTCCTCGACGGATACGCCGCGCGATAGCATCACCTCGATTCAAAGACTCGAAGAGGCTCACATGCAGGATCTGATTCCGCTCGCGGAAAAAATCGCCGTGATGCTCAAAGACCGGCACGAGACCATCGCGATCGCCGAGTCGAGCACCGGCGGCCTGATCTCAGCCGCGCTGCTGAGTGTCCCCGGCGCGTCGGCATACTTCATCGGCGGCGCCGTCGTTTACACTCTCAAAGCGCGGCGCGCGATGCTCGACGTTCCCGACTCCGCCTTCGCCGGAATCAAATCGGTCACCGAAGAAGGCGCAATGATCCTCGCGCGCGCCGCCCGCACTCGCTTCGCAGTCACCTGGAGCATCGCGGAGATCGGCGCAAGCGGCCCCACCGGCAATCGCTACGGCGACGCCGCCGGCCACAGTTGCATCGCAGTCGCAGGACCAGTCGAGCGCTCAGTCACCGTCGAGACAGGCAGCACAGATCGCGTCGCCAACATGCGCACGTTCGCAACCGCCGCGCTGAACCTAATGATCGAAAGCATGTCGTCGACTGATTGCATCATCGGATTGCTCCGACTGCTCGCGGTGTCGCTCTCGCCACCGTTGAATGGTAGGTCGGGATTATGGCTAGCGCGCGTACAAAACGCGTTTCCTTTCCACGGCGTCCGGGAAGGATCTGACGAAGGCCTCGATTCTCGATCGAGCCCAAAGTGGTAGCGTTCATCGCAAGCTTGGCCGCCAACCGTGCTCAGCGATCGCACGCGCCGAGCAGACTCGGAAAGAAGTCATGGAATCGCGTCGACGTCAAGAACTCGCCGCGACCATGCAAGTGAATCGCCGAAGACCCTCGACCTCGAAATCAGTCGTCTCGTCCCTGAGAGCACAGTAGCGAGCCGCGAGCAACTATGCAGCTTCACACTGGGTGCAGGGGTCACCCCTGCCGCCCGCCGCGCAGGCGATTATTTCGGTGCGTTTTCATCGCCATTTTCTTGATAGGATTTTTTCACGGCGTCACCTCCGACAGCCGATCCACTTCCCTCAGACTCGGGAACATCCGGTACCACACGGCCACGATGATCAGCGTGCCGACGCCTCCGATCACCACTGCCGGCACTGTGCCGAACCACGTCGCTGTCACCCCCGATTCGAACTCGCCCAGCTCGTTCGACGCGCCGACGAACAGTCTGTTCACCGCGCTCACTCGTCCGCGCATCGCGTCGGGCGTCGCCAGCTGCGTGAGCGTGGTCCGCACGTAAACGCTCACCATGTCCGACGCGCCGAGCACGAACAGGGCCGCCATCGACAGCGCGAAGTTTCTCGACAAGCCGAATACGATCGTCGCGATTCCGAATATCGCGACGCACGCGTACATCGCGAGTCCCGCCCTCCTCTGCAACGCACGCTGCCCCAGCGCCAGCCCGAGCATCGTAGCCCCGAGCGCCGGCGCGCTGCGCAGCACTCCGAGTCCGAGCGGCCCGACATGCAGAATGTCGCGCGCGTACACCGGCAACAGCGCAGTCGCGCCTCCCAGCAGCACCGCGAATAGATCCAATGAGAAGGCGCCGAGGATGAGCGGCTTGCGCCACACGTACGCAATCCCCGCCGTTATCCGCTCGAATACCGTCGTATCGGCTTCCGCTTCGTAGCGAGTGCTGCGACTGCGAATCGTACTCATCACGATCGCGATACTCACAAACAGGATCAGGCAGATGCCGTAATCCACGGCGGGCCCGAGGATGTAAATCGCGCCGCCGATCGCCGGTCCCGCTATCACCGCGACTTGCGACGTCGATGACGCCCACGCGACGGCCTGCGGAAATTGCTCCTGCGGCACCAACCGCGGCACGAGTGATTGCGACGCCGGTCCAGCAAAGGCGCGCGCCGCTCCGAACAGCGCGAGCACTACATAGAACGGCCAGACGACGCCGGTCCGCGTCAGCGCCAGGAACAGAAATCCGCCGGCCGCAACCGCCGTGCATAAATTGCTGATCACCAGGATCAGCCTGCGATCGAAACGATCCGCGAGATGCCCCGCCGGGATCGTGCACGCCATCATCGGCAAGAACTGAAACAGTCCAGCGTAGCCGAGCGCCAGCGGCGTCCGCGCTATCGCGTAAATTTGCCAACTGACGGCGACCGACTGTATCTGCGTCGCGAGAATCGCGAGGAACGCCGCGCTCAGAAAGCGGCGAAAGTCGCGATGCGCAAGCGCACTTGTATTTGCTGTCGCGGGCGAGGCATCCATTGGCCTCCCCGTTTGTATTGGAACCGCGCGGCCGAATCGACATTTTGCCAATCGACACTCATCTCGCGTAGGCTCGCATCATGGACAAATCAGCGATCCGGTCTCACGTCGAACGGCTCTGGGATGTATCCATCGTCGCCGAGCTGGTCGAGTACATTCGCATCCCGAACAAGTCGGTCGCGTTCGATCGCGACTGGAGAGCGCACGGCCACATGGACCGCGTCGTCGCGCGCTTCGAGGCGTGGGCGCGCCGCCAGCCGATTCGCGGGATGAAGCTCGAGGTCGTGCGCCTCGAAGGACGCACTCCGCTGCTGTTCATGGAGATCCCCGGCGACTCGAAAGATTGCGTGCTGCTCTACGGGCACATGGACAAGCAGCCTGAGATGTCGGGATGGCGTGGAGGACTGGGTCCGTGGAATCCAGTGCTCGAGGGCGATCGTCTGTACGGCCGCGGCAGCGCCGACGACGGTTACGCGATGTTCTCGTGCCTCGGCGCGATCAGCGCGCTGCAAGCGAACTCGGTCAAGCACGCGCGATGCGTCGTGATCATCGAGGCTTGCGAAGAAAGCGGCAGTTTCGATCTTGCCTCATTATATAGAGCACCTCGCGCCGCGTATCGGGCAGCCGAGTTTGTGCATCGCGCTCGACTCCGGATGCGGCAACTACGATCAACTTTGGCTGACGACTTCGCTGCGCGGCCTGGTCGGCGGCAAGCTCCAGGTCGATGTGCTCACCGAGGGCGTCCACTCGGGCGACGCCGGCGGCGTCGTGCCCGACAGCTTCCGCATCGTGCGCCAGTTGCTAAGCCGCATCGAGGACGAGGCAACCGGCAAAGTGATCGGCGATGAATTCTACGCGACGATCCCCGACGCACGCCTCAAGCAGGCTGCCGCGACGGCTGCGGTGATCGGCGACGAGATGAGCACGAAGTTTCCGTTCATCGATCACGCGCGTCCCGTGAGTAGCGATCCGACCGAGCTCATCCTCAACCGCGCGTGGCGCCCTGCCCTCTCGATCATCGGCGCCGACGGCCTGCCGTCGACCGGCAACGCCGGCAACGTGCTGCGCCCCGGCACCGCGGTGAGTCTGTCGCTCAGGCTGCCGCCGACGGTCGATCCAAAAGTCGCGTCGCAAAAGCTGAAAAGCATTTTGGAAAATGATCCGCCGTACGGATGCAAGGTGACGTTCCAATCCAACTGGGGCGCCAGCGGATGGAACGCGCCCGAACTCTCGCCGTGGCTCGAGCACAGCCTCGACGCAGCCTCAAATGACTACTTCGGCAAGCCGACTGCCTACATGGGCGAAGGCGGCACAATCCCATTCATGGGAATGCTAGGCGAGCGCTTCCCCCAATCCCAATTTCTAATCACCGGAGTCCTGGGCCCCCACACCAACGCCCACGGCCCCAACGAATTCCTCCACATCCCAACCGCAAAAAAGCTAACCTGCTGCGTAGCAAAAGTGATCGCCGATCATTTCACTAGCAGTACTGGTTAATCAGTGTCCTACTTAGTCGCACCAGATTGCTAAGGTGGTCGAGGCATCTAGCGCCATCGGCTCGCATCGTATCGGATAGGAAAATGCGGGGGTTCCCCAATCGAGGAGCCCTCGCATCAGGTCGGCTTGGCTCGGATCAGACACTCTAGAGACACTTTTGGAGTGACAGCCATTCTTTGTGACCGCGGGTCGCGCGGCGGTTCGACTCGATTGCTGCTCCGAGCGATTGCTGCCAAGCTTTTCCTGCTCATCAACAACCTGCTAACCATACTCAACTATGAAGACATGCTCTGCGGTTTTCGGGATCGTTGTGAGCACCATCATAGTCGCTTTTCCGGTCAGCGATTCCAGGCCAGTGAACGCGGCGGACAAAACGCCCACTCTCAGCGACGAAAGCACTGATCGAAACCCTCCTCCGAGTGTTGAATCCCAGCGACATCCACCCGAAACGCGATTGTTCGAAAGTCTGACTTCCTGGGAATATGACGACGGCACTCAACATCTCAGCTGCGACACTGCTACATAGTCATCTTAAGAATGCGCGCGGTCGGGAGCGCGTGAGCACCATCATAGTCGCTCTGCCGATCAGCGATTCCAGGCCAGTGCACGCGGCGGCAGAGCGCACTCTCAGCGACGAGAGCACTGATCGAACCACTGCGAGTGTTGCATCCAGCGACACCAGGCGAAGCGCGATTGTTCGAAAGTCGAATTCGTGGGAGCATGACGACGGGAATCACGTGATCGCACTGCGAAGATGTGTGCAAAACGGAACCCAAACTTTTCCAGGTCTTCGAAATGGACACGTCACCCGGCGACGACGAGGTAGATGTCTTGGCCAGAAGAGTGAAGCAAATCTTGGATACGCATGGGTGGAGCAAGTGCAAGTCCGTAGATACGGAGTCCGGTACCTTCTTTGATACGTACTCGAAGGATGGAAGACTATTGGAGGTCAGGCAATCTCACTCGATGGGAGCTGGCGACAGCTTTGGCATCACCATTACCGAGGAGGAGATAAAACCCCCTCCCGTGCCACCAAACGTCCCGATCTCCATAACCGCCGAGTGGAAGACTTATAGGAATGCCTCGCTCGGATTCGAGATAAGTTACCCTTCGAATTGGGGTATCTTTTCGGTCAGCGCTGGCATCGGGGCCGTCACTACAATCGGAAATTGCTACGAGGAAAATTGCCTAACGATGCGTTTAGCCACGGACGAATATGAGGGAGACGGCTTCCAGATCGTGATTTCCCCCGAGAAGATCTACAGCGGTGAAGCCATGCGTGCCCGGTACTATGCACGGTAAATCGAACCCAGAGGTTTACCTCTTATGGCGTACAGTATTCCGGTTGCAGCGTTTGGGTGATACCACCGCCAAAGCCTTCAACCGATTATGCGATAGGGACGTATCCGACCTGGGCGGACATGGGAGAATTTTCAATCTTTGAGACCTGTGACAGGCGCTTAAACCTGTGGACAACGGTCGGCGATTACAGATACCAATTCACGCCCGAAGGGGCCGAGTTGCTTCCTAACTCCTACGCATTGAGAGATGTTTACCGGAAAATACTTTCCACGGTGAAAGTAACTCCGGTTCGCCTCGCGACAGGAGTCGACGATCCTGCCCCGCCAGTGCGGTAATCTCACCTCAATTTCAGGGTGCGCCGATTAGAGCCTCCCGCAGCTGCTTTATCGCGCGACAGTTCGCCGGAACAGACGCATCGTGCCCCGAATCCTAGCCCTGCACCAGATAGGCGAACTGGTGGCCTCGAAATCATCGCGCATCTGTGCGGATGATTTAGCGCTTGTGTCTGCGAAGTGTCGGCCGAGGATCGCCCCGAAACCGGCCGATTCAAGCAGAGCGATGCGGCGTGCCACGCCGATCACCTCGCAACCTCGGATTAACCATCTCATTCCACCCTGAACTTTTTCGCCTTATGCAGCAAATCCGACAGTAGTAAACTGTCTCCCATGAATCCGACTAACCCGAAACTCGAGCGAATCCCACCACCTCCAGAAAAAAGTGGTTTTGACGGAACGAAGCTACCGGCAGTAGGTGCTTCATCTCAAATGCACCAGATGGTAGAAGTCCCGAACATTCGGAATTAGCAGGTAATGCCATTATGTCGATTCGACTTCGCCAGATTGCGCTCGCGGTTCTACTTAGTCCCGCCAAATGGCTAGTCTCGCGGTGTGCGCAGGATACTGCTCATCGTTGGCATCGTGTTGGCGCGGTCGTGCTGATCGCAGTCGGGCTTACCGCCTACGCATACTTCAATTTGAGTTCGATCGTTGCGCACAACGAGAAGCGAATACTTGCGCGCGTCAGCGACGCGCTTGGCCGCCGCGTCGAGGTCGGAACGATACAGGCGCAGATGGGATGGGGCGTGTCGGTCGAGAGTCGCCGGGCTCACGATCGCCGACGATCCCGCATTTTCGACAAAACCGTTTCTCGCCGCCAACGACGTGTCGGTGGACGTCGAGTTTTTCCCGCTGCTTCGCGGCGAGGCGAAGGTCATCAGGCTCGAACTGATCAAACCCGACATCCGGATCGTGATGAACGCGGACGGCGACCTGAACGTGAGTACAATCGGGACGAGCCCTGAGGATGCGCGCCGAAAAGCGGCGCATGCGCAGAACCGGCATCGGCAACAAGCGATCGTCACTGGCCGACCTGGCAATCAAGGCACTGAGCGTCGAGGACGGCCGCATCTATTTTAACGACCTTGGCGAGAAGGCGACGCCGATTCACGTCCGTCACCTGGATTTCGACGTGACAAACTTCAACGCCGCGTCGGCGTTCGACGTCGAGACGAAGTTCGCCTTTCCGGGCGACGCGCAGAATGTCGAGGCGTCGGGAAAGCTCGGACCGTTGCTCAATCAAGGCGTGCTGGACGCGTCGGGAATTCCGGTCGATCTGAATTTGAAGCTCGATTCGATCCTGCTCGACAGCCTCCGGCCGCTCGCTGATATCGGATCGCATATTCCGCCGGGGCTTTCGATTCCCGACGCCGCATCGGTGAGCGGGACCGTTCGCGGTACGGTTGGCAAGCTCGCGATTGCGCTCAGCACCGACCTGACCGCGAACCGGGTCGCGTACGCAGCCGTGTTCAGCAAGCCGGCCGGGACTGCGATGACGGTGAATGCGAACGGCACCTGGGGCGACACGCTCGAAATAGCGAGCATCAACCTGAAGCTGTCGGATCTCGAATTGACGGCGAGCAGGTTTGCCGGGCGGCGGCCCGCAACCCTTGAGCGCGCAGATCGATTCGAACAGTTTCAACCTCGCCAATCTTAGCCCCGATGATACCTGCCGCGGCCGCATACGGCGTCGGCGGGCATGAGCGAGATTCACGGTACGGTGAAACTCGGCAGACAGCACGCCGGCTATCGATGGATCGGTGACGCTGAAACAGGTCGCGCTGAAGCCCGGGCCGTCGTGGCAGAGCGGAGTCAGCGATCTGAACGGCACGATTCGTTTCGCCAATGGCATCGGAGATGTCGAGCTGACCAGCTTCACGTTCGGTTCTGCGCACGCGAATCTCGAAGGGACGAGTTCGAATCGCTGAGTCCGCTCACGGCGAGCTATGCGCTGAAGGCCGACTCGGTGAAGCTCGCGCAGATATTCGCCAGTCGCCCGGCAAGCGATGTAGTCAACGGGCTGGCAGTCAACGGCGTCGCGGATGGCGAGCTGACCGCGCCGCGAATCAGCGCGACGATCCAATCGACGAACGGATCGCTCGAAAATGTTTCATACAACAATCTCGATCTGACGGCGGCTTACTTTAACCGCCGCGCGTCGGCGCGTCCGCTCAACGTCGGTATGTTCGGCGGCTCGCTGACGGCGAACGCGGATGCGGTTCTTGGCGACGTGCCGACATTCAACGTCACGCTCGCGATGCGAAATCTGAACATGGAGCAGGCGCTGCGATCGCAAAATATCGATGCAGCCGGCAGGGTGCGCGGCTTTCTGACCGGCAACGTCGCGGCGCGGGCAGCGGCGCAAGTTGGGATCGAATCAGGCCGACGCTTCGCGGCAGCGGGCGAGTGGCAATCGCGAACGGCAAGCTGATGGGCGTCAATATCGTGGCGGACGCGCTTAACGCAGTCGCCGCGGCGCCGGGCGTCAGCCAGATCGTGAACGTGGCCTTCATGTCGAGTCATCACGGGCTGCTGGTCGATCCCAACACCGAGCTGCAATCGGCCAGTATGAGCTTTCAGCAAGTGGGACCGCGGTTCACGACGCACGATCTCTTCGCGCAGTCGCCGGACTACGCGATCACGGGCGACGGCTGGTTCGACATGGACAAGAATATCGATATGCGCGCCGACATCCGGCTCGCACTCGGACTGCAGGTCGCGATCCCGGTGACGGTGAGCGGACAACTGCCCGGAGTGAGCGTGTTGCCGGACGTGCCAACGCTGGCGGAGCGCGTGGCGATGGGCGCGATTAACACGCCCGGCAATATAATCCGCGGCGGAGTGAACGCAGTCGGATCGGTCGTCGGCGCACCGTCGGCCGGATCGTCGATTCCGTCGATTCCGAATCCGATTAACGCTCTCAAGAAATTCTGGCATTGAGCGTGTTGTGAGCGATCTAGCGGTTGAGCAGACCCATGGTACCGACGATCCATATGACCGTCACGATCGCCGAAGACCACACCCGGCAATTCGGACAGAAAGCAATTCTGGCACATAATGAGTCCCTCGCTTTTGGTGGGTGAATTCACGAAGCCGCGAATCGCGGCCATTTGTTTCTGGGTGAGTATTGAAGTCATTTTGTTCGCCTCCTCATGGAACAACGTCTTCATACCTAAGGCGTTAAAGATGCCTTGAACGTCCGGTTCAAAAGCGTCGAACGGAGCGAACGATTGGCGAAATTTTGGTTAGGGAAGGATTTCGAATCGCCCGAAGCGATGCGGTCGATAAATCTCGAAGTCCTGGCGATCAATGGTGAAGATGCGGCGCAGTCCTTCGCGCTCGGCGACTCGAACTAATGCCGCATCCGCGAGATCCATTGGAAGGTCGCGATACTTCCACATCAGTTCCCGCATGCGGGAACAATCGTCGGGACCGAGGTCAGCGAACCTCACACCAACGACGTTGATCACGTCCCACAGCGCTCGTTGTGCATGTGCACTTACGCGCAGCAAGTACATGGCTTCGGCGATTACTGGCCAGACCGTGCTTAGCGGGTCGCGAAGGGCAGCAAGTGCGTCGACGCACTGCCGGTGATGACTGTCGCCGCGATCAATGAGTGCGACGAGTGGTCCGGCGTCGACGAGTACGATTGGCATTCTTATTTTCTTGAAGCATTTGTGCGAAGCGTTCGCCGGTGCGCTCTGACAAATTCATCCCGCCGCTGTCCCAGGAGCCGATGATATGGGCCAACCGAACCGAGAGTGACTGACGAGTGGGTGGCTTTTCTTGCTTTTGCAGAGTCACGAGCGCCTGTCGCACCACTTCAGATTTGGTGAGCCCGCGCTCCCGCGCGACTCGCTCAAGGAAGGCCGCGGTTTGCGGATCTATTCTGACATTCAAAGCGCCCATCACGGAGACCGTATCACAGCATGTAATACAAGGCCACGTCGTGACGCTCACTAGTGGCGAGTCAGTTTATCCACCTCGGCGAGTTCTTCGGCTGACAATTTCCAGTTGCCGGCTTTCACGTTCTGGGTCACTTGCTCCGGACTGGTTGCGCCGGAGATTACGCTGGAGACTTGCGGCTGCGACGCGAGCCATCCGACGGCCAGCTCGAGCATCGTATGCTCGCGGCTGCTCGCGAACTTCTCGAGTTTTTCCAGCGTCGCAAAGTTTTCGTCGGTGAGGGCCTGCTTTGCCATCCGCTGGACCAGGGAAAGTCGCGTGCCCTTTTGGCGGTTCGGCGCCGCGCTTGTATTTTCCGGTGAGAAATCCACTGGCCAGCGGGAAGTAGGGCAGGATACCTACTCCGAATTCGCGGCAGGCGGGAATCAGTTCGCGTTCGATGCGGCGGTCGAGCAGGTTGTACTGATTTTGCGCGGAGATGTACGACGCGAGTCCGCGGCTGCGCGAGATCCAGTGCGCATCGACCGTCTGCCACGCGGCGAAGTTGCTATGTCCGAGGTAGCGGACCTTGCCGGCGCGAACGAGATCGTTCAGCGCTTCGAGAGTCTCATGCTGCGGCGTCTCGGGATCCGGCTGATGAATCTGGTACAGGTCGATGTAGTCAGTGCCCAGTCGTTTGAGGCTCGCCTCTGCCGCCGCCATGACGTAGCGGTACGATCCGCCCTTCAGATAAGGACCGTCGCCCATCGCCATACCGAATTTGGTGGCGACGATAATTTCGCGACGGCGATCGCCGAGCGCCTTGCCCAGCAATTCTTCGGAGCCGCCGCGATTGCCGTAAATATCGGCGGTGTCGAACAGCGTGATGCCCTCGTCGAGCGCCTTGTGCACGACGGCGCGCGTCTGCTCGGCGTCGCATCGCATGCCGAAGTTGTTGCATCCGAGGCCGACCGGCCGAAACCTTGAGTCCCGAGTTGCCAAGATTGCGATATTCCATGATCGATCCTTTCGTGAGCGTCAGGCCGCGGCCTCAGGAGGAAAGAAATACGAGCGTGCGCACCTCGACACTTTCGCGCGGCGCGGCGTCCGGTGGGCTCGTGGGATCTTCGAAGGCGGAATGTGCGGTGAAGCGCGCGCGGCGTCCGTCGGAGTCGTAGCACTTGAGCAATAGTACTTCTTCCTTTTGCTGATTCGGAATGTAGTACCATCGATGATTCGGATTGTACGCGACTGAGTACACTTCGCCGTCGCGATCGCGATACTTGAGCACGTGCTTGACGAAGTCTTCCTGCACCATGCTTTGCGCGTCGCACACGGCCAGCGGCGATTCCTGCACCGGTCCGCGAATCGGACGCCAGACGTTGATTACCGCGAATCGATTTTTCAGCAGCGCGTCAGCTTCGTTCGGCAGGAGATCGCGCACGCGCTGAGGCCCTGACTTGAGTGTGTAGTCATTGTGCGCGACCTTGACCGGCTCCTGCGCCCCATTCTCGCGGAGCTTCGCCATCGGCCGCGAGCGGACGTTGTGGTCGAACACGTGCACTTTGACGGCGCCGGTAAATTCACGGACCATCCGCTCGACTTCCGGATAGTAAACTCTGCGCACTTCGTCGGCGTCGTAAAAATTCGCGACTGCCGACTGCTGACGCGTGACCGCGAAGCCTTGGCGGTCGAGAGACAGCTCGTTGACAATTGCGCGGGCGCTGTGAATCGGCACCGTGAACTTCGCGTAGGTTCCAGTCCGCGCAGGGACGCCCGGCGGCGGCTTGAAGTTGTAGCTCACCGGATGCTGATCTTTGTCGGCGAGATAGTTGAGCACGCCGCTGACGTAGTCGGGACCGCTCGGCGTCGCAAGCTCGGTATGAGGTGTCGTCATACGGAAGTACTCCTCGAGTCCTTCCCCTTTGCTACGGCAGCACGCGCGACGGGTCAAGCGCGAATCTGATGAAGATGCCAATATTCGGCGGATGCCAAAACTGCGCGATATCCTGAAGCCGCGGCCGCGAATCCTGTTCGTCGGGATCAACCCGAGTGTTCGTTCCGAGCAGATGGGGCATCATTTTGCGAGCCCCGGCAATCCGTTCTGGCGGCTGCTCTATGCGGCGCGGCTCGTGCCCGAGGCGCTCACGTGCGAGAGCGATGCGCGGCTGGTGGAATTCGATTTGGCGCTGACGAACTTGTGCGCGCGGGCGACGCGAGCTGCATCGGAGCTGAGCACGGCCGAGATGATCGCGGGTCGAGAAATCCTCGCGCGAAAGATTCGACGGATACAACCGCGAGTGGTCGCGTTCGTGGGCGTGAGCATCTACCGGCGCTTCTTCGGGGTCGCACAGGGCGAGGGTGCGGGCGCGAAGCAGGAAGAAATTTACGGCGCGCGAGTGTTCGTGCTGCCGAATCCCAGCGGACTGAATGCGAGCTATCCGGGATTCAAGGACAAGCTGATTTGGTTCGAGCGTCTGCGGAAATTCGCCGAGTCGGATTGAGGCGCGCGTGAGTTACACGCCGCGAGAAATGCCAGGCCAGATTTGCTTATGCATTTGCATTTGCATGCGTGCCGGCAGGCGATCTTCGAGTATCCACGACGCGAGTGCTGCCGGGTCAAGTTTTCCGAACACGGGACTGAACAGTAACGCGCCAGCGCGCGTCGCGAGCTCGCGCGTGACGATAGCGTCTCGGGCCCATTCGTAGTCCGTGCGATCGGCGACGACGAATTTGATCTCGTCGCGCATCGTCAGATGCTCGAGGTTGCTCCACAGATTCTTTTCGCATTCGCCGCTGCCGGGACACTTCAAGTCCATGATCTTGATGACGCGCGGGTCGAGCTTGCTTACGTCAACCGCCCCCGACGTTTCGATCATTACGGTTGCACCGGATTCGAGCATCACCTGCATCAGCGGATACACGCCCTCCTGCAACAGCGGTTCGCCGCCGGTTACTTCGACCAGGTCGCATCGGTAGCCGCGAATTATTTCAGCGACTTCGGCAATCGGCATGCGCTTGCCTTCATAGAATGCGTACTCGGTGTCGCACCATGTGCATCGCAGGTTGCATCCGGTGAGTCGCACGAACACGCATGGCCGTCCCGCGTGCGTGGATTCGCCCTGGATGCTGTAAAAAATCTCGTTGATATGCAGCCGTTCGGAAGTCATCTTTTTAAGAGAGTGATGCTAGCTTTCGTGCGGCGTCGCGCGCTTCTTCCATCACTACGCGCAAGGCGACGTTGTGCTGCGCGGCGATTCGCCGGCAGTCGTCGTATTCCGGTGAGATCGTAGTCGGTGCGCCACCATTTGCGCTCGACGTCTTGACGCGGACCTTGCCCCATCGCGTCTCGACTTCGCGGATCTCGCGATGCAATTTCAGGCGCTCGACTGCATGAAACCGCAATCCAATCGTCGAGGTCTCCGCGAATATAATCTCTGCCAGCGCGTCGCGATTCGCCGTCTCGGCGATCACTCCGAGCGTCACCGCCGGACGCCCCTTCTTCATCATCGTCGGCGTGAGCGTCACGTCGCGCGCGCCGCCGTCGAACAGCCGATTCATCAGGTGGTCGTAAATCTGTGGATTGAGATCGTCGATGTTCGCGGAGATCTCGATCATCTCGTCGCTGTCGAATGCCGCGCGCTCGTGCCCGAGCATCAGGCGCAACACGTTGGGGCGATCTTCCAGCTCACGCGCGCCGGCGCCGTAGCCGATTTTCTCGACTTCGAATGCGAGCGGCATTGCCGCGGGACGCGCGAGCGCGCGAACGACTGCCGCGCCTGTCGGCGTGACCATCTCATGCGCGCCGTCGCCGATTTTCAGCGGGAATCCTGACAGCAATTCCATCGTCGCAGGCGCCGGCACCGGAATAACTCCGTGCTGCGAGCGCACGAAGCCGTTGCCCATCGGGAGCGGCGACACGATCACATCGCCGACGCCAAGCTGCTCGAGTCCCCATGCGGTGCCGACAATATCGATGATCGAATCGACGGCGCCGACTTCATGAAAGTGGACGTGGTCGATTGTCGTGTTGTGAATCTTCGCTTCGGCCCGCGCGAGTACTTCGAAGATCGAGATCGCGCGATGCTTGACGGTGGCTGCGAGCGGCGACGCGTCGATCAGCGCGCGAATCTCGCCGAAGTGACGCTCCGGTTGCGGCTCCGTCACCTCGACGTCGAACTTGAGCGCCGAAATGCCGCTCACAACTTTACGCCGGGTCGAGAGCCGATAACCCGCCATCGGCATCTGCTTGATCGCGCGTTCGAACTCGCCGAAATCCGCGCCGCAATCGAGAATTGCGCCGACGATCATATCGCCGCTGAGACCGGAGAATGCGTCTAAATAAGCCGTTTTCATCGCGCAATCTTTACATCGTAGCAGGGCGTCTATAGAATAAAAAATCGGCTTGTGAGCAGATCGTTCAACCGTGAGGCAAAGAGACCTCAAGCTCTTTCGAAAACTGCTCGAAGGCCGTAAGCGCGACATCCTCCAGGAGGCCGAGCGCGCGGTCGGTACCATGAATCACGTGTCGGACGAGGCGCCGGCGGACCCAACGGACCGCGCCGCGCTCGAATCGGATCGCAATTTCCTGCTGCGGATGCGCGATCGCGAGCGCAAGCTGCTCACCAAGATCAGCGAGGCGTTCGAGCGAATCGACGACGGCTCATACGGGCAATGCGAGGAATGCGGCGGCGAAATCGGAATCGAGCGGCTGAAGGCGCGTCCCGTCACCACGCTTTGTATCTCATGCAAATCCGCGCAGGAAGTTCGCGAGTCGAAAATCTAAGCATCCCTCTAATCCGGAAAATCGCACTGCTATGAAAGTTAAAAAGGCTGTCATCCTTGCGGCCGGGATGGGCACGCGGATGCTCCCGTCGTCCAAGGTCATCCCCAAGGAATTGCTGCCGGTGATCGATACGCCGGCGATCCAGGTCGTCGTCGAGGAAGCGCTCGCGTCGGGCATCGAGGAAATCGTTCTCGTCATCAGCCCCGGCAAGACGACTGTCGTCGATCACTTCAAGCCCAACGTCGAGCTCGAAGACCATCTCGAAGAACGTGGCAAGCGCGATATTCTCGAGACTCATCCGGCGCAGCAACAATCCGGCGCGGATTACGATCGCCGAACAGCGGCGTCCGCTCGGCCTCGGTCATGCGGTGCTGCAAGCGCGCGAGGCGGTCGGCGATGAGCCGTTCGCCGTGATGCTCCCCGACGACATCTTCGATTGCCCGCGGCCGTGCCTGCGCCAACTGCTCGACGTGGCCGAGACGCGCGACGCGCCGGTGGTCGCGCTGCTCAAGGTCGCGCGCAGCGAGATCTCGAAATACGGCATCGTCGATGCGAAAGCTGCCGGCGATCGGACCTACGAATTGCGCGGGATGGTCGAGAAGCCGGCGCCCGAAAAAGCGCCGAGCGAATTCGCAATCATGGGACGCTACGTGCTGACGCCCGACATTTTCGAGCTGCTCGCCGCGGGCAAGCCGGGCGCCGGCGGCGAGATCCAGTTGACCGACGCGCTGATGGCGCTGACCGCGCGCCGCAAGATTTACGGCTACGAGTTCGAGGGCATCCGCTACGACCTGGGAGATCGAGTCGGCTTCATCTCGGCGCAAATCGGCTTCGGCTTGAAGCGTCCGGAGTTGGCCGACAGGTTGCGAGCGTATCTGAAGTCAGTTATCTCACAATAGTAATCGCGTCACGCCACACAGGATGGGGCAGTAGCTCAGCTGGGAGAGCACTACGTTCGCAACGTAGGGGTCGAGGGTTCAAATCCCTTCTGCTCCACCATCCAGTCTCTCGGTTTTCGGCCTGCTGACGTATACTTATTGCGGGTGACGGCAATGACCTGGACGTTAGGAAGCACTGCGGTGGGCGATCTCGAATACCAGTACGACGCGGACAGCCGGGTGATTCAGAAGACTGGTAGCTTCGCGCAGACCAAGTTGCCCGTTGCGGTGACCGGCAATACCTTCAACGCGGCGAACGAAATGACCGCGTTCAACGGGACGCCGCAGACCTACGATGGCAACGGCAATCTGACGAACGATGGTACGAACACATACCGTGGGACGCTAGAAACCATCTTGTGGGAATCACGTCTCAAAGCGCAATTTGGCAATACTGGACCTTATAACAGATACTCCAACAGCTGCCGCACGTATTCTCAGACCGAATTCAAGAAAATCGAGCGACGGATTGAAGCTGGACGTAAGCGCCAGTTCGGTTTACCGTTGTTCTGATTTAACCTGCCACTGAGATGAAACATGTTGTCAATCTGATCAGGATCGTGTTCATTCTCGAAGCGATTCTCATGGCGATCGTCCCATTTTACCGTGTAGACTTTCCGATAAGTTGCTTTCCGGACTCTTTCGAATACACGGATTATCGAAACGGATTGCGCTTAGAGACCCATGTAATCAACCGAGATGTGGGTCCAGAGTATGTCGCTCTCAAAAACCTAGTCGTCCAAGAGAGACATGGCTGGCGATATGATCTTAGAGACTATGCAAATTCTAAAGTTTTTTCGTCTCCCAAGATGATCATCAATTGCCTGCGATCCGGAATAGTTGCAAGATATCAAGATAGCTATGGCGTCTGGCGGCAAATTTCAAAATCCGTAAAAGAGGTCTGCCCCGAGGTGGGTCAGACGATGCGCAGCTCACCTCACGATAAGTGAACTACTCATCTCATCAAATTGAAAACTCGCAGGCGTAACATACACCTGTGCGTATGAGAAACCCAATGATGGGACTCGAAGCCCCCAAGACTCGGCCTCACCCAATGCCCGGCGTGAGTGACTCAGGTGCTGGGTCTGACAGCGCGCGGTCATCCGACGGCCTATCACGTCAAAGTTCGGGGCGCATTGCTAGGCTAGGAATTTAGGTGTGAAAACTTGTGCCACTGTCAAATGTAGGGCTTTGATAGTATGCGTGCTAGCGACCGCGAAAACGTCCAACGCGAACGCAGGTTCAGCCAATCGCAACAACAGGAAGGTGACTCAGTTATCCCATCAACCTCGACGGCTTCGGTGCGCCGCTGCCCGCAGTCGCAAAAAGCTGGCCCGACCTAGCGCGACCCTTGCCGCGTCGTCATCGAGAGGCAAGGTTCTGTTTTAATCAGCTCGGATGCTCGGGATGTCACGCGCCGTCGCTGACCACAGCTTCCAACCCCGCATCGTTCATCTCGCCATCGACGGGCGGAACGCCGATGAGTTCGACGGTGAACAACGCCTTGCCGAAGCAGACATTCCATCCGTTCAGCGATTACCTGTTGCATAGCATAGGCTCGCTCTGCGACGGGATCACATCGGGCAGCGCCGGTCCCACGATGATGCGGACGCCGCTTTTGTGGGGCATTCGCGCAAAATCCATCTTCCTGCACGACAGTCGGGCCAGCGATATACGAACCGAATTTCGTTGCACGACGGCCAGGACAAAACAGCGTCGCCAAGCATTTCAAGCGCTCTCGGGTTCTCAGCAGGCGGACCTAGTGAATTTCGTCGACACGCGGTAGCGCCCGCATGACGCTGGTCCGTAGCTCTCGGACTATCGCTGCTACTCCTCAATTTCTTGCCCGACGCTGCCGGATTAAGCTTGGCCACAAAGGCATTCTCGGACCCTGTGGGCTTAGTTTGCAAGGCGTTGGAGGTGACCGGAAAATCGATTGATATCGTAGAACCCGTGACATACGCGCGGCCGTCCGAATCGACCGCGATCCCAGTGCCCCAATCGTCGCCGCGCCCGCCCAGTAAGGTCGAGTAGAGCAGCGAGGCCTTGCCCGAGGCCGCGGGATTGAGCTTGGCCACAAAAGCGTCCCCCGTGCCGTGGAGCTTCTTTTGGAAGGCCCTGGCGGTAACCGGGAACCCGCCCGAGGCAGTTCCCGTGACGTAGGCGTCGCCGGAGGAATCGACGGCGATGCCGCCGTGGATCTGGTCGATGGTCCCGCCCAAAAAGGTTGAGTAGAGCAGCGATGCCTTGCCCGAAGCCGCCGGATTGAGTTTGGCAACGAAGACGTAATATTGGCCGGTCCCGCACTCCGCGCACGTGCTTTGGAAGGCGTTAGCGGTGATGGGGAAATCGGCCGAGGCTGTCGCGCCCGTGACGTACGCATTCCCCGAGGAATCGACTGCGATGCCAAAGCCCTCGTCATTTTGTTCACTGTCGCTGCCGCTCAAATAGGTCGAGTAGAGCAGCGAGGCCGCGCCGGACGCCGAGGGATCGAGCTTGGCCACAAATGCTCCATGGCATCCGGTAGGTGAGCTGCACGCGCTTTGAAAGGCGTTCGGGGTGATGGGGAAATTGGTCGAGTCCGTGAAGCCCGTGACGTAGGCGTCGCCTGCCGAATCGACCGCGATGCCGTTGCCGATGTCTTGACCATACGAATAGGCGTTGCCGCTTCCGCCCAGATAGGTGGAATATACCAGTTGGGCCGCGCCCAACGCCGCCGGATTAAGCTTCGCCAGAAAGGCGTTCTTCCCGCCTCTGAGCGTGGATTGGAAGGCGTTGGTGGTGACTGGGAAATCGGTCGAGGCAGTGGCGCCTGTGATGTAGACGTCACCCGCCGAATCGACCGCGATGCCGTAGCCATCCTCGCCGACATTCCCGCCCAAGTAGGTGGAGTAGAGCAGCGAGGCAGCACCTGACGCCGCTGGATCGAGCTTGGCCACAAAGACGCTGGCGGCGTACGCACAAGCTTCGCAGGTGCTTTGGAAGGCATCCTTAGTGGGGAAGTCCGGCGAGTATGTCTGGCCGATGACGTAGATGTCGCCAGTCGAATCGATCGCAATGCCCTCGGCGTAGTCGCCAACGACCCCACCGCGGTCGGGCATCTTCCCACCTAGATAGGTCGAATAGACCAGATCCGGATCGATATAAACTGCGCGGGCGGGGTCGTACTTCGCCAGCGAAAAGCCGATAGTATCCTTGTCCAGCAAGATGGCTCTGCCGGTGATCCTTTCGCTACGACCGTCGCGCAGCTGATAGATCGCGGGAATTTGTTGGATCACTTTTCCGCCGCCGGCCAGCGTCGCGATTACGTCGCCACTATGGTCGAGGGCGAGTTTCGTGGACCCCTCGAAGCGCAATCGGATCGCCTCGGGATTCGCTCTCGGACGGAGAATGAAGTCGTATTCGAGCCGACGCGTGCCTTCCTCTGCCGCTCCATTGCGAAGCGCACCGGCGTTTTCGTAAAACACCAGATCTATTCCCGGATAGATGTCGCGATAGCTGACTCGCGCGTACATCGGAATGTCAGTGTGCCACTTGCGTGGATCGTTGCCAGCAAAATAGTTCGCCTTGCCGGGGAGTTTATCGACGCCTTCTATTCGCGCGTGCAGATTGGCGCCAACTAGTTGCATGTGCAGCACCGCCCCGCGTGCCGTCTTTTCGCTACGGTTCTCGATCGACAGTGTGTCTTTTTCCGTGGGCGCGACGGTGCGTAACGCGAGCGTCGCACCGTCGTCGGTCAGGAACAAGGCGTATCCATCGGCGCGCCCGAAGAATTTCACTTGCTTCGCCGTCTGGCCATGATTCGCCTCGAATATGAGCGGGAGATTTTCGAACATCGGGGCGATGCGCGGCTTCATTGTGGCGGGGGGCATTGCTGCGCGCAGAGCCACCGCTTGCCGTTTATTCGAAGCGGTCGCGGCCGCCATACGAGGAGTCGCGGTGAGCAAAAACGCCAGCGCGATCTCGCAGAGAATCGCTAATCGAGGAACCCCTCTGGTCGCCTTCGGAGAGGACCCAACTAGCGAGCGTTGAGAATCTTCAGAACGCATTGGTCCTGGGGCGATGGCGTCAAACGGAAGATTGTAAAGAAGAAGCTTGCCCGAACGGAATCCACCGAACCCCTTACGCGCAAACGTACCTTACGATTCCAAAAAACGCGAGAACTGTCGCGCCCGATCGAAGGAAGCCAAGTAGCGGTGGCTGAGGACGGAGAGCCGGGTTTTCACCACACCAAAGAGCTCGATCGCAAATCGCGCGCACACGCGCCGATTTCGCCCAAGAAAAGAAGAACGTCCAGCGCAATTTAAGGTACGCCAGCCCGAACACCGACCGGCCACTAGGAGCGGGCGGCCAGGCAGTTTGCTTGTACTAAATTGCTGGGCGGCGTCTAATCTGAGGCGATGCAGCTCCGGCGCAGGCGCAATCAGCGGCAGCTCGAAGACATTCTGCGCGAGGATCGCGAGACGCTGAATCGCCTCGGCTACGCGCAGGAATTGCTGCGCGAGATGGGCGGGTTTTCGAATTTCGCTGTTTCGTTCTCGATAATTTCGATTCTCACCGGCTGCGTCCTCCTCTACGGATACGGACTCAAATACGGCGGCCCGCGCATCAACACGATCGGATGGCCGCTGGTGAGCGCGTTCGTCATGTGTGTCGCGGCTTCGATGGCCGAGATCGCGTCGGCTTACCCGACCGCAGGCGGACTCTACTACTGGGCATTCCGGATGGGCGGGCGCGGATGGGCCTGGTCATGTGCGTGGTTGAATCTGATCGGGCAGATCACGATAACCGCGGGAGTCAACATCGGCGCAGCAACGTACCTGACCGGTCTGGTGATGAACGTCCTCCAGATTTCTCCCAGTGCGGCGCTTCCGATTATTGGGCCCGTTAACGGCTGGAACTTCTGGCTGATCGTGATGGTCCTGCTGATGATCCCGCAGGTGTTGATCAATATCCGCGGTGTCCGGATGGTCGCGCGGCTCGGCGACTTCAGCGTTGTATGGCACATCGGGGGCGTCATCCTGCTCGCGCTCCTGCTGACGTTCTTCGGCCGCTATCACAATGGATGGGCGTTCCTGCTCTCGCGGACGCATCCGGTGTCGCCCGCAAATGGTGTCGCGACTTTTGCGATCGGACCGTTCGTCGTGCCCTCGCTTATGATGCGGGTGCCGGGCATGGCGGCGCTGTATGGCTCAGGCGTTTACGCATTCGGATTCATGCTGGGCCTCCTCCAGGCGCAGTGGACTTACACCGGCTACGACGCCTCGGCGCATCTCGCCGAGGAGACACGGCTGGCGCGTATGAATTCAGCGTGGGGCATTTTTCTTTCAGTCGCGGTATCGGCCGTCGCCGGATATGTCGCGCTGATGGCGCTGACCAACGCGATTCCTCCGGACAAAATCGCGGAGACGGCAAGCGATCCTTATCCAGTGCTTTACATCCTCCGCAATGCGCTCGATCCGTTCTTCACGAATCTGCTCGCGCTGATAATCGCGGGCGCGATGTGGCTATGCGGATTGGCGTCGATCACCTCGATGGCGCGGGTGTGTTTTGCATTCGGACGCGACCACGGGTTCCCGATGTCGCGCTTCGTCAGCACGATCGATCCCAGGAGGGGGACGCCAGTCAACGCGATCATCGTGACCAGCCTGCTCGCCGTTTTGGTAACGGTTTATTCCGCGGCCTACAGCGTGGTGACCTCGATGAGCACCTCGGCCCTGTACCTCGCCTACGTTATTCCGATTCTGCTGAACCTTCGTAATCGCTACACGAAGCGCGGCGAATATACGACCAGCGAGACGGCGCCCTGGACCCTCGGCGGCTATGGGACGATTCTGAATGTGATCGCGATCGCTGGTATCGCCGTCATCACCGTGCTGTTTTCAATACCGCCCAACGAGCTCGCCGGTCTTACGCTCTGCGCGCTTGGACTGGTTCTTCTGATGTACTGGCAATTCTGGCAGCGCCGGCGGTTTGTCGGTCCTCGCCCGCCAACCGCAGAACAAATCGTGGAGCAGGAGCGCCAACCCGGCGCACGCGATAAATCAACGGACCGTGTGATCAATCGGAATTTTCCCAGCTAGCTTCACGAGCACATTTGCCGAGGTCCGCGGATCATCGCCTTGGATTCGCTCCGCCGATCATCGCCATCGATTCGCCTTCGTCCGGCAGGTTCGATAGGCCGTGACGCCAGATACCCTCGGACACATCCGCTGGTAATCCGACTCAGTCGGGCGCAAGCGGATATTGCCCTATGAGTGTCATCGCAGTATCCACTCGCGACATCAGGAGATTTCCGCCTATGGACGCACAAAATGCGATTCTCGAACTTTCGATGAGCTACACGGTACCGCGATGCCTACACGCGGTCGCGGAGCTGGGAGTTGCCGACGCGCTCGGCGATGTTCCGCAGAGTGCACCGGAGCTGGCCGCAAAGACGGGAACCAACGCCGACGCGCTCAGGCGAGCGATGCGGCTGCTCGCGGCCTACGACGTGTTCGAGGCGGAGGGAGAGAAGTTTCGGCATACGGCTGCGTCGCGCCTGCTTCGGACCGACGATCCGCAGTCGATGAGGGCGTTCGTTAGATCGATGGGGTGCGAGATCGACTGGAAAAGCTTCGAGCTGCTCGAGCATACGATTCAGACGGGCCAGCCTGCGGCCGAACGGGTGTCACCCGGCGGCTATTGGGAGTATTTGTCGAAGCATCCGAAGGTCGGCGAGATTTTCGATCAGGCGATGACAGCCCGTTCGCATGGGCTGATTGCGGGAGTTATGGCGAACTACGACTTCTCGCGGTTCGGGACGGTTGCGGATATCGGAGGTGGCCGCGGACATTTGTTGAGGGCGGTGATTGAAGCGGTACCTAATGTCGAGGGAGTGCTATTCGATCAACCTCATGTAGTCGGATTGTTAAACGGCAAGATGCCCAGGCGCATCAGGCTGCAAGGGGGCGACTTCTTCAAGGACGCGATGCCGCAAGCCGACGCCTACATGATCATGCAGGTGATCCACGACTGGAACGATGAGGAGTCGATCGCGATCCTGAAAGCGATCCGGCGGGCAGCGCCTGCTCACGCCAAGCTCCTGCTGATAGAAGGGGTGCTGCCCGAGGACTCAAAGCCGAACTGGCTCAAGATGCTCGACATCATGATGCTCGCGCTGCTCACCGGCCGCGAGCGCACGCTCAGTGAGTTCAAGGAATTGCTGCGCGCGTCGGGCTTTCGTTTCGATCGTGCGGTCGAGGCCGCGCTGGGGATATTCGTGCTCGAGGCTTCGCCGATCTGACAGGCGGCGATCGGCTTCGGCCGGGCGCGTCAATGCAAACCGCCCAAAGCGCTGATTCTATCGCCCGTATCGCCTGGCGTTCGACGAGACACACTGCTTACACTTCTTCCCTACGACAAATTGGGAGGTGATGGCATGGCCGGCAGCCCAATTCGACTGGATGCCTGGACGAAGGTCCAAGGTTCTCCGACGCCGCCAGGCGTCACCTGGATCGATGCCGCTCAGGCGTGGAACTTCGCGCTTTATTCAACCGAGGCAACCGCGACTCCTACTTCAATAAAACGATTCGCGTATGGCACATCCTGGTGCCCGCCTCTGCCGTTCCCGGCGCCCTCCGGGTTCTTTCGTCCCGGTCTAGGATTGCAGCTTTGCAGCCCGCTGCTCGACAAAGCGAGCGAGCTTTTGGTTCCAGCTCGAAAGCGCCGGCCAGAGTTCTGCGTATATCTCGCCCAGTTCCGCGTAGGCCGCCTGCTCCTTCGGCCTCGGTTCGAAGGTCCGAACGATATGGCCGGCCATGGCGGCCGATGCCTCGGTAAAGCTCCGGAACCAGCCGCATCCCGTGGCGGCCGCCATTGCCGCGCCGAGAGAGGACGCCTCCTTGCTCGCCGAGCGATGGACGGGAACGCCCGCGGCATCGGCCAGGATCTGCATCCACAGATCCGATGCCGTGCCGCCGCCCACCGCGACATAGTGGTCGATAGTCAGTCCGGAACCGCTTTGTAGGCGCTTCGACGCCAGCGCCTGCTCGAGCGCTATGCCCTCCAGCAGCGCGCGATAGAGATCGCCGCGCCGGGTCGATCCCGAGAGGCCGGCGATCACGCCCCGTGCCGACGCATCCCAGTAAGGGGTCATGCATCCCTCCCAGTAGGGGACGAGCATGACGCCGTTGGCACCTACCGGCGAGGCACTGGCTTCGGCTTCGAGAGCGGTCAGCGCCTCGAGCTCTCGCTGAGGGTCGATGCCCAGCATCTCGCGCGACAGCCAGTCGATCAGGAAGGTGCCGGAGCGCAGGCAGGTCTCGACGATATAGCCACGATCGGCGACCGCCGTCTCGGTTCGGAACGCGGCGTCGAAGACATAGCGCTCGGAATAGCTTCCCGAGACCACGGCGGTGCCGAGGTTGATATAGGCGCGGCCGGATCGCAGGACGTCGACGCCGGTACCTGCGCACTGTCCGTCGCCGCCGCCCGCGAATATCGGCGTGCCGGCCGGAAGGCCGGTCGTCTGCGCGACTGGCTTCGGTAACGGTTCCGATGAACGCGCCGGGTCGCACCAGCGCCAGCATCTTGTCGATCGGGACGTTCGCCGCCGCGAGAATGTCCTGCGACCAGACCAGGCGCTCCATGTCGAGAACGCCCAGCGGGTCAGCCGAGGCGGTCGAGGTTGTCCACCGACCGGTGAGCCGGAAGCAAAGATAGCCATGGACTTCGGCGATATAGGCGGCGCGATCCAGGAGATGCGGCTCGTTCTCACGCAGCCAGACCATCCGGTACAGGCAGGGCGTGATGTCGACCGGCTTGCCGGTGATCGCGTGGATCTTCTCGGCGCCGAAGCTCGCCCCGAACCGGCGCATCTGGTCCATCGCCCGCTCGTCGAGCCAGACGATGGCCGGACGGATTGGCTCGCCGTGCTCGCCGAAGAGGCCGAAGGTCTCGCGCTGGTTCGAAATTGCCACGCCCGCGATGCGCGCCGGCTCGACCTTTGCCGTGACCTCGCGCAGCGCCAGTAACGTCGAGCGCCACCAGTCTTCGGGGTCCTGTTCGAAATAGCGCGGGCGAGGCTGGGCGAGCGGGATTGCGGCACGCCCTTCAGCCACCGGCGCGCCGGTCCGATCCCAGGCAATCGCCTTGGTAGCTGTGGTCGAGGAATCGATTCCGATAACCAGGTCGCGCTGCATGCAAGGGCTCAGTAACCGGAACGGAGGCGTACATGCGCATCCGTTTGCATGGATGCACGAATTTTACAGAAGACCGGCATCTTTCGCCTCGGCTTCGATCATCTTCGCCACCGCGTCCATGCACTTCGCTTTTGCAGGAGCGTTTACCTGAGGTGACAGCGGAACGCTAGCCCTATGGGCGGACTTCATAGTAGGCGTTGATCGGGTTGTCGAAGTCTTTGGTTGCGAAGCGCGTGAATCCGGCCGCCGCCGTCATCTTGCGAGCGACCGGTTCGGGAAATCCTAGCGTGCCCAATCCCAAGCCGCCGGGCTCAGAAAGAGCTGACGACATACAGCAAATCACTGAGAAGCCATACATGAGCGGCGCCAGGGGATTCTGCTTCAGGTTTTCCTCGAAAGTCGGCATCCCGTGAATGTCGGCGATCAGCCACGTACCGTCGGATTTGATGGCTTTGCGAATGGCCTGCATCACGAGGTCGGGCCTGGTCATGTCGTGAAGGCAATCGAAGGTTGTGATGAAATCGCAACTAGCATCAGTGGGCAGAGGATCGACGGCCACGTCGTGTAGATGCACGTTCTTTACTCCGGCCTTTCGCGCGTTTTCTTCTGCGCGCTGGAGGGGCAACTTAGCGATATCGTAGCCGTGAAACTCCGACCGCGGGTAAGCCTTTGCCATCTCGATTATTGCAACGCCTGCGCCGCATCCGACATCCGCTGCTTTGGCCCCTGCATTCAGCTTGGCGACGACGCCGTCAAGCCTTGGCAGGGCGTTGGGCACAAGCTGCGTCCGGAACCACGGGGCGAGCAGTCGTTCGACGCCGACATTTACTTCCGAACCGAACTGGTCATAAGAGAGGCCGAGTCCGCTTTTGAATGACCGCGGCAGTTCGTTCAAGAGAGCCATCTGCTGCGGGAAGGCGCAAAAACCGCCGGCAAGAAAAAAGGGACTGTTTTCGTCCGCCAGCACCACGGCGCCTTCGGGGCTGAGCTCAAAACGTGACTCACCCCTGTAGTCTAATACGTTCGCGGCTGCCTGCTGATAGAGCCACTCGCGAACCCAGCGTTCATTAAGGCCGGTCTTGCGCGCGAGTTCTTCGCTGGTGAGGGGACCGGCTCCATTCAGTGCCCGGTAGAGACCCATGCGTTCGCCAAGATGGATCATGCCCGAGACCAGCGCTCCCGCGAGGTGGCTGAAGACCTCCTGCGCGAATTTTTGCGTTTTCTCGACATCGATCTGATGATTCTTGTCAGACATAGCGAAAACCTCTCCACACGCGAAAATTCTCGCGGCTACTTATGCGATATCACTCTCGACAAATCTTGCTGTTCCACCATCCAGTGCCTCGATTTTCGGACATCTCGGAGAGTCGTATCGCGGTTTCAGCTTGAATCAATTGGCGCGAGCCTTCATGGCGATGCCCGTTACTGCCCAACCGTAGTTCCGCACTCGCCAGCCGCCTGCATGCTTCACGAGTACAAAGGCCCAGCCGCCGGTTTCGATGAACGAGCTTGCGCCGATTGTGCCTCGCCAGGTCGTAGGCAGGGAAAGGAACGCAAGCTCGCCGTCCAGGTGAAAATCGTGCGAGTCGCCGAAAGAATGCCGGAGATCCCTGATATTTTTCGCATGCTCCGCGAAACCCTTCGCCCAGCGCGCGACCGCGTCGCCACCCTCGAAAACGTAGGGCGGGAAATTCTCGATCAGCACGACCTCCCCGCCCGCGAAGGCATCGTTAAGAAACTGGGGGTCGAGAGTTTCCATGAAACGCACGATCCGCTCGATCGGCGCCATTATCTCCGCATCCGGACGTTCGCCAGCCACGCCTAACCTCATAGTACCACCGCCTTGGTCCGCGCAAGGCTCGAGATGCGCTACGGCCGCACGGAATGTTCCAGGAAATCGAATCCGAACCCGAGTTGGATAGCTTTAACGACATGAGAAGAGACGGCAAATAGGTGTTTGAAACGCAACACGCGATGTTGCGTACTACGAACAGGACTCGGAGAGACAAAGCTCAACTAACCTAACCTGGAACCTTTAACAGAGTTATCCTCATAACCTATAGTCAATTAGTCACTTTGTTGACTTTCGCTTGACACTAAGAGTACGCAGCGCTAAACCGACTAGCTGATTAAATTGAGAGTCTTCAAAGTCAAACGGGGGATCCCTAGGTGCGCTATTCTTGCAGTCGCAGGTGGCATTACTACCTTTTTATTTGTATCAATGCGGCCGCATGGTTCGCCTTAAGCCACAGCATTGCGAGATCTGAAGTCCACGCCGAAAATATCGGCGTCTATGGCGATTCACTGAGCGACGGCGTTTGGTCGGGACTCTATTCGATCGTTAAGCACCATCCTGAGGACAAGCTCTTTCGACATAGCAAGGTTGGCGCGACGCTGGCCACTCCGGACTTTGCTACCTGGATGCAGGATTTTACCGCTTCGCTCGATCAGGAGCACATTACGACAGCTGTCGTGATGTTTGGCGCGAATGATCAACGGGGCATCCGCGACGAAAAGCACAAAGGCTATGTTTTTGAGAGTAAGGGCTGGCAGCGTGTCTATGTCTCTCGAATAGATGCCATTTATTCGGAAGTTGCCAAGCGAAAAGTTACGATTGTATGGGTTGGGCTCCCTGTCATACGAGATAAAGATGCAAACGCGGGCGCGGTCTTTCTCAACGGGCTATATGCCGCTGAAGCCGCAAAGTTTGCCGGCCGGTTTTTGCCGCTGAGCGACTCGTTTGTCGATAGCAGTGGCCAATTCGCTGCCTATCTGCCCGATCAAAAAGGCCACTTACGCGAGGTCCGCATCAATGATGGAGTCCATTTCACCGGTTATGGCTATGGACTGATCGCGGACAAGGTCTATTCCGCAATTGCGTCGCCAGTCCCGACGGCTAGTGCACGCGCGCAAGTTCCTTAAGGTCAAAAATGCATCTTATTCGATCTTTGGTGCTGTGGCGGCCGGTGGCGGCAGGCGTCGTTTTCCTTCTGGTCGGTTGCACCGGGGCGACGACTGACTCGGCCGAGAGCCGTACTCCCGACGAGCTGATTACGGCACGCGAATCGACCCAAGTCGTAAGTCCAGCGCACGGACCGTCGGGGCTGGCCGGTTTTTTCCATGATCTTCAGCGGCTGAAAGCCGGCCAGCTGGACCATGTCCGGATTCTGCAGTTAGGCGACAGTCACACTGCGGGCGACGTCTTCTCAGGCTATCTTAGGTCTCGATTTCACGAGCGTTTCGGTGACGCCGGCCGGGGCATGATGCCACCGGGATACACCTATCCTGGATTACGCCAGGCCGAAGTAAAGGTAACGCAGAGCCGTGGCTGGGTGATTCACAACAGCCTTAAGGCAAGTGATCCGGGACCCTTTGGGATTAGCGGGTTCGTTGCTACGAGCACTGCCGCCGGCGCGCGCATGGCAGTTTCTCCAGTAGCGCCGGGCGGATTCGACATTGCCAGGGTGAACTATTTGCATAGCACCTCGGGCGGGTCCTTAAAGGTGTTACTCGACGGCCGGCCGGCAAAAGTTGTTCCAACCGCGGGGCCGGCGGACACGCCCGGCAGTGTGGACCTATCGGCGCCGCCAGGTACTCAAACCCTCGAAATCATCGCCGAGGCACCTGGAGTCCGCATAACTTCGTGGGGCATTGAAAGGCACCACCCAGGCGTCTTGTTCGATAGCTTCGGTGTTTCGGGTGCGACCGTCGATATCTTTAACCACTGGGACCCTTTACTTGTGCAATGGGACCTGAAGCAACTGCGGCCGTCGCTGATAATCCTCGCCTATGGAACCAACGAGGCTTTCAAATCCGATTTCAACGCTACCACCTATAAACAGGTCTTTGCGCAGGTGCTCGGGAGTCTGAAGCGGATGGCGCCTGAAGCTTCCATACTGGTCGTCGGACCGCCCGGCGGTCAGCGCAGTAGCTCAAACCAGAAGAGATCGCCATCGACGGGTATCCACGGAACGCTGGGAGACACCTGAGTCAGTCACGGAAGTACGGTACATCGAGCACGACACGGCAGTCGCATCTGGTGACGCCTATTGGGACTGGGCAAGCGTCCTGGGAGGAACGCGGGGTTTCAATAATTGGGTGTACGCCGATCCTCCGCTCGTCCGATCGGACCACATACATTTCACGGTACTAGGCTACGAAACTTCGGCGAAGGCTCTGTTCAATTTCCTGATGGATGCTTACGCCACGGCAGAGGGCCAGGCTCGCCCGAAAACGGCGGATGGTACACAGCCTTCATCGGGCTCTCAGGAGGTCACAAACTAAGTCGGCCACGATGCTCTTTCCCACGGTCAACTTTGGCATTTTCTTTATCCTGGTCTTCGCAGCTGCCTGGCTCCTGGTTGGCAAACACAATTGGCGGCTGATCCTCCTGACATCGGTAAGCTACATCTTCTATGCCTTCTGGGACTGGCGATTCTGTTTTCTCCTGTTGTTCTCTTCGGTAGTCAACTGGTTCTTTGGCGAGCTGATCTACAAGTCCGAGGGCAAAGCTCGCCAGAACCTGGTCGCCGCCGCGGTGACCATCGACCTCGTCGTCCTCGGCTTTTTCAAGTACTACAATTTCTTCCTGAGCTCGTTGAACGTGACGCTTGAGCACTTAGGCGCCAGGCACGACATTCCCTACCTCGACATTGTCCTTCCGGTGGGTATCTCGTTTTTCACCTTTCACGCAATTTCCTATGTCGTCGACATACATCGGAAGAAGCTTGATCGGCCGGCGCCGTTGCTGCACATGCTCTTATATATTTCATTCTTTCCGCAGCTCGTGGCAGGCCCTATCGTGCGCGCCTCGCACTTTCTCCCGCAGTTGGAGCATCCGGCCGACCCAAACGACATCCGCGCCACACGGGCTTATCTCCTGATCCTTGGCGGTATGTTCAAGAAGGTAGTGGTTTCGAGCTTTTTGGGCGCGAGTGTTGTCGAGCAGGTATTTTTCGATCCGGGCAGCTTTGGAGCGCGCGACCTTTTGCTCGCGGTTTATGGCTATGCGCTGCAGATTTACTGCGATTTCAGCGCATACACGGACATTGCTATCGGAGTGGCCGCGCTGCTGGGCTACCGCTTTCCGGAGAATTTCGATCAGCCCTATCGAGCAATCGGCTTCCGTGACTTTTGGCGGCGGTGGCACATCTCTCTTTCATCCTGGCTCAGGGACTACCTGTACATCCCACTGGGCGGCAATACCGGCGACTGGCGTCGATACAAAAACCTTATGATAACGATGCTGCTGGGAGGCCTATGGCATGGCGCCGCGTGGAATTTCGCGATTTGGGGAGGAATTCACGGTGGTCTGCTTGTACTTGAGCATCGATTTCTGGGAGAGCACTGGACCGAATCGGCGAGGTGGTGGGTCAAAGTGCTGGGCACCTTCATAACATTTCAACTGGTATGCCTCACCTGGATTTTCTTTCGGGCCGTCGACCTCCCCCACGCGTTGAGCTTCATCGGCGGCTTCGGCCGTCTGTCTACGACGTCGACGCTGGCGACACCTTTTACTCTGATCCTGATCTCGGCATTGCTGGCCGCTCAGTTTCTGCCTACTGACCGAATGGCGATCCTGGAGCGGTATGCGATAAGGATGCCGCCTATTGCGCAAGGGGCTGTGGCCGGTGCCCTGATGATCGCGATCTTCAGCATTGGTCCGACTGGAATTGCACCTTTTATCTATTTTCAGTTTTGAGGGGTTCCGTGGACGACGATCGAAATCAGAGTCGAGATAAAATGCTTCAGAAGGCTTCCGCATTCCTTGGTTGCAGGAGTCCCCAATGACACCTCCCGCCGTCATCAAAAGGGAAATCGTTTATCGGCGCCCGGTGGAAGTTGTTGACAGCGCTTCCCCATCGCCTTTGCGATCGGTGTCGGAGTCTATTGGGGTCGCAGTGGTAGTTATGTTCTTGCTGGGTTCCAGGGGGTTACTCGACTGGGCCAACGGTCTTCCGGTTGGAACAGCCGTCGGTGACACGGTGTCAAATCTGGCGCAAAGGTGGGACGACGCGATGACTTATCTACGCCTGGTTCGCTTCGCCGAATCTTTGCGTCAGGCCTGGCAAGCCTTTCAAAATCTCCGGTGACCAGGAACTTCGGGGGATTTTACGCGGCGACCTCGGCAACGACGTCTTAGATGCGATGAAATCAATGCACCGCCATCGTTTTCTTGGCACCCAAATCATTACCCTTGAGCAGGGGGAAGATTGGCAGCATGCAGAGGCAAATGATCGCCAGAATTTTGAGCGTGTCGAGATAGGCCGCGGTGCTCGCCTGCGTCTGCACCGTCAGGTATATGCGCCCCAGAGCTTGATGGCTCGCATCGGCAGTGCTCATGCCGGCGTGGAACAAATTATTGGTGAGCCCTGAGAGCTGGCTGCGCAAGGCTGGGTTGTAGGTGCTCAGATGCATGCTGAAAGTGTCCTGGTGTAGCTGCGCGCGTCGTTGGGTCAGCGTCGCCACCATCGAGATGCCGACACTGGCTCCCAGATTGCGAAACAGGTTTATCATGCTCGAAATTTGATTGTTCTTCCCGGGGGGCACGTCGAGATAAGCCAGCGTGTTGATCGGGATGAACATGAAAGCAACCCCCAAACGCTGATAAATGTAGTCGCGCGTATAGGTGCCGAAATTGGCATCCAGGTCGAGCCGGGTCATGTGCCACAGCGCAAGCCCGGTGATCAGGAATCCTGTCGCGGCGAGCCAGCGTGCCTGCACGTGCGATGACAGTCGTCCGACGATCGGCATCGTCACGATCAACACCAGACCGCCGGGCGACAGCACGAGACCTGCCAGCTCGGCGGTATATCCTGCGAGCTCTTGCATAAACAGGGGCAGCAAGGCGGTGGCCGAGTAGAGCGCCAGCCCGAGCACGAACATCATCAGGCTGGCAGCTGCGAAGTTGAAGTTCTTTAACAGTCGCAGTTCTATCACCGGCGACTTATGCCGGAGCTCCCAGATGATCAACGCTGCGATCGAGGTAATCGAGATAGCCGAGAGCGTCGCGATGAAGTGAGAATTAAACCAGTCATCCTCCTGACCTTTGTCGAGCACTACCTGCAGGCAGCCTATGCCGAGCACGATCAGTCCTATTCCTATGTAGTCGATGGGGTTCCGGCGATGGCTGCGGTGCTGTTCTTCCATGCGCTCTTTAAGATAGGGCGGATCCTGGACGAAGTGATTGGTGAGCAGTAGCGAGATAATTCCGATTGGAACGTTGATGTAGAAAATCCAGCGCCAACTGTAGTTGTCTGTAATCCAACCGCCTAGTGTGGGACCGATTGACGGCGCCAGCACCACCGCCATTCCATAGATGGCGAATGCCATACCCAGGCGCTCTGGTGGAAAGGTATCGGCGAGGATGGCCTGCTCGCTGGGCTGCAGGCCGCCCCCGCCAGCTCCTTGCAGGACGCGAAACATGATGAGCATGCCGAGCGAGGGTGCGATTCCGCAGAGAAATGAACAGACCGTGAAGAGAGCCACGCAGGTCATGTAGAAGCGCTTGCGTCCCATCACGTCCGACAGCCATGCGCCCAGAGGCAGGATGATGCCGTTGGAGACCAGGTATGAGGTCAACACCCATGTGGACTGGTCGGTGGTCGCAGAGAGGCTGCCGGCGATATGCGGCAGCGCGACATTGGCGATGCTCGTATCGAGCGCTTCCATGAAGGTGGCGATCGTCACGGTGAGCGCGATCGGCCACGGATTGATCGGGTACCTGGAGGCGTAGGCTGATGCGGACGGACCTCCAGCGGGAGCCGCACTCATTTGAGCCACACCGTGGATTCCACCGACATGCCGGGGACCAGACGATGATTGACGTTCTGGCCCGGTGCGAGATCGATTCGAACTGGAATCCGCTGCACCACTTTGACGTAGTTGCCGGTCGCGTTCTCGGGCGGGAGCAGGCTGAATCGCTCACCCGACGCAGAGCCCAACCCATCTACAAATCCTTTGAAAGTGCGGCCGAGCGCATCGACGTGGATGTCGACTGGTTGACCCGGCTGCATCCTCCGCAGTTGGTCCTCCTTGAAATTGGCAGTGACCCAGACGTCGTCGAGCGGCACCACCGCCAGCAACGATTCGCCCGGCTGCACGCGTTGCCCCGGCTCGACGCTTTTTTTGCCGATCACCCCACTCATCGGCGCGGTGATTTTGGTGTAGCTGTAATTGAGTACGGCCTGATCGAGGTCCGCCTGAGCCTGCTTAACCGCAGCCTGGCGGGAAGCGATATTCTTCAGTGCTGCGTTAGCGCTCGCGCGATCGGCATCGACCGTTGCCCGAGCCACCTTCGCGATGCGCAGGCTCTCCTGGTAATCCTCGGTTCGAGCGGCGCCCTTGGCCGCAAGGATTTTCAGCCGAGGCACATCATATTCAGCCTTTGCGCTGGTCGCGTCGTCCTGACTGACTTTGCTAAGTGCCGTCTGGTAGTCCGCCTTAGTCGATTCCACCTGCGCCTCGGCCTGACCTAGTCGAGCTTTGGCACCTTCGATAGCGACGACGTAATCGGCTGGATCGATATCTGCCAGAAGCTGTCCTTCGCGGACCGGCTGAGTATCGACCACATAGACGCCCACGATGGTACCGTTGATCCGGGAGCTGACCGCGATGATATGCCCATCGACCTGCGCGTCGTCGGTGTCTTCATAAGAAGATAGATAGCGCCATCCCGGTACTGCGGCCGCTGCTGCTACCAGAAGGAGCAAGACCAGAACGAGATTTCGCCCGCGACGAAATCGTGACGATGAAGATCTTTCTGATTCCGTCGGTGCCAAGTGATCGGCGCCGTTGCGGCCGTCGCGTTCTATAATGTCCGGCTGATGGTCTGAGCTCTCAGTGTTCTCTTGCATCTCTTTTAGCCAACTACTGAAATAAAGTTCCCCCGGTAGAAACCGCCGCGCGCGGACTCAGGAGGTAAGGCCACACGCGCAACGGCCACCGGGGGAGTGTCGATTACTGCATCCGCGGAACGGACTTGCGGATCGGTTTGCCAACCGCCGCCGAGCGCCTTGTAGATAGCGATCAGGTCGTCGATTATTTGCTGATCGCTCTGCGCCAGTGAGTCCTGCGCTGCGTAGAGCGATCGCTGCGCTTCAAGGACGTCGAGATAGGTGGCATAGCCCTCCTCGTAACGATCGAGCGCAAGTAGCTGAGAGCGTTTGAAGTCTTCGGCAGAAGCCGCCAGCGCCTGATGCCGGGTTCGCTCCTTGGCGTAGGCGACGAGCGCGTCTTCAACTTCGGCCAGCGCGATCAGCACAGTCTTGCGGTAGGAGAGCAGCGCCTGTTCTTCCTGGGCGTTCCGCACCTCGATGTAAGCGCGAATCTTGCCGCCCTCGAAAATTGGCCACGTCATTGAGGGACCGACCTGCCACATCCTGCTCGTCCCAAAGAAGAAATCGCCGGGACTTATCGATTCGAGTCCGGCGGTGCCGATGATGGAGAACTTGGGATACAGGTCAGCCGTGGCCACGCCGACGCGGGCCGTGGCCGCCGCGATCTCTCGCTCAGCGGCGCGAATATCAGGTCGCCGCCGGAGCAGATCCGAAGGCAGGCGCAGCGGGGATCCGCACCGCGATCGCATCGGGATCCTCGATGCCCGGAATCGGCGCCATGTCGGAGAGCTGCGCCTGCAGCGCGTCGGGCTCGCGACCAAGCAACACGCCGATGCGATGGACGGTTTGCGCAAGTTCGCTCTCGAGTTCCGGCACTTGCGCCTGCGTGGTCTCCAGCAACGAGCGAGCCTGGAAGACGTCGAGCTCCGGCGCGAAGCCCTGCTCGAAACGGGCCTGCGCCAGCTTCAATGAATCATTTTGATCGCGCAAGTTTGCCTTCGCGATCTGGATGCGGCGCTCGAGCGCGCGCACTGTTACGTAGTCGCGCGCGGCCTCAGCCAACAGCGTTACGCGCACATCGCGCGAGTTCTCGATCGACGCGGCAAGGTCGGCTTTCGAGGCCTCGACGCCGCGCCGGATACCGCCGAAGACATCGAGTTCCCAGCTCGTGTCGAACCCGGCTTCATAGATGTTCTCGTCTCTTGGAAGGGCCTGCGGAAAGAATCCGAAGGGTGTATTGGCGCTGTACCGTTGGCGAGTGTACGAACCGTAGGTACCGACGCTGGGGTAAAGCCCTGCGCGGCTGATCACCAGGTACGCGCGCTCTTCGCGAATCCGCGCCAACGCGATTTTTTCGTCCAGATTCGATGAGAGCGCCTGCGTGACTATCTGATTGAGAATTGGATCGTCGAAGGACTGCCACCAGGTCGCGAGATCGGTCTTGGGTTCGTCGGTTGCGGCCTGCTTTATCTGCTGATCGTTGCCGTCCCAATGCGTGGGTAAGTTCATTGCGGGCGGCCGATAGTCGGGACCGACCATGCATCCGACGAACGTGACGATCAGCAACGCTGACGCGATCAACAGCAGTAACTTTCCGACCGGTCGAAATCGCGATGCCGGATGTTGCTCAGTGATCGGCTTTGACGCCACTCTTCGGTCTCCTTGTGATGCTGCTAGTGCGTGGAAATTCTGGGCGGGCCGGGCGCCCACCAAGTTCGCGAAAGGCAAAGCGATCGCGAAACGCTTGTGACTTGCCCGGATTGGCCTTTGTCTCAGGGACTGCCCAGGTACGCGATCTGACCGCGCTGATTGATCGACACCGTCACCACCTCGATCGTGTGCCGATTCGCTGATTTCCGATCTGCGATGTTACGTTTGGGCGTCTCACTTGGAACGAAGTGAGCGATCTTACCGTCGAAAATATCGAAGAAGCCGGTCGCGCCGTCCGCAGTGAGTGCTCCGAAAAAAACGGTCCCCGCGGTAAGTACCGGATCGCCCAGGCGGTCGAAGCGCGTGCCGTTGTCTGTCGCCTGATTGGCGTTAACAACCAACTCCGCCGTTTCCCGCTTGATCATAAAAATTCCCATAGTCCCCGAACATCGCCCAAGCACCGCCAACGCTCCCTGATCGTTCAGACCCGGACTCGCGGGCGAGAGATAGTCGATATGCCCGAGCTCGCAAGATGCCGACTGAGACAGCACTTTGCGCAGCCTGCCGCCCGCAAAGGTGAACAAGCCGGCACCGCGATCGGTTCGCGCCGTGAACGCGATTACCGGCCCATCCGCTGTCACAGTTGAGGCTGGAAGTCCGAAGCTTCTGAAATGCTCACCATCGGGTAGTTGATTATCCTGCAGCGCCAGAATCGTTACTGCGCCATTTTCAGAAACGATCATTTCGGCCTGACCACCAGGTTCGAGGTAGCCCAGGAACGCTACGCCTCCCTGGCGTTCAGGCCGAACGCTGCCGAAGGTGATCACATGGACCGTGCGGCCGTCGGCCAACCTCTGTCCGGTTCGAACCAGCCGCCTCAGCTTTCCGTGCGCCAGCTCGAACAGCCCATCGCTACCCGATGACTCATGAGCGGTAAAAACGATTCCCGCCCTCGGCGGTCTGTTGTGGGCGCGGATCGGCCATCATCTCGAGATCTGAACCGCCTTCAGAGGCGGCCGGCAACGCTACGGGAAGGATCGACCCTGAGTCGGGTTCGGCTACAAAGATCGACCATCGAAGTTGACGATTCCATTCTCTCGCCGCACCGAACACAACGGTGCCATCCGACGCCACCGAAGGCGCCCCGAGATCCTCGAGCACGACCCAATCGGGACCCACAGATCCTGTCTGCGCGATCTTGACCTCGCGCCCGTTGCGATCGAATGCGTACAGCGCGTCTGAGCCTTGCGAGATCGAGCCGTCCAGACCGAGCATGTACGCACGGGCGGATCCGATGAAGAACGCGATCGCAAGCGCGACACTTAGATTCACGGCCATGCGAGGGGTGAACATGCGCTGCTCCATCCCGTCACTACATGTGGCCGACTTCGGACATCTTCACCATCGCCTCGGTGGTGAAGAACGCTTTGTCGACCGCACCCATATTGATGTACCAGCACTCACGCTCGGGAGTTTCGAGCCCGGGCAGGTAGCACATCGTGACGCTGGCGCTTTGCACGTCGGTGGACGAAACGCCTACGACGTATTCGCGCTTGAACGGATAGATTGCGACCTTCGCATCAGGCACCGGCCGATCGCGATACGCCAGCCAGGAGAGGTGGTTGCGGAACAACTCACCGCGGCGATCGTAAGTGTCGACGTAAGGCTCGAACCACATTTCCGAGTCCATATAGATTACGGACTTGGATTCAAGCGCTTCGGCGTTGTTAACGTCTCGCCGCGGCTCCGCGCTCACGATGTACATATGGCGCATCTGCCAACGCTCGGGGCACGCACTGGCGCCGCCGTCGGTGGGGCATCGCACTTCCGGTGAATGCTCTGCGTCGACGGTCGCGAGCATTTCCTTCTCGCCAAGGAATTTGTAGTTGTATTCTTCGGTCTTGGGATTGAACCCCGAATAGTGATCGGGATCAAAGGTCTGCGTGCCGGTCGCGCTCGAATTGATCGCCTCATTCAGACGGCGCAGACGTCGCGATCCGGTCTGTCCAGTCCCAGGTATCGTCGCCATGCTTCGGATCGGCATAGCGATAGCGCAGGAGGCTGGTGCCGCGAGCGTCCTCGGGCGCGAGCTCGGGTCCGAGCAGGAACAGCCACAGGCGGTTGGTTTTCTTGAAGTCGGGATCGACGGGAAGCGGCTCGACTTCGGTCCGGCCGACGAGGTTGTAACCGGCATAGTGGCCGAGCTGCCCGTACGCCACTTCAAAGAACGGCTTCTTGTAGCCTGTGTACACTGTGTCGCAATCGAAATAACGCAAGTCGTAGTCGTCCGAGGTAATTGGACGGAACACGTTGTTCCAGATGACCTTGGTGGCGGCGTCCGGATCGTTCGCATCGATCAGAGGGAACGGCTGTCCGGCGACATAGCCGACGACCGTGCGATGATCCTTCGAGAGGCGAACCTGCGACGAATACTTTTCGGTGGCGTCCTTATAAGGAGGCGGCCAGTCGATACGCTCGGTCGGCACGATTTTCATCGTCATGCCGCGCTGCACCTTGTAATACACTCCCGGACTCACGAGGTCCTTCACCTTCGACCCATTCTCGGGCGTGATAAAGTCACCCGCCTTGACCTGGGCGGCGACGGGCACCGCCAGCATCAACGCCAGCGACGCGACCGCAACGAGGAATCCCACTTGCCGGCGGCGAACCAAAATCAGACGATCCATGATTCTCTCCTCTCTGAACTGATGATGTGGAGCCATTCGTAAAACGTGACCGCCAGACTCCGTGGCATAGGGACTATTTGAGGAGCGGTATCTGGCAACTCTGGCGGTCACGTTGATTAAGGAATATAAGTGTAAATAACCCGGTACTACAGGAAGCTTTTATCCTGGTATAAAAACTGCCACCCTAAATCTTCGCTTCGTAGATCGCAATGTGACCAAAGACGAAATCCGACGGCAGGAACTGAGCGATTTTCTCCGCAACCGGCGAGGGCGGCATCGCTCCCAGCGATGTCGGTCTGCCCGGAACCAATCGGCGGCGAACGCCCGGCTTGCGACGCGAGGAAGTTGCGCAGTTGGCCGGCGTGAGCGCGACCTGGTACACGTGGCTCGAGCAGAGGCGCCCGATCGGAGTGTCGTCCGGCGTGCTGGAAAACCTGGCGCGCGTGCTGCGGCTCGATCCCGCCGAGCGGATGCAACTCTTTCAGCTCGCGCTACGTCAGCCGGTGCTGGACTCTCCGTCGAAACCCGAAACGGTGAGTCCGCTGATCCGGCGCTTGCTCGATCAAACCGATCCGATCCCGGCTTTTGTCCTTGGGCGTCGATGGGACGTCCTGGCGTGGAACCGTGCCGCGCTGGCCTTCTTCTTCGATTTCGAGCAGGTGTCCGCAAACGAACGAAATACGCTTTGGCTCATCTTCACCAACTCAACGCTGCGCTCCTTACTCGTCGATTGGCGCTCGCGAAGCCAGGACACGCTCGCCAGGTTCCGCGCCGACTATGGGCGTCATGCTGGCGATGCGCATTTTGTGCAACTGGTCGAGCGGCTCAAGTCGGTGAGCCCGGAGTTCGCGCAATGGTGGCCGCGTCATGACATCCTGCCGATGACCGAGGGCCGCAACGCCTACGATCATCCACAGGTCGGACGAATGATCGTCGAGCACACCACGTTCTCGGTGAGTGACAATCCGGAGCTGAGGCTCGTTGTGTTCCTGGCGACAGCGGCGTCCAATTCGATCGCCAAGATGAAAAAACTTGTCGCGACCTTCCGGAAAGGTGCCTCCTCGATATCCTCAGGCGCTCGCCGCTGAGAGAGCTCAAGCCGCTAACTCGGCGTGAGCAACACCACGGGGATGCCGCGCAGAATGCGCAGCGGTACCGCTATTTGGGCGCAAACTGTACCTGACACTCTGGGCCAGCACCGGGGATGGCGGCGATATGTGCCACTCCGGTGATTCCGGCAAATGCTCCTGAACCTCCGCTTACAGGAATATCGACGGTGCCCGGACCGCAGCCATTTCCGGCAAGACCAGTGGGTACATCACCGTTAAGGACAATTTGCCCTTGCTGAGGACCACTTGTGAAATTAAATGAGGTTCGCTGGACCGTGATACCGAGATCGTAAGACTCCTCCACAACCGATGCGTTTCCGAGAAGAGTACTCGCATTGTCGTTAGGGCAGCCGAACTCACCGTCCGTACTCCCGGGGTAGGTGCCTTTCTTGCTCACAGTCACAACGTTAATTCTATATTCGGGATCATTCCCGAAGTTTTCGTGGAGGTCACCCCCTGCACAAGTATCCACCGTAGGATATGGTCCGTTGTAACAAGAATCGCATCCGTTTCCGTTTCCTTTTCCGCCTTTGTTTTTCGCCAACGCTGGTGTTGAGACCAACAATAGGGCAACGATCAGTCCCGCCAGTTTTCTGTGAGATGTCATAGGATCCTCCCTTGATGTAGTTGACGGCTCCTGAGACTTTGTATCCTTTCCCGTGTAAACTTTTCGTCCTTCTCAATCCTCCGTGCCCGACGGCGCAACTGAAGATTGAAGATTTTCCTTGCGGGCAGAGGATGCAGCAAATGCTGTTCCAGATCGAAAACCCGTTGGAAATCGGAGCGACCTTTCCTAAACGACAAGTGAGGAAACTTACTGTCACAGTCGAGGGCGACGTAGCTAAGGCGATCCTTTGAGGGGCGGCGCCAAGGGAATTTTTAATCCGGCGTACAGTGCGCGGCGAGGTCCGTACGCCGGCGAAAAGACGCCGATCCCGCTGCCATTTCGAATCTGATAGGTGTGGTCGAAGACGTTTATCATGCTGATTCGGCCCTCGACGTTGCCGATTCCCGGCATCCGGAAGCCGCGCACGATTCCCGCGTTGAACTGCAATATCGGCGGCAACTCGCCGGTGTTCGCGAAACCGCGCCGATAGCCGCTGCCCCAGATACCGTCGGCGGTTAGCAGGAATCCCCATAGCTTGTACGACGCGCCGCCCGATCCGGTGAACATCTGATCGTCGTCGAGCGTGACCCAATGGTTGGAGATGTAGCTGATTTCCGCGGCGTTGTCGGCGAGGAACGCGCCGGCGCTGATATGCTGCGCCTGCAGCACCGCGTACGAAAAATTGAAGTACGCCGACAGCCCGCTGCGTTCGAATGTCAGGCTGAAATCCGATCCCCACGCACGGCTCTCACGATAGTTCAGCGGCGCGGTCACGACGGTGCCGGCGAGTTGCGCGAGGTCGAGCTGGTCGTGCCCGATTTTGTAGAACCCATCGACGCCGACGTTGAACGCCTTCCAGCACGCGCTGTCGGACCCCGACGTCGAAGTAGTCGTCGCGCTCCGCCTCTATCTTGTCGTTGCCGCTGTTGACCGGCGCCGCGTTGGTGGTATGCGCAAACGTTCTGCACCGTCTTCAGCGCGACCTGATCGAACGGCGGAACCTTGAAGTAGCGCGCGTAGCCAGCGTGCAGAGTCGTGCCATGTGTCAGCGCATATTCAACCGCGAATCGCGGACTCCACTGGTTCTGCGTCACGAACGCGCTCATCCAGTCCCATCGCAAGCCGAGATTGATCGTCAGCTTCTTGGTCGGATGCCATTCGTCCTGCCCATAGAATCCCAGCAGCCACGCGATTTGATTGTTGTTATCGACAATCGAAATCGGCGTGGTGCCGGTCTACTCCCTCCGGTCACCGGAAAGGTGCTGGCATGATCGTCAAGCTCGATCGCCTCGCCGCTCATGTAGAAACCGGCGCGCAAGCGTGTGCTGCGAACCGAGCTTGTAGCTGGTGTCCTCCTGCAAGCCATTGATAAAACCGGTGTGCAGAATCTTCGCGGCGACGCCGTTGTAGATGAGATCGCCGATTGGGTCCGGGCTGTACTTCAGCTCGTAGTACCTGCTGAATGCCGCAACCTGGTAGTTGAGATGCTCTCCGATTGCGCCCTGCAACGACAGGATGCCGTAGTAGTTTTGCTCCAGCTCGTTTTCCTTGACCTCCGATGACGGATACGTCGGCACGCCCGCGAGGATGAACTGCTGGGGCAGTCCCGGCTCCGGCGGAATCTCGAATGAGTTGACCGCCACGCCCGTCATCAACGAGAGCCGCGTGTCGGGATTCACCAGATACGACAGGTAGCCGAATCCCTGCCCCTGGTCTGCAGTAGTCGTGATTCGGATCAGGGCTGTCACTCGGCGCCTGGAGGCCGAGGCTGGTGTGCTCGTAGTAGCCGCTCAGGTAGTAGCTGAACTGCCCCTTGCATCCGCCAATCTCGAAACTCGGCTGGACGGTCTCGACGCTGACCGCCATAGATTTCGACGTTGTCGTTGTCAGGCCCGCCGTCAGTGCATCCGTCCTTGGTGTGAATGTCGATGACTCCTTCGTTTCGATAGCCGATCTCCGCCGGCAGCACACCGGTTAGCAGCGTGATGCTATGCACAAAGCGGGGGCTGAAAATCTCGCCGAAGCTCGTCACCGCCTCCGGCATGAAGATGTCGTTGATCCGGTACTGGATACCGCCGCCGTTTTCGCCGTGGACGTGAATCTGCTCCTGCCCCTGCCCATACGAATCCTGGCTCACTCCCGGCGCTTGCTGCAGCACCTGCGCGAGGTTGGTGTTCTGCCCTTCGGGCAGCTCGTGAATCGCGTCCTGATCGAAATGATATGCAGTCGCGCCGATCTCGGGCGCCAAATCGTTGCGCGCGCGGTTAAGTCTCTCCATCGTCAGCGTAAACGTCAGAGGCCGTTTCAATTCCATCGTGACGGTCAGCGGTTCACTCCGCGCTTCGGAACCCACCACTATCGTCTCGACAGTCGGCTTGAATCCTTGCTTGTTCACGCGCAGGACGTGGGTCCCGAGCGGAACCGACTTGAACAGAAACGCTCCCGCCGCGTCGGTATGCGTGCGCGCAACGACGCGGCCGCCATCCTCCAGCCGCACCTCGGCGCCGACGATCGGCCTTCCAAACGCACCCTTGATGACGCCGCTCAACCGATGCGCGCCCGCGCCGATACGATCACTTGCAAAAGAAGCGGTAGAAAGAAGCAGGATTGAAAACGCGACTGCCGCCAGAGCGACCCAATCGCTCAACGCGCGGCGTTTGTAGTGACAGCATCTCATCCGACCGAATCGACCGTACAGATCAGTCGGAACTAGAGTCAAACTTCTACTATCCGGGTGGCCGCTGACGGCACAACAGCACGGTGTTCAAGCTGGCGGTGACCAAGTAACCCGGCGTTCGGTCTCCTCACTACTCATCGGAGAATGGCCACCGACGCGACTTCTGAACGTCACTTCGGGACTCTGTCGGCGCCGAAGTAATCTCCGCCCTTGGCCTGGACGTCGTCGGTTCCCCAACTCACTTCGTGGTCGACCTTCTTCATCAGCGGAATATGTTTGGAACAGTGCATGAAGGCCTCCTCGACTGAAACGATCACCCATCGCTCGAGGTTGCCGGGGTCCTTGCTGATGAGGTCCGTGAGAACTGAGTCCCCGAGCACGACGTCCGCGGCCGAACGATCCTGCATAGATCGCACGAACTCATCGTGCTCGACGATACGCGCGCTTCCGTTTACGTGAAGGCCGATCCGGTCCTTTCCGAAGTCGATGAACATCAGGCCGACGTGCGGATTTTCCGAAATGTTGCCCATGCTCGACATCACGCCGTTGCCGCGGAACTCCGGGTACGCGATGGTCCGTTCGTCGAGCACTTTGACAAAGTTGGCGTGTCCGGCGCGGAACGAGGCGTCGGCGTTTCCATTTCTGTCCGCGGTTCCCACGAACATCATTTCCTGACGCGGCGATGAATTCCTGCATCGCGGAATTGAGATGGTCGAGCACGCGATGCTTATAGAATGCGAGTGCCTGGAGGCTCTTGCCGTACTTGTCTTGCAGCTCATGCTCTCCGTCCGACCCCGGCAAAGCCGCATCTTCAGATTCGGTCGAGGACGCGCCATTTTGACCGCCGCAGGCCCATTCGACGATCTCCCGGACCATCGCGTCGCAGGAGCCGCATGAAAGGCCGGCGCGCGTCGCCTCTCTTACGGCTTCGATAGTGCGGCGTCCACTCTTGACGCATTCGACGATGGCGCCCTTGTTGATGTGTTCGCAATTGCAGATCTGTGCTTCCAGCGGAATCTGATCGAGTGTCACCCGCTTGGGCGCACCGCCGATATCGAATAGCAGGCGGATTCGCTCCTCGGGCAGCGCCGCGTCACTCTCGAAGGCATGCAGCAGGTAGGCGGCCTTGCTGCTGTCGCCGAGCAGGATACCGCCCATCAGACGGCCGTCGCGGATGATCAGCTTCTTGTAAGTCCCGCGCCGCGGCTCGGCAAACTGCACCACCTCGTCGCGATCCTCGCCGGGTTCAGTCAGTCCCATCGAGGCCAGTTCGACGCCCGCGACCTTCAGACGGGTGGCGAACTCGCGAGCCGTGGTATGCGGCCCGGGAATTGGCGCCGGTTATATGATCGGCGAGCACTTTGGCCTGATCCCATATCGGCGCGACCAGGCCATAGGTCTGCCCGCGATGCTGGATGCATTCGCCGACCGCGTAGATCCGCGGATCGTCGACCGTGCGCATGTGGTTGTCGACCACGATCGCGCGCTCGACTGTCAGGCCGCACTGGCTCGCGATTTCCGAATTGGGCTTGATGCCGGTGGCGAAGACCAGCAGGTCGCATTCGAGGGTCTCGTCGTTCTTGAATTCGAGACCGCTGACGCGATCGTCGCCGAGCACGGTGCGGGTGTCGGCGCCGAGATGAACTCGTATCCCCATATCTTCCATCAGCGACTTCAGGATCGCGCCGGCGGCAGAATCGAGCTGTTGGTTCATCAGGTGGGGCGAGCGATGAATGACGTGGACTTCGAGGCCGAGACTTTGCAGCCCGTGAGCGCATTCCAGCCCGAGCAGACCTCCGCCGATCACGGCAGCTCGCCTTTTCCCGGTCGCGTAGTCCGGCCATGCGGGCGCAATCGTCAAGCGAGCGAAACCCGAAGATGCCGGCTTTCATGCTGCCGTCACTTTTCGTCAGCCCAGGAAGCGGTGGGATAAAGGAGCGGCTGCCGGTCGCGATGATCAGTTTGTCATATGGTTCTTCGGATCCGTCGGAGCCGAGCACGCGGCGGGCGAAGCGGAAGATGCGGTTGGCGTGGATGCCGGCGTGCAGGCGGATGGAATTGCGCTCGTACCATTCGAGCGGGTTGAGAACGATTTCGGTGGCCGCATGAGATCCGTCGAGCACAGCCGACAGCATGATCCGGTTGTAGTTGCCGCACGGCTCGTCGCCGAACATCGCGATGTCGAACTGATCGGCGCCGCCGCGCGCGAAGATTTCCTCGACGGTGCGGGCGCCCGACATGCCGTTGCCGACGACGACCAGCTTGCGCTTGGTGGCCATCGGCTAAATCTCCACGAAGCCCAGGTCGATCATCACCTTCGCTGCGAGTCCTTGCGGCGCCGCGATTACCAGTTCGATCATGCTGTCGGGCAGGATATCGTCGATGATCGCGAGCGGCACGTGAATTCCGCTCTTGCCGCCGCACGGGAACAGTCGCATCGACCTGCCGTCGCGCTGCAGCACCAGGTAGAGAAATTCCGGCGTCGGGTTGCCGACCCGGCAATAAATCATTTGGGCGCGTTTGTCAGGCGGAACCTTATAGGTCGCCCTGGGCTCCAGGCTGACGGGAGTTTCCAATCCGCGGCCCTCGAATGCGAACATCCCCTGGATGAACTTATGCTCCTCGAACATGAATGCTCTTCCCACCTTTGCAGCGTCGAATCTTTTGCGGCGTCGAGCACTCTATCAAATTGTTAGTTTGCACATAAGCTGAGAGGTAAGAATCCGCATTTTATCGCGGATCTTCGCGAACCCGCGCGAGTGCGCGCGAGAGGAGATCAGGCATGCATGCGGAGGACGCCCTCGGCGGCGCGAGTCCGCAGATCCAGCAAAATCTATCAGGACGCGATTTGGCCAGATCTGCGGATCATCGCAGCCGAAGACAGTTGGAAGTTGAGCGACGAATCAGCCGCCGGTCGCGATCCTTTCCTGATAGACGAGAATCTCGACTCGACGATTCTTCTGCCGACCGCTCCGTATGCTGTTGTCGGCGACCGGCTTGCTCGCGCCGTAGGAAACCACGCGAACCTGCGTCGGGTCGAGGCCCTTGTTGCCCACCAGGTATCCCGCGACGCTTGTAGCGCGCTGCTGTCCGAGCTCGTAGTTGTAGGCCTCATGGCCGACGCTGTCGGTATAGCCGGCGACCACGAAGACGCGATCAGATGCCGCCGCCGGTGCGGAGGAGCTGGTCGATCCCTGCATATCTCCGAGGAATGCATCGATCTCGCGCTTGGCGTTCCCGCTCAAGTCGGCGGATCCGGTCTTGAAGGTCGGCCCCGCGGTCGAATCAAGGACCAACTTCCGCTCAAGGTGGAGATTGTTCATCTGGGATTCCAGTTGCTCTTGCTGGCCGGTGATCGGTTTCAGCTGATCTCCGACCCAAGAGCGGGTGGCAAGGCATCCGCTTGCGGTGAGGAGCAATCCCACCCCGGCTAGAGCTCTGATCCCAACGCGGACAGTGTCCGCTAAACTTACGATTCGCATGATAATCCTCCCTGCGACAGGAATTTCATGTTTCATTTTCTAACCACCTGATTTTTGGGTCAAGTTCAGTATGGAGGGCGCACACACCCGAGCGTCGATGGCGGGCACACTGGGCCCCCACTATTACTTTTCAGAACTATTTTGGACTATTTTTGCCCGGTTCGTTTAGCAGGGCTTCCAGCATGTCGGCGGTGATTGGCTTGGGGACGAGGCGATCGAAACCTGCCTGCTTCGCATTGGCGTGATCCTGTGGCCGGCTGTATCCGGAAAGCGCGATGAGACGTGTGTCACCCAGCCGCGATTCGGACCGCAGCGCGCGAGCCACCGCATAGCCGTCCATACCGCCGGGCAGTCCGAGATCGCAGAGGACCAGTTCCGGCACCGTCTCAATCGCGCAAGCCAATGCGGATCGCCCGTCATACGCGACATCGACCTCGAAACCGATCAAGCGGACCATCTCGGACAAAGCATCGGCTACATCGCGGTTGTCTTCGATGATCAAGACACGACCGCGGTCTTCCCGCCGCGCCTGCTTAACGGGAAGAGGGATCGGCTGCCGACGGCGCGTGCGAGCGGCAACGTCAGGGTAAACGTCGCCCCAAGTCCCGGACCTGGACTTTCGCCCGACAGTGAGCCGCCCTGCAGCTCGGCAAGCCTTCTGGAAATCGCCAAGCCGAGCCCGAGGCCTCCGCGGAAGCGGTCGATCTGTTGTTCCTGCTGGATGAACGGTTCGAATAGACTTTCGGCCAAGGCGGAGTCAAAGCCGATACCAGTGTCGTGAATCCAAAGAATCGCAGAGCCCGCTTTTGTCCCGAGCCGGACGGTCACACGTCCCGGCGCCGGCGTAAATTTGATCGCGTTGGAGAGTACATTGTCGACGATCTGCTGGAGGCGGACGCGGTCGCCTCTGACCGGGCAAGGCGTGCTGGAAGTTTCAAAGGCAAAGTCGACACCAGCAACCCTGACGCGCTCCTGGTTGTCCGCGATAATCTCGCGAAGCAGATCGCCGAACTCAATGTCCTCTAGCTGTATCGAGGTTTTACCGCTGGCAATGCGCGCGGTATCGAGCAGGTCGTCCAGCATGCGGGCGATAAACATGGATTGTCGGTCCATCCGCACGCGAAGATGCTCGACCTTTGGATCCTCTAACTTCATGCGGCCCAGGACGTCGACCGTCGCGCGGATTGCCGCCAGTGGATTTCGCAGCTCATGAGCCAGGATGGCGATGAAATGATCCTTCTGCCGGTCCTTCTCTTCAAGCGCATCCTTGGCCTTCTTCAGATCCTGTCGCTCGTTCAGCTCGCGGAGCGCGGTTAACTCATCGAACATCCTCTCGCCCATCTCGCAGCGGTCAGCTTCCGGGTCCTCGAGCAGGAGCCTGGCCAGCTCCACATGATCCCGCATGAGGATCCGCATATCTTCTTCGGTCTCTATTTCCGGATGGAGCATCGTCCAATAGTGGGCCGTCCGGATGAATGCGAGGCAACCGATCAAGTACTCGAAATTGCGCGGCCCCACAGCTTTCAGAAGTGCGAGCCGTGCTGTCTCGCCGCGAGCCGGCTCAGTGAAGACAATTGCGGAGCATGCGAAGATCAAGTCTTCCATCTCGGTGCGGGGTTCGGGCCAGCTGGCCAACGGTTCCGTCAATCCTTCGAGACGGGCATAGACCGCCGTCATGTCGCGGTTCCATGGCGTCGGGCGTGTAAGGAGCTGGATTACCTCGGCAATGGTGTGCGCGGGCACACTGGCATCACCTGCAGGATGGCCGTGGCCGAGGAGAAAGCCGACATGGCGCACGATACAGTAGCGCACGGGACACAATCGCGAGAGCGTGACGAACAAGCGTTCCTTGAAGAGCGCCGGAATGGGATTGTCGAGATAGCCGGCTCTCGCGAAGGACCAGAGTTGCTCGATAAGTTCCGGTGCGGCTTTGGCCGAGCGGAAAAAATTGGGAAGGATACCGAAGCGCCCGGTCACCTCAGCTTCGAACGGGCTGATGCGATCAGAGGATTGCTCCAGTCGAGCTTCTATCGAGATTATTGGTGGGCAATTTCCCGCCTGTCGGCCTTTAACCGAGCACGGCCCGCCGCTAGCCTGGCCAGATACTAAATTCCGGTCCTATCCGGAATCTCACCTGGGACAAGGTGATCGACTAATCTTATCACATTACGCCCGAGGCCGCATCGTTGGGTAATTGTCGGTAGTGACCATGCGTATTTTCGGTTCCATGCAGTACTATGGGCGCGGGGCTGGGAAGATTTAACGACAGGAGTGCGAACATGAAACCAACGGCGCGGTTTCGCGAGTTGCTTGCACGACCAGAAATAATCGTCGCACCCGGCGCCTACGACGGCATTACGGCGCGCCTGATCGAGCAGGCCGGGTTCGCCGCCGTGTACATGACGGGCGCGGGCACCTCGATGGCGCGCGGATTTCCCGATTTCGGGCTGCTCAGCATGAGCGAGATGGTCGAGAACGCGGCGGTCATCGCGCGCACGGTTGAGGTTCCGGTGATTGCCGATGCCGACACTGGCTATGGGAACGAACTGAACGTCACTCGCGCGGTGCGCGAGTTCGAGGCGCGAGGCGTCGCGGGCATCCATATCGAAGATCAGGCGTCGCCCAAACGCTGCGGCCATCTGGATGGCAAAGAGATCATTCCGCAGGCCGAGTACATCTCGAAGATCAAGGCGGCGGTCGCCGCGAGGCGCGATGCGGATTTTCTGATCATTGCGCGCACCGACGCGCGGGCTGTCGCAGGTTTCGATGAGGCCGTCGCGCGCGCCAACGCCGCATTGGAGGCAGGTGCGGGGATGGCGTTCGTGGAGGCAGTGGAAAATGCGGAAGAACTTGCGTTGGTTCCTCGACGCGTGAAAGGACCCTGCCTTCTCAACATCGTGCCCGGTGGAAAGACTCCGCGCCTCACCGTGCATGAGGCGCACGAACTCGGTTATCGCCTCGCGATTCTGCCGGTCCTTCTTTTAAACGCGATGATGGACGCTGGCGATCAGGCATTGCGGATCGTCAAGGAATCGGGCGTTTCTCCCGGCACGCCGGAGGGTGCAACCGTGATGGACACGTTCCGCCGATTCGGCGCCGACGAATGGAACGCATTGCGCCAGCGCTTCGCCGCGAAGGAGTGACGGTCGGCAGCCGTCGACCATTCAACACCTGTTTTTCTTGTAACGCGCGCGACCGCGTTTCGTCTTTCAGGTGGAGCAATATGAGTTGGCTTCTTTGAGTTATATGAGAATTACACGATTTACAGTATTCGTGAGTGCGACAGCGGTTCTTCTTCTGTTTTGTCTCGCCTTGCCGACAAGGTCGCAGGCACAAGGATTCGACGGATTGACGCAGATGTTAGGCAGCAAGTTGGGACTCCCGGGCAATTCAGGCCCATCCAGTGCGCCTGTCACGGTTGAGCGTACTTCTGCGCCTTATACGGGAACGTTCGCCGGCAAAACAACGTCGGGCTCTGAAACCAAGAGTCTGGATGCCAAGTTTGCATGCTATCCGGCGCATGACCCTGCTTTCGATCAATCAGATACGTTCGTCTGCTATACCGGAGAGGTGAATTCACCGAACCCCCAACGAGATTCCGCCCGGGACAGAAACTGAGATAAAGCATGCGTTAAGTCTGCGACGCAGGATCGCCCTTTGGGAGAGAGGAAGAGGCGCGCTCTAAGTTACGCTAAGGTCTCTCGACTAAGTGATTGTTAGGTCGGATTGATGCTTGCTGGTTGCAAGGTATCGGATGGAGTTCGGGGCGCGGCCTTTCTGTTTTTGATGTCCGCGGCGGCGGCGGCCATGCACCGCAGCTTGACGATTTCGCGCGGATAGCCGGCCAGCACGTTGCACAGGATCCGATACACTTCGACGTTCACCACAAGGTCGGTATGGAGTCCATCGACTTCGTAGCTATCGCCGTTCTCGGTGGTTGAGAACCTCCAATCAACTATCCCGTCCTGGCGAGAATAGATCGAAGTAAAGCGGACGCCGGGCGGCAATTGGATTCCGCGCGCTTCTTTAGAAAAACTGCACGTGCATTGCTCTGTTCCGCAGCCTTGCGGCGCCTCGATGAACTTCTGAAAGAATGAATGAATCGCGAACAGCGCCGGCCGCACTTCAGGTGTGACAGCCTGCCATCCACTGCGCAGTGGCGAACCAATCGCGATGACATGGCGGACCAGGTCGGGGCGATGCCGCGCGAGAGCGCATCCAACCAATCCACCGAGGCTGTGTCCGACGATGACAATCCTGCCGCCCGCTTCCTTCGAGATGTCTTCGAGACGAGCCAGCATGCGCTCCACCTTGCGCTGCGGGCATCCGACATTGACGTTGATTCCCGAGAAGTGCGTGCGATGGCCAATTTGGTTTAGCCATTGCGCCATTGTGCTGAAGGTCCAGTCGCCGGAGCCGAAGCCCGGAATCAACAGAATCGTATCGCGTTGTCCTTTGGGAACACCTTCGCCACTGAAGATGGGATCCTGAAGGAGAACTGAGCGCTTGCTGCTATAGTCGCGATAAGCGTTGTATATGAGGGTTCTGACAGCCAACAGGTGGCCTCCGGCTGTTTGTCTAAGGGAGCAAAACTCGCGCCGGATTGAATAAGCCTTGAGGGTCTTGAAACGGCCGGTTCTGAAGCCGCGAATATGTAAAATTTACATACCGTTGGGAATCGCGATTGGCCCATTGCGGAGACGATGTGCGACGCCAACGAGGTGGCGCAAATAGCGCGGATCGGGCAAATCATATCCGGGCCCGATTCCCCCTTAGGTCGGCGGATCATCGCCGTCCGCACGCTGACCCGGCGCGAATCAGGTCTTATCACGCGCCGAAGGAGTCCCTCGCCCTTGTTCCGTTCGCCTTACTCACGCCGCGGATGGGGCCGAAAAATCTGAACGCCGGCCTGAGCATTGATGGAATCGAGAAGCTGGGCGACCTGCACCACCATCTGTCGTCCCTGGCGAATCATGAACTTTTCGTGCTCCAATCGCGCCAGATGCTCGGTAACTCTTGGCCGCGAGGCGCCGACCAGATCGGCGATGTCCTTATGGCTGAAAGCTACGCGCAGCAGTGTGCCGCGCGATTCTTCGACTCCAAAGTCGGAACACAGTTCCAGCAGCGCGATGGCTATTCGTTCGTGCAGTCCAAGGTTCAGAAAACTCGAGCTGCGCTGCAGGAGGCGGTACCATTGCTTCAAGTCGTTGCTGTGAAATTGCCTGAAGGCGGACTGGGGAGCATTTGGGGTGATGCCGCCGAAATCAGCCCAGCTCACAGTTCCAACGCGGCAATCGTTGTAAGCCTCGCATTGAAAACCGGATTGACTGAGCGGCAGCGCTGGAAAATCGGGAATCGGTCCCGGCGCCAGCAGCGCCACCGTGATGCGCTGGTTGCGCGCGGTGCGGCAGGTGATCCGCGCAATTCCTGAAACCAGAATACTGGCACCTTCGGCCAGGGCAACGTCGCGCAGAATCAATGCGCCTCGTTTGTAATTGGCAAGCGAGAGTGTGCCCACCAGAAGTTTAAGTTCAGAGGGAGAGAGCCACGACAGCGACTTTAGCCGGCTTAGTTTGTCGAGGTCGGTTTCGCGGAAATCTTTTTTCTCATTCAAAATCGCACCGGCGCAGGATCGCGCGTATACGCGGACAAGCCCGAATAGGGAGCGGAAAGATGTTTCTAAGCCAAATAAAGTTAGGTTCAAGGCCGATTCTGTTACAAAAGGAACAAACCCTCTGTTGTCTTGTCGCACCAGTTGTCGTTACATCCGGCGGACTGCGCTCGTCGCCGGCGATTCGACGGACGTAAGTTAGACTCAACGAGAGCGGGAAAACTTCGTAGCCATGGCACCACGCTCGTCACGCGGCAAATCCATCAGGCAGAGGGGGGCCAGACCTCCTCAACCTCGCGCAGTCAGCGCCCAGGATTTAGGGAAATTGATAGGTCTAGCGGGCCTTTCTATAAGCAAGTTGGAAGCGTTGCGCGCCAGGATGAGGATTAGGCAGTTTTCCAAACACTCGACCGTCTACAAAGAGGGGGAATCAGATGACAACATATACATCCTGGTCTCGGGCATCGCGCGGCTTATCTGCCTCAATCGAAAAGGGAAACGCAACCTGCTCGAGGTGCTGGGACCCGGCGACGTTATACAGATTCCGTCATTGTTGCCCGATATTCATCACAAGCTTTCTTGCGAGACGTTCACGGATTGTAGAATCGGATTGATAACCCCATCCGCGATGGTCGAGGGCATCGTCGGCATTCCATTCAAGGAATTCAGTGAAGCGCTTAATTTGACGGTCGGCCGATGGTGGACGCTTCTGGAGCGCCATTCAAACTTTCTCAGCCAAACCGTGCGAGAGAAAATCATGCTCGCCTTGCTCGACCTCGGCCGCAAGTTCGGTCAGCGTGACGAGCACGCGATGATCGTAGACCTGGGTCTAAGCGTTAAGGACATCGCGGACCTGGTGGAGAGCTCGCGGCCGAAAGTCAGCGAGTGCCTCAAGAGTCTCGTTGCTGAAGGTGTCGTGAAGCGCGAGCGCCGGCGTTTCATAATCGACGCGATAAAGATTCAGGCTCGCCTGCGATCCTGACGCTCATCGCTGTCAAAGCGAGGCTTGCGGTCGTCGGGATTGGTTCGCTGCTCTCACGGTAATAGCGTTGGAGGCGTGAAGCCTCCCTGTGAACCCGCCGGTGCTGCCGATGCTCGCGAAGCGGATTGATGAATTGCCGGCGGGCGATACATGGATCTTCGAGCCGAAGTGGGACGGGTTTCGCGCGCTGATCTTTCGCGATGGGGACGAAATCCTGATTCAGAGCCGCGATACGAAGTCGTTGAATCGATATTTTCCCGAGTTGCTCGAGCCGATCGTCCAGCAGTTACCCGCACGATGCGTTCTCGACGGCGAGATCGTGGTCGCAAAAAACGACGGGCTCGACTTCGAGGAATTGCAGCTTCGGATTCATCCGGCGGCCTCGCGGGTGAAGCTGCTTTCGCAGCAGAGTCCGGCATCGATCGTCTTTTTCGATTTGCTATGCGAAGGCGATCGCGATTGGCGGATCGAACCGTTCGAGCGACGGCGCGAAAAGCTCGAGTCGATGCTGGCGAGCGCGACGCCGCCGATCCATCTGACTCCGGCAACGCGCGATCCGAGTGTCGCGTCAGATTGGTTCAAGCGCTTTGAAGGCGCGGGCCTCGACGGGGTTATCGCCAAGCCAATCTCCGGTACCTATCAACCTGACAAGCGCGTGATGTTCAAGGTCAAGCATGAGCGTGACTGCGATTGCGTCGTGGCCGGCTTTCGATGGCACAAAGGAGGCGAAGGCACGGCTATCGGATCGCTGCTGCTCGGTCTGTTCGACGATTCGGGCGCACTGCAACACGTCGGAGTCTGCGCGAGCTTCACGCAAACCAGGCGCCAGGAGCTGGTGAAATTTCTCGCGCCCTATCGTGACAATGCTCTCGCCGATCATCCGTGGAAGTCGTGGGCGGAGGCGACTTCAGATGACGCGACGCATCGGATGCCGGGAGGTCAGAGCCGATGGAGTCACGGCAAGGATCTATCGTGGGAGCCGCTCAGAGTCGAACTGGTAGTCGAAGTCGCGTACGAGCATATGCAAGGGACGCGCTTCCGGCACATGGCGCAGTTCCGGCGATGGCGGACCGACAAAGGCCCGCGCGATTGCACCTACGCGCAGCTTGAGGTCGTCCCGCCGCACGAGCTGAAAGCAATTTTCGCCGGCGATATCTGAGATGCACACTCTCAAGTTCTTTTCTTCGATGCGCGCATGTTGCGCCATTCGCGAGTTGGGTCGTCGTCGGGATCGGGAGGTTCATTCAGAGGACGTAGCTCTTCGGGCACATGACGCAGGTTGATTCGGATTCGCGTCCAGGTGGAGGATCGTCCGCGCATCGAATCGACCAGCACGTCATCGGCGGCGAGAAGCTTCGCAGCCTCGGCGATGTTTGCGCTTCCATCTTTCCAGACCTGCGAGCGCGGCTTCCTTGCTTGGTGAGTTCGCAACAACTATCAGCGGCATCTTCGTTCGCGGCGCCTTTGCGACGGACTTGGCGCGCGAAGGCGCAACTCGGCGCGGTTCGGTCTCCGTCTTGCGAAAGTGCGGAGGCCATGGCGCGTCGCCGAGGCCCGCGGCTTCGTCTTGAGCCGCAAGCTCTAACAACTTCTCGAGCGATCCCGGCGACTGCGTCGATGCCTTCATGCGGATCGCCGATCTCAGCGAACCGTTTCGGAATTGTGAGCACGGTAAAGTCGGACGGGTCGCAGTCGGGAACCTCATTCCAGTGAAGCGGCGCGGAGACGCGAGCGTCGGGGACCGGCCGCACAGAATAGGCAGAGCAAGTAGTGCGGTCCTTCGCGTTCTGGTTGTAGTCGAGGAACACGCCGTGCCGCTCCTCCTTCCACCATTTCGATGTGGCGATGGTGGGCGCGCGACGTTCGACCGCTCGCGACAGAGCGAGCGCCGCGCGACGCACCTCGTCGAAGGTCCATCGCGGATGAATCCGCACATTGATATGCATCCCGCGCGACCCGCTGGTCTTGGGCCATCCGCGAAGGCCCATCTCGTCGAGCAGCGACTTCACCTCGAGCGCGACCGTGCGCACGTCGGCCCAACTGACGCCGGGACCAGGATCGAGATCGACCCGCAACTCGTCGGGATGATCGAGATCGCCGGAGCGCACCGGATGCGGATGCAGCTCGATGCATCCGAGATTGACGATCCACGCCAGCCCGGCACTGTCATCGACAACGATTTCTTCCGCAGTGCGTCCCGACGGGAACGCGAGCGTTATCGTTCGCAGCCACGAGGGGCGCTGCGTCGGTGCGCGCTTCTGATAGAAGGCCTCACCGTCGGCGCCGTTGACGTATCGCTTGAGGACAATCGGACGGTCGCGGATTCCGGCGAGCGCGCCCGGTGCGATCGACAAGTAGTAGCGAACCAGGTCCAGTTTCGAGAGCTTGGTCTGCTTCGAGAAGTACAGCTTGTCGGGATTGCTGACGCGGACCTCGCGTCCGTCGATCGAGAGCAACTCGGTGGCGTCTTCTTTCGGCACAAGCTAAGTCTACAGCCATCAGACGCGATGTGACAGGTTTGATCGAACGCGCAATGAAGATAGCGACTTACAACGTCAACGGTATCGGTGCTCGCCTGCCGGCGCTCATCCGCTGGCTCGGCAGAATCGAAGCCGGATGTTGCTTGCCTTCAGGAGTTGAAGGCGCCGCAGGAGAAATTTCCGGAAGCCGCGGTTCGAGACGCCGGCTACGGCGTGATCTGGCATGGGCAGAAGAGCTGGAACGGTGTCGCAATCCTCGCGCGCGGCGCAGATCCGGTCGAGAGTCGTCGCGCGCTGCCGGGCGATCCGGAGGACCTGCACAGCCGCTACATTGAGGCGCTGATCAACGGCGTGCGCGTCGGATGCTTGTATCTACCGAATGGCAATCCAGCGCCCGGCCCGAAGTTCGATTACAAGCTGCGATGGCTCGAGCGCCTTACGAAACACGCACAAGACCTGCTCGCTACGGCGGAGCCGGTCGTTCTCGCGGGCGACTACAATGTTATCCCGACCGAGATTGACGTCTATAAGCCGGAAAATTGGGTTAAGGATGCGCTCTTTCTGCCGGAGGTAAGGAGTGCGTTCGCTAATCTTGTCGCGATGGGCTGGACCGACTCGATTGCGCAAGCTTCATCCAGAGGAGCGCATCTACACTTTTTGGGATTACTTCCGAAATAACTATGCGCGCGATGCCGGCCTACGCATCGATCATCTGCTACTGAGTCCGTCGGCAGCTCCGCGTCTGGTGAGCGCAGGCGTCGATCGCGAAGTCCGCGGCTGGGAGAAAGCGAGCGACCACGCGCCTACGTGGATCGAGATCGCGGACTGAGCAGCAATCTCGTGCGGGAGCGCTTCGCACGTTGGCACATCCGAATTGACTCACGATCCACAGACATCGGCGACGCACTTCTGCTCTTCTTTTGCTGACATCTCCGGGGTCGGCTCAGGCGCAGAGATTCGCGGAATATGTCCTCCACCCTAGCCCTCCCCCATCGTTGGGGGAGGGAATCAGGAAATCGAGAATCGGAGCTAGAGCGGGAGTGGGCCGATATTTCCTGACGTGGTCCACTGCGCGCACTGCGTAGAAGCTCGTCCCCGGTACATGCGGCACTATCAGCACTTCGTGCGAACCGGACGCTTGCGGAATCGCAGTCACGGGCACGGACGTTGCCGATCCGACGTTCTCCTGCGTGATCGGATTCGCGGACGCGAATACCTGATAGGACGCCGCAGTGCCTGACTTCCAATCGTCACCGACTGCCGTGAAACTTAGAGTGTCGATGGCGCCGCCGAGACCTACTGTCAGATCGTTGATTGCGGACGGCGGTCGCGTGTCGTCACCGTAGTGACCCGTGTTCCTGTCGTTCTGATGCCAGTGCCATGCCTCATGATTCGCGGAGGTCAGTCCGGGCGTCGTATAGATGTGGAGAAGGCCCTGGCGAGTCGTCACTGCGACATCGACGGTACCGGCCCCGGTCAGGTCTCCGACCGCCGGCATCGTGAACGAAAATCCTCCCGTCCACTGCGGCCATCCCGACACTGGCTGCCCGGTGAGACCGTTGAAGGCATGCATCGCTGCCGAGTCGGTCGCGAGCAGGATATCGGGGATCCCATCGCCGTTGACGTCTGCGATTGCCGGCGCGTTGAAAAACGCAAGCCCCTGAATGAGTTGAGTGTATTGAGGCAGATTCGCACCGGTCATCGCGTCCCATACGCCGATACCCGAGCGCACTTCGATGCCCTTGCCGGGCGTCTCCAGGAGCCCGGTTACGATGTCGGTGGTGGCCGAGCCGGACGCAACCATCTGCGGCGTTGCGGTCCCGAGCAGATTTCCGATCGAAGTCGATCCCGTGAAATGAACCAATGGCGACGCTGTCTGCAGCGCGCCGTTGACTGGCAGGTTCGCGGGAACCTCGGGAGTGGCGAGATTGTTGTTCGCGAATTGAATCAGATAGTTGAAACCAAGTTCCGGGCTGGCTATTCCGATTGGTCCCGTCGGCGAAGTGAACGCGACCGGCGTTTGTACGCCGATCGTCACGAAGTCGGTCGCCGTTCCATACGATTGTGCGGGCGTCGTCAGCTGGACCGGAAAGTTCGGCAACAATTGTCCGGTCGACGAGAACGCGGTCACAAATCCGATCGTCGGCGTGCCCTGCACGGTGTCCTGAAGACCGATGAATACGTCAGGGTGACCGTCGCCATTTATATCGACCAACGTTGGTGTGTCGCAGATTTTTGGATCCTGCGTGAAGTTACCGCCGGTGACGGGACTCGGCGGGGTGATGCTGGCGGCGTTAACCGGCCATCCGGGAACTGCGGTGCCGTCGGGACGCCACGCGTAAATCTTTCCGTCCCACGCCGGCATGACGATGTCGAGTTGCCTGGTGCCTTCGAGATCGGCCAGCGCGGCGCCGCCGAAACTACCGGTCGTAGGGTTATACGAGTAGGGAGTGTCAGGCACGGGAACCGCCTGACGCGCAACGCTTCGATCGGTGGCAAGTGGGAATCCCGTTCGCAGGATTCCGGCGCCGTTCCATGCGTAGGCAAAGCCGTCGAGACTCGTGGCGACAATATCGAGCGCGCCGTTATGGTCGAGATCGCCCACCGCTAGCGGCGCGGCAATCGGATCGTGTGGCAACGGAATCTTTCCCGACTTCCACGACGCGGCATTGAGATAGTTGAACGGGTAGTTCGGATCGACGCCGCGCGCGAGGTTGGTGATTACCGGAAATCCCGGCGCTTCGGTGCCGTCGGGCCTGATCGCATGCACGCTGCCATCTGATCCGGCGACGATCGTGTCGAGCACGCCGCGCCCTTCGATATCGGCCATCGTCGCTCCCGACTCGATCGAAGTTCCAAAGTCTTTCGGGAACCCTGACAGCTCTGCGCTGTTGTGGCGCAGATGGAACACGCGCCGATCTTCGCCGATCAGGCCGCGATTGTCGGTCACGACTAACCTTACCGTCACGTCGTATTGCTCGATTGAAAGACGATCCTGCGTCGGCGCGACGTAGTTGCCGCTCCAGAAGGACGACGGAATCTGGCTGAGATTGAGACTGCTGTTGAGCGTCGCGGATTTGGTTCCGCTACCGTGCGCGATGGTGGTGAAACTGTTATCGAGCGGCTGCGGTCCAAGCCCATACTGCAGTTGCCAGGTGTAGGACTTCGAGCGGGCCGCCGCGACCGCGAACCCTACCGGCAACGCGCTGGTCACGGTCGGATCGACTTCCTGATACCAGTTGGGCGATTGAATGTCCGCGGTCGGCGGAATCAGGCCGGCATGCACGGCTTGCATCGCGTGATACACATTGGGCCGTCCGTAGCCGTATTGGATGTTGAACTCCGCGCCCGCAACCCCGGGGAAGCAGGTCGGACATGGTTGGTAGTTGATTGGCGAGACGGTCGAACGCACCACTTGCTCGACCTCGTTGGGATTCAGGGCCGTCGAGATTTGGTGGGCCTGCATAGCATCAAGCCCGGCGCTGATGACCATCGCAGCCACGCCGCCCACAGTAGGAATACCGGTCGAAGTGGAGCCGTCCTGATTGGGCACCGAGAACAGCGAATGCGGTCCGTAAGACGTCAGCGATGAGCGCGAGCGGAAAGTTGAGGCGGTGAGATCGCTCGGCAACGATTGTCCGGAGCGGTTGGACTGGTCGGATACGACCGAGTTGCCGGGCCATACGTGTGCGAAGCGCATCCCTTCGGTGTGGTCGGCCGATTCGAAATCGTTGCTCGCCCATACAACCACGACTCCGTGGTCGTATGCGTACTGGTTGGCGGCGACCATCGCCGGAGACTGACCCAGCGCCGCCACGGTCACGTCTATCACCTTCGCACCGGAGTCGACCGCGAATGCGATCGCCTCGGCCACTCGATCCGGACGATCGATCGCTTCGTCACCCGCCTTGACCGACAAAAGCCGGCAGTTAGGGCATACGCCGACGCCGCCGAAGTTGTTGTTGGCCTCGGCTACGAACTGGTTGGACTCGTCGTCGGAGTGCGGATAGGCGCTGTTGTCGGTTTGCGGATCGTTGGTGTCGCGATGGAAGTTCCAGCCCGAGATATCGTCAACGTAGCCGTTGTGGTCGTTGTCCTTACCGTCGCTGAACGCGACGATCAAATCCTCGGACGTGATTCCGCCGGCGCCGGGATGGAGAAGTGGACGATGCACGCGCGGATCGTTGGCGTAGTCATCGACAGTCAGTGCGCCGTCGCCGTCAAGGTCGTAGGACTTGGTGGGCTCGAGGCATCCGGGCGATTGGCCGGGCTTGGTCGCGCCTTTGGCATTCTCGGGCGCGGGCAACTCTCCGCAGTTGAGGTAGGCTTTGCGGCGTAGATCGAAGCTCTGACTCAACCGCCAGTTAACCCCGCCCTCGATGTATGCGACCGTCACGTCTTTGCGCCCTAGCCCATACACCGCCCATGCCTTGTTCAGGCTCATCCCGGACGCGCCTTCTGAATCGAACGAAACCGGAGCGCTCTGCGGGATGCAATCGTACAGATGCCACTGCTCGGCGTTGAAGGTCATCCCACCGGCGGGATTACGTTCAGCGGGCGCGTAGTCGGGATCATTGGGGCCGCTGATCGCGCTCGTGCAGAGCGTGGCGAAGGCCGGAGCTACGAACTTCGGATTAACTAGAATCGCCAGCGAGAGCAGAGAAATCGCAAACGCCGGGGCGAGTCTGATGGCAAGCGAGGAGCGGCGCATCGAGGGTTCCTCCCAACAAGTGATAGGTCATGGTTTCCGTAACCCGAGCCCCCTGGGAACGATGGGTCAAAGCACTAGAAATCGTATACCGACTGTTATTTGAGTCAAATTTGCGGCGAGCCCGTCAGACGCTGACGGTGGTGCCGCGATAGTAGTGCTGCAGGATTTCTTTGTAGGGCTTGCCCTGGTTGGCCATGACTGCTGCGCCGATTTGACATAGGCCTACGCCGTGTCCCCAGCCGGCGCCTCTCATGATTAGGCGGTCGGGTTCCTTGTCTATGACGAATGCAGAGCTGTAGAGATGCGTGCGCGATAGGGCGCGGCGAATTTCCAGTTCTTTGCCGATGATGATGTAGTCGCGATCGCCGGTGATCTTCAGCCGATAGATTCGACCGGAAGGTCCGCGTTCGAGTGCCTGTAGGTCGCGAATCGGGCCCAGATCTACGCCAAGCCTGTTATTGATCAGGTCGGCTAGTTCTTCGGGCGCGTACGCGACAGACCAGCGATAGAAGTCGCGGGTCTCCTGATCGAATCCGGGAAGGACGCGCGATAGGAGTTCCGAATCGTCGGTGTTGCAGTAAGCCGGGGGAGCGGAACGGATCCATGTCTCAGGATTGTAAGAGCCAGGTTGCGGCGGGCCGTCGTGGATTGATTCAAGATAGGGGATGGCTTGGTCTTCCCAGGCGGTCGCGTAGCGCTCGGTGATGCCGCCGCAGCATTTGGAAAATCGTGCGTCGCAGATAGCGCCGTTGTAGCGGAGAAACTCGCCGGCCGTCGCGCGAACCGCTTCGGCTGCCGCTGGCGAGAATGCTTTCGTGATGCCTTGATAGCGCTGGCAGTGGTCGTCGGCGCATACGTCGAAATCCGGATGCGCTTCGCGGCCGTACCATCGAAGGATTTCGTGAGAGTCGAGTACGCTGAGTCTGAACCTTCGGCGAGGTAGATGGATTTGCTTTCGGAAACCAGAGCCAGCTGCGCGAAATCACGGCGTGAGCTTTCAGTAGTTCGATAGGACAGCTTGCGCTCATCTCGGAGGAGATCACGCTGGTGACGTAGTCTTCGAGTGGGACATCGTTGATCACACGTCAGCCCGGCTTCTCGTTTGATGAGGCGAAAAGCCCCTCGAAAAACCTGGCGCTCCTTGCGTTCCCAATGAAATCCGATTCCGATCGTGACGTCGTTCAACGCGAACGCGCACGATGCCGGGTCCGACGGAGTAAGTGTTATTTCAGAATTAAGCGTGTAGCGGCCGGCATTGTAAGGTTTGCCGAACGGTGTCGGTGAAGGTACCCGTCAATTCGACTTCGACTGCGGAGCGTCCTTCTATCAGTCCTACCGAGACGTTCAACGCTCATTCTCCAGCTTGGACGCGACTTCCTGAAACTGATCGTCAGGCAAGGTGACTTCCCGGAAAATTGCGGAAATGGCATTACCTGCAATTCTTTCGAAGTCGGGCGCCAGCGGCACGACGAATATTCCGCACAGATCGATCGATGCGGGACTCACTGTCAGTTCGCCGGTGTAGAAGACCTCGGGGCGATGTTTTCCTCGCGGGAACAGATAGGTGACCCATTCATCTCTTTCGTGAGAGACCGCGATGTTGACCATCGGTTCTGGATGCTTGCCAGTCGTTTCCGCGAGGAGATCGAGCGCGCGATCCATTCGATCGATCAAAGCAGATCGATCGCGCCCGCGAAATAAGAACACGTTTCGTGCGTAGTTGGGGACGGTGATGCCGGTCAGGCCAGCTGTGTCCTTGCCGATCGGGAATAATTCGCGCGAGCCTGCCTGAAAGTGCATGTGGTCGGGCGCGGATGCGCCGCATTCCGGACCGTTGTAGACAACGAAATATCCGTCGAGGCATTTACCGATGTCGAGCATGTTTCCGAACTGGTCTGCGATGCGCTGCGAACCGTGTTCGCGGTGAGCGATCGTCAGGTGACGATTTACGATTGGAAACGGGTTGCAGTAGATCGTGAAATCCTCGTTGAACTGCACGCCCTCCTCCTCATTAGGCAGGTTGGACGCGCATAAGAAGCAGGGACGCTTTGCAATAGACTCTCGATCAACCACTGCCGTCGTGCTGGCCTTACGATGGGCGATGTGACGAATGTAGATGTCGTACCAATCGATCCGTATCTGCCGGGTCGTTGCCTGCGCGAGGCCTTCAACGCCCTTCGCTAGCTGCGGCCAGGCGCGCAATTGCCGTGCGAACAGTTCTTCTACTTGGCGGGTCATTGCCGCATTCGCCGTATTCGAGCCTGGATTTCGATAGTTCGGAGCCAGTCCTTGTATAGGTCGTAGCGATTCGCGACTTCGAGAGGTAGCGCGCTGTCGCTGTTGCCTTCCCATCGGCGGCATAGGTAAAGGGAGTCGTAGATGCGGGCGATCTCGTAGTCGCGGCTGATGCGCAATGCTACGGCATAGTCTTCGCCATAGCTCACATTCGGAAATCCTATGCGGCGCAGAACCGAGGTATTGAATGCTCGCGGCGCGCCGAGACCGTTGATGCGGAGCGCATTGTTTCTGCCGTTGTCGCGAGTCCATTCGCGATGGTCGATGAGACCGGGCGGAATCTCTTTCAGCGAAAAATCGACCATCGTATAGGAGCCTACAACCATCGCATAAGGTCCGGCTTCAAGTTCCGCGACGATGCGGCTTAGGACGCCGTCATTGATGTACAGGTCGTCGGAATCAAGTTGGATGGCGTATTGTCCGCAGTGCTGGGAGTAAATCGCCTCGTTCCAGCATCCGCCGATTCCGAGATCGCGGCGTTCAGGAACGATGTGCTTGACCGCGCGAATCGGCGATGCCGCGCAGAATTTCGGTCGTCCGATCGGTCGAATGGTTATCGACGACGATTACATTGAAATCGAAATCAGCGCGCTGGTTGAGTGCGCTTTGAACGGCTTCGAGAATTGTCCGCTCGCGATTGCGAACCGGGATGACGACGCTGGCTTTTACCGGAAATGTTTCGGCGATTGGAACCTGCTCGAAGTGCGGTTGCAGGCATGCGCCGATTCGCTTGAGATGCGCGGTCGCGATGCGCTCCATTTCGATTTGGTAGTCGCGATTGCGCGGGTCCACATAGTCGAATTGCTTTTCGCCCGTCGTGCGCGCATCAAGCATCGAGGCGCCGTACAAGGGTTCGGGAATCCGCAGGATGGGATGTGTTTCCGAAATCCTTAGTCGCAGGTCGTACAAGGCGCCCCATTTCCAGGTGCCATCGATCCCCGACTGACGCGCAGCCGGAACGGACACGGCGACGACAGGGCCGAAGTCGAAGCCGTCGCGGATGCTGCCGCGTTGATAGTCGATGCGCGGATGACCTGCTGCGTCGGCATAGACCCATCCGGCGGCGGTATCGCGGATGACCTGGGCCATTCGATCGAACATGTGAGGGCCGGGATCGATGGATACTCGGGGATCGCCTAGAAAGAGGAGGTCGGAGTCGGCGGCGTCGAGGACGCGCTGAATGGTGGCGGATGAGTAGTCGTTTGGGTAGACGAGGTTCATGGGGGACCTAACCCCAACCCCTTCCCATGAATGGGAAGGGGAACTGAAAGAAATAATCGCCTGCGCGGCGGGCGGCAGGGGTGACCCCTGCACCCAGTGTGAAGCGCAAAGTTGCGCGAGGCGCGCTACTTTGCTCTCAAGGGTGGGGGCAGGATGGCTAGCGTAGTTCATACCGTCAAATTAGCACGCCCAGAGTGCCTGCATCAGGCTGAAAAGTTCATCCCCAAAAACTTGCTGAGCAAAGCAGGCTCGTTAGTCCGATTCGTTCATGGCCGCACGACGATGACGCCGGTCATCCGATTTGCCTTTAGAAAGTCGCTCAACTTCTGCTCCACGACTGAATGGTGGCTGCGCGATGCGTGGCGCATGAGAACTTTGTTGCCATCGCGCACGATTATTCCGGCGTGGAACACGTCGAGATGCTTGCGGGTCGATGCGAAGAAAATCAGATCGCCGGTTTGCAAATATTTTTCGACTCGCGGCAACGCCCTTTTCGGCACACATCTTATACGCGTCCGCTGTGCGGCGAGTCCGGGTACGACATTCAGAACGCGATCCCTGGTGACGGTCGGGACAGCCCGCATGGAAACCGGCTTGATGATTCCTTCGCGTACGTTGTTGCGAATCCATAGCGTCATGTAGTGATTGCGGCGATCCCACTGAATGCGGCCTTGTTCATAGCGAATCTTTCGGAGCCATTTGGTGAAGTCATCAACGCTCGAAGCGCGGCTGAGCGCCAGAACTGTTTCGATGTAGGTGACACAGTCGAATCCGTCGAAGGAAGCCGTGAACACTTCGGCGGTGTCGGTCGAGCCGATCAGCGGATTTGATTTGTAGGGACTTCCAAGGAAGTGGCGGGAGAGGACGTCGATTCGGCTAGCAATCGAACGGTCCTTTTCTTTTTTCGATAGAAGCTGCGCCACGAGCCGATGGCTGAGATCTCGTGGTTGTGTGTGCTTCATCGGAACCTAACACCTAACCCCTTCCCATAGATGGGAAGGGAACGATCGCGGAGGGGAATCTCACAGCCTGTTGATTGGGAAGCAAGACCTACTCGGAAACTGGCGGCTCGAGCAGCAGGGCGAATCCGGCGGCGTTGTGAAAATCCGGTTTGTCGGTTGGATGGCGTAGCGCCCAGTACGAATATCCTTCGGTCGTTTCGATGACCGCTGAGAGCCCAATACGCAGCGAAGCTCGCGAATGAATCGCAGACAGACTATCGAGTCGGACGATGGCGTCGAGTTCAAGGCGACTGTCGGTAGAGCGCATCGCGATGTGTGGGCAGATCGTTTCGTCCGCGATGGGACTGCCGTTGCGATAGCTGGATAAGGCATAGACACACCATTCCCCCGACGGCGCGAAGTTGAACTCGTGGTAACTGGTTTGATTTTCCAGCGCGATGAAGGCCTCGAAGCAGGTGTGACGCCATAGCTCGGTACCGATGCGCGGCGCGGCCGGCGATGGGATTCGGATTCGGGGAATATCACCGTCGAGGCGGAAGGTGAGGTGGAGTTCAGCGGCGGCAGATCGGCGGACGCGCACCTGAATTGCGCGCACGGTCTCGGCGCGTATCGAAGGGTGGCAAGTGAGATCGATCCAGTGTTCGATAGTCATGAAAGGCTCGGTGGCGTGAAATCTGCGCTCTTCGCGTGGTAGGGTCAATCAAATGAGCATCACAATCGACACATATCGTTACGAAGAAATCTATCCGTCGTTCAAGGCGGCTACTGATGAGAAGGAAAAGACTGCGCGGATCAACGCGGCGTTTCTGAATCGGCTTGGCGAACTGGGAATCGTGCTCAGGGGAAGCAATCCTATCTCCGTCGCGGACATTGGCAGCGGGCCATGCGACACGCTGGTGAAATATCTGACGGGGGTGAAGTTCGCGCCGGGGTTCAAGGTTCGCGCGACCGACTACAGTTCTGAGTATACCGACGAACGCAACGGAGAAGCGCTCGCGACATTGGCGGCGGCGAAAGCAGCGGGCACGCGTGCAGCTCGTCGATTTTTCGGCGCATGCGGGCGATTCGTTTGCGGGACATCTGCTCGAGCTGCTGGGGTCGCATAACGCGCCGGCGCGGCCGCACGAATTTCAAATCGTGTTCGCATCGCATGTGCTCTATCACTGCGAAACTCCGGGAAGTACCGAGCGCCTGATCGATGACGTGACGAAAAATGTTCTGGCCGACGACGGCATCTGCATCCTGTATCATCTCGCCAAAGTGCCGCTAAGCTTCCAGGATTTTCGCGCGCGTTACGGCAGCAACTCCGCGGCGGCGGCGCATAGCAATACGCCGGCGGTCGCGATCGACGATCCTCCCGGCAAGGTCGCCGAGGTCTGCGCCGCGCAAACTGTTCCATGCCTTCGCATGGATTTCACCGCAGATTTGAGGTTCGCAAAGCCGGACGAGAAGACGTGGAATAGTTTTCGAGATCCTGGAAAATACGAGCAGCTCTGCAAGGACAATCCCGCAGCGGCGGAAGATCTGCAGCGGCTGATGTTCATCACGCAGCGCGCGCCGATTGAGTTCGCGGCGGATCGTTCGACGACAGGACTCTCCGCTTATCTCGATGAGATCGGTGGTGTGCTGAAACGCAACGCCGGGATTTTGAAACTGGCGGAGTCGATGCAGGTGATCTATCGGCCGGGTGCGGCGGCGGAGTTCGGCAAAGGCATCGCGGCTGCGCTCTCGGCACTCGGCCAAGCCTGACGGCAAGTCGCGCGCGCCTCCAATTGCTCCGGAGGTGCGATTCGAGGTATGAGATAAGCATGAAATCTCATACCGCGCGTAAATCGTCGTTTACCTTGCCCGCGGCGGAACATGCTCAAGTTCTTCGCCTGCGCCGGCTGCTCAAGGCTCGATCCAATACTGAAGTGATTCGCCGGTCCCTCAGGCTGCTGGAAGAATCGATTACGCGAGAGGCGCTGCGACGCCAGTTCCGCGAAGCATCGGCGCGAGTGCAATCCTCGACGCTCGAGGCGATGCGCGAACTTGATCCTTTGGTTGGCGAAGGCCTCGAGGATGGCTGAGCGATCGCCGCGAAGGGGCGAGCTGTGGGCGGCCGACCTGAATCCTCGCCGTGGCAGCGAGCCTGGAAAGGTCCGGCCGGTTGTGGTGGTCCAATCCGACCTGCTGAACGAGACGGATCATTCGAGTACATGGATCCTTCCTTGTACTACACAGCTGGTCGGCGGAAATGTGTTACGCGTCGAGCTGTCGAAGCGGATGGCGGGTAACGCTCGCGCCTGCGAGGTGATGATCGATCAGTCGCGCGCGGTTGATCGGCGCCGGTTGCTTCGACTGATTGGCCGGCTGCCTGAGACAGTGATGCGGGAAGTGTCGGAAAAGTTGCGTCGAGTCGGCGATCTTTGATTTCAGCGCTCGCGCGATGTGACCACTTCGTCCTACTATGTAGTCGTATGGAAGTATCGGTACGCGAGTTCAAGGCGCGGCTGTCCGTGTACCTTCGAAAGGCGAGTAATGGTGAGGATGTCGTAATTACGTCGCGCGGCCGACCCGTTGCGCGGTTGCTGGCGTTGGCTCCGACAGCCAACGCGGAGCCCGATGCATCTGAAATCGCGCGGCGTATCCGGCAGATTCCGGGTATCCTCCCGGCAAGTGGCGGTAAGCCTCGCGGATCGTCGCGTCCAATCGTTATTCGCCCGGGCGAAAAAACGCTCGCCGAGATTGTGCTTGAGGATCGAAGGTGATCGCTCAGGCCTGGCTGAGGTGCCAGATGTCGCGGGAGTATTCGGCTACTGCGCGGTCGCTCGAGAAATAGCCAATTCGTGCGAGATTGAGTATAGCTTTTCGGGTCCAGACTTCCGGATGTTGGTACTCATTCAATACTACTGACTGGATATCCACATACGAGCCGAAATCTGCCATCAGAAAGTAGTCGTCGCGATTGACCAATACGTCGCGAACCCATCGGAACAGGCCGGGCTCGCCGGGACAGAAGCGATCGGACGGCAAGCTCGTCGAGCACCCGCTTGAGTCGCGGGTCGGCCTCGTAGTAGTCGCGCGGCCGGTAGGTTCCTTTCAAAGTCAGTTCTTCGATCTGTTCGGCGGTCAGGCCGAAGATGAAGATATTCTCGGCGCCGACGGCTTCGCGAATCTCGATATTCGCGCCGTCGAGAGTCCCCACCGTCAGCGCGCCGTTCATCGCGAACTTCATGTTGCCGGTGCCTGATGCTTCGCGGCCGGCGGTGGAAATCTGTTCCGAGACGTCGGCGGCGGGAATGATTTTTTCGGCGAGCGAGACCCGGTAGTCGGGCAGGAATGCGACCTTGATCAGCTCGCGCGTCTTCGGATCGTTGTTGATCACTTCGCCGAGGCTGTTGATCAGCTTGATGATCATCTTCGCCGCCCAGTAGCCGGGCGCGGCTTTGCCGGCGAGCAGGTAGGTGCGCGGCACCGGCGGCTCGACGCCGTCATCGACGAGCCGCAGGTACTCATGCACGATCCCCAGACGCCATCAGGAGTTGGCGCTTGTACTCGTGGATCCGCTTGGCCTGTATGTCGAACATCGCGGCCGGATCGACGTCCACGGCGGCGAGTCGATTTACGATTCTCGCCAGGCGCTCCTTGTTGACGCGCTTGATTGCTCTGAACCGGCGTTGAAACTCGACGTCGTCCGCGAATTTCTCGACTGCGCTCAACTGCTCGAGGTCGGTGCTCCAGCCCACGCCGATGGTCGCGTCGAGCAGGCTTGCGAGACCCGGATTCGCCATCAAGAGCCATCGCCGTTGCGTGACGCCGTTGGTCTTGTTGCTGAACTTCTCGGGCCACAGTTGATAGAAGTCGGGCACCAGCCGCGTCTTGACGAGTTCCGAGTGCAGCTTTGACACGCCGTTGACCGAATGGCTGCCGACGATCGCCAGATTCGCCATGCGGATCTGGCCTTCGTAGCCTTCCTGGACGATCGACACGCGCTTGAGGCGTTCGGGATCGTCCTTCCAGACCAACGAGGCGTCCGCCATGAAGCGCCGGTTGATCTCGTAGATGATCTGCAGATGGCGCGGCACGACTCGCTCGAGCAGGCTCACCGGCCATCTTTCCAGCGCTTCGGGCAATAGTGTGTGATTAGTATATGCGACCGTCGCGCGCGTGATCTCCCATGCCAGTCGGCCACTCGAGATCGTACTCGTCGATGAAAACGCGCATCAACTCGGCAATAGTCAGTGCGGGATGCGTGTCGTTCAGCTGAATAGCTACTTGCGATGAAAAATCGGTGAAGTCTTCACCGCGCGCGACGAAGCCCTGCACTATGTCGTGCACCGCGCAGGCGACGAAGAAATATTCCTGCAGCAGCCTGAGTTCGCGGCCCGCGGCGACCGCGTCGGAAGGATACAGCACCTTCGAGATGGTCTCGGAAAGCATCTTCTGCTCGACGGCCTTCATGTAGTCGCCGGCGTTGAAGATCTGCATGTCGAATTCGTCGGACGCGCCGGCGGAATATAGACGCACGAAGTTCACCGTGCGCCCGCCGAAGCCCGCGATCGGCAGATCGGACGGCACGCCGACCAGGACGCGCCAATCCACCCAGATCGGATTGTATTCGCCCTTTTTGTCGATGCGGTGCTCGATTCGCCCGTAAACCGGAATCCTGCACGACTGCTCGGGGCGCGCCACCAGCCATGGCGAGGTCTCGCGCTGCCACGCATCGGGACGCTCGACCTGGTAGCCGCCGCGAATCTCCTGGCGGAAGAGGCCGTACTCGTAGTTGATTCCGTACGCGTAGCCGGGCAAGTCGAGCGTCGCCAGCGAATCGAGGAAGCAGGCGGCCAGCCGTCCCAGGCCGCCGTTGCCGAGCGCCGCGTCAGGCTCCTCATCGAACAGGATCTGCTAGGTCGATTCCGTTCTCGGCGAGAAAATCGCGGCAGGTGTCGATGATGCCGAGGTTGAAAAGATTGTTCTCGAGCGAGCGGCCGATCAGAAATTCGAGCGACAGGTAGTAGAGCTTTTTGGAATTGTTGCGATCGAAACGCAGGCGCGTCGCGAGCATTTTCTCGACCAGCATGTCGCGAACGACCAGCGCGGTCGCGCGATACCAGTCGTGCTTCGTCAGGTCGATCCGCAGCTTGGCGAGCGAGAAGCGGATGTGATGATCGATTAGCTTGTTGAACAGGTTGCGATTGATTTCGGAAAGTGGAGGAACAGCCATTCTAAAGTCGGTCCTAAGCGGAATCTCGGAATCCCTTGATCAATCAGGTTTGCAGAGTTGTCGCCAATCAGCGTATCGAGGCCGATTATCGGCAATATCTACATAATGCCGATTCGCGGGACCGTTCTCCAGAAGGTGCTATGCGAGTGACGCGATCGAGGAAGGACCGCACGGCGGCGTTGAACGCGGCGGGCTGATCGATATTTGCGGCGTGTCCCGCGTTCGTCGAGGATCACTTTTTCGGCGCCGGGAATTTTCGCCGCCATGTAATCGGCCGACGGCCGGAACTGTGGTCGTTTTCGCCGACCAGCACCAGCGTCGGCACCGCGATGGCCGGCAGCGACTCGATCACGCGGCCGTCGCGCTGCGCCAGCATCCCGCGCGCCGCATGCGCGAGGCCTTGCGCGCTGCGATGGTGCGCGACGCTCACCTCGGCGCTGACGCCGGCCGCCGCGAGTCCCTTTTTTTCGTACGCTACCGCCATGCTGTCCGCGATCTTGTTCCATCCCGCGCGGCCGTCGTCTTTCTTGTAGCCCGGTCCGGTGTCGAACAGCATCAGCGCTTCGGTGCGCGACGGATGCGCCAGATGAAACGCCAGCGACATGAAGCCGCCGAGCGACAAGCCCGCGATGATTGCGCGGCCGACGCCACAAGCGTCGAGCACCGCGGCCATATCGTGAATGGTTGCTTCGTGCGAGTAGAGCGACGGATCGTCGGGCGAGTCGGAGCGGTCGTGGCCGCGCATATCCCACGCGATCAGGTGATAGCTGTCCGACAGCGCGTCCATCTGACCCTGCCACATGCGCGCGCTGGCGCTGTATCCGTGCGAGAGCAGCACCGAAGGTCCCGCGCCGCGTTGTTCGTAGTAGATGCTTACGCCGTCGCGATCGAGATATGACATCGTCAGTTCATCCTTGCGGGTATCTTTGCACAACGACCGGGAGACAAAGAATATGTCGGCATCGGAAATCATCGGATCGATCGGAGTCGCGCTGCTGTTGATCGCGTTCTTCATGAATTCTGTTCGGAATGCTGGCTTCCGATTCACGCTCGTACCAGACGATGAACGTTGTTGGTGCAGCGGTCTCCTGCTACGCGTCGTACTTGATCGGATTCGCGCCATTCGTCGTGCTCGAAGGCATCTGGTGCGCGGCCGCGGTAGCCGCGCTGTTGCGGGACCGCCAATAGTGAGAAAGCGGGAGCATCGAATCGGATGATGCTCCCGCTTTATTTCGAGCGATGATAAATCGCGTGACGAATCTTTAACGGCCGCCGCGCTGCATCGCAGCCAGCGCCTCGCCCATCTCGCCGAGGCCCTTCTTTACCGACGGGCGGGTCTGGACGTGAGTCCACCATGCCGCGATTTTCGGATGTCCGTCGAGCGGCTTCAGCCCGAACGCAGGACCCAGGTTGGTCACGAAGAATATCGTGGGCGCGAGCGCGCAATCGGCGAGGGTGAAGTCGGCGCCGCACGCGAAGCCGCCATCGGCGAGCATCTTTTCGAGCTGTCCGATGCGATTCTTGAGGTCGGTCACTTTCTCGCCGACGACTTTTTCGTCACGAGTCTTCGGATTCATCTGGCCGAACAGCGCGCGCAGCGGCGGCTCGAGGTACAGGTCGTGGAAGCGCGTGAGGATTCGCACCTTGGCGCGGCCCTCGGGGCTTTTCGGAAGCAGCGGCGGAGTCGGGTACTTGTCTTCGAGGTACTCGTTGATCACCTCGGATTCGGGAATCAGCAGGCCGTCGGCATCGAGTGCCGGAATTTTGCCGAGCATATTGACCTGCGCGTATTCGGGGGAGCTGAGCTTGCCGCCCGGAATCGCCGCCATCTCGACGTTGAGTCCCTTCTCATAAATGACGAGCCGGGACTTGGTGGCAAAGTTGGAGAGATCCATACTGTAGAGCTTCATCGTTGTCGATTCCTCACTTGCTGAGACTTTAAGTTCGCTTATCGCAGACGACTGAGTTCCGCGCAACCCGCTCCCACGATGTGAAAATGTTCTTGCGGAGCGCGGGCTGTCCGTGCATATGTGGAGCGTTCGCGGGGGAGTTAAAACGAATGAACATCTCTGAGAGAGCGAAAGCGCTCACGCGCTTTCCGATCGTTGCTACGTTGGTACTTGCGACGGCGGTTGTTGGTGCGTACGTGCTGGGTCCGGATGCGAGCGCGTCGGCGGCGATGTCTTTTCCGAAACCGTTTGCTATCACCAAAAGCGGACCGGTGCTCGGGATGACCGTCAATGGCGTCGACGAGTTTCTCGGTATCCCGTATGCGGCGCCGCCGGTGGGACCGATGCGCTGGTTGCCGCCCGCGCCGTTCGGGAAATTCAGCGCACCTCTACAGGCGACCCAGTTCGGCAGTGGGTGTACGCAGTCGGGACCTAGCGGCAGCGAAGATTGCCTGTTCCTGAATGTCTACGTGCCGACTAACTCTGAACCAGGCAAAGCGCTGGAACAAATCGACGAGACTCCGACCGGCGTAACGAAGAAGTCGCACGGCCTGCCCGTGATGGTTTGGATTCATGGCGGCGGACTTACCGGCGGATCCGGCTCAATGTACGATCCCACTCCGCTGGTGAACGGCGGCGGAGTGATCGTTGTTACGATCAACTATCGGCTAGGTGTGCTGGGATTCCTTGCGCAGACCGGGCTGGACGCCGAGAATCATCTGCTTGGCAACTACGGTTTCATGGATCAGCAGTTCGCGCTCAAGTGGGTTAAGAAGAATATCAAGGCCTTTGGCGGCAATCCCAAGGAAGTAACTATTTTCGGTGAGTCGGCCGGGGGGCAGAGCGTCTATGCCCAGCTCGCATCGCCGCTTGCCAAAGGATTGTTCCGCGGCGCGATTGCAGAGAGCGGATCCTACGTAGAATTCCAACCCTACTTTCCGTCTATCGAACCCTTGAAGACTGCCGAGACCAGCGGTGGCTTCGCGCCTTCGGGCAACTCGATCGCGACAGCCGTTGGATGCGGCAATCAGATGGCCTCGTGTCTGCGCGGTGTCTCAGCCAACACCCTGATCGCAGCACAGATAGGTGTGTTGTATCCGTTCGTGGATGGAAAACTACTTACACAGACGCCCAGCGCGGCTTTTGCGAGCGGCCAGTTCAACAAAGTGCCTGTGATCTCAGGCACCAATCATGATGAATACAGGCTCTTTGTAGCTGAGCAGTACGACGGAAGCGGAAATCCTATCGATACCTCAGACGAGTACACGGATGCGGTCACGGCTCTGTGGATGAATTCATTATTAGTGGGCGGTGTACTGAATCTATACCCATATGACAGTTACCCGAACGGCGGTCTGGCACTAAGTGCCTCAGGAACGGACGGAGTCTTTAGCTGTCCAGCGCGCAACGCGGATAAGTCATTGTCGAAATTCACGAAGACCTACGTGTATGAATTTAATGACGAGAATGCGCCTCCGGGGACGGTGCCGGGGCTAAGCTTTCCGCTGGGCGCTTTTCACGCCGCCGAGATCCAGTATCTTATGCACATAACGGGCGATACTTTTCCGTTCACCGCCGACCAGCAGGCGCTCTCCGACTCAATGATCAGCTATTGGACGCAGTTCGCCAAGACACTTAACCCGAACTCGTCCGGGCCAGCCAGCCTGGGCGTCCTTCAGTCCGTTCGCCGATCAGATCCAGTCGTTGGTACCGCCGACACCTATGCCTGAGACCAACTTCAACACGTTTCACAATTGCGATTCTTTCTGGAACCTCATATGACCGCGGCAAGGTGGAAGTAAAGACCGCCGGCCAGTGACCTAGCGGCCGCCTTCTTCCTGCTTGATTACGAAGATCAGCGACTCGGCGAAGTCGTCGGGATGTTCCAGTTGTGGGTAGGCGCCTGAGGTTTTGAAGGTTACAGTCGCCGAGCCCGGCATCGCGGCGTGCAGTGCCTCTCCTTCGGCGCTCGAGAAGTACGGATTTTTCGCACCCCACATTATTATCGTGAGCGTGTTGAAGACCTGGCCTATCTTCGAGCGGATGTGCGCCTCGTCGCGGGGCACCGAATTGATCATGTCGGTCTCGGCCTGAAGGTCGCCGTTCAACTGTTCCATCATCCGCTGATAGATGATGTCGGGCATCGGCGGCAAATCGAAAAAGCTCGCCTCGACTTGCGCGCGGACCGCGTCAGGCGTCGTCGGCAGCATCCCCTTGCGCAGCTTTTCAGCGCCGCGCGCGCCGACCAGGCCACCCGACATCAACACCATCCGCTCGACCTTGTCGGGATGCTCGACGGCGTAGTAGAGCGCGACGTCAGCACCGAGATCGTTGCCGATCAGGTTGATGTGATCGAGCTTCAACTCGTCGACCATCTGCGCGATGGCCTCGGCCTGGTACGCGATCGAGTATTGAACCTGCTTGTGATCGGATGACGCGAAGCCGGGCAGGTTGGGCGCGATAACTTTGTAGTGCGCGTCCGCCACCGGCGGCATGATGCCACGCCACACCAGCGCAGCATTCGGGCCGAGCCCATGAATCATCACGACCGGCTCCATGCCGGAATATCCGCCGGTCATCAGATAGGTGATGAGGCCGTCCTTGAGCGCGAGATCGTTCTGCGCCACGCCCGACCATCCGAGACGCGAGATCTGAATCCATCGGAGAACATCGACAGGCCGCAGATACATCGCAGCGGCGAAGATTCCGAGGAAGACGGCGGCGATTGGACCCGCGATATTGAGCCATGCGTGCCGGCGCAGTTGCCGAGCCGGATTCTCAGCGCGAATATCGGCCTCGGTACGCATCCTGGCTGGTTGCGATTTGATTGGCTCAGGCATTCTAGTGCGCCGACGGCGATGGCGCCGCACGCCGGCGATCCCGACGCGGCCGCAGCGCTGTCAGCCGCGGCCTTACTTGCCGCCTTCGTTACGTGAGAAAGCCTGCGCCCATGAGTGGCTGCTTCGCGGTCGCGTATCATTTGATCAATATGATCGGAGACGCGATTGATCTCCCGCGTCGCATCTTCGACAGCCTTGGTCGCGCGATTCGCGGCCTCCGTCGCTTTGTCGGCCGCGACTTGCGCCTGTGCCGCGGCTTGTTCGGCGTGCTCGGCGGCCTGTTGAGCCTTGGCGGCGGAGGCTTCGGCCTGCTCGGCCCGCTGCTCGTTGCGCGATGCGCATCCCGCGATCGCGATCGCAAGAATCAGAAACGGCAACCCGTGAAACAATCGTCGCATCCGCGATAACTCAGTGCTGCGCAAACGCCTGCACTGTGCGCATGTCGGGCAGCGGCGCGCCGTCGGCGCGTAGCGGCAGGATGCAGACGTGAGAGGCGCCGGCCTTCAGATGCGCGTCGATGCGATCGCGAATCTTTTCTTCGTTGCCCCACGCCACGATCGCATCAACCAGCCGATCGGAGCATCCGTTTTCGAATTCACTATCAGCCCATCCGAGCGCTTTCAGATTGTTGGTGTAGTTGGGCAGGCGCGGAACGTAGGTCTTCATATACTCGCGCGCTGCTTTGCGAGCCTTGGCCGCGTCGGTCTCGAGGATGACGGCCTGCGCCGCGCATAGCATCGCATTCGGTCCGATTTGCGCGCGCGCTTTCGCCGTATGCTCCGGCGGAACGAAGTAAGTATGCGTGCCGTTGGCTTCGGCCGCCGACAGCGCGAGCATCTTCGGATGCAACGCGGCCAGCACCACGGGCACAGGCTCCTTTGGCGGCGGCGCCAGGTAGAGCGCGCCCTTCATCTTCGGCAAATACTCTTTCATGAAGCTGTAGGGGCGGTCGTAGTTATGCCCGCGCAGGTTGCTGACGAGCGGCTTATGACTGACGCCGATGCCGAGCAGAAAGCGTCCGCCGGAAAGTTCGGCAACAGTCTTCGACGCCGCGCCCATCGTGATCGCGTCGCGCGCCCAGATGTTCGCGATGCCGGTTGCAATCGACAGCCGCTCGGTATGACTCAGCAGATACGCGGCGTGCGCAAACGGCTCGCGGCCGACGGCCTCGGGAATCCAGAGCACCTTGTAGCCATTCTTCTCGACCTGCTTGGCAAACGCGGCGCTGTCGGGCGCAGGCATCGCGTCGAGGAAGAACCATATTCCGACTTTTCCAATATCCATGACTCAACAAGTAACGCGCGGGCGGAAATTGAACAAGCGAGGGGAACGCAGGGAACTGATTGAATGTGAAACCCTGCGCGGGTTTCACGCTTCCGCGGCAGGGGTGACCCCTGCACCCAGTATAATAGACAAGATGCGAGGACGCATTTCGCTCCAAGGCTTGTTAGAACTGTTCATCGCTGTTCCGACGACGGTAGAGTAAGCCCGCATCCAACAAACGAGGTAATCCGAAAATGAAACTTGGGCTGATGTTCGTTAATTCGGGACCGTTCAGTAATCCCGCTCTGCTGACGCATCTGGCGACTACCGCCGAGCGATGTGGCGTCGAGTCGATGTGGACGGTCGAGCACGTCGTGATCCCGCAGGATTACAAGTCGCCGTATCCGTATTCGTCCACTGGAAAAATTCCCGGCGGCGAAGACGTCGCGATTCCCGATCCGCTGCTGCCGCTCGCATTCGCCGCCGCCGTGACAAAGAAAATCAAGCTCGCGACGGGCGTGCTGATTCTTCCGCAACGGCATCCGCTGTACGTCGCCAAGGAAGTGGCCACGCTCGACGTGCTGTCGAATGGCCGCGCGATTCTCGGAATCGGCAGCGGATGGCTCGAGGAGGAGTTCACCTCGCTCGGAATCGACTTCCACACGCGCGGCGCGCGCACCGACGAGGCAATCAAGTCGCTGCGCGCGTTGTGGAGCGATGACGCCGCGTCGTTCCATGGCAAACATTTCAACTTCGGCCCGGTCAAGTGCTATCCGAAGCCGGTGCAAAAGGGCGGCGTGCCGATACACGTCGGCGGACATTCGCCGGCCGCCGCGAAACGCGCGGGCCGCTACGGCGACGGCTTCTTCCCGGCGCTCGCGGAAATTCCCAAGCTCAAGGAACTGTTCGCGCTGATGAAGTCGGAGGCGGAGAAAGCCGGCCGCGACCCGAAGAAGATCGAGCTGTCATGCATGGGCCGCCCGCGCGTCGAGGACTTGAAGGCGCTCGAGGCGATAGGAGTGTCGCGAGTAGTGATCGCGCCGCCAGCCTTCGACGCGGAAGGCCTGACGCGCGGGCTGGAGAAATTGCACGACGAGGTGATCGCGAAGATATAGAACCGCGGACAACTTAATTGAATGTGAAACCCTGCGCGGGTTTCACGCTTCCGCGGCAGGGGTGACCCCTGCACCCAGTATTAATCGCAAAATGGCTAGGACGCCATTTTGCTCGGGGGTTCGGGGAGAGTGAACCTAGGTTCCTGGCGCAAGCAGTTTCACGTAGATCAATTCCGGATCGCCCTCGTCGAGATTTTCGATGTAGCCGCTTTTTACGAAGCCTAATCGTGCGCACAATTGCTGCATCGGGAGGTTCGACTGGTTGGTCGAGGTGAAGAGCTTGCCGGTCTGACAATCGAGCTCGGCTGCGCGCATCAGGGCGGTCGCGAGTCCGCGGCGGCGGAAGTCGGGATGCACTATCAGCAGGCGCACGAAAAATTGATCGAAGAAACTCTCGTCGAAGATCACGTAGCCGCGGATGACGTTCGTCGACGCGCGCGACTGCGATGCGGCCCTGCGCGCACGCCTCGCCGATAAATCTGCGGCGCGGCGGGCCGGCGTGGACAGTTTCGTCCAGCGCACAAATGTGCTCAAAATCGCCACTGGAAGCCCGCTCGATTATCGTCATAAGTTTTCGCCAGAGGAACGAAATCCGTGAAGGATGAAACTTCAGTCGATCCGTTGATTGTCACGCACGAGGCGCCGATTGGATGGCTGGTGCTCAACCGGCCGCAAGTTCGCAACGCGCTCAATCTTAGGACCTGGCAGCGGATTGCGGAAGGTGTCGCGGAACTGGCGAGCGACGACGCGATTCGCGTGATCGTCATGCGCGGCGGCACGCCGCAGGCGTTTATCGCGGGCGCGGATATCTCGGAGTTCCCCGCGATGCGCGCCGACGCACTGCAGGCGCGTGCGTATCGCGACGCGCCCAACAGCGCGATCGCGGCGCTGGTCGAATGCCGCAAGCCGGTTATCGCGATGATCGCCGGCGTATGCATCGGCGGCGGCGTGCAGGTCGCGCTCGCATGCGACATCCGGATTGCGGCGCGCGGCACGCGCTTCGGAGTTCCCGCCGCGCGGCTGGGACTGGCGTATCCGCTGGAGGGCGTCAACATGCTCGCGCATACGGTCGGTCCCGCCAACGCGCGCGACATCCTGCTGTCGGCGCGGCTGTTCGACGCGGAAGAGGCGCTGCAGATGGGGCTCGTCAACCGCGTGGTGGATCGCGGAGAAAGCTCGAGGAAAACGTGCGCGACTATGTGCTCAAAGATGGCGACCAACGCGCCGCTGACGATGGCAGCCGCCAAGTTCACGATTCGCGAGAGCCTGAAAGATCGCGAGGAGCGCGACGCGAAGGCGGTCTCGACGATGGTCGCGCGATGCTTCGACAGCGAAGACTATCGCGAGGGCGTGCGCGCGTTCCTGGAAAAGCGCCGGCCGGTTTTCAAGGGTCGCTAGCGAACAGTCTCGACCGGAAAGCACGCGGCGCGAAACAGTTTCATCCAGACAAGCTTGCTCTCGCGCGGCAGATGCGTGAGCGCTGACCATGCGCCGCGGCGATCGTCGCCGGGAATCGCCATCGCAGTCATCAAGACCGTCATCACGACGTGAGCCATCCGCTTGGTCTCGTCATCGCTGGTGCTCGCGGCAAGTTCGTGGACGCGGCCGAGAAAGCCGACGTCGCCGAGATCGGCGAGACCGGGATGCGCGCCTGCCGTGCGCGGCCATATCGCGCGGAGGTCCGCGGGGAGCGACGATTCAATCGTGGCGGCCTCGTCGAGCGTCGAGGCCGTCGCGCAACGCGTGCATGACGGCGCGCAGGATCGATCGGCGCGCGCATGCGAGCATTTCAATTGATCGGCGACGGTAGCGATGTGGTGACGGGCGTCCATGGAGAATCGATAGCCGGAGAATAGCGGAGTCTCTGCGGGGTTCAAGCTGCGGAATCGCGTAGCGGAAACAGTCACGCCTGCTTGCAACAATCAAGCCTGCATGTTAGCTGATTCGGGTACCTGAGAATCCTGAGGAGTTTCAACATGTCGGCGCTACAAGAAGAACGGAGTGCGGAAACTCGGCGACGGTTGCTCGACGCTACCGTCGCGTGCCTTTTCGAGCGCGGATACGCCGGCACGACGACCACCGAGATAGCCAGCCGCGCGGGGGTGTCGCGCGGGGCGCAGCTGCATCATTTTCCAAGGAAAGACGAGCTCGTCGTAAGCGCGCTCGAGCATGTGTTCGAGCTGCGGCTGCAGTGAAATGAGCGCGGCGATCGCCGAGCCGCCGCCCGGAAATCGGGAGCATCGCGTCGCCGTGCTGATCGACTCGATGTGGCCGATGTTCAAGGGGCCGACCTTCTACGCGTGGCTGGAGCTGGTGGTCGCGAGCCGCACCGATCCGGCGCTCAACGATGCCGTACGCGCGGCGAGCGATCGTTTCTGCACATGGATTTGAAATGGGCCTCAGCAGCGATTCTCGACTGGCCGGCTGGCCGCGAAATCGAACTTCACGATCTGATCGGAATTGTGTTCGGTCAGCTCGAGTCGCTGGCGCTCGAGCGCGTTTTGCTTGATAGCGAAATCGACCCGCCGCAATTTGTGCGCGCGTCTGGAAACGACCAAGCGGGTTTGCGCCGCGATGGTGCGCGAGCTGGATTCGAACCAATCGACCAGCGGGAGGTGAGCGCAATGAGCGAAGCAATCGCGACTGAGACGACGCAGGATTTCTACTTCAATCCGTGGGACGAGAACTTCCGCGCCAATCCGTATCCGCATTATCGCCCGCTGCTTGCGGGACCGCCGCGGGTTCTCGATATGGGCTACAAATTAGCGCTCTGTGCTCGCTACGCTGATGTGCGCGCGATTCTGACGGACCATGCGACGTTCTCGAGCGTACTGCCGAAGGGGACAGGATTCGACGAGCAGACGAAAATATTCGGCGACACGCCGACGATGCTCGGATCCGATCCGCCGACGCAAACGCGGCTGCGCCGGCTGGTCTCGCGCGACTTCACGCCGCGGCGAATCCGCGATCTCGAACCGCGCATCCGCGAGATCGCAAAAACTCTCATCGACAGCGGCTGAGCGCAAGGGCGAGTTCGATGTGATGGCGGATCTCGCCAATCCGCTGCCGGTGATGGTGATCAGCGACTTGCTCGGCGTGCCGCCCGAGGAATACCAGCAATTCAAGAATTGGTCGGACAAGATTATCGAGGCCGACAACACGCTCCCCGGGATGCCGATACCCGACGAGATCAAGAACGCCTTCACCGAGCTGAGGTCGTACTTCGTCGAGGAAATCGCGCGGCGCCGCCGAAATCCCGGATCCGACCTGGTGAGCGCTCTGGTCGCGGCGCACGACGAGTCCGAAGCGCTTAACGCTGACGAGCTGCTGCAATTCCTCGTGCTGCTGTTGCTCGCCGGCAACGAGACGACGACGAATCTGATCGGCAACGGGATGCTCGCGCTGGGACGCAATCCCGACTCGATGGCGGCGCTGCGATCGAAGCCCGAGCTGATGCGCGGGGCGATCGAGGAGATGCTGCGATACGACGGGCCGGTGCAGGCGACGTTCCGGACGGCGACGAAGGACACGGTGGTAGGCGGGACGCCGATCGCTGCGGGGATGGGCACGTTCGTGATTATCGCGGCGGCAAATCGGGATCCGGCGCAATTCAAGGATCCCGAGAAGTTCGACATCACGCGCGCGCCGAACGATCACGTGGCATTCGGCGAGGGAATCCATTTCTGTATCGGCGCGCCGCTGGCGCGGATGGAAGGATCGATCGCGATTGGGATTGCACTCGAACGATTCCCGCATCTTCGGCTCAAAAATCCCGACGCTCCGGTGTCTTACAAAGGTTCATATGCCCTGCGCGGGCTGAGCCGCCTCGAAATGGCGCTCAGGTGACATCGCGGGACTGCGCGCAGTCGTATTGATGCACGCCCGCAGGATGAAAACGTGTGTGTTTGCATAGACCCGCGCGATGGCATTGCGATTGCTCCTAAGTGCGCGTCGGCAGATTGGTGCAGTGCTGCCGATGCGGCGTGTGGAAAACTGAAATTTACGAAAAGGAAGTCTGAACATGAACCAGGCCGCAGAGAACATCTACTTCAACCCATGGGATCCCGCGTTTCGCGCCAATCCCTATCCTCACTACAAGCCGCTGCTCGCCGCACCGCCGCGGATTCTCGATTTGTTCGGTCCGGTTGCGATGGTGACTCGCTATGCGGACGTCACCGCCGTGCTGCGCGACCATGCGCATTTCTCGAGTGTGCGTCCGCGCGATCCCAACGAGCCTAACGACGAGGGGCCGTTCGCCGGTGCGCGTACGATGCTGTTTTCCGATCCGCCGCTGCATACGCGGCTGCGACGCCTGGTCTCGCGCGATTTCACGCCGCGGCGAATCCGCGACCTCGAGCCGCGAATCCGCGAGATCGCAAAAAATCTGATCGACGCGGCGCAGCACAAGGGCGAGCTCGAAGTGATGCACGGGATCGCGAACGCACTGCCGGTGATGGTTATCGCCGAGATGCTCGGCGTGCCGCCGGACCACTACCAGCAGTTCAAGCATTGGTCCGACACGGTGGTCTCGGGCGACAACACTCTGCCGGGGACTCCGCTGCCGGAGGAATTCCACACCTCCAAAAATGCGCTACGCAGTTACTTCGCTGACGAAATTGAACGGCGCCGCAAGAACACCCGGCACCGACCTGATAAGCGCGCTGGTCGCCGCGCACGACGATGCCGAAGCGATGAACGCCGACGAATTGCTCGCGTTCGTGCTGCTCCTGCTGCTGGCCGGCAACGAGACGACGACCAATCTGATCGGCAACGGGATGCTCGCGCTCGGGCGCAATCCCGCGCAGATGAATCTGCTTCGCGACACTCCCGACCTGATGCCGCGCGCGATCGAGGAGATCCTGCGCTACGACGGACCGGTGCAATCGACGATTCGATTCACCAAGGAAGACGTAAATCTGGGCGGGACCGATATCCCGGCGAATCACGGATGCTTCATAGTCCTGGCGGCGGCGAATCGCGACCCGGCGCAGTTCGAGGATCCCGATCGCTTCGACATCACGCGCGAGCCTCGCGATCACGTGGCGCTGGGCGAGGGCATCCACTTCTGTATCGGCGCGCCGCTGGCGCGGATGGAAGGTGCGATCGCGATCACTGCGATGCTCGAGCGGTTCCCGCGTTTGCGGCTGGCCGATCCCGCGGCGCCGGTGACCTACAAAGGTTCTTACTTCCTTCGCGGATTGGCGTCGCTCACAATGGCGACTGACTGAGGGGGCGACGAATCATGGCGGCGGAAGTTTATTTCAACATTTGGGATCCCGAATTTCGGGCCAATCCATATCCGCACTACACTCCGCTGCTGGAGGGCCCTCCGCCTATCCTTAGTATGGGTCCGATGACGTTTGCGCTGGTGGCGCGCTATGCCGATGTCACCGCCGCGCTCCGCGACCATGAGCATTTTTCGAGCGTCGGGCCGCCGCCACCGCCTGCGGCATATCAAGGGCGTTTTGCGGGGTCGCGCAACATGCTCGGTTCCGATCCGCCACAGCACTCGCGCCTGCGACGTTTGGTGTCACGTGATTTCACTCCGCGTCGAATCCGCGACCTCGAGCCGCGCATCCGCGAAATCGCAAAAGACCTGCTCGACAAGGTCGAGGCGAAAGGCACTTTCGATGTGATGGCGGACCTCGGCAACGTGCTGCCGGTCACGGTGATCGCGGAGATGCTCGGCGTACCGCCGGAGCTGAACGCGAAGTTCAAACATTGGTCGGACACGATTATCGGCGGCGACAACAATGTTCCCGGCGCTCCGCAGCCGCCTGCTACTATCCGCGCGATCGATGAACTGGGCGACTACTTCACGGCCGAGATCGAAAAGCGCAGAGCGAATCCGGGACCCGACCTGGTTAGCGCGCTGGTTGCCGCGCACGATGAAGGCGAGGTGATGTCGGCGGCGGACCTGCTGAGCTTCGTGACGCTGCTGCTGGTTGCGGGCAACGAGACGACGACCAATCTGATCGGCAACGGCATGCTGGCGCTCGGACGCCATCCTGATCAATTCGATGCGCTGCAAGCGCGATCCTTCGATGCTGCCGCGAGCGATCGAAGAAATGCTGCGTTACGACGGCCCGGTGCAATCGACGGTTCGATTCACCAAGCAGCCGGTGCAGCTCGGAGGAACCGAGATCCCCGCAGGCGCATTCGCAATGATGATCGTGGCGGCGGCAGATCGCGATCCGGCGCAATTCAAGAATCCGGAAAAATTCGACATCACGCGCGATCCCAACGAGCACGTCGCGTTCGGCGAGGGAATCCATTTCTGCATCGGCGCGCCGCTGGCGCGGATGGAGGCGAGGATCGCGTTTGAGGCGATGCTCGAGCGGTTCCCGCGGCTGAGACTTAAAGATCCCGCAATGAAACCGACCTACAAAGGATCGTATTTTTTGCGCGGCCTCGGCTCACTGCCGATGGCGATCGAGTAAATCCCAATGAACGATCCCGCAATCATAGTAGAGCCCGAAACCGGTCCGGAGATTCAGGACGCGGACCGCAAGAGCATCCACCTTGGATTCCTCGGCAGGACGCCGCCGTTCACCAAGCGGCAGCGCCGCGTTTTCTGGATCGCATCGACGGCCGGATTTTTCGATCAGTACGATCGCGCGCTGCTAAGCCTCGCGCTCAAGCAAATCCAGGCCGGGCTCAAGATTGCGGAATCGCAGCTGGGCGCCGTGCTCTCCATAATCCGGCTGGGCTACCTGCTTTCACTGCTGATGACTCCGTTTGCCGACGTCTTCGGGCGGCGACGCCTGCTGCTGTACACGGTCTTCGGCTACACGATTTTCACCGGCCTGATCGCGATCGCGCCGAACGCGCGCACCTTTGTCGTGTTCGAAATAATCGCACGCGCGTTCGCCGGCGCCGAAGCCGCCATCGCGATGGTAATAGTCGTCGAGGAAGTCGACGCGGCTTATCGCGGATGGGCAATTGGGCTTGCTCGGCGCGGTTTCGAACATCGGCTACGGCCTCGCCGCGGTCGTGTTCGCGCTCGTCAACGTGATTCCTTACGGATGGCGCGGGCTGTATGCGATCGCATTGCTGCCTTTGCTGGTGATCATCCCGCTGCGCCGCTCGCTGCCCGAAAGCGCGCGCTTCGAGAAAGAGAAACTCGAAGGGCTGAAGCCGATGAAAATCTGGGAGCCGCTCGCACGTCTATACAACGCTTACCCGGGACGCCTGATCATGATGCTGTCGATTGCGTTCCTGAACTCGATGGGCGGCAATGCTGCCGGCTTTCTGTTCCCGAAGTTCCTGCAGGAGGCTCATCATTGGTCGCCGGGCAACGTCTCGTCATTGGTCATTTTCGGCGGCGCACTCGGAATATTGGGATCGATCGTCGCGGGCCGGCTGAGCGATCGTTACGGGCGGCGCGTGATGGGTGCGGCGTTTCTGTTCCTGGCGCCGCTCCTGACGATCTGGATGTACACGGCGACAGGTCGGTCGATCGTGCCGGCATGGATACTCCAGACTTTTTTCGATATCGCGGCGGGTATGATCCTCGGTGCGTACAGCGCGGAACTATTTCCGACCTCGTATCGTTCGACGGCGGGAAGCGCGCTCGCGGTCGCAGGCACGACAGGCGGCGCACTCGGATTGTTCTTCGAAGGCGTGCTGTACAACTTCACCGGCTCGCACGCGCGCGCAGTCTGCTATCTCACGGTCTTCTGGATAGTTTCACCGCTGATCATGTGGTTCCTGCCGGAGACCTCGGGACGCGAGCTCGAGGAGATCTCGCCCGAAGCGAACTTCATCTGATTTCCCGCGACTCATCGACGCGCTAGATTGCGTCGAAGCATGACAGGAATGCCGCCATTCGGATAAGCCCGTTCGCATTCGCAGTCGTCCTGCTGGCGCTGCTCGGATGCGCGCGCGGTCCATGCGTCTCGATCGTCGGCGCCGATGGCAAGCACGCGCGCCACGGTTGCGGTCGAAGTCGCAAGCACCGGGTCGCAGCGCGAAGTCGGCTTGATGTATCGCAAGCATCTCGACGACAACGCGGGAATGATCTTCGTCTTTCCGGATGAGGCGCCGCGAAATTTCTGGATGCACAACACGCGATTCCGCTCGACATGATTTTCGCGGACGCGAACGGCGTGGTGATAGGAATCGTCGCCAACGCGCAGCCATATTCCGACAAGCTGCTCGGCGTCGAAGGCAAGGCGGAGTACGTACTGGAAGTGAACGGCGGCTTCTGCGCGAAGAATGGAATCAAGGCTGGCGACAAATTGGAGTTCTCGGGATTTTCAAGTCACACGTCGCAGTGATCGCCGCCTTTAGGCAACTGTTCATATGGAGTACTGTTGGATGATGCGAAAGCAAGTTGTCATTACGACACCATTTCCAACTGCAGAGGATCTTGCCGAAACGTATGGCATCTCGAAAACACGACTGCGCCACCTAAAGGCACTCGCAAAAGAGATTATGGGGGACGGTTCCAAAAAACCTCGAAATTCGCCAACCACTGGAGTGAAGCGCAAACGGAAGGCTAGCTCGCGAGCATGACCCCGGTTCAAGGCTAAACGCGCGATGCGCACGCGCGCCGAGCAAGAATCCGCATTCCTCAACATCCCGTACGACCAGCGCTACGAGAGCCTCTATCTGGCGTTTATGGCTGGTCTGTGCGCATTCGGACTGAGACCCTCGCGCGACAATCGAGATTCCAGGCGCGAACCGACGGCTCGACCGAATCATCGAGCTGATTCGCGGGTGCCGATATTCGTTTCACGATTTGTCGAGAGTCCAGCTTGACCGCAATTCAGCCGGCGACCCCACGATTCAACATGCCCTTCGAGCTGGGACTCGCGGTCGATTGGGCGCTAGCGGCCAGCTCCAGCCACGAATGGTTTGTTTTCGAATCGAAGCCTCACCGACTCTCGAAATCTCTGAGCGATCTGAATGGAACCGATCCGTTACATTCACGAAGGTACCGTCCGACGGAGTCCTTCGAGGGCTTATCGAACGCTCTCACCCGAACGACCCATCGCCCAGAACTCGCGGAACTGGACGCAATTTATCGGCGACCTGCGGAAGGCAGCTCGCAGGATACGTTCGGAACGGAAGGCGGCAGCCTGTTCGAAGCTCGAGCATTTCAAGGATTTAGCAATTCTGGCGCAACAATCTGCTGAGGGCCAAATTTCTTCGCTCCGCTAACGATAGTTCGCGCCTCTGAACTGACGGCTGGGCGCTTTAACCATTCGCCGACATGCGGTATCTATCTTGCGCGTGGCGCGTGACGGGCGCCTTTTTGTTTGCCGTCGATTCAGCTTTAGCGCGGTTGTGAGAAATGGGCCTTAAAGAAAATCTCGAACGACTTCAGCAGCTCACGCGCGAAGCGGACGCGGCCGGCGGCGCCGATCGCGTCAAGAAACAGCGTGCGCAGGGGCCGCATGACCGCGCGCGAGCGCGTCGAATCCCTGCTCGACCGCGGATCGTTCGTCGAGATCGACAAGTTCAAGACGCATCGAATTACCGACTTCGACATGGCCGAGAAAAAAATCCCCGGCGACGGCGTCGTGACCGGCTACGGCACGATCGACGGCCGCCAGGTGTGCATCTTCAGCCACGACTTCACGGTCTTCGGCGGCAGCCTGTCGGGCGCATTCGCGGAGAAGGTCTGCAAGGTGATGGACCTCGCCACCAAGACCGGATGCCCGGTGATCGGCCTCAACGACGGCAGCGGCGCACGAATCCAGGAAGGCGTCGTGTCGCTGGCAGGCTACGCGGATATTTTTCTGCGCAACGTGATGTCGTCGGGAGTGATCCCGCAGATTTCCGCAATCATGGGACCGTGCGCCGGCGGTGCGGTGTATTCGCCGGCGATTACCGATTTCATCGTGATGGTGCGCGATACCTCGTACATGTTCCTCACCGGCCCCGACGTGATCAGGGCGGCCACGCACGAGGAAGTCACGATGCAGGAGCTCGGCGGCGCCGATACGCATAGCCAGAAGTCCGGGCGTCTGCCATTTCGAGGCCGACGACGACGCCGGCGCGCTCGCGATGGTCCGCGAGCTGTTCTCGTACATGCCGTCGAACAACGTCGAGGATCCGCCGTTCGTTGCGAGCAGTGACGACCCCGCGCGTAGCGATGCTGCGCTCGATTCGATCGTTCCCGAAAGTCCCAACAAGCCGTACGACATGGGCGAGATCATCCGCCGCGTGGTCGATGACGGAAATTTGCTGGAAGTGCAGAAGGACTACGCGCAGAACATGTTGATCGGGTTTGCGCGGATCGGCGGCTACTCGGTCGGGATCGTCGCGAATCAGCCGTCGTTCCTGGCGGGAGCGCTGGATATCGACGCGTCGGTGAAAGGCGCGCGATTCGTGCGCTTCTGCGACGCGTTCAATATTCCACTCGTCACGTTCGTCGATGTGCCCGGATTTCTGCCCGGCACCCAGCAGGAGTTCGCCGGAATTATTCGGCATGGCGCAAAACTGCTCTACGCGTTCTGCGAGGCGACGGTGCCGAAGGTGACGGTGATCACGCGCAAGGCTTACGGCGGCGCGTACGACGTCATGTCGTCGAAGAACATTCGCGGCGATTTCAACTTCGCGTATCCGAGCGCCGAGATCGCCGTGATGGGACCCGAGCAGGCGATCAATATCGTGTTTCGCAACGAGCTCGCCAATGCCAAGGATGCGGTCGCCGAGCGCACGCGATTGGCCGACGACTATCGCAAAACTTTCGCGAATCCGTTCAAGGCGGCCGAGCTTGGCTATATAGATGAAGTGATCATGCCGCGCGACACGCGGCCTAAGGTGATCAGCGCGTTGAAGGCGCTCGCGAACAAGCGTGAGAAGAATCCGCCGCGCAAGCACGGCAATATCCCACTTTGAAATCGCCGCCACGCCGTACGAGCAGTTAGCTCGCGGCAGGATTCAGTATAAAATCCGGGAAGCCATGGAAGATCGATGTTCAAACGGATTCTAATCGCCAACCGCGGAGAAATTGCAGTGCGGATCATCCGCGCATGCCGCGAGTTGGGAATCGAATCGATCGCCGTCTATTCGGACGCCGATCGCGCCGCGCTGCACGTGCGCGAAGCCGATCATGCGTACCCGGTCGGTCCGGCGCCGGCGGCCGAGAGCTATCTCAATACCGCGAAAATTCTTGAAGCCGCGAAACGTCTCAAGGCTGACGCGGTTCATCCGGGTTACGGCTTTTTTTCTGAGCGCGCCGCATTTGCGCGCGCGGTGCAGAAGGCGGGTCTCACCTGGATTGGGCCGCCGCCAGACGCGATCGAGCAGATGGGCGACAAGGTGGCCGCGCGCAAATTGATGTCGGCGGCAAAAGTGCCGGTCGTGCCGGGATCGCCGGGAACACTCGAGACTGAAGCGGAAGTTGCGGCGATCGCGAAAAAGATCGGGTTCCCGATCATGGTGAAGGCGGCGGCGGGCGGCGGCGGCAAGGGCCTGCGCTTCGTCGAGAACGATAAGGATCTCGCGTCGATTGTGCGCACGGTCGCGAGCGAGGCCAAGTCGTCATTCGGCGATGGACGCTTTTACGTCGAGAAATTTCTGAAGCAAGCCGCGCCATATCGAAGTGCAGGTGCTCGCCGACGCGCACGGCAACACGGTCCATCTGTTCGAGCGCGAATGCTCGATTCAGCGGCGCAATCAGAAGGTCGTCGAAGAATCGCCGTCGCCGTTTATCACGCCGAAGATGCGGGCCGAGATGGGCGAGGTCGCGGTGCGCGCGGCCAAGGCGGTGAACTACGTCAGCGCGGGGACGATCGAGTTCCTGGTCGATGCGGACCGCAACTTTTATTTCCTCGAGATGAATACTCGCATCCAGGTCGAGCATCCGGTGACCGAGCTGGTGACGGGTATCGACCTGGTGCGCACGCAGATCGAAATTGCCGCGGGTGCGAAGCTGCCGTTCAAGCAAAAAGATCTCGCGCAGCGCGGATGGGCGATCGAGTGCCGAATTTACGCGGAAGATCCGGCGGCCGGATTCGTGCCGGCGCCGGGAAAAATCGAGACGCTCAGATTTCCCGACGGTCCCGGCGTGCGCAACGACGCCGGCGTTTACGCGGGCGCCGAAGTGCCGGTGTTTTACGATCCGATGATCTCGAAGCTGGCGGTGTGGGGCGCGGATCGCGATCAGGCGATCGACCGGATGCGGGGCGCGCTCGGCGAATTCGTTATTTCAGGAGAGCTTCGCACGAATCTGGACTTCCATCGCTGGATCATGACGCATCCGAAGTTTCTCAAGGGCGACTTCGATACGAATTTTATCAATCACGAGTATCATCCGAATGAAAACGGCGCGGCGCCGCGCGGTGCGGAGCTGGCGGCGATTTTTCTCGCGGCGATCGCGGCGCAGAAGAACACCAATCACAGCAACGGCGCCGGCGCGCAGCCGGTAGCCGCGCCGAATGCGTCCGCATGGCGGATGCTCGGCCGGCTCGACATGCTGCGGCGATAACCGGGACTCTTACTCGATGCGATACCTCGCGATTCTTGACGGGACAGAACACGAAATCGAGATTGAAGAGCTCGCCGCTGACTCGTTCTCGATTACTTTCGGCAAGAATCGTTTCGAAGCCGACTTGCGCAGAGTCGGTCCGGTTTCTTTTTCGGTGATCGTCGACAATCGCTCGTTCGATTTCGACGTGGCGCGTGACGGCGAGGAAACCGTGGTCGCATCGCGGAGCGGATCGACGCGGCTGACCGTCGCCGACGCGTCGCGGCGAACCGCGCGCGCGGCCGGCAAGCGGCGCGAAGTCAGCGGACGCGTGGAAATAAAATCCGCGATGCCGGGACGCGTCGTCAACTGCTGGTCGCGGTCGGCGACGAAGTCAAAGCAGGACAGGGAATCATCGTCGTCGAAGCGATGAAGATGGAAAATGAAGTCAAATCGCCCAAGGCCGGCAAGGTCGTGGAAGTGAAAGTGGTCGCGGGGCAGGCGGTCGAGAAGGGCCAACTGATGATGGTGATCGAGTAGTAGAGCCGGCCGGAATCGAACAGTAGAGTAAAGTTACGATGCCTGACGACGATCGCAAAATCGCCGATGCCCGCAAGAATTGGGAGGAACGCAAACTCAATCCGTCGCTGAAACGCGGCGCCCGAGCGCAAGGCGAAGTTCGTCACGAGCTCGGGAATCGACGTCAAGCGCGCTTACGATCCTGAAGACTTGAGCGACCTCGATTTCGTCAACGACCTCGGCTTTCCCGGCGAGTATCCGTTCACGCGCGGCGTGCAGCCGACGATGTATCGCGGGCGGCTGTGGACGATGCGCCAGTACGCGGGCTTCGGCAGCGCGGAAGAATCGAATCGTCGGTATCGTTACCTGTTCGAGCAGGGGCAGACGGGACTGTCGGTTGCGTTCGACTTGCCGACGCAGATGGGCCGCGATTCGGATCATCCGCTGGCCGAAGGCGAAGTCGGACGCGTCGGCGTGCCGATTTGCTCGCTGGCCGACATGGACGTGCTGCTGGCTGAGCTTCCACTCGACAAGATTTCGACTTCGATGACGATCAACGCGACCGCGTCGATCCTGCTGGCGCTGTACCTGGTCGTGGCGGAGCGCCGCGGCGTCAGCTGGAGCAAGGTCAACGGCACGATTCAGAACGATGTCCTGAAGGAATACGTCGCGCGCGGGACGTACATCTATCCACCGCGCGGATCGATGCGGATCATCACCGACATTTTCAGTTATGCGACGAAGGAAGTTCCGAACTGGAATACGATCTCGATTTCCGGCTACCACATCCGCGAGGCCGGCTCGACTGCGGCGCAGGAACTCGCGTTTACGATTGCGGACGGGATCGCATACGTCGATGCGGCGCTGAAAGCGGGTTTGCAAATCGACGCGTTCGCGAGCCGACTGTCGTTCTTCTTCAACGTGCACAACAATTTCTTCGAGGAAGTCGCGAAGTTTCGCGCGGCGCGGCGGTTGTGGGCGAAAATAATGAAGGAGCGCTTCGGCGCGAAGGACGAACGCTCGATGATGATGCGGTTTCATGCGCAGACCGCCGGCTCGACGCTGACCGCGCAGCAGGTGGACAACAACGTCGTGCGCGTGACGATGCAGGCGCTGGCCGCGGTGCTGGGCGGAGCGCAATCGCTGCATACCAACTCCAAAGATGAGGCGCTCGCGCTGCCTACTGAATCGTCGGTGCTGCTCGCGCTGCGCACGCAGCAGCTAATCGCGCATGAGTCCGATGTGGCGGACACGATCGATCCGCTCGGCGGTTCATATTACGTCGAGCGGCTGACGACCGAGCTCGAAAAGAAGGCGGTCGAGTATCTTATCGAAGATCGACGACTTCGGCGGCGCGGTTGCGGCGATCGAGCGCGGATACATGCAGCGCGAAATTCAGAACGCGGCATTTATTTACCAGCGCGAGATTGAAACGAAGCAGCGAATTATCGTAGGGGTCAATCAGTTTACCGGGGGCGGCGAACCGCCGGGCGAAATTCTGCGGGTCAAGCCGGAGCTCGAGGCGAAGCAGAAGGCGGGCGTTGCGCGCGTGCGAGCGGAACGAAACGCGGAGACGGCAACGAAGGCGCTCGCGCGAGTCGAGGCTGCGGCGCGTGACGGGAACAATCTGATGCCGCCGATCGTCGACGCGGTGCGCGGATGGTGCACGCTTGGCGAGATCTCGGACGCGATGCGCAAGGTGTTCGGCGAGTACTCGCCGGTGAATACCGTATAGCGTCCGACGCGGCGGATTCGTATAAAAGAAAGCGGCATCGGAGAGGAGACGAAAATAAATGGGGCCGATCCCGAAGGGGACATTTCTGACCAAAGGCGTAGGGCGGCATCGCGAGAAGCTGACTTCTTTCGAGCTCGCGTTGCGGTCCGCTGGAATCGCCGAGTTCAACCTCGTGCGCGTCAAATCGATTTTCCCGCCGAACTGCAAATTGCTCAGCCAGCAGGAAGGCCTGAAGTACCTGACGCCGGGGCAGATCGTTTTTGCCGTGATGAGCGACAACGCGACCAATGAACCGCATCGGCTGATCGCGTCGTCGGTGGGCGTGGCGCTGCCGAGCAATCCGGCGCAGTACGGATACCTGTCGGAGCATCACAGCACCGGCGAGACCGATCAGAAGGCGGGCGACTACGCGGAGGATCTGGCGGCGATGATGCTCGCGACGATTCTCGGCGTCGATTTCGATCCGAATCTCAGCTACGACGAGCGCAAGGATATCTGGCGCATGTCGGACAAGATCGTGACGACGCGCAACGTGACGCAGTCGGCGATTGGCGATCGCGACGGTCTGTGGTCGTCGGTGGTCGCGGCGGCGGTGTTCGTCGATATTCCCAACGGCAAGTAGTTCGCGCCCGAGCGAATGCAATTCCCAATCTGATATTGCGCATTGACGGCGATTGCACGCCAAGCGGCAACCACAGTGAAAGATAATATTCTTATCTTTGGCGGCAGCGGCAGTCCCAAGTTGACGCTCAAGATTTGTGAGTACTTGCACGTGAAGGCCGGTGCGGGTGAAGTGCTGCGCTTCTCGGATGGAAATCTGTTCGTGCGGGTCAAAGAAAACGTGCGCGGGCGGCGCGTCTATCTCGTGCAATCGACGGTCTTCCCGACCAATGACAATTTCATGGAGATGCTCTTCTGGATCGATGCGTTGAAGCGTGCGAGCGCTGAGTCGGTAACGGTCGTAATGCCCTATTTCAGTTACGCCAAGGGGGACAAGAAGGACGAACCCAGAGTCTCAATCCGTGCCCGCGTCTGTGCCGATGCAATTGAAGCCGCCGGCGCAGACCGTGTGGTGACGCTGGATCTTGCATGCCCCTCAGATCCAGGGCTTCTTCCGCATTCCGGTTGACGATCTTTACGCACTTCCGGTGCTGGGTGAGGAGATTATTCGCAAAAGCTGCCAGACCTCGTCGTCGTCTCGCCTGACACAGGCTTCGCGAAGCAGGCGCGCAAATATGCGTCATTCTTGGGGCTTCGCTTGCCATCGGCGATAAACAACGCAAGGCACACGACGAGCGACGCAGAGGTTCTCGAGATCATCGGCGAGGTGCGTGACAAGACTGCCTTTATCGTGGACGACTTCACGATCTCGGCCGGCACACTCGCCGATGCGGCCGAGAAACTGATCGAGCGCGGCGCAAAGGCGGTATATGCAGCGGTGTCCCACGGTGTATTCAGCGAGGCCTCAATGGAGCGGCTCGACCGAAGTCCAATCCAACGTCTTCTAGTGACGGATTCAATCGAAACCCAACCGGTGGCACTTTCTCGAAGGTCGAGGTCGTTTCAGTAGCACCGCTTTTCGGTGAAGCGATTCGTCGCATCCACAATCGCGAAAGCATCAGCAACCTGTTCCCAGCGTGAACCTGTGCTTCATGCTGCTGCCTCCTGCAAACGAGGCACACCGAACGACGGTCGTTTGAACGGCGCGCGAGCGGCGGGTAGGCTTTAAGTATGGCTACAGAAATTCTCTACTGCTCGGCTTGAGGCTATAAGCCACGCGCGGCCAGTCTGGCCGCATCATTGGATTCCAGGTTCGGCGAGAAGGCGGAAATCACGCGCCGGAAAATCGGGGCAGTTCGACGTGATCGTGAACGGGAAGCTCGTGTTCTCGAAATCGAGCACCGGCCGATTCCCGGTTGACGGCGAAGTCGAGGAAATTTTCGCGGCGCTCAAGGAAGGCCGCGAGCCCGCGCCGGTCGAAGTAAAGAAGCCGGAAGGATTCGTCGGGCGCATTCTCGACAAGCTTCGAAACTGAGCTTCGATTCGCTACTTGTGCATGTCGAGGAATTCCTTGAAGCCGCTGCGTTCGTGCGGCCCGAGGATCGCCATCTCCAGAATCCCCATCCCTTCGCGCGAGCCCATTTTCGCCTGACACACGGCCTGGATGTGCTGATGCATCAGGTCGCGCTCGTTGACGTCGGCGGTTTTGAACGATTCGTAGGTCGAGACGTCGGGACCGACGTACATTCCGTGGCCCCACTTCGGATGAAAGTAGCCGATGCCCTGCATGTAGAAGTTGTAGAGCGTCTTCAGCTCGATGCGGCTTTCGCCGGCGCGCGGACTTCGCAGAATTATCTCGGCTGTCTTCGCGTGGCGCGTTCCCGAAGCGTAGTTGATGTTGAAATCGACGCCGGTTGCGAGATCGAGCGGAGCACCGGCTTCGGCCTGGCGTGACGGCGCCGAACTGGTGCCATCGCGAGCCGTCGGCATTTTCCATGGCGTCGCAATGCGTGCAGACGTCCTCGAAATTGGTCGGCGACCACAGCCAGTAGAACTGCCCCATCGCGGCTGACGGAATGCCCGCGGGATCCTGCGGGCCGATTCCGCGCACGCCCCACGAGCGATCGCGCGATCCCCACACTCGCGACGGCTTCGCGTCGTAGGTCTTGCCGGCGACGGTCAGGCTGCCGCTGTAACCGCCATGCTGCGTGAAGCGCGTCAGATCCATTACGAGCCGCGGGCCAGCGCGTCGCGAAAAGCGCGGCTCCTCGATCGCATCGGCGCGCGCCTCGAACATCAGGTCGGCCTTTACGGCTTCATGATCGACGCGAAGGCGGATTGATTTCATCGGGCGTACGATTTCGATCGAGATCGGGCCGACGCGCGTATCCATCCGCTCGACTGCCGAGCACTCGCGACGCGCGCACGCAATGCTGCACGCCGCCGACGATCACGCTGAATGCGCAATCGATGATTCCGACGTTCGGATAAATTCCCATCGCGACGGCGAAGTACGGCTCGCCCTCGCGGAAGTATCCGTTGAAAAAAAATCGATCGTAAAAATTGCGGTCGCTGGTGAATACCTGCTGCACCGGCTCCGGCGTCTGATGAATCGGATAGTCGTCGCCCTGCGTGATCATGATTTAGCTCCTCATGCTGATTTCCGGATCATAGTCGATGTCGCGCACGGTTGTCTCGCACTCTATTCCGGATGTGGCGAGAGCCAGACGTGCTCGAAGCGCGTCGGGCGCATCGGATTGATTACGTAGTCGTGCACCCATGGCTGGCGGATTATGTAGGTCACCGGGTAGTAGAGGAAAACCCACGGCGCGTCGGCGACGACGATTTTCTCGGCCTGATCGTAGAGTGCGTAGCGTTTTTCCATGTCGGCGATCGGCTCGGCTTCGCGAAGCAGCGTCTCGACGTCGGGATTGGAATAGAAAGTGTCGTTATTGGAACCCCACTGCGCGCGCGAGAGCAGTGCGCCGAGAAAATTTTCCGGATCGGGAAAGTCAGCCTCCCATCCCTGCATGAACGATTGCGCCGTGTGCGGCTGTCGAACCGCTTCGAGGAAAGGCCCCCATGCGACCGGCTTCAGCTTCGCGTGGATACCGAGCGGCGCGAGATCCTGCTGGATCGATTGCGCGAGCATCAGGACGGTCTGATCGGCGCGCATCCATATTTCAAAATCGAAGCCGTGCGCGAGATGCGCTTCTTCGAGCAGACGCGCGCGCCTTTGCGGGATCGTAGTCGTAGCCCTTCAGAGTCGGGATCGTAGCCGGGCAGGTTCGGCGGCATGACGCCGCGCGCGACGACGCCGCGTCCGTTCAAAATTGCGATCAGCTTGTGGCGATCGATCGCATAACTCAGCGCGCGGCGCACGCGAACGTCGGTGAACGGCCACATCTGGCAGTTCATGCCGAGGTAACGGGTCGTGACCGTGGTTTTCGCCAGGGTCAAATCTCGCAGCGCCGGAGTTTTCATGACGTAAGGAAATTCGGCGGGCGGAATATCGACCACCGCGTCGATTTGGCCCGCGTCGAAGCGCAGCCATTGCAGTTCCTGGTTGACGCCGACCGACTCGACGATCGCGTCGAGATGCGGCAACGGTTTGGCGAAGTAGTACGGATTTTTCACCAGCACAATTCGCTGGCCGCCGATCCATTCGCGCAGCATGAAAGCGCCGCTGCCGACGACGTGGCGCGAAAAATCGTCGCCCCATTTTTCGGCGACGTCGCGCGGGATCGCCGACGCAAACGGCATCGCGAGCTTGTGCCCGAAGATCGGATCGGGCGCGCTCAAATGAAAAATGATCGTCGTATTGTCAGGCGTCTCGATTCCGCTGACGTGCGCAGTGCGATGCGCGGCGAAATCGGCGGCACCCTCGATACCGCGGTAGTACTCCATCCCTTTGGAGCGCGTGGCGGGATTCAGCACGCGTTCGACACCGTAGCGGAAGTCGTCGCTGGTTACGGTTCGGCCGTCGGAAAAGCGGGCGTCGGCGCGCATGTGAAATGTGAAAGTCGTCGCGTCGGGCGAGCTCTCCCAACTGGTTGCGAGATCGGGTTCGAGCTCGATGTTGCCGTCGCCGTAGCGCACGAGCGTGTCGAAAATTGCCTGCTCGAAGGTCCACGAAACGGTGTCGTAGCCGGCGGCCGGGTCGAGCGTCGGGACGTCGTCGGCATCGGCGAGGCGCAGGACCATCGCGTGCGGCGGCAGATTGAGCGGAGGCGGTCCGCCGCCGCATCCGCGGCGAATGCGATCGCGATAAGCGCCAGACATGATTGTTCGCAGCGTTTCATTGGGAGCGCCTGCGCAGAAATCCGTAGCCGAGAAGATTGAAGCTGAGCACCGCCCAAAATATCGCGAGACCCGGAAATGTCGCGAGCCACGGCGCGGTGCGGAAGTAAATCGTCGCCTCTTCGATCATGCGGCCCCAACTCGGCGTCGGCGGCGGCACGCCGAGGCCGAGGAAGCTGAGCGCCGCGTCGAGCAGAAGCGTGTCGGAAGTTCCGCAGCGCAGCCATCACGACGATGATCGGCAAAACGTTCGGCAGGATGTGCAGTGCGATCAATCGGCGTGACGGCGCGCCGAGAGCCTCCGCGCCGACCACGAAATCGCGCTTCGACATCGTAAGCGTTTCGGCGCGCACGACGCGCGCGATCGACGTCCATGAAACGAGACCGATGACGATGAAGATCGTGCGCAGACTCGGTCCCAGCACCGCTACCAGAGCCATCGCGAGCAGCAGCGGCGGCAGCGACAGCATCAGGTCCGTGAAGCGCATCAGGATAAAATCGACGGCGCCGCCGAAGAATCCCGAGCACAGGCCGATCGCGATGCCGATGGTCATCGTGACGGCCATCGCGGCGACGCCGACGGTGAGCGAGATTCGCGCGCCGAAGATGATGCGCGAGAGCACGTCGCGGCCGAGCTCGTCGGTGCCCATCGGAAATGCGCGTGAGGGCGCGCCGGGATCGCCGAAGGTCGGCGCGACGACGATCGTGGGATCGTGCGGCGCGAGCATCGGCGCGAAGACCGCGACGATCACGAGGACTGTGACCATCGCGGCGCCGACGGTTTCAAGCGTGACGAAGCGGCGAATGTTCATCCGGTCTCCGCCAGCCGAATGCGCGGATCGAGCCACGCGTAGAGCAGGTCGACGAGCAGGTTGACGACGACGATCAGGAACGCGGAGAACAGCACGGTGCCCATAATCAGCGGGATGTCGAGATTGAAGATCGCGTCGGCGGCGAGACGGCCGATTCCCGGCCAGTTGAAGACCGTCTCGGTCAGCACGACGCCGGAAAGCAGTCCTGCGAGATCGAGTCCGGCGAGAGTGACGAGCGGCAGCAGCGCGTTCGCCATCGCGTGCTTGAGCATCACGCGGGAGCGCGAAAGACCCTTGCCGCGGGCGGTGCGCACGTAGTCCTGATCGAACGCGTCGCACAGGCTGGTGTGAAGAACGCGCGAATAGTAGCCGGCCGAGCCGAGCGCGAGCGTCACCGTCGGCAGGATCAAGCTCGTCGCGCCGCTGTAGCCGCCGAGCGGAAACGAGCGGATAGCTGGCGGCGACCGCGATCAGCAGCATCGTGCCCAGCCAGAACACCGGGATCGAGACGAGCGCGAGCGATATGACGAGCAGCAGGTTGTCGGCGGCGCGGCCGCGATACGCGGCGGCGATCGCGCCCATCGCGATTCCAAGAATCAACGAGAGCGCCATTGCGGCGCCGGCCAGCAACGCAGTTGCGGGAAAGCGATCGGCGATAAGCGTCGTCACGTTCTCGCGACGGATATACGAGCGCCCGAGGTCGCCGTGAATCGCGCGATCGAGGTAGCGCGCGTACTGGACGTAGACCGGCTGATCGAGGCCCAGCTCGGTCCGGATCGTGGCGAGAGTTTGCGGATCGGCCTTCGCCCCGGCCATCGCGACCGCGGGATCGGCGGGAACGACGAACGCGATCGCGAACGTGATGATCGAAGTTCCGATAAGGACCGCCGCGCCAAAAACGATTCGCCGTACGAGGTAAGCGAGCATCGTTCAGCCCGCGAGGATCCCGCGCGCGGCAAGTTCGCGGCGTAGCTGGAGTTCGGCGCGATCGCGATGGCGTCGAGCGCTGGCGCAGTGTCTTCGGTGGAATCGAGTGCGACGCGAGCATCCGGCGCGAGCGTCGCGATCACCGCCGACATTTCCGCGAACAACTTGCTCGTCATCAGCGCTGCGAGAAACGTCTGACTTGAGCGCGCGATAGTGCGCGAGAAATGCAGCCATCGATGAGTACGCGGGAATTTTCACGCGAACAAGGTTAGCCTGCGGTTGCACCGAGTGGCGAGATCGCCAGTCCGATCAGATAGCCGGCGGCGGCCGCGCTCATCGCGATCGCAAGAAAGCGAATTCCCGATCGCCATCGATCGTTTCGATGCGCGAGCCATCCCTCGAAATATCCAACACCGAACAGCGTGAGCGCGGTTGCGGACGAGCGCGCCGCCAAGGTCGTAGCGCTGAGTCGTGATCAGCATGTAGGGCAATAGCGGGACGACTGCGCCGACCAGGAACGCGATTCCCATCACGAGTCCATCCAGCGCCGGCTTACCGAGCACCGGGCCGCCGAGCCCGAACATTTTTGCCTCGGCGGTCGATTCGAGCGCCTTGGGCGCGGTGCTGAGCAAACGGACGATCCGATAGCCGGCCTCGCGGCTGAGGCCCTCCTTGCACAGCTCGTCGAGCAACCCTTCCTGGACGGTGTACGGCTTTTCGGCGGCGTCGGCGCGCACGAGATCGAGCTCGGCGCGCAGCACCTCGGTTTCGGCGCGCGCGCCCAGGTAGGCTCCTGCACCCATCGAGAGCGCACCGGCCGCGGTGGAAGCCAGCGCGGCGAGCGCGACCTGCGAATGCTGCGAGACGGCGCCGCTCAGCCCGCACAGCACGCCGGCGGTGGTCAGCACGCCGTCCTGCACGCCGAATACAATTTCGCGGACGCTGGAGAGCCGCTCGAAGAGCCGCCGTTTGTCCGCAGGATCGACTGTGGCCAAGCTTGCCCTAGAAGTCGCGATCGGTTGGACCGCACTCGACGCCCGGCGTCCAGTCGGCGGGGCAGAGTCGGCCGGTGCGGAGCGCGCGCACGATTCGAAGCGTCTCGATCACGCTGCGCCCGATGTTCAACGGGCATGATGCGGCGAAGACAATTTTGCGTTTGCGATCGAGGATGAACGTTGCACGCAAGGCGACCTTTTCATTTTCGTCGAAGACGCCGTAGGCGCGCGCGAGACTGCCGTCGGGGTCGGCGAGCATCGGGTAGCTGATGCCGCCGAGCTCGCGCGCCCATCGAAGATGGCTGTCCACGTTGTCGATACTGACGCCGATGATGGTGGTGTCCTCGGCGGCGAACTCCTTCAACGCATTGATTGAAACCGGTGACCTCGGTCGGACAGATAAACGAAAAATCGCGCGGATAGAAAAAGATCAGAACCAGTTCGGACGAAATTTTCGCGAGACTCGAGCGTGCGATGCGCCCGTCAAGCGCGCATTCGAGATCGAACGGTGGAGCTGGATCGCCGGGCTTCAGCATCGCGGACAAACCTACTCAATCTCGAAGGTCAGAGAAACCGTCGCGGGCACAGTGACCTCGCCCGGTTCGACCGGCGTCGCGACATTCGCCGACATGGCCATCGCCCGACCCATGCGCATCGGAATCGGCCGCTCTTGCGACACCGTCGTCGCCTTGAGGACTTTACCGAGCTTCACGTTCAGCGCCGATGCGAGCGCGTCGGCCTGTGCGTGCGCGTCGCGAGTTGCAATCGCGATCGCTTCGGTGCGCGCCTTGGTGTCGTCCTTGACGCTGAAGTTAAGCGAGTTGACGCGATTCGCACCGGCCGCAATCGCGGAATCGATCAGCGCGCCGACCAGGTCCAGCGCGCCGGTATTCACCGTCACGGAGTTCTGCGCGTTGTAGCCGATGATCGTCGGCTTCGCGTTCGGTCGCTGATCGTACTGCGGATCCAGCGAGTAGCCGCCGGTGGTGACTTTGCCCTTGTCGCCGAGCTTCGCCTTGAGCGCGTCGATCACCTTTGTCGCCAGCGCCGCGTTGCGGGCGGCGGCTTCCTCGGCCGTCTTCGCCTGAGTATCGATCGCGAGATCCAAATCCGCGGTGTCAGGAGTAGTGCGCGTCTCGCCGTTGCCGTCAACTTCGATCGTCCGCTTGGCGAAACTATTCTCACCGCTTTGCGCCGACGCCGCAGACGCGAACATCGGCGAGGACGAGCGCAATCGCAAGGCCGGCGGCGGCTGATCGGAATCCCAGTTTCATGACTTTCACCTCGGGCGCGCTCCGGACTAAGTTGATTCGAGCCGACTTTATCCGGAGACTGTACCAATTGACGATAATCAATGTCGTCACGCAAGACGAATGGCGGAAAAACAACAAAAACCGAACGACAAGAAGGTAACGCCGCGCAGCGAGGACTTCGCGGCGTGGTACAACGACATCTGCCTGCGCGCGGAGTTGGCGGACTATTCGCCGGTGCGCGGATGTATCGTGTTTCGTCCCGACGGTTTTGCGATTTGGGAGGCGCTGCGCGACGAGCTCGACCGCCGCATCAAGAAGACCGGCGCGCGCAATGCATACTTCCCGCTGTTCATCCCGGAGAGCTTCCTGCAAGAAGGAGGCGCAACACGTCGAGGGCTTTGCGCCCGAGCTGGCGGTCGTCACGCACGGCGGCGGCAAGGAGCTCGAAGAGCCGCTGATCGTGCGGCCGACCTCCGAGACGATCATCAATCATATGTTCGCGCAGTGGATTCGATCGCATCGCGATTTGCCGATGATGGTCAATCAATGGTGCAACGTCGTGCGATGGGAAATGCGCACGCGTTTGTTCCTGCGCACGACGGAATTTCTCTGGCAGGAGGGGCATACGGCGCATGCGACGGCGGAGGAGGCGCAGAGCGAGACGCTCGGGATGCTCGAAGTGTATCGGCAGTTCGTCGAGGAGTTTCTCGCGATTCCGCTGATCGTCGGGCGCAAGAGCGCGGCCGAGCGATTTCCCGGCGCGGTCGAGACTTATTCGATCGAAGGCCTGATGGGCGATGGGCGCGCGCTGCAATGCGGCACCTCGCATTTTCTCGGACAGAATTTCGCGAAGCCGTTCGAGATCCGCTACCTCGACGATCAAAATCAGATGCAGTTCGTGTGGCAGACGAGTTGGGGCGTATCGACGCGGCTGCTCGGCGCGATCGTGATGGCGCATGGCGACGACCAGGGACTGCGGCTGCCGCCGACGGTCGCCTCGACGCAAGCGGTCATCGTGCCGATCTTCCGCAAACCTGAGGAGGGTGCGACGGTGCTCGCGGCGGCGCGTGCTGCGCTGGAGGCGCTGACAAAGGCGAACATCCGCGCACGCATCGACGAACGCGAAGGAATGACGCCGGGGTTCAAGTTCAACGATTGGGAGATGCGCGGCGTGCCGGTGAGAATCGAGATCGGACCGCGCGACGTTGCGTCGGGCGAAGCAGTGCTCGCGCGTCGCGACAAGTCGGGACCGGAATCGAAGAGCAAGGCGTCGCTCGCGACGATCGCGGACACGGTCAGCGCGCTGCTCGACGAGATTCAGAAAAATCTATACGCGCAGGCGAAGGCCGCGATGATCGCGAATACGCGGAAGTTCGACGACTACGCGGTGTTTCGCAAGCACATGGAAGGTGAAGGCGGCGGCGGATTCGCCGACATCTATTGGTGCGGAAATCCAGTGTGCGAGACGAAAATTCGCGAAGAGACCAAGGCGACCTGTCGCGCGATTCCACTCATGCAGGAAGGCGTCGCGGGCAAATGTTTGGTGTGCGGGGAATCGGCGACCGAGCGCGCATACTTCGCGAAGTCGTACTGATACGGAATTTCGGAATTTTGGTCCCTCACCCGCCGCGCGCGGACGCGCGTCGGCCGTCTCCCCATTGGGGGAGAGGCGAAGAAGGAGACCGAGGCGGCAGCAACAAAGTGGGTGAGCAGGCATTTGCGTTGCACCCAGCACCCTCACCTACCGGCGGCTGCGCCCGCCGGCTCCTCTCCCGTAAAGTAACGGGCGAGGTAATTTCCCGCCAGCCTCTCCCCCAAAGAACCTTAGAGCAAAATGGCGTCCTCGCCATTTTGCGATTTCTTCTCACTGGGTGCAGGGGTCACCCCTGCCGCAGGAAGCGTGAAACCCACCGAGGGTTTCACATTTGATTAAGTGACTTTAGAATTTGTAGCTGATCTTCATCGCGGTGCGCACTTCGGCCATCGTCTCTTGCGCGACGGCGCGGCCTTTGCGCGTGCCTTCGACGATGATTTCGCGGACGTGCTCTGGCTTCGACGCGAACTGCTCGCGGCGCGCTCGAATCGGTTCCAGGAACAGTATTCAGCGCCTTGAACAGCTTCTCTTTGACCTCGACGTCGCCGACGGTGCCCTTGCGGTAGCGCTCTTTCAGATCTTCGACTTCCGCCTTATCCGGATTGAATACGTCGTGGTAGGTGAAGACCGGGTTGCCTTCGACGTGGCCGGGATCCGTCGGATGCAGCCGCGTCGGATCGGTGTACATCGACATCACGCGCTTGCGGACGACGTCGGGCGGGTCGCCGAGGTAGATACAGTTGCCGAGCGACTTGCCCATCTTCGCGCCGCCGTCGGTTCCCGGCAGCCGCGCCACTTCGCCAACCAGCGCCTTCGGCTCGATGAGGACCTTGTCGTACATGCGATTGAAGCGCCGCACGATCTCGCGCGCCTGCTCGATCATCGGGAGCTGGTCTTCGCCGACGGGCACGAGATGCGCCTTGAAGATCGTAATGTCCGAGGCTTGCGAAATCGGATACGTGTAAAAGCCTACCGGTAAATTTTTGGTGAAGTTCTTCTGCTTGATTTCGTCTTTGAGAGTCGGGTTGCGTTCGAGCGTCGCGGTGGTGACGAGGTTCATAAAATAAATCGTCAGCTCGGTGAGCTCGGGGACCATCGACTGCACGACGAACTTCGCTTTTTCCGGATCGATACCCACTGCCAGGTAGTCGAGCGCGACCTCGAAGATATTCGCTTCGAGTTTCTCGGGATGCTCGAAGTTGTCGGTCAGCGCCTGGACATCGGCGATTAGTACGTAGGTATCGTATTCGTCCTGCAGACGTACCCGGTTTTGCAGCGATCCTACGTAATGACCGAGATGCAATGGCCCGGTCGGGCGGTCGCCAGTGAGTATTCGTTTAATCATCTGTCAAATAGTCAGTTGGCAAACAGACTGCGTAATGTCGCCAGGTTCTCGATATCCTCTTTCATCTCGGGTCCCTTCGGTGTCTCCAGGCACATCGGCAGTCCGAAAAATCGCGGGTCGTTGAGCAAACGCCGAAACGGGTCGAGTCCGATGAATCCTTTCCCGATGTGCTGATGGCGATCGACGCGCGAATGAAAGTCCTTGATCGAATCGTTCAGATGAAACGCGGCGAGTCTTTTGAGTCCGACAAATTTATCCAGCTCGCCGAATGTATTCTCATACCCTTCCGGAGTGCGAATGTCGTAGCCGGCGGCGAATGCATGCTCGGTGTCGAAGCATAGCCGCAGTCGTTCGTTCTCGACGACGGCGTCGAAGATCTGCGCCATCTGCTCGAAAGTATGGCCTAGATTGCTTCCCTGACCGGCCGTGATTTCGAGCGCGATCTTGACCTTGAAGCCTTTGCATGCGGCGTGCGCCTCGTCGATCGATTTCGCGATCGTCTTGATGCCGGTCTCAACGCCTGATCCGACATGAGCGCCCGGATGCGCGACGAGAATGTTGCACGCCGAGCGCTTCGCATCGATGCAGTTCGTCGATAATTCCGTTGACCGACTTGAGCCGCATCGCTTCATCCGGCGCGCCGAGATTCACCAGGTAGGAATCGTGCGCGATGACGGTCGTGATACCGGTCTCGATGCGATTGCGCTTGAACTTCTCGATTTCCTCGTTCGTAAACGGCTTCGACGCCCATTGCCGCGACGACTTGGTAAATATCTGGATGCAATCGCATCCGACTTGTTTGCCGCGGGTCAAAGACTCGCCGACTTCTCCCGCGATCGACATGTGCGCGCCGAGCATAGGACGAGTGGATTTGCCGGTATTTGCCATCCGGAGGATTTTATACCAAAGAACGCTCAAAGCGAGCGGCGCGACTTGGTTTTATAGTGGGGCGGGCCGCCGTGCCCGCCATCGACGCGCGGGCGTCCGCGCCCACGCCTACCGACGAGTGATGTGGCGCAACCTTGAGGAGAGGGCGGGCACGGCGGCCCGCCCCACTGAAACGAGGATAGACTCGCAACCGCTCTTGCCCGGCGCGCCTATCGGTGGATACTTCATTACTCGTGCGAATCGCGATCATCATCGGGCTGACGATTGCTGCCGTAGGATGTGCTCACGTGGCATCGCTGCCGCCGCAGGTCACACTTTCGGAAGTGGAGCCGTCGGGCCGCGCCGCCAAGCCGCCTGATTGCGATATGCCGGTGTTGCGGCACGAGCCGTTGAGAGATTTTCGCAAGGTCGCGATCGTCGAGGCGTTGGGGAACCGTTTTGCGACGAGGCAGACGTGCTGCCCGCGGTGCAGCGCAAGGCGTGCGAAACCGGCGCGGATGCGATCGTCGTCCTCACCAGCAAGGCGCAGACCACTGAAAGCGCCACGGGCTACTACATCAGATTCGGTCGCCATTGTGTACGGCAAGGAAAATCCAGCGGCGGCCGGCACGGCTTACAAGATGCCCCGGATCGCCCACTGAGACCGAGGATTGCACCTCCAATGCTTTCGCGTCACTCCAACTTTCAGCGCATGATGAGCATCTGATGGCGTCGGCAAAGCGGTCCATAAAGACAGTCGGCCTGGTCGTCAAGCGCGAGCGGCCCGAAGCGATCACGATTGCGCGGACGCTCACCCGTTTTTTACGCAGCAAGCACAAGATTCCCGATCGCTGATTCGGAGACTGCGAAGAAAATCGGCGCCGAGGGTGTCGAGCGGCATCACCTCGCCGATCGTGCCGACCTGATCGTCGTGCTCGGTGGCGACGGCACGCTGCTCGGCGTCGCGCGGATGGTCGCGTCGGAGGGCACTCCGATCCTCGGCGTGAATCTTGGCGGCCTCGGCTTCCTGACCGAGGTAACTATCAAGGAGGCGCACGCCGCGCTGGGACGCGTGCTCGCCGGCGATTACGAGGTCGATCGGCGCATCATGCTCGAGGCGATCGTCGATCGCGCATCCGGAGGAGATCCCGCAATCGTTTCAGGCGTTCAACGACGTGGTCGTCGGCAAAGGTCCGCTCGGCAGGATGCTTGAACTCGACGTGATCGCCAACCAAACGCGCCTTCTGCTCGTATCGCGCCGACGGATTGATCATCGCGACGCCCACCGGCTCGACCGCGTACGCGCTCTCCGCGGGCGGGCCGATCGTGTATCCGACTCTCGGCGCGATCGTGCTCGCGCCGATTTGTCCGCACACCCTGAGCAACCGGCCGGTGGTGCTGCCCGACACTTACGAAATCGAGATTCACGTCAAGGCGCCCGATCACGACACGACTTTCACCGTCGACGGCCAGGAGTCGTCGCAACTGGGCCCGGACGACGTAATCAAAATTCATCGCGGACGCCACGTCGTCTCGCTGATTCGCTCCGCTCATCCGTATTTCGAAATCTGGCGCGACAAGCTCCACTGGGGATAGCCGCGCGCGTCCCGGATGCTGCTCGAACTGCACATACGCAACTTCGCGATTATCGAGGAAGCTCAACCTCGAGTTCGGCGCCGGCCTCAACGTGCTATCCGGCGAAACCGGCGCCGGCAAAACGATCATCCTGAGCGCGCTCGGATTGCTGCTCGGCTCGCGCGCCTCGCCCGACATGATCCGCGCGGGCGAGAAAGAAGCTGTCGTCGAGGGACTGTTCGAGCTCGAGGGCGAGGCCGCGATGCCTGAACTGGCCGCGCGCAAAAGCGACGGCAGGCGGCGCGAATTGCTCGTGCGCCGGGTGATCGCCGAGGGCGGCGGACGCTCGCGCGTCACGATCGACGGCGAACTCGCCACCGTGCAAAGCCTCGGCAAAATCGGCGCGTCGCTGGTGCAGGTTTATGGACAGCACGAGCAGCATTCGCTGCTTCGCGCCGAGAGCCATCGCGAGATTCTCGATCGCTACGCGAATCTCGACGACGAACTCGCGTCGTATCGCGAACGCTACGCGCGCGCAGAAGAAATCCAGTCGCGCCTGCAGGAACTGAATCGCCGCGAGCGTGAACGCGCCGATTTGCTCGAGCTCGCAAGGTTCCGCACGACCGAACTCGAACGCGCCGGTCTCGTCGCCGGCGAAGATGAAGAGCTGGCGCAGGAGCGAACCGTGCTCTCCAACGCAAGCAAGCTCGCCGCTGCCGCGCTCGAAGCCGAGCAGGCGCTCTACGGCGCCGACGGCGCGGCGACCGACACAGTTTCGCGCGCCGAGGCGCGCCTCGTCGACGCGGCGGCGCTCGATCCGAAACTCGGCGACGCACTCGAGCATGATCAAGTCGGCGCGCGCGAACCTGGAAGAAGCGGCGCGCACGCTCGGCGCGTATGCGTCGAAGATCGAGGCGGATCCGGCGCGTCTCGAGGAAATCGACAACCGTCTCCAGGAACTGACGCGGCTCAAGCGCAAGTACGGCGGCTCGATCGACACGGCTATCGAGACGTTGGAGCGATCGCGCGCGGAGATCGGCGAGCTCGAAGGAATCGGCGAGTCGAAAGCGCAGGTCGAAGCCGCGATGACGGCGGCGCTCGACGAGCTCGTCGCGCATGCGAACAAACTATCCTACGATTCGCAAACGCGCCGCCGCCGAACTCAGCCGCAAGATGGAAGCCGAATTGAAGTCGCTCGGGATGCGCTCGCCGGGTTTCGAGCCTCGCCTCGGCGCGCTCTCGCCGGACGAAGCCGGCTTCGTGCATGGCGGCGTTGCGCTCGGTCCGTTCGGCATCGATACCGTCGAGTTTCATCTGTCGCCCAACGTCGGTCAGCCTGCGATGCCGCTGCTGCGAATCGCCTCGGGCGGCGAGCTTTCGCGCGTGATGCTCGCGCTCAAGCGTCTCGAGGCGCAACGCCGCGGCGTCGCCACGATGATCTTCGACGAAGTGGACGCCGGAATCGGCGGCGCAGTCGCACAGGTGGTCGGCCGCAAATTGAAACAGCTCTCGCGCTTTCATCAGATTCTGTGCGTCACCCATCTCGCGCAGATCGCGGCGTTCGCCGATCGTCATCTCACGGTCGAAAAAGAAGAGCGGCGCGGCTCGACGCGCAGCCGCGTGGCGGTTCTGGAACCTGGCGATCGCACCGAGGAGATCGCGCGGATGCTCGGCGGCGAAGTCTCCGACAAATTCCGCCGCGCCGCCCGCGAACTACTCGATCGCGCCCGCGAGTGACTCGCGCTTGACGCCGATTTGCCAACGTGGGTTGCATTTCAGTTTCATCTGCCCAGTATTGTGAAAGCGATATGTAACATGTATCCTATTACCAATAATGAAGAGCGCAGTAGCACGAATTCTGAACGACCTTGAGCAGCGAGGGGGGCTCAAGGGCTCCGATGTCGCAAACATCGTCAACGCGTCGCGGCCCAGTGTGTCGCGATGGAAGAGCGGTAAAGCGTCGCCGCCGCTGGCGACCCAGACCATCATCGCCGACCTGCGCTATGTCGTCGATCGCCTGTCAGACTTCTACACGCCAGAGGAGACTCGGCTATGGCTTCATGCGAAGCATGCGCTGCTTAATAACGAACGCGCGATCGACCTGATTATCGCGGACCGCACGCGGGAAGTTCTCGCCGTTATCGAACGCCTCGACGCCGGCGCCTACCTATGATTGCTCAGGCTTGAAGCGCAATGCCGGGAGGACGGAGGCCGCGCGATCCCGCATTGCTCGACGCGCTCGATGCTTTCCACAGAGTTCCTTACACCGGCGAGACTTGGCGGGTCGTACGCGACGGCCGGGATCCTCTGCAAGGAAGCGCTTCCGGCGGACGCTGGGATCCAACGTTGTTCGACGTGCTCTACACCTCTCTGGCCCCGGATGGAGCCGTTGCAGAAGTCCATTTTCACCTGTCACGTCAGCCGGTCTTTCCGTCGAGGATCAGGTACCGATTGCATCGCATCAGAGTCAGGACTGCGAAGATCTCTCAGGCTTCCGGATTTAAATGCGATGGTTCCACTTGGTGTCGATCCAGCCCGATACCGCGAGATCCTCTACGAGCCGACTCAGGCAATCGGCGACGCAGCTTACTTTCTAGGTTTCGACAGTATCATCGCGCCGAACGCTCGCTGGTCGTGCAACAACCTGATTCTGTTCACCGATCAAATTGCGCTCCCGGACTTGCAGGTCATCGAGTCGAAGAAAATAAATTGGACCGAATGGCGGAAGAGGCTGAAGTGATGTTGGGGAGATCCGTCGGTTGACTCCACGGGCAGTATCCGGTTAGCTGAAAAATCTCGCCCACGGTGGGGCTGTAGCTCAGTTTGGGAGAGCGCCTGAATGGCATTCAGGAGGTCGCGCGTTCGATCCGCGTCAGCTCCACCAATAAAATCGGACATGCTATTGGGGCTCGATGCCCTTGACCTGACAGGAGAGTCGTACTGATGGCACTGAAAGTAGTCGGCGCCGGGTTTGGACGAACTGGAACGCTGTCACTGAAAGTCGCGCTCGAGAGGCTTGGCGTCGGCCCTTGCTACCACATGATGGAGGTTTTTCCGCGACCCGAGCATGTCGCGATGTGGCATCGGCTGGCATTCGGAAATCCGATCGATTGGGACGAACTTTTCGGCGGATTCCACGCAACCGTCGATTGGCCGTCGGCTCGATGGTGGCGCGAAATCGCCGCTCACTACCCTGAGGCGAAAGTGTTGCTCTCGGTGCGCGATCCGGAAGCCTGGTACAAGAGTATGAACGATACCATTTACCAACCGATGAGAGAGCCGGCGCCCGACGGCGCGCCAGAAATCGTTCGCCTCCAGAGCCAAATGATCCGCAAGTCAGTTCTCGCCGAGACGTTCGACAATCGGTTCGAGGACAAGGCTCATGCGATCGAGGTGTTCAAGCGGCACACTCAAGAGGTTCGCGATACGATCGATCCTGCGCGCCTGCTGGTCTTTGACGTGCGTGAAGGATGGGCGCCGCTGTGCCGCTTCCTCGAAGTGCCTATACCCGACGAGCCTTTCCCGCGACTCAACGACACAGCTACGACTCAGGCAATGATCCGTATGATGCGCGAATCGATGCGTCGAGGTTGATTGCTAGCGGTTAGCCTCGGTGATGCGATTCAATTTTCTTTAGATAAGGTTCCACGTCAGGTGCGAAGGCCGCGTGCTTGCTGAGCCTGGCAAAATGGGCAAAGGCATGTGGAAATTCCGCGTCGATGCCGGCATGCAGAATCGGTTCGAGGCCTTTCTTCAGTAGCTCGCCGGATCTCGCCTTTTCGTTAAAGAACAGCGCTAGTTCGGCCACGAAGCAGATGTCCGCGAGAGAAATATTTTCGCCCACCAGGAACTCACGATTGGGCGACAAGGCCTGATTGATTCCGCCCAGATAGACCTTGCAAATCCATCGCGCATTCTCGCATGAATCTCAGGCGAGACCTTTCCACTGATCAAAGACAGCAGATAAATCTGCGAGTCGCGCGCGAACACGAGACTCGCATCGAGGAAGCTGTCGATGCGCGACGCTTCATAGGCATCGCGGCCATAAAGCGGGAACCGTTTTTCACCGAGGCGGGCGACAGCTCGCATGATACTGTTAGATTCGAAAATGCCGGTCTTTCCGTCAGGGCTGAAAGCGGCAGGGACGGTGCCAAACGGATGCGCCTCCATGAAGGCGTTAGTCTTATGAAGAGTACCGCCGAAGCCGACCTTGCCGGTCTTAGTGTCGGCAGAGGTAGCTAGCTCAGTATCCGATAGAGGATGCGCGTCGAAATCCCATAGCCATGATTGAAGCTCCTTAGGCGAGCTTCCTCTTACCTCAACGTCGACACCGCAAAGACGCGCCGCGATCGTAGCCTTCCAAATACGTGGGTTAGGCAAGTACGAAAATATTCTAAGGTCACTCATGAGATGTTCACCAGGTCTCGCGAAACGGCCTTATCTCGACATTGAATGACCAGGCGCAGCGATCCTGATGCGCGACGTGCCAGACTTCCTCGGCGATAGCAGCCGGGGTGATAAAGAAGTCGTCGGGCGCGTTGGCGAACCGCTTGCGCGTCCACTCCAGATCGATAACCGCGTCGATTAGCACATAAGCGACGTGCACACCTTTGGGTCCCAGCTCACGGGCTATCGACTCCGCGAGAATCCGTTGCGCGGCCTTGGTTGGCGCGAAGCCGGCAAAGCTGGCCTTGCCGCGAAGCGCAGACGTATTGCCGCTGGCGATGATAGCGCCTTCTCCCGCGGCGACCATCGCAGGTGCCAGGCGGCGTGCCAGATACAGCAGCGCCATCGTGTTCACCTGGAAGTTCTGATTGAGCACCTTAGGATCGATTTCCATGAAGTTCCCGAATGCGCCGCCTACCGCATTGTGGATCAACACCTTGGGCTCGCCGAGCTTGGCGCGTATCGCATTCAAGGTTGTGTCGATCTGCGTTTCATCTGTGACGTCGCATTGATATGCATGCGAGTCAGGAATCTCGCGCTCAAGCGCGGCGAGCCGGTCGCGGTTTCGCGCGAGCATTGCCACTGCGTAGCCGCCCCGGGCGAAGCGGCGCGCGATCGCCGCGCCAGTTCCGGGACCTACTCCGGTCACGAGTGCAACTGGATTCTTTTTATCCACGGGCGGATTCCTTCTTCGATTGATTGTATAGGACTCGACTGCTTTCAAGGCGCGCAACGTCACCTGCATCGTAGCCAAGCTCGCTGAGAATCGGAGCGTTATCTGCACCTAGCATAGGCGCCATCGCACGGATCGTCGCAGGAGTACGATCGAATTGCGCCGCTGGTCGCGGCATTCGCACCCTGCCCGAATTTTTCGCTTTCAAACTCCTCGAGGATGTGATTCTCGCGAACTTGCACCTCCTTCAGCAGTTCGAAGCGGCTCACGACCGGCGCGCATGGAACATCGTTGGCGAGCAGCCGCGGCAGGATTTCGTCCGCGCGCCATTTCTCCAACTCCGTCGAGGTTATCGTGCGCCGCTCGACCGCGTTTATCGATCGGTCGCGCGCGTTCTTGAAGCGGGGATCGTCGATGAGATCCTGCCGATTCAGCGCCCGACACATACCGGCCCATTCGTCGTCCGACAGCGCGGCAGCGGTGATGTATCGATCCTGCGTCGCGAATACGAGGTCGGGGCCTAGCTCTCCGTCCGATGGATCGGTCTCAGCGCCTACAAAGGTCAGACTCGGCATCGCCTCAGGCCACATGTAGGAAATCATCGAGTCCAGCATCGATAGTTGAACGTGCTGTCCTACTCCAGATCGCTCGCGCGCGAACAGTGCCGCGGTTATCGCCTGGGCAGCGGTCAATGCTGTCGTGTAGTCAGCGATGATCGTTCGCACCATCCTCGGACGCCCGGTATCTCTATCGCGCTGAATATCTGCAAGGCCGGACATAGCCTGGATCACGGGATCATAGGCGCGCTGGTTGGCATACGGGACCCTTGGTGCCATAGCCTGTGATCGACACATAGACTATGTCGTTGCGAATAGCTCTCACTACCTCTTCGCCGAGACCTATTCGCTCAGCAATACCGGGACGGAAGTTGTGAACGAAAACTTGCGCGGTAGCTATCAGCTTCTTGACGATCTCAAGACCATCTGCCGACTTGAGATCGACCGCTAGCGAGCGCTTGTTGCGGTTGCAGCTCAGAAAGGACGCGTTCATCCCGTTGCGCCCGCGGCTGAAATGACGCATCAGGTCGCCATGCGGCGACTCGACCTTGATGACCTCGGCGCCCTGGTCGGCAAGCATCATCGTCGCGACCGGACCCGCGACCATCGTCGTCAGATCGAGTATCCGGACTCCTTCCATCGCACCCGGCATATCTTTGCTCCTAAGACTCGATCGGCGTCACTGGAGGCCATCCCATACCTGGAAAATTTCTCTCGAGAGCTTTTCGGTACGCTGGTCGGCCTGCCACGCGTGAGCGATACTCATGCAAGCTAGTTGACAGGGGAATCCGGCTCGTGACCGCCCAATCCAGGCATGTCATCAAGAGGATGTCGGCGATGCTGAACTTGTCGCCCATAAGATATCGCCCCGAGCGCGCGATCCTGGGGGCCATCGCTTCGGCATTCTCAATGAAGTAGCTCCTCGCCGCCTCGACCGCCATCGGCGCCGCACCATAGATATGCTCGAGCCCTGCATGGCGCCGCATAACATATAGAGAACCCGCGTCGAGTTCAGTTGCAATGAAATAGCACCACTCGTTCAGAATTGCCCGACTCTCGGGATCGCCGGAAGTTCCCATCAATTCGGGATTGCCAAAGGTCTCGCTCAGGTACTGAATAATCGCCACGCTCTCGGTCAATATGAACGACCCATGCTGAAGAACCGGAATCTTATGCCTGGGATTGAGCTGCATGAATTCATCGGTCCTGGTCTCGCCCGTGCGCGATCCTATCGCATGGAATTCATACTTCAGGCCCAGCTCAAGCAGCATCCAATGGGGCCGCAGCGTGCGACTGGTCCCAATGCCCCATAGAGTTAGATCGTGCGCCATCGCTGGTGCTCGCGAGTCGAGGCCTAGAACTTTTCCTTGAAGGGTCTGATATCCAACTCGTGGCTCCACGTGCTCTTGTCCTGATGCGCAAGGTACCAGAACGCGTCGGCGATTGCCGATGGCTTGAGGAAATCTTCGTCCTTCGAATCGGGGCGGAACTTCCGAAGCAGCGGCATGTCGATACCGCCGTCGACGTTTACGTACGCCACGTGAATTCCCTGCGGATGAAGGTCGCGCGACATCACTTCGGCAAGCCCCCTCACCGCGAACTTTGCGGGCGCGAATCCGGCTGAGGTCGGCCACGGCCTGACACCCGCGGTCGCGCCAGTAATCAGAATCGCGCCGCTGCCACGCGAGAGCATGTCAGGCACGACCTGGCGCGCCCACAGAAATGCGCCGAAGGTATGCAACCGCCAGGTTTCCTCGAACACCTGCGGAGTGGTGTCCATCAAACGACCCATCGGACGCCGGCCGCCGTTGTAGATGAGAATTTCGATCGGACCGAGTTCGCGGTTGATTCGTTCGTGCGCGGCCGCGATCTCCGATTCGACGGTAGCATCGCTCTGGATTGGGAGCGCGATGCCGCCCGCCGCTTTAATCTCAACGGCAGTCTTGCCGATAACCTCGGGACTCCTGGCTACCAGCGCCACCTTGTAGCCCGCGGCGAAGCGCAGGGCCAGCGCCATGCCAAGACCTTCGCCGACGCCGACAACGACGCAGACTCGGTCCGATTTCTCTTGAGTAGACTGCTCATGCATCTTCCTGAGCGCGCCTATTGATGGCGGCCGTCATGTTTGGCATATTAATGACGCTCGTAATCATATGTGTCAAGGACCGATCGTAAACAACTGGAGAGGTGGATGCGGGTTTCCAAAGAAACAGGCGGCGGAAAACCGCGAACGTATCCTGACTTCTGCCGCGCGCTTGTTCCGCGAGCACGGCATCGGCGCCACCGGCGTTGACGCGATAACCGAAGACGCGGGCCTCACTCACGGCGGACTATACAGTCAGTTCGGATCCAAGGAAGTTATCGCGGCTGAGGCGATTCGCTTCGCGCTGGTGAAGAGCAAGCGCGTCTGGCAACGCGCGCTGGAACGCAACCCGGGCAAGCGGGCGCTTCCCGCGATCGTGGACGGCTACCTCTCGCGCGCTCATCGCGACGCGCCCGGCACCGGCTGCGTGGTCGCGGCCCTTGGCATCGACATCAGTCGTCAGCCGCGCCGCATTCGTCAGGCTTTCACCCGCGAGATAAAAGACGACCTCGAATTCCTGTCGCGCCTGATGCCGAACAGTGACAATTCCACCAGCTACGAGGATGCGATCGTCGCGTTCGCTTCCATGGCGGGCGCGCTGATTCTCGCGCGGGCGGTCAATGACGAAGCGCTTTCAGATTTGATATTGAAGAGCACCGCCAAGGGGGTGCTCAAGCGTCGTAAGGTTCGCGCGACCGACCGCCGATAGAGGCAGGGAGGATTGTCCTTGGAACACAGAAATGCAACGGCGGCGGTGATCGGAGCCGGCGACTACATCGGCGGCGCAATCGCAAAAAAATTCGCGGCAGAGGGCTTCACCGTTTTCGCCGGACGCCGGCAAGGCGACAAGCTCGCGCCATTGGTCGCCGAGGTCGAGGCAAGCGGCGGCAAAATTTCCGCGCGCTCGCTCGACGCCCGCAAGGAAGATGACCTCACTGCTTTTCTGAATGACGCCGATAAGCACGCGCCGCTCGAAGTTTGCATCTTCAACATAGGCGCCAACGTCAATTTCCCGCTGCTCGAGACGACCGACCGCGTGTTCCGCAAAGTCTGGGAGATGGCCTGCTATTCCGGATTCGTCGCAGGCAGGGAAGCGGCGCGCCTGATGATCCCGCGCGGACACGGATCGATTTTTTTCACGGGCGCCACCGCGAGCCTGCGCGGCGGGATCGGATACGCAGCGTTCGCCGCCGCGAAATTCGGATTGCGCGCGGTGGCTCAGAGCATCGCGCGGGAACTCGGGCCGAAGAATATCCACGTCGCGCATCTCATCATCGACGCCGGCGTCGATACCGCCTGGGTCCGCGATCGAATCAGGGAACGAGAGGGCGACGAGGCGATGAAGAATCTCGACATCGCACGACTGATGAGGCCGGCCGCCGTGGCCGAGGCTTATTGGCAGCTATACCAGCAGCCGCGCGACGCCTGGACCTTCGAGCTCGAAATCCGTCCCTTCGGAGAAAAATGGTGAGGCCATGGTCAAAGTAGAATTTCATTTCGACTTCGGCAGCCCGAACGCCTATTTGAGTCATCTCGTGATTCCTGAAATCGAAAAACGAACTGGCGCGAAGTTCGACTACGTGCCCGTGCTGCTCGGCGGGGTCTTCAAGCTGACTAACAATCGATCGCCGGCGCAAAGCCTCGCGGGTATCAAGAACAAACCGGAGTACGAGCGCCTCGAAATGATGCGCTTCATCAAGCGTCATGCGATTACGCGTTTTCAGAGCAATCCGTTTTTCCCGGTGAACACTCTGATGATGATGCGGGGAGCAATCGCGGCGCGGACGCTCGGCGTGTTCGAGCGCTACGTCGACGAGATGTACCGCAACATGTGGGCAGAACCAAAAAAAATGGACGACCCCGAGGTGTTTCGCGCCGCGCTTGACGGTGCTGGGCTGCCGACGGCGAAAATTCTCGAGCTGATCGAGACGAAGCCGGTGAAGGACGAGCTGATCGAGAACACCAATCGGTCGGTCGAGCGCGGCACCTTCGGCTCACCGACGTTTTACGTCGGCAACGAGATCTTTTTCGGCAAAGATCGCCTGCGCGACGTCGAGGAAATGATCGTCGCGTCAGGCTAGTCGGCTCCCAGAATCTCAGCGTAACTGCTCTACTCATTCCCTTTGATCTAAACCTGAGAACGTCCTAGGCTGTCTGATTCCAGACTATCGAACAGGAGGGCTGACTCATGCCTGGCGACGACGATGACCGCGAGTTGTTCGACGACGAACATCCTGGCCCTCAAATTCTCGAGTCCGCACTCGCCCACACGGCGCTCAGCGAAGTGGTCTCGCAGCCTCCGCTGATGGTGTCTACCACGACGACGCTCGCCGATACGATTCACCTGATGCAGGAGGAGCGCCGTGCGTCCGTGCTGGTCATGGAGGACGACCGCCTCGTCGGGATCTTCACCGAGCGCGACATCCTGATGAAAATCGCGGGTCAGCCGCTCGACCTCGTAAACACTCCGGTGGCGGCGTCGATGACTCCCGATCCGTTCACGCTTCCCGACGATGCGAACGTCGCGTTCGCGCTAAGCAAGATGGTGCTCGAAGGCTTCCGGCACATTCCGCTGGTCGACGACGACGGCCGTCCGACTGCGGTGGTCTCGATGCGCAATCTGATCGAGTATCTCGGCGAGATCTATTCGCGAGAGCTTTTGACGATGCCGCCCGAGCCAAATCAGCATCGTTTCAAGAGCCGAGAAGGCGCCTGAGTTCCGCGCGACGTCCATCTTGACGCTCTCGAAGCACCTTCGTGCACTGGCTCTCCTGCTGACTCTTGGCTTGGTGATCGATGGCTTATCAGGATGCGGCGTCAATAAAATCCCGACTCTCGACGAGCAGGTTAAGGCCGCATGGAGCGAAGTGCTGAATCAATATCAGCGTCGCGCCGACCTTATCCCGAACCTGGTCGAGACCGTCAAGGGCTATGCGCATCAGGAGCAGACAGGTGCTGACTCAAGTGACTGAAGCGCGTGCGCATGCGACGCAGATGCAGCTTCCGGCCGACATCCTGTCGAACCCGCAAGCGTTCCATCAGTTCGAGCAGAACCAGGCCGCAGTGACTGGCGCACTCGGCCGGTTGCTCGCGGTCGCCGAGGCTTACCCCGACCTCAAGTCGAATCAGAATTTCCTCGCGCTTCAATCGCAGCTTGAAGGCACCGAGAATCGGATCGCGGTTGCGCGACGCGATTACATTCTCGCCGTGCAGGAACTACAACACTGCGCTAAGGACCATCCCGCAACGTTGGATAGCCTCGATCCTCTACCCTGACATGAAAGTCCGCGAGACTTTCACGATTTCCGAGCAAGCTCAGCAGGTACCCCAGGTCAAATTCTGATGCGCACTCGCTGCGCAAGGGCGGATATCACCGGCGCGCGATGGGCGCTGCTCATCCTGCTGCTGATCCTTGCGTCACCGGCGCTCGCCTCCGAACCGAAATTTCCACCGCTCACAGGGCGAGTCGTCGATGATGCGCACGTCCTGAACTCGTACACCGTTGGCCAAATCACTCTCATGCTGGCCGATCACGAGCGTGCAACCGGCGAGCAAGTCGTGGTGGTCACGCTGAAGTCGCTCCAAGGATACACGATCGAGGACTACGGCTATCAGCTTGGCCGCCATTGGGGCATCGGCCAGAAAGGCGTGAACAACGGCGCGCTGCTTATCGTCGCGCCCAAAGAGCACAAGGTTCGCATCGAGGTGGGTTACGGCCTGGAAGGGCAACTCACCGACGCCATCAGCGCGACCATAATCCAGAACTATATCCTGCCAAGCTTCAAGCTCGGCGACTTCAACGCCGGTATCCTCGCGGGCGCCACCTCGATTGTCCAGGTACTCGGCGGGAATTCGATCAGTCCACCACCACCTCCTCCGCAACCGCTTACGTTCTGGCAGGGTCCATGGTGAGATAGTCCTCATCTGGGGCCTGTTATTTTTTGGCGCGTGGGGATATTTCATCGTTTTGTGGTTCCGTCATCGCAATGACCCGCATAGCTGGCAGACCTATGGCGGCGCGGGATGGTCCAGCGGATCTTATGGAGGCGGATTCTCCGGCGGCGGGGGTGGCGGCGGCTTCTCGGGAGGCGGCGGATCTTTCGGCGGCGGAGGCGCTTCGGGAAGTTGGTGAAGACTCCATTCACACCCGCGGAGCACCAACGCATCGATGCTTCCATGGCCGCGATCGAGCGCGAGACGGCCGCTCACCTTTGCGTCATCGTGACCCACGCCAGCGATCGCTATTCGCTCTTTCCGCTCGCATACGCCGCGTTAACCGCGATATTCGTCGGCGCAGTGGTAAGCCTGGTTCGTCCGGCGATGCCGAGCAGCAATGTGATCCTGATCGAATTGACGCTCGCAACCGCGCTAACCCTGATACTCGACTGGCGTCCGCTGAGACTGCTGACTGTGCCGCGGCGCATCAAGCACGCTCACGCCTGGCAGCTCGCGCATCGGGAATTCAACGCGCATGCGATGGCAGCTCCGACGCAACCGCACCGCATCCTGTTGTTCGTGTCGCTCGGCGAGCGTTACGTCGAAATCATTGCGGACCATGACACGCACGCCCTCGCGCCCGCCGGGACCTGGAACAAAATCGTCGATGAATTCCTGGCCACTGTGAAGGCAGGTCACGTCGCCGACGGTGTCCTCGCGGCGATCGCGGCATGCGGCGCTATTCTGAAGACGCACCATCCCAGTCAGGCGTCGTAGCCTTGACGCGGCGCACGTGACCGCGCTAACCCCAACACCTATGCAAACGATACACGCTGCCGACGTTGAATGGGGCGAGGTCTCGGGGCATCGCTCGGGCGGGATCGAATTCAAGCGCCTGCTGCAGGGGACGCCCGGCTCACCGGACAATTTCGAACTGAGTATCGTGCGAACGGCCGGCGACTATTTCACGCCGCGCCATCGCCACAATTTCGATCAGGTCCGTCTCTGCCTCGAAGGCGCGATGAACTACGCGCCCGGCAAGGATCTGAAAGCCGGCACCGTCGGCTATTTTCCCGAAGGCACCTTCTACGGCCCGCAGTCCGACACCAGCAAATCGGTCGTGCTGCTGCTCCAGATGGGCGGGTCGGCCGGCTACGGCTTCATGAGTTATCAGCAATTGAACCGCGGCTACGAAAAATTGTCCGACCTCGGGCAATTCGATGGCGGCGTCTTCACGCGCCGCAGCACCGACGGCCGCATCATTCGCAAAGACGGTTACGAGGCGATTTGGGAGCACATCAACGGGCGCGCGGTCGAGTATCCGCCGCCACGCTACGAAGAACCGATCGTCATTCATCCCGACGGCTTCGGATGGCTGGCGACGCGCGACCCCGGCTTCGAGTTGAAGCACATGGCGACGTTCGGCGAGCGCGCGCTGAACATCGGCGAGATTCGCGCGACGCGCGGCTCGCGCCACAAGGTCGATCGTCATCGCGCGCCCGAGCTGCTGTTCGTCGAGAGCGGCGCGATTCGCGACGTCACGTCGGGCGAGGTACTCGATACTCACTCAGCCTTCCGCGTCGATCCCGCCGACACCGGCCGCGAACTCGAAGTGGTGGACGACTGCGTGCTGTTCTTCGTCCAGCTTCCGAAGTTCGACACCAAATCCGCCGCCGCAGCCGCCTGATCGCTGCAAGCACTGACTGGAGGTCCGCGACGATGGCATCGACGACCGCAATACCGCGCACGAACGTAGCTGCGCGCACTCCCAAGACTCGCGCTAAGAAGCCGGCTGGATTCCATCAGTCGTGGTACGCGATCGCACGCTCCGACGAAGTCGCGCGCCGGCGAGGTGATCGGCCGCGACTTCCTCGACGGCCGCGCAATTGTCTATCGCGGCGAGAACGGCGAGGCCGCCGTGATGAACGCGTACTGCCGTCATCTCGGCGCCGACTTGAGCATGGGCAAAGTCGTCGGCAACGACATCCAATGCGCGTTCCATCATTGGCAATACGGCCAGGACGGCGGATGCACCAAGATTCCGGCGTCCGAGAAAATTCCCAAGGCCGCGCGAGTGTTCAAATATCCAACCGCCGAAAAGTGGGGATTGATTTGGGCCTTCAACGGCACCACGCCGCTGTTCGACGTGCCCGAATTTGTCGATTACGCCGAGGCTGACCTCGACGTCCGCACTGCTGCCGACGCATTCGATCTGCCGGTCGAGCCGTGGGTGCCGTTCACCAACTCGATGGACTTTCAGCATCTGCGCGTCCTGCACGGGCTGAAGATCGAATGCGACCCCGACGCGATCGACGTCAGCGACTACCGAATCCAGTACGACGTGCGCTTCGAGGATCCCAACCTCGGCGTCTTCGATCAGCGAATCCGCGTGACCGGCACCAACACGATCGCGCTGGCGGGACGCCTCAACGGGATGGCGATTCTCTCGATGGCGACCGGGACGCCGACGCCCGACGGACACACTCACGGATGGTCGGTCACTGCGACGCCGCGCGCCGAGGGCAACGACGCCGAGCGCGAGCAGCGGCTCCAAATCGGCGAGGCGTTCTTCCGCCGCCTGATCCAGGAAGACGAGCCCATCTTGAAGACCATCCACTTTCACGACGGCCTGCTTATCGACGCCGACCGCGCACTCGCGCGCTTCCTGCAATACGTGCGGCGCTTCCCGACCGCGCGACCCGCCGCGGAATAGGCAAAAGGAGGTGCTTCGCTGTGAAGGCATCGACTCGTTTTACATTTCGGACTATCGCGATGGCGCTCGCAATATTGGTAAGCGCGATCACCGCTTCGGTAGCGCATTCGGGCGCAAAATGTCCGAACCGATTTTTCAAGAAGGTGCAGATCAGGGGAGTGGGCGATACCCAGGCGAACGCGCAAACAGCTTACGACAACGATATGGCGGCGCAGATCGCTGCAGCGAAGCCGGACTGCGATAAACTCGAATGCGAAGACAGCAAGACCGAAGCCTGCGCTTTCCTGCACACGGAGAGCAAGAAGGCCGACTGCAAGCCCAAACCCGGAGGCTTCAAATGCGTGGGATGGATGCGCCCGGGATGCTTCTGCCAGGAACCGGACGAAGAGATCAAATGACGGCGCGCGCGTAGCCATTTAACCTACTCGATCGCCAGGAGGCAAATTATGGCTCGTCTGACGGGCAAGGTAGCGTTAATCGTTGGCGGCGGCGCGGACGGACCGGCGAAAGCCGGCGAGAAGCTCTCAATCGGCAACGGCCGCGCCACCGCAATCATGTGCGCGCGCGAAGGTGCGGTCGGTGATGGTCGCCGATCGCTCGCTCGAACTCGCGCAGCAGACCGCCGCCGCGATTCGCGAGGAAGGCGGACGCGCCGACGCGGTCGCCGCCGACGTGAGCATCGAGGATCAATGCCGCGGCGCCGTCGAAGCCACGACGCGCGCGTTCTCCGCGCTTCATCTGCTCGTGAACAACGTCGGCATCGCGATCGGCGGCAATCTGCTGAAGACCAGCACCGAGGATTTCGACAAGATGCTCGCGGTCAATCTGCGCAGCCATTTCCTGATGATGCGTTACGCGGTGCCCGAGATCGCGAAGGCCGGCGGCGGCGCGATCGTCAACGTCTCGTCGCTGGCCGCGATGCGCATCCAACTCGCAGATTTCCTACGAGGCGACCAAGGCCGCGCTGCTCGGGCTCTCGCGCTCGGCCGCGGTCTCGCACGCGCGCGACAATATCCGCGTCAATACGATCCTGCCGGGCCTGATCGACTCCTCGATGGTGCGGCGGCTGGTCGGCGATCGCGAGAGCACCGTCGCCCCGCGAATCCCGATGCGCCGGCAAGGGCACTCCTTGGGAAATCGCAAATGCGATCGTCTTTCTACTTTCCGACGAAGCGTCCTACATCACCGGCACCGAGCTGATCGTTGACGGCGGCCTCGCCACGCGTTGAAGCCCCGCGAGGTGATAGCGTGCGCAAGGTGAAAGTCGGCTACCAGCTCGATTTCCGCAATCCTCCCGGATCGGCGCGTCGTTTCGCGATCTCTATCGCGAGTCGCTCGCCCAGGTTGAGGCCGCTGAGCAACTCGGCTTCGATTCCATCTGGCTTACTGAGCATCATTTCACCGACGACGGTTACTTGCCCGCGCTGATGCCCGCGGCTGCGGCCATCGCGGCGCGCACCACGCACGTGACGATCGGCACCTACGTCCTGCTGGCGCCGTTCTATCATCCGCTGAAGCTGGCTGAGGACGCTGCGTTCGTCGATGTAGTCTCGGGCGGCCGGTTGCGGCTTGGGATTGGTCTCGGCTATCGTGCCGAGGAATTTGAGGGCTTCGGCGTGCCGCGCGCGCAACGACTGGGCCGCACGCTCGAGACTATCGAGATTCTCAAGCTCGCATGGACGGGCGAGCGATTCAGTTTTGACGGAAAGTATTTCAAGTTCCGAGACGTGCGCGTGCTGCCTCGACCGGTAAGCGAGCCACATCCAGAACTACTGTGGGGAGCTGGTGCGGCGAAGTCGATACGGCGAGCAGCCGCGCTCGATCTCGGATTTGCCTGCGTCGGCGGGCGTCGCGAAATCGGCATCTATCTCGACGCGCTCAAAGCCGCGGGCAAGGACGCTACGCGCTACAGTATCGTGAACAGCCGCGTGGTGTACGTCGCCGACAGCGAAGAGGATGCGTGGCGCGACACGCGCGACGCGCTCATGTACCAGGCCGAGCTTTACGGCAAATGGCTCTCGGCCGCGGCCGGCACCACCGACCAGAGCAAGGTGCTGATTCGTCCCGACGCAGATCGCTTGAGACGCACCAGCGTGTTGGGAACGGCGTCAGACGTCGCCGCACGGCTCGAAGAGATTCTGGAATCGACTCCCATGACCGAGCTGATAGTGGTGACGCAATTGCCGGGACTCGATCCCTCCAAGGCGCGCCGATCGCTGGAACGATTCGGGGCTGAAGTCCTGCCGCGCCTCAAGTAGCGCCCACCACAAAAGAAAACCCCCGGAGTTACCCGGGGGCTTTCAGTCTCCAGTATCAGCAATAGTCTCTACAGACGTCCCGGAACGAGGATTGCCTCGCCGTGATCGTAGGTCACTGACCATTTCACGTTGGCGTGATTCGCTCCCGGATAGTCGGCGTACGCCCACAGACTCATCACGTCCGGGTTTAGCCCGCCACCGGTGAAGGCCTGCGTGTCGAACAGGTCGCTGCAGGTCGTGTCAGGGCCTGTGATGAAGCAACTGACGTTGCAATTCGCCGGGTAATTGTTTCCGTTGCACAGGAAGAAAAAGAAAGTGGTCGGGATCCCGTTGTTCATCTGCGTCCCGGGATCGTTATCCACGTTAACGAACAAGCGCTTCGCGGTTCCCGATTCGGACATCGGCACTTCGGTCGATGGGGACGTGTCCGAACCGTTGCCGGGTCCAAGTATCAGGATGGTTCCGGGCGTTCCGACGCTGTTGTTCCCCGATAGATCGACATTGTTGAGGCTACCCAGCGTGCCCAACGATCCGCCGGTGAAGACCGATATATTCGGTTCGGCAATTCCAGGTGATCCGGACGGTCCCGTCGGTCCCGTCGCTCCGGCCACACCAGTCGCCCCGCGGATCCCATCTTGACCCATGGTTCCTGCTGGACCGGTCGGGCCGGTCGGGCCGATATCGCCCTGAGGACCCTGCGGTCCCGAGTCTCCCTGTTCTCCCTGAGGACCCTGGATACCGGGTGCACCTTGTGGTCCCTGAGTGCCCGGGAGACCGGGATCGCCCATTACACCTTGCATTCCAGTGGGTCCGGCCGGTCCGATCGTTACCCAATCGAGCTCGGTGGTATTTCCAGAGCAGCCGTCGACTCCCAGGTTGATGCCTTTGATTCTGCCGGTGGAATTATTGATGCAGATCTCAATATTCTCGGCATGGCCGACACCAGGAAGTGCCGCCATACAGAGTATCGTAGCGGCGGTCGCACCGACCAGCCAACGCCACGCGAATTTAAACGAAGCAGGCATGTTGACGCCCTCCATTTTCTGTTGCCCTCGACCCGTGATGACTTCCGTTCGCGATTTCATCTGTCTTGTCCTCCTCGCGTCTAGAAAGCGTCCGGAGGGGCTATCGCGAAGTCCATCGACCACCTAACGTCAACCGAGTTGGTAGGTACCATCGCCTCGGATTTGTAGGCCTGGATCGACAGAGTGTCTCCCGGCAGGAAGTCCAAGGTCCGCATGCTTCCCAATTGGGTTGAGGAGGAGCACTCCGTCGTATCGGTCCCGGGGAAGGAATCATTCGCTACCTTGCAGAATGGATTCATCGTGATGTCGCAGTCCGCCTCGTTACACAGGATGAACGTGTACTCCGCGCCTAGAGGGCCGGAATCGCCAGGGGCAATCGAAACCGTCATATTGAACGCCGTGCCGCCCGGAGTTGGCACCTGGACGCTGGTTTGCGGTCCAGCGACTGGGGCAGGCGGGCTATCCGGAGAGAAAATGCCCTCACCCGATGCGCCGTTTCCGGGTCCCATGTACAAGGGGAAGGTCGGCTTTCCGAGATCTCCGGAAGTATCGTTAAGCTGGATTGATGCAGCAACGCCGATTGTCTCGCCGAGCGTGCCGCCGCTGAGGATCTCGGTATTGTCGCCCGGACCAAAAGAGGGCACGCCGCTGGGTCCCTGAGGTCCGACCGCGCCGGTAGGTCCGGTCGGTCCAGGATGCCCCAAGTCACCCGTCGGTCCTGCAGGACCTGTCACACCTTGAACGCCCGCCGGACCCGTCAGGCCCATCGAGCCCATTGGCCCTTGGATTCCCACCGGACCAACCGAACCTTGCGATCCCGTCGGGCCCACCGCGCCCATTGCACCGGCGGCGCCTTGATCGCCCTGATCTCCCTGAGGACCCTGGGGTCCGGGGATATTCCAGATCAGTTCAAAGTTGTGATTCTTGCAAACATGATCGATACCGATGATCTTGCCGTTTCTGGCTACACAGAGCTTGATGATCCCGGTATCCGGGACCTGTGCATTTGCCGCCGGCGAGATATTCGCTATTAGCATCGCAGCTGCCGATGCTCCGACGAGCCAGCGCCACGCGTTCCTAAAAGATTGAGGCATTCTCGTCCCCTCCCTGACTGTTACCATTCGCGTACTCGTCATTTCCCCGCTCCCCTATTTCGAGTGACTGAGCTCAACCATGAGTGGGGGAATGTCTCCGCCGGTCTGATGAACAACCACCATCCAGCTCAGTTCCGTCGCGACCGCGTCCGGCGACGCCGTCGCCTTCAGAGCAATCGTGTCACCGGCATTGAATTTCTGGCTGTCCAACAGATCGTTGCACTCAGTCAGATTCGGGAGATTAATCGAGCAAGTGACCTTCGGCGTATTGCAATCGCTGTTGATGCAAAGCTGGAAGGTATAGCTCTGGCCGGGTCCTGGGGCGTTTTTGGTCTGCACCCAGAGTTGAGTCACGGTCGAAGCGTCGATTGGTACCGCTTCGCTTTCCAGTTGCGTGTCAGCGCCGTTACCCGGGCCGTAGTAAACCGGGCTATTGCTGCAAGTAGGCGTTACGCATCCCGGTCCGGTTGGTCCGGAGGGTCCACCCAATGTGCTGTTGTAGCCGAACAGCAGCTGTACGTTGCTGCCGAGATCGCCACCACCGAGGGTGTAGAATTGGGTTCCGTTGATGCCGTTAACTCCGCTGGCGCCGGTCGGTCCGGTCGGGCCAGTGGCTCCGGTCGGTCCGGTCGGTCCCTCCGGTCCCTGCGGACCCATTTCTCCAGCGGGCCCGATTGGACCCGTCGTTCCCGCGTTTCCCACCGGCCCAATTGGTCCCGCCGGCCCTACTGGACCCTGCGGACCCATCTGGCCCATAGTGCCCGTCGGTCCTTGCGGACCTTGCAAACCCTTGGGACCCTGCGGTCCACTTGGACCTTCAACACCGTCGCTATCCCAAGTGACCGCTCGATTCGGCTTATTGCAGGTCCCGCCAAGCGGCAATACTACCTTCTGTCTTGTCGGCGAGACGCAGATTTGAAGTATGTCCGCCTGACCGGATCCCGGCGCAGCGGCGAGTAACAGCGCCCCCACCGCGACGCCAAGTACCATGCGTCGGGCATGCCTGAGTGATACGTGCATTTACCGTCCCTCCCTAGAAAACTCGCGCCAGAAACGGCTTCTGGCCTGCCTCGCCCAAATTGGGATCCCGAACTGCAATCGAGGTCCCCCCCGGGACACTTTGCCGGACCATTCATCGCAGAAAACCCTATGCAGAGTCAATCATCTTGATGAACGCCTTTTATACCTAGCCGTCGATACTCGTCGCATCTACCAGTTCCGTGTTGCTTAGACATCCATTGGGAGAATGAGTTGCGCCTGTTGACTGCCAGACGCATCGGGCGTCTCCTTCGCTTTCACACAATGAATATTTTGAGTCGATAAACGTCGTACACAACGAATTTTGTGTCAAGGGCGTTCGCACGCCGCCGTTTGCCGACTCCCTCAACGCCGTCGTAGAGTTAGCCGCATGCCGGTCGCATACATTCCTCGCACGCGCGATCTCTACAACGACTTCACCCCATACCGATGGGTTGAAAACGATTCGGCGCCGTTCACTCCGCTGAGAAAACCGATTGCCGATTGCAGGATCGCGATGATCAGTTCGGGCGGAATCATGTATCGCGATCAGCCGCGCTTCCATCGAGAGGACGCGTCGTATCGCCGCATTCCGCGTGACGCGCGACGCGACGAACTGAGCGTGTGGCATTTCGGTTATCCCACCGGCGACGCCGAGCGCGACGTTAACTGCGTGTTCCCGCTCGAACGGATGCGCGAGCTCGCGGCGGCCGGAGTCATCGGCGAGCTGGTCGATCCGGCGTTCAGTTTCATGGGCGGAATTTATTCGGCGCGCAAAGTGCGCGACGAGCTCGCGCCGCAAATCGTCGACGAGCTGAACCGCGCGCACGCCGACGCCTTCTTCCTTGTCCCTGCATGACCCGTTTGCCATCAGTCCGTTGGACTGATCGCACGCGCCGTCGAAGAAGCAGGAATCCCCACGCTCTCAATGACTTCCGCCCTCGACATCACGCAGTCGGTGAAGCCGCCACGCGCAGTGTTCGTAAATTTTCCGCTCGGGCATCAAACCGGCCCACCCGATCAACCTGAATTGCAGCGCCGAATAGTCACTGATGCGATGCGCGCGTTTGAGACCATCTCGGCGCCGGCGACGATCGTCGAGCTGCCTTACGTATGGAACGCGCAACGATCGATCGTGGGAGGACGTCGATTACACAAAGGGATGGATGCCGGCGCGGCCGTCACGCGAAGCCGCCGACGCGCAGGAAGCGGAGCGCCAGGCAAAATTCCGCCGCAGCTAATCCAAATCGCATCTCGCACTTTTCATCTTGCGCGAGTAGCTTCATCCGAGACGACTTCACGGGGAGGACTTTCCATATGCTCGGGGGCCATGCACTCGAAATTGTGACGCTACTGGCGTTGCTCGAATATTCGATACTCGGCGTGATGGTAGGACGCGCGCGGCAGACCTACGGCGTCGAAGCGCCCGCCACCACCGGCAATCCCGACTTCGAGCGTTACAACCGCGTTCACGTGAACACGCTCGAGGCCCTGATCGTCTTCCTTCCCGCGGTATGGATATTCTCGCTGTCGGTGCATTATCACACTGGCATCGTGCTGGGATTGCTCTTCCTGATCGCGCGAATCGTCTATGCGCGCGGCTACCTGAGTGCGGCATCCAAGCGATCGACGGGAGCACTCGCCACCGCCGTCATCAACGTCGTACTGGTTGTCGGCAGCCTGATCGCGCTGACAATAAAAATCCTGTAGCTCCGAACGTCTCGAAGCTTTTGTGCGACCTAGTAGGACGAAATTTATTTCGTCGATTCTATATTTCGTTGTTTTTGATTGGGACGACGGATTTGTGACGGGGACGACGGAATAAATTCCGTCCTACTATCGTTACATACTGCTTTACCTTCTATTTCGACGCCGCTAATCTTTGAATCGTCTTCGATTCCATCTTCAATTCATCACCAAAAGGAGAATTCACTCATGGCGGAAGAACGCAAAGGCGCCGTTACGATGCGGGGAAACCCGATGACCCTGGTCGGCCCGGAAATCAAGGTCGGACAAAAAGCACCCAACTTTAACGTGGTCGGCAAGGGGATGGCGCCGGCGACGCTCGATCAGTTCAAGGGCAAAGTCAAAATCATCACGACGGTGCCGTCGCTCGACACTCCCGTGTGCGACGCCGAGACGCGCCGCTTCAACGTCGAGGCCAGCAACCTTCCCGGCGACGTGCAGATTCTGTCGGTCTCGATGGATCTGCCGTTCGCGCAGGCGCGATGGTGCGGCGCGGCGGGCGTCGACAAGATCACCACGCTCAGCGACTGGCGCAGCGCGAGCTTCGGCACGAATTACGGTGCATTGATCAAGGAACTGCATCTGCTCGCACGCGCCGTCTTCGTCGTCGACAAGAACGACAACGTGACCTACGTCGAGTACGTCAAGGAAGTCGCCGAGCAGCCGAACTACGAAGCCGCGCTGGCAGCAGCCAAGAAAGCGGCCGCCTGACGCGTCCGATTCTTACCTCTCCCTTCAGGAGAGGACGCGCCTCCGGGCGCGAGTGAGGGCGCCTGCATTCAGCTCGATGCGCGCGCCCTCACCCGACGTTCGCAAACTCACGTCGACCTCTCCCGAGGGGAGAGGTAAGAAGGATCAATGCCCACCGACGCACCCAATCGCCACGCCTTTGCCGACGCGCTCAAGCGCGGCCTCTACGAGGCGATCTTTCGCCGCCGCGACATTCGCGAGTTCATCTCCGATCCAATTCCCGACGAGGTTCTCGCGCGCGTCTTGATCGCGGCCCATCATGCCGCCAGCGTCGGCTTCACACAGCCGTGGGACTTCATACTCGTGCGGAGCATCGAGCAGCGCCGTCGCGTAAAGGAAGTTTTCGAGGGCGAGCGTCAAAAGAATGCCGCTCAGTTCAGCGGCGAGCGGCGCGAAAAATACCTCTCGCTAAAGCTCGAGGGTATCCTCGAAGCTCCTCTCAACTTGATCGTCACATGCAAGCCCGATCGCTTCGGCCCCGCCGTGCTCGGCAAGACCAGCATCCGCGACGTCGAGATTTACTCGGCCTGCCTGGCAGTCGAAAACATGTGGCTGACCGCGCGCGCCGAGGGACTCGGCATGGGATGGGTCAGCATCATGCGCAACGACGCACTCGCTGAAATTTTCGGCATCCCCACTGACGTCATTCCAATCGCCTATCTATGTATCGGCTACGTCCGCGAATTTCCCGACCGTCCGATTCTCGCGAGTAAGGATTGGGCGCAGCGTCTGCCGCCAAAATCGCTGATTCATTTCGATTCATGGAACGACGCCGGCGACAGGACCAGGCCCGCCGCCGAGTCTCTGCTGAAAAAGATCGACGACCATTCCATCTGGCTCTCGATCTTCCCCGAAGATTCTCGCGACAAACCACCATCGCGCGACTGAGTGATTCCTTCGGCGCCGTGTATCGCTTCGCGAGCACTGGATGGTACAAGAATGCCCTGACCCTATCCTGATAGGGCAAGACGATGCGCTGCGCGAAATGCGGTACGGAAAGCAAGACGGGCAAGAAGTTCTGCGCCGAATGCGGCAGCCTCTTGTCGAATCGATGCGCGAAGTGCGGATCGGATAACGCAGCCGGCGCGAAGTTCTGCGCCGATTGCGGTACGTCGCTAAGCGCCGCCGCACCGGCCGCGGCTCCCGTTGGAACCGCAACCCCTTCAGTGCAGGTCACTGCGCCGGCGGAAGCATCTGTGCTCGAGGGCGAGCGCAAGACCGTCACCGCGCTCTTCGCGGATATCAAAGGATCGACGGAACTCGAGCAGGACCTCGATCCCGAAGAGGCGCGCGCGATTATCGATCCCGCGCTCAAGCTGATGATCGATGCGGTGCGCCGCTACGACGGATACATCGTGCAATCGACCGGCGACGGCATTTTCGCGCTGTTCGGCGCGCCGGTCGCGCACGAGGACCATCCCCAGCGCGCGCTTTACGCTGCCCTCCGCATGCAGGAAGAAATCCGCCGCTACGCCGACCGTCTGCGCGCCGACGGCCGCGCACCAATTCAGATTCGAGTCGGCGCGAACACCGGCGAAGTAGTCGTGCGCTCGATTGCTACCGGCGGCGGTCACGTCGAGTACACGCCGATCGGCCATACCACCAATCTAGCCTCGCGGATGCAGACCCTGGCCAATCCCGGCGCGACCGCTATATCGGAAAGCACGCGACGGCTGGTCGAAGGCTACTTCACTCTCAAGCCGTTGGGGCCGGCTCGGATCAAAGGCGTCACCGATCCGGTCAATATTTACGAGGTAACCGGACTCGGCCCGCTGCGCACGCGCTTGCAACGATCTGCCGGGCGCGGATTCACGAAGTTCGTCGGCCGCGAGCGCGAGATGGATGCGATGCGGCATGCGGCTGAGCGCGCGCAGTCGGGACACGGACAGATCGTCGCGGCGATGGCGGAGGCGGGCGTCGGCAAATCGCGCCTGTTGTTCGAATTCAAGGCGACCAGCGCAGCAGGATGGATGGTGCTCGAGGCCTACTCAGTTTCCCACGGCAAGGCGTCGGCCTACGTCCCGGTGATCGACCTGCTGCACAGCTACTTCAAGATTACGTCGGAGGATGACCAGCGGGCGCGCCGCGAGAAGATTGCCGGCCGCATCGCGATCCTGGATCGCTCACTCGAAGACACTATCCCGTACCTCTACGGCCTGCTCGGAATCGCCGAGGATCCCGACCCGCTCGCGGAGATGGACGCGCGAATGCGCGTGCGCACTACCCTCGACGCCATCAAGCGCATCCTGCTGCGCGAGAGCCTTAATCAGCCGTTGATGGTGATCTTCGAAGACTTGCATTGGATCGACGAGGGCACCCAGGGACTTCTCAATCTTCTCGCCGACTCGATCGGGACCGCGAAGGTTTTGCTCCTCGTGAACTATCGCCCCGAATACTCGCATCGGTGGAACAGCAAGTCTTATTACACCCAGTTGCGGCTCGACCCGCTCGGGATTGAAAGCGCCGACGAGATGCTGGGCGCGCTGCTTGGCGACGACCAGGGCCTCGAGCCGCTCAAGCGTCTGATCATCGAACGTACCGATGGCAATCCATTTTTCATGGAAGAGATGGTGTTGGCGATGTTCGATGACGGCGTGCTCAATCGCGACGGCGCGGTGAAGCTTACGCAGCCGCTGAACCAGCTCAAGATTCCGACCACGGTGCAGGCGATCCTCGCCTCGCGCATCGACCGGCTTACTCCCGGCCACAAGGACTTACTGCAGACGCTTGCGGTCATCGGCAAGGAGTTCAAACTCGATCTGGTAAGTAAAGTGGCGGCTGCGTCGGAGGCGGAGCTGGGGCCGATGCTGTCCGAGCTCCAGGTTGGCGAGTTCATCTACGAGCAACCTGCGGTCGGCGATGTCGAGTACACCTTCAAGCACGCGCTGACGCAGGAAGTCGCGTACAACTCGATCCTTGTCGAGCGGCGCAAGACTCTTCACGAACAGATCGGCGCGGCAATCGAAGTACTGTTCAGAGAGTCGCTCGACGATCACCTGAGCGAACTGGCTGACCACTACGGGCGCAGCTCGAACGTCGAAAAGGCAATCGAGTACCAGGCGAGTGCGGCCAAGCGCGAGCTGGCCCAAAGCGGCTACCGCGGCGCGCTGCTCCGTCTGGAGAATGCGATCGAGATGTTCGCGAAACTGCCGGACACGAAGGAACGCGAGGAGTTGGAGCTGGACCTTCAGATCAATTACGGCGCCGCCATCCTTGCGACCAAGGGATGGTATGCGCCCGAAGCCGGAAAGGCTTACAGGCGCGCTCGCGAACTGTGTCAGGGACGGAACGAAGATCCAAGGCTGTTCCCGGTACTCGGCGGGCTGCACTCCTTCCATCTGGTTCGTGGCGAGCATCCTATAGCGCTGGGATATGCCGACGAATTGATCCAACTCGCAGACCGATTGCAGAACGACCGGCTACGAGCCAGTGCCTACGCAGAATCAGGCTTCAGCAAGTTCTTTATGGGTGAATTCCCCGACGCACACTCATGTTTCGAGCGCAGTATCGGTTTCTACGATGCGCAATGGCATCGGACACTGCGGGTCGGCGCCACTCATCAGGATCCACTAGTCAGCGCGTTGTGCTACGACGCGATTACCCTGTGGATGCTTGGCCGTCCGGATGAAGCCGACAAGAGAGTTATGGATTCGATTCTGCGTGCGCGAGAGCTCGGATATCCCTTCACGCTGACGTGGTGCTTGTCGCAAGTCAGCATGTACTACACAATTTGCCGCAATTATCAGGAAGCGGAGAAAACAACCAACGAAGGGCTGGCACTCGCCCGCAAGCATGGTTTGAAGTTCCTGGGAGATCAAATGCTTGGCTACCAGGTTATAACCCTCGCCGCTCAAGGGAAGTTGGATCGACCAGCCGACCGCGCCGCTACCGAAACCGGGTTTGCAGGGACCGGTCATGAACTGGCCTATACGTGGGCGCTACCGATCCTGGCAGAGGGTTTTGCGAGGGGCGGGAGTTTCGATATCGCGCTCATGTTGATCGCTCAAGCCGCTCAGCTGGTCGAAAAGAATCAGGAGCGTTACGTCGAGTCGGAAGTCCATCGGATCAAGGGCGCATTGACTCTGTTGCGGTCCAAGAGCCTTACCTCGGAGGAATCCCGCTCAGCCGAGTCAGAGGCGGAACAGAGCTTTATGAAAGCGATCGAAGTTGCGCGGCGCGAGCACGCAAAATCGTTGGAGCTGCGCGCGACAGTCGACCTCGCACGTCTGCTAATCGATACCGGTCGTCAGGATCAGGCGCGCATCACACTCGCCGAAATCTGCAACCAATTCACTCAAGGCCTGAACACGCCCGACCTGATCGAGGCAAAGTCGTTGCTCGAAAGTATTGGATAACCTGAATCCCAGCTCTTCTAGTCCCCTCTCCTGACGTGAAACCCACGGCGGGTTTCGCATAGAATCACGCCTGCATGACTCTGCTCACTCAAACGATCGCCTCGATCATTCCGCCCGACAACGAAGCGGCGTGGGCTGCCGATGCGCGCCTGAACTCGCTGACCAAGCCGTCTGGCAGCCTCGGCTATCTCGAGGAACTCGTGCGCCGCTATGCCGCAATCCGCCACGACGAGACGGTGAAATCGGGACGCGGCGCGATCGCGGTCTTCGTCGCCGATCATGGCGTCGCGGACGAAGGCGTCAGCGCGTTTCCGCAAGCAGTCACCGCCGAGATGCTGCGCAACATCGCCAGTGGCGGCGCGGCAATCAGCGTGCTCGCGCGACGCTTCGGCTATGCGCTCAAGGTCGTCGATGTCGGCGTGAAGATCGACACCAGCATCAAGCCGCTCGCGGGTGTGACCTATCGCCGCATCGGCGCCGGCACTCGCAACTTGCTCGACGGCCCCGCGATGACGCCCGACGAAACGACGCGCGCACTCGAAGTTGGAATCGAAATCGCGCGCGAACTCGCGGGCAACGGCGCGACGTTGATCGGCATCGGCGAGATGGGCATCGCGAACAGCACGCCCGCCGCGGCAATCCTGTGCGCGCTTAGCGGAATTTCGCCGGAGTCGATAGTCGGGCGCGGCACCGGACTCGACGACGCCGGCGTCCGCCGCAAAATCGAGGTGGTCACGCGCGCGCTCGAGATTCATCGCGACGCGCTCGCGTCGGGCGAGTCGATGCTCGCTGCGCTCGGCGGTTTCGAGATCGCCGCGATGGCCGGCGTGTGCCTCGGCGGCGCAGCCTTGAAGGTACCGGTCGTCGTTGACGGCTTCATCGCAACCGCGGCCGCCGCGGTCGCCGAGAAGATTCATCCGGGATTGTTCGACCATCTTTTTTTCAGCCATCGCTCGGCCGAAGGCGGCCACGCGCTCGCGCTCGAACATTTCAGGCTCCGTCCGATTCTCGATCTCGACTTGAGACTCGGCGAAGGCACCGGCGCCGCGCTCGCGATGAACGTGATCGAGTCGGCGCTCGACCTGCTCAACAGCATGGCGACCTTCGAGAGCGCCGAAGTCTCCGGCAAGGTCCGATGAGCGACGACGCGATCGCGCCGCCAACGAAAGGCGGCTCTCTAACCGAACTACGACTCGCTGTCAGCTTCCTCACCATTATTCCGGTGATCGATCAGCGGCGGGCCTCCGAAGACGCGGTGACGGCGTCGTTCGCATGGTTCCCGGTCGTCGGCTGTCTCATTGGCATTGCGCTCGCCGCTGAGGATTGGCTTCTCTCCTACGTCTTCGCTCAAGTGATTCGCTCGGTGCTCATCATCATCTCGCTCACCGTCGTCACTGGCGCGGTTCATCTCGATGGACTCGCCGACACCGCCGACGCGCTCGGCGCGGGACGCAATCGCGAGCGCGCGCTCGACATCCTCCGCGACAGCCGCGTCGGCACCTTCGGCGCGAGCGCAATCTTCTTCGACCTGACGCTGAAAATCCTCGCGCTCTCCACGCTAGCCGGTACATCGCCGCTATGCCGCGCTGCTTTTCGCGCCCATGCTGGCGCGTTGGGCGATGGTAACGGTCGCCTCAGGCCTCCCCTATCTGCGCGCCCAAGGCTCGGGATCGACGCTCCTCGACGGAAAGAAGTTCGGTAATGTCGCGGGTATCATCTCCGTTTTCACACTCGTAATTTTCTGGACGCTCGGCGCGATGCGTCCGATCGCTCTCGCCACCGCGGTCTCAATCGCGATCGTCTTCGCGATGCGATCGTTCTACCGGCGCTGGCTGGGCGGAGTGACTGGCGATTTGATTGGTGCGTGCAGCGAGCTGGTGGAGATCGCGGTTCTCGTCACGATGTCGTCGTGACGATCACTTCACCTTCAGCGGATATCCCGCGACCATCAGGAGCACCTGGTCCGCGACCGTCGCGACTTTCTGATTGGTCCATCCGAGCAGATCGCGGAAGCGGCGCGACTCCGCATGATCGGTCGGCACGATTCCCGATCCAACTTCGTCAGTCACGACGATACTCGCGAACGACGCCTTCTTCAGCGCCGCCGCGAGCTGATCCGCTTCCGCGAGAATCAGCTCGTCGTCCATCGCTTGCCGCATGCATCAGGTTGGAAACCCACAGCGTCAGGCAATCGAGCACGACCAGGTCAGCGCTATTGCGCAGCTTGTCGAGCGCGGCGACGACATTCAGCGGCTCTTCGACGGTCTGAAAGTCCGCTGGCCGCGTCGTGCGATGGAATTCGATTCGCGCCGTCATTTCGTCGTCGAGCGCCTCTCCGGTCGCGACGAAGAATTTGCGCTGATACGGAAGCGCAAGCTTCAACGCCTGCATGCTCTTGCCGCTGCGCGCGCCGCCGGTGATTAGCGTGATCGTTCCCATGCGAATCTACCAAGCGTACACGATCGCGTCGCGCGTGTTGACTGCGCGCGGTGCCGCGCGTAACTTCTGCGTCGCACCCGGTGCTCGGGAAGCCGGTTCAAATCCGGCGCTGCCCCGCAACTGTGTGGGGGGACGACGGCCCATCATGCCACCGCTTCGGCGGGAAGGCGGGCCCGAGGACGAACCCCAAGCCAGGAGACCGGCCGGGTCATTAACTGTCTGCCTTCCGCGGGGAGGGTGGCCTCAGGCACGATTTTCCTGAAGCCCGATCCCTCGATACGCGAGAGGTCGGGTTTTTCGTTTTCAATGCCCGATCGTCCTCCGCGCGATGGCAGCCTTTGAACTCGGAGGGAGTTCATGCGGTTTCCTATTTTGATCGTGTCGGCAATCTTTGCGACGGCATTCTTTGCGCCGATCGCACGTGCTCAAACGCCCGCGGCCACATCGTCGCCGGCGCAAACTCAAACCCAGAAGGCCGCGCCCGCGAATCAGACCAAGGCCGCGTCGTCGAGCAAGACGACGAGTCAGCCGGCAACGGCGGCCAAGAAAGAGCAAGCGCAGAAGCTGAATCCGGTTGTCGTCACGGCGACCCGGATCCCGCAGCCAATCGGCGAGATCGGCACAACCATCACGGTCGTCGAAGCTCCGCAAGATCGAGGAGCAGAAGATCGATCGCGTCGCAGGACGTGCTGCGCGAGGTGCCCGGTGTTGCAGGTCACGCAGACCGGATCGCCCGGCGCCGAGACCGACGTGATGATTCGCGGCGCGAGTGCGTCGCAGACGCTGGTGCTCGTCGATGGCGTCGAGGTTAACACCGGCGCGACCGGCAGCTTCGATTTCGCGAACCTGACCACCGACAATCTCGATCGCATCGAGGTTCTGCGCGGCGCCGGCGGTTCGCTCTACGGTTCGCAGGCGATTGGTGGCGTGGTCCAGCTGATTTCGCAGGAAGGCGAAGGCGCACCGAAAGCGAGTCTCCTGTCCGAGTGGCGGCAATCACGCGAGCAGCCAGCAGGTCGCGACGTTCAGCGGCGCCGATGGAAAGCTCGATTACTCGGGCGCGGTTGTCGTACTTTTCGACTGAAGGATATCGTCCGGTCAACGACAGCTCGGACAATCTGTCGCGGAAATCTGCGGCTCGACTATCATCTGACGACGACACGATCATCCGCGGCTTTGCGCGTTACTATCGCATCGAACGTGAGCCTGGCGAATTTCTCGATATCGAATTTTCCGCCGATTTCCGACAATCCGACCGCGCATCAGCGCAGCGAGTTCATGCTGTTCAAGGGCGACATCGAGCATCACTTCGGCGAGAACCTGGTGGTGACCGCGAACGCGTACTTCGTGCGCAACGAAATCCGCATCAACGAAGTCCCGTTCGCTGATTTTGCCGGCAGCGAGGTCGATCGGATTCCCGACGAGACTCGCGGCGGACTTATCGAGGGGATCTATACCTGGTGCCCCGGCTTTCGCACGTGGCCGGATTTGATTTCAAGGATCGATGGGTTCAGGATTCGGCTCCGACGTATTTCCGCCGTCGACTACACCGTCGACCACGATTTTCCGCGCGCGCCGCCAGGAGTATGCCGGCTACCTCGAGCAGGAGGGCAGTTTTTTCAACGGACATCTGCTCGCGACCGGCGGGTTTCGCGTCGATGGCAACAGCCAGTTCGGCGAGGAGGTGAGTCCCTCGTGGTCGGTTGCGATTCCGATTACCCAGATCTCGACGACGCTGCGCGGCAGCTATAGCGAAGGCTTTCGCGCACCGTCATTCGACGAGTTGGACTTCCCGGGTTTCGGCAACCCCAATCTGCAGCCTGAAATCTCGAGCGAGTACGACGGCGGCTTCACCACAACCTTCGGCGAATGCGCGTCGTTCACGACGACCTATTTCTCGCGCCGGGTGCACAATCTGATCGTGACCGTTCCATGCAAGTTCGGCCCCGCATGCGAATTCGGCGCGCTGCCGGGCAATGCCGGCAACGTCGATACACAAGGCGTCGAGATCGTCCCGAGCGTCACGATAGCTAAAGGACTGACGTTCAGCGGCAACGTGACCGTGCTCGACGAGACCCACAAGGACGCGGCCGGCTCGACGGCGCGGCCCGCTGCGCGTGGCGAAGCATACGGCGTCGGCACTGGTGCGAATATGTGCGGAGCGGACATTTTCTGCCGCACGATAAACTCACCGCCAACGTGAACTACATTTTCGTCGGCGATCGCGACGACATCACGCCACGTCGGCACCATCGCGAATCACTCCGCGTACAACCTGGTCAACGCGGTCGTGTCATACGCAATCGGAACCCCGCTTGGCCATGTGCACAACGAAGAAGTCTTCGCGCGCGTGAACAACCTGCTGGACCGCAACTATTCGGAGGCCTTCGGATTCAAGTCCCCGACGATAACGTGCTGGCGGGAGTCAAATTGGATTTCGAGTAGGACGGAAATTTATTCCGTCGTCCAATCAGAAAGAACAAGAATATAAAGGCGACGTAATAAATTACGTCCTACTGGTGAAGTAGCGGTCGAAAATTGTGCGGATTCGGTCGCGGCGTTGCGCCAGTTCGGCGAGCAGTCGGGACGCGCCGTCGGCGCCTTCGAATCCCATACGGCGCGCCAGCGGGCGCAATCCAATCACCGATGTCGGGATGGCCCAGGAGGGCTGGTCGCTTTCGATGCGGAGGCGATTCTCCAGCCGCGACAGGAAGCGGTAGTCGTCTTCGAGGATGGAAGCGTCGGCGGCGGTCAGCAGATGGAGGCCGTCGAGTGCTTCGAGCAAGCCCATGGTGTCGCGCACCCGCAATTCCGGATGACGATGGCCGTGACTGAGCGCCATCATCTGCACAAGGAACTCGACATCCACCAGGCCGCCGTGGCCCTGCTTGATGTTGAGCCGGGTCTTGTCTTCGGCTCCGATCTCCATTTCCATCCGATGGCGCATCGCGGCTATCTCACCGACTTCAGTCGCGCTCAGTCCGCGGCCGTACACGAATTCCTGGCGCGCCGCTTCGACCTCACGCCCCAGTTCCGGATCGCCGGTTATCACGCGCGCGCGCACCAGCGCCTGCCGCTCCCAGACCGCCGAACTCTGTCGATGATATTCGCGAAACCCGGCCAGCGACGTGACCAGCGGTCCCGCGTTGCCCGATGGGCGCAGGCGCAGATCGAGCTTGTAGGCGTAGCCCTCGCGCGTGCGCGATTCGAGAATCGCGATCAGCTTCTGCGTGATCCGCGACGCGATTTCTCGGCTGCCGGCGGCGACTTCCGCGCGATCGTCGTAGACAAAAATCAGGTCGAGGTCCGAGTTGTACGACATCTCGCCGGCGCCGAGCCGCCCCATCGCAATCGCGCACAGCCGCATCGTCGCAGGAATCGTGAAGCGCGCCGCGGTCTGAATTCGCGCAAGCGCCATCGCCTCGTCCAGCACCGTTTCAGCCAGCGTCGTGAGCTCGCGCTCGACGTCGAACAGTTCGAGATCGCCGGCCAGATCGGCAATCGCGATGCGCAAAAATTCCTGGTGTCGGAATGCACGCAGCGCGTCGAGCTTGCTCTCGAAATCCGGACTCGCCGCGATCAGTCCCGCCAACTCGTCGCGCAATTCAGCCGGGCTGCGCCGCGTCGCTGCGAGGTCGGATCGCACCAGCGTGTCGAGCATGTCGGGATGGCGGATGAAGATGGTCGAGAGGTAGGCGCTCGACGCAAACAGCCGCAGCAGGATGCGTCGCGTCGCCGGATGCTGTTCGAGCAGCGCAAGGAACGAGGTGCGCGCGCCGATCGCGGCGATGAACTCGGCGAGGTTCATCAGCGCGAGGTCGGGATCGGGCAGCCGGCCGATCTCGTCGATCAGCATCGGGCCGAGGCGTTCGAGCAGCTCGCGACGGCGCGGGCTGGTCGGCGCGTGCGAGGGTCCGCGCGCGAGCAGCTCGAGATGACGCGCGCTTTCGTCGGCGCGCGCAAAGTCGAGCTCGCGCAGATAGCGGGTCGAGGAATCGGGATTGAGCGCCGAGTTCCACGCCAGTTCCGCGGAAGAAGAGACCGAGCGCGTCGATTCCTCGTCGCCGCCGGCGAGCGTCTCGCGAAATTGCAGTTCGACGAGCGCCCGATGAGATTTGAGTTGCTCGCTGAATTTCTTCAGCGCCGCCGGTCCTTTGCCAAACCCCATCCGCGCCGCGAGTGCGCGCATCCCGTCGTCCGTCGGCAGGCATCACGTGCGTCTGCAGGCCGGCGACGACTTGCAGCTTGTGCTCGACGTCGCGCAGGAACAGGTAGGCGTCGCCAAGTTCGCGCGCGCGCTTCGAGGGCAGGTATCCGAGTGCGTCGAGCTTTTCGAGCGCGGCTACCGTCTGCTCGATTCGAAGCCGCGGGATCGCGTCCGCCATAAATCAACGTCAGCGCCTGCACGATAAATTCGAGCTCGCGGATTCCGCCGCGGCCGAGCTTGATGTTGCGCTCGATCATCGCGGGCGTTTTCAGCTCCGCCTCGATCTGATGCTTCATCGCGCGCAACTGGCGCAGCGTGTCGAAGTCGAGGTAGCTGCGAAACACAAAGTGGTTCAGCTCCGCGCGCAAGTTGAAGCCCAATTTCGAGGTCGCCCGCGACCGGCCGTGCACGCAGCAGCGCGGCGCGCTCCCACGGCTCGCCGAGGTTCTCGTAGTAGTTGATCGCGCCGTCGATCGGCGTAACCAGCGGCGCGGAGCGCCCGCCGGGCCGAAGCCGCATATCGATTCGAAAGCATCGCGCCGACAAAATCTCGGTAAACGATTCGCCGAGACGCGCCGCCGCTTCGGCGCTGTCCGGCGAACCCGGACGCCGCGTGAAGATAAATCAGATCGACGTCCGAGCTCAGGTTGAGTTCGCGCGCGCCGAGCTTGCCCATCGCAAGCACGCAGAATCGCCCAACCGCGCGCGCTCGTTCGCCAAGAAAGCGGGTCGCAAGATCGAGCGCGGTGCGAATGCATTCGTCGGCCAGCTCCGACATCGCCAGTGCCGTCTCGCCGACACTCGTCCGGTCGAGCAGATCGGCAATCGCCACCCGCACCATCATGCGGCGCATGAAACTCCCGAGCGCAGCGGCCGCAGCCTGACGGTCCGGCGCCTCGACCATTACGCGCTCGGTGCGCATCGCGGCTACCAGACCGTCGACAGTCTGAGCGCGAGCGTCGAGGAAGATCTCCGCCCATCCTGGTCCTGCCAGCGACAACTCGGTTGCGACCAGCTCCGATGAGCCGAGGCAAAAGACAAGATCGCTGCCGACTGCGCGATCGCGCAGCACGTCCTTCAACGCTGTGGCGGAATTTTCGGCCAGCTTGGTCAGGAACGCGAGCGCCAACTGCTCGTCAGGTGCGCGAGCGTCGACGGCACCAAGCGCCTGCTGCACCAGCCGATCGTTGCCAAGCCTGTCCTTCAGCCGTTGGGCGAGGACACTGAGTTGCGGTGATTGCGCGGCCTTGCGAGGCATCACCTAAACGATAACAGACGCGAGGATTGCGCGCGCCGCAACTTTCGATGGCTGCGAAGTCGATACAACGTGCGGACAACCTAACCCCTTCCCGAGCGGGAAGGGGAACCGGAATTTTGGAGGCCCGGGCGATCAGGTCTTCTGTTCGACTGTCTTTTTCGAGTGATGGGTCTTCGAGGCGGTGTGGTGAGTATGTGTCGCGTGCGACTTCTTCGAGTGTTTCGGCGGCGGTGCGAAATCGGTCTTGATCGGCGCGGGCCGAATCGCGGGCTCATCCTCGATGCCGGGGAAATACTTTTCCTCGTCGCGATGCACCTGCAAGGCGGCAAGGAATTCCGCGTAGTAGTTCTTCACTGCGAAGCCGAAATGCGGACCCTGGTAGTGCTGGACCATTTCGGAATAGTCGCCGCCGTAGATTCCGGCCGCGCGCGCCACTCCGCCGGTGCCGTAGTTGTATGCGGTAATCGCCAGCGGCCAATCGCCGAGAGTGTCGTAGTTCGAGCGCAGCAGCTTGGCGGCGGCGATCGTCTCACGGTCCGGATTCAGCCGATCGTCGTGATAGCGCGTGATTTTCATGTAGTGCTTGCCGGTATCGCGCGTGAACTGCCAGATGCCGACGGCGCCGGCGCTCGAGCGCGATGCGCTGTGGAAACCCGACTCGACGTGCGCGAGCGTCACCAGCTCGGGCGGAATCCCGGCGCTGCGGAAAATCCGCTCCATCGACGGCGTGTAGTACCGGCTCCGCAGCAGCCCCTCGTGGAAACTGCTCGCGCAGTCCTTCCTGCACGCGCAGGTTCTGCGCGGCGGCGGTATAAGCGCTCAGCGGCTCGCCCTTGAACATCGCGGCGATCTCGCGCTCCTCGAGATCGGCAGGTCGGCCGGGTCGCGAGGCGATTCAGAATGTCGGAATATTTGGTCTTGAGGTACTGCGTTCGCCCAATCGATATCGGTACGAGTGGGCTGCCCGTCGCCGGGAAGATGAAACACATGGTAGATGCGCGAGATGTTGTCGCGATCCATGATCACGAAGTCGTGGTCGGAGTACTTGGTGAATACGTCGACCCAGAAATCGACGTTGGGCTGAATCGCTGCCGGACGCGGGAATGGGAGCGTGGTCTCCGACGACGCCTTGGGCGCGGCTGCGAACACAAATGCGATCGCGATCGCAATCGGCACGATTCCCCTGACTATTCTGTTTATCGACAACTTCGCGTCGTACAACGACGTCTCCATCGCGCTCGATTCCCCGTCGGCGCGATTCCCCGGCCAGCGTTTTCCCGAAACGCCGACCGCCCTTCAGAAGGCAGCACCTCTATCAATTAGCTGTCATTGCGACCGTAGTCAACAAATTCGATGTCGTGACTCGAAATGAAGGCTGCAATCACCCTTTCGAGTGCCGCACTTGACAACTGCGACCGCGGTGATGTAAATGAGAATCATTCTCAATTTCAGGAGCCGTCCGTTCGTGATTTTCAAATCCAAGTCCATCATCTCATTCGCTTCTCTCGCACTACTCGCAATGTTCGCGGGATCGACCGCGCGCGCCGCTGACGATTCCTCGCTGCGCTTCGACGCCGGTGCGGTCGAGCCCGCGAGCCTCGACGCTGCCGGCCAACACTCCGGTCACACTGCACGTCACTAACGCCGGCAATGCGGCCGTCGAGTTCGAGAGCTTCGAGCTCCATCGCGAGCGCGTCGTGCAGCCGGGGCAGACAATCACCGTGTACATCCCGGCACTCCCGCCCGGCACCTATCCGTTCTTCGACGATTTCAGTCACGGCATTGTCAAAGGCGAGATTGTCTCGCGCTGAAGGAGTGAAGGGGCGTCGCGCATTTCGCGCGATCGTCTGGTCGGCAGGAATCGCAATCGTGATAGCACAGTTCGTGCGCCCCGCTCGTTCCAATCCGGCGGTGCAAGGTGACCTGACCGCTCCACCCATCGTCAAGGATGCCCTCGAGCGCTCATGCTACGACTGCCATTCGAACCAGACTCGGTGGCCGTGGTATAGCGCCGTGGCGCCGTTCTCGTGGTGGATTCATCACGAGGTCGACGAAGGACGGCGGCGCATGAACTTCTCGTCATGGACTAACTACACCTCCGATCCCGGCACTGAGGATCAGAAGCTCGACGAGATTGCGCGGCTAGTCGCGAGCAACGCGATGCCGCCGTGGTACTACGACGTGATGCATCCCGGCGCGCGACTGACATCCGCCGAGCGTGCCGCGATCACGCGATGGATCGCCGGCGAGAAATCGTCGCACGCCGCGTCGTCATCGCGATGAATCTGCGCGCGATCATTCTCGGCGCCGCGCTGTTGCTGATCGCCGCCAATGCTTCTGCGCAAGTCGATCCGTTCGAGTTCGAGGTGTACCCGTATCAGACCGAGGGCAAGGGCATGGTCGAGCTGGAGTCGCTCAACAGCTTCGTGCCGAACGGTCACAACCACGGCGACGCGGGCACTTCGGCCGGCGACTTTCCCGAGCCAGGATATGTATCGCACGGCGTTCGAGCTCACCTACGGCTTTACCGACCACGTCGAGGGCGCCGCGTACCTGAATCTCGCGCATCCGAACGCCGATTCGTTTCAATACGCGGGCTCGAAGTTTCGCGTGCGCGGCAGCCTGTTCGAGCAGGGCGAGTTGCCGGTCGATTTGGGCTGGTACCTCGAGCTGGAATGGCACAAGACGCCGCAATTCGACGACAACGCAGCTCGAACTGGAGCTGAAGCCGATTATCGAGAAGGATTTCCGGAAGTTCGAAATCGATCTCAATCCAATTTTCGAGAAAAGCGTCTTCGTCGGCCCCAACAAGAACAAGGGCTTCGAGTTCGGCTACGCCGCGGGCATCTACTACGACTACCTGCGCGACGATCTCACCGGGCCTCGAGTTCTACGGCGCGCTCGGCCTGATCGACGACAACGATCCGCTGCACGAGCAGCAGCACTACATCTTCCCGGTGCTGAAGGGCGAGCTGCCGCGCGGAATCGAGTACAACGTCGGCCCCGGCATCGGCCTGACGCGCGGCTCGGACCGAGTGATTGTGAAGTTCAATCTGGAACTGGAGCACTTCGTCGGCTCGCTGTTCTAAGGCTTTTAAAATTTCGCCAATTCGTCGGTTGCGCGCACTAGTTCCTCCGCGATGCTTGAGTTCGAGGCGTCGTGACCGGCGTTGTCGACGATCACCAGCTTTGCGCGGGGCCATACGCGCTTGAGGTCATAGGCCCATCCGATTGGCGCCTGCAGGTCGAAGCGTCCATTCACCATGATGCCGGGAATTTCCGCGATCGCGTGCGCGTCGCGAAGGAGGCTGTTGTCCTCGAGCCACGCATAGTTATGGACGTAATGCGTCACGATGCGAGCGAAGGCCATCCTGAAACTGGGATCTCTGAATCGCGGCGACAGCCCATGCGCAGGCGGCCAGGCCGGCGTCGCGGACTCCCACGTGCACCACGCCAGCGCGGCTTGTTCGCGAATCGACGCGTCGGGATCATTCAGCAGTGCGCAGTATGCCTCGATGATATCTTTGTCGCGCAGCGCGGCCGGCACCGCCTCGCGCAGACGCTCCCAATCCTCTGGGAAGAGGTCAGCCGAACCGCCGCGGAACGACCAGTCGAACTCTTTGTGTCGTCCGGTCGTCACGCCAAACAAAACTATTGCACTGACGCGATTCGGATAGCGTTCCGCATAGGTCAGCGCGAGCGTGCTGCCCCACGATCCGCCCAGCACCATCCATCGCTCGATTGCCAGATGCTCGCGTAATCGCTCGATGTCCGCGACGAGGTTCGCAGTGTTGTTGCTCGCGAGGTCCGTGTCAGGTGCGCTGGCGTGCGGCGTGCTGCGTCCGCAATTGCGCTGATCGAACAGCACGACGCGATATGCCGACGAATCGAACAGCCGGCGATGCCACGGCGTACATCCCGATCCTGGACCGCCATGCAGCACGACGGCCGCCTTGCCGCGCGGATTGCCGCACGTCTCCCAGTACACGCGGTTGCCGTCGCCAACCTCGAGCATCCCATGATCGTAAGGTTCGATGGCCGGATATAGCTGCGTCATATCGAGAATGCCTGCGGCTCTCAATGTTGCATCAATCGCGGCTTCGGTGAAATGCGCAGTTCGTCGCTCTTGACACAATCACCGCATGATGAGTATATACTCACTGAGTAGATACTCAGCAGAAAGAGACGAGATGCAGACAGTAACTCGACAGGAACAGAAAGTGGTGACGCGCGACCGATTGGTCAACGCGGCGATGGCGCTGTTCGCGCGCAAGGGGATCGTCAAGACGACCACTGCCGACGTCGCCAAATCGGTTCGCATGTCGCACGGCGTCGTGTTCCTGCATTTTCCGACCCGCGACGATCTCGTGATCGCGGTGATCGACGAGTTCGGGCGCCGGCTGTCGGCCGAGTTCCGGCAAGCCTTCGAGCACGATCTTGGACTGCGCGCCGTGCTGCAGGCGCATCTGCGAGTGCTCGGGAACTCGAGCCCTTCTACGCGCGGCTGGTGACCGAGGCTCCGATGCTGCCGCCGAAAGTGCGCAGCACTCTGATGCTGCTGCATGCCGCGGTGTCTTATGAACTGTTCATCGCGCTGGAGCGCGAGCGCAAGGCTGGCCGCGCACGCAAGATCGAGCGCCCGCTGCTGTTCAACACCTGGATAGGACTCGTGCATCACTACCTCGTCAATCGTGACGTGTTCGCCACCGGTAACTCCGTGATCGCCGAGCAAGGAGACACCCTGGTGAATCATTTTATGACGTTGGTGAAACCCTAGAGAGGAGATAAGACGATGGCTGAAAAATGTCCCGCTTGTGGTTCATGCGGAATGCCGATGGAGAAGCCCGAGGACTTCGCGCTCGGCGACGTGACGCGTCCTTACTGCCGTTACTGCACTGACGCGCGCGGCGAGTTGTTGCCCTATGAGAAAGGTGCTCGAGACCAATGTCGGCTTCTACGTCGAGTCCCAGGGAGTCACACGCGCGGCGGCGATTACAATGGCGCGCGCGATGCTCGCTGACATGCCCGCATGGCGCGGTAGGTAACTAAAAGTTTCGAGAATAGATACTGAAAAAAAGGAGAGAGTTATGTTTGATCACATCATGCTAAAGGTGAAGGACCTCAACTCGAGCAAGCGCTTCTACACCGCCGCGCTGGCGCCGCTTGGCTTCAGCGTGCAGTACGACGCCGACGGAATGCTAGGCTTCGGCCCCAAGGACGCGCCCGGCCTTGTGGTTGGCCAAGGGCGAAGCGAACGGACCTGTGCATATCGCATTCGTGGCCAAGGACCGCGCTGCCGTGAAGGCATTCTACGACGCCGCTCTGCCCGCCGGCGGCAAGGACAACGGCAAGCCCGGTCTCCGGCCCCAGTATCATGCCAACTACTACGGCGGGTTCGTGAAGGATCCCGACGGCAACAACATCGAAGCCGTTTGCCATCAGGAAGAATAGCTAAGCTACGGGACTGCCTTGATAGGTCTCATACTAAGTCAAGGCAGTCCCCGCAATTGAGTTGCAGGAGAGTCCTATGAGTCTCGAAGGTGGATGTTCGTGCGATGCTATCCGCTACAAGCTGACCAATAGCCCGCTGATCGTTCATGCCTGCCACTGCCGCGATTGCCAGCGCGTAACCGGCAGCGGCTTTGTGATCAATATCTGGATCGAGAAGCGAGTTTGTCGAGCGAACTGGCGCGACGCCGAAGTCAGTCGTGCTCAAGGGCGGCACCGGCAAGGATCACGAGGCGTTCTTCTGCGGCAACTGCGGTACCTACGTCTGGAGTCGCTATGCAGATCGCACCCAGTGGCGACGCGCTGTTCGTTCGCGCAGGAACCCTGGATACTCCCGACGCGATCACGCCCGACGTCCACATTTTCACGAGGAGCAAGCTGCCGTGGGTAAGACTCCCGGAAGGTGCGATCTCATTCGAGACCGCCTACCAGATCGACAAGGTCTGGTCGGAAGCGAGCAAGGAGCGCGCGCGTCGAAATGTCGAAGCGCAGAGCTAGCGGCTCTCCGCGACAGCGTCAGTTCGAACTGTAGCCGGCGTCCAGTCCGGAAGAGGAGCTGAAGTGCGTATCAAGTCCCTGAGTGTTTCGATCGAACGCGCCGCCCGGAAAGCGATCCGACGAGCGACAACTCGCTATGTTCCTTGAACCGATCCTGATCCCCAAAACGGCCGGATGCGCTGAATCTGTCCCCGGTGTCCAACGCTGACTGTGTCGGCCAACGCGATTCCGACGCCGATCCGCCGGTCATCGATCCGGCGCGCGAATCGAAGTCCGCGGCGCCTGAAGCCGATGAGGCTCCGGCTCTTTCATCGAAACTGGCGCCCAACGAACTGGCCCCCCAGGTCCTCGAGCCGCCGCCGAGGTCGCCCGAGCCGATGCCCCCGATGCTGGTGCCCATCGAGGTACCGCCGCCGCTCGCGACACCCACCGTCGTCGCGTACTCGCCCATCGTTTGCGCGTTAGCATGCGGCGCCAACAACGCGAGCGTCGCAATCAGCGTGGCCGGTGCAATCAGTTTGATGAGTCTCATGGCGTTCGACCTCCCTGAGCCTACAACCAGTAACGTTCGATAGTGTAATCGTAGCGTCAAGCATGAGGCAATAACCCCTGCACGCGAGCGCCAACGCTTGTGAGCAGTCAATCCGCGCGGTTAGTCTGGAATAGATAGTGAAAAAGGAATGGATACTGAAACGATCGAAATAGCTCCAATTACCGGCCCGCTCGACGCCCGCGTCGTGCTGCCGGGCTCCAAGAGCATCACGAATCGCGCGATGGTGCTGGCGGCGCTGGCGCAGGGGCGCTCGGTCCTCGAGTCGGTCCTGCTGAGCGACGACACGCGCTACATGAGCGACGCGCTGCGGGTGATGGGCTTCACCGTCGAGATTGACGAGCCGGCGCGCAGGATCACGATCAGCGGGCGCGGCGGAACGATCCCGGCGCACGGCGGCGAGCTCTTCGTCGGCGGCGCCGGCACCGTGATGCGCTTTATCGTCGCGATGGTGACGCTCGGCGAGGGACGTTTTCGCGTCGACGGCAATCAGCGGATGCGTCAGCGTCCGATCGGGCCGCAGCTCGACGCGATGCAGCGCCTCGGCGCGAGCGTGTACAGCGAGCGCGACAACAACTGTCCGCCGGTGATCGTCGACGCGTCCCGCGAGCGGTTCGAAGGCGGCGAGACTTCGGTCGATGCGCGCGCGTCGTCGCAGTTCGTCTCCGCGATGCTGATGCCGGCGCCGATTTGGAAGGCCGGCCTCAAGCTCCGCGTGATCGGCGACACCGCGCGGCCGTTCATCGACATGACGCTCCGGCTGATGGAGGTGTGGGGAGCGCACAGCACGGTCGAAGGTGATGTGATCGTCGGTGCCGGGCGGCCAGTGGTATCGCGCGCAGCGTTTCGTCGTCGAGCCGGACGCGTCGAGCGCGAGCTACTTCGCGGCGGCCGCGGCGCTGATTGGCGGGACGGTGCGAATCGAGGGACTGACCTCGAGCTCGGTGCAGGGCGACCTCGGTTTTCTTGGCGTGCTGCAGCAGATGGGCGCGCGCGTGGCCTGGCATTCCGATCACGTCGAGGTCGCGGGAACCGGAAAGCTGACCGGGGTCGACGTCGCGATGAACTCGATGCCGGACATGGTGCCGACGCTCGCGGCGATTGCGCCGTTCGCGTCGTCGCCGACGACAATCCGCAACGTCGCCTTCATCCGGCATCACGAAAGCGATCGCATCCGCGCGCTCGCTACAGAGCTGCGACGGCTCGGCGCGACGGTCGTCGAGAATGACGACGGACTCGAGATCGCGCCGTCGTCGATGCATCCGGCCGCTGTCGAGACTTACGACGATCATCGAATTGCGATGAGCTTCGCGGTGACCGGTCTGAAGCTGGCGGCGTGAAGATCAAGCAGCCCGGATGTGTCGCGAAAACCTTCCCGGACTTTTTCGATCGCTCGCTCGCTGCACTCGGTTGAAGACCAATCCGGAACGGCTCGTTCTCGGCTTCATCAAATTTTTCGGCACGCCATTGTGCGTCGCGGCGCTGCTGGCCGCGATGGTTGCGGTCACTCGCGCGCGCGAAGGCAATTGGGAACGCGCGGCACTCGCCGCGTCGATCGCGATCGCATGCGCAGGCGCGGGCATCGGCGCCATCTGGTGGGTTCGCTTCCATGCGCGCGCCGTCGATCCTGCCGAGCAATTGCGCGCGGCGAATCCAAATGCACCCTGGATGTGGCGCGAGGACTGGGCCGCAGGCGAAGTCCACACTGCGATGCGGCGCGACACCAATCGCCTGACGATCATCGCGATCGCATGGTGCATCGCGACGTTTCCAATCTTCTTCATCGCGCCGGATCGCGCACTCCGAGGCGCCGACTACTTCGCGATACCGTCTTTGATCTTCCCGCTGATCGGCGTCGTCATGATGATGTGGGCGATGCGGATGCGGCGGCGACTCCGCGAATACGGCGAGTCGCGGTTCGTGATGGCGTCGGTGCCGGGACAAATCGGCGGCTCGCTGACCGGATCGATTCATATCGACCAGCCGCTGCCGCCAGGAGAGCAAGTCGCACTGGAACTCGAATGCATCAATCGCACGACCCGCGGGCACTGGCACAGCCTCACGATCTGGGACTGGATTTTGTGGCGCGCCGATCAAACTTCGATCAGCTGATTCGACCGGATCGATTCCAGTCGCATTCATGATTGCGCCGGATTGCCGCCCGACCGACGATTCAAATCCGAGCAGCCGAATCGTATGGCGCCTGAGCGCGAAGGCCTCGGCTGGATACCGCGCGGAATTCGAAGTCCCGGTGTTCCGAATCGAATGAAGTCAGACCTCCCCGATCGCCTCGCGGATTGAGCGGTGGAAATGCTCGAGGGCGTTTTCGTAACGGCCGTACATTACCTTTCGCTGTCGCGCCGGATTCGAAGTTGTGCTGGATGCCTTCGCCCAGCGTGAAATCCTGATCCACCACGCCGAGCAGGAGATCCATCGTGCGCGACCATTTCGGTGACGGCTCGGGTGCGAGGATGCTGATAGTCGCGACGCTCTCGCCGACGTGCGTGCCGGCGGGGAAGATGCGGTAAATCTCGGCGTGATCGGATTGCATCACGAGGATCGTGTTCGGGAACAGGTTCATCAGGATGGTCGTGTGCGGAATCAGGTCCCACTTTTCTTGCGGTAGGTCGCGCAGCTTCTCGATTGATTTGCGCACGCCGATGTAGCGCGTGTTGCGGCCGAACGCGTCGAACATCGCGAGGTTCTTCACGAACAGCGGGGCGACGTTCTGCGCGTGCAGCACCTTGATGTGATACGCCTCCCAGAACGTGTCGCTCATCAGCTTCCAGTTCATCCGGCGGCGGACCACGCGCGTCTCCTGATGCGCCATCGCGCCGATGCCGTACGACTCGATGTCTTCGCCGAGCCCGGAGAGCATCGCGTCGATGTCGATGGTTTGGTTGTCGGCCGGCGTGGGAGTCACGAAGATGAGTCCGTACTTCTCGGCGACTGGCAGCGCGACGAGGCCGCTCGACGGCGCGATCGAGTCCTTCGAATCCGTAGTCGTCGGGAATCGCGACGAGGCGGCCGTCGGTGTCGTAGCTCCACGCATGATAGGGGCATGAAAACAGTTTCGCGGTATGGCCGCATCCACTCGACGAGCTTGGCGCCGCGATGACGGCAGATATTCACGAAGGCGCGCAGTTCGCCGGAAGTGTTTCGCACGACCATGATTGGCACGGGCGCGAGATCCTCGGTGAGGAAATCGCCTGGATTCGGAATCTGCGAGCTGAAGCCGGCGACGATCGGATGATGGCGAAAGAGCACCTCGCGCTCGCGAGCGGCGCGCTGCGGCGAGGTGTATGCAGTGGTGTCGTTGCGCGTGAATCGCTCAGCCATCGGCGGCGTCCCGCGATCGATGGCGTCGAAGATCTGGTGGATGAGGTTGACCTGGGTTGCGTGCTTCATTGTGCTCATACCACTTGTTGTGGGCAGGCGAAGAGTACACCACCACGGGTAGGTTCGTTCCGTCAAATCGTGTTCGCGGAGAGCCGAGGAGGGATGATGGAATCCAGCAGGCTGGGGCGGCGAGCGGTAGGCGTGTGATTCCCGCAGGTGCGGAGCGCCAGCGTCAGGCTGAAAAGTTCAGGACCATGCGAGGTGGACGCGAGCCGTTTGATCGAATGTGATTTGGAATTGTCAGAATGCGCCGAGGCGGTCATGAAACGGGATCGGAGTTCTGTCATCGATGCGCTGCTGAAGAGCGACGAGCCTTCGGTTCGGTGGAAGGTGATGACTCGCGTCGTCGGGGAAGATCCGGAGTCGCGGAAAGTTCGTGAGTTGCGCGAGGAGATCAGGACATCGGCGCGCGCGACGGCCTTGATCGCGGGACGGGATCGAAAGTTCGTGCGCGAGGCGCATGTGTATGCCACGTGGCGCGGGGCGCATTGGACGCTGGCGATGCTCGCGGAGATTGGCTATCCGGCGGCCGACGAATCGCTGGTGCCGATGCGCGATCAGGTGCTCGATTGTTGGCTGGACCAGCGCTTTCTACATGGAGTTCGAGTCGAAAAGCGCCGTGCCGAAACATCGAAGCGCCGAAGGCGTTCCGATAATCCAGGGGCGCTATCGCCGATGCGCGTCGCAGCAGGGCAACGCGCTGTATTCGATCACACGGCTCGGGCTAGCTGACAAGAAGAGCGACGGGCTGGCCGAGCGGTTGATGCATTGGCAATGGCCGGACGGTGGATGGAATTGCGATCGCAAGCCGTCGGCGCATGTTTCATCGTTCAACGAATCGTTGCTGCCGATGCTCGGGCTTGCGGCGCATGCGGAGCGAGCGAAAGACGATGCGGCGCGCGCGGCGGCGTTGAAGGCGTCGGAGATCTTTCTGTGCCGGCGATTGTTCAAGAGCAAAACCGACGGGAAGATGATTTCGCCGCATTTTGTGCGGCCGAAGTATCCGCGCTACTGGCACTACGACATGCTCGGCGGATTGGTGGCGATGGCGGAGATGGGGCTCATCAAGGATCCGCGATGTAGCGACGCACTCGATCTGCTGGAGAGAAAAGAACTGCCGAAAGGTGGATGGGCCGCGCAAGGACGCTTCTACAAGGTGTCGACGAGCATGGATATGAGCTCGCGATTCGGATCAATTTCGCAGGTGGACTGGGGCGGAGCCGGGAACGCTCGCATGAACGAGTGGGTGACGTGCGATGCGTTATATGTGTTGCGCGCGGCGGAACGGGTTTAGGTGGACCTTCGATAGCACGCTGGAATTCTACTTATTCGGGCTGGTGGTGCCCGCGGCCTTATCTGCGACCGACGCATCTGGCGCGTCGTCAGCCGGTTGTCCATTGGCGTCGCCGGTCTTCTCGACGCCGTCTTCCGCCGTCGTAGCCGGCACCACCTGCGACTGGATGTTCGCGGTGCCTTGCGCCGCCAGCCGCAAACTCGGCTCGCGATTGATTGCGTCGAGCACGCGGCGCGAAATTTCGTCGGTAATCTGCGGCGCGGTGTAGGTCTCGGCGGGATAGCGAATGATGATCTCCAGGCCGGACTGGCTCAGATGCAGCCGGCTCTGCGGCTTGGGTGTCTCGAGCATGATGTTGAGATCGCGTTCGAGATGCCGGAAGTCGCGCATCACGCGGTCGCGATAGCGCGCGAACACTTCGTCGACCGCGTCGAGCAGCCGCTTCTCGGCCAGCCGGTAATCGACGTCGGGGGCGAGCGTGAGGCGCACTTCGTTCCATACGAAACTGGTGCCGGGCGCCTGCTTGAAGAAATTGCCCGACGGCTGGAACACGATCGCGTTCGAGAATACCGCCACGCGCCCGGTGGGCTCGCGATGTGTCCCGGTGCCGCCGAGTTCCATCAGCGAAAGTTTCACCAGCCCGATGTCGATAACGTCGCCGGTCACGCCGCCGATTTGCACGCGGTCGCCAGCCTTGATTCCGAAGCGTCCGATCAAAAAGAAGTAGCCGGCGATCGACAGGATGACGTTCTGCAGCGCGACGGCGATACCGGCGGCGGCGAATCCAACGACGGTGGCGGCGGATCCGAGCTCGTCGGAGAAATTCACCATCACGACAATCAGAATGAGAAGGCCGAGCACGAGGCGCCGCGCCGCCATCACCTGCCCGCGACGGCGCGCGTCGGTCACGTAGCGACTGGTGATCCATTTCCACAGGAGCGATCCGGCAAAAATCACCAGCAAGGACGAGCCGAGCACTATCAGGCGGATTAGCAGGCTGCGGAATTCCTTGTTCCAGCGCTGTTCGATCGCGTCGTGCCAGCGGCCGACGTTGGTGCTGTAAATCCCGAGCAGCACGATTTGCTTGCTGAGCGGCAGTGCGGCGGCGCTCGCGAGTTTGTGAGTGTCGAGCAGGCTCTCGAACGATTTTTTGCGATCCTGAAGGGCCGCGACGTTGGCGGCGCCAGTCCCTTGCGCCAGCGCGTCGCCGCGCGTATTGAGGCCGGCGATCACCTCGAGGATCGACTTGCGGACGTTCGTCGCTCGCGTGGCCAGCGCTTGCGCAAGCGCGCTGTTCTGCTCCAGCGCGTCGAGCTTGTTGCTGAGCACAAACAGTTCGCTGATCAGGCTAATGATCCCGGTCGGTTCCGACCTTGCTACCAGCGCGGTGTCGACCGGCAGCGTTGTGGTCTTCTTGCTGCTATCGGCAATCGAACGCTCGAGCTCGTCGATTTGGGCGGCCAGCCCGCTGTTCTGATCCGGCGACGCACTGCCGCTTTCGAACAGCGCTAGCGCCTTGAGCGCATCGGCGCGCGCCTGGTTGAGATCGAGCTGGCTCTGGGCGTCCTGAATTTGCGACGCGATCGCATTGCGCTGGCGCGTCGGCGCTTTCGCGAGTTGCGCCTGCAGACTCTTGATGCGGACGCGGAGCGCGTTCGCGGCGGCATCGAGCGTCGCGGCGCTGTGAGTGACGCTATTCGATTCGGCTGAAACCGTGCCGGCAGATCCAGCCGCGGGCGCGGCGCCAGGGCTGGCCTTGGCGATAAACGCAGCCTGCGCGCGCGCATACTCGAAGGCGAGCTTCAGGATTTCGCCGGCCGTCTGCCGGTCGTCGGCGAAAAAAAGTGTCTCGTCGGGATCGCGCACGAGCTGCGCTTCGACGCCGAGATGCCCATACCAGTTGATGACGTCGCTAAGGTACGCGATGACGGTATGCGCGCCGGGCCCGAGCGCGCCCGCCGCCGCATTCACGGACGCAGGACTCGCCGCAGCCGCAGGCTGCGGCGCACCGGTCGCAGCGACAGATGGCGCCGGCGACGACGGCGCCGCCGAAGCAGCCTGCGACGTCGTCGCAGACCCCTGCGCATACGCAGCTGCGCTCGCGATTGCTATCGCAATCGCGAACACGCCCGCAGACCACCAATAGCGTGATCAGATAGACGGGAATCGATGTGACGCGGGGGAAACGCATGAGATTAATCGGGATCAGACAGGCGAGCCAAAGAAAGAGCCTATCACCGGCTGGATGATAGTTCGATTGCCACACGTCCGCGCCCCAAAAGCTTCTAAGAGGGACGAAGTCCCGCATCTTTCTTAATTCTAATGTGCAGGGTTTAACCCTGCCCAAGGAAGCGTGAAACCCACGGCGGGTTTCACATAAGACTCTTCTTCGCCGCTCAGTATCCGACCGGCGCCGATGCGCTCGCGTCGGGCGCCAAATCCGCGTAGCGCGCGGGCGGCGTCCATGGCGTCGCGAGCGCGTCGAACTCGCGCATCAACGCGTCGACATCCTTGACGTTGGCGGTCTTGCGAATCAAATCGCGGACCATCACGGGGCGCTCGTTCAGCCGCTGACGCACCATCGTGCGAATCCCGCGATTTGCCAGATCGTCGACGACCTTGCGCCCCGAGATTGGCTTGCCATCGAGCGTGAGCAGCGTCCGCGCCTGGATTTCGGAAAGCGCGGTACGCAAGTACTCGACATGCGGCGCCTCATCGGAGCGGATAAAGCGCACGAGATTGGCGGCATCGTCAGGCGCGTCGGAAACCTCAGGATCGGACAGAATCTCCTCGGCCCAGGCAAACGTCGATGCGGCAAAAACCTCGATCGCGAGTACATTGGCCATGAACCGAATCAACCGCTCGACCGGCTCTCCAAGTTCGGGGAACATCGCGACCGGCTGCCCGCCGCGCCGCGCCATGATCGCAGTATAAATCTCAGGCGAGATAGCGGGATTGGACAGGGCAGCGTCGCGCGCCGCGTCCCACATCTGGCGATGCCCGCCCTCTTCACTCCATCCCGCTTCGTCGCGCGCATGCGCCTCGAACAGCCCGCTCGCAAGATGCGCCAGCGCAGTGCCGGTGGTGTCCTCGCGAATAAAGGTCTTGAGCGGAGGCACCGGCAACTCACGAATCATCGCGCCGAAGCCCTCGACGATCGCGATTTCAGACAGCCATCGCACCATCGGCTCGCGCACGCCCGACCGGAGCAAAAACTTCACCTGCGCAGCATTCGGCACCTGCGGCGATACGGTATCAGCCGGAATCTCAAACAGCGCAGTCCCCGAGGTGGCAACATGCTGCTCCTGCCATGCCTTGATCGCAGGCACGCGAAACGCAGTCCGCGGCGACCGGTAATTGCCCGTCCGCATCAAACCCGCCATGACACTTAACGCCCTTGACGATCAGCGGCTCGCGAGTATCAACGTTGGCAAGAATTTCGTCGGTGGAGAAGTTCAGTCGAGATTCATGAGGCATTATTTTTCAGTGTCCTATTCGGAATGTGGTGCTCACGGCTGCTGCCTAACATACGTTAGGGTCGAAGAATGAGTCAACGAGCGCAGCAGCCCTTGGAGCGAGGTGAATAGCTTATTGAATGTGAAACCCGCGATGGGTTTCACACTTCCTTCGGCAGGGGTGACCCCTGCACCCAGTGAAAAGTACTAATCGCAAAATGGCGAGGACGCCATTTTACTCTCAGGTTCTTTTTCCTGTGTCATTAAGGCTATTCGCCCTACGACTTTCCGCTACGACAGATCGTCGAGTTCCTTGAGGATGTCGTCCAGCACGCCGTTCAGATCCACTGCGTGGCGGCGGGCGCGGTAGAAGAGGTCTGACATGTCGGTGAAGCCGTTGTCCCTTGCGGTTGAACTGTCCATCTCCTGAATCACCGCGCCGTCGCTGTTCGAGATCCAGAGATTGAACCACTCCGCATGATCCTTCGTTGCCAGCATGCGCTGGATCGAGATCGTATAGTCCGAGAATTTCACCGCGAAGTAGCTCGCATCTGCGCTGGGCTCCCAGTCCACTACATCGGCCTTGGTCTTTGCGTATAGCCGCGTAATCACTGTGATCAACTTTTTCTCTTCGGGTGTCATCGCGGTTGATTGTAGTGAAACCCGCTTTGCGTTTCACGCTTCGTTAGGCAGGGGTGACCCCTGTATGCATTGTTTTAAATTCCCTCCTCCAACGTTGGAGGAGGGTTAGGGTGGAGGACCGTTTGCGGCGCGATTGTCTGTGGCGCCGAAGATCAGCGAATCCGGAAAATTTGGTCCTCCACCCGCCGCTCGATGACGAGCGTCGGCCTCCTCCATCGTAGGAGGAGGCGTAAAAACGCGTTGTCAGGAACGGTTGGTCGCGATTACCGGGAGGCCGTCGCTCGGCGCGAATGCTATGCCAGTGCGGGTTGCGCGCGCCGTGTAGCCGTCCACCTTCTTCATTTCCACGCGCGACAGGATTTCTGCGATTACGATTTTCATTTGATAACTTGCGAATGCAGCGCCGAGGCATCTTCGAGAGCCGCCGCCGAAGGGGAAGAATGTGTATGGGCTTTGGCGCGTCTCGAGGAATCTGTCGGGGTTGAATTGCTCGGGGTTTGGCCATAGTTCGGGGCGGCGATGCACCAGGTAGATGCATGGCGCGATCGTCACGCCTGCGGGTAGGTCGCGGTCGGCGATCTTCAGCGGCCTTGTCAGTGTGCGGCCGAAGTTTGGGATTACCGGGTCCAGGCGCATCGTCTCGTTGATTACAGCCTCGACGTATTTCAATTTGCCGACGTGCGACGCGTCGAGCGGCGCGCCGTTTAATACTGAAGACAACTTCGGCGCGCGCGCGTTCCATCACGTCGGGATTCGTGACGAGGCGGTTGATTATCCACGCCATCGTGGCTGCGGTGGTTTCGTGGCCGGCGAGCATCAGGGTGTACATCTCGTCGCGGATGACCGCGTCGGGGAGCGGTTGCCCAGTTTCGTAGCGCGCCGCTAGCAGCATCGAGAGGACGTCCGCGCGTCCCTCGACGCCCTCCTTTCTCCGCCGCGCGAATTCCGCGTACAGGATCGCGTCGATCTGGCGCGTCAGCCTGACGGCGCGACCCCATGGACTCCATCGGCCGGCGTCGATTTGCATCGCGGGTAGCGAGAGCAGCGTGCCGAGTTTGCTCGAGTACAGCGCGAACAGTTTTTTCAGTGACGACGCGCAGCTCAGTGCCTGCGCCGTCGTCCGCGAATCCGAAGACTGTGCGGATGATCGTCTCGAAAGTGATCGCGCGCATCTGCGGATGAATCTGGAACTGCTGTCCAATCGGCCATGACGCGATCGCATTGTCGGCCGCGATGCGCATCGCATCGGCGTGCGACGCTACCTGCTCGCCATGAAATGCCGGCAGCAACAGCCGGCGCTGGCGCAGATGCTCCGGCGCGTCGAGGAACAGCGACGATCGCTCGCCCATGAACGCGCCGAGCGGGCGGTTGGCCTCGCCAGCATGAAGAGCGTCGGGGTCGCCGAGAAAAACCTCGCGGACCGCGGTCGGGTCGCTGGTGAATACGAATGGCGATACGCCCGGCACGCGCACGGTGAACCAATCGCCGTAGCGGCGCGCACATTCGTCGAGGAAGCGAAACGGATTGCGGATGAAATCGAAAGTCGCGATCAGGCCGGGGCCGGGCGGGAGGGTGGAAGGAGGCATGAGGAACTTGATTGTAGTGGAACCCGCCGTGGGTTCCACACCTCCCTGGGCAGGGGTGACCCCTGCACCCAGTGATAGGAAAAAAGATGCGGGACTTCGTCCCTGTTAGAAGGGGTTCGTAGAAGATGATGGAGCGCGCTTGGACTGAACCTGAGAGCGAAAGGTTGTCCTCAACATTTCGCGCTTCTCACTGGGTGCAGGGGTCACCCCTGCCGAAGGAGGTGTGGAACCCAGCGCGGGTTCCACGTTCAATCAAGATGACCGCATTGACTGCTCTCAGTCTTTTGCATCCTCGCCCCCTCCTTTGTACCGTAGGCGAGGATTCCGTCTATGGCTGTTGCGCCCAAAACGATTACCCAGCCTGCGCACGAGGTGCATGAGTTTTCCTCGACGCGTAAGTGGATCATCGCGTTCTCGGTGATGCTCGGCACTGTGCTCGAGGTGCTCGACTCCTCGATCGTCAACGTATCGCTGCCGCATATGCAGGGCAGTTTCTCCGCGAGCGTCGACGAGATCGCCTGGGTCGTCACGTCCTACCTGGTGGCGGCGGGAATCATGATCCCGATGACCGGGTGGATTGCCGAGCGCTTCGGGCGCAAGCGCTACTTCGTCGCGTCGATCACGATGTTTATCGTGTCGTCGGCGCTGTGCGGCGTGGCGCAATCGCTCAACCAGATCGTCTTCTTCCGCCTGATGCAGGGGGCGGCCGGCGCGGCGATGATGCCGCTGTCGCAGGCGATCCTGATGGAGACCTTCCCGCCGCGCGAGCAGGCGATGGCGATGGCGGTGTGGGGAATCGGGATGATGGTCGCGCCGATCATGGGCCCGACCATCGGCGGCTATATCACCGACGCGTGGAGCTGGCGCTGGAACTTCTATATCAACGTGCCGATCGGCACGCTGGCGGCGTTCATGGTGTATCGCTTCGTCGATGACCCGTCGTACATGCGCAACCTGCGGCGCGGGCGCATCGACCTGATCGGCATCGCATGCCTGTTCATCACGCTCGGACTCGGCGAAATCGTGCTCGATCGCGGCGAGCGAGCCGACTGGTTCACCAGCCCATGGGTAGTTTACTGCACTGCCGCCGCGCTCATCTCGCTCGCGATTCTCATCTATCACGAGCTGCACACCGAGGACCCGGTCGTCGATCTTTCGATCCTCGAGAACATGAACTTCACGCTGCCGGTCGTGCTGATAATTTTTCTGACTTTCACGCTTTACGGCACCGCAATTCTGAATCCGATCTTTCTGCAGGAGACGCTCGGCTACACCGCGTCGAAGGCCGGGCTGGTGATGGCGCCGCGCGGTTTCGGCACGATGTTCTCGATGATCATACTTGGGGTGTATGCGCGGCGCGGCGGTGACATCCGCCCGCTGGTCGGTATCGGCTTTATCTTCGTCGCGATCGCGATGTGGCGAGATGTCGGGGCTGAATCTCGCCTCGGACGTGCGACGAATCGTGTGGCCGACGGTTCTCCAGGGAGTCGGAACCGGCTTGGTATTTCCCGGGCTTGTCGGCGGCGGCGCTTAGCTCGATGGAGAAGTTCAAGATGGGACGCGCGGCGAGTCTCTATTCCGTCACGCGCAACCTCGGCGCCGCGATCGGCACGTCGTACCTGACGACCCTGCTGATCCATCGCCAGCAGGTCAATCAGAGCTACCTGGTCGAGCACATCACGGTCTTCACGCTCCCGCGCATGCAGATGCCGGGCGGCCTCAACATGGGCAACGAATTCGCGATGGGCCACAAGCACGGCATGGCGATGCTCTACGGGATGGTGCAGCGGCAGGCGATGATGCTGTCGTTCAACGACATCTACCGAGATCCTGTGCGTGCTGATGCTTGTCCTGGTGCCGACGTTCCTGTTCCTCAAGCGCGACACGCGCAACCTGCCGGCCGAAGCGGCGCACTAGAAAAAATTTGTAAGAGCGAAAATTTTCTTGCTGGACGGCGAATGGCGTCGCGGTCATCGCACGTGCACGCGAGGATTTGTTCTCTTAATTCTCAGGCGCTCGCCGATCTCAATGCGGGACGCGCGCGTCCGTCGACGCCGGAGACGTTCGCGCAAAGTGTCGCATACGCGACAAACCCTAGTCCGGCTTGGAGCGACCGATCATTTGACGCGAACTGCGGGCAGCTACGGTGGACGAACCGCCGATAGCGGTTCATTAGCGCGTCTCATTTTGCACTGGCGCGCGTGATCGAAGTGCTCGCGAAAAGGGGCACTTGGGCCACCGGTTGTCAAGTTTGAAATCGAATCTTAATCGCTCGCGCGATGTTGCCCGACCACGGTTCGCGCGCTAATTAAGAGGCCGTCTTAGTGATCTTGATGGCCTGAAAACGTCGCGCGGATCGCAACGGCCAAATCGGGGGATTTGACGACCTGAGTCGACGCGCGCATTATCCATCGAGCCGCTGCTTGGGATTGAGGTGAGGACGCGGGCAGGCGGGCGGGCATCGCAAGGATGCCTAAGCGGGCTGATGGTCCGATGAAAAGAGCCGGTGCGCATGGCGCAGTTTTGTTTTGGCGCTTTTCGATCAAGCAGCCTGGTAGTCGGCGTCGCCGCGCGCCGCGCCCATCGTTATTGGCGCGGTGCGATCGCGACAGGCACGATTTCCCGCTCTCTTCGAATCAATTTTTCTCGCCTCAATCGCATTAACGGTTCAAAATTTAATGTAGCGGACCAACGGCCCCTAAAGGTGTCCGGCGGCAAGGCAGCGTACGCGGCACGCCGACCGGAACTCGAAGCCCTGCGAGGTTGAGACTGTGCGAAACGGACCTTTGGTACATCGACGCGCCCACGCATCGCGATTTGCCTACGGCGCGCCGTCGCCGTTGGAACGCCTGCAGTCATTATCGGTATTGGGAAACCCGCGCACGTTCTCGCGAGCGTCGCGGATCGCGCCAATCGAGCCGGCGCCATTAGAGACGCAGCGTTTGCAGCTCGGCAGCCGATTGCCGATCAACCTGCGCCATTTCCTGACCGAGCAGCTTGGTTCCTCGATGCGAATTGAGGACGACTCGATCGTCGCGCTCGAGCCGCGATCGAATGAAACCCTGATGCGCGAGCTGGCCCGCGCGATTCGCCGCTTTTCCGCCGAGCGCGCGCGTGAAGCATGGTGCGAATGCGCGATGGGCCTCGAGCGTCTCGAGCGCGAGTTCTTCGCCGCGCCGAGCGACAATCGCGGACCGGTGGTGTTGTGCCTGCGATGCTCGTGCGTGGGCGCCGGTCCTCTCGATCAGCATTGCGGCGCGCGATGTGTCGCGGTCCATCTTGGGGCCGAGGTGAATGCGCAGCAACTCGAGGGCAAATGCGTCGATCGGACGTTGACGCCCGACGCGTTGCATCGCGCAGTCGAAAATTTCCGCCTGCACAGGACCGAAGGCGGCCTGCCGCATTATGATCTGGACTGCTACGTCGCCGGCGGCCAGGTAATCTTCACCTGGCGTCCGTTGCCGGCATAGAGCACGTCGCGCGACAGAAAGGAAATTTTCGCCAATAATCAGTAGACGAGCGGATTCACTAAAAAAAGAAAAAGAAACGGGCGCTGGATTTCTCCGACACCCGATTGGCAATCAAAATTTTCGGTGCTTACATCGCGGACGCGCGACGGCGGCGCTGTTCCTTGCGGCGACGACGCTGGGCTTCGGAACGTTTGCGCTTGCGACGGACGCTGGGCTTCTCGTAAAAAGCCCGCTTCTTCATCTCTTTGAACACGCCCTCCTTGGCCAGCTTGCGTTTGAGCACTCGCATCGCTTGATCAAGAGAGCCGTCGACCCGAATTTCCATAATCCTCCGTCCGTCCGGTGGTTAGCCTGTCGAGTCTAGGTCCACCTTTAGTCAGAGTCAACCAGCGCCGGCGGGTCGCAATTCCCCTTCATGCGCATCGGCAGTGTCTGGTAAAAGAAATCACCTGCGCGGTGGGCGGCAGGGGTGACCCCTGCACCCATTATCTGGAAGGAGCTTCGAGAATGGATTTAGGATTGACGGGAAAAGTCGCGATGGTCACGGGCGCCAGCCGCGGGCTGGGTCGCGCGATGGCTCATGCGCTCGCCGACGAAGGCATGTACCTCAGCGTATGCGCGCGAACTCGCGACGCGCTGAACGAAGCAGTCGCGCACGACTACAGGCAAGACGGGCTCGGCAATGGGATTTGTCGGCGACATCACGAATCCAGGGAACGCCGAGAAGTGGGTCGACGAGACAGTGAAAAAGTTCGGCGGGATCGATGTGCTCGTCAACAATGCCGGCTCAGCGCGTCCGGGGGCGCTCGCGGAGCTGCCCGAATCGGCATGGCAAACGCAATTCGATCTCAACCTGTTCGCGCCGGTGCGGCTCGCGCGGCTGTGCGCCGCGCACATGGAGAAACGCGGCGGCGGATCGATCATCAATATCGGTTCGATCTACGGGCGCGAGTCGGGCGGGCCGCTGACGTACAACGCGTCGAAGGCGGCGCTGCATTCGTTCACCAAGATGCTCGCGCGCGAATTCGCGCCGAAAAATATCCGCGTCAACACGATTGCGCCCGGCTCGATACTCACGCCGGGCGGAATCTGGGAGCAGCTTTTCCGCGAGAATCCAGCCTTCGAGAAAGATTTCATCAGCCATGAGATGCCGGCCGGGACGCCTCGGCCGTCCCGACGAAGTCGCGTACGCGGTCGTGATGCTCGCGTCGCCGCGCGCGAGCTGGATCACGGGCGCGAACATCCCGGTGGACGGCGCGCAGGGACGTTCGATCCTCTGATGTTTTTTCAGTGTACCCTCCTCACAGTTGCGGCCGTTACTGTCATCGGATGCAGCTCGCCGCTGCCGAGCACCGAACTTCCGCCCGCGCGGTACATCCAGTCAGCGCCGGAGTTTCCCGGGCTTTCACGATTACCGCGGAATCGTCGACCTGCCGATAAAAGCGTCGGGGATGGATCAATCGGGAATCGCGGACCTCGCCAAGGCAATCGCAAATCGATTTTATTTTTCTTGCCGATCGCGTTCAGCCGGGTGACTCCGACTTCGGAATCGCGGGATTCACCAGCGACATTCTCTTCATTGCGGGAGGAGCATTCGATGTTGGCGGCAGCCAGATAATCGGCGTGAACCTTCACGAGCCGATCAAGCCCAACCTCACGCCCAACGATCTGATTTCGGCGATTCACGACCAGGGTGGACTTGCGATTGCGGCTGACCCGGCGAAGTTCGCGTCGTCGGGAGACTATGCGCTGGCGGACGCGATGGAAGTTTACAACGCTCGCTCGGCGTGGCTCGCGCAAAGTCCCACGACGCTCTACTTCCGCGCGATTTTTTTCGGCACCGACCATTTCCTGGCCGGCCTCGACCTGCGCCCCGACGCGAACCTCGCGCTCTATGACCGGATTACGACCGGCGCGCGCGTCGCGATGCTCGCGGGGATGGGTGCGCCCGACAATCTGAACGTCCTCGGCGCGAAGGTCGGGACTCTGCCGCAACTCTTTCTCTTCTGTACGACGCATCTGCTTGCGCGCGAGCGCGACACTGCGCCGATCCTCGAAGCGCTCCGCCTCGGACATTCGTATGTGAGCTTCGACTATCTCGGCTACGTCGGCGCGTTCGCATTCTTCGCACGCGCCGGTGACACGACGACGATGATGGGCGACGAAGTTCATCTCGCGCCGGGACTGACACTGAAGACCGAGCTACCCGCGCCGGCGGATAGAATCGCGATGTATCAAAACGGCGCCGAAGTAATCTCCGCCGACAACGCGACGACCCTGGAGTTCGCGCCAAAATCACCAGGCGCATACCGAATCGAAGCCTACCGCAACGGCAAGATGTGGATCCTGTCGAATCCGATTTACGTAAGGTAATGGCGCTGCCAGAGCCGCGACCCTGAAAGATTTACGGAGGAAAAACATCCCTCCGGCCCACAGTACCCAGACAAAATCTACAAAATCTCTATCTGGCCGGCTTCTTGCTGCTCTCAGGGTATGTACCCAATGGAGGTTACAAAAATGAGATCTATCAGAAGCATGGTAATTATCCCGGCGGCCATCGCCGCGTGCGGAATCGTGGCTGGATGCTCGTACCACAAGACCGTCGATGAGACCACGGCTCCGGCCCCGGCCCCGATAGTCGAAACGGTTCCCGCGCCGGCAGCGGTGGTCCCTGCGCCCGAGGACCGCTCCGGTGACCTCGAGTTCGACCACAACTACGACGACCGAATCCGCGTCCCGCAGTGGTCGAGCGGCAAAAGACGACGACCTACATCCCCACGCCTTACTAATCTCGGCGTGAGTGAACCCGACCGTCAGCGTGCGCGCAACGATTACGCGACCGAGCACATCAGGGAATGGCCGGTCGCGGAATCGACGCGCACGCTGACGGTGTCGCCGGCGCGGATTCCTCGACGCCGCAAAGATCGCGGTCTTGAATTGCGGCGTCTTGCCCGCCATCATCCCGCCGCCGCGCCGCGCGGGTCCTTCGACCAGCACTGGGAACTCGCGACCGATCAGTCGCGCGATTGCGCGCCAGTGACATCTCTTCCTGAAGCTGCGATCAGCGCCGTCAGCCGGCGGCCCTTCTCTTCTTCGCTGACGGAATCGCCGAGACGGAACGCGCGCGTATGCTCGCGCACCGAATATTTGAACATGAACGCGGAGTCGTAGCCGACCTCGCGCATGATAGCGGTCGTCGCCTCGAAGTCGGAGTCGTTCTCGCCATGAAAGCCGACGATGATGTCGGTCGACAGCGCGACGCCGGGAATTGCTGCTCGCACGCGCGCAACCAGGTCGAGATATTTCGCGACGGTGTAGCCGCGTTCCATCGCGGCGAGAATCCTGTCGGAGCCCGACTGTAGCGGCAGATGCAGTTGAGGTTGCACCTTCGGCTCGGTCGCCATCGCCTCGATAATCGAATCGCTCATGTCGCTCGGATGCGGCGACGTGAATCGAATCCGCTCGATACCGTCGATCGACGCGATCATCCTGAGCAGCGCGCCGAAGTCGATGTTGTCGAAACGGTACGCGTTGACGGTCTGCCCGAGCAGCACGACCTCTTTGACGCCGCTCGCGGCCAGTTCGCTAATCTCGCGCATCAAATCTGCGGGAGGAATCGAGCGCTCGCGGCCGCGCACGTACGGCACGACGCAAAACGCGCAGAATTTGTCGCATCCGCGCATCGCGGTGACGTAGGCGCGCACGCCGCCGCCGTAGTCGGGAGTGATATCGGCGTAGGTCTCAGCGCGATCGAGCCGAACGTCGATGGAGGCGTCGAAGCCGGCGCTGCCAATCATCTCGGGCAGCCGGCGATAGCTGTCCGGCCCCGCGACGACGTCGAGGAACGCGGCCTTCTCCATGATCGCGACGCGATTATGCTGCGCCATGCATCCGAGCAGCCCGATCTTCACCTCCGGCCGCGAATTCTTCAGCCGCGCGAGCTCGCGCAGGCGGTGCAGCACCTTCTCTTCGGCATGCTCGCGAATGGCGCAGGTGTTGAGCAGGACGACGTCCGCATCCTCGACGCCATTCGCAGTGACGTAACCCGCGCGCCGCAAAACGGCGCTGACCGTTTGCGAATCGGCAACATTCATCTGGCATCCGTAAGTCTCGAGATAAACTCGCGGATGAGTGAGATTTGCAGCGCGATCATTCATAAGACGAAAAGAAATCTTAGGCTACGTTGTCACGTCGATACAACGCGGCTCCCGCGGTAGCCATTTCCATCCGCTCACGTCGCTCGCTTAGTCAGGATGCTCTTCCCCTAACCTTCTAACAGGGACGAAGTCCCGCGTCCTTGTCTTAAACACTGGGTGCAGGGGTCACCCCTGCCCAAGGAGGTGTGGAACCCACGGCGGGTTCCACATTCAATGAAGTGCTTTACCCTTCCCGCGAGCGCTACGGCTTGTCGCGCATGCCGTCGAGGTCGCGCATCGCGCGCTCGAGGATTTCGCGCACTTTGTCGATTCGCTCCTGCGATGCGGTCTCGCCGGCTACTGCTCTGAATGCGGCCTTGACCAGGCGCTCGGCGGGGCCGCGAATCTTCGGCTGCGTCGGGGTCGTTCGCATGACGCCATCCGGCCCATCGCTTGGCTCGCCACCAGATTCGCCGGACGGTCTCGTCTTCGCGCTTGAGTTCGGCGACTGCCGGCGTCGGTGATTGCGTAAACGCGCTTGCCTTCCTTCGAGTCCGACGAGATCAGGCCTTCATCTTCGAGTTGCTGGAGCGTCGGATAAACCGTGCCGGCGCTGGCGCTGTAGATTCCGCCGGAGCGCTCTTCGAGCTGGCGCATCAGCTCGTAGCCATGCTTGGGACCGTCGGCGATTAGCGACAGGAGCGCGAGCCGAACTTCGCCGGGGCCGAAGAATCGCGCCCGCATGCCCATCATGCCGAATTCGGCCCAATGGCCGCGTCTTTGAAAACGTCGAGTTCCACAAACCATCATGAGTGAGCCTCCGTAACACCGTAATACATACTGGAAGGTATATCGTACGATATAGCTGGAGTCAACGCGAAGGGATGCGGCAAGATGCCGCGACTCGGAAACCGGAACCGGCTTCGCTTACGCGAAGCTGTCCGGAAGCCAGAAGCCAAGTCCTCCCTTCGCGTTGCTCAGGTCGTCAGGATGACAACGGTGAGGTGCTGCGTTAGCCCATGACGTGCACGGATGCCGGCTCGATCACGTAAGTCACCCGCTTCTCGCTGGGCGTGCGGAACGGATATTTGTCCTGATTCAGGTACTTTTTCGCGAGGCTGTCGATATGTGCGTCGGCACCTTTCTCGTCCTCGCGATGACCGGGCCGCGGATCCCGATGTATCGATACACGTTATCCGGATCCACGATCGCCAGCGCCACCTTTGCCCCGACTTTCATATTCTTTGCCTTTACCCGGCCGCGCGCAGTGTTGATGCGGATTTTTCCGTTGGTGTAGTCGAACCAGACGGGCGTCACTTGCGGAGTGCCGTCGGGCATTACGGTTGCGATATTCGCCAGCGGCTTCTTGGTGGTGAGGAGGTCGAGAAATTTCTCGGGGATTGTGCTCGATGCCATCGTCGGTACTCCTTGGTGATGTCGGTATCGCTCCAGATTAGACGATAGTTCGCGTGAGGCAACTGTCGAAATCGGAACAAACTGCTCTTCGTCTGTGGGAGAAAATGCGGGATGAATTTGACACCTACATTTGCATGCGTTAATAGCCAAGCTTAAGCTCGAATCCTGGAACGCGGCGCGGGGAGTAGCCCGTTTGCGCCGAGGAGTATTTTACGATGGCGCTATTCAACAAAGAGCCCGAGAAGAATCCAAAAATTCAACCCACCACCACATCGCAAGCTTCCACAGCCTCCACGGCTGTTTCATCTACTTCTCCGACAACCTCCGCGTCCGCTCCGCGAGCGAACGGAATTGCGCCGGCTGACGGCCGCGCTTATCTCGATCGCGGATCGAAGATCTCCGGCAAGATTTCGTTCGAAGGTCCCGCGCGAATCGACGGCGAGGTCGACGGCGAGATCAACGCGAAGGACAGCCTCACGATCGGCGAGTCGGCCGTAATCACCGCGCACATCCGCGCCGCCTCGGTGTCGGTGGCCGGCAAGGTCAGCGGCGATATCGTCGCGACGCAGCGAATCGAGATTCGCCCGTCGGCGAAGGTCAGCGGAAATATCACGGCTCCGGTACTTTCGATTCAGGAAGGCGCGATGTTCGAGGGCCATTGCTCGATGCAGCCTGAGGGAATTCGCGAAGACCGTAAAATCACAGTATTCCCGAAGGAGGAGCGCGTGGCGCAAGCCGCCGTCGGAGGGCAGAAGCAGGCCTGAACTGTCCCGGCCGGTTGAGCTAGTATACTTCCGCGTTCCTGGTTTCCGATGATGGAGAGAACTTCGATAATCCCCGCAGGGGAGACGCCGTAATATGCATATCCCACCGAATTGGGGGACGTTCTTTGCGCTGATTGTTTCGTTCCTGGTTTTCTGGTTTATATTCAGCCGATTATTTTTTCGCCCGTTCCTGAACCTGCTGTCGGAGCGCGAGCGCAGATTCAAGGACTTGAACGATCGTACTGAGGGTTTGATCAAGCAGGCGCGGGCCGCCGAAGAAGAACGCGAAGCGCGAATCGCCGAGGTCAGGAAGGGCGCGCTTGCGCGGCGCGAGTCCGAGCGTCGCAAGGCCGAAGAGAGTGCCGCGCAAATGATGGAAGCGGCGAAGGCCGAGGCGCGGGAGACGCTCGAGCAGGTGCGCGTCAAGATAGAGACGGAATTGAAAGCGGCGGAGAGCGAACTCGAGCAGATGGGACATAGCCTTGCGGGAGAACTCGCCGAACGGGTGCTCGGACGGCCATTGAATCGTGGCGCGGCGACAGGCAAAAACAACTAGGCACGACTGAATCAACCTCAAATGAAGAAGTGGCTCACATCGGCGGCGATTCTCGCTGCCGCTTTTTTTCCGCGCGCCGCGCTGGCCGCAGAGGCAGCGGGCGAAGAGCACGGCTCGTGGCTGCTTTTGCTCTTCTTCGCGATCAACTTCGCGCTGTTTGTCGGCGTGATCGCTTATTTCGCCGGTCCGCTAATCCAGAAATTTCTCACCGATCGCTCGGCGACTATTCGCACGGCGCTGTCGCGAGCGTCGAACGCGCTCCACGAGGCTGAAGATCTGGCCAACAAGGCTGCGGCGCGGATGGCTGCGCTCGGCGCGGAACTGAAAAAGCTCGGCGACGAGCTGGAACAGGAAACTGGGTTCCAGGTCGGCAAGGTCGCCGATCTCGCGAAATCGACCGCCGAAAGAATCCGGCGCGATACCGAGATGAGCAAGTCCGCGTTGTCGGAAGCCGCCAAGCGCCGCGTGCGCGCGCAGTTAGCCGAATCGGCCGCGACCCTCGCGAGCGATCTGATCGGTCGCGATTTTCAGCCTGCCGATCAGGGCCGGCTGATCGACGGTTTCATGGACAAGCTCGGCAACGGTGGCCCGCGATGAAAGGTTCGCGAGTCGCCAAGCGCTACGCGCGCGCCCTGTTCGACCTGGCCGACAAGGGCAACGAGGAAAAGTGGGGCGCCGAGCTCGAACGGCTGGCCGCGATGGTCGAGTCGCCCGAGCTGCTTGGGCGCCTCGCATCGCCGGAGCTGTCCGAACAATCGCGGCAGGAGGCGATGGCGAAGATTGCCGAGCGTCTCAATCTCAGTTTTCCGGTGCGATCGTTCGCGGTTGTGATCGCGCGCCACGGACGCATCCGCGAAATCGGCGCGATCGCCGAGTCGTATCGCGAACTGCTCGATCAGGCGATGGGCCGCGAACGCGCGACGCTCACCTTTGCGATTAAACCGTCGGATGACGAAGTCGCGCGCGTGGTTAGCGGACTCGAGTCGATCGCGAAATTGAAGATCATCCCGACCGTGAAAGTCGACGCCGCGCTGCTCGGCGGCGTGACCGCGGAAATGGGCGGGAAAATTTACGACGGCAGCCTCGCAACTCGTCTCGCGGAGGCAAAGCGCCGGCTCGCGGGCCAGGCAGGATAAAAACGACATCTATATGGCAGAAATCCGACCATCAGAAATCAGCGAAATCCTCAAAAATGAAATCAAAGGTTTTGAGGGCAGCATCTCGGTGCGCGAAACCGGCCGCGTGCTCTCGTGCGGCGACGGTATCGCCCGAATCTACGGCCTCCAGAACGCCGCGTTCGGCGAGCTGCTCGAATTTCCCCATCAGATTTTCGGGCTGGTGATGAACCTCGAAGAAGACAACGTCGGCGCCGTGCTCTTCGGCGACCCGCAGGCTGTCCACGAAGGCGACGAGGTCAAACGCACCGGCCGAATCGCAGAAGTGCCCGTCGGCGAAGGCCTGCTCGGCCGCGTCGTCAACGCACTCGGTCAGCCGATCGACGACAAGGGGCCGATCAAATCGACCGAGACGCGCCGCATCGAAATCAAGGCGCCCGGGATCATCCGGCGCCAGCCCGTCAAGGAGCCGCTGCAAACCGGCATCAAGGCGATCGACACGATGCTGGTGATCGGGCGCGGACAGCGCGAGCTGATCATCGGCGATCGGCAGACCGGCAAGACCGCAATCGCGATCGATACGATCATCAATCAGAAAGGCCAGAACATGCATTGCATCTACGTGGCGATTGGGCAGAAGCGCTCGACCGTCGCGCAGGTGGTCGAGAAGCTGACCAGCTCGGGCGCGATGGAGTTTACCACCGTCGTCGCCGCGACCGCTTCCGAATCCGCCCCGCTGCAGTACATCGCGCCGTACACCGGCTGCACGATGGGCGAATATTTTCGCGACACCGGCAAGCATTCGCTGCTCATATATGACGATTTGAGCAAGCACGCGCAGGCCTATCGCCAGTTGTCGTTGTTGCTGCGCCGCCCGCCAGGCCGCGAGGCGTATCCTGGCGACGTCTTCTATCTGCATTCGCGCCTGCTCGAGCGCGCCGCCAAGATGAGCGACGAGATGGGCGGCGGCTCACTCACCGCGCTGCCGGTGATCGAGACGCAGGAAGGCGACGTGTCGGCCTACATCCCGACCAACGTCATCTCGATCACCGACGGCCAGATAATTCTCGACAAGGATCTTTTCAACTCGAACGTGCGTCCCGCCGTCAACGTCGGCCTGTCGGTTTCGCGCGTCGGATTCTCGGCCGCGGTCAAAGCAATCAAGCAGGTGGCGGGCTCGCTCAAGCTCGACCTCGCGCAGTATCGGGAGATGGCGGCGTTCTCGCAGTTCGGCTCCGACCTCGACGCGTCGTCGCTGCGCCTGCTCGCCCGCGGCGCTCGCCTGATCGAGATGCTCAAGCAGGGCCAGTACAGTCCGCTGCCGATGGAAAAAGAGGTGCTGATCACTTTCGCCGCGAAAGAGGGCTACTTCGACAAACTTTCAGTCGAGCAGATTCGGCCGTTCGAGTTGGGGCTCTATACCAACTTCGATTCGCGGCACGCCGACCTGCTCGCCGAAATCCGCGACCAAAAGCAGATTTCCGACGATCTGACGAAAAAGCTCAAGGCCGGACTCGACGTTACGAACAATCTTTCCTCGCCGAAAACAAAGCAGCCACTCCCGCCACGGCGGCGTAGTTGCGATAGCGCTCGACGATGGCATCACTTAAAGCAATCCGGCGCCGGATCGCGACGGCGAAATCGACGCAGCAGATCACGCGCGCGCTGAAGCTGGTTTCTGCCGCTCGGCTACGACGCGCGCAGGAAGCGCTCACCAACGCGCTGCCGTATAGCGAAGCGCTTGCGCGCGTTGCGGACTCCCTGCTCACGTCGGAAGGAATCTCGGTCGGTCCGGTCGAGGGCGCGCAAAAAAAATCTTTGCTGGTGGTGGTCGCGTCCGATCGCGGCCTGGCTGGCGGCTACAACTCGTTCGTGTTCCGCGAGGCTGAAGTTACGCAGCGCGAAATACGCGGCAAAGGCCTCGACATCGAATTGTTCGCGGTCGGCAAGAAGGCCGTCGACTATTTCAAGCGCGCCAATGTGCCAATCGCGCTCTCGCGAGTCGACAATCTTCCGCGCCTCGCAACGATCGCGCTCGCGCGTGACATCGCGACCAAGATGCTCGCCGACTACACCTCCGGCGCCATCGACGAAGCCGGCATCGTCTATACTCATTTCCAATCCGCGATCATGCAGAAGCCGGTTTACGAACGCCTGCTGCCGATCAAGCCGCCCGGCGACGCGGGCATCAAGCCGGGCGCCGAGATCGAGGCCGCGGTATCGGCATCCGACAAACCCAAAATCGACTACCTGGTCGAGCCGTCGCGCGAGGAACTGGTGCCCGTCGTGCTGCGCGGCTATCTCGAGGCGAGTGTTTATCACGCGCTGCTCGAATCCGAAGCCAGCGAGCAGGGCGCGCGAATGACCGCGATGGACGCGGCGACCAACAATGCCGACGACATGATTTCGTCGCTCACACTCGCGATGAACCGCGCCCGCCAGGCCCAAATCACCCGCGAGCTGATGGACATAGTAGGCGGCGCCGAGGCGTTGCGCTGATGACTGCATTCTTCCTGGAGCTGTGCCTGATGCTCAGCAACCTAACCCCTAACCCCTTCCCGAGCGGGAAGGGGAACCGGATTTAATAGACAATAGGAAATCATCATGAGTACTCAGACCGCTTCAGGAAAAATCAACCAGGTGCTCGGCAACGTCGTCGACGTCGAGTTCGGCGCCGGCACGCTCCCGCCAATCTTCTCAGCCCTGCGCGTCAGCAATCCGTCAATCAGCGACGAGGCCGGCAACCTCGTGCTCGAAGTGCAGCAGCATATGGGTGAGAACACCGTGCGATGCATCGCGATGGATTCGACCGACGGCCTCGTGCGCGGGATGGAAGCCGCCAACACCGGCGCGCCAATCTCGGTGCCCGTCGGCCCGGGCACGCTCGGACGTATCATGAACGTCACCGGGAAAGAGATCGATGAGCGCGGCCCAATCACGGGCATTTCGCTGATGCCGATACATCGCGACGCGCCGGCATTTGCCGACCAGGCCCCGGAGGCTGAAATCCTCGAGACTGGCATCAAGGTTCTCGATCTGATTTGCCCGTTCGCACGCGGCGGAAAGATCGGCCTGCTACGGCGGCGCCGGCGTTGGCAAGACCGTCACCATCCTCGAACTGATCAACAACGTCGCCAAGCAGCACGGCGGCGTCTCGGTCTTCGCCGGCGTCGGCGAGCGCTCGCGCGAAGGCAACGACCTCTATCGCGAGCTCACGGAGTCGGGCGTCATTTCGAAAACCGCGCTGGTCTACGGCCAGATGAACGAGTCGCCCGGCGCACGCGCCCGCGTCGCGCTGACCGGCGTGACGGTCGCCGAGTATTTCCGCGACGTCGAAGGCAAGGACGTAATCTTCTTCATCGACAACATTTTCCGTTTCGTGCAGGCCAACTCGGAGGTCTCCGCGCTGCTCGGCCGCATGCCCAGTGCCGTCGGCTACCAGCCCACGCTCGGCACCGACATGGGCGAGCTCGAAGAGCGCATCACCACCACCAAGAAGGGCGCGATCACCTCGGTGCAGGCGATCTACGTGCCCGCCGATGACCTGACCGACCCAGCGCCCGCGACCACCTTCACGCATCTGGATGCCGTCTGCACGCTCGACCGCAAAGTTTTCGAGAAGGCAATTTTCCCCGCCGTCGATCCGCTCGGCTCGAACTCGCGAATTCTCGATCCGCAGGTCGTCGGCGAGGAGCACTACAGCGTCGCGCGCCGCGTGCAAGGTATTCTGCAGCGCTACAAGGATTTGCAGGACATCATCGCAATTCTCGGGATGGAAGAACTGTCGGCCGACGACCGGCAGGTCGTGTCGCGCGCGCGCCGCGTCGAGCGCTTCCTGTCGCAGGCGATGTTCGTCGCGGAACCGTTCACCAATCAGCCCGGCAAGTACGTCAAGCGCGAGGACACCGTGCGCGGCTTTGCCGAAATCCTCGACGGCAAATGCGACGACCTGCCCGAGCAGGCCTTCTACCTGGTCGGCACAATCGAAGATGCCCGCGAAAAAGCTGAACGCCTCGCCAGCGAATCGCGCTAGAAATCTATGGCTTCGACGTTCCAATTCAGACTGCTAACTCCCACCGGCATTGTCTTCGAAGGCGACGCCGCGGAAGTCTCCGCAATCGGCCCGCTGGGCGAATTCGGCGTCCTGCCCGATCACATCAACTTCATAACGTCGCTGGTACCCGGCGTCCTCGAAGCGCAGTTGCCCGACGGGTCGAAGATGCACTGGGTGCTTTCGGGCGGACTGGCCGAAGTTAAGGATGGCGTGATGACGGTGCTGGCGAGCAGCGCGGAATCACCCGAAACGATCGATGCAAGCGCCGCGAAAACCCAGGTTCAGGAAGCCGACCAGAAATTTTCAAATACGAGCTTCTACGATCCCAACTACGCCGCCGCCCGGGACGCCCTGAAGCTCGCCGAAGCCCGCGTCGAAGCCACCGACCTGAAACTCACCTCGCGCTAAGACTTAAATCGATGTTACGCGGCGGGGGTGCCGGCGATGCTGTCGACGATGTCGGCTAGCTCCGGGATTCGGTAGCGCTCGCCGTTGTATGCTTTGTACATCAGGACGACCCAGAAGACTGCGAGCGCAATGTCGATGAGGGTCAGGATGAAATTGAGCAGCGCGCCCAGTCCGTGCGGCAGCACTGCGATGAAGACCCCGAAGACGACGGCGATCGCGAACCACGCGACTGAGAAGCCAATCGACTGCCGCGCGTGAAAACAAATGTACTCGTCCTGGTTGTATGGCTCGAGATAAAGAAAGGCCAGGCCGGTGACGAAACCAAGCAGGTAGGTCAGGGCTGCGATAATATTGGCTTGCGGCTTTCGGCTGTCACCGTCCATCGGGAATTCTCCTTGATCGTCTCGAACGATGCGCCACCAAAATCACAGGCTCAAGGTTGGGCGCTACGAGGATCGCAGGCAAAGCCTGCGCTACCACTAATTTGTAGTGAACGTATCAGGTGATCGCAATGCGAGCCGATGCAGCGCGCATACTGCGGCAGCTACTGCATGCGCTTGCGGTTCGCGTCGAGACGATCCATCGCCGCGGTCGCATTGCGCGCCGTCTCGACCACGTCGAGCTGCGCACGAACTCGGCTCGCGAGCTGCCGGCGGAATACCGGCTTGGCCAGGAAGTCGCTGACCCCAAGGCGCATCCCTTCGGCGCGCGCATCGAGATCGTCGCGAGCCGTGATCATGATGATGGGGATTTCGGCGGTCACGGGATCGTCTTTGAGCGCTTTGACGACCTGGAAGCCGTCCATATCCGGCATCATCAGATCGAGCAGGATAACGTCGACTTCGTTTTCATGAACCAGTTTGAGACACTGTGCTCCGGAATTGGCCTCGATCGGGACAAAGCCTTCGCGTTGCAGATGGCGGGCGAGGATTGCGACGGTGTCCTGATCGTCGTCAACCACCATTATCTGTGGCGGCCTGATTGCTTCATCCATACGAACTCCCTGCTCGTCTAACCTTCGTCGCTTTCGTCCAAAGACGCCGGAGCTATCACGCCGCAGCGCCTGAGCTTCGCGGAAAATGTCGTCCGCTTCAGTCCGAGCAACCGCGCCGCCGCCTGCTTGTTCCCGGCGGTTTGTTTGAGCGCGTCGTTTATCAATCTACCTTCCAATTCCCGTACCAAGTCGTTCAGATTCAGTCCGCCCTCTGTCAGCTTGACCGCAATCGGCGGGGCCGCAGGCCGCGCGCTCGGCCAGCAGGTTCTCCGGCAGAATCGACGTGTCGATAATCGGTCCCTCGCACAGAATCGCCAGTCGCTCGACCATATTCTCGAGCTCGCGCACATTGCCGGGCCAGTCGTACGACCACAACGCGACCATCGCCTCGCGGCTGATTGCGATGTTCACGGCCGGGCGTGCGATCGCGAATCCGATCGAGAAAATGTTCGGTGAGCAGCGGGATGTCCGAGCGCCGCTCGCGCAGCGGCGCAATCACGATCGGCACGACCTGGAGCCGATAGAAAAGGTCCTCGCGAAACGCGCCCTTCGCGACCGCCTCGGCCAGATCGACGTTGCTCGCCGCGATCACGCGCACGTTGACTCGTGCGCCACGATCCGCGCCCACTGGACGCACCACGCCGTCTTCCAGCACGCGCAACAGTTTCGCCTGCAAGCGCACCGGGCATCTCGCCGATTTCGTCAAGAAAGATCGTGCCGCGATCCGCGGTCGTCAGCAGTCCATGACGCGATCCCGCCGCGCCGGTGAACGCGCCGCGCTCATGCCCGAACATTTCGGACTCGAGCAGGTCGTGCGGAATCGCCGCGCAGTTCACCGGCACGAACGGCTGATTGCTTCGCGGCGACAGCGTATGAATCGCTTGCGCCACCACTTCCTTGCCGGTGCCGCTCTCGCCGGTGATCAGCACGGTGACCTCGGTCGGCGCGACGCGCTCGACCAGCGCGCGCAGCTTCACGATCGCGGGATGCTCCCCGACCAGCGCGCGCTCGACCGCAAACGGCGTCTCGCGCTCCGCATATTTCGGTTGCAATGCCCATCTGTTGATTCGCTTTGAACGCACGACTCAGCAATAGAACACACGCCGCCTTGCGTCGCAGATCGTCTCACGACGCGCAGCTAGTTGACAGTGCAATGACTGCCAGTGAACAGAATAGACAAAGCAAACAGCGAGTTATTGTTACGAAGAGAACGCTGAAAGCGTCAGATGTCGCTAGGTCGAATTGCGATAATGCGCCGATTGTCCCGGACCTTCGGCCACCGAGATTTCCATCGTCGTCACTTCAGCGTCAGCGCACCGCGCGCGCGCAGCGCCGCCGCCAACTCGTCCCAGATGTAGCGCGCGAGCTCCTCCGCCGAGCTATGCACGATCGGCACGATACACACGTCGGCTGCGGGCAGCACGAACTCGTCACGCTCGTAGCGGATTCGCACGACGCCGTCGCGTGGAGACCGTCGATCGTCAGGCAATCGCTGTTGCCCGGAACGATCGTGCGCTCGTCGAGCCGATCGACGATCTCCTTGGTCAGCTTTTTGATCAGCCCGAAATCGATCACGTAGCCGGTCTTCGCCAATCGCGCCTTCGACGTACACGCCGACCTGGTAGTTGTGGCCGTGCAGCGGTTCGCGAAATCCGGGGTAGGCGATAAAGTGCGCGGCCGAGAATTTCAGATTCTCTTTCGCGACATGGATTGAAAATTTCGCGTTCGCCGCCATCGATCGTACGCTGATCACTATACAACGCCCGCCAGCTTGAGCAGTGCCGCCAGGCTGGTCGCGCGATTCCGATGAGAAACCGCTCGTCGTAGCGCATCGCGTCGAGCGAGGTCGCCTCGATAAACCGCTCGCGCTCGCCGGCCGCTATCGGCCCGAGATGCGCGGCGAGTTCGAGTACGCAAGCCGCTTCGGCATCGAAGCCTGCCGCCAAATCGCCCACGTCCACGCCGTGCAATCCGCCGAGCAGACATTCCGCGTAGTAGCCGATCTGGCCGGCGCGATCGAAACCCGGAATTTCGGTGCGCATCGACTCATCGAGCGTCAGCAGCCGGTCCATTTCGTATTGCTGGCGGCGCGAAACGATCTTCGGAATCTCCGCTGCCGTCGAATCCCGACCCGATCGCAATAATCGCGACGCGCCCGTCGTCGATTTCAATCGGATGGAAAATGTATCCCGGCGATGTGTAGTCGAGCATTGTACGCAGCGCGATCCGGTATGCGAGCAGATCGAAATTCGTGTCGGTCGCGATCTCCATCAGGAACTCGCCCAGCGGCAAGCCCGCGCGATCCGCAAGTCCAATCAACCGCTCGAACGCATCCGGATCGTACTCCTCGCGCCGCGCAATCAGCGGCGCGGATTCACGATCGAACGTCAAGCAGTAGCCCGCCGATTCCAGCATTGTCGGTTCGAAATTGACGCGCTGATTGGAGCGCTGCGATCGACCGGCTCGATATCCATCGCGAGGTAGCTGCCGTGGCTCGACGGCTTGGCGAGCCCACGCCGCGCGTTCTGGATCGAAATGGGATGCACATCGCGCGCGACCAGCCGGCTGGCGCCACCGCGCCGCTCAGCCAGCAGGCCGTAGCCGCTGAGCAGCGATCCGTATCCGACGATTAGTATTTCGCGATTGTGCAAAATCAATTCCGACGCGTCGCACTTTCATCTTGAGCCGCAGAACCCTCACCTACCGGCGGCTGCGCCCGCCGGCCTCCTCTCCCGTAAAAATAACGGGCGAGGTAATTCCCCGCCCCAAAACCTTTAACAGGGACGCAGTCCCGCATCTTTCTTAATTCTAAGGTGCAGGGCTTACCCCTGCCGAAGGAAGCGTGAAACCCACCGCGGGTTTCACATTCAATCAAGTGATTTACCCTTCCTATATATCTTCCGCGCCCGGGTAATATTTTGTGTCGCCCAACGCATCGACTGCCGCCCAGAACTCCGGGCCGCCCGGCTTCATCGGATCTTCGAGCGCCCATGCCTGCCGCTTGTAGTTCCAGCTCTCGGGACGCAGCCGCTTGGCTTCCTCGAAATATTTCTGCGCCGTGGCCGCGTGTCCATGCTCGAACAGATATTCGCCGAGCCTGAAATTTGCGGCCGCACGAACTTGCGCGTCGTCCGGCGTATGCATCCGTTTCAGGACTTCTGCCTCGCTCAACGCAAAGCGACTCGCCGATCCCTTCACCACCCAGTCCCGCAGCGCGTCCTGGTAAGCCTTGCGCTTTGCCTGCAGCTCGCTCATCGCGTCGGCAGGAATCGAGAAGGTCGTGTGATTCATTTTTCGGAACGCGTCGGTGACGCCGGCAGGCTCGCTCGGGCGAACTATCTTGCCGCGCTCGTCGATCCAGACCGCAGTCGGCACGTTGATCATGTCGTAAAGCTCGGCGACGAGATGCTGCCGATCGATCAGGCATGGGTAGGTCGGTTTCGCCGCCTTGATCCATGGCTCGGTCGCGACATTGCCGCCGCTGTCGAATGCGATCGCGATCGGCACAAATCCTTTCGGTCCTAGTTCTTCGTAAAGGGCCTGCCAGACTGGCAGGTCAAAGCGGCATCCTCACCAGGACGCCCATGAGACGAGGAGAACCTTCTTGCCGCGATAGCTCAGACAGCGAATGCATCTTGCCGTCGAGATCGGGCAGGCTGAAATCGGGCGCGTCGAGCGACGTCAGCATCCGCTTTCGCTCCGACGCGGCCTCGCCGAAGCACCACGCATGATGCTCCGCGTCGGCGACGACTGGCTGTCCCAGCAGATTCGCCAGCGCCGCAAGATTGTAACGGTCGCCGCGAACGAACTCGCTCTTGCGCGCGTCGGGTATCGGCACGCAGACGTCGCCCTTGCAGAATCCCTGCGGTTTGTACTCCCATCCGCTGACGCGTTTGAAGTCGCCGGCGCTAAGCCACAACTGATCGGCTTTTACGTCCGCCTCGACGCCGGCGGTCACCCGTTCGCCAAATATAATGTCGATAGCCATCGCTAATTCCCTCGCGTCAAGATTTCAGCACAAATACATCGAATCCACCAAGCACCGATTTACCTCTCCCGCCGGGAGAGGTCGCGCCTACGGCGCGGGTGAGGGGGCGCGTGGATTCAGCTCGATGCCAGCGCCCTCACCCGCCGCTCGCAGACTCACGTCGACCTCTCCCGCTGGGAGAGGTAAGAGCCGGGCTTCTTCGCTTCGCTTTGAATGACACAAGAACGGAATGACACAGGAAAAAGAACCTTAGAGCAAAATGGCGTCCTCGCCATTTTGCGATTAGTACTGGGTGCAGGGGTCACCCCTGCCGAAGGAAGCGTGAAACCCACCGCGGGTTTCACATTTAATAAAGTGATCTACCCTTCCCCTCAAATCCACAAAATCGCGCCGCTCGCTGGACGCCCCGTGCTCTCCCTGACCGCCCGCACGTAGAACCTGATCTGCGCGCGATACTCGTCGAGGCGCGGCGCGACTTCGACATCGGTTTTGAAATCGACCACGGTCCAGACCGCGCCATCGTTCGTGCTCTCCGCAAACGCGAGGTCCGCGATCCCCTCGACTGCGGTGCCGTCTTCGAGCCGGATCATCAGCGGACATTCGCGCATCACAGTCTGCGCGCGCCGCGCGCGCAGCATCAGCGGAGATTTGAGCGCCGCGACGACGGCAGTCAGCCGCCGCGCCGATTTCATCGTCCGACGCACCGATCATCTTCGCGCCACTCGCCGCGATTTTGCCGATCACGCGCGCGTCCGCGTCGAACGGCGCACGCAGCATCGTCAGATGCACCAGCGAGCCGAAGCGCTTGCCATGAGGCCGGCCGCGATCGCGACGCGTCTCTTCGATCGCAATTGTTTCTGCAGACGCCGGTCCGTCCGCCGGCGCGGCAAGCGCGAGTTCAGTCGCCGTCGCGACGTTAATCCGCGGCGTCGTTCCCGCCGCGAGCATCGCCGCCCGCCTCGCGCTCCATTCTTCATGCATCTTGACGCCGCGATCCGACACGAGCTTGTTGTCGTCGGCTTGTAGCAGCTTGTCCTGCCGCAGCCCCATCTTCTCTTCGACGTTGAGAATCAGCAGCCGCGGATCCCACCATACGATCTGATGCGCTCCGCGCTGCGCGTGATGTAGTCCCGGCGCCACCGATTTAACTTTGCCGGGCGCCTTCGGCGGTCGCGTCAGCACGCTGTCGTCGCCGAATTCCGGGCATCCCGCAGGATGCGTCGACATCGGCGCGCGCCGTTCCGTATTCGCCGGATAGACGACGGGATTCAGCCGCGCGAGCCAGCCGTCGCTCTCTTCGTCGCCAACCGCCGGCACGACGATCAGATCGCGCGCGCGCGTCGCCGCGACGTACAGCAGGCGGATCGATTCTTCGACGTCGCGGCGATGCTCTCGCGACTGATGCTCCTGCAGCTCGCGCGGCGCGCATCCCGCAAGTTCCATCGCGGCCAGCTTCGACGCCGGCTCGATATATCGCGACGCGTTCTCGCGAGTTTCGTTGCAGGTGATATCGGCCAGGATGACGACCGGGAACTCGAGGCCCTTCGCGCGATGCACCGTCATGATGCGCACGCCCTCGGTCCCTTCCTCGACGATCGGCGTCTCGCTCGCCTCGTCGCGTTCCGCGCGCGCTTCGAGCTCATCGACGAACGCCCGAAACGACGTCGTCCCGCCGCGCGCTTCGTAACGCCGCGCCTGGTCCATGATTCGCATGATATTCGCCAGCGCCTGCTCGCCCGTCGGCCAAATCGCGAATCCCGCATGCGCGCGCGTCGTCAGCCAGCAGCATCGCAATCGTCTCGGCGATCGGCCGTCGATTGCGCCCGCGATGCAGATCTCTTGATCACTTCGAGCGCGCCCTTCACTTCCTTGAGACTCTCGGGCAGATCGTCGGGCAGCTTGCGAAACGGATGCAGGCTGCCGATGCGTCATGCGAAATTCGAGCAGCGCCGCGTCCGACAGCGCGAACACCGGACCGCGCAGCGCAGCGAACACCATCAGCTCGTCATCGGGCCGCTCGATCGCGCCGAGCAGATTTCGAATCGCGATCACTTCTTCGCGCTCGTTGAACGATCCGCCCTTGACCAGCACGTGCGGCAGATGCCGCGCTTCGAGCGCGCGCAGATACGACCGCGTGATATCGCGCCCGAACGAATTCATGCGGCGAAACAGGATGCAGATATGGCGCGGACGAATCGGCACGCGCACGTCGGGCGCCTCGCGCTCGGTCACCGTCCATCCGCTTTCATGCACCAGCCATCGCGCGTACGCGGCAATCGCCTCGGGAATCGAATCGTCGATTTTCCAATTGACGACGCGCCCGAAATCGCCGTACGGCTCCGGCACCGGCAGCACGACGATCGACGGCTGCGTCGCCGGCTCAGCGCGATACGGCGTCAAGCGGCGCATAGCGCGGCTGCGTGCCGGATTCCTCGCTCATCAGCGGCGCGAACGCGGCATTGACCATCGTCTGAATCGCGGGCGTCGCGCGAAAGCTTACCGTCAGATGCTCGAGTTGGGCGCCATGCATCAGCAGCAATTGTTTGACGCCCTGGTAGAGCGAAACGTCGGCGCGGCGAAAACGGTAAATCGATTGTTTCGGATCGCCGACGATAAATAATTTGCCCGGAATCGGCTTGACCTCTCAGCCAGTTGGTCTCGGCGGGATCGGCCGACGAAAGCAGCAGCAGAATTTCCGCCTGCAGCGGATCGGTGTCCTGGAATTCATCGACAAAAATATGCGTGAAGCGATTTTGCAGCTCGGCGCGCACCGCCGGATTGTCGCGAACCAGATTGCGCGCGACCAGCAGCAGGTCGAGGAAGTCGAGACGGCCGGCGCGCTGCTTAATGTCTTCGTAGATGGCGACGATCGGCCACAATTCGTCGCGCAGCAGCGGCGCGAGATTTGCCCCCGCATCGTCGCGAAACTTGCACAGCCGTTCGTGCAGCTCGGCGCGCCGGCGAAAAATCTCCTCGCGCTCGACGTCGCCAAAGCCGCCGCCGTATCCCTTCCAGTCCCAGCGCCGACCCGTGCAAAGCGCGACCAGCACCGACTCGAGCGCGTCGTAGTCGCGACCGCGCACCGCCTCCAGCCGCGTCGCCTCGGCCACCGGCCGCGCGATCGCGTCGAGGCCCTTCGCCAGCCAGTCGTCGTCCTCGCCAAGTTCGGCAAGTTTGCCGAGCGCTTCGACCTCCGCGATGATCGCGTCGATCTCGGCGTCGCGCGCGATCGGCGAATGCTGCCACGGCGAATCGAAATCGCGCCAGTTCATCAGCTCGAGCGCCGCGCGGCGCGCGATCGCACGCGGTCCCGTGCGCGCCGACAGATCGCGCCGCCGCAGCAAGCCGGCGCATCCCCTCGCCCGGATTGTCCAGGATTTTTTCGAACCATCGCTCGAACGCGGCGTCGAACATCTCGCCCGCGACGTCCTCGGGCGCGACTTCGAACATCGGATCGACTTGCGCCTCCACCGGCCGCTCGCGCAGCAGGTCGGCGCAGAACGAATGAATCGTGCCGATGCGCGCTTCTTCCAGTTGCTTGAGCGCCAGATCGAAGCGCGCGCGTCCTTCGCTCAATGGCTCGGTGGTTTGGCGCGCTCGCTCGATTTCGCGCGCGCAGCCGCAGCTTCAGCTCGCCCGCCGCTTTCTCGGTGAACGTCACCGCGACGATTCGCGCCAGCTCGCCGCGCCCCGACCCGATCACCGACACGATTCGATTCACCAGCGCCGTGGTCTTGCCGGTGCCGGCCGCCGCTTCGATTACGAGCGTGACGTCGAGGTCGTCGCGAATCCGATCGCGCACCAGTTGGTCGGTAATGATTGTCTGGTTCGCGATCGTCATGGCATCTCGCGCAACTTTTTCAGCGACTTGAGCCGCACTTTCGGTTTGATTTTCGAGCGACGCTCCTCGTAAGGGCCGCACACGCGCTTGTAGTCGCACCAGTCGCATTCGCGATCGTCCGGTGCGGCGGGCAAGAAATCCTGCTTCCAGCGCTTCCTCGACGATCGCGACGAAATCGCGCGACGCGCGCCGCGCCTCGTCGTTGATCTCGACGACGCGCTCCTCGTAACCGCCGGCCGCGGTGCAGTAGTAGAGTCGCCCGGCGTAAATCTTTTCCTTGAGCACCTGTTCCGCCGCGAGCGCATAGAAAACCGGCTGCAACGTCTTGCCGCCGCCAATCACGAAGTTCTTCTCCGCGCGCACTTTCCCGGTCTTGTGATCGGTCACGCGAATCCGCCCCGCCGGATCGCGCTCGAGCAGATCGATCGATCCGCGCAGACTCAAGTCCGCCTTCGATCGACACCGGCTTCGCCGAGCTATGCGGATCCCGCATGCGCGCGATCGCTCAACCCGAAGCCGAGCTCGAACCATTCCGGCCGCCAATGTTCCGGATCGTCGGCCGCGCGCCGCATCCACTCGCGCAGGTCGGCGCGGATGCTTTCGATTCCGTCGAGCCACACGCGCTCGATCGCCGGCGCCAGCTCGTCATGCTTTCGCTCGGCAACTTCGTCCAGCTTTTCGTCGAGCAGTCCCGACGCGTCATCCAGATCGTCCGGCGTGACCGGCAACACGTCGAGCTCGCGCAGCGCCGACAGAATTTCGTATTGCACTTCCGCGAACAGGCCGCCGCGCGTGAGCGGATCGAGCGTCTCGATCGCCTCGGGCTCGTCGCGCGGCTCCAGCCGATGGACCGCTTGCAGAAAAAAGCGATACGGGCACGCCGCGAAATTCTGCAGCGCAGTCGGCGAGTATGAGCGCGCGCTCAACTGATGCTTCCCCAAGCGCGGCCAGCGCTGCCGCGTCCGGATCGACCAGCCCGTCGGACTGCGTCCACCGCCGGAGCCATCGCCGCGCCCGCGCGCGCAGCGCCCGTCCCAGATGCACGTTGGCGCCGAGCAGATAGTTCGCCGCGCCAATCGTCGTCTGCGGATCGGCATCGACCAGTTTCTCGAGCACCGCCAGATCGAATTCCGCGTCATCGATCGCGTCGGCGGGATTCGCCGGCGCCGGCCACGACAGCCGCGTCGTCGGTTGAGACGATGCGCGCGTCGCCAGCTCGTCGAAGCCGGGCAGTCGGCCCTCGGCGGCGCGCAAAACTTCGAGCGCATAGAACGACGGCACTCGCGGCCGCCCCTGATCGAGATCGACGCGCGGATACGAAAACATCGCGCGCTCGCGCGCCGCGCCCGCCGCGATTCGGAGCGCAAGCCGCTCCGCGCCGACGCGCCGCTCGTTGCGCGCGAGATACGGACTGAGCCGCGCGCGCGCCGAATCGGAAAGAATCGGATCCTCGGTCAGCTTGCGCGGAAACATCCGCTCGGCAAGACCCGGAACGATCACGACGTCGAACTCCATTCCGCGCGCACGATTCGGCGGCGCAACGAACACCGCGCCGTAGCGGCGAACGCGTCGCGGAGCTTCCAGCCGCCCGAGCCGATCGTTCAGCACCAGGCGCACTTCGTCGAGTCCGACCGGGCCGACCGGCGCCATCGGCTCGAGCTCCGCCAGCGCGGCCAGAACCGGCTCGCGATCGCGAATCGCCAGGTCAACTAGACCGCGCAGAAATTTCAGCCAGTCGCCCCAGGTCGCATCGCGCGGCGCCGCTTCGAGCATCGAGAGAATCGGCATCGCGACTTCGCCGAGATGCGCGAGGTCGAGAATTCGACGCTCGAGACTCGCCAGGTGCGCGTCGTCGTCCGCAATCTCCGCGCGTCGCGCCGCGAGATCGTTGCCCAGACCCGCCAGCCTTTTCTTCCATCGCTGCGCGCTGCCGATCACCGCCGCATCGACCAGCAAGCGTTCCCATCGCCACGGCGCGCGCGTTGTTCCTTCGATCACCGGTACCGGATCGGAGACATCAGCGTTCTCAATTGGCGGGGCGTCGGGTTCGACTTCGAGATCTGATTCGATTGGCGCAGGGGCGAGTTCTGCGTCGGAGCTGATCGCCGGCTCGTCGTCACATCGGCCGGTCGGCGTCCGGCACTTGCGCGAGCGAAAGATATTCGCGCGAAGCGGCGCGCCGAGAGATCTTCCGCGGCGCAGCAAAGCAACGCGAGCATCGCGCGACCGCCGGGCTCGGGACGCCGCGTGCCGCGCGCGAAGTACGCCGGGATGTCCGCGCGGGCGAGCGCTTCCTGCAAATACGGCGCGTAGCGAATCGGATCGTGCAGCAACACGGCGATTCGATCGAACGGCACTCCGCGCCGCGCCTCGGCTGCGATTCGCCGCGCGATCTCGACGCACTCGTGCATCTCGCCCGGCGCCGAAATCACCGTCACGCTGTTGTCCACGTCGCGCTCGATTGGTGCAGTGTCGGCGAACAAATGTGTCTGGAGACGACGAGCGACGGCGCGAGCTTCTCGTCCACGGTCGGCGCAACAGCAGTTGCGCGCACGCCCAGCGCGTCTTCGAGGATTGTTTGCACGGACGAGTCGCCGGCGGGAATCGTCGCAAGAATCGATGGCGAACGCGCAGCCAGCGCGGCTATAAAATCGCGCTCGAGCGCGCTCTCCATTGAAACATCGAGCGAGCAGAATCGGGCAGTCCGACGAAGCGCGGCGGCTCGCTCGCCAGCGCAGCGCGCGTTGCGACTTTCAGTATCCCGGCGCGATCGATCAACTTCGCTTCCACCAGCTCGGCGTCGAATTGCGCGAGCGTCGCGGCAATCGCCACACCCGCGTCCGCCGAGTGCGCGCAAATCGTCGGCGCCAATATTGTTCCATCGCAGCTCGATCAGAGTGCGCGCCAGCGCCCGCGAAAAACCGGGAAGCTTCAGCACCGAATCGAAATGAGCGAGCGCTCCGGTCGGCGCCAGGCGAAAGACCGCGCGCGCGGCGACCGCCTCGGCCGCGAGTCCGTCCGCCGGCGCGAGGCCGGTGTCGGCAAGCTCCTCGGCTGCGAGCAATCCGACCAGCCGGTCGAGCGTCAAGCGATGCACCCCGAGCATTGCGCCGCGCGACACGGCGAACGCGCGCACCAGGTCGTCGGCAGCTTCCTTGACCGACGCGATCACGAGGACTTCGCTGGCCGGCGGCTGTGACTCGAGCCACGCGCGCGCAGCCGCGATACGTTCGCTGGCGCGCTCCGAGATTATGATTTCGCGAGAAGCTGACATCGGCGCGGCGCGAATGTTACCGCGCCACATCTCTATCGTGTGCTCCAGGGATCGGAGCTTCAAGAGCCGCGCAGCGTTGTTTCCACAAGCGTGACAACGGTTGTCACGGGATTGAATGTGGAACCCACCACGGGTTCCACACCTCCTCGGGCAGGGGTGACCCCTGCACCCAGTATTGATCGCAAAATGGCGAGGACGCCCTTTTGCTCTCAGGTTCCTCGGGGAATTGAAGTAGGCGTCGGGATCTTACCTCGCCCGTTACTTCACGGGAGAGGCAAGATCCCGGCAGCTTCTCTCCAAAAAACTTCTAAGAGGGACAAAGTCCCGCATCTTTCTTAATTCTAAGGTGCAGGGCTTAGCCCTGCCGAAGGAAGCGTGAAACCCACCGCGGGTTTCACATTAGATAAAGTTCCTCCCTCCCTACTTCTGCCTTGGATGCACCGCATTGTAGTCGCGGATCGCTTTCAGGATCGCGCCGCCGGCTTTTTCCATCAGCTCTTGCTTGTTGGCGGTCACGCGCGCTGCTGACGCTTCGATCGGTTTGATCAGGCCCTGGCATCGCGGCATCACGTAGCGCGCGAGCAGTTCGTAGCTGCGCATCATTTGCGGACGCGTTGCCCAGTCGTGCGCGAAACTCAAGATCGTGCCGAAGCCGCCCGACAGTTTCTGCAAGCGCGCGATACGCTCGAGCGCGTCGTCGGGCGTGCCGAAGATTGCGCCGCCGTATTCGCTCATCCGCTTCGCTGCTTCGTAGCCGTCGGGGAAAGTCGGACGATTCGGCGTGCCGAGAATCCCGACGATGTATTCGTTCTGCCACTTCTGGAGCCCGGCCGCGACTTCGCGCATCGCCTGCTCTTTGGATTCCGCCAGATGGAACGGCATCACGATTCGCCAGTTCGCGCGATCGATCGTATTGCCGAATTCCTTCGCCGAGGTCTCTCCGAAATTCCACTGCGTCGGCAGCGCCATCAACCCTTCTTCGGAGTACGACGCGACCGACAGCACGCCCGCGCCGTACTTGCCGGCGGTTTTCATTCCCGACGGCGAGATCGTCGACGCGACCGCGATCGGAATTTTTTCCTGCAGCGGGCGGATCTGCAGCGCGGCGTTGTTGAGCTCGAACCACGAGCCTTTGTAACTGAACGGCTCGTCCTCGGTGAGCAGGCGCAGGATCACGCCGAGGCCCTCGTCCATCCGGTCGCGCTGCGTCATCGGATCGATTCCGAGCATCACCGCGTCTGACGGCAGCGCGCCCGGCCCGACTCCGAGCATCGCGCGGCCGTGGCTCAGATGGTCGAGCATCACGATACGCTGCGCGACGTTGAACGGATGATGGTACGGAATCGAGACGACGCCGGTGCCGAACTTTATTCGCTTGGTGCGCTCGGCCGCCGCGACCAGGAACATTTCCGGCGACGCGATCGTTTCCCATCCCGCTGAATGATGCTCGCCGACCCAGAACTCGTCGTAGTGCAGTTCGTCGAGCCACGTCGGCGAGTTCGAGATCGCGCTGAAACTGGAGCGTAGGATGCTCACCGATGGGATGATGCGGCGCGAGAAACACGCCAAAACCGAGACGCTGGGTCATGATTACTCCTGTCCTGTTTCAGAATTTTCGGTGAGCTCGAGCTGCATCACATGCTCGCCGCGCTTGGCGACGCCGAGGGTGCAACAGTGGGAACGGGCGTCGGCACAGTGCTCGCCGGACTTGTCATCGGCGCCGCCGGCAGTCGCCGCAGCCGGCGTCGATGTCGCCATCGGAGTCGGCACGGACACCATCGGGATCGTTTCCGAGGAACTTGGCGCCGCAGTCGGACTCGCGCCTTCCGACGGCACCGGCGCCGCCGCCATCAGCGCAGTGCCGGCGCCGTAGTCGTACACCAGCACGCCGCCGAGATGCGCCGAGTAACCAAGCGTCGCGATCCCGAGGATGGCGACGATTAGATAAATCGCGCGCGATCCGGCCATGAAGCCGAACGCCTGGATCATGATTCGCCACACCGCGAGGACGCCAAAGCCAATCGCGAGATACTCACCCAACTGCGCGTGCCGATTCAGCACGTCGCGCGGCCGGCTGGCCCAGCGCGTTCCAGATTCGGTCGGCCTCCATGTCGCCGGTGAAATACGAACGCGCCCGCTGCAAGTGCGCCGAGGATCATCAACAACAGCGCGGTGTAGCGCATCCAGATGCGATTGGCGCCTGCGAAAAGATCGATCAGTACCGCGACGAACAGCAGCGCGACCGAGAAGTGATCGACGACCGGATGAAGTTGGTAGGGTTGCAGGAATTTCACGACAGCGTCCATCGATACTCCTTGAGTTTGAACCGGATTCGGGTTCGCGCGACCGTGAAAAACTGGATACGCGATACGCAGTCTTTGCAGTTTATCGCAAAGCACCCACCCGCACGCAACAATTCAGGAACCAAACCAGGGGTTAGGGGTTAGGTTTCTGCGGCTGCATCGCGATCTGCGATATCGCGAATCTCGACCTCGCTCCAGGCGCGTTGCGTGAAAAAATATTTGATCGCGACGACCGGCGTCAAAGCATGAAATTCAGGATTCCACGATTCCTCGAAGCCAAACCCCGCCGCGTCGGGATTGCCCGCGACGGCGCCGCTCTCCGTCGCGCCCAGCGTTGCGACGATGTTCGCGTCCGCCGGCGAGTCCGCCTGCGCATAGTCGCGCAGATACCACTGCACTTGCGGCGCATCGTCGGGAACGCTCGCACTCGCGCCGGTTGTCACGGAACTCCTCGCGCGCTCACATTCCTTCACCGTCCGAATCGAAGTAGCCGGCATCGACCAGAACAACAGCGCATGCCGCCGCCAGGGCGCTTCACTCGTGTCCGGCGCGGGATGCACAAAATTGACCGCGATCTGAACGTAGATCGTGAGCGCGATCCCCACGGCAATCGCATAGCGAATCGACTTCCATCGCTCCAACCGATGCATCCAATCCACCGCGTAAGCGCCGACCATCGCCAGCATGCATCACGATCGCGACGACCGCATCAGGTTGATTCGCGCTCGACCGTAGCAATCAGCGCGACGCTGACTATCGCCCACACCAGCGACCACGCCGCAAACCGATCGCCGATACGTCGCGAGACGATCGCAAATGCACCGACGATCGCGAGAGCCACTACCATAAAGTCGTAGAACGCGAGCACCGGAACGATTCTGTGCAAGGCGTGCCGCGAAGCGATCAACGGCGGCGCAAATGCCGCGTGCACGTCGTATTCCACGGAGGTCACGAGCGGCCGGTGAAAAAATGCTGTGATCAGAACGATCCACAAACCGATCGCCACGACCGCACACGACGATGACCAGCATGCGGCGCCGATCCCACCATACGCGCAAGCGCAACCTTCGATGATCGACTCTCACCGCGTCGACGACGCCGACCAGGATCAGCGATACAATCATCGCGGAGGCTGTCACATAGCCGATCGGATCAGCGCTCAGCCACAGCGCTATCGCGACGCCGAGTGCCGCCGCACTCAGCAATCGTCGGACGCCGGCGCATGCTCTCGGCGATCGCGATCGCGACCATCATGAACGTGACCGACGCGATCGCGGTCGAACCGCCGAGCGAAAAATACGCGACGCTCGGCGAAATCGCGATCATCGCGGCAAAGGCAATCGCTCCCGCGCGTCCCAGCGCCGGACGCAGCGCGAATGCCACTCGCGATCATCAGCAGGCCGCATAGCGTCACGACGATTCGCGAGGTCGCATCGGACGCGCCGATCGCCGCGAAGATCCATCCCTGGAGTATCGTCACCCACGACGCGTCCGACAACGCGAAGGCAGCGCGGCCGTGACCCGCAATCAGGAACGCCGCCATCGCGTCGCGCGCCTGCTGCGCGTCGAGCGGGCGCGCTCCCAGAGCCACCGTGCGCGTGATGAGCGCGTACGCCGCCACGACGTACCATCCGAGATGCTCGGCCGTGACGACGTAAACCGCGCGCGTCAGCCGCTGGCTGCTCAGGTTGTAGGATGAGCTTCGCGGTCGGCGCTTCCGATGGAGGCTCAGGCTCGACCGCTCGAGTCGGTTCATCGTCGAGCCGCCACTGGTCGTCTGGAAATCTTTCCTCGCCCGTCACTTTTTCACCGCTCTTGCGCTCTCGCTATTGCCCGCGCCGCTCGTTGTCAACGGCGGCGCGCCGCAAAATTAATCCATCCGCAATGCAATTTGCACTTGAGCGAACCGCCCGCGCCGCTATGCTGGAAGATTCGGGTCACGCGACAATGCCCAGGTTCGAAATAAATACGCGACGTTTGGTCAACAGCATCGCTCTCGTTCCTCGCGCTCGCCGCGATCATCGCGCTGTTCTTCGCGTATCGCAGCCACGCCGCAACATCTGATTCCTCACAACGTCCCGGTCTCGCTCCAACATCTTCCATACTACGCGTTTTGCTCGTTCTACCGGATGCTCGCCGCGTACATCATCGCGCTGATTTTTTCGATCATCTACGGCATGGCGGCGGCGCGCGGCGGGCTCTACGAGCGCATCCTGATTCCCGCCATCGACATCGCGCAGTCGGTGCCGGTGGTCGGCTTTTTTCCCGCCGCGGTTTATTTCTTCGTCGCGCTCGCGCACGGCAGCCGCCTCGGCGTCGAGATGGCCGCCGTCTTTCTCATCTTCACCAGCCAGGCGTGGAACATGGCGCTCGGCGTTTACGAAGCCGTCAAAACGATCCCCGAGGACTCGAGGGAGTGCATCGAGATCTTTCGGCGGTCGCGGATGGCTGAAGTTCAAGCGCCTGCTGCTGCCGGCCAGCGTGCCGAAGCTGGTGTACAACTCGATCCTGTCGTGGGTCGCCGGCTGGTACTTCCTGATCGCGTGCGAAATCATCACGGTCGGTCCCGCCAGCTATCGCTTGCCGGGGCTGGGCAGTTTTTTGTGGGAGGCCGCCGAGAAAGGACGCACCTTCGATCTCGCAACGGGCCTGCTCACACTGCTCGCGATCATCGTGTGCGATGGATATGATCGTGTGGCAGCCGCTGTCCACCTGGGCGGAAAAATTCAAGTACGAATTTGCGGCGTCGTCCGGCGCGGTGCAGTCGCTCGGGATGTTCGATGCACTTTCTGGCGTCGGCCCCGCAGTTACGCGCGCACTGCGCTCGATCCTGCGTGCCGCCGATCAGATTCATCGGCCGTACGCTCGAAGCGCTTCCGCGCGGCCCGCAGCTTTCTCCCGAACAAAGCAAGCGCGTCGGCGCCATCGTGCGGAATCTCATCATCGGCGCAATCGTGATTTTCACCATCTGGGCGTTGGCCCGCGGCTTCTTCGCGCTGATCAGAACGCTCTCGCAGCCGTGGCCCTCCGACGCCAAACAGATTCCCGAAGCAATCCTGCTCTCGACCATTCGCATGACCGTCGCCTACGCGATCTCGCTCGCGTGGACGGTGCCGTGCGCTCTGGCAGCCAGCGAGAATCCGCGCTTCAACCGCGTCCTCTCGCCGATCGCTGAAATCGTCGGCTCGATGCCCGCGACGGCGCTGTTCCCGATCATCGTCATCTTCGTGATCGAGGTCACCGGCGGGATGAATCTTGCGTCGATCCTGCTCATCCTGACCGGCATGCAATGGTACCTGCTCTTCAACCTGCTCGCGGGAATCAACCAGGTGCCCGAGGACTTGAAGGAAGCCGCGCGCGCCTTCGGCCTCTCGCGCGTCGCGCGATGGCGCAAGCTGATCCTCCCGGCCGTCACGCCGTCGCTGATCACCGGCAGCATCACCGCGTGGGGCGGCGGATGGAACGCGCTGATCCTGTCCGAATACTTCGTCTACAAAAATCAGACCTACCAGGTACTCGGAATCGGCTCGTTGCTCGACGCCGCCACCTACAAATCCGGCAACGGCGTGATGATCCTGCTGAGCCTCCTTTCAATGATAGCGGTGGTGCTACTGTTGAACCGCCTGATGTGGCGGCCCTTGTATAACCTTGCCACGGAGCGCTACAGGCTGGACTACTGACGCGTCCTGACAATGTGCGATTCGGACTCATCTGACCCATGGCCTTCCTCGAGCTCAAAAACGTCTCGAAAAGTTTCGCGCATGCCAAGGGCACCCTGCAGGTGCTCAACGACATCAACTTCAACGTCGAGGAAGGCGAGTTCGTCGCGATCGTCGGGCCCTCGGGATGCGGCAAATCAACCCTGCTGCGCATCATCAACGGCATCGTGCCGATGACCTCAGGACAGGTGTTGTACCGCGGACGACAGGTCGATGGGATCAATCTCGAATGCGCGCTCGTGTTCCAGTCGTTCGCGCTGCTGCCGTGGCTGTCGGTCAAGGCCAACGTCGAGCTCGGCCTCGAAGCGCAGGGACTGCCACTGGCAGAGCGCGAAAAGCGCGCCGGTATCTATATCGACAAAGTAGGACTCGACGGCTTCGAAGAAGCCTACCCGCGCGAGCTCTCGGGCGGGATGAAGCAGCGCGTCGGTTTCGCGCGCGCGCTCGCCGTCGAGCCCAAGGTGCTCATGATGGACGAGCCGTTCTCTGCGCTCGACGCTCTGACCGCGATCACGCTGCGCGAGGAATTGCTCGACATCTGGCAGTCGCCCGACATGCCGGTGAAAAATATCGTGCTCGTCACCCACATCATCGAAGAGGCAATCGAGCTTGCCGATCGGATCATCGTGATGGCGGCGAGCCCCGGCCGCATCGTCAAGGATCTCAAGGTCGACCTGCCGCGGCCGCGCGACCGCCGCGCCGAAGCTTTCAACGCGCTGACCGACAAGGTCTTTTCGCTGATCGAGGAGCGCGGCTGATGGCTACCCCGAACATAACTCCGCTACCCGATGCCGGCCTGACACTCGTCTTCGGTCTGCTCGAATTGCTCGAGGATCGCGGCGGTCGCGAGGACGGCTACAAAATCGCGCGCGATCTCAATTTCAAATTCGGCGATTTGCTCAAGGTGATGAAGGCCGGGGAAATTATCGGCCTGGTTTCAACTCCGGCCGGCGACGTGGTGCTCGAGCCGCTCGGCAAACAATTTCTCGACGCGAAGATCAACGAGCGCAAGATCATCGTGCGCGAGCAGTTGAAGAAGCACAGCCTCTTCAGCTACTTCATCCGCCTCCTTCACGGCCAGGAAGATAAGTCGCTGACCAAGGAAGTCGTGCTCGAACATCTCGCGATGCTGCTGCCGAGCGAAAAGCCCGAGCGCCAGTTTCAGACGATGGTGAATTGGGGACGTTTCGCCGAGCTGTTCGGCTATAACAAGGACGAGGACCGCTTCTATCTCGACAACGAATAGGAGAATCGCGATGGCAACTGACGCTGAAAAAATCGTGACTGATTTCTGCAACGCATGGCCGCGCAAGAACGTCGACGAACTGCTCGGCTTCTTCACCGACGACGCCGTCTATCACAACATCCCGTTCGAACCGGCCAAGGGCAAAGACGCAATCCGCAACGTCTTCAACACCTTAATCCTGCCGGGGGTCAAGTCGCTCCATTTCAAAGTCCTGCACAGCGCGAGCAGCGGCAACCTGGTCTTCAACGAGCGCGTCGACAGCTTCGATCTGGACAATGGCAAGACTATCTCGCTTCCGGTAGCAGGCGTATTCGAAGTAAGTGGCAACAAGATCAGCGCATGGCGCGACTACTTCGACGTGGCAATGTACACCAAGCAGATGTAGTAGCTCTTTTTCTTATCTTGTCCCCCTTCTCGCTCGGGAAGGGGTTAGGGGTTAGGTTGCTCGCCCTCGCGCCAGTATAAATCCCACGATGGCCACCCCCATCACCCACGCCATCATCGGCACTGCCGGACACATCGATCACGGCAAGACAGCGCTCATCAAGGCGCTCACCGGCCAGGACACCGACCGCCTCAAAGAAGAAAAGGAGCGCGGGATATCGATCGATCTCGGCTTCGCCTACTTCACGCTGCCCGACGGCACCCGCGCCGGCATCGTCGATGTCCCCGGCCACGAGCGCTTCATCCGCAACATGCTCGCCGGCGCGCACGGCATCGACCTCGTGCTGTTCACCGTCGCGGCCGACGACGGCGTGATGCCGCAGACCGAAGAGCATCTCGACATCCTGCATCTGCTCGGCACTCGACGCGGCATCTTCGTGATCACCAAGGCCGACCTCGCCGATGCCGCGCGCATCCGCGACGTGCGCGACGAGATCGAGCTGCTGGCCGACGGCACTACGCTCGCCGACGCGCCCGTCATCGAGGTGTCGTCGATCACCGGCGCCGGCCTCGACACCTTACGTGCCGAGATCGTCCGTCAGCTCGACGGCTTCCAGGCGCGCCGCGCCACCGGCGTCTTCCGGCTGCCGCTGGATCGCGCGTTCGTGATCAAAGGCCACGGCATCGTTGTCACCGGCACTGCGATGGGCGCCGAGGTACGCGTCGGACAGAAGCTCCGCGTGCTGCCCTCGGGCAACGAGGTGCGCGTGCGCTCGATCCAGGTGCATTCGGACTCCGTCGAGAGCGCCGGGCTGTGCCAGCGCGTCGCACTGAATCTAACCGGCGCTGAAAAGCTGGACCTCGCGCGCGGCGACGTGCTCGCCGACGAGCGCCTCGACTCCGCGACCGTGCGTTTCGACGCATCGCTCGAGATTCGCCCGGCCGCGAAGCGCGCGCTGAAGAACAACACGCGCGTGCGATTGTTCATCGGCACCGCCGAGACGATCGCGCGCGCGATCGTGCTCGACGACGCAGGCGCGATCGCGCCCAAGGCATCCGGCCTCGCGCAGTTGGTGGCGGAGGATCCAGTCGTCGCGCTCGCGGGCGACCGCTTCGTCATCCGCGACGAAACCAATTCGCGCACGCTCGGCGGCGGCATCGTGCTCAATCCGCTCGGCCGCCGCGTCCGCAAGCCGGTCGAGAGTTATCGCGCCAGTCTCCGGATGCTCAAGGACTCGACCGGTGCCGACGCGCTCGAAGCGCTGATCAATTTGCAGGAAAGTTTCGCGCTCGGCACGACCAGGCTTGCGACGCTGATGAATATTCCGATGCCGAGGCCGACGCCGCTCTCCGCGACGCCCCGCGCTTCGTCAAACTGTCAGTGGGCGATGAAGAAGCTTTCACGACGCGCGCCCGTTGGGACGATCTGAAACGCTTCGCGCTCGACGCGCTCGCGACCCATCACAAGGCAGAGCCACTGTCAGCCGGCCTCGAGATGGAAGCGATGCGCACGCGGCTGCCCTACGAAATCGGCGCGCGCGCATTCCGTCCGATCATCGATCGTATCGGCCACGAGTCCGAAATCGTGCGCGAAGAAAGCGTGCTGCGCCTGAAGACCCATCGCGTGCAGCTAGGCGGCGCCACCGAAACGCTTGGCGAGAGAATCGAAGCCGTACTAACCGCTGCACAGTTCCAACCGCCGGATCTCAAGCAGCTGGCCGACGCATTAAAGATTCCCGTCAGCCAACTACCGCACCTGAGAACCGTACTGGTCGCGATGGAACGTCAGGGCCGCATCGTCAAAATCGCCACCGACCTGTATTTCAGCCGCGCCGCCGCCGACGCCGCAAAAGATCGCCTCGTCGAGCATCTCTCGACGCATCGCGAAATAACCGCCGCGACGTTCCGCGACCTGCTAGGCGCGTCGCGCAAGTTCGCAATCGCGCTCCTGGATCACTTCGACCACGCCGGCGTAACCACGCGCGTCGGCGACACCCGCCGCCTCCGCTCCTAGCCTCTCTCTATCAGGGAGTGGCCGCGCGTCCCGCGTGGGTGAGGGTCAAAATTCCAATTCCGCGCGCCGCGCGTTCTGCGCCATTTTGTCCATTTTCGAATGGTCGCCAATTTCGGAGGGGACGCCGCCATTTCGGGCGCAGGATTGACTGAGACTGGACATAGCGGCAGCGGAGAGGTTGACGCTTTAAATCAGAGTCTCAAGAGATGGAATATCGCTGCCAAAAAAGGGCGTTTTTTGGCACTTCGAAGCGTCGTAGAATTGTGGCAATCGCGCTTTTGATCTCGCTTGCGCTATCGAGTTCAAAGGGCAGGTATACCGTGGTCGTTCCCTTCGGATAGCCGCGATAAGAACGCAGGATAAACATACGCCCTTCGGCGTCTAGCAAATCCGATCCCACGAACTGATCCAGATCGTCATTCCCTTCGTGAAATTTGATGCCTCGTTTACGAAAGAAATCCACAGGAATTTTGAGGGTCGCTTGGGGAACCCACTGAACATCATCAACTTTTCTTTTGTGCAGCATAAAGCACCTACACTATTTTGACGACAGTAGCGGGAATAAATGCGAACCCTCTGCTATTGAGTTGAACGCCGAGAGTATGTGGATGATACCAATGTGCTTCAACTGGGGAGCTGTATTTTGGGTCGCCGGGGACTGGCGTAACAAATTCGATTCCTTTCTCAGTCGCTTGGAAGACTCCCGTAGTAGGCTTTAACCGAGGGCACAGTGCCACCTTTTCTTGGCGCTCCCCAGATTTCTCCAGACGTCTTTTGGAGCTGAGCAATTGCGGGTGTTTGAGTCGAGTCATTCTGAATACGATGGTAGAGGTTAGCTATTTGAGGCCGCATTTCTCCACGTTCCAAGTTTACTGAACGCGTAAAACGGTACTCAATAGATCTGAGCCATTGCAAAACGTCGTGTAATTCAGGGCTGGATACCCGCGCCCCGCTGACTTCCTCTCCGCGATGCGCGACAATATCTGCGATGTCCAAAACGAAGGACAATAATCCCTCGCGGGGCGACCTGATTCGCCTGACGGCGCGGTGCAAGGCTGCGGGTTGAGCCGGTAAGCTCGGTCCGGCGGACCTCTCTGCAGTCCTCGCGCGGCTCGATTTGCCGAGCCATCCTGATTTGCTCGTCGGAATCTCGACGGGCGACGACGCCGGAGTGTTCCGTCTTTCCGACGATCTCGCGATCGTCAACACCGTCGATTTTTTCACTCCGGTCGTCGACGATCCCTTCACCTACGGACAAATCTCCGCCGCCAACGCGCTGTCGGACGTCTACGCGATGGGCGGGGTGCCGCGCACCGCGCTCAACATCGTATGCTGGCCGCAAACCGGATTGCCCGGTGAGATGCTCGCCGACATTCTACGCGGCGCGGCCGACAAGGCGCGCGAGGCCGGCGTCGTGATCGTCGGCGGTCACACCGTCGCCGATGAGGAAGTGAAATTCGGGATGGCTATCACCGGCGTGATCGATCCGCGCCGAATCGTGCGCAACGTCGGCGCGCAAGTTGGCGACGCGCTCGTGCTGTCAGCAAGGCGCTCGGCACCGGAATTTTGATGACCGCGTTCAAGCGCGACGCGCTCGGCGACGACGCATACCAGGCCGCGGTCCGCTCGATGATCCAGCTAAATGCCGCCGCAGCATCCACGATGCTCAAGTACGACGTCCACGCCGCCACCGACGTCACCGGCTTCGGGCTCGTCGGTCACGCACTCAAGATGGCCGAGGGCAGCGGCGTTACGTTCGTGTTCGAGGAATCCGATTTGCCGCTGCTGCCCGGAGTGCTCGAGCAATGCCGCGCTGGAATGATTCCCGGCGGCGGTGAGCGCAATCGCGAGTACTATGCGCCGAGCGTCCGAATTTCCGACGAAGTTGCCGACGAGATCGCGACCATCGCCTTCGATCCCCAAACCTCGGGCGGCTTGCTGATAGCGGTTCCCGACGAGCAGTCGATTGCGCTGGTCGCGGAGTTGCAGAACTGTGGGCATCGCGAGGCCGCGATCGTCGGCCGCGTCGTCGCGCGTCGCGAACATCCGATCGAACTGGTCTGATTCACCGAGAAAAGAGGACGCCGATGGATTTCTTCGATGTCGCCACCTCAACGCCCACGATGCGCCGCTTCCTCGACCGGCCAATCCCCGACGCGGAGCTGATCAAGATTCTCGAGACGGCGAATATGGCGCCGTCGGGCTCGAACGCGCAGCCGTGGGAGTTCGTCGTCGTGCGCGATTCGAATGCACGCCGCGAAATTCAGAAGCTGTACGAATCAGTGTGGGGTCCGTACAAGGACAGCGCGATCATCCGTGGCCGCACCACGCTGTCGCCGCGCGCGGTCAAGGCGCTCAAGACCGGCGACGAGTTCGCCGCGCAGCTCGCGATCGTGCCGGTGCACGTCGTGGTCTTTCTCGATCGGCCGAAGATGCGCGTCGAGCGCGGCAGCGCAGCCGACCTGTTCAACTTCGGCGCAACCTACGGCTCGATCTTCCCCGCGATCGAACTGATGATGCTCGCGGCGCGCGCGGTCGGCGTCGGCACCGCGATGACCACGATGCTTACCAGCAAGGAATCCGAGACCAAGGCGATTCTCGGCGTGCCCGAGCAGTATCAGCTGATCGCATTGGTGCCGATGGGTTATCCGGCAGATGCGTTTCAAGCGCCCGATGCGCAAGCCGGTGTTCCCGAGAATCCACGATGAGCGATGGGATCGTGTGTGGCCGCTGAAGTAGGAAAGCGCTACTAGTCATTCACTCGCCAAAAAACTAGCTTTAACGGCCAGTAAGTCCAGGTTGGGGGGATTTCTAAATGGAATGGCCGCTGCACCTCTGGCAGGTGCTTTCCGAAGAGCTGGTTGCGTTTGAAAAAGCACCCGCTGATCTGCCGCCCGATCCATTCCAGTACTCTGAGAACGATATCGATCAGCTCTCGCTGTTGGCAACGCAGATTGCCGCGCGCAAACCCGACCTGACCAAACTCATCACGGACGCTCCCTTCGCCGCCAGGATCGATCAGCTGGATCGCGAAAAGCTGGAGCCGAACGACGACACCAAAAAGACCGCGCTCGAGGTGCTCAATCAGCTGCTGACAACTCCGAACCTCGGCAACGCTTTCCATAACGTCCCAATTGCCCGATCGGTTCTGGAGCAGGAGCAAAAGGCGGTGCAGGTAAAGCCCGTCACCGACGACGAGCGCAAGCCGTTGAATCGCGACTTGCTGGACTGCGTATTCGCCGGCGGTGTCAGACCGGTGGCCGATAAGATTATGCCCGGAGTAGTCGGCAGCCTTCATGATGCGAACCTTTCGGCGTTGTGTTTTTCCGGCGGCGGGATTCGTAGTGCAACCTTTTGCCTGGGCGCGCTGCAAGGTCTGGCGCATCAGGGCTTGCTCGACAAGTTCCACTACCTCTCGACCGTATCCGGCGGCGGCTATCTCGGTGGATGGCTTGCCGCGTGGACGCATTGGAACAAGGGCGACCTGTCCAAGGTAATCCACCAACTCAGCAATCCTACGGAGTCGAAGCTGGAACCTGAGCCCGACCCGATCTTCTATCTGCGGAATTTCAGCAACTACCTGACTCCACGCACCGGCCTGTTTTCCGTCGACACGTGGACGCTCGGCGCCACCTACCTTCGCAACCTGCTGCTCAACTGGATCGTGCTGCTGCCGCTGCTGGTTGCGATGCTCGCCGTGCCGCGCCTGTTCCTCGTCGCGACGCGTCAGGTGCCGGCCTGTGTATCATGCGGTCGCCATGAGCTGGCCAAGTGGGTGGGTTTGCTATTCGTAGTACTCGGCTTCGCCTGCTCGATGTTCTACCAGGGGATGGCGCGGCCGAGTCATCTCGCAATCCTGGAGGAGAGATCGGTCAAGTCGCGATGGGCGCTTTGGTGGCTGCGTCATCGCCAGCAGCCGGACTTTCTGACTTACTGTTTGGCGCCGCTGATGCTATCTGCGTTCTTGCTGGCGACCTACATCTACCACGCATACCTCTTCAGACTGAGCGACTACAGCAAGCTTCACGAAATTCTGTTGATCGGAGGCGTGTCGGCGCTGATTGGATGGTTCGCATTTGCGATTTCATTGGGCATGCGCAAGCGCTTCATCTGGGATCTAATCGCGATGTTGTTGAGCGCGCTGCTGGGGGTGGCGCTGTTCTATTACCTCGTGATCGTTTGCGTCTGGATTCACACGCACATGGCGCAAACTCCAGAGCGATACCTGAGCTTTGCGCCGCCGCTGGTGATGGTGGTGTTCCTGATCGCGGCGACGATCTTCGTCGGGCTGTCGACGTTCTGGACCGACGACGAGGATCGCGAGTTCTGGTCGCGGATGGGCGCCTGGATCCTGATCGCGAGCTTCGGCTGGGCCGCACTCTTCGCTATCTCGCTGATTGGACCGGAGCTGTTCGGCCTCGCTGGACCGTGGTGGAATAAGCTGTGGACCTGGGTCAGCGGCCTGGCGGTGAGCGCTGCCACCGCATATCTGGGATTCAGTGCGAGCACTCCGGCGAACGTCGATAGCGAATCCGCCAAGTCGTCCTCGGCGTCGCTTCAGCGTGCGGTCCCGATTCTTGGCGCAATCTCAATCGTGCTCATTCTCGCGATGCTCGCGGTGGTCGCGTGCTGGTTCGTGCAATGGACGACCGATAACTTCGCGCTGCCATTTGCGCCCGCGCATACCGTTTCGCTATGGGGCGCGGTCCTCGCGATCGTGTTGGCGGCTTTGCTCGGCGGCGGGATGTCGATCTTTGTCGATCCGAACAAGTACTCGCTGCACGCGATGTACCGAAACCGGCTGATTCGCGCTTACCTGGGAGCCTCGCGCGAGAAAGGTGCGCGCCGCCCGAATCCACTCACCGGATTCGATCCCAAGGACAACCTCGCCATGAAGGATTTATGGCAGCGGGGGCCGAAGCCCCGCAAGCTCATGCCGTTTATCAATATAACGCTGAACATGGTCGAGCCCGTTTCAACCAAGCTCGCGTGGCAGGAACGCAAGGCCGAGAGCTTCACCGTTACGCCGCTGCATTCGGGGAGTTTCTGGGTCGGCTACCGGCCGTCGTCGGAGTATGCGCGCTGGAATTATCTCCCGTTCACGAAGCCCCACCATGCGCGCAAGGAGACGGCGACGCCGATCACGCTCGGCACCGCGACCGCGATTTCTGGCGCGGCGGTCAGCCCGGATATGGGCTACAGCTCATCGCCGATCGTTTCGATGCTGCTGACGTTGTTCAACGCACGGCTGGGATGGTGGCTGGGAAATCCCGGCACTGCGGGCAGCGACACCTACATGTATTCCAACCCCGGACAGGGCGCCAAATATTTGCTCGATGAAGGGTTGGGCCGGACCAACGATCAGAAGCCTCACGTGTATCTGTCGGACGGCGGCCACTTCGAAAACCTGGGCTTGTACGAGATGGTGCTGCGGCGATGCCATACGATCGTAGTTGTCGATGCGGACCAGGATAAGAACTTCGCGTTTGAAAATCTGGGCAATGCGATTCGGAAGATCAGAACCGACATGGGAATCTCGATCGATTTTGCGTCGTTTTCAAACTTTCAAAAGCGCGACAAGGGCAGTCCGCCGGCCGGTCCAACTCTTTACTGCAGCGTCGGAACGATTCATTACGACGACATCGATAAATCCCGGCCCGACGGCCGACTGATTTTTATCAAGCCCACGATTACCGGCAAGGAAACCGCCGATGTTCTCAACTACGAACAGCAGCATCCCGAGTTTCCGCACGAGTCCACCGCGAATCAGTGGTTTACCGAGTCACAGTTCGAGAGCTATCGGGCGCTGGGAGAGTTCGAGATCAGGCAAATTTTCGAGAGAACCCCGTGGGCCAGCGAACCCGAGGCGTACGCCGACGCGAAGGATATTTTACGGGATTTGGAATGATCGCATTCTGAATCCGGAAATGTTGTTCCCCACCTGACGCTCGATGACGAGCGTCGGCCTCCCCCTCGAACGGGGGAGGCGAGATTTAAGATTACAGATTCAGGAGCGGGATTACTTCCTTGCCGAATTGTTCCACTTGCGCGGCGCGCTCTGACGGATGCGTGACGGCGTCGATGCCGATGTCGCGGGCGCCGGCTTTGATGTACTCGTTTATTTTTGCGGCGACGTCGGCGGGGCGGCCCAGCGCGCCGTAGCGTTTCGCGGCGTCGTTCATATCCACCGCGTATCTTTTGCTTAGAAATTTTCCTGCGACTGCGTGCGCGGCTTCGACGCTCTCGCCCAGCGTGCAGAATATCTGGACGCAGGTGCCGAACGAGCGTGAGCTTGCGGCCGGCGCGCTCCGCTTCCATCCCGATGAAATCGAGGCCCTTGGCGAATCGCTCGGGTGTGACGACGTAGGGCATCCATCCGTCACCGAATCGGGCGGCGCGCTTCAGTGGACCTTCGGCGCGTCCGCCGATCCAGACCGGAGGACCGCCGAACGTCTTGGGGCGCGGCTGCATGCTGATTTCGCCGAAGCTGAAATATTTGCCGCGATGCTCGACGCGATCGCCGCTCCATAGCCGCTTCATCACCTGGATCGATTCGGTGGCGCGGCCGCCGCGTTCTTTGATTGGTATGCCGCAGGCTTCGTACTCACGCGGGAACTCGCCGCCGACGCCGACCCCGAAGATGAAGTGCCCACTGCCCAGCAGACGGTCGAGCGTCGCGACCATCTTGGCGACGGGGACCGGATGCCGTAGCGGCAGCAGGTACACGCTGGTGCCGAAGGTGAGTTCAGGCGCGAGCGCCGCCAGGTAGGCGAGCGTCGTCAGCGGATCGTTGACCGGTCCGGTGAATGCAACGTGGTCGGGCGCCCACAGAACTTCGTAACCCCATCGCGATATCGATTCGAGGCCGCGCGTCGCCTCTTCGCGACTCGCAGTCGAGACCATCGTGCCGAATCGAAGCCGGGTGCCGAGCGGTACTGCGTCACTCATGCCGCCGTCATATCACAACCACGGGCGCGCGCCGACGCCACGGCGCAAACGCCGCTCCGAGATGTCGGAGTGCGAAACGAAGCCCCCCTTACCCTGAGAATCCCCCGCGCGCCCTATCCCTTGGCGACGTTCGAGGCCTGCAAGCCCTTGGGGCCTTGCGCCACCTCGAACTCGACGCGCTCACCCTGTTCGAGCGAGCGGAATCCTGCCCCATCGATGGCGCTGTAATGGACGAACACTTCCTGCCCGTCCTCCATCGTGATGAAGCCGTAGCCCTTTTTCGGGCTGAACCATTTAACCGTTCCGTTAGCCATTTTCCCCCATACCTCCTGAAGGGAACCGAGCTGGAGCGCCCCCTCGCGGCCGTCTCCAACCCGCAACGCCGCTTCCCCCAAAGCAACGTGCGTAACGGCGGGCATATAGCATAAGATGAGGCGCATACCAAATGGGTAAAACTCGCGAAACCGCGCCGTAATACGTTTGGCTTGTGAAAACGGGGCAGTGCGGCGGCTAATACTGCCAGCGTCGAATAGGGCGGGCGTGCATGTGACAGTGGTCGGGAATCTGGCGCATCACGTCGTCGATGCCGAATTTGTCGGCGCCGTACTTCGCGCGCGCGACCAGTGACAGCGCTTCGATCATGAATGCGCGCTCATCGTCGGTCGGCACCGCGCGATGGTCTCCGAGGACGGCCATCGGAGTGTCGCACGAGTCGCAATCGAGGATTGTAAATTTGAAAGGGTGAACGAAATCGGCATAGCGCTGCGTGTAATCACGCAGCTCGCACAGTTCGCATTTCGGCATCGCGATAGAGTCGTCGAGAGAGCGCGCAGCACGAAGCGTCGCGAGCCTCACAGCTCGCGACGCATCGAGACGCAATATTACTTCGGAGAAGCAGCCGCCGCAGGTGCCGCGGGCGCCGCCATCGCAGGCGAGGCCGCTCCCATCGGCGCCATCGGCGCATCCTTACCGCTCTTGGCCTGCATCGATGACTTGGTCGAGGCCTTCGCCGCTTCCTTCGCGTGGCGCTTACAGCGATAGACACTGGAGGTCGAGATACTCAGATCTGTCGCGACTTCCTTGGCCTTCTTACCGCTGTTGAGCTCGTTCATTACGGCGTCGCAATCGACCTTGGTGGAGGCGAAGGCGGGCCGCGCCGCAAACGCGACGGTTGTCATGAGCATTGCCGAGGCCGCAGCAAGCGCGAATTTCTTGGTCAACATTTTCTTCCCCGTTCTGGTTAGGATCGTTTCAAACGATGCACAGCGTATTTCAAAAAGCACGCCGCGTCAAAAGAGGCGCGCAACCCTCCAGTCGCCGCTGCTAGTTTTTCGGCTTGGCGAACCCCGGGAAGGATGGTTGGCGTTTTTCCTGCAGGGCGGTGACGCCTTCTGCTAAATCGGCGCTGAAAAATCCCATCATCTCCATCGCGAGCGACGCGTCGAAGGCCGGGCCGGCTACGCGCAGCCAGTTGTTGAGCGAGCGCTTCGTGAAGCGCACTGCCTGCTGCGGGCCGCGTGCGAGTTTGCGCGCAACTTCCATCGCCTTGTCCATCAGCTTATCGGCGGGGACGCACAGGCTCACCAGCCCGATGCGCTCGGCTTCCTTGCCGTCGATAAAGTCGGCAGTCATCAGGTAGTACTTCGCCTTGGCCATGCCGCATAACAGCGGCCAGATGATCACCGCGTGATCGCCGGCCGCGACGCCGAGTCGCAGATGACCGTCGGTGATGCGCATCGACTCGGACGCGATACTGATATCCGCCATGAACGCGACCGCCAATCCCGCTCCGACGGCAACGCCGTTGATCGCCGAGATGATCGGCTTGTCGAGATTGATCATGTTGTAGACGATGTCGCCGGCTTCCTTCATAGCCTTGCCGATGTTGGCGGGGCTCGCGGCCATGTTCTGAATCATCTCGAGATCGCCGCCGGCCGAGAACGCGCGCCCCGCGCCGGTCACCACGATGACGTTGGTCTCGTCGTCGTCGGCGATGTCGAGCCACACGCGGCTCAACTCCCAGTGCAGGCGGCTGTTGGTGGCGTTGAGAACTTCGGGACGATTGATCGTGATGAGCAGGATGCCGTCGTCCTTCCGCTCGAACAGGAGATGCTGGTACTCGGAGTACTTCATTTTTTCACCAGCTTCCGCGTCCGGTTCCCCTTCCCATCTATGGGAAGGGGTTAGGGTCGGTTCGCGCCGACTCAGCCTTTGTAAATGTCGATGACCTTGCTCAGCAGTGCGATCGCTTCGGGCTTCGGGCGCTGGAAGCTGTTGCGGCCGATGATCGAGCCGTAGCCGCCGCCGTCGTGAATCCCGCGGACGGTGTTGAGCAGTGACTCGTCGGTCTCCTTTACGCCGCCGGAGAAGATCACGATGCGCCGGCCGTCGAACGCCGACTGCATGACGTGCTTGACGCGTGCGGAGAACGGCTCGACCGGGACCTTGTTGGCGTCGTAAACCTTTTTCGCCTCGGCCTGTTCGATGAACGCGGTCGGCGGCTTGACCTTGATGATGTTGGCGCCGAGCTGCGCCGCGATTTGCGCCGCGTACGCGACCACGTCGAGCGCGGTCTCGCCCTGCTTGCTGATGCCGGAGCCGCGCGGGTACGACCAGATGACGAGCGGCAGACCGTGGGCCTTGGCCTCTTCGCCGATTGCGCGCGCCTCCTCGTACATCGACTTTTCCTGCGCCGACCCCGGGTAGATTGTCAGTCCAACGGCGCAGGCGCCGAGCCGCATCGCGTCCTTGACGCTCGCGGTCATCGAGGGCGCAGGATCTTTTTCATCGTTGAGCACATCGTGATTGTTGACCTTGAGGATGAGCGGAATCTCACCCACGAATTCGGCGACGCCCGCCTCGAGCATTCCGAGCGGCGCCGCGAACGCGTTGCATCCCGCCTCGATCGCGAGCTGAAAGTGGTAGCGCGGATCGTACGCGGCCGGATTCATCGCAAAGCTGCGCGCGGGTCCATGCTCGAAGCCCTGGTCCACCGGCAGGATCACGAATTTGCCGGTACCCGCAAGCTTGCCATGGTTCAGCATCCGCGACAGGTTGTTCCGCACGCTGCCGTTTTCGGAATCGTAATAGCCAAGAATCTCTCGAACTCGCTTGGTCATCATACCCCTAGTCTCCAATCGGGAGTGTCGTTGCAGTTTGCACTCCTATATCACAACATCGCTGCCGCATAATGGGCTGCGCCGAGCAGGCCGGCGGCTGGATTCAGCGAGACGCGGACCTCGATACGCTTGAGGATCTCGTTCAGCCGGCCCTTGGCTAAAAATCCCTTCACGAACGCTCCACCCGTAAGCATCGGCAAAATTTTCGGCGCGATGCCGCCGCCGAGATAGACGCCACCGAGCGCCAGGACTTTGAGCGCGAGGTTAGCGGCCTCGGAACCATAAATATCGCAAAACATGGTGAGCGCGTGAACGCATACGGGGTCGCGTCCTGCGATTGCCGCTTCGCTCACCGCGGCGGCGTGATCACCCTTGGCGATTTCCGCGGTCAGCCAACTGGGTTCGTCGGTGTGGCTCTCGCGGCGCAGAAATCGATAGATGTTCCAGAGACCCGGGCCCGAGAGGACGCGCTCGTAGCTGACGTGTCCGAATTCGGCCGCGATGAACCGCAACAGCTCGATCTGCTCCTCGCCGCGCGGCCCGAAATCGCTGTGCCCGCCCTCGGACGCCACCGCGTAGTACTTGTTTTCGTTGCCCTCCCAGACCAGCGATGCTTCGCCGAGACCGGTGCCGGCCGCGATAACCGCGATGTTGCCGTGCTCGGGTGGATTCTCCGCGCGGTGCAAAACCGCAAACTCACTGGGCTTGAGATGAACCATGCCGTATGCGATCGCCGCGAGATCGTTCAGCAGGCGAACCGGGACGCCGCCCAGCGCGCGCGACAGCGATTCGGTAGAGAGTTGCCATGGGACATTGGTGGCGTGTGCGCGTCCGTCGATTATCGGACCGGGCACGCCGAGGCATGCAGCATTCACCGCAGCGCCTGCCCCGAGGAAATCCGCGCACGCCTCTTCGAGGCTGCCGAACTGCGACGTCGCATAGCGATGTTCGCGGACCAGATCGAGGGTGCCGGCTGAATGCTTGAAGAGCCCGAGTTCAGTTTTGGTCCCGCCGACATCGCCGGCCAGGATGAGCCCATCCATGGGAACCTCGCGTGGTCAGCCTTCGACGTTGAACGATTCGGCGAGCGCGACTTCCTCTGCGCTGCCGATGTAGATCGGATGCCGCTCGTGGATCGCGGTCGCGGCGATGTCGAGAATCCGTCCCTTGCCGGTCGAGCCGCGGCCGCCGGCCTGCTCGGCGAGCATCGAGAGCGGCGCGAGCTCGTACATCAGGCGCAGCTTGCCCTTGGCTTTGCCGCCTTCGGCAACTTCGCCGGGGTACATGTAGATTCCGCCTTCGAGGAGACATCGATGGAAGTCGGCGGCGAAAGCCCCGCAGTATCTCAGCGAATAGCTGGTACGTTTGTCTTTGCGACTAGTAATATGCGCGAGGAACTTGCGCGCGCCCTCGTGCCACTTGCTCGCGTTGGCCTGGTTGACGGCATAGGTAGTCCCGTGCGCGGGCATCTTCACGTTTTCTTTCCACAGAATGAACTCGCCGAGCGTCCGATCGAGCGTGAAGATATCGACGCCGGCGCCCGCGGTATAAACAAGCTGCGCGGCTGGGCCCATATAGAATATAGCCCGCGATGAGCTGCTGCGTTCCCGGCACCAGGATATCGTCGATTCCCTTGCTGTGCTTCGGCGCGCGTTTCTTGACGGCGAAGATAGTGCCGAGCGATCCGTTTACGTCGGTGTTAGATGATCCGTCGATGGGATCGTAGAGTATGCAGTAGCTATTGTCGCGGCAGTTGACTGAGTAATGATGCGGCTCGTCCATTTCCTCGGAAATGAGACTGCATACCGGGTAGCCGTGCTCGAATGCGTCCAGGAAAACCTGGTTGCCCCAATCGTCGAGCTTCTTGACCTTCTCGCCCTGCACGTTGGTCTCGCCGGTGTAGCCAAGCTCGCCGCTGAGACCCGCCGCTGCAAGCTCCAGCGTGATGCGCTTGGCGATCAGCTCGATGCGCTCCATGATGAGCGCGAGGTCGGCGACCGGAATCGCAGTCGCGTTTTTGGTCATGATGTGACGGGTGAGTGTGATTCCGCCGCTCATCGGTTCGCTCCTAAAGCGTTCGCCAGGTGCGTGCGTCGGCCGCGATCATCAGCGCCGCTTCGAGCGGTCCCCATGAGCCGGCTGCGTAGATTGGAGGATCCATCGGGGACTGATCCCATGCGTCGAGAATCGGCTGCACGAATCTCCACGCTTCTTCGACCGTGTCGCGCCGCATGAAGAGCGTCTGGTCGCCGACGATCACGTCGTTGAGCAGCGTCTCGTATGCTTCGGGCGTCGAAGTGACGTAGTGAAAATCGACTTTGACCTGCTGCAGCTTGGTCGCGGAGCCCGGCACCTTCGACATGATGTGGAGCGCGAGACCCTCGTCGGGTTGAATCCTGATGGTAAGCATATTGGGCGCCAACGGTGCGCGTGGATTTGCGTTATACAGGATTCGGGGCACGCTGTTGAAGTAGATCGCGATCTCGCTCGAGCGCTTGGGCAGACGCTTGCCGGTGCGCAGATAGAACGGCACTCCGGCCCATCGCCAGTTGTCGATCCAGCATCGCAGCGCGACGAAAGTTTCGACTTGCGAATCGGGCGCGACGTGATCCTCGCCGCGGTAGGCCTTGACCGGCACGCCGCCGATGAGACCTTCACCGTACTGGCCGCGCACGACGCGCTTCTCGATGTCCTCGTCGCCGAGCGGGCGCAGCGCGCGCAGCACGTCGAGCTTCGCATCGCGCATCGACTCGGCGCCGGTGGTGTTGGGCGGCTCGGTCGCGATCATGCAGAGCGTCTGCAGCAGATGGCTCTGCACCATGTCGCGCAGCGCGCCGGCATGATCGTAGTACGCGGCGCGCGTGCCGACGCCCTCGGCCTCGGCGACGGTTATCTGCACGTGATCGACGAAGCGCGCCGTCCAGATAGGCTCGAAGATCGCGTTGGCGAATCGCAGCACCATCAGGTTCTCGACGGTCTCCTTGCCGAGGTAGTGATCGATTCTGAAAATCTGGCCCTCGTCGAAATGGCGCGCGAGCTCGGCGTTGATCTCCGACGCGCTGGCGAGATCCGAGCCGATCGGTTTTTCGACGACGACCCGCGTGAACGGATGGCCCTTGCCGGGCGAATGAATCATGCCGGCCGCGGTTAATCCTTCGGAGCAGGTGTCGATGAAGGCCGGCGGAATCGCGAAGTAGAACGCGCGATTGCCCTCGGTGCCGCGCTCGGCGTCGATCGCCTCGCATCGGCGGCGCAGGTTCTGATAGTCGGCGGCTTCGGTGAACGAGCCGCGATTGAAATACAGCATCGGCGCGAACTTCGCCCAATGTTCTTTATCGACCGGGCGGCGCGAGAACTGCTCGATGCCGCTGAGCGCGAACGCGCGATACTTCTCGTCGTCGAGATCCTCCATCGAGAATCCGAGGATCGCGAACTTGTCGGGCAGTTCGCCGTCGAGCGAGAGATTGTACAACGCCGGAATCAGCTTGCGATGGCTCAAGTCGCCGGCGCCGCCGAAGATCACGACGATGCATGGCTCGTACTGATTGCGCTCCTTGATCGGGTGAAGATGATTGAGATCGACGCTTCGATTTGCAGCTACAGCCATAAATAACTAACCCTCAGGCTCTCGTGCTTATTCCTTGACGACGCCGTGGCCGCCGAACTCGTCGCGCAGGGCCGCGAGCAACTTCTCGCCGAAGGTTCCTTCGCCCTTGTCGGCGCGTGACCGAAAGCGCGTAAACAGCGCCATCGTGATCACCGGCATCGAGATGCTTTTGTCGATTGCGTCCTGCACCGCCCAGCGGCCTTCGCCTGAGTCCTCGACGTAGCCGCGGACTTTCTTGAGGCCCGGATCTTTTTGCAGCGCGTTGGCAGTCAGCTCCAGGAGCCACGATCGCACGACGCTGCCCTGACGCCACAGGTTGGCGATCTTCGGCAGATCGAACTTGTAGTCCGACTTGTGCATCGCCTCGAAACCTTCCGCGTAGGCCTGCATCAGCCCGTACTCGATTCCGTTGTGGACCATCTTTACGTAATGACCTGCGCCGTGGCCGCCGACGTGATCGTAGCCGTTGGCGGGCGCGAGCGTTTTGAAAATCGGTTCGTAGCGCTTGAAGATGTCCTTGTCGCCGCCGATCATCAGGCAGTAACCAAGCTTGAGACCCCAGATACCGCCGCTGGTGCCGGCATCGACCAGATGCAGCTGCTTCGCGGCGAGCAGCTTCGGCGCGGCGGACGTCGTCGTGAAAGTTGGTGTTGCCGCCGTCGATGATGGTGTCGCCGGGCTCGAGCAGGTCCGCGAGTTGGTTAATCGTGCTCTCGGTCGGTTCGCCTGCAGGCACCATCACCCACACGCCGCGCGGGGCTTTAAGCCGGGTGACGAGTTCCTTCAGCGAATTGACGCCGTCGGCGCCGAAGGTCGAGACCTCTTTGCGTTTTGCATCGTCGAGATCGAAGGCAACGATCTGATGGTTGTCGCGGCGCAGCCGCTCGACCATGTTCATGCCCATTTTGCCGAGACCAACGAATCCGATTTCCATCGAGCGTGTTCCTTCTTGGCGGACAACGAAAACGATACGGTCCGGACTTTGCGGCCGCGCGCGGAGTTTAAGCATCCGCACACGCCTCGGCAATTGAGTATCCGGCGCTCTGTCTAGGCTATTCCAACAAACCGGTTGTTCAAAGACCGCGCCGAAACCGCGCGGCTAGTGGGATTTTATGTCGTCTTCGAGCATCAGGTTGCGCAAGTCCTGGCGCTGGAAGATTGCCGCGACCGACCGCGTCATCGCCACCGACAGCACTTGGCCCGGCTCGTCGTAGATTCCGGCTTCGTCCTCGGAGCCGAGGCCGAATGAGCCGACCGGAGGGTCGTAGTAGGTGTCGGTGGTGCTGCCGGTCCAGAACGGAACGCTGAATGGCGGCTTGTAGATCGAAACGTCGAGTGTAACGTCGGCAATCGTCCGCCAGACGGGACCATACTGGCCATTCGTGTTGCGAGCCTTCTTCACCCAGCATCGCCGAATCTTGCTCTCGAGCACATATTCAACGGAGTTCTTGACGCCGCGTTTGTAGGTGAGGTCGCTGGACGACGACGCGCTCAGGCCCGCCTCGTTCGCCGAGCGCCCGATGGCCTGCTGAAAAATCGGACCGAGCGGCGCGCTATACAATCGCTCGGTGACGCTGCCCGACTGATCGTCGACGACGCCGATTGCGGGATTGCCGTTCAGCGGCGGGCCGTCGCCGGTCGCGTCGCGCGCGTCGGCGGGAATCAGAATCTGGATAGTCTTTTTGGGATAACTGTTTTGGTATCCCTTGACCTGGAACGGGTAGTACTCGAGCGTCTGCATTGACGTCGTCGGCGCCGCAGCAGTGCCGCCGCCCTGGTTGACGGTCGAACATCCCGCGAGCATCGAAGTTAAAATCGAAGCAGTTGTAATGAGGCGCGCGATTCGGATTCTTAACGTCGGCTGCCTCCCCACGACTTGGCCCAGCCCTCTTATCGATTCGCCGCCTGTGATCGCTCGCGGAAGAGAAACAGCGTACCACCCACCTCGAGCCGATCGCCGCTCTTGAGCGCGTAGCGGCCCGACACCGGCTGTCGATTAACGAATATCTGGCCGCCGGTCGGACTGATGACGAAATTTTTGCCCTCGCGCCGGATGATCGCATGGCTGCCGAGCACGCTCTGATCGCCGAACAGCCCGATGTCGCTTTCCTCGGCGCGGCCGATAATCGTCACGCCCTTGGTCAGCGGATATTCGCGGCCCTCGCGCGCGTTGCGGCTCTGACTGCGCACGACCATCAGCCATCCGCGCTTGAGCAGCTCGCCGACCAGTCCGATGAAAAATCCGATCAGCGCACCCAGGATAATGATCGCGATCGCGCGTCCGAACGCCTGCGGAAAGGTAGTCGTCAGGCTCTGGTAGAAAAATCCACCGACCGCACCGCCGAGCACGCCGCCGATCGCGCCATTGCGCCGCCGGGCCGCCGATCCCGACGCCGACCCGACGCCGAGTCCGACCGCGATTCCGAGCACGCCCCATCCGAGGATTCGGCCGTTGAGACCGCCCAGGATGTCGAACGCCAATTCGCCGACCAGCAAGCCGAGCGCTCCGCCGATCGCACCGATAACGCCGCCGAGCACGAATCGTCGCGCAGCCTGACGCACCTGGCCAACGCTGAGCGTTTCGATCGACGCGAGGAACGCGCTAATCAGCGCGCCGATCAGGGCGCCGAATAAAATGTCGCGGCCGTAGACCCATCGGATACCGAGGATTGGCTCCGAGAGCCCCCACGCCGCGAAGCCGCCAAGCGCGCCTGCGGCGGCGTAGAAGAGAAGTTTTTCGCGGGAAACGTTACTGGCCATCTGGATTACTCAGCATTGCGCGTGGATGGGTCGGGTTCAAGCGCATTTCTATGAATATGACTCTGTCTGCGTGCCAAACCGCAATCATGGAGTCAGGTCTACGTCGGTGGGCAAGTTGAGCGGCAGACCGCAGTTGCCGCATTGTTTGGAGAAGATTCCCCACGGTGCGCCCCAGAAATAATTCTGTTCGCATCGCGGACACTTGAAGGAATACATCTTCGCCGATGTTAAGCGTGCTCATGATCAGCGCGATTCCGGTTCCCGAGATGGCCCATTTGAAGATCGTGAAAACGATGTCGTGGTAGCCGAGGTAGTACGCGATCGCCGCACCCGCGACCACTCCGGCGAAGAACGCGCTTACGATAGATAAAACTGGCGCTGCGCGAGCGTCATGCTGGCCAGCGCGGCGCGATCGTCGTCGGTGATTATCGGCGGTTTCGGCGGCGGGATTCCCGCATCTTCGAGGAGGTCCAATTTTTAGTTCGTGCGGGTGAGCCAGGTGCCGCGCTCGCCTGATGGGGTCGATTCGAAAGTGCCGCTGATCTGATCGTTGCGGCGTGCGCCCTCGAAGTAATACGTCTCGGTGCCGTAGGGGACCTGGAACTGCAGATGATCGCCGCGCACGAAGCCGTCAATCGGCGTCATGCCGAAGCCTGACTGATGAATCACCAGCTCGCCGAGCAGGAAGCCGTTGGGCTGCGGACGCAGCCGCAGATCCATCGTAGGATTACCGCCGCTGCGGAGACCGCTGATAGTGCCCGTTGCAATCGTCGGTCCGAGCAGCCCGCCGCCCGACGGACTCATCGAGCCGCCGCCCGTCGATCCGCCGCCAGCGCCGCCGCCTGAGCCGCCTCCGCTCGGATACGACGCGTAGGGATTCGGATTGGCGTCGGCGACGACTTCGAATTTCTTCGCCTGGAAATACTGGCCGTTCAAATAAAAGTTGACCGTGTAGGTCCCGGGCAGAAACGCACCGCCGCGCGAGTTGCCGACGCGTCCGCTGAACGTCACCGTCTTCATATTGACAGAGACGGGCTGATAGTCGTTGACGCTGCCGAGCGTGCGTCCGTCCGGCCCGATATACGCCGCATCGACGCGGTACTGTGCGGGCTCGAGCTTGTAGAGCCGATTGTCGAAGCTGACCTGCCATCCGACGAATAGCACTTTCGACACATTGAAAGAGTCGGTCGCGCCGGAAATCGCGGTGCCGGTCTTGGTGGTGTTGAGAAAGTTGATCGCGCGAAGTTGCAGCGGCTTCGCGCGACGCTCGTCGATCATCGCGAGCTTGCGCGCTTCTTCATCGCGTTTGCGCTCTTCGGCTTTTGCCGCAGCAGCAGCCGCCGCTTCGCTCGCCGCCGCTGCGTTCTTCGCGCTTACGTCCTGGTTCACGACGAAGCCTTGCTGCGTGAGCATCTTGTCGTCGGAGTAGAGCGCGACCTTGTAAGTCCCGGGCTGCTTGTCGGTCATCGTCGGCATCAGCGCGACGCCGCTGAAATCGGCGGTTTTCTGCGCGGTTCCGACAAACACATTGGTGTCGCTCGACGCAATTTGAAGTCCGTTGGGATCGTAGAACCGCGCCTCGACTTTTTCGTTGCGCCCTTCGAGTCCGGCGAGCAAGTTTTTGAAGGTCGCGGTCCATTTCAGGTAGCGCGCATTGGTCAGATCGGTGTCGTTGAACTTCGATTGCGGCGGCGCGAGCGCGTTGCCCTCGCGGGTCGACAGCGCCAGCGTCATCGTCGAGAATTCCAGCGGATTCTCGCGCGCCTTGGCCAGCAACTCCTCATGCTTCCACGGCAGCCCGTCAAACAGCGGCTTGAGTCCGAGCCGCATCTGCAGTTCCGGATTTGAATAAAGGTACGTCCCGCCGAATGCGGCTCCGGCCAGCACGATCAGAAAAATCAGCAGGCCGATAGAGCGTCGCAGCCCGCTACGGGGCTCGCGATAAACGACCGGCTCGTCGTCGAACTCGAGTTGATCCTGGTACTGCGACAGGCCGCCGGTTCCGCTGGTCGAGCTGACGCGCGCGCTGTCCAGTCCGCGCCCGTAGAGCATCATGTCGCGGAATTCCTGGATGCGTCCGGGCCGCGCGTCCATCTCGTAGGCGAGCGCCGCGTCGATAGCACCGGCAAGGTTGCTCGACACAGCCGGGCGCAAGTCGCGCACCGGTGGAAAGCTGAACGGCGGAAATTTCTCGGGATCGCGGCCGGTCAGCACGTAATGCAACGTCGCGCCGAGCGAATAAATATCGCTGCGCGGATCGACCAGGCCCTGGTACTGCTCCGGCGGCGCGAAGCCGAGCGTGCCGATCATAGTGCCCTTGCGCGCCGCCTTGAACAGCCGCGCGATTCCGAAGTCGACCAGCACGACGCGCCCATTGGAATTGAGCATCACGTTGGACGGCTTCATGTCGCGGTAGATTATCGGCGGCATCAGCCCGTGCAGATGCGCGAGCACGTCGCACAACTGGCGCGCGATATCTATTACGAGTCCCTCGGGCAGCGGCTCGCCGCGCACGGCGAGCTCCTCTTCGAGGTTGCGCCCCTCGACGTACTCCATCACCAGGTAGTGACGATTGGCGAGCTCGAAGCGGTCGGTGATCGCGGGAATCGCCTGATGCTTCAACTGCGCGAGGGTGTCGGCCTCGCGCGCGAAATAGTCGTTGGCCTCGATTCGCTGCGCCTGGTCGATGAAGTGATCGACCATCTCTTTGATCGCGCACGGACGATTCGCCAGCCGCTGATCGCGGGCGAGATAGACCATGCCCATACCGCCGCCGCCCAAGAGCCGGTCGATCGCGTAGCGGCCCTGCAGGATAGTGCCGGGCGCGAGCGGTCCCGTTTGTTGCGGCGTGTCTTTGGGTGCGGTTGCCATACTTCAATTGCCGGCGCTTCGGTCGCGCCTAGCTTGCATACACTACAATCACTGAAATGTTGTCGGTACCACCGCCGGCGTTAGCCGCGACGATCAGTTCGCGCGCCGCGTCGTAAGGATCCGCATTGCGTCCGAGAATGTCGCGAAGCTGGGGATCCATGACGTGCGCCGTCAGCCCGTCACTGCATAGCAATAGCTTGTCGCCGCGCTTGAGCTTGAGCACGACCGCTTCGGCGCCGGCCGGTCCGCTTTGCCGCGCGCCGAGCGATCGCGTGATCACATTTTTATGCTCGTGCGTATGCGCTTCCTCGGCGGTTATCTGGCCGATTTCGACCAGCCGCTGCACCAGCGAATGATCCTTGGTGACCTGGCGAAGCAGTGCGCCCTCCATCAGATACCCGCGGCTGTCGCCGACCCACGCAACTGCAGCGTCGGTGGGAGTAACCAATGCGCAGACGCCGGTCGAACCCATTCCTCGCGACTCCGGATGGCTCGCAACATATTCGATAATTTTAGAATTCGCTTCTTCGAGAGCGCCCGTCAGCAACTCCGCTCCGTTTTTAACTTCGCCACGTGCGGTATCGAGCCGGGCTTCAATGTAACCCCGGATCGTCTGGACGGCAATTGCAGAAGCGACTTCGCCCGCCTCCGCGCCGCCCATTCCGTCCGCCACGACGTACAGATAACTTTGCGCCGGCTCGACCATCGACTCGCGCGTGTATTCGACCGCGAGCACCGAGTCTTCGTTATGCTCGCGCACCCGGCCGACGTCGGTCATCGCCGCCGCGCGCAGGCGAATCGATCCACCGAGCGCAATCAGCTCGGCCTTGAACTCGTCGATCGTCGGCCAGCGATCCCGGGGATTGAAAGCGATCGCGCGGCGAATCGCGTTCTCGAGCCGCGGCGTAACGACATGCGGCGGATAGAATTGCACCGGACCTGCTTCCTCGCGCCAACTCTCGCTCGGAATCCGCGAGCCGGTCAGCCACGTGTAGAGAAGCGCGCCGGCGGAAAAAATATCCGCGCGCTTATCCACCTTTTTGCCGCGATAAATCTCGGGCGCCGTGTATCCGTCGTTGAAAATCGGCTCGCTCTGCAGCTCGTTGTCGTTGCTGACGTAGTCCAGCCCGGTCAGCTTGATCCGCCCGTCTTTCGACAGCGCAAGCGACTCGGGACAGATGTCGTTGAGGCGCAGTGCCTTGCGATGCACAAACGAAATCGCCTGGCAGATCTGCACCGCAGCCGCGATCGCTTCAGGCTCGCTCATCTTCTGGGAACCGCGGCGGATCGGTTTAAGTTCCTCGTCGGCGTAAACCAGGTACACGCGGCCGTTCTCGGCGAATCCTTCGGTCGCACGCTGAAACGCGGGATGATTCATGATTTGCGAGAGCGCGAGCACTCGTCCGAAGACCTCGCCGAGATCGTCGCCGAAAGCCGGCGATTCATCTTCATGCGCGCCGTCGTCGCCTTGGGAATCCCGCTGAGTCTCGGCTACGACCGCCGCTTCCGCCGCTTCACTCTCTTCATCCGGCGACGCGTTCTCCGCAGCCTCGGCCAATGCTGAAGCCATCGGGCTCGCGTCTTCGACGGCAGACTGTACGCCTTCGCCTGACGGCCTCCGTGCTCGCCGACGATGCGCGGCTGCGCACTGGAGGCGTGCGATTGTGGCGATTGCGATGCGGTCCCGTTGGTCTGCGCGGCGGGCGGTCTGAGTTCCGCCGTCTTCGCACTCGGACCGTTTGGATCTTCAGCGCGCGAGGGAGCCGGCATCGGCGTCTCGACTGGCGCTTCTTCGACAACCTCCTCCGCCGGATTGGGGCCAAAGCGCTCGCGCAATGCGATCGATTCGGTCTTGCCGTCGCGGACGCGTTTCGCGCTGTAGCGATTTTCGATCGAGGTCTGACTGGTCAGCGCGACGATCTCGATTCCGTTTTTGAGTGATGCGCCCGCGGTCAGCGGTGTCGGCCGCGTCGGCGACGATTGCGCCGCCGGATGAGGCCGCTTTGGACAGTCCCTGGCCGCATCGATCGCAGAATTTCGCGTCATCGGGCGCTTCCTGGCCGCATTCGGGACACGTGATCATGCGCCGCTAGCCTCTTCGAAACTGCAATATAGCACCACCGAGCACCACCTGGTCACGATCCTTCAATTTGTAGAGCTGGTCGCGACCGAGCTTGCCGCGGCCCGCGATATACGTGCCGTTCAGGCTGCCGAGATCGCGGATAAAGTAGTCGGCGCCGCGCAGCACGATCTCCGCATGACGCCGCGACACGCGATCGCCGCCTTGCGCGAGCTTCTTCAGATCGATGTCGAGCTTGTCAGTCGCGTCCAGCGATCGTCCGATCACCGTACGCATCCCGAAAATGCCGAACTCGACTTCGTCGCCGCGCGAGACCAGCTTGGCCGGCGCGGTGGATATATCGACCGCGCCGTTATTGTTGTTGGCGAAGAGTCCGCCGCCGCCCGGCCCGGTCGAGATTGGCGGCGAATAGCTGCGCGACGAAGACGATCGCGATCCGGTCCGCGATTTCGTGTCCGCTTGCGACGATTCACCAGTCGAGCCGATACGCGATCCGTACGACGACGCGGACGCCGGAGGATTCAGCTCCCTGGTCTTGGCCGTCGAGGACGTGCTCGGTGCCCGAATTCGCCGCCAGCGCCTTGATCCTGCGCTCGATAATGCTGCGCGCCCGGCCGCCGAGCTCGATCGCTTTCTTGATCTGCGGTCCGACGAGTTTTGCCGCCGTGCTGCCCGCAGAGCTGAACGAGTCGGGAGTGGCACCGCCGCTCTTGATTCTCTCGGCGATCGGCTCGTTCAGCACGATCGTCGGCATTGAGGACTGCGGCGCCGGCTTCGATACTGCCGACTTCCACGGCGTCATCGGACGCACCGGCGTCGACGCAGGCGCCGGCGGAGTCGAATTGCCCAGCATCACCGTCGATTGCGTCGAGATCGGACTCGGCTTGCCAGCCACGCCCAAACTTCCGCTCAATTGCCCCGACCGGTTCTCCGGCGGCGGCTCGGGCAGCGCGCGCTTCATCTCTTTTGCCGACGCCTGCCGCTTGGTCACGTCCTGCTCGAGCGCGCGCATGATTGCGTCCGCGGTCTTGGTCGAAACTTCCGGCGCGAGCGCGCGCAGCGGAGGAAAGCTGAACGGCGGCTCGAGCTGCGGATCGCGGCCGGTCAGCAGATGATGCATCGTGGCGGCGAGCGAATATAAATCCGATCGCGGCTCGACCTTGCCCATGTACTGCTCGGGCGGCGCGTAGCCGACCGAACCGATTTGCGTGCCGCGTCCGCCGGGCGGCAGGAAGCGCGCGATTCCGAAATCGATCAGCATCGCGCGGCCGTCCTTGTCGATCATGATATTGCCGGGCTTAAGGTCGCGATAAATAATCGGCGGCTTCTGCGCGTGCAGAAAAGTCGAGCACGTCGAGCATCTGCCGCGCCCATCGCAGTACCCGGTCCTCGGCGACTTTGCCCTTGGGCCCGAGCTTGTCGAGCACGCGCCTGCAAATCGCCGCCCGCGACAAATTCCATCACGAGGTATTGCCGCGAGTTCTCGGCGAAGTGATCGATCAGGGTCGGAATCCCCGGATGCGACAAACGCGCGAGCACGTTGGCCTCGCGCGTGAAATCCTCGATCGCTTTTTTCTCCTGGATTCCGTCGCCGACGATCATCTCCTTGACCGCGACCGGACGGTTGGCCAGGCGCGTGTCGTTGGACAGGTACACGCGGCCCATCCCGCCGACGCCGATCACCTTCTTGACGCGGTACCGACCGTCGAGAAGATGTCCCTCGGTGAGCTCCTCACCCGCATTCATGGCGATTTTCTACAACCCTCCTCAACTTCCGCGCACGCGAGCGTACTTCCGGGCGCGACTGGAGGGGATGAACAGCGCTCAAGAGATCGGTTCTACCACCAGCTTAAGAAACGTTTTTCCGATAATCACTTCGTCGCCCGACTTGATCTCAGCGGGACTGCCGGGCGAGAGCCGCGGCTGCCGATTCACGTAGGTCCCATTGAGACTGCCGATATCTTCGATCGTGATCTTGCCGCCGTCGATCCGAAGCAGCGCATGCTTGCGTGAAATCTTCGCCTCGGGATCGTCGGCATCGAGATCGACTTCCGGGAAAGATCCCGTCTCGGGATCCCATCGGCCGATCAGGTTGTTGCCGTCTTCGAGCGGGAACTCCTGACCCTTGCGACCGCCGCGAACGACCGACAGCTTCGCCTTGAACGGTGCGCCGGCTGCCGCAGCGGTTGATGGCGCACTCTCGGGCGCGGCCTCCGGCTTGATCTCACCGGTCGGCGCGTCAGATTTCGGCGCTTCTGCCGTCAGGAGCCCCGTCAGCAGTCGCAGGCGCCTCGTTCGCGTCAGTACTTTCGGCGGCGGGCGCAGCGGCTGCTGCTTCAGGAGCCGCAGACGCGCGAGGTGCGGCGGAACTGCCGCGGAACTGCCGGCGGCGGCCGCGAGCTTCGCGCCGCATCCGTCGCAGTAGTCAAGTCCGTCCATATTTTCGTAGCCGCATTCGCCGCATTTGATCATGGTCTGAGCCCTCGCAAGTGAGTTCGAAGTATCGGTTCCGTACAGTTCAGCAAACTAAATCATTTTCCGTTCTTATTCTGGAATTCCTTCAACGCTTCCGGATCGAGCATCTGGGTCTTGCGCACCACCGCCTGCGCCTGGAGCAGCGTGGTCTTGGCCGCTTTGGTCTCCAGCGTCTGGGTCTTCTTGATCTGATCGATCAGGCCCGACAAGCGCCTGCGTCGCCTTGACGTTGCCCATCCGCTGCGTGCCTTGCAGCGCGTTGCCGAGCAGGCGCGTCGCGCGATCGACGTTGCCCAATTTCAGCTCTTCTTCCGCCTTGGCCTGCAGCTTGGCAATCGAAACCTGGTCGACCAGGTTCATCACGCGCCCGTTGCGTTTGCTGGTCAGCGTGCGATCGAGCGTGTAGTCGCATGTCAGATCGCATTCCGCGGTTTTTTCGCCGCCGCCCGGCACTTCATAATGGAAGTTGCTTTGCAAAATTCTGACTTGCCCCGGCTTGCGCGGCGGCAGCACCAGCGTCAGCAGCACGGAGCCGGGAACGCCGGCCTGCAAGTCTCCAATCTCGTAGCCGATTTTGCGATCCTCGCCGACCAGCGGCGTGCCGAGCACGTAAATTTCCGGCGACGCGCGAAATGCCTCGCGCACCTGCACGCCTTGCGACAGCGTCACCTCGATTCGCCCGTTGCGCAGGCTGACCGAGCGCAGTCCCTCGAGCTCGTCTTCGAAAATACTGGGAATCTCGGCGGGATCGCCGATGAAATGATATTTGCCGTTGGAGTCCTGCGCGATCCGCTGCAGGAGTTTCTCGTTGAACTCGACGCCGACGCCCATCGTCGAGAAGGAAATCTCGCCGCGATTCTTTTCGACCAGGTCGAGGCACGCGGTCTCTTCGTAGGTCTGGCCGTCGGTCAGCACCAGCACTCGATTGAGCCGGTCAGGGCTCAGATTTTTCTTGACCTCGTCGATCGCCGCGCGCATCCCGAGCGCCATCTGCGTGCCGCCGCCGATTTCGAGCAGGTCGATATCGTCAATCGCGCGCTTGACCGCGCCTTTGTCGCGCGCCGCCTCGGGCGTGATCAGCACCTTGGCCTTGTCGGCGAACGCGACGATCGAGATCTTGTCGTCGGCCGTCAGATTGTCGGCGAGGAACTTGACCGCCTCGATCACGAATTCAAGGCGCCGCTCGTCGTACATCGATCCCGAACGATCGATCACCACGCCAAGATTCAGCGGCAGCCGGCTGCCTCCTGCCCGCGCCACCTTTACCGCCGGCGACAGCCTCGAGCAGGACGTAGAGTACGAAGTTTTCCGCACTGGAGAGCACATGTTCACTGCTCGCCAGCGCCTCGAAGCTAAGATCGGCCATTCGTCAATCTCCCAGAATCAATTGTAGGTTTAAGCCAAGCGCCTTGGCAACCGACCCATTAGAATATGAACCAAACACGGGTAAACCAAGCCCCAAAGTAGCGATCCCGTAACTATTAGGACGTTGCCGCGGTTAATGCCGATACAACTTGTACCGCTACAAGGTCAATATAATGCCGAAACAAGATTCGACCAGCCTTCCTGGGAAGAAAGCGAGCGCGCGAGCTTTTCTGATGCGCCCAGCACCCTCACCTACCGGCGGCTGCGCCCGCCGGCCTCTTCTACCGTAACTAGCAAGCGAGGTAAGAGTCGGACCGCCCCCCTCCGCCCCGAACCTTAGAGCAAAAGGGCGTCCTCGCCATTTTGCGATTTCTTTTCACTGGGTGCAGGGGTCACCCCTGCCGCGGAAGCGTGAAACCCGCGAAGGGTTTCACATTTAAATCAAGTGATTTCTTCCCCCTTCCCCGCGCGACGCGCTGGATGCCTTCGCCGAAAAAGCGTAAGAGAGTAGGCGCTATGTCTTTAAGAGCTAAATGCGCTATCGCCGGGCTCGGGCAGACCCGGATGGGTAAAAACTTCGATCATGCCGGTCCGGTCGGCTTCGCTGCCGAGGCTGTCAATCTCGCCCTCGACGACGCCGGCCTCCAGCGCTCCGATCTCGATGGCCTGCTCGTCAACCCGGGGATCTCCTGGTTCCAAAATCCGATGGCGTCGACGACGCTGCAGAATGCGATGGGTATCCGCGACCTGCGCCTGACTGCGACGATGAACCTTGGCGGCGCGACTGCGGCTGCGATGATCATGCATGCAGCGCAGGCCATCGACGCCGGCATGGCCAACGTCGTCGCATGCGTATTCGCCGACGCTCCGCTGCGTCCGCCGTCGCCGAACAAGGGCGCTGGCGCTGGATCGGCCGCCTCCTACGGCTATGCCCAAGGTGTGAACGCGCACTACGGTCTGTTCGGCGTCAACGCGCAGTATGCGTTCGTAGCTCAGCGTCACATGTACAAGTACGGCACCACAAACGATCATCTCGGCGCTGTTGCGGTGGCGGAGCGCGATTGGGCCAACCTGAATCCTGCCGCCCAGTTCCACGACGCTCCGATGACGCTCGCCGACTACCACGCCTCGCGATGGGTGGTTGAGCCGTTCCATCTCTACGACTGTTGCCTGGTTTCCAACGGCGGTCTGGCGGTTATCGTGACCTCAGCCGAGCGCGCGAAGACATTGAAGCGCCCGCCGGTTTATATTCTGGGAATGGGTCAGGGGCATCCCGGCGGCGACCCGCTCGACACGCTGGTTTCCGGCGCGCCGATTGCCAAAGAGACCGCCTTCAAGATGGCCGGAATCAAGCTCGACGACGTGAACTTCTGCGAGCTGTACGACTGCTACACTTTCACCGTGCTGGTGACGCTCGAGGATTACGGATTTTGCAAAAAGGGCGAAGGCGGCCCGTTCGCCGCCAGCGGCGCAATCGCGCCGGGTGGCGCTCTTCCCGTTAACACCGGCGGCGGACAGCTAAGCTCGTTCTATATGTGGGGGATGACGCCGGTGGCGGAGGCTATCGTGCAGATGCGGGGCGAGGGAGGGAGGCGGCAGGTGCCAAAACACGACGTTGGACTCGTTTCCGGCAACGGCGGTATCTTGGCCACGCATTCGACCCTGGTATTGGGATCACAATCCTTAAAGCATTAGGTCACAGGTAACGCTGTAGCTATCCTTGGCATGACACGGTGTGCTTAAATCATTTCAGCCGCCGAATCGTCTAAATAATATAAGCCGACTGCGATGCCCGAAATCAGCAAACCCCTCCCGGCTATCACGCCCGACATGCGCGAGTTCTTCGATGGTGCGCGCGCCGGGCGCCTGATGGTCCAAAAGTGCGACAGTTGCGGCCAGCTCCGATTCCCCGCCCACGACCTCTGCTCGAAATGCAACTCGACGGCCTCGCGATGGGTCCCCGTGAGCGGTCGCGGAGAAGTGTTTAGCTTTAATATTATGCATCAGCTCTACCATCCGGGATTCGCCCCGAAGTGCCGTACGCGGTCGTGATGGTCGAGCTCGAAGAGGGATGCAAATTCGTGTCGAACCTGCTCGGCATCAAGCCGCACGACATCAAGTGCGGGATGCCGGTAGAGGTGACGTTTGAAAAACTCAGCGATGAAGTCTCGATGCCGAAATTCCGGCTCCGCGGCCAAAAATAAATCCGGCTCGACTGAATCAGGATCGATAATTAAAAATGGCTTCGCTCGATAAAAAATATTTCCAGCGGCTCATCGAGAGCTCGCCGGACATCATAATTGCCGTCGACAAGAGCGGCACCGTGAACTATTACAACGACGGCGCGCGCACCAGCCTCGGCTACAGCTCCGAGGAGATCATCGGCGAGGGATGCACCCGCATCTATAAGTCGCTCGACGAGGCGCGCCGCGTGATGAAGGCGATGCGCGAGTCGGTCATCAAGGGGCAAATCGCCAGCTTCGAGACCGAGTTCCGTAACAAGAACGGTGAAATCATCCCGGTCATGATCACCGGCACGCTGATCCACGACGACGACGGCAATGAAATCGGATCGATCGGCTTCGCCCGCGACATCCGCCGCATGCGGCACGCGCAGCAGCTCGCGACCGCTGGCGAAATCGCGGTCAGCCTCGCGCATGAAATCAACAATCCGCTCGAATCGATCACCAACAACCTGGAGCTGCTCTCGCAGAGCCTCGAGACGCATCTCACCGACGCCGAGAAAGTCGTCGAGAACGAACGTCTCGACTCGATTCGCAATTCGCTGGAACGCGTGCAGAAAATCGTCCGCCGCCTCGACGAGATGACCCGCAAGGGCGAGTACGAGACCCGCGACTACCTCGCGGGCAAGCGGATGGCCGACCTGGCGCCGCGCGACGATGCCAAAGTTCACACGCGGCCGCATGACGCGCCGCATCTCACCGATCAGTCGCCGCTGGCCGGGATGTCGGTGCTGGTGCTCGACGACGATACCGCCGTGGTCAATTCGATGGCCGACTTGCTGCGCGCCGAAAAATGTATCGTCCACTGTGCGACGCGTCCGTCGGCGGCGTTTGGAATCCTGCGCAACGTCAGGCTCGACGCGGTTATCTCCGACGTCGTGATGCCCGAGATGGACGGCTACGACTTCTACCTCAAAGTGAAGGAAGACATGCCGAAGCTGCCGGTCATCCTGATGACGGCGTACTACTACGACAAGGATCACATCCTGAAGCGATCGCGGCTGCGAGGCCTGGAAGGCGCGCTATTCAAGAAGCCGGTAAATCCCGGCAAGCTACGCGCGATGCTGGCGCAGTTACGCCAGAAAGCATCCACCGAAAAAGCTGAAGCGAAAGCGGCGGCGATCGCGGCAAAATCCGCAACGCCCACAGAATCGATTCCAAAACCAATCCCCCAATCCTGATCTTACCTCTCCCCACCGGGAGAGGTCGCGACGAATACTTCGACACGCGGGTGAGGACGGCGGCGTCGGGCTTAATTCGTGCGCCTTCACTCAGGTGTCGATCTGGCGCATCGTCGTTCGACTATTAGATGCGCCCACCAATCGGGCGAAAAAGGAGAGACGCGATGGAATACATGCTTTTGATTTACAACAGCGAGGCGGACGGGAAGAAAATGAGCGCCGCGCAACATGGGGAGATCTTTCAGGAGTATCACACCTTCACGCAGAACCTGACCCAGAGCGGAAAGAACAAGGGCGGCAATGCACTCGATGGGACGACGACGGCTACCACCGTTCGCGTGCGCAACGGCAAGACCGTGGTGACAGACGGGCCGTTCGCGGAGACCAAGGAGCAGCTCGGTGGATACTACCTGGTCGAGGCGAAGGATCTCGATGAAGCGATTTCGATTGCCGCGAAGATTCCGGGGGCCAAGCACGGCTCGATCGAAGTGCGACCGATCATGAAGATCAGTATGTAGGGAGTTCGAAGAACCTAACCCCTATCCCCTTCCCGAGCGGGAAGGGGGACCAGATTGATGAGAGAATGCAATGGAATACGTGCTTTTGATTTATCTCAACGAAGAAGAAGCGACGCGGCGGACTGAGGCGGAGAAGCAGCAGATTTTCAAGGAATTTGCGGCGTTCACGCAGGACGTCATCAAGAGTGGGCATCGCAAGGCTGGCGGGCCGCTCGAGTTTACCAGGACTGCATCGACGGTTCGGGTGCGCGACGGCAAGACGATGGTGACGGACGGGCCGTTCGCGGAGACCAAGGAGCAGCTTGGCGGATACGTGCTGATCGAGGCGAAGGATCTCGACGAGGCGATTTCGATTGCCGCGCGGATTCCGTCGTCGAAGTTCGGATCGACCGAGGTGCGGCCGGTGATGAAGATCAACATGTAGATAAGCTGCCTAAAGGGGCAGAGTCGCGATGAAGTACATGATCACGGGCGGAGAGCTGCGCGGAGATTCGGAGAGCATCGACGCGGACGAATTGAATCGTCGCATCCGGTTCCATCAGCAGAAACTCGACGAGCTTCTTCGCGCGCGCCTGCGGAGCGGAAGGAGTGGGCTGATAAACGTTTCGGTCGGGCTTGGCCCCAGTCGCGAGACGGTCACCGTGAAGAATCGCGGCGGCGAGCATCTGCGGATCGACGGGCCGTTTCCGGAAACCAAGGAGCTGGTCGGCGGCTTCGACATAATCGATTTCGACTCGTTCGACGAAGCTATCGAGTACGCGAATATGGAAGGTGCTCACGAGAGTTTCGTAAACGAGGTGCGGCCGATTCGCGAGTTCTGGTGGATCTCGCAGACCAGCGGACAGGCGGCGTCGAAGATTTTCATGCTCACGTCGGTCGGCGACGAGAGCTTGTTCCTTAAGCTGTCCCGAGAGCGAGCAAAAGCAAATCGTGCGACAGCATCAGGGAGTCGGCGCCGATTACGTGGCGAGTCGCGCGATGCTGGATCAGGAACCCGGGCTATGGGTAGGCGCGCGATTGCAGGTTTCCGACCAGGCGAAAACTATTCGACGAAAAAATGGCGCCCGCCGTGTGACGGACGGGCCGTTCGCCGAGACCAAGGAAGTCGCCGGCGGCTTCAACCTGGTTGCGTGCGCGTCGATGGACGAGGCGATCACGTGGGCGAACAAGCTGGCGGCGCGTGACGGCGATGCGATCGAAGTCAGGCCGGTCGAGGGATGCTGGTGGATCTATCACGAATGAGTTCGCGACTAGCCGGCATGTTCGGCGGGCGGCTAGCCTGCCATCGGACGGGTTTGCCGATGGATAACACTGCCGCCGGTATCGAGCAATTTTATCGCGAGGAGTTCGGTCGAATACTCGCCACGCTTGATTCGCGTGCTTGGCGACTTCGATCTGGCGGAAGATGCGGCGCAGGACGCGTTCGCGAGCGCGGTCGAACAATGGCATCGCGACGGGCTGCCGGAGAATCCGCGCGCGTGGATTATCGGCGTCGCGCGCCACAAGGCGATCGATCGAATACGCAAACAGACCCGGTTCAACGATCGCCGCGAGGAGTTGATCCGTATGGCAGAGAGCGGCGGCGACGGCGAAGAGATCGACACGGGATCGCTGCCCGACGAGCGGCTGCGGCTGATCTTCACGTGCTGTCATCCGGCGCTGGCCGACGATGCGCGCGTCGCGCTGTCGCTGCGCACGCTGTGCGGGCTCACGACCGAGGAGATCGCGCGCGCGTTCCTGACAGCGCCGGCGACGATGGCGCAACGCCTGGTGCGCGCCAAGCGCAAGATTCGCGCGGCGCGGATTCCGTACGAGGTGCCGTCGGCGGAGTTGCTCGCCGAGCGTCTCGACGCGGTGATGGCGGTTATCTACCTGGTCTTCAACGAAGGCTATGCGGCGAGCTCGGGCGAACGACTGCTGCGAACCGATCTGTGCGCGGAGGCGATTCGTCTCGCGCGCATCCTGGTGGCGCTGATGCCGGCAACGAGTCCGAGCCGCGCGGATTGCTCGCGATGATGCTGCTGCATGACGCGCGGCGCGATGCGCGAATCGACGAGCGCGGCGAAATCGTGTTGCTCGAGGAGCAGGATCGCGCGCGTTGGGATCGTGCGCAGATTGCCGAAGGGCTGACTCATTCGGAGGCTGCGATCAACGCCGATGCACTTGGACCGTATGCGATCCAGTCGGCGATTGCGGCGGTTCACTCGCGCGCCAAAAGCGCAGCCGCAACGGACTGGCGCGCGATCGCGGAGCTGTACCGGCGCCTCAACGCGATGCGGCCGTCGCCGGTGATCGAGTTGAATCGGGCGGTCGCGGTCGCGATGGCTGAGGGTCCCGCAGTGGGTCTCGAGTTGATCGATGCGATCGCCGCGAGCGGCGAACTGCGCGACTACTACCTGATGTGGTCCGCGCGCGCGGATTTATTGCGACGATTGGAGCGATGGAGCGAGGCGGCCGAGTCGTATCGCGCGGCGCTGTCGCGCGTGGGCAGCGCACCCGAGCGTCGATTTCTGCGCCGTCGCCTCGAGGAGATGTCGGCGAAGTTGAAGCCGTCGTAGGTGGAGTGCTACTTCGCGGCGGTGGGCGACGGGCTGGCGGCGGGCGGCTTTGCGGCATTCATCGCCTCGACCGCGGACCAGTAGGGACTCTTTGCGAGTTGGGCGCGAAACTCGCGCTCGAAGTTTTCCTTGCCGTGCACCTTTGTCGGCCACGCGTCGTCGAGGAACTTCCACGCTTCATTTGCGTGTCCGCTGTAAATCAGATCGAGCATCGTTCCCCACAGGTCCGGCGATACTTTCGCTTGCGGCCATTCACCACCCTTCGCACTGTCCGGATTGTTCTTGACCGCGGCCGCCCGCGACGAAAGGTCGCTGGGAGTAGGCGCCGTCGTGCGCATCAGGTCAGGCGAGATGCGGTATGCATTGTCGCTGTAGTGCAGGATAATTTTTGGCGCGGGCGAGTCTGCGAAAGTCGGCATGCCAGTTGGCAAACGTCCAGTCGTGAATCTGAACCGCCAGGCCGGTGGTCTTGGAGTCCTTGTCCGGATGCAAGAAATGCGGGCCGGAGTCTCCGTACTGCGCATCTATCGTGCCGAGTTTTTTGAAGGTCGGGCCGATTTCAAAGATGTGAAATGTCAGGCAGCAATTTGCTCCGCCCAGCCATTCGGAAATCACCAGGTCGGGCTGCCCGTCGCCGGTGATGTCCATCCCCATCTTGATCAGCGACGCGTCAGCATCGTCCTTGTACATCGTGCCGATGAAAAATTTCTCGCCCTTCCGATTTGCCTTCTGCAGGTAGACGCGTTTGTCGTTTTTCAGAATCTCGAAATAGGAGTCGCTGCCGTCCTTCGCTTTTGCGTCGAAGTAGACGCGCGCGACATAGGGCAGCATGGTTTCCTCCTGATGAGGCGTCACCGCGGGAGGCTCGGCGCGGGCGAGTGGTCGCGAATCCGGCGATCAAGGTCAAAATCAGGAGTGGCGGGCACGGCGGCCCGCCCCACTGATGCGGACGAAGCGATCGGACGGATCTGCGGGAATCCGACATAGCAGAGCAGGGGATTCAGAGAACGACGCTACGCGGGCGGCGTCGAGGCCGGGGCCGGCTCGGGCTGATCGAGCGACGGGAGCGGGCTGCTTGTAGCCGCATTCCTTGTTGGCGCATTGCCAGGTGATGCCGGTGCGCTTCAAATCTTTCTCGACCATGTAGTTCGCGCCGCATTGCGGGCACGGCTGCAGGACGACTTTGTTCCATGCCGCGAATTTACATTTTGGATAGCGGCCGCATCCGAAGAAAATTTTGCCGCGGCGGCTGCGACGCTCGAGGATTTCGCCCTCTTTGCATTCCGGGCACGCGACGCCGGTCTTCACCGGGTCGGATTGCAGGCGCTTGATTCCGTCGCAGTCCGGATATCCCGAGCATCCCAGGAATTCGCCGAAGCGCGAGCGTTTCTTGACCATCGGCTTGCCGCATTTCTCGCAGACTTCGTCCGAGGGCACCGGCGCGGACGGCGGCTTCATCGTGACGTGGCCCTGGTCGTCGCGCGCAATCTCGCCGGTGTTGGTGCATTTGGGGTAATTCGAGCAGGCGAGGAACTCGCCGTTGCGGCCCCATTTGATCACCATGTCGCCGCCGTCGAGCTCGCACTTGAGATCGGTGGCCAGACCCTTGTGCTTGACCTCGGGCATTTTCTTTTTCGCGTCGGCCAGGTCCTTCGCGAACGGGCCGTAGAAGCGCTTCATCGTCTTGACCCAGTTCTCGGTGCCCTCTTCAACCTTGTCGAGGTCCTCTTCGAACTGCGCCGTGAAACTGGATTCGAGAATGTCGGGGAACGCCTTGACGAGCATGTCGTTGACGACTCGTCCGAGCGACGTCGGACGCATCCGCTTGCTCTCGTCTTCTTCGACGTACTCGACGCGCAGGATGCTCGTCATGATCGCGGCGTAGGTCGAGGGGCGGCCGATGCCCTGTTCTTCGAGAACTTTGATCAGCGTGGCCTGCGTGTAGCGCGGCGGCGGCTGCGTGAAATGTTGTTCAGGGTCGAGGCCGAGCAGCGTCAGCTTCTCGCCTTCGTCGAGCATCGGCAGCGTGCCTTCTTCATCCTCGGGCTCGTCCTGACCTTCGATATATACGCGCATGAAGCCGTCGAACTTCATCACCTGACCGGTCGCGCGGAAAATCGCGTCGGCCGATTCGATGTCGACGGTGGTGCGATCGTACACCGCCGGCATCATCTGGCTCGAAACGAATCGATTATAGATGAGCGTGTAGAGCGCGAGCATGTCCTTGTCGAGGAAGCGCGCGATCGACTCGGGGTCGCGCTCGACGGCGGTCGGACGAATCGCTTCGTGAGCGCCCTGCGACTGCTTGCTGGACTTATAAACGTTCGGCTGCTCGGGGATGTATTCTTTGCCGTAGCGCGCGCCGATATGGTTCCGAACATTCTCGAGCGCCTGGTCCGACACGCGCGGCGAATCGGTACGCATATAAGTGATAAGGCCGACCGCGCCCTCCTCGCCCAGCTCGACGCCTTCGTAGAGCTTCTGCGCAATCTGCATCGTGCGCCGCGGCTGGTAGTACAGCTTGCGCGACGCTTCCTGCTGGAGTCGCGACGTGATGAACGGGGGCGCAGGACTGCGGCGGACTTCCTTGCGCTCGACGGTTTTTACAGTGAAGGGGGCTTTCTCGACGGCCGCGATGATCTCGCGGGCCTGCGCCTCGGGCAGCTTGTATGCCTTGTTGTCGATGCGATCGTCTTTGTAGCTGTAGAGCCGCGCCTTGAACGGCGGCGGATTCTTTGCCAGTGAGGCGCGCATCGAGGGTCCAGTATTCTTCGGCGCGGAACGCCTCGCGCTCGCGCTCCCGGTCGACGATTATCCTGAGCGCCACCGACTGGACGCGTCCTGCGCTGATGCCGCGCTTGACCTTGTCCCACAGCAGCGGGCTGAGCTTGTATCCCACCAGCCGGTCGAGCACCCGGCGCGCCTGGTAGGCGTCGAACAGGTGGCGATCGAGCTTCGAGGGATTGGCGACCGCCTCTTTGACTGCGGCCGATGTGATTTCATGCAGCAGGACGCGGCTGACCTTGGACTTGGTTTTGCCAAGATGCTCGGAAATATGCCACGCGATAGCCTCGCCTTCACGGTCCGGGTCGCTGGCGAGGTAGACGTTGTCCTTGCCCTTAGCAGCGCTCTTGATTTCGCTGAGGACCTTTTCCTTGCCCTTGATTGTGACGAAATCGGGCGCGAAATTGTGCTCAATATCGACACCGAGCTTGCTCTTGGGCAGGTCAACGACATGGCCGACCGAGGGCATAACCTGGTAGTCGCTACCGAGATAGCGCTTGATAGTTTTCGCCTTTGCAGGCGATTCGACAATTACGAGATTTTTTGCCACCGATTTAGGCGCCTCCAGTCCCGAACCAGCCTCGCAGGTTTCGCGCCAATGCAAATCGCGCTGAGCTACAGGGGTTACACCCTGCCAGACTTAAGCAAGCGAGAAAAGCTTGCCGGGATGCTGGGTGACGCGACCCTCGAGTTCCAGTTCCAGCAGTAACCTAAGCACGGTTTGGGCGTTTAGCCCGGACGACTCAATGATCGAGTCAACGTGGAGTCTTTCTGATTCTCTTAGATTGTTTAAAATTGCCGTCGTGCTGTCAACAGGCCCTTCGATAGACTTGGCATCTTCGGGCGCTTGAAGCAACGGAGCTACTTCAGCCGTTGCACCTGTATTAGACGTTGGCGGCGTCGGAACTGGTTCAATCGGGGCGATCCACTCGCCAACGCGCGGTCTGCCGACCATCTGAGGCGCCAGTTCCTCGATCACGTCCTCGACGCATTCGACCAGTCTTCGCGCCCTCCTTTAGAAGGCGGTTGCTGCCCCGAGTCTTGCCACTCAGCGGACTGCCGGGAACGGCGAAAACCTGGCGATCCTGCTCGAGAGCCATCCGCGCCGTGATAAGCGAGCCACTTTTTTCAGCAGCCTCGACGATCACGACACCCAGGCAAAGTCCGGACAGGATACGATTGCGCGTCGGAAAATTCTCGGCAAGCGGCTGCGTTCCGATCGGCAGTTCGCTGATGAGCGCGCCGCCGCCTTCGATAATCGCCTCGGCCAGTTTGCGATGCTCGCTGGGATAGATGACGTCGACGCCGCATCCAAGCACGGCGAGCGTCTTGCCGTGAGCGTCGAGGGCACCCTGATGCGCCTCGCCGTCGATTCCACGCGCAAGGCCGCTCACGACAGTGAAGCCCTTGGCGGCAAGCTCGAGCCCGAGCCTCTGCGCCATCCGGCGGCCGATGTCGCTGGCGGCGCGCGCACCGACGATCGCGATACAAGTTGAGTCGGTCAACGTCGCGGTGCCGCGCACGAACAGAAACGGCGGCGGGTCGGCTATCTGTCGCAAGTTGGGCGGATACTCGGCGTCGCTCCATTTGACGAGGCGCGCGCCGATATTCGGCAGCTCGCACAATTCTTTCTCCAGCGGCTCGAAGTCGCGAAAACTGGCGATACCGAGAGCGGTATTGCGCGGCACCCCCGCCGAGGCGATCTCGTCGGAACTGAGCTGGAATATTTTCTCGGGCGCGCCGAACTTTTCAATCAGCAGCTTGCAGGTGCGCGGACCAACTCCGTGAACCCGCCTCAACGCAAGCCAGTAAACGTCCGGTGAAGGCACTAGCCCGTCTTACGGGGCTCGGTTTGTATCTGTTCGCGCTCCAGGTCGTGCAGCTTGCGTGATTCCAGAGAGTTGCGTTCGTACAGAGCGAATATCAAACCGACGGCAAACGCACTCAAGCCGATGACCAGTGGCAACAATGCGGGCCAATATTCTTGCATGGTGGCGTCCATTGGAAAGCCTGGGACTCTGATGCGCTAAACGCCAAGTATCAGAAGTCAGAGGCCGACTGCAAGGTAGAGTCGTTCACACTTCCTGTTGATCTCGACGCAGATGCCCGGCTCGAGTGCCGGAAATGAGGCGGATGGGAATGGACGTGGGCACTTAAACGAACCGTATTGATCGGGTGCGCAACTCTTGTTAGGGTCGGTTATGGCGCATCTGACTAAACGGACTGCGTATAAAAACTGAAGGCCGACTTGAGCCCGCGGAAAACCGCGGGCTTTTTTTTATCCAGGAGGTTATTTATATGGCGCATCAGGAACTCCGCGAAGCACTTACCTTTGACGACGTTCTACTGCTGCCTCAATCTTCCGATTTGTTGCCGTCGAATTGCGATGTCTCTACCGCCCTGACGCCGAAGATACGGCTGCGTATTCCACTTGGTGTCGAGTCCGATGGATACCGTCACCGAATCGCGCACGGCGATTGCGATCGCGCAGATGGGTGGCTTTGGATTCATCCATCGTAATCTTTCAATCGAAGAGCAGGCGGCCGAAGTCGAGACCGTCAAGAAATATGAAACCGGGATGATCGTCGATCCGATCACCGTCAGCCCCGAGCAGAAGATTGGCGAGGCGCTGGCGGTGATGGAACGGTTTCGGATCTCCGGTCTGCCGGTTGTCTCCGACGGCCGTCTGGTCGGGATTTTGACGAATCGCGATCTTCGCTTCGAGCGGCGGCTCGACAAGCAGGTGCGCGACGTGATGACGCACAAAGTGATCACGGCGCGTCCCGGGATCGATCTCGAACATGCGAAGGAGCTTCTGCAGGCGCATCGGATAGAGAAGCTGCCTCTGGTCGACGATCAGAATCGGCTGCGCGGGCTTATCACAGTCAAGGATATGGACAAGGCGATTCGCCATCCGCATGCAAGCAAGGATCAGCTCGGGCGGCTGCGCGTTGGCGCGGCGGTCGGCGTCGGTCCGGAGCGCGAGGCGCGGGTGGCGGCGCTGCGGCGTGCGGGCGTCGACGTGATTTGTATCGACACCGCGCATGGGCATACCCGCAACGTGATCGATGCGATAAAAGCGACCAAGAGCGAATGGCCCGATATCGAGGTAGTCGCGGGAAACGTCGCAACCAGCGAAGGCGCGAAAGCATTGTGCGACGCGGGCGCGGATGCGCTCCGAGTCGGGATGGGGCCGGGGTCGATTTGCACGACGCGTGTGATCTCGGGGGTCGGCGTGCCGCAGATCACGGCTATCATGGACACGATCGCGATTGCGGAGCCGCGCAATATCCCGGTGATCGCGGACGGCGGAATCCGGTTCTCCGGCGATATCACCAAGGCGATTGCGGCCGGCGCGAACAGCGTGATGATTGGATCGCTGTTTGCGGGCTCCGAGGAAAGTCCCGGCGAGACGATTCTCTACCAGGGACGCACCTACAAACTTTATCGCGGGATGGGATCGATAGGCGCGATGAACGAGCGCACGGGAGATCGCTACGGACAGCTCAACGTGAACGACGGCAAGCATGTGCCGGAGGGAATCGAGGGCCGCGTGCCGCATCGCGGGTCGCTCGCGTCGAATATCGAGCAGCTGGTCGGTGGGTTGCAGTCGGGGATGGGGTACCTCGGCGCGGCGAATCTGACGGAGCTGCGCAAGCGGGCGAAGTTCGTGAAGATCAGCGACGCGGGCATGCGCGAGAGTCATGTGCATGACGTGTTCATTACGAAAGAAGCGCCGAATTATCGGCAGTAGGATGCGGGGCTGCTCGCCCCGCGCCCGCGGCAGGGGTGACCCCTGCACCCAGTGATAAGAGAGAGCGAAATGTCGAGGACGACATTTCGCTCTCGAGTTATTGGGGGACGTGGCGAGCGTTCTGGTAGCGCGCTTGGAGACTTGACGAATTTCGTCCAGCGGAAGACTCTAGATCAGGACGAAATTTATTTCGTCGCTGGGTGCAGGGGTCACTCGTGCCGGAGGAAGTGTGAAACCCGTCGTGGGTTTCACTACAATTAAGTTCCTTAGTGGGGCGGGGCGGACGGGACTATGGCGGAAAACAAGCGACTCAGGGTTGGGGTTCTGTTTGGGGGGCGATCGGGCGAGCATGAGATTTCGCTGCGCTCGGCGCTGACTGTGATGTCGGCGATGGATCCGGCGCGGTATGAGATTGTTCCGATTGGGATTGGCCGCGACGGGCGATGGTATCTCGAACGTAACGCGCTGAAGCTGCTGGCCGAGAAGACGCCACATCTTGCGGCGCTCAGCGCGGGTGGGACGCAGGTCACATTGCTGCCGCATCCGGAGGGACAGGCTCTCGTCGCGACGCCGACTGATGGCGCGGCGCATCCGCAAGATACGATTCCGGGGCTCGACGTGGTGTTCCCGGTTTTGCACGGGACTTACGGCGAGGACGGCACCGTGCAGGGGCTGCTCGAGCTGGCGGGGATCGCGTACGTGGGCGCGGGGGTGCTCGGCTCTGCGATCGGGATGGACAAGGACGCGCAGAAGCGGCTGCTGCGCGATGCGGGCGTCGCAGTCGTGAAATATTTCGCGATCGAGCGCACTGATTATCACGAGACTCCGCAGCTTGCGGCAAAGCTCGCGCGCAAACTCGGATTTCCAGTATTCGTCAAACCCAACGCGCTGGGTTCGTCAATCGGAATCAGCAAGGTGAAGCGCGCCGCAGATCTCAACGCCGCGCTCGACGACGCGTTTCAGTACGATCGCAAGGCGCTGATCGAGGCGTCATGCGAAGGCCGCGAGTTCGAATGCGCGGTGCTCGGCAACGATCGTCCCGAGGCGTCGATTCCCGGCGAAGTGCTGGTCACGGGCGCGCACGACTTTTACGATTACGAATCGAAGTACGTCGATCCGGAAGGCTCGTCGACGAAGATTCCCGCTGACTTGCCGCCGGCCAAGGCGAAGAAGTTGCGCGCGATGGCGGTGGCGGCGTTCAAGGCGTTGTCGTTGCGCGGGATGGCGCGGGTCGATTTTCTCGCGAGTCGCGATTTGCGCGAGATTTACGTCAACGAGGTGAACACCATTCCCGGCTTCACCTCTATCAGCATGTATCCGAAGCTGTGGGAGGCGTCGGGGCTGCCGTTGGCGAAGCTTATCGATCGATTGATCGAGCTGGCGCTGGAGGAGCATCGCGAGCGCGACTCTTTGAAGATCACCTATCAGCCGAAAGCTCTTGCGAAGCCGCCTGCGAAGCCCGGTAAATGAGCTCATGCAGCGGTTGCTGATTGCGACTACGAATCCGGCGAAGCTTGCTGAGTATCGATTGATCCTGCGCGACGTCGGGATCGAGCTCGAACTGGTGTCGCTCAGCGATGTTGGAATTTCCGAGAGTCCTGACGAGACTGGCGCGACCTTCACTGAGAATGCGCTGATCAAGGCGCGGTTCTATTTCGAGCGCGCGCGAATTGCGACGCTGGCCGACGATGGCGGGCTCGAGATCGACGCGCTGGGCGGGGAGCCGGGAGTCCGGTCGCATCGATGGCTCGGTTCGGGTGGCGATGATTCCGACGAGGCGCTGGTTGCGGAAGTTATTCGGCGGATGAAAACGTGTCGAGGCGTCGCGGCGGACGGCGCGAATTCGCGCGACGCTCGCGTTGATCCATGAAGAGGAGGGCGGACGGCGGCGCACTGATTCGCGAGAAGACTGCTGAGGGCGCAATCGAAGGCGTGATCGCGGAGCGCGCGTATCCACAAATTCGCGCGGGGTTTCCGTATCGCGCGGTGCTGGTTATTCCCGGGCGCAACTGTTATCTGGGCGAACTCGGCGACGAGGAAGAGGCGCAAATCAGCCAGCGCCGGATTGCGGTGCTCAAGCTTCGCGACTGAGCTGGAGCGGATAGCAGCAGGCCGCGCCGCGGGCTAAGATCGCCACCCAGAAGGTGAATCACAAGCGCAAGGGCAAAATCGTCGTGCTGCATCTGGCGGCGCGATACCCGTTTGCCGGGGTTATCTGGCAATTGCTTCATCATCTGATCGGGTTCAGGCAGCTCGGTCTCGACGTTTACTACATCGAGGATCATCGCGCTTACGTTTACGATCCGACGATCGAGAGCACCAACACCGATCCTTCGCGCAATCTGAAGGTGCTGGGCGGCGTGCTCGAGCGCTACGGCTTCGGCGATCGATGGGCGTTTTTCGATTCGGTGAAGGACGAATACGTCGGGATGCCGCGCGAACGATGCATGGAGCTGCTGCGCGACGCCGACGCCGTGATCAATCTTTGCGGCGCGACCGAGCCGCGCGAGGAGCATGAGCGCAGCCGCTGCCTGGTCTATCTCGAGACCGACCCGGGCGTCGTGCAGCTCGAGCTGGCGCGCAAGATTCCGACCGCCGTGGCGTTTGCCAAATCGCACAAATTGCTTTTCACGTATTGCTACAATATCGGCGCGCCCGATTGCCTGCTGCCCACCGCCGGCTTCGATTGGCATCCGACGCGACCGCCGGTGAATCTCGACGAGTGGCATCCGGGGGTCGGCCCCGCGGAGCCGGCGGCGTTCACGACCGTCGGCACGTGGCAGAATAACGGCAACGACATGGAAATCGCGGGCGAGACCTACTACTGGTCGAAGCATCTGAATTTCCGCAAGGTGCTCGAAGTCGCGGCGCGCGCGAATCAGCCAATCGAGCTCGCCACCAATCTGAGCAGCGGGCCCGACTACGATCGCGCGATTGCCGGCGGATTCACGATTACGCCGGTGGTGCCGATGTCGCTCGATATCGACACGTACCGCGAATACGTCAGCAGGTCGCGCGGCGAGTTCACGGTCGCGAAGGACATCTACGTGAGGCCGCGCACCGGATGGTTCAGCGATCGCACGGTCTGCTACCTGGCCGCGGGACGTCCGGTCGTCACGCAGCGGACCGGGTTTGAAAAGTTTATCCCGACCGGCGCCGGGCTGCTCGGATTCGACACGCCGGACGAAGCGGTCGAGGCGATCGCGCAAATCAACGCGCGACTATCCGCGCCATGCCCGCGTCGCGCGCGAGATAGCCGCTGAGTACTTCGATCCGCTGAAACTGCTCGACGAAATCGCGATGGCGGCGGGGATCTGAACGATGGTGGCGACGCCTCTTCAGACGATGCTGCAAATTGACGTGCTACCGCGCGACATGCGCACGATCGTCGAAAGCGTGCTGGTCCTGCCGGCTTGCTGGGCGCCTTCGCCGTGCGCCGTCGCAAGCGCGCCGTAACCGCGACGACCTTCCTGCTGCTGTCGGGCAGCGCGCTAATCGACGCCGGTGCGCGCTTCATCCCCAACGAGCTGGTCGGGCAGAAGGTTGCGGTCGCCGCGTTCGTACTCTTTCTGTTCGGCGTGATTCGCCTGGTGCTCGAGTTCGTCGACTCGATGACGCGCCGCGGCAAGGTCCACTTCTCGACCATCACCAAAGACCTGCTGATGCTGACGTTGTGGTTCGTGGTCGTGATGGTGGTGCTGTACACCGACTTCGGGGTGCAGCCGCTTTCGATCCTGACCACCACCACGGTCTTCGCGGCGGTCCTCGGCTTCGCGTTGCAGGAGACCCTCGGCAACATCTTCAGCGGCCTGTCGCTCTCGATGGGACGGCCGTTCGAGCCCGGCGACTGGATCCGCAGCGGCACGCATGTCGGGCAGGTCAAGGGAATCGCATGGCGCGCGACGACGATCGTGACGCGCACCAACGAGCGGCTCGAGATTCCCAACTCGGTGATCGCCAAGGACACGCTGTACAACTACGCGACCGGCTATGTGCGCGACGAGATCACAGTCGGGATTAGCTACGGCGTGCCGCCCAATCACGTGCGCGAAGTCGTGCTCACGCTGCTGCATGACGTGCCGCAGGTGCTGCGCGATCCGCCGCCGGAAGTCCAGGCGGAGGCTTACGGCGATTTCGCAATTCAATATCGGATCAAGTACTGGATTGCGGACTATGGCACGCAGGAACACGTGCGCGATCGCGTCGCGTCGAGCCTGTGGTACGCGCTGCGGCGCCATTCGATCGAGATTCCGTTCCCGACCCGCACCGTTCACGTGCGCGACGCAGGCCGCGACGACGACGAAAAGGCCGACGCGCAGCTTCGAGCGCGAGCTGATGACCGACCTGCGCCAGGTCGATTGGCTGCGCGGTCTCAGCGACGACGAGCTTCGCTTGCTGGTGCCGACTGTCTCGGTGCGCCAGTTTGGCGCGGGCGAGATGCTGATGCGCATCGGCGAACCAGGGCGAGTCGATGTTTATCGTGCGCAGCGGAAGGGCCGAAGTTTTCGGTCATACCGCCGACGGCCAAATCCGTCATCTCGGCCGAGATTGGCCGCGGCGATTTCACCGGCGAGATGGCGCTGATGACCGGCGAGCCGCGCAACGCAAACGTGCGCGCGATCACCGACATGGAAGTGATCGAGATGGACCGCGAGGGATTCACGCGCCTGTTCAAGGAGCATCCCGACGCGGCCGCCAGAATCGGCGATATTATTGCCGCGCGAAACCGCGAGCGGCTGGAAAAGCTGTCATCCGGCGACACGCTCGACGGCAAAGGCGGGCCCGCATCGATGGCTGCTCAACAAGATGCGCGAGCTGTTCGACATCGAGTAATCACGCGATCGCGGCGAGCGCAAGTTGCAGCTCGCGCAGATTTCGCGACGGCACCAACTGCTTTCACTTCGCGCGCGTACTGCTTGATCGCGCTGTCGCCGGTGCCCCAGCGCGCGGGATCTTCGGGATTCAGCCAGACTACGGCGCGACAGGTGCGCGCGATCTCGCGGATCACGTCGGCGCGCGCGGGCAGACGGTTATTGCGGCCGTCGCCCATGATCACGACGATTGTGCTGCGCGTCAGCAATCCTGTTCGGCGCTGCCATAGCTCGCCGAGCACGCGGCCGAAATCCGATCGCGCATACAGATCCAACGCCGGCGTCATTACGAGATGGCCCTGCTCGAAATCCGCTTCCGCCAGATGATCGACGTACACGAAACTGCTGACGCGCCGAAAGCATCCGCGCGCACCCGCCATCAATTCGAGCATCAACTGCGCGGCGTAGCGGACGGAACCAGAGATGTCGGCGAGGATCACGAGATCGACGTGACGTGGACGGCGCGCGCGGAAGTTGAGATCGATCATCGCGCCGCCGCGCTGCATCGCCGCGCGAATCGTGCGGCGAAAATCGATTCTGCCGGTCTTCGCGAGTCGCAGCCGGCGTCCCAGCCGAATCCGGAAGCGTCGAATCAACGGGGCGAGCGCGTCGCGAGCTTCGTCGTAATCGAGGTCGGAGAAATTGTCGAAGGGCCTCCGCTCGATCGCGCGGATTCGTGCAACGCGGGCAGCGTCGATGCCTGGTGCGCGCGACTCGTCGCGCGCATCCGCGCCGTCGTGCTCTTCGCGGCCACGCTTTTCATCCGAATTGCGCTCGGCGTCTTTGCCCTCAGCATCCTCGCGATGCGCCGACTTCGTTTTCTTTGCTGGTTTCGCTTCCGACGGCGATGATCTCTCGTCGCGATCGCTCGCGCCCGCGCCATCGCGCGGCTGCTCGGGCTTCCGCGGCGGCGCATCGTCGCGCGGTGATGGATCCTCGCCCGGCCGGCCGCGGCCAGCGGCAGCCGAAACCTGGTCGCCACGTTGATCTGGATGCTCGCCGCGCTTCGATCGCGGCGATGCGAAAAAACGGTTGAACGCTTCGTCGAAGATCGCGCGGTCGGCTTCGTCCTTGATCAACGCCGCGGCCAGCGCCTCATGCATCCGATTGCGCTCGAGCCCGACAGCCGCGACCGCGTTCATCGCGTCGATCGACTCAGCAACCGATATTCTTACGCCAACATCGCGCAGCGCCGCGATAAAATTGACGAGCTGATCGCGAAGCCGCGCCATCCTGATCTACGTCGCGGACTTGCGGCGCGGCGCGAGCGTCGAGGCTTTCGATTCGACCTTGGCGCGATCGTCTTCGTGCTTGAGCAGCACGCCGAGCGCAGTGCGCACTGCGTCGGTGTCGAGTTCGCGGACGCCCAACTGCACCAGCGCGCGCGCCCAGTCGAGCGTCTCCGCAATCGACGGCGGCTTGCGCAGTCCGAGCTTGCGAATCGCGCCGACGAAACGCGCCGCCTCGGCTGCCAGCTTCGCGTCGAGTTCGGGCACCTTGAGCTCGATGATTTTTCGCTCCTGCTCGGTCCCCGGAAAGTCGATGAACAGATGCAGGCATCGGCGCCGCAGCGCCTCCGACAGTTCGCGCGCGCGATTCGAGGTCAGAATCACCGCGGGCCGTTCGCGCGCCTTCAACGTTCCCAGTTCGGGAACGCTCACCTGGAAGTCGGAAAGCAGCTCGAGCAGAAAGGCCTCGAACTCCTCGTCGGCCTTGTCGACCTCGTCGATCAGCAGCACGACCCTGCTCGGCGACGTGATCGCTCTGAGCAGCGGGCGCTCCAGTAAAAAATCGCGCGAGAAAATGTGCTCGCTCAGTTCTTCCCATCGCAGACCCTGCTGCTCGTCGGCCTGCATCCGCAAAAGTTGTTTCTGATAGTTCCATTCGTAGAGCGCGCGCGCCTCGTCGAGTCCCTCGTAACATTGCAGCCGGATGAGTTCGGTGTGGAGAATTTCCGCGAGCACCTTGGCGACTTCGGTCTTGCCCGCGCCGGCCGGACCTTCTATCAGCAGCGGCTTTTCGAGCGCGAGCGCCAGAAAGATCGCCGTCTCGACGCGCTCGTTGGTGACGTAGAGCGCGCGCTTGAGGCCGTCGGAAATCTGCTCGTGCGTAATTTGCATGACGATCAGACGCGGTTGATCTTTGGAGCACGCCGTCGCTCGAGGAAGATTCGGGCGCGATGCTTCAGGCCGTCGCGCTCGTCGCGCGGGGTCGCGCGCACCTCTTCGGTGTAGGCCGCCAGCTCCGCGCACAGCCGCTCGACGTCGACGCCGCCGCGCGCGGGCTTCATGTCGTCGAGCGCGATCATCGCCTGCGACATCAGGTTGATCGACGCTTGCCGTCCGCCGCGCTCGAAGCGCAAATGGAACGCCGCGGCGATTTGATTGAACGCGACGATGAGCCCTTTGAGATCGTCATCGGCCGAGTGCGACGCAGTCTCGAACATCTCGGCCGCCTCGAAATACGCGCCGCGATTGAATGCCGCGATCGCGTCGTCGATCGATGCCGGTGGGGACTCGTCACTCACAGGGAAAACTACAGCTGCTCTTTTTCCTCGACCGCGCGATACTCGGCCTCGCTCAGCGCCTGCGCCTTGCGCGTGCCGTGACGCTCGTAGAGATCGAACAGGCGGACTTGTGCGGCCGCACCTTGCTCAGCGGACATTTCTGGTATTCGTCGAGCGACTCGTCGCAGTAGCCCATCCGATTCTCGCCGCACTTCGGTTGCAGGAACACCGCGATTTCCGGCAGCACGTGCTTGATCTCCGCGCGCATCATCGCGACCATCCGGCGGATTTCCCACTGCGCGCGCACGCACAGACGCAGGTCGCAGATGTGGAGCATCTCGGCGAAATTCACCATCACGTGAAAATTCGTCGGCGCGGCGTTGGGCAGCACGAAGCGCGCATCCTCGGCCGGAATCCCGGCCTTGAGCGCCTTGGCGTAGAGCTCCGACGTTTTCGAAAGCAAATCGGAGAATTCATCTTTCGAGTCCAGCGCGCGACCACGAATCCGGCAGCACGAATGCGAGCTTGTCCTGCTTGAATTTCACGTAGCGCTGACTCTGCTGCTCGAAGCTGATGCCGATCCGATGGCGCACGAACTGATGCGACAGCGAGCGCGACACGTTCGCGATGCCGAACCAGAAAACGATTTGCTCGAGCGGCGAGGCGTGGCCGGTCTTCAGCCGTTCGGTGATGAACTCGCGGATTTTTTCGTGGGTGATTTTCTCGGATCTGAATTTTTTCCCAGACTTCGATTGGCGTGTCGGAGGAATAGCAGGTGCGAAACGCCGCGTAGAGTTTTTCCAGCGGCTGCTGCGCGTAGTCGATCAACTTGACTTGCATTTTCGCCTGATTTTCCACGCGTTCCTCGACCCCTCCCGCAAGTGGCCGGGTGCTCGACGCCCGCCAGTATCGATAATCTTAGTCCAAGCCGCGGTGCGACTGCATCAGGGGCGCGTGCTGCTTAATCCACACCTGCGTTTCGATTGCGTATCCGCGCGCCATTTGCCAGATTGCCAGTTCAGAAGGGGGACCGTATGCGCGCTGTTTCAGCCATCGACTCAGCCTATCAGCAATTCTTCAAGCGATGCCTGTTCCGTGCTCGATGCCGAGTATGCGCATCGCATGACGTTGCGGATGTTTTCGATCCTGCCGCCGTTCACGCCGCCGCGCGCGCGGCCCGAGCTCGAGATCAAGCTGTGGGGAACAGATTTCTCCAATCCGATCGGACTCGCCGCCGGGATGGACAAGGACGCCATCGCGATTCGCGGATGGGAGACGTTGGGTTTCGGCTTTGCGGAGTTGGGAACGATCACGCCGCGACCGCAGGACGGAAATGAAACGCCGCGGCTATGGCGGATTCCCGAACGGCGCGCGCTGATCAACCGGCTCGGCTTTCCCAGCGAAGGGATGGAGGCGGTCGCGCGGCGAATCGAGCGGATGCGCAAGGCCGGGATTTCGATTCGGCTCGGCCTCAACTTCGGCCCGAACAGCGATCACGCCGCCGGAAGGTGTCGCCGCCGATTACGCCGCTCTGATGGAACGGCTCGGGCCGCTGGCCGATTTCATCGTGATCAACGTGAGCTCGCCGAATACGCCGGGGCTGCGCAACTGGCAATCGCCGGAGAAGATGACGCGAGCTGTTCGCCGCGATGCTGGGAGACGCCGGCGAGTCGCCGCGTCCAGTGCTGGTGAAGATCTCGCCCGACCTCGAACGCAACGAGCTGTTTCGAATCTGCGAGACCGCGCTCGAGCTGGGCGTCGACGGAATCGTCGCGTGCAACAGTTCCATCGCGCGCGAGGCGCTGGGCGTCTCGTCGCCGCATCCGGGCGGACTCAGCGGCCGTCCATTGATGATTCGCGCGCGCGAGTTGATTCGCGACATCCATACGCACACCCGCGGAAAGATCCCGATCATCGGCGTCGGCGGAGTCGCGACGGCCGAGGATGCGTGGCTGCACATCCGCGCAGGCGCGTCGTTGGTCGAGCTATACACCGCGCTCATCTACGAGGGTCCGGGCGTGGTCGAGAGAATCACGACGGGACTGGCGGACTTGCTCCATCGCGGTGGATTCCGTTCTATTGGTGAAGCGGTCGGAATAGACCGATAGGTCGAGCCAATGAATTCTGAAAAAACTGAAAAAATTGTCGATGCGCGATGGCTCCGGGAGCATCGCGATGACGCCGATCTGATCCTTATCGACACGCGTCCTGCCAAGGATTTCCACGCCGGGCATCTCGCGCGGCGCGCGGCATTTCGATCCCTTCCCGTTTCATCATACCGATACGTCGGAGCGCGGCATCGCGGAGTTCGGCGCGCAGCTCCAGTGGATATTTTCGGCGCTCGGAATCAGCGGCCGCGAGACCGTGGTGTTTTACGAGAATGAATCCGGGATGCGCGCGGCGCGCGGTCAGTGGGCGCTCGAATACGCGGGACATCCGAAGTCGCGAATGCTCGATGGCGGGCTCAAGGCCGCGACGGGCGAGAAGTTGAGCTACCGAAGTTGAGAAGTTTGCGCCGTCGGATTTCCAGCTCAATCCGCGCGAGGAGATTCTCGCGACGTATCCGCAGTTGCTCGAGCAACTCGGGCGTCCCGATGTGCAAATCTTCGACGTTCGCAGCGATGCGGAATACTTCAGCGAGCGCGTCCGCGCGAAACATGGCGGCGCGATTCCCGGATCGTACCATCAGGACTGGACCGCTGCGCTTGCCGCCGATGGAACCGTGAAATCGCCCGCCGAGTTGCGCGCGCAGTTCGAGGCGCTCGGCCTCGATCCTGACAACGAGATAATCCCGTACTGCCAGGGCGGATATCGCGCAGCGCATGCGTACCTCGCGCTGAAAATCGCGGGCTATCCGCGGGTGAGGAACTATCTCGGGTCGTGGGCGGAATGGGGCAATCGCGACGATTTGCCGAGAGAGCATCCGCGGCGCAAGTGGAGCGCATCGCGCGATGCCTCCGATTCTGATTCTTACCGGGTTTGAGCCGTTTCGCGGCGAGCGGATCAATCCGTCGTGGGAAGTGGCGCGCGGCTTCGACGGCGACGTGATTGGCTGGCATGCAGATAAAGTCGGTGCGCGTGCCGGTCGGATGCGCGAAGGCGGCGCGGCGAATTACCGGCGCGATCGTACGCTACCGGCCGCGCGCGGTGATCGGACTCGGCGAGGCAGGCGGACGGCCGGCGGTCTCACTGGAAAGAATCGCGATCAATCTTGCCGACGAACGCGGCGCACTCGCCAAAAGCGGCGACCCGGGATTCACGCCGGTCGTGCGCGGCGGTCCCGACGCGTACTTCTCGCGATTGCCGCTGCGCGCGATCATCCGAGAACTGGATCGCAAGGACATTCCCGCGAGCGTGTCGCTGACCGCCGGCGCATTCGCATGCAACGCGCTGATGTATGCGGCGCTGCATCAACTGCGTCGCAAGCCCAGTGTCCCGGTGGGATTCATCCATCTGCCGTACGAAGCACGCCAGGCGGGACGTCATCGGAGCCTGCCGAGCATGGCGATCGCGCAGATGGAGAACGCAGTGCGCATCGCGATCATCGAGACCGCGCGCTCCGCGAAGTGATAAGTAGGACGAAATTTATTTCGTCGTCCTTCATATCCATCAACAAAAAACAAAGATTCAGACTCGACGAAATAAATTTCGTCCTACTTGATCGCGACTGCGTTTGGCGGCGATGCGATTCCGCCCTCCAGGTTCATTGGGACCGATACCAGCATGCATTCGTAGCGCTTGTCGGCGGCGCAATCTGCGGCGAGTTCTTCGAGGTTGAATTGCTCGCCGATTGGCAGGCCCAGCAGGCATAGCGTGCGGTAGTGCAGCGCGCCCTCGTTCTTGAAATCCCACGGCCACGGCTCGACGGCGGGACAATCGGTGCCGACCGCCGCGACGCGATTGTCCCAGAACCATTCAACCATCGCGCTGCTGTCTTCGATGCCGCATGCCTTGAGGCCGTCGAGCGGCGCCATCGCGGCTTTGTCTTCCGGCGACGCGGCGAGGTACGCCTGCATCCAGCCGGTGCGGATCAGCAGGATCGTGCCCGGCTTCAGCTCGACGCCTTGCGCGACGGCGGTCTCCTTCAAATCGTCGAGGCTGTACTTTTCCGACTTGAGCGGATCGATCGTGCGGCCATGCGAGATGCGGTAGCGGAACGCATCGAGTAGTACAGCGCGGCCGACAAACTTGTTCGCCCATTTGTGGATGCTGAGCCGGCCGCTCGGACCGTCCTTGATCTCACTGGATTTCACGCCGTTGTAGAACGCCTTGTAGCGCGGGCTGCCGACGTGCGCGAGGCCGTCCCACTGGCTGCCCTCCTGCGTGTTGTAGCTGTCGAGCGAGTCGTCGAAACCGAGCAGGCCGTAGCTCTCGAAGCTCATGATGTTGTGCTTGGCGGGACGCCGCGCGAACAGCGGCGGGTTGGCGTAATTGATTTTCGTATCGAGCCGGAAGACGCTGCCCTTGCGCACCAGGCGCGCCGCGTCGATCACGCCCTCGGGCGTCAGGAAATTCAGGCATCCGAGTTCGTCGTCGTCGCCAAACACGCCCCACGACGATTCTTTCGGCTTGTCGGGCTTGATCGGAAGTTCGGAGAAGCGGGGAATCTTGTTGAGATCGACTTTGGCAGGCCATCGCATCAGCTCCTCTGTGAAAATTTCGTTTGCTTCAGGGCGTCCATTCGTAGAGCACGTCGGCTTCGCGCTCCATGTTGGTGGCGCCGTCGGTAAATTTTTTCGCGACGAAGCCGCGCGCTTCGTAAAACTGCCGCGCGGGAGCGTTGCGCTGGAACGCCCACAGGTGAAGACCGGCGGGGCGGAGTCGTTTGGCATGCGCGAGCATCGCATCGCCGATACCGCGACGCTGCTCGCCCGGTGCAACGTAAAATTGATCGACCTCGTCGTCGTGGAGCGTCAGCACCGCGACCATTCGGCCCGCATCCTCGGCGACCCAGGTCTCGCGCTCCGGCACCATCTGATGGATCACGAAGGCGCGAATCTCGGCGTCGGTGCCGACGGTCGGCAGATAAGCAGCGGCGCCGCGCCGCGAAGCGATATACACCGTCGCGACCTCAGGCGCGTCGGCTGCTGTCGCACGTCGAAAGGTGATAGCCATCAATGTGGGTTTCCGTCCGAATAGCGGTGCGCTGTCAAGGATCGGCAGAGGCAGAGATTCAATTTAATGTGAAACCCGCGGTGGGTTTCACGCTTCCTTCGGCAGCGTACCCCCTCCACCTTAGTGTTGAGAAAGAGATGCCGCCCTCTTTCGAGGACGGCATCGTTGCTTAAGCAGCTACGATCTCTGCGAGTTACGGCAGCACCGCCGAGGCCGGCGCGTTGGCCGGGGTGTAGCCGGGTGCTGCCGCCGGGCCGACCGTCCAGATGTTGGCCGACTTGGCTGTACAGCTCGGAGTAGTCGTTTTGCGCGCTCGCACTGCCGCAGGTGGTTGCCGCCTGCGACGTGCCGATCGTTACCGACTGCAAACTCGGTGCAGGAGTGGTACACGCGCCGCCAGCTACCAGGATCTCAGTGAAGTCGATGCCCGCTCCAATTACCCCAAAGCCCGGCGTTTCACGTGCCTGGTTGAACGAACCGACGTTTACGAAGACTCCACTGTACGCGTCGGTCTCAGACTGCGCCGCCTGCTTCACATTGGCCAGTGCCACGCAGGTAGCAGGCAGCGTGCCCGCCTCGAGGTCCGTGCCGCCGGCCAGAATCACCTCGCCCGCCAGAGTGCCGGTTGACGGCACGATTGCCGCCGCTCCCGCGCGCTTCACGTTCATGGTGCCTGCCGGGCTCCAGGTCTGCGTGCTCGGATCGAACGCCTCGGCGGTGTTAAGCGTAGTCGCAACCAACGGGGTCGTTGGGTTGGTGCAGACGTTTGAATTCGACTCGATGCCGCCAAACGCGACCACCTCTCCAGTTATAGGACCGAATATCGAAGACGTCAGCGCGAACACCTCGCGCGGGGTAGCCATCGAGCCGGTGGTCTGTGAGAAGGTCTGCGTCGTCGGGTCGAAGATGAACGACAGATTCGACGACTCGCCCGGGGACAGCAGCACGTCGCCGGCCGCCGACAGATCGCCGCCCGCCAACAGCACCTTGCCGCCATCGTTCGGGATCAGCGCTGCCCCATGGTACTCGATGCCGCACTGCGCCGTATCGGCTGCCGCAATGCCACCGGTGCCAGTCCCCAATCCTGAGGCGGCCGTGTATTGGAACGTGGTGCCGCTCGGAATCGCGGTTACCGCGAAGGTACCGTTGTATCCCGCGACGCTTACTCCCGTAACAGTAACGTTGTCACCGACGATCAGCCCTGCCGGATTCGCCGTCTGCATCGTGATCGTTACTGTCGTGCCGCTTTCAGACGCGGACGAGATCGTGCTTGAAGCACCAGCGCACACCGCTGGAAGTCCGGTCGTGCATGAGGGAGGCGAGGTGCCCGCCGCGCATCCCGGAATCGATCCGGTCGCGGTGAAAGTGTCGGCCACCGGGTCGTAGATCTCCGCTGTGTTCTGCGTCACCTGTCCCCCGGGCACGCATCCTGCCGGCGGAGCCGTTATCGAAAGGAACGAACTGCCGCTCGAACCGCCGGTGATCAACACCTTGCCGTCCAGCGCGGTGCCCGACCCGGTGATAAGGGTCGCGGTCGCGCCGCGGCGAGCGGTCGTCATCTGGCTGCCGGTGCCGGTGCCCGCAAGGGTGAATGCGGACGTGGTTTCATCATACAGCTCGGCAGTATTGAGCGCGTCGCACTCGAAGCCATTGAACGATGCAGCTCCACAGAGCCCGCCCGGACCGTAGGTCCTCGCGAAGCAATGAGAGCCGCCCACGATAAGCGTCCGGTTATTGGGCAGCACCACCGCAGCCGCGGTCGCCTCGCGCGCGGTGTTGAGATTGCCCACGAGCCTGAAGCTGTTGGTGGAGGTGTCGAAGATCTCGGCTTGGCTGGTCGAGTTGGTCGAGTTCGCGAGGTGGATGATTCCCCCCAGCGCGCCACCGGTGTCACCGCCCGCCACCAGGATGCTGCCCGACTGTGGTCCCGGAGTGCTGGTCGCCGAAGCGGTTGGCGTCGCACTCACGGTGGGTGTGCCTGTCGATGTGGCCGTGGCGGTCGCGGTGGTAGTCGACGTGGCAGTGTTAGTCGGGGTGGCCGTTGGAGTGTCGGTCGCAGTTGAGGTGGCCGTTGGCGTATCGGTGGTGGTTGCCGTGGCGGTCGCGGTTGCTGTGCTAGTTGGTGTCGCCGTCGACGTAGGGGTGTCCGTCGGCGTTGCCGTCGAGGTAGCAGTGCTCGTCGCGGTCGCCGTTGCAGTATCGGTCGCAGTTGCTGTGGCCGTCGATGTATCGGTGGCAGTGGCAGTCGGCGTCGCCGTCGAAGTAGCAGTGATCGTAGGGGTGGCCGTTGCGGTGCCAGTGGCCGTTGCTGTGACCGTCGACACATTGGTGGCAGTCGGCGTGGCCGTTGCTGTGACCGTCGAGACATTGGTGGCAGTCGGCGTCGCCGTTGCCGTGACCGTCGACATATTGGTGGCAGTCGGCGTGGCCGTTGCAGTGCCAGTGGCAGTGGCAGTTGGCGTCGCACCGGACACGCCAGTGCAAGCGAGCGGGACTGTCAGTCGCGCGTGGCCGTCATCTTTATCTTTTTTTCCAGAAATTTCCTGGGAGGTGTAGACGAACTTCAACGACCCGGAGAGGAGATTAGCCTTCGTCGGTTGGCATGCAACATCAACCTGACACGTCTGCAGCGGAGCCAATGGACTAACGCACGTGTTGCTCGTCACCACGAAGCCCGATGTAACAGAGACGGACGAAAATACGACAGTGTCGTCATCAAATTCGTTTGTCACCGTATCGGTCTGCGACGGACTGGTCGTCCCGACAGTGACGTTGCCGAAGCTGAGCGCGGCCGGACTGGCTGCCAGCTGCCCAGTGTCTTGCGCGAATGCCAGATTCGGCGAGGCGAGACCGATCATCAGGAGAAGAACGAAACTAAAAAGCGAAAATGCGAAGATGGACGACTTCGCTCCAGACATGGTCAACCCTCCCTTGAATCGCGACGCAACGACCGTCTTCCAAAGCGCCGCCCTCTTTACGTTCCCGCCCCCAAACAATTGCCGCGTTTCGAGTGCATCGCGCTTCCCACGAGCTACGAAATGTCACCGTCAGCGCGGTCCGCTGCTAATCATCCGGCAAAGTGGCTCTAATACCATTTGCGCAGGCGAGGGTCGAGCCGGTTCGCGTCGAAGGTTGTTTCCAAGCGTCGTGCTGAAACTTACTGTTCTATGCCGCGTATCATTTGTGATATTTAACTCGCTGTTGTTTTTTTGACCGGACTGATTGGCGAATGGCAGCACAGCAACGGAATTCGACAGTCTTCATCGGGGCGAACCATGCTTAAGAACTTCATCCGGATGCTTCCCGCTCTCGTGATTATCGCCGCGACTATCCAATACGGTGTCGTGCAATAACAGTAACGGTCTCCTGCAGCAGACGGCGGTGGCGGCACCAGTAGCACAGCGTCATCGTCACTGACCCCGACCCCGAGTTCGACTCCGACGATGGCTGCCTGCGTCGCTCGCGTTCGTGACCAACTTCAACGACGCGATGGTGTCCTCGTTCACGCGCAATACGTCGACCGGCGCGCTGACGCATACCGGGCAGGTGCAGGCAGGCGCGAAAGCCGGGCCGCGCGGCGTGGTCGCGTCGCCCAACGGCAGCTTCCTCTACGTCGCGAATATCAACGACGACAATATTTACGAGTTTTCGATCAGTCAGGCCGACGGGACGCTGACGCCGATGGCGACGCCGTCGGTGAGCAATGGGAACGCGACCGAACCCGATGAACTGGCAATGAACGCCGCAGGAACGTTGCTGTGGGTGACGGGCCAGCGGGGAACGGTTACCGCCTACACCGTGGACACAACGACCGGGCAGCTCACGAAGAAAAGCTCGATCGATGGATTCAACACTCCGTTCGGCATCGCGGTGCATCCGACGCTGGCGGTGCTTTACGTATCGGACCTGAAAACGGGGCTCATCCAGCCGATGTCGTATAACACCAGGAACGGATTGCTCTCGAAGAACTTTCCGGCGGTCGCGAGTTCGGACCCGAACGCGAAAATACCAGCCGCGCTGACGATCGATCCGGCGGGCGCCGCGCTGTTCGCGCCGGATGAGGGGAACGGCGAGGTCTCGTCGTTTGCGATCGATAAGTCGGGCGCCCTGACCCCGATACAGGCGGCGACCAACAGCAGGTCGGCGACGGGCCGGTAGGAGTCGGAGTCGGAACGAATGCCGGCAACGAGTACGTGTTTACGGCGAACTGCGGAGGTGCGTCGGTATCATCGTTCCTGGTCACCAACTCAACGACCTTGATCGCGCCGCGGACCTTGGAGTCAGGCTACAACGCACCGAAGGGCTTGGTGGTCGATCCAGCAGGGTAGTGTTCGTTTACACCGCGAACAGCGCTGACGGCACCGTCGCTGTGTCAAAGATCAAGGGCGGGTGCGGCGAGCCAGATGTGTGCGGGTACCACGGTATCGGCCGAGAGTCCGCATAAGGCCAGCAGCGGTCCGTTCGGGATCACGCTCTTACACTGAGGTATCTCACAAGCTGTTTCTTCCCTCCGAGTTGAGATGACCGAGTCTCTTTACTCGGATGTGGCTGGCTTCTGCTGAAACCTTTCGGTTCGATGCAGCGTAACATCTGTGATATTTAACTCGCTGTTGTTTTTTTGACCGGAATGGTCGGAAAGGGGATTGCATGGCTGCACAGCAAGGAATCGGACCGTCTTCATCGCGGCGAACTGCGTTTAAGAACCTCGTCCGGCTGATTCCGGCCGTTGTGATTATCGCGGCGACGCTGAATACGGTGTCGTGCAAAAACGGCAATGGACTCTTTTGCCGCAGTCGAACGGCGGCAAATCCCCGACCGCTACTTCGACGGCGGGCACCGGCGCGCTCGCGTTTGTGACCAACTTCAACGACGGCAAGGTGTCGTCGTTCACGCGCAACATCTCGACCGGCGTGCTCACGCAGACCGGCCAGGTGAAGGCGGGCGCGAAAAGCGGCCCGCGCGGCGTGATCGCGGCCCCGAGCGGCAACTTTCTGTACGTCGCGAATATCAACGACGACAACATTTACGAGTTCGCGGTCAATCAGACCAACGGCGCGTTGACCCCGCTGTCGCCACCGTCCGTCAGCAATGGCAACGCGACCAAACCCGACGAACTTGCGATCAATACTGCGGGAACTTTGCTTTGGGTGACCGGGCAGAGCGGGAACGGTTGCGGCCTACGCAGTAAACAGCTCGACCGGGCAGCTTACCAAGAACAGCTCGATCGCTGGATTCAACACTCCGTTCGGCATCGCGGTGCACCCGACGCTGGCGGTTCTTTACGTGTCGGATTTGGGTACGGGGCTTATCCAGCCGCTGTCGTACAACACGACCACTGGGGCTCTGGCGGCGAACCTTCCCGCGGTCGCCAGTTCGGATCCCTTCGCGATATTGCCGGCTGCGATAACGATCGATACTGCGGGCGCTGCACTGTTCACGCCCGACGAGGGGAACGGCGAGGTTTCATCGTTTTCAATAAATGCTGTGACAGGAGCGCTTACGCCCGTGGGGGCATTCACGAACAGCAACGTTGCCGACGCACCATTGGGAATCGGAATCGGAACGAACGCCGGCAACGAGTTCGTGTTCGCAGCCAACTTCGGAGGTGCTTCGGTATCCTCGTTCCTTGTCACCAATTCGACGACCTTGAACCCGCCGCCGACCCTTGCGTCGGGCTACAACGCGCCCAAGGGGTTGGTGGTAGATCCGCAGAACGCGTTCGTTTACACCGCGGACAGTGGAGACGGCACTGTCTCGCAGTCAACTATTAATGGCTCGTGCGGCGGCAGTATATGCGTGGGGCCGACGGTTGCGACTGAGAATCCGGCTAACGCCAGCAGCGGTCCGTTCGGGATCACGCTCGCGCAGTGATCCGCCGTCACATACTGAGGCAGGCTTCGGCGGCTAGCGTGAACAGGCGCTCGCGGATTTGATGGCGGTTCCAGTTGCGATGGTCCCAGGCGTCGCCGCCTAAATCATCGCCGCCGTAGAGAATCTGGCCGAACTGGACGCGGCGAAATTGCGCGACGGCGAAAAACGCCGCCGCTTCCATCTCGACCGTGAGGCATCCTTCGCGCTTGCGCGCCAGCATCCGCGCCCGCGTCTCACGGAACAGCCCGTCAGTCGTCCACGTCTTGGCGACAATATAATCGAGACGGTTTCGCTTCAGAGTTTTTTCGATCGCCGCCAACGCCCGCGGATGAGGCGCGACTTCGCGCGACGGCGGCAAATAATGATACGAAGCGCCTTCGTCACGAATCGCCGCGCTCGGCACGACGATATGGCCGACCGCGATCTTCGAGTCGAGCACTCCCGCGCCGCCGCATGCGATAAACTTGCGCGCGCCTCGCGCGATCAATCGATCGAGCATCGCCGCCGCCATCGCTCCGCCGATGCGCGGATGCACCACCGCGAGGCGCTTGCCGTCAATCTCGACTTCGTACACCGGATGCCGCCCGACCTCGCTCTCTGCATGATCGATCTCGCGGGCGCCGCCGTTGAGAATCAGGTCGTCGATCACGTCCTGGAAAAAGCAGAGCACGCAATGTTTCGGGATATCGATGCGTTTGTAGACGCTTCGCGGTTCGATGATGGCGGTGGGGCAAGGATCGTATTCGATGATCGGGAACGGGCGCGTAGTGAGCCGCTTCGTAGTGGACGCGGATGATTTGCGGCGACGCGATTTCATGAGAAGCGCGACTGATCATAGTGAAGTCCGGCGGAATTTACTTCTCCCTGAATGCGAAAGGGCCCGCGCCGGGTTGTAGTTATTACAAATCCAGCAACGGGCCCTTCCGTTCCGTTTTGCGAACTTTACGAAATTACAATCCTACTCCTCCGGGTTGCAGCCACGGCTTGGCGGACAGGTATCCCTGAACTTGCGAGATGTAGTTCACCGCGCCTGAATCGTACCAATGCCCCGAATACCACCATCCGACGCATCCCCACATCATTTCGTCAGGGGTACCGCTGGGATAGGCGGGGTATCCAGAGGGTGGAGTCTCAGACGCCAGGTAATCGATATGCCCTTCGAAGCATGCTCTCTGCTGGGCCAGCTTGTAGTCAGCGGCAAAGGCTGTGCTGAGGTACGAGTAGCAATCCGGATTCGTGACGTCCGCGGTATTCTGGCTGGACGCGACTGATTCGCAGGTAGAGGGGTAATCGCTTGATTTGATTTGCAGGATTCCCAGACTCGTCCCGTTACCGATGTCTCCCAGCTCGGTTTGCCTCCAATGGGTCTCGTTGACTGCGGTCGCCCGGGTCACGTTTTCGTCGAAGCCCCACTTGCACGAGGCCCACTTGAGAATCGCATCGGTGGTACCCGTAAACTGGCCATTCACACGCATCAGATAACTCGCCGGCGCGCCACCCTCGCCCCGAGAAGCCTCGGACTTGTAGGTCGCAAGGTCGGAGGCGCTCAGCATGTTGTCGTTCTGTGGCGCATTCCGAGGCACAGGCTCAAACGTCTCGCCCGAGGCGCCCTGTGCGCACGCTGTCTCGGACGGAAGCTTCGAGCCGGCCGGCAACAGAGAATAGTAAGGCCTCGCCGCCGAAGATCTGACGCCGAGCGCGACGGCTATCGCAATCGTGCATACTGCCAGCTTGGCGTTGGGGAATATCTGGTACCGGGTTTGGAGGTCCCACATCATGATAGGGTCCTGGGTTTGTGCGTCCAGAGCGGCAACACCCTGCTATCGTTAGACGATTTGAAACGGCGCTAAATTCGCGGGCAAGTTGGAATGCGCAGATCAAATTGTGAAAGGATTACCCGCGCGCGCGAAAATTCCCTTACCCCAATCCTCCCCCGTTTACACAACCACCAAAAAACGCCACGATCACCTTTCGCCGCTTCTACGCAATGAATGAATACCAGGTAACCGTTGTCGGAGCCGGACTCGCCGGCAGCGAGGCTGCATGGCAGCTCGCGCGTCGCGGTATCCGCGTGCGGCTGGTCGAGATGCGCCCGGTCAAGATGACCGAAGCTCATCGGACCTCAGACTTCGCGGAACTCGTCTGCTCCAATTCGCTCCGCAACGATTCGATGGACACCGCAGTCGGCGTCCTCAAAGAAGAGATGCGCCGGCTCGGCTCGCTCGTGATCGCATCCGCCGATCGCGCGCGCGTGCCCGCGGGCTCCGCACTCGCCGTCGATCGCAATGATTTCTCGCGCGCCATCACCGCCGCGCTCGAAGGCCATCCGATGGTCGAGATTTCGCGCACCGAGTCATCCGAGATACCGCGCTGGTCTGACAATTCTCGCGACCGGTCCGCTGACCAGTCCGGCACTCGGCGAATCGCTGAACAATCTGATCGGTCCGCGCAACTTGTATTTCTACGACGCGATCGCGCCAATCGTCGCCGCTGATTCGGTCGATATGAATGTCGCGTTCATGGCCTCGCGCTACGGCAAGGGCGGCGACGACTACATCAACTGCCCGATGACCGAGGCTCAGTACGAAGCATTCGTCGCGGCGGTGGTGGCGGCTGAAAAGATGGATCTGCACGCGTTCGAGAAGCCGGTCTATTTCGAAGGATGCATGCCGATCGAGGAGATGGCGCGTCGCGGGCCGATGACCCTCGCGTTCGGCCCGATGCGCCCGGTCGGGCTCTCAGATCCACGCAGCGGTCGTCGCCCATTTGCAGTCGTGCAGCTCAGACAGGACGACGCCGAGGCCCGTCTTTATAATATGGTCGGCTTCCAGACCAAGATGACGTATCCCGAGCAGCGCCGCGTGCTGCGAATGATCCCCGGACTCGAAAAGGCCGAGTTCGTGCGCCTCGGCTCGATCCATCGCAACACATTTATCGACTCGCCGCGCCTGCTCCGTCCCGACGCTCCAGCTCAAAACGCGCGACGATTTGTTTCTGGCGGGCCAGATGGTCGGGGTCGAAGGCTACGTCGAATCCGCCGCCGCGGGATTGCTCGCGGGAATCAACGCCGCGAACCTCGTGATGAATCGCGAACTGATCGTACCGCCGCCCGAGACCGCGATGGGATCCTTGATTGCCTACATCACCGATTCAACGCGGCGCGATTTTCAGCCGATGAACGCGAACTATGGCTTGATGCCGGATTTGAAAATCCGCGCGCGCGGCCGCGAGAAGAAAATCCAGATGGGCACCCGCGCGCTCGCAGCTATCGACGATTGGATCCTCGGGGAACATATCGAACCACCTGCATCTATGGCTCCGTGCGAAGTTCGGATATAGAAATTCGCTAGGAGGTCCAGTCGAATGACCAAAGCGGAATTGATCGATACGATTGCGCGGTCCACCGATCTGCCGAAGAAGCAGGTCGCGCCGACTCTGGACCTCGCCTTCGAGCAAATCGCGCGCTCGATTCGCAAGGACAAGCGCTTCTGGGTGCCCGGCTTCGGAACCTTCTCCGTGCGCCGCCGCAAAGCTCGCGCCGGCTTCAATCCTCGCACCAACGCGCCGATGACCATCGCGGCGTCTCGCACGGTAGGCTTTCGTCCCGCGCCGCAGCTCAGGAAGGGTCTCTGACCACGGCCGCCTCCAAAGCCAACGAGCGCGATCAACATCCGATCATCCGCTCGATCAAACGTTTTCCCACCCATCCAATTGCAGGTGATGCTCAATAGTATAAAAGTGAGTATCCGCAAAACCGTCGCGCCCTGCGCGGTGTAGGTCGAACTACAATGAGCGATCAGAATCCAGATGATTTGAAAATAAAGAGCCAGCAGAAGGCTGCGTGGGACGACAGCGCCGAGGGCTGGAAGCGATGGTGGCCGACCTTCGAGCGCAGTGCGCAGATTGTCAACGACCGGCTCGTCGAGCTGGCGCACGTGCGCGCCGGTAATCGCGTCCTCGACATCGCGACCGGCAGCGGCGAGCCCGCGCTGACCGCGGCGCGCGCCGTCGGACAATCGGGACGGGTCGTCGCCGTCGACATGTCGCCCGGGATGCTCGCGATCGCGCGCGAACGAATCGACGCGGCGGGTCTGACCAACGTCGAACTCGTCGAGTCCGACGCCGAGTCGATCCGCCTCGACGCGCATTCCTTCGACGCCGCGCTCTGCCGATGGGGTCTCATGTTCATGCCCGATCTCGACGGCGTGGTGCGCGCGACGCATCGCGCACTCAAGCCCGGCGGACACTTCGCAACCGCAGTCTGGTCGGCCGCCGACAAAGTGCCGATGTGCGGACTCGCGCGCGACGCGATTCGCCGCATCACCGGTATCGTGCCGCCGCCGAACGCGCCCGATCCGACGCGGCTCGCCGACACCTCGATTCTCGAACGCGCGCTGACCGCCGCGGGCTTTCGCGACGTGACGATCGAGCGCCTGATCGTCACCTTCGAGTTCCCGTCGGCGGAAGCATTCGCCGACTTCCGCGGACAAATCGGTGGTACCCGCGCGATGCTCTCGAAAATGCCCGCCGACGTTGCCCGCCAGGTGCGTGACGCAGTTGTAGCATCAGCGCGCGACTTCGCGACCGACGCCGGCATCGTGCGCCTCAGCAACGAGACGATCTGCTTCGGCGCGCGCGCCTAGCGGAGACCGTCGTGCCCGCAGGTCGCGCGCGGATCTCGCTCTGGCGCTACTCTCCGGCACTCGTCCTGTTCGCGATTGTGATCGCCGACATTCGCCAGCTCAGCGATCCCGATCTATGGGGACACATTCTGTTTGGCCGCGAGCTGCTCGCTCATGGATCGCTGCCGTCCAATAATATCTATTCGTACTCGGCGCCCAACTTCCGCTGGCTGCACCATGAATGGTTAAGCGAAGTAGTGATGAGCGCGATCTTCGCCCGGTTCGGGCCGTTCGGCCTGAAGCTGCTCAAATTCCTGTGCACGGCCGGCACGATCTCCTTTATCGTTCTCGCCGAGTCCGAAACCGCCGCGCCCGCGAGCGTGCAGGCGGTGATCCTGTTGCTCGCATCGCTGATCTTTGTGCCGTCGATGCAATTCCGGCCGCAAATTTTCGATTTTCTGTTCCTGTCCGCGATAGTCGCGATGCTTTCCCGTCACAACTGGCGCGGTTCGGCGCCGCTCTGGATCGTAATTCCGATCATGGCGGTTTGGTGCAATCTTCACGGCGGATTCTTTGTCGGCCTGCTCGCGATGGGCGTGTACGGCGCGACCACAGTCGTGACCGACACCTTGAACGGCCGTGGGACGCGTCGCGGACTCGGCATCATCGCAATCACCTCCTGCGCTGCCGCATCGACCTTGTGCACGTTCCTGATCCCGCCCGCGCGCGACAACTGGTACACGCTGATCTACTCGATTCGGAACCCGACGACGCACAACAACATCGTTGATTGGAAGCCGCTGATCGCCTCTCTCACGACCGCGCCTGCCGGAAGCCTCGAGCAGAAGTATTTCGCGATAGTGATCCTGTTTTTCGCCGCCGCTGTTATATCGGTGATTCTGAAACCGAGGGGTGCGGACGCGCCGTTGATCGCGGTCGCGGCAGTACTGCTCGCGACCGCATTCGCGGCCCAACGCAATATCGTGATCGCGACAATTGCGATCATTCCCGTGTTCGCCAACCATCTGGCCCTGCTGATACGCCCGCGCGAGGCCGCCAATACCGCAAGCGCCCGCGCGATATCACCGGCCGGTCGGTGGGTCGGCGAAATTCTGATCGCAATCATCGCCATCGGATTCGCACGCTACAGTGGAATTCTGAAACCCGGAATCGATGCATCGGGCAATCCTGCCGACGCTCTCAACTTCATGAACAGCCACGCGCTGGCCGGTAACGTGCTCCCCGATTACGCTTGGGGCGAGTACGTAATCTGGCACGGCGGGCCGCGCACTAAAGTCTTCATCGATAGCCGCTACGACCTCGGCTATCCGCCGCAAGTGATCTCGGATTTCCTGGATTTGGACAAGGGCAAGCCAGGCGGGGCGCATACTCTCGCCGCGTATCCGACCGATTTCGTTTTGGTCAAGCGAGATTGGCCAAGCGCCAGGCTGATGGATTCTCAACCCGACTGGCGCCTCATCTACAGCGACGACGTTGCCCGCCTCTACGCGCGCGCGAACTCGTCAGCCGCCCACCTCGAAGGCGTGCCGTTCAAAGGTGCCTCTCGACCCGCGTGGTTTCCGTAATCGGCTTGAGGTTTGACCAGTTATTTGGGGGTTCTTGAAACCAACCAGCTGTACGGTTATTTTTACTGTCGACTACGGAATCGCCACCGGTGGGGTCACGATGACGGTCGAAGATGCTCTGCGAAAGATAGCGCTACTGCGCAGGGTCAGCACTGACGACGGTGCGTTGGCGGCAGAACGAGAAGCCGCGTACCGCTTGCAGAAGGTGTTGATGGAGCGCTACGCGATCAAGCCCCAGGACATTCCGGACGGTGCTCCGGCCACACCTTTTCGCTTGAACTGGGATTATTGGGAGGAACTGCTCGGCGAGTTTGGCCTCCGCTTGACCCACTTTGGCGGCCGCGGCAGCGTCGAGCTCGGCAAGAACATGATCACCTACATCAGGCTCGCGACCAACGAATGGTGGATCGAAGAAAAGTCTCAGCGCGGTTGGCAGACCACGGTTCGCGACAATGGTCTCGAATCGCTGCGCACCTTTCTGAAAGAGCACGCGCCAAGGACCTACTCCTTCTCAACCGCCGACCGCCGCAACCGCTAGCCCGCTTCAGCTACAGCCTTCAAAATCCGATCCCTCTTCCAGCATATTTTTTGATCCGGTCCCCTTCCCGCTCGAGAAGGGTTAGGGTTTAGGTTCTTCGCACTGGAAATGCGCCGTATAGAGGAAAGCTATGATGCGATCGCTCAGCCTCCCCGATGGTTTAACGGTATTTTCGTTGAATGCCGATGAGACGCGTTACGTTCACCGCGAAGTCTTCGGCGAGAGGTGCTATCTGCAGCACGGCATCGAGTTGCACGACGAAGATTGCGTATTCGATGTTGGCGCAAATATTGGCTTATCGGCAATTTTTTTTCATCGGGAACGCAAGCGTGTCCGCATTTTTGCATTCGAGCCCAGTCCCGCGACATGCGAGTGTCTGAAGGCGAACGTCGAGCTCCATGGAGTCGATGCCCGTGTCTTTGAGTGCGGGTTGTCTCGGGAGTCCGGTACTGCGGAATTCACCTTCTACCCCGGCAACACTGTTATGTCCGGATTCCACGCCGATTTGGAAACTGACCGCGGCACCACCAAGACATATTTGGTCAACAGCGGCTTCTCCGAAAGAAAAGCGGATCTGCTTCTCGGCTTCCTGTTCAAGAAAACGACCTTTCCTTGCCGCTTGCGGACGCTATCGGAGATCGTCGACGAGGAGCGCGTCACCCGGATTGATCTGCTGAAAATAGATGCCGAGAGGAGTGAAAGGGACGTTTTGGCGGGGATACGAACCGAGCACTGGGGCCTGATCCGCCAAGTCGCTGTCGAGGTCCAGGATGAGGCGGGCGGCCTCGATTACGTCCGACGCCTCCTGACGGAACACGGCTTCCAGGTGACGATTGAGGCGGATCCTCTACTGAAAGGCACGGTGGCATTCAACGTGTACGCTAAACGGCAACAATGAGTGCCTCGCCCTGAATTTCGGCTCGCCGGCAGAGTCGATGGTTCCATGGGCGGCCCGTTTCCTCCTCTCGCTGTGCCGCGAAACTCAACGCGCCCAATCGCGCGCTAAATCCTGCCAATTATTTTGACATTCGATCCGACGCGCCATTGACATTGTTTCGGGAGTTTGGCCGGTTTCGTTTGGGAGGAACGAGCGCGCAGGGTGGTCGGGGAAACTTACATCAACTTACATCGCAGCATCGGTTTCAAAGCGTTTTGATCGGTACGAACCGACCCGCGTCGATCCAATATTCGCGCGCATTCAAAACGGACTCGCGCGCATTCGTACATCGCGTGACCCGCCGGAAAGCACTGGAAATGCGCCGTCAGTATGGTAAGTAAAGTGATCGCCACGGCGCTGACGCGACAAAGATATTTTTCGCGCGCATGCAGCCGACACTATCGCCACACTTAAGGAGCATTCAGGATGAAAGCCGCCGTTTTCCACGGGCCCAATTTGCCGCTCAGTATCGAGGACGTCGAACTCGACAAACCGCAGGATCGCGAAGTCCTGATCAAAACCGTCGCGAGCGGCGTATGCCACAGCGATCTCCATTTCGTCGACGGCTTGTACCCGTACCCGGCGCCCGCGGTGCTCGGTCACGAGGCCGCCGGCATCATCGAGGAAGTCGGCAAACAGGTGACCTACGTCAAGCCGGGCGATCACGTCATCTGTTGCCTGTCGGTATTCTGCGGCAACTGCGAGCAGTGCATGTCGGGGCATCCGAATCGATGCTCGAACAAGCAGGCCACGCAGCGCAATCCTTCGGACAAGCCGCGCATCTCGCAGAAGGGTAAGCCCGTCAATCAGTTCCTCGACATCTCGTCCTACTGCGAGAAGATGCTGCTGCATGAAAACGCAGTCGTGAAAATTCGCGAGGACTTCCCGCTCGATCGCGCCGCGCTCATCGGATGCGGCGTCACCACCGGCGTCGGCGCGGTGCTCAATACCGCGAAGATCGAGCCCGGCTCGACCGTCGCGGTCTTCGGCGCGGGCGGCGTCGGACTCGCCGCAATCCAGGGCGCGCGAATCGCAGGCGCGCGCAAGATAATCGCGGTCGATATGTTCGAGGGCAAGCTCGCGATGGCCAAGCGGCTCGGCGCGACCGACACCGTTGACGCGTCGAGCAGCGATCCCGTCGATGAAATCCGCAAGATGACCGACGGCGTCGGCGTCGACTACTCGTTCGAAGCGATCGGCCTGAAGAAGGTCGCCGAGCAGGCCTTCGTCGCACTCAAGCCCGGCGGCACCGCGACCGTAATCGGCATGATCCCCGTCGGACAGAAGGTCGAACTCGACGGCTACATGTTCCTCACCGAGCGCAAACTGCAAGGCTCCAACATGGGCTCGAACCGCTTCCGTATCGACATGCCCAAGTACATCGACTTCTACTTGCAGGGCCGCCTCAACCTCGACGACATGATCAGCCAGCGCCGCAAACTCGAAGACGTCAACGACGCCTTCCGCGCAATGAAGGCCGGCGAAGTCGCTCGCACAGTCCTGATGTTCAACTAGCGCTGAATTGATTCACTGAGAAGAAATAGAAGGTAAAAAAGATGAAAGCTGCTGTATTCCACGGTCCCGGTCAGCCACTCACCATCGAGCAGGTCGATATCGACGAACCCAAAGAGCGCGAAGTCGTCGTGCGCACCGTCGCCAGCGGCGTATGCCACAGCGACCTCCATTTCGTCGACGGCCTCTACATGTGGCCGACGCCTGCGGTGCTGGGCCACGAGGCGGCCGGCGTCGTCGAGAAAGTCGGCTCGCAGGTCTCGTACCTGAAACCCGGCGACCACGTAATCGCGTGCCTGTCGGTCTTTTGCGGCTACTGCGAGGACTGCATGTCGGGACATCCGAACCTCTGCTCGAACAAGGCCGCCACCCAGCGCGGACCCAGCGACAAGCCGCGCCTGTCGCAGAAGGGAAAGATGGTCAATCAGTTCGCCGACCTGTCGGGCTACGCCGAAAAAATGCTGCTGCACGAAAACGCGCTGGTGAAAATTGCCGACGACGTGCCGCTCGATCGCGCCGCGCTAATCGGATGCGGCGTGATGACCGGCGTCGGCGCCGCGCTCAACACCGCGAAAGTCGCACCCGGCTCGACAGTCGCAGTATTCGGTGCCGGCGGCGTAGGCCTCGCGATCATCCAGGGCGCACGAATCGCAGGCGCGCGCATGATCATCGCGGTGGATAAATTCCCCGCCAAGCTCGAGCTCGCCAAAAAACTCGGCGCGACTCACGCCGTCGATGCGTCGAAGGGAGATGCAGTCGATCAGATTCGCGCGCTCACCAACGGCGGCGTCGAGTACTCGTTCGAAGCGATCGGCCTCAAGGTCGCCGCCGAGCAGGCTTACGAATCGCTCACCGCCGGCGGCATCGCCACCATCGTCGGGATGGTTCCGATCGGCCAGAAGGTCGACGTCGACGGCTTCTCGCTGCTGTTCGAAAAGCGCATCCAGGGATGCTTCATGGGCTCGAACCGCTTCCGCATCGACATGCCGCGCATCATCGAGCTCTACCAGCAGGGCCGCCTCGACCTCGACGACATGATCACCCGCCGCGGCAAACTCGAAGACGTAAACGAAGCCTTCCGCGCCATGAAAGCCGGCGAAGTGGCCCGCACAGTATTGATGTTCGACTAGACACGCCAACGAAGCGCATCAAAGCAGAGGGCCGGTCGGGACTTCCGATCGGCCCGTGTTTTTCCACCCTCTCCCTTGGGAGAGGGCAAGGCGCGCCTGGCGCCGCGGGAGAGGTTGCCCGTCTACATCTACCCCTTCAACAACTCCGCGATCCCTTCCTCAATCGACACCTGCGGACGCCATCCGAGCACCCGCTCTGCTTCCCTCCGATCCGCCAGCGTATCGCGCATGTCGCCGGGGCGTCCTTCATGATGAATCGTCGGCCCGCCGATCATCGCGGCAATCCGATTCAGGCTGACGTTGTCACCGCGCCCGATGTTGATCGCGCGCCCGTCGGCAATCTCGCAGTCCATCGCAAGCATGTTCGCCGACACCACGTCACGGACGTGCGTAAAATCCCGCGTCTGTTCGCCGTCGCCGTAAATTTCCAGCGGCCGGCCCTCGCGCCGCGCCTTCAGGAACGCTGCGATCGCCAGCACGTAAGATCCCTCTAACACCATCCGCGGACCGTACACGCCGAAGTAGCGCAACGTAAGAGTCTGCATCCCGAACAGCCGATGAAACATGCGCGCGTATTGCTCGCCGACATACTTCTGCAGCGCGTACGGGTTGAGCGGATTCGGCGCCATCGTCTCGACCAGCGGAATTTTCGCCTGATCGCCGTACACCGACGACGATCCCGAGTACACGACGCGCCGAACCTTATGATCGCGCGCCGCGATCAGCACGTTCAGCGTCCCGACCACGTTGGTCATGTGCGTTTCGACCGGCTTCGCAATCGAAAGCGGAATTCGTGGCTGCGCCGCGACGTGGAACACCGTATCGACACCGTCGAAGGCGCCGTCAATCGAAGACGCGTCGCGAATATCACCGTCGACGACTTCGGCCGCGCTGTTCACCAACTCGCGCCGGCCAGTGGCAAAGTTGTCGATCGTCCGCACCCGCAAGCCGGCATCGACGAGCGCATCCACCAGATGCGATCCAATGAAGCCCGCGCCTCCAGTCACCAGCACGAGTCGCCTTTCCGATTGCGGATTAGTGGTCATTGGGAGAATGCGCGCGAATCAGGCAAAATTGCGTGCTTTGCATCGCTAGGATAACTTAACTGGTTACCGCCCGCACCTTTACGGGCATCCAACAATGACCACCGATGCGCACAGGATCAAGCTCCTCAAGGAGTTGCTCGCCCAACGAATCCTCGTTCTGGACGGCGCATTCGGCACCTTTGTGCTCGGCGAAAATCTGAGTGCCACGGATTACGGCGGCGCTCAATACGAAGGATGCAACGAGAACGTCGTCCGCACGCGGCCGGAACTGATTCGCCGGATGCACGACGGCTTTCTCGAAGTGGGCGCCGACATCATCGAGACCGCGAGCTTCCAGGCCAGTCCAATCGTGCTCGCCGAGTATGGTCTCGAGCCCGAGACGCACGAGCTCAACCGAATCGCCGCGACTCTCGCGCGCGAGGAAGCTGCGCGATTCAGCACGCCGGATAAGCCTCGCTTCGTGGCCGGCTCGATGGGCCCGACGACCAAGAGCATCTCGGTCACCGGCGGCGTCACGTTCGATCAGATGCGCGACGGCTACCAGTTGCAGGCCGAAGGACTGATCGAAGGCGGCGCCGACATCCTGATTCTCGAAACCGTCAACGACACGCTCAACTGCAAGGCCGGCCTCGTCGGCATCGAGGCTGCGATCGCAAAACTCGGCGTCGCGCCCGCCGTCGCAGTGTCGGGAACGATCGAGACGATGGGCACGCTGCTCAGCGGACAGGATATCGAGGCGTTCTATACTTCGCTCGCGCATCGCGACCTGCTCTGGATGGGCCTCAACTGCGCGACCGGTCCCGACTTCATGACCGATCATCTGCGCACCCTGTCGGGCATCTCGAAATTCTTCGTCGCGTGCGTGCCCAACGCGGGCCTGCCCGACGAAGAAGGGCATTACAATGAGACGCCTGCGATGCTCGCGGGAAAAATCGCGCGCTTCGCGGAAAATGGATGGGTTAATCTGGTCGGCGGATGCTGCGGCACGACACCCGAACACATCCGCCTGCTGGTGCAAGCCGTCGCCGGCAAGCGTCCGCGAGAACGCTCGACGCTCAGGCGCTCAGTCGTCTCAGGAATCGAGACGCTCGTTATCGACAACGACACGCGGCCGGTGATCGTCGGCGAGCGCACCAACGTGCTCGGCAGCCGCAAGTTCAAACGACTGATCGCAGACGGCAAGGTCGAGGAAGCATCGGAAGTCGGGCGCGTGCAGGTGCGTCGCGGCGCGCACATCCTCGACGTATGCCTGCAGGATCCGGATCGCGACGAGATGACCGACGTCACCCGCTTTCTCGAAATCGAAGTCAAAAAAGTGAAAGTCCCGTTGATGATCGATTCGACCGATCATCGCGTGATCGAAGAATCGCTCAAGCGCACGCCGGGCAAGTCGCTGATCAATTCGATCAACCTCGAAGACGGCGAAGATCGCTTTAAGAAGGTCGTGCCGCTCGCGCGCCGCTTCGGCGCCGCGCTGGTCGTCGGATGCATCGACGACGACAAGCAGCAGGCGCAGGCCGTCACCCGTCAGCGCAAGCTGCAGGTGGCGGAGCGATCGTTCAAGCTGCTCACCGAAAAATACGGCGTCGAGCCCGAAGACATCATCTTCGATCCGCTGGTCTTCCCGGTCGGCACCGGCGACAAAAATTACATCGGCTCCGGCATCGAGACCATCGAAGGCATTCGGCTGATCAAGGAAGCGCTGCCGAGTTGCAAAACGATTCTCGGCATCTCGAACGTGTCGTTCGGACTGCCGGAGGCGGGCCGCGAAGTGCTGAACGCCGTGATGCTCTATCACTGCGTGCAGGCCGGCCTCGATCTCGCGATCGTCAATTCAGAGAAACTGCATCGCTATCCATCGATTCCCGAAGAGGAGCGCAAACTCGCCGAGGATCTGATCTGGTGGCGCGGCGACGATCCGATTGCTGCGTTCGCCGCACATTTCCGCGAGCGCAAAAGCACCGTCACCGCCGAGGATCGCAAGTCGATGCCGCTCGACGATCGCCTCGCGCGCTACATCCTCGAAGGTTCCAAGGACGGACTGGTCGACTGACCTCAACGAGGCGCTGACGACTCGCGGCCCGCTCGAAATCATCAACGGCCCGTTGATGAAGGGCATGGACGAGGTCGGGCGGCTGTTCAACGCCAACCAGATGATCGTCGCCGAAGTTCTGCAATCTGCCGAGGCGATGAAGGCCGCGGTCGCGCACCTCGAACCGCACATGCAGAAGTCCGAGAGCGTCGACCAAGGGCAAGATTATTCTCGCGACCGTCAAGGGCGACGTTCACGACATCGGCAAGAACCTGGTCGAGATTATTCTCAGCAACAACGGCTACCGCGTCGTCAATCTCGGCATCAAGGTGCCGCCCGAGGAACTGATCAAGGCGTTCCGCGAGCACAGTCCCGACGCGATCGGGCTGTCGGGCCTGCTCGTCAAGTCGGCGCAGATGATGGTCGCGACGGCGCAGGACTTGAAGACCGCGGGAATCGATTGTCCGATCCTGGTCGGCGGCGCCGCGCTCTCGAACCGCTTCACGCGAATGAAAATCGCGCCCGAGTATCCGGGACTGGTCGCCTACGCCAACGACGCGATGAACGGGCTCGATCTCGCCAATCAGATCATGGACTTCGAGCGGCGCGAATCGCTCAAGCACGTGCTCGCCGAGCAATCGAAGAAGATGCTCGAGGCCGCGCCGAAGGTCGTCGATGCGCCCGCGGACGCGACGCCCGCGCACTTCATCGGTGCGTCGCGACGTCGAAATTCCGAAGCCGCCCGACCTCAAGACTCATGTGATCCGCAACTACGATCTCGGCGAGATCTTCGACTACATCAATCCCAAGAGTCTCTACTCGAAGCATCTCGGCTTTCAGAATTATGTCGAGGCGTTCGAGGCTGGCGACCCGAAGGCGCGCGACCTTCACGATCGCGTCGAGGAAGTCGCGCAAGCAGATTCTCGCGCGCACCGACATTTCCGCGAACGCAGTTTACAGATTCTTCCCCGCGCAATCCGACGGCGATCGCACCGTCATGATCTTTTCACCGGACGGCAAAACCGTGCTCGAGTCGTTCATGTTCGGCCGCCAGAGCGACGCGCCGTATTTGTGTCTGGCCGATTACGTTGCGTCACGCGATTCCGGCCGCACCGACTATCTGTGCATGTTCGTCACGACCATCGGCACCGGCGTTCGCGCGCTCGCCGAGGATTGGAAGGACAAGGGCGACTATCTGCGCTCGCACATCCTGCAAGTGCTCGCGCTCGAGGGCGCCGAGGCGTTCGCCGAACTGCTGCACGTGAAGATTCGGCAGATGTGGAACATCGGCGATCCGCCCGGACTCTCGCTCAAGGATCTCGTGCAGGCGCACTACCACGGCAAGCGTTTTTCGTTCGGCTATCCCGCCTGTCCCCGCCTCGAAGATCAGGAGCAGCTGTTCCGCCTGCTCGAAGTCGAGAAGAATGCGGTCGGTGTGCAATTGACCGAGGGCTTCATGATGGATCCCGAGAGCGCCGTCAGCGCCGTCGTCTTCCATCATCCTGAGGCCAAATATTTCAGCCTCTCACCGGCCGACATCGAGCGGCTCGAGCGCGAATTCGAAGCTGCCGCGATCAAGCGCGCCGCCAGCTAGCCAACAATTTTTTGTTAGTGCGCCTTGCTGCGTAGTTCGCGCTCGGCAAGTTCAAGGTCGGCTTCGATCATCAATTCGGCGAGCTTCTCGAACTTCACTTTCGGCGTCCAACCGAGTTGGCGCTTTGCCTTCGACGCGTCACCGATCAACAAATCCACTTCCGCCGGACGGAAGAACCGCTGATCGATCTCGAGGTGATCCTGCCATTTCAGTTTCAGGCGATCGAACACGACTTCGAGAAATTCCTGCACCGAATGGGTCTCGCCGGTCGCGACTACGTAATCGTCAGGCTGCTCCTGCTGCAGCATCAGCCACATCGCCTCGACGTAGTCGCCGGCGAATCCCCAGTCGCGCCTGCGCATCGAGGTTCCCGAGTGCCAGTTTCTCCTGGATGCCCAGCTTGATTCGCGTCGCGCTGCGCGTGATCTTGCGCGTCACGAAATTCTCGCCGCGCCGGGGCGACTCGTGATTGAACAGGATCCCGTTGCACGCGAACAGTCCGTAAGCCTCGCGATAGTTTACCGTCTGCCAGTGCGCATAAACCTTGGCGCATGCGTAAGGACTGCGCGGATGAAACGGCGTGGTCTCCCGCTGCGGATTCTCCGTAACCTTGCCGAACATCTCCGACGATCCCGCCTGGTACAGCTTCGACGCGCGCCCGCGACGCTTGTTGTGATCGCGCAGCGCCTCGAGCAGTCGCAGCGCCCCCAGTCCAACCACGTCGGCAGTGTACTCAGGTTGATCGAACGAGATGCGCACGTGCGATTGCGCGGCGAGATTGTAGACCTCGTCGGGACGCACCTGCTCGATAATTCGTCGGAGGCCGGTGCCGTCGCCGAGATCGCCGTAGTGCAGTTGCAGACCCTCGGAACCCGGACCCGAAGCCTTTGCGCAGATGATCGATTCGTCCGGTCGCGAAACTCGACGTGCGGCGCACCATGCCGTGCACTTCGTAACCCTTCTTCAGCAGAAACTCGGCGAGGTACGATCCGTCCTGTCCGGTCACGCCGGTGATTAATGCTACTTGTGCCATCTAAATTTCGAGTTGCCCGGTAACGGGAAAATATACCACGTCCTTCCAGGTGCAAAAACCAGCCCCGCCCAACAAAAAAGGCGCGGCATGTTTCGCCGCGCCTCGATTACGAAAACTTCAAGCCGGCCCTGATTTCAGTCGCCGGGCACCAGCCGATGCGAGTCGCTGTCAAAGTGCTGGGTAGAAAATTCAAACAGCTCGGCGTCTTCGATCGCTTCCATCTGATGCACCAGTCCGATTGGCACGTCCATGCATTCGCCCGCCACCAGCTCAAACTCCTCGAGCGTGGCGCTCTCGGGCGACTCCTTTACCCGCACCAGCAGTTTTCCGCTGCGCAGGTAAAACGATTCAGTCTTGAGCTTGTGGTAGTGCAGCGAGCATTTCTTGCCCTTGCGTATCTCAAGGATTTTCCCGCAGTAGAGATCGCCGTTTGCGATCCATACTTCGCGTCCCCATCCCTTGGGCACCACCCGTACCGGCTTTCTCGCTCGATTCATTTTTCTCCCCTCAAGCTGATTCTACATAGTCACGTCCGCCAGCATAGAGCCGAACAGCTGGTGACTTGGCGCCGGCCGCGCCATCTATCAGGAATCTTTGACTACCGCCGAGGCCGACAGCACCACGCGCAACCCGCCCGATTCGACGGCGCTGAGCAAAATCGCAACTCGCTCGGCGCCGGCCAGATAGCGCTGAAAGATCGCTTCGAATCCACGGAAGGGTCCGTCGACTACGACTACGCGCTCGCCGCTGCCCAAAGGCTTGTCGGGTATTTCGATCACGTCGTCCACGCCGCGGCTCCGGATGTCCGAGACTATCGCCGCGGGCACCGCTATCGGATCGCTTCCCGCCGACACGATCGCCCGCACACCCGCCATGTACTTCACATCGAAATACTGGCTCTGAAGGTCGAACCGAACGAACACGTAGCAGGGGAAAAGCGGCCCAATCGACACCGCCATCCGGCCCCATCGCGGCGCCTTGGCTTTCAACATCGGCAGAAATACTTCCGGCACTACATGGGCGAGCTGATCGCGCACCCATCGCTCCTTACCGGTCTTGGTGCGGACAAGGTACCAATGCGTCTGTGAGTTGTCGTCCATCGCGACACGCTGCAGCTTGGCCCTGCTGGGCAGAGACAAATGAACGGAGGCTGACGACGATTGCGCTCAGACCGCCGGAAAAACAAAAGGCGGCTGTAGCATACGCCACAGCCGCCCGATCAGTCCAATCGACTTCTAGATTTCGTACGTGAACGTGAACTCGAGCTCGTTGAACCGCTGCTCGCGGCTCAGCAGGTTGGGATCCGTGAAGCGTCCGCTGCGTCCGATGAACCATTGCGCGTTCACTCCGAGCAGCACGTTTCGCGAATACCGGTAAACGTTCGTGGTGCCAAGCTCACCGACGTTGTTGTCGATGTCCCACAGGAACAGGTTGCCGGCCGTCAACTGTCCGTTCATCAGCCAGTTGGTAAAGTTGATGAACGCCAAGCTCTGGAGCTCACGAGTCTTGCCCGCGTTCGAGGTCGGGGTCGTCGCGCCGTTCGGCCGATCTGGATACCAGGTTTCCGTCAGCTGAGCGGTGATGAAGGTGTGCTGCTTCGATAGCCACGGGATGTAAGTCGGACGGTCAGCTGCGACGATCCAGCGAGTGAACTCCGTCCATTCTCCGCCCCGCACATCCTGGGCTGCCGGTACGGCGACATTGATCTTCGGCTGATACAGAAAATCGTAGCGATACACGATGTCGGTCAGATCTTTGTCGTAGTAAGTTCCGGTCAAACCGAAGAAATTGTTCCGCCGAAAGTCCTCCGTGCTGAACACCTCGACGGTTCCGCCCTTGAGTACACCGGTACGCGGCTTGCCGTGGAGATAGTGACCGGGGATTAGGAACGTACCCGGCGCGATTGCTATCGAGCCCGGAAGCCCGGTGACGGACGGGGAACAGGCAAAGCAGGTTTTGCCCAGTGCGCTGCGGAATTCATACAGGTAGATCAAGCTGGTCTGCAGTCCGTTTCCAATCGGCAGCAGCGTCGAATAGCGCGCTCCGAATTCGCTGTTCTCGATCGAGTTTGACGGCGTCTTGCTGAGGTTCACCGCATGAAAGTCGTAGAATTGACCCGTTGCGAAACAACCTCCCTTTCCAGCTTTCGCACATGCCGCCCCTGCTTTCGTGGACAGCGGGCCGATCGGGATGAAGATCATCGCCTTGGGATCGAAGTTAGGCGCCTCGCTGGCGTTGGTGATCTGTCCGTTCTGATTGATGTTGACTGGGAAGATCGAGTCCGCGCCGGTGCCGCAAGTGGTGCAGCCGCCGCCGAATGCCGCCGGGACGACGTACGGATTGCGCGGGTCAGCTTGCAGATTGATTCCGGCACCCTGGAAGTCGCCCGGGATCCAGAAGCCTTCCAACTCGTTGTTCGCGGTCTTCAGAAAGTCGGGCAGGATGTAGTTGAGCTTGACCATCCGGATGTTGGTGCGCGTGTCTTCGGCGGACTCTGCGCCGTAAACTCCGTGCCAAGTCGCGTTAACCGGATTGGTAACTTCGGTTCCTGACAGCGCGTCGGCTTCCGACCAGATGACCTGCTGCTTGCCGATACGTGCGGAGAAGTTATCCGTAAAGTTCAACTGCCCATAATATTCGCGCAGGTCGTTCTTGAAATATGAGTTCTGCAGCGATTCTTGCGGAACCAGGCCGGTATCATTGGACTGGCTATGCGAATACTCGACAGCGTCCGTGTTCGGCCGTTCGCGGCCATGATTCTTCAGCGTTCCGAACGCGTCGTACCACGGCCGATAGTACGCGAAGAAGTCCGCGTCCTTGATCAGCAGCGTGTCGAAGCGGCCAAGCAGCTTGTAGTTCTTGACCATGTGGTAATCGGGCCGGATGTCCGCCAGTTGGCGAGCTTCAGCCAGATCCCAATGGTTGAAATCAAAACTGCCACCAGTTATCCCGAACGACTTGCCGGGAATCGCGAACGAAGACGTGACCGTCGGATGAACGATCGTCGTCGCAGTCGAGTCTCTACTCGAACTGCCTTCGCCCCAGTGACCCGCTTCGCGAGTTTCAAAAAATCCAAATACTGAGAAGTCGCCCTGCGTGATCGTCGCCATCGCGACTGAGGTCCAGAGCGTCCCTACCAACGCCACGGCGGCCACCATCAAACTCCGCCACCGCGTCCCTCCGAATCCCAAATTCCCGTTCTGCATAGACACCCCCAAGCTGGAGCCCTCGTGGTTACGTCGAACTCCTCGCCTGATTCCTAGTCAGGCAAGCGTCAGACACCAATTCCCCGTCCGCGTAAAAACCCTACGAACGCGGCTTAGCTACCATTCCCTTGAGTACCTTGTCAAGAAGGGTGCATGCGCCCGTCACATGTTTGCAACAGCGCGTTAAGCATGGCGTGACGTTTGGCAAATCGACGATTCCGGCCATTTTCCAATTTTCGCCCCCACTGACCCGGCCGCGGACGAATCTTGTCGAGTCAGCTCCGCCGCCATCGACCTCGCCTCAAAATAGAGACGTCCGCCTTCTTCACACTTCCATCGCGGAACCCCTGATGCACAAAAAGGTGGCTGCCTGTGCGATCCAGAGCGATCCAGATTGATGAAGGTCGTCGCCCGACTCGACCTCACTTGCGATCTAGGCCCGCAAAAGAATACAGTCCCGTCTCGATTGGATGGCGATTTGCACACCCGGACATTCCTGACGATGGCCGAGTGCGTTCATGAACAAAGAATTACGTCGCACTTGAATTTGTCATCTGATCAGTGTAGGTACGACGACCGAATGCGCGTCCGGGGGGACTTCCGGACCTTGGCGGGGCTGCAAATGGTCTTGCAGGGACTGGAACGAACCGAGGCCGCGGGGGTTTTTTAGGACTGATTGGCCGGCAGATGGGCACCGATTCGACTCGGCGGGGGTTAGATAACATGACGCATGGAAGGATGCAGACGATGACTCAGGGTAGTGATGGGATCTCGTTAGCGCCCGGGGGAGCGCGGAGGCTGATGGGGGTCGCTCGTCGGCTGTCTGTAGTGGTCGCAGTGTTCGCGATCGCCGCGATATTCGCGGGGACCGCAGGCACCAGCTACGCAGGATCAAAGAAGGACGCGCATCATCACAAAAGCACCACGCCGGTCCTGCTCGACACCGTACGCGTGACCAACTACGGCGCCGCGTTCGGTGGCAGCCTCGCAACATTTTCGGCCGGTGAGGGAAGGGACGACGCGCCCACCCAACTAGTCAAGGGCACAAACACTCTGCTCGGGGACGGTACTGGACCGGCCGGAGTATCGGTGAGCTCACTCGATGACCACATCGGAGTTACCGTACCTATCGATCTTATCGACCTGACCGGTTTTGGTGGATTTCCGTCCGCTCTTGCTTGTACCGGCGCGGGCACGCCTGTGCCGTGTTGCACCGGATTCCATAAGGGCGTGTGCGAGGCGGGGACGGGTTTCGCCGCGCTTTTCTCTCAGGGCGCGACTGGGAACTCGGCGCCGGAAAGCCTTATTGGTACGCCAAACGTGACATTGTCCAACGTCTTCTTGGGGTGTTCAGCCCCCGGCGTGCCCTTTCCGTGTTGCTCCGGTCCAAGCGCCGGTACTTGCGATCTCAATACTTCGGGCGTCAACACCTCCCAGGGCTTGGCATTTGAAGATCCTTTCGATGACGCTAATCCCGGCAGAGATATCGTCGCGATTGCGAACACCCTGCCGATTAACTTCTTCTCGACCACAGATCTAACCGATGGCACCAATGGCGGTGCCGCCTGCAATGCTTTCGGAAGCGGCACTTGCACGGGAATCGGCACGCCCCAGGCCTGTTGCACCGGTCCGGGAACGGGTACCTGCGCTGGGTTCGTTGTTGGCGATATCGCCGAGTTCGACATCAAGAATCAGATTAAGCCCGGCACCAACTCCATTGCACCTTTCAACAACAACCCGGTGTGCGAACTTCCTGCTGCCGCCATTCCACCATTGTTCTCTTCGCCACCTACGAGCTGCCCTGTCGGCAGTATCAACAATACCACCATCGGCGGTTGCCTCACTTTCCTGTTGGGCCCTGTCGCCCTCGCGTGGGATCAAACTGGCTTCCTGTTCGCCGTGAACGAAGCTGGCGTGGCCTCGGGCGGCCCGGGTTTCGTAACCGTCTATCAGCCGGGCGCGGCCGGCGACGTGTTCCCGACCGCCGTCGTAGGTTTGGTGCCTCCGACAGCGGGCGCTTTTGTTGACCCGGGAAAAATCACAGTGTATTCGCCTGATTCAAACTTCAATGACGACATAATCTTCGTGACAGACGTAGGCGATAACAGCATCAAAATTTTCGCCCCCTTCACCAGCGGCTGCGGAGAGTTTCCTAACTTCTTCTGCGCGGGCACCGAGCTGGGCGTGATTCACGGCGGAAGCACGAAACTCAAGCGTCCATTGGGACTCGCTGTCGACTCGGTCACTGGCACTCTATACGTCGTAAACCACTTCGGAAATTCGCTCGAGATGTTTACCGACATCGAGTCAGACACGGGTGGTGGCGACATTCCCCCGACTCTGATCGTAAAGGGACGCAGCACCAAGTTGAACTTCCCGGTTGACGTTGCCCTGCCGGCTTTCACTCCTTCGAGCAGACCGACAGAGGCCGCGAGCTCCAACTAACTCTCGCAAAACTACCTGACGGCGAACGCCGAATCCGGAATCCCGGATTCGGCGTTCGTGTCTTCTGCTCATCGATTCTTCGACAGACAGATCGGCTCTCGCTACCGCAAATCCTCCGCCAGCGACGATGCCAGCAGCCCGCTAATCTCCCCGCGCGCTGCCAGGCTCGGATGGTCCGCCTCGACTGCCAACTCGCCCTTGCTGGCCAGTTCGATCAACCGCGCCGCATCGACCCGCTCTATCGAGAACCTGACGAATTGCACCGCGCTGATTCGCTCGTCCGACATCTGTCGATCGTCGAATCTCGCCGCGATTTTCTTCTCCCCGATCTTGAGCCACAAATGGCGCTCGAGCCCGACCAGCCGCGCCAATGCCGCGTCGCGCTCCTGCGGGTCCGCGTATTCGATCAACAGCGTCGCCGCCAGTTCGTTCGCCGCCGGAATCAGCTCGTTGTAGGTGTCGATCTCGTGCTGGATCGCATCGCGCTCCGTCATTTTCTCGATCCGGATCATCTCCTCGACCTGGTACCACGCGGTCTGCGCGTTCTCGAAAATAAACGTGAGATGCGATCCGACGTGCAGCCGCCGACGCTCCTTCTCATGAATAAACAGCGGCCTCAGCCGGCCACGCACGCGCTCGTAATCACCCAGCGCAAGTATTTCCTCAGCCGAGATTTTCTTCATCCGTCATTCTCCTTGCGGCGAAGACTCCTGCTTCCCTCTCCAGAAGGGAGCGGGGCTAGGGGAGAGCTTTCTGCGCCGGCACCGCGTCCGGAAATCCGTCGCGCTTGTATGCCCGCGCCAGCACTTCGATCGGATGCATCGGATGCACGCCGGTCGCCTGCTCGATTTGCACCGCCGCCAGCGGACAGTCCGTCGCCATCACGCGCGCGCCCGCTTCACGCATCCCGTTGAAAGCCTTCGCGCCCCACTTCATCGAGAGCGCGAAGAACTCTTTTTTCATCGCCCACGTTCCGTCATGCGCCGTGCACGCATCGACCGTCGTTACTTCGACGCCGGGAATCTGGCGCATCAGGTCGCGCGATCGCAGCCCGATGTCCTGCGCCTTCAGATGACACGGCACGTGATACGCGACAGTGCCCGGCGTCGATTGAAATTCGGTGTTGAACTTTCCCGCGCGCTTAAGTTGATAGAGCAACTCGTGCGAATCGACGATCGCCGCCGCAAATTCCTTGACGTCGTCGCCGGCCAGAAGATTCGGATACTCCTTGCGCATCATCATCGAGCAGGTCGGATTGATCGCGGCGATTTTGTAACCGTCACGCACCAGCGGCAGCATCGAATCGATATTCGCCCGCGCTGTTTTGCGCGCAAACTCGACGTCGCGCGCTGTCGAGCGCCGGCATCCCGCAACAGTTCTGCTTCGGGCATTTCACCGCGCATCCGTTCTTCGCAAACACCTCGACCGCAGCCTTGCCCGGCTCAGGATTGAAGTAATTGACGAAACAGGTCGGGAAGATGACGACCTTCGCGGTCGGCTCGGCCGGCGTAGCTGGCAGTGGATTGCGACTCAGCCACTTGTCGAAAGTCTCGCCGGCAAAGTCGGGCAGCAGCTTGTCGCGATGTATCCCGAGCATCTTCTCCATCACGACGCGCTGAAACTTCTGCCGACACATCATGTTTGCGAGCGACGGCGCAGCGCTCCCGCTTTGCCGATCTGATCGGGACGCGCCAGCACCCGCTCGCGCAGCGCGACGCCGTCCTCTTTGGCGTTCACCGCCTTGGCGCGAAGTATCAGCCGCGGAAAATCAAGCTGGAACTCATGGCCGTCATGCGGCGTGTACGGACATTTGATTTCGCAGAGCTTGCATCCGTAGCAAAGGTCGATGACGCGCTGTTTCTCAGCCGCCGTCAGCGCTCGCACGTCGCCGTCGTTGCGATCGACCGCGTCGAACAGCGCCGGAAACGACGGACAAAGATTGAAGCACAACCGGCAGCCGTGACAGATGTCGAAGACGCGCTCGACTTCCTTGTCGAGCCCGGCGCGGTCCCAATACTTCGCCTCGGTAGAATTATAGGAGAGGCCATCGGTCGGCCGAGACTCGATTCGCTTAGCCATCTCAAAAACCTGACTTAAACTTTCCGCAACCCTTCGACCATGCGAAGGTCTTTCTCTAATCCGGTTCCCCTTCCCGCTCGGGAAGGGGTTAGGGGTTAGGTTGCGAGCATCATTCGCACGGCCCGTTTATAAACAGCGGGCGGGCCCGAAAGCCCGCCCTTGCCGCTAATGACATGACGACAGCTTCCCCGCTAGAGCGTCCTCTGCGCCTTCGCGAAACGTCCCGCGTGCGACTTCTCGGCCTTGGCCAGCGTCTCGAACCAGTCCGCGATTTCCGCGAAGCCTTCTTCGCGCGCCGTCTTCGCCATCCCGGGGTACATGTCGGTGTACTCGTAAGTCTCGCCGTGAACCGCGGACTTGAGGTTCAGCATCGAGTTGCCGATCGGCTGATCGGTAACCGGATCGCCGGCAGGCTTCAGATAGTCGAGATGGCCGTGGGCGTGGCCGGTCTCGCCTTCGGCTGTATCGCGGAACAGACCTGCAATTTCCGGCTGGCCTTCGATGTCGGCAATCTTGGCGAAATAGAGATAGCGGCGATTAGCCTGACTCTCGGCTGCGAACGCATCTTTGAGATTCTGATGAGTTTTGGTTCCTTTGAGATTTTTCATTTTTCTCTTTTACCCCATCCGTCGTCCCGAAATGTCCGTTGGAACGATTTGAGAAAATCGCCGTGCCAGGTTCGAGTGATGATCAGGGCAAAGCGTGGGAGCGGCGTTTCAAAACAACTTGAAACGCCGCTCCACTGAGATCAGGCAAGGTCGAAGCGATCGAGATTCATCACCTTGGTCCACGCCGCCGCGAAGTCCTTCGCAAACTTCTGCCTTCGAGTCCGCACACGCATAGACTTCCGCGAGTGCGCGCAGCTGCGAGTTCGATCCGAAGACCAGGTCGACACGGGTGCCGGTCCACTTGACCTCGTTCGTCTTCCGGTCACGACCCTCGTACACGCCTTCGGCGCCCGCCGACGGCTGCCATTGCGTGCTCATGTCGAGCAGGTTGACGAAGAAGTCGTTTGTCAGCGTTCCCGGCTGCTTGGTGAAGACGCCGTGTTTGGACTGCCCAACGTTGGCATTCAGGGCGCGCATGCCACCGACGAGAACTGTCATCTCGGGGGCGGTCAGCGTCAGCAACTGCGCCCGATCCAGCAGCAGTTCCTCCGCCGGTATTTGCTGTCCTTTGCGGTTGTAGTTGATGAACCCGTCTGCGATCGGCTCAAGTACGGCGAATGACTCCAGATCGGTCTGCTTCTGCGAAGCATCCGTGCGCCCCGGCGAGAAGGGAACTTTCACGTCGTGCCCGGCCTTTTTCGCAGCTTCCTCGACGGCCGCGCAGCCGCCCAGAACGATCAGGTCAGCGAGCGAGACCTTCTTCCCGCCAGCGTTGAACTTCTTTTGGATCGCTTCGAGCGTCTGCAGAGCTTTCGCCAGTGCAGCCGGCTGGTTCACTTCCCAATCCTTTTGCGGCGCAAGGCGAATGCGGGCCCCGTTCGCTCCGCCGCGCTTGTCGGAGCCACGGAACGTCGCCGCCGACGCCCAAGCCGTCGCGACCAGTTGGGAAATAGACAATCCGGATTTGAGGATCTCGACCTTCAGAGCAGCAATGTCCCGCTCGCCGATCAATTCATGATCGACTGCGGGAACAGGGTCTTGCCACAGCTGCGGCTCCTTGGGAACGAGCGGGCCAAGGTATCGCGCGATCGGCCCCATATCGCGATGCGTCAGCTTATACCACGCCTTCGCGAACGCATCTGCGAACTGATCCGGATGCTCGAAGAAGCGCCTTGAAATTTTTTCGTAAGCGGGGTCGAACCGCAGAGAGAGGTCGGTGGTAAGCATGGATGGGGTGCGACGCTTCGACTTGTCGAACGGATCCGGCACCGTGCCGGCGCCCGCGCCATTCTTCGGTGTCCACTGATTTGCACCAGCCGGGCTCTTGGTCAGTTCCCATTCGTAGCTGAACAGGTGCTTGAAGTAGTCGTTGCTCCACTTCGTTGGCGTTGTGGTCCAGATGACTTCTATGCCGCTGGTGATCGCGTCACCCGCTTTGCCCGTGCCATATTTGCTCTTCCAGCCGAGGCCCTGCTCCTCGATGCTGGAGGCTTCCGGCTCTGCGCCCACCAGCGCCGCATCGCCGGCGCCGTGGGTTTTGCCGAAGGTGTGACCGCCGGCAATCAGCGCGACCGTTTCTTCGTCGTTCATCGCCATGCGGCGGAACGTCTCCCGGATATCCCGCGCTGCGGCGACCGGATCTGGCTTTCCATTCGGCCCTTCCGGATTCACGTAAATCAGGCCCATCTGAACGGCGCCGAGGGGATTCGCGAGCTGCCGGTCGCCGCTGTAGCGCTGGTCGTCCAGCCACTTGCGCTCAGGCCCCCAGTAGGCCTCGTCGGGCTCCCAGACGTCCTCGCGCCCGCCGCCGAAGCCGAAGGTCTTGAAGCCCATCGACTCGAGAGCGACGTTGCCCGCGAGAATCATCAAGGTCGGCCCAGGAGATTTTCCGGCCGTACTTCTCCTTTATCGGCCACAGCAAGCGGCGCGCCTTGTCGAGGTTGGCGTTGTCTGGCCAGCTATTGAGCGGCGCAAAGCGCTGCTGACCGGCTCCGGCGCCGCCACGGCCGTCGGCGATGCGGTACGTACCAGCGCTGTGCCACGCCATCCGAATGAAAAGCGCCGCCGTAGTGGCCAAAGTCCGCCGGCCACCAGTCCTGCGACGTCGTCATCAAGGCATGGAGGTCCTTGATCACGGCATTCAGGTCGAGGCTCTTGAATTCCTTCGGCATAGTTGAACTCCTTGCCCATAGGATCGGATTGGGGGGAGTTCTGACGCAGGAGCTTCAGGTTCAGCTGATTTGGCCACCAGCCCGCATTCGCGGGAGCCGCAGCCACCGTGTGTCTGAACGGACACTTGCCCTCAGATAGATCGTGATCAATTGCCATTTCTCTTCTCTCCTGATTCGAATTTGTTTGATCTGAGTTAGTTGGTTTGAAAATCAGCCGCCGGGCTTTCGGGTCCGCTTTGTTTTCGCGCGCTTGGCGCCACATTCCTCGCACAGCGCGTGAATCTCCAGCGACGAACCCAGCACGGTGAACTCACCCAGCTCCGACCGCCCGGCAAACACCCGATCCAGCTGCGGTATCTCGATATCGCGGATCCGCCGGCATTTGACGCATACCACATGATGATGCGGCATGATGTTCCCGTCGTAGCGCGCGCTGTCGTGCAGCATCGTAACCTTGCGCGCCTCGCCGATGTCGCACAGCGTCTCGAGCGTGCGATGCACGGTGGCAAGCGAAATATGCGGATGCTGCACGCGCACGGCCGCGAAGATCGCGTCGGCCCGCGGATGGTCGCCCGAGTCCGAGCAGCTCCTTGATTATCGCGAGCCGCTGCGGCGTGACCGCAAGCCCGCCCCGGCGGCATCGCTCGGCAAACTCCGAGAGCCGCTTCGCCGCGTAGGGACCGCGCCGCCGTTCATTTACCAGCTGTAGTTCCATAACCTAGATGATAATGATTACCATCTAGTTATCGCTGTTGTCAACCGGATGCGGGCGGACACCGGCAACCCAACCCCTAACCCCTTCCCGAGCGGGAAGGGGAACCGGAAGTGAAGAGATCTTCCCCAAACAACTTCCTAACAGGGACGAAGTCCCGCATCCCTTCTTAATACTTAGGTGCAGGGGTTACCCCTGCCGAAGGAAGCGTGAAACCCACCGCGGGTTTCACATTCGATAAAGTGTATTGACTCTCACAGTCGCGGCAGGATCGACGCTCGGCGACAATCCGGCTTCGTCAGCAGCATCTGCACGTCGCCGATGTAGCGCTCGCGGAAGCCGGCCTCGCTGTAGCGCAGGTAAAACTCCCACATCCGGATGAATTCTTCGGGATAGCCGAGCGCGCGCACCCGCTCGATATTCTTGAACATCCGCACGCGCCAATGTTTCAGGGTCTCGGCGTAGTTCGGTGTGAGGTCCTCGAGATGGAACAGCTTCAGATCGCTCACGCGCGTCATCGAATCGCACAGCGCCGTGACCGACGGCAGAAAGCTGCCGGGGAAAATATATTTCTTGATGAAATCGACGCGACGGGTCGCTGCCTCGTACTCGCGATCTGTGATCGTGATCGCCTGCAGCAGCATCATGCCATCGGGCTTCAGCAGCTCGCCGCATTTGCGAAAATACGAATCGAGAAACTGATGCCCGACCGCTTCGATCATCTCGATCGACACAGCTTTGTCGAACTGGCCGGTCAGGTCGCGGTAATCCTTGAACAACACCGTGATCCGCTCTGAGAGCCCCTCGGCGGCGATCCGCTTGACTGCATAATCGTGCTGCTCGCGCGAAATCGTGGTGGTCGTCACGCGGCACCCGTAGTTCTTCGCCGCATGTATCGCAAACCCGCCCCATCCCGTGCCGATTTCCACGAGATGATCGTGCGCGCGCAGGTCGAGCTTTCGACAGATGCGATCGACCTTGGCCGTCTGCCGCTTCTTCGAGGGTGGCGTCGGGGCGCTCGAAGATCGCGCACGAGTACATCATCAGATCGCGATCAAGTATCAGCTCGAAGAAATCGTTGCCGAGATCGTAATGCGCCGCGATGTTGCGTTCGCTGCCCGCCCGAGTGTTGCGATTGAGGTAGTGGATAAAGCGGCGGATCGGATTCGCCAGTCGCGCCAGGCCGCTGTCGAGTCCTTCCATCACGGCGCGATTACGAATCATGATCTGGACGAGCGCGGTCAAATCGTCGGTCGTCCACGATCCCGCCATGTACGCCTCGGCCGCACCCATGGTGCCTGCGAGCGCCAGGTCGGAATAGAAGCGATGGTCGTGGACGCGAATAGTCGCGTGCAAATCGGCGTCGAAAATGACCTCGCCGAAAGGCATCCGCTCACCGCCGTCTTCAATTACGATGTGCCCGGTTTTGATTCCCGCCATACGGCTGAGAACCGTCCCGCGCGCGAAACGATCGATGATCGCCGGCCGACGGGCCCGCGCCGCATCGACACCAGATGCGACAATGGAATCAGACTTGGGCATCGTGAGAATCCACCATGTGACACGTCCTCAATGGGACAGCACCGCATCGAATACACGCGGTCACGTCATGGCGCAAGTGCGGGGAGAGGAAAGTTTGGGGCGCCCGGATCCTAACCTCTCCTTGTCCGAGGAGAGGTCGGCGCGAACCGAAGGTGAGCGACGGGTGAGGTACAACGTCGGCGGGTGCAGTGCGCGAAGTTGTGCTGCTGTCGAACGGAGGGCTTTAGCGTATCCGCATTGTGATTAGACGAGTCGGTGCGTTGCGGTGTCTGACGTTGTACCTCACCCGGCGACACCGCTCCGCGGCTTTCGCCGACCTCTCCTCGGACAAGGAGAGGTTAGGAGAATTCGCAGCGAGACTAGGGTGCGGGTTCGGGTTCGGTGACTGAAACTCCTGCGCTATGCGGCGCGAGCTCCGGCAACGACGGGATTATTCTGCGCCCGGCCTCGATACTCTCGCGCGCGTATGCGATCGCAGGGGCGGTAGAAATCGCGCGAGGCTTTGCCGCGACCCGGTCCTCATCCAGCAGCTCGGGCGGGACCTGGCGCAGGTCCCAGATTATCCCGCACGCTTCCATCAGCTTCAGCGTGTAGTACGTGATGTCGATTTCCCACCAGTAAAATCCGTTGCGCGCCGCAGCCGGGAAGTGATGGTGATTGTTGTGCCATCCCTCGCCGAGCGTGACCATCGCGAGCGTGAAGCTGTTGCGGCTGTCGTCGTTGGTCTCATACCGGCGGCGGCCGAAAACGTGCGCCAGCGAGTTGATCGTAAAGGTGCCGTGCGCGAGCACGACCGTCGAAATGAAAAATCCCCAGATGAGCATCTGCGCGCCGGTCGTATGCAGCCCCGGAGCATGACGCTGGAGCTCAGCGCCCAGCCCGAACAGCGCGAAGCCAAGAATCGTCGGTACTAAAATGTCGAAGCGATCGAGAAACATCAGCTCGGGAAACTTCGCGAGATCGCGCACCACCCGCAGCTCGGATCGGAAGTTGGCCTCCGACGTGATCCATCCGATATGGCTCCAGATGAAACCCTGCTGCGCCGGCGAATGAACGTCAGTCGGCTCGTCGGATCGCTGATGATGCAGCCGATGATGCGACGCCCACCATAGCGCTCCGCGTTGCACCGCGGTCGCGCCGATCACAGCGAATACGAACTGGCCGGCTCGCGAAGTCTTGAACGATCGATGAGAAAAATAGCGATGGTAGAATCCGGTGATCGCGAACATCCGGATAAAATACAGCGCGACGGCGACGCCGACCGCGATCGGACTCCATCCGACCCAGATGACGCCCAGGCACATCAGATGAACCACGACGAACGGGATACATCGAAACCAGTCGGTCTTCTGCGGCGCGTCGGGATCAGGCGGGCCGCCAGCCGAGGTGTCAAACCATCGCGCGATCGCAATAAGGAATCTGCGGGATTTTCCCGCCGTACCTGACGTCATTCTATCTCCCCACCCGTGCGCCGAATTCTTGCCGCACGGAATAGTCATAATGCACAGATTTGCAGATCTATGTGAACAGGCACCAGAACGCGTCACTTGGCGGGCGTAAGCATCTCAACGTCGTCGAACCGCGTGTAGTCGACACTTCGGCTGCCGTCGGGGTGGAGCACCAGCACGTCCGCAAAGCGTGCGCCCCAGACGATCTCGTCAAGTTCGTAGGTATGTCGGGCGTGAACGGTCTGAGAGAACGTCTCGTCGAGTCCAATGATAGACACGATGATCTCGGCAGCGCAATTGGCCATCGATTCCCGCGTCTGGCCATAGAGCGGGCTGCCCTCGACGATCTGATGGACCGCGGTCCACGACAACGCGAACATCGCGCTGCGGCTGCGCGTCATCGGCAGGTCGTAGAGACGGCGCATCGTGTCGCCTTCGGCGGTGACTTCCTGGCGCGCCAGCACGACGTGTATATCGGCCTCGACGATCCGGTTGGCGCGCAAGTTGGCCGCGCGGATCATCAGGCTGTGCACGCCGTCGCGCGGACCGATTACCACGTAACGGGTGAATCTGACGCGCGCAGTTGGTCGCGAGAACTTCGAGAAGACCAGGCCGGTCATCAGCGCGAGCGCGAGCAGTCCGGTGAGCGCCTCGATCGAGACCAGGATGTTCGAGAACAGCGTGACCGGCTCCATCTTGCCGTAACCGATCGTCGCCATGGTCTGCACGCTGAAAAAAAACATGTCGGCGAACGATCCGGTGCGCGCGTTCTCGATGCCGCCATCGAAGTAGTAACCGGCGGCGAACAGCAGGTTGGCGACGGTGAAGGCGGCTGCGATCAACCCGATGAGCGCGGGCCACGAAGACGTCACCAGGAAATGATAAAGGTCCTCGAACGCCCCAGTCGGCGCGCCATGAATCCGGCCGTCGCCCCTGAGACTGCCGATCTGCATCGTTCGCTTCGCCATCGCGGTGGAATATAGCGGAGCGCACGGATGGAAGGGACCACATTTGAATGTGAAACCCACCGTGGGAATTTACCTCTCCCACCGGGAGAGGTCGGCGGGAGTCTGCGAGCGTCGGGTGAGGGTGCCGGCATCGAGAGCAATGCATGCGCCCTCACCCGCGCCGGAGGCGCGACCTCTCCCGAGGGGAGAGGTAAAACTAAGTTACCGTGCGAAGGCCACCCTCAACGCATCCGCCGCCTGGCGCTGGCCTTCTTTGCCTTTGTCCAGCGCGTCGGCGAAGCTGATGAACCCATGCGTGACGCCTTCGTAGCGGGTGCACGTAGTCTTCACCCCGGCCGCGATCAGGCGCTCGGCGAATCGCTCGCCTTCGTCGCGCAGCGGATCGTGACTGGCAGTGAGCACCAGCGCGGCGGGCAGGCCGCTCAGATCTTTCGCGCGGAACGGGCATGCGTACGGATTATTTTTTTCCGCGACCGGGTCGGTGTAGTTTTTCCAGAACCATTCCATGTCTGCGCGCGACAGCACGTAGCCGTCGTTGGCGAATTCCTTTTGCGACGGAGTCGCGAGCGCGCAATCGGTGACCGGGTACATGCAGCAACTGAAAGTTGATCGAGGGACCGCCCCGATCGCGCGCCATCATCGAGACTACCGCCGCCAGGTTTCCGCCCGCGCTGTCGCCGCCGACCGCCAGCCGCGCGCTGTCCGCCCCGATCGAAGCCGCATTTTCGGAAACCCACTTGGTCGCCGCGTAACAGTCCTCAGCGCCCGCCGGAAATACGTGCTCCGGCGCCAGCCGGTAGTCGACCGACACGACGACGCATCCCGCCTGATTGGCAAGCGCGCGGCATACGCGGTCGTGACTCTCGAGATCGCCGAGCACCCATCCGCCGCCGTGGAAATAAACCAGCACACCCATCGGCGGATTCCCCTCGGGCGTGTACACGCGCGCCGCGACGTCACCGGCCGCACCCGGGATATGCCGATCCTCGACGCGATAGATCGCCACCGGCGGAATCGGATTCGCCTCCAGCAGCGCCCGCATCTTCGCCCGCGCCTGCTCAGCCGTTTCCGCCCGCAGGAACATCGGCCCCGCCGCGTTGAACACATCGAGCATGATCTTCATCTGGGGATCGAGGGGAGTTGCCATGCGCGATCATTAGGTGAGGCGAGTCTGAGAGGCAAGCGGAAGATGCCGCCGATTCCCGAATCGAATGCGGGGCTGCGCACCCCGCACCCGCGGCAGGGGTGACCCCTGCACCCAGTACTAAAGAACAAGATGCGGGCTGACGCCCTGTTAGGAAGTTTTGGCGCGAGGACGCGAAGCGTGCTCGTGCCCGCAGCCGCGGACAGACCTGGACGCTTCTTCTCTAGAAGAGTTCTAACAGGGACGAAGTCCCGCATCTTTTTCTTTCCTGATACTGGGTGCAGGGGTCACCCCTGCCGCGGGCGCGGGGCGCGCAGCCCCGCATTTCAATTAATTCTCGAACTTGTGGAAGTTCGCCCGCCAATGCGCGCGGAACCACGGTTCGCCGTCGCGAGCGCCGTAAACGTCGGCACTGACGATCATGTCGTCGCCGGCGATTCGACAGTCCAGGTTGGTGACTTCGTCCACCGCAAACGTCGGCGAGAAGCCGTCGCCGCGCGTTTTGTATTCATCGAAATTCAGCCGCGACCGCATCGTCGCGTACGCGCGCCCGTCGGTCGAAATCGGCACCACATGGCCGCGCGCATTGACGATCTTCTCGTTCGGCTCGACGCCGGCTTCGGTGAACGTCAGCGTGAACGGTTGATTGCCGACGCGCTTGTAGCAGAGTCGATAATTCTTCGGCGTCCAGAACCCGATTTTATGCGCGCCCGGCTCGCTCCGTATCCAGTCGAGCTGACTCACCTGTCCCTGCCAGCATCCGCGGAAAACTGAGGGCAACGCCGGAGGCCCTTGCGCAGTCATCGGCGCGACGTTCATCGCTGGTGGTGGAGCCGGTTGCGGCTGCGGTTGTGCAGGCGGTTGATTCCATCCCGGCAACAGTTGAATCGTGTTGCCGCTGCCATCACCGTTGGACGGCGCCAATCTGATCGGCGGTGGAGCGTACGGCTGATACTGATTCGCCGGTCCGGGAACTTCGAGCGTTCCCTGCGCCCGAGCCGACTCGATTCGGAATCGAAGCCAGTCCACATATCAGCGCGCATAATATAATGATACGAGTTCGCATCGAGCTGCTCACTTCCATTCTATTATATACGAATGCATTTCGAGTGCCGTTGCTGATGGCGACCGCGCCATAGCGTGACCCCGAACGCGACGGCTACCATCGAAGAAAGCTCGAGAAGGGGTCTTTACTCCCAATTATCCAACAGAGCGGGGCCTTATTACTTATCCGCGCGCGACAACGGAGCGCGGCCTTAATACTGAAAAAGAAATGAGCGATCAAAATGTAAATTTCGAGGCGGCGTGGGCTATCAGCCAGGCGCCTGCCACCGGACGGCGTGCCCAGGCGCATCGATTAGCCAACGCGATGCGTCGGGTGATCGACCATTTGGTGCAGGTCGCCGCGCCCGAGGAAGATTTGTCTGCCGCCGCCGACGCGCTCGAGCGTTACGCCAAGCGCCTGTCGAAGTATCCTATCTCGCGCAGCTACGAAGGATTCGCCGAGAGCGCCAACGCCGGCGATCCTCACGCGTTTTTCGATCACAGCCCGCTGATTGGAATCTCAAATCCGCTCGCGCCTCCGATTCGGCTGGCCGTGCTCGGCGACAAGGTCGAAGGACGCGGCACGTTCGGCGTCGCGTACGAAGGTCCTCCGGGGCACGTGCACGGCGGATTTCTCGCCGCCGCGTTCGACGAAGTCCTCGGGATGGCGCAGTCGCTGACCGGCAATCCCGGCATGACGGGGACGCTGACGATTCGCTATCGGCCGCCCGACCCCGCTGCTGACCGAGCTGGTCTTCGAGGCATATGTCGATCGCGTCGAGGGCCGCAAAATCTTCACGCACGGAACGCTATCAGCAAACGGCACCCTGACCGCAGAAGCCGAAGGACTCTTCATCGCAGTCGGCCAGGAACGCTTCGCCGCAATGGCCGCACTGGTAACGGAGCGCACCACCCCAAAGCCAAAAAAGTAACCCGCCCACCGGTATCTGGTTCCCCTTCCCGCTCGGGAAGGGGTTAGGGGTTAGGTTGCCGAGAGTTATAGAGAATCAGGCATTCTTCGCCACCCGGTAATCACAGAGCTTTCGATTCGAGTACTTCTTTCAACACGAAATCTTCGCATAGTAAGGCTTATTTCGAGAGTCGCCACCGTCTGAACATTATTCCACCCGCACAGAGTTCGTCGCTCGCCCTGATTTAGATCGAAACCCGCTGAATTCAACCACTTTTTCTCAATGGCAGCGCTCTTGCTGCATAACACTCACGCTCCAACAGTTTGGCGATCCTTAGAGATCGGTCCGAATGCGTCGGCGACATTAGAGGTCCATTTTGTCGCTGTGGTCTCATCTATTGGGCCAAAAAGTGAGGTAACGATATGACTCTAACCCGCAAAGTACTCGCAGCAGGCGCGATAGCAGGCGTCGTCGCGTTCCCGATTTCCGGGGTCTTCGCGCAAAGTGCGGGCTCGATGAACGACAGCGGCGCCGCCGCTTCAGCACCGGCGGCTTCAGCACCAGCCGCCGAAGGCGCCCAGGCCGCCCCGGCCGCTCAGATCGATGACTCCACGTTGCAGAAAGCGGCCAAGGCGTACGTCAAGGTCAAACAGATCGTGCATCAGACCAAGCAGGCCAGCAACGGCGCTCAACCCGATCAATCAGCCTCGCAGTCAGAGAAGATAGCAGCGGTCAAAAACGAAGGCCTGGATCCTCAACAGTACGACCAGGTCATCCAGATGGTTCAGAACGACCCCGGGCTTCAACAGAAATTCGCGACCTACGTAAATCAGAACGGCGGCGACGTCGACTAACGTCGAGCGCCGACCGCAACCTCGCAACTGGCCTCTCCCGCAATTGTGCTGCGGGAGAGGCCGGAGTCAGGAACCTAACCCATAACCCCTTCCCGAGCGGGAAGGGGAACCGGATTTTTTAGTCGGGCCGCACCAATCCCGACAATCCCGCGAACAGCAGTGGCGTGATCGTCCACCCCGCCAGGATGTGCACCCACAAGTACCATCGCAGCAGCCGGCTCGGGATTGAACCTGGATCGCGCGGCTCGCCAGCTGCGCGTCGCTCTGCCCGATCACCAGGTGGCGCGGATTCGGCCGCCAGTATTTGTCCTGATGCAACTCGACTACCGGCAGGAAATTTTCCAGCGAATAAACTATCGGATTGAACACTGGATAATGCGGCGGCGCTTCTCCACTCGCGACGAACTCCCGGTACGCAGCCTCTTCAGTCGGCGTGATGATCCGCATCCGGTAGCCCCATCCGAATAGAATCGCGCCCAGCCCGACGAAGCCCGCGATCCACCACAGCGCGCGCAGCGGAACGTAGCCGAAGCCGATCGTCACTTGCATCATCACGCTCCATGCGCGCTGCAGCAGGCTCTCATGGCCGAAGCGCCGCTGCGCGATTTCCTTCGCGATATGCACCTGGATCGCGCCGTCGTCGCGGCCCATCTCGCTCAATACTTTTGCCAGTTGCCGAAACGGCTGCGGATGATACTCAGGCGGCTGCAACGACAGCCATCGCAGTCGCGAGTCCCCGTCGCTCGGACCGCCTGCGATGTCGTCATAGACGAAGCCGTTGACGTTCAGATTGCCCGGCGCGGGCCAGCTCGCTTCATCGTCCCAGATTGCGCCGGCGTGCGCGTCCTCGAGGTCGAGCACCGTCTTCGGCGTATGCTTGATCTCAACCCAATAAAACGTGCCGTCGATTTTCGCGCGCTCGGCATCGAGCTCGCCGTCGCCCTTGAACTCGGCGCCGTGAAAACTGAGATCGTGCCCGATCTTCGCCAGCCGCGCGTACACGATACCGTCAGTCGTGAAGCCGTCATGGAACAGCACGTCGCCGCCGACGTTCGCCTCGACCAGGTTGACCGAATCCTCGCCCGCACCAAGGATTCGCGCGCCGGTCAAGTCGAGCGTCCCGTCGATTTTCGCGCGCATGAAACTAATCGGCCCGAAGTCGCCCATTATAAACGTCGCGTCGCCGCGAACGTTCGCCTGGTTGCCGAATACCGCGCCGATACGCGATCGACGCACCGTGATGTCCTGCAGATGTGCCGACAACAGGTTGATTCCGTCCGGCACGTAGCAGCGGATCAGAGTCAGCGGTTTGTCGACCGTCGCGTAAGAGAGATCGAGGTTCCCGGTTATTCGCGCGCCCGCAAGTGCCAGTCCGCTCGGATGCACCAGGCGCGACGCGCCGGGATCGCCGAGCAGCCATGCGACGACTTCCGCCCGCACTGTTCTGTCACTACCCCAATCCCCGCCGCGAGCAGTGTCGTTGGATGCGTTGTCGGGATCGTCGCTGGGGCCGAACCACGGCACCTCGCGCTGCGTCGCTGCATGCAGGAGTTTGCGTTCCGCGACGGTGAGCGAGGCACCGAATTTCTGCTGCGCCATCGCGTCGAGCGCGGATGTTGGGCCGGTCGGGCTCTCCGATACGCCCGAATCAGCTCTTTGATCTGCTTGCGCACCTGACGCCCGCGACGCGACGCACATCAGCAACGCAATCGCGATCGCGCCTGCGACTGCTGTTCGCCCTATGAACCTTGCCGGGATCAATACTACGACTCCGCATCGTACGAAGGTCGAACGGGGAATATCAGCGCCGAGCCCGCACGCGCAACCATCAAAAGTGGCGCGGGCCGCCGTGCCCGCGATTGGCCGGCCCGCTTGCTTCGATCGCAGCGTCGATGCTTACAGTTTTCTTTTCGCGCGCCCGTTGCGTTCCCGATTGCCGAAGGAGTCATCCGTGGAAGATGCACAGAAAGAAAGGCTCGCCGCATTGCTCGCCGAGGTCCAGGTCGCAATCCTTGTAACCCAAGGCGATCAGTGGCCGACCGCGACGATGCAGGCGTTCGCCGAAACTCCCGACTTCGATTTGTTGTTCATCATGAATGACGCCACCGAGAAGTTTCAGAACTTGCTCAAGCATCCGCACGTCACGGTGTTCCTCGACGCGCGCGAAAAGGGCAAGGTCGAGACGTTCGAGATCTCGCGCGTGCTGATCCAGGGCATCGCCACTGAAATCGTACGCGACAGCGCCGAATGGGAAACGGCGAAGGAAATATTTCTGAAGAAAAGCCCCTTCGAAGCGCCGTTCTTCAAGTATCCGACGCTGCGCATGATGCGCGTCAAACCTTCGCGGCTATCCTACGCAGGCGCCGACCGCTTCACGTTCAAGGCCGAGTTCTGATAATTGCGGACCCAACCGCCGGTACTGTAAGAAGGAACCGTGAACAATCTCGCCGACAAAATCGCGCCGTATGCTGCTCAGTTCCGCCGCGACGGCTTCGTCATGGTGCCCGATTTACTCCGTCCCGACGAACTCGATCGCTACGGCGCCGCCGTCGATGAAGCCGTCGCGCGGCGCAAGCGTTTCGACAATCGCACACTCGGCGAGAAGACGCCCTACGAACAGTCGTTCATCCAATGCATCAATCTGTGGGAGGACGCGCCCGCCGTTCGCCCGCTCACGTTCCATCCGATTGTGTGCGAGGCGGCCGCGCGCACTGCTCGGCGTCGACAGACTCCGGCTCTGGCACGATCAGGCGCTATACAAGGAAGCCGGCGGACGCCTGACCGACCCGCATCAGGATCAGCCGTACTGGCCGATGGTCGAGACCGACACGATCACCGCATGGATTCCCTTCGACGGCTCGATCGCACGCCACCGGATGCATGGGCTATATCCCGGGCTCGCACGCGGTCGGGCTGCAAGCGTTCGTGAACATCTTCAAGCCCGAAGACGCGCTCGAAATTCTGAAGATGCCGCAGATCAAGGACACGCCACCGGTATGGGTCGAAGTGCCGCGCGGCGGAGTCGCGTTCCATCACGGGCTGACGGTGCACATGGCGAAGCCAAACCTCGGATCGCAGACGCGACGCGTGCACACGATGATTTTTTTCCGCGACGGATCGACCCGCAAAAATAATTTCCCGCACGACTCCGTCGAGCGCTACCACATCGAGATCGGCGCGCCGATCGACAGCCCGGTGACGCCGATCGCATGGCCGCGAGCGGCAGGCGATCTTGCCCGAACCGCCCGACGCGCCAATCTCCGACACTATTCGCCAAGGCCGTCAAGCTCGGCGCCTTCCCCGACAAGACCGGCCGCGCCGACCGCTAGCTATTAGCCGGCAGTCGGACGCGGCCAGCGCGCCTACATCATTCGGGCATCTCAGTAAGGAAATCCGCCGCCACCTCCGCCGCTTCCCATGCCTTGGGATTTCTTTGTCGTCGACGTCGAACTTGCCGAAGATTCCCTCGCTCTCCATGTTCGGGCCCGCGGTGAAATACAACGAGGTCGGTCGCCGCATTGTTGCAGCCATTGCCGAACACCAGCGCCCACAGTCCATCGACGTTGAGCGGGTTGCCCTTCTTGTCTTTCGGCTGGCCGACCTGAGTGCCCATGCCGGCTGCATTGATGGTATATGCGTTGATGTTTCCGTCGCCGAAGTTTCCAATCCAGAAGTCACCGCCCAGGGGACCGAAAGCTCGGCGGCGTGAGCACCATCCCCCACGGCGCGTTGAGGTTGCCGCCGGTCGCGAAACGAGCCTCGAATACGCCGTCAGTGCTGAAGATATCGATATAACCAGCACCTACCTGATGCACCGGGTCGTGTTGGGCAGCATCCTGCATCGCGTACGATGACCCACAGATTGCTGGTGCCGAATAGCGTAATTCCGAACGGCGCAAAACCGGCAATCGGGTGCGGATCGGTGAAGGTCCCGGTCAGTGATGTTACGGGGTTGTAGGAGCTATCGAAGACATCGACATTGCCCGATCGGAAATTCGTCGCGTAGATAAACTGATGCCCGTTGAGCGTGGCGATCGCGAGGCCCTTGTATACCGCCCCGGTCGCCGCCGTGGGTATCGCAGAGTTGTCCACGTGGCGCACGGCTTCGAGGTTGTCAGCCGGCTGCCATCCCGCGATGGTTCCATCTTCGGTGGCGAAGATGAAAAGGTCGCCGGTGAAATCGGTGGCCGTACTGTTGAAAACAATTCCCGAGGGCGTCGCAGACGCGGTGCTGCTCCCGGGCGGCGGGATCGTCACGACGAACTGCGTCTTCTTCGCGACGTCCACGATCTTTCCGTTGCCGTCGTAGAGCGTCGATACTCCGGCATTATTGTCGGAAATCCAGAACGGCGTCGGCCCCTGCACCAGCCCCCATGCGTTGAGCAGATTCTTGTCGCGAACCTTCCCCTTCAAAGGCTTCCCCGAAGTGACCAGGTTGGTCTGTGCATAAGAAGCCGTCTTCGTTTTGCCGTCCGGCATCTCTGGCATCTGCGGCATCTGAGCGAATGCGCTCGCGGCCGCGGCGAGCGTGATAACGCACGCGCCCAGCAGTGTTAGCGATCTACGGTTCATCGTATCCTCCATATCGGGAACCAGCGCTGAGAAAAATTTGCAGTGGCTCATGGGACTCAACCGATGGTGGACGCCGTATGTTCCCGCGGTCGCGAAGAACTCGCCGCTTGCTCAAAAAATTCCGTCTTGACTCTCGCGAGTCGCCGGACGAAATACTACTTACTGTCTGAAAAATTTGAGAAACGGATAGTAAGTACTATTCAGTGAGGCATGCGCGACTATAGCGCACGTCACCGGATGTACTATTCAACGAATAGTCAGTTCGTCGCCTGGGTGCCGATTGACTATTTGCAGTTCACGCTCTTCACTACGTATCCGCCCCCGCCGCCGAAGCGCATGTTGTGATTCAGCACGACGTCGCATCGCGTCACGCTCGGCGGCAGCCGCCGCGCGATCTGCGCGGTCGTGTTCGCGTAGTTGCATTGCAGCCAGTAGCCGCGCTCGCTCTTCGGCAATTGCCACACCTGGATTATATTCTCGCCGGAGTTCTTCTCCTGATCGGGTACCAGCGACGCCTGCGCCGCTGGAGGACCGTCGAAAATCGTGACGCCCGCTACCGCCGTCTCGTAGCCGGAGTAGCTAACCGTCCAATCGGGCGCGGGTGCCGATGCCCTCTGTTCGACCGCGACCGTCGCCGGACACGCGACTCGGCCTGCGCGAGATACGCCGGCACAATCGCGCTCGCCAACACAATCGGAATAGTATGTGAATCGCTTCATCTCGTTACTCCTCGCGGACGAGCGCGCAAGTCTAGAATGACGCGCGGAGAAAAACGAGCGCGGGGCGGAGCGCGATACTCTTCGCACTTCCGCCCCGCAATGGGGACAAGCTCAGATGTTAGTGGCCGCGGGCTGGCCCTGCCCGCGTCTTATCGTTCGACGCTTCCGGTCTTTTGAAATATGGTCTCGCCGGCCGCGCGATTATCACAATCGCTATAGCCACTCCTGCCAGCAATGATAAAACTTCCATCTTACTAACTCACTTGCGCGTGCAAACCTTTCTATCGATTTCTGACAGCGCGCGATTTACAGATCAATTGTCCTTTCGGCTCACCGAGCCGCATTTACTTAGTCGCTCGAGCGCTCATGCCGCGACGCGCGCATCTGTCGAATTGAGGTAATTCAGGAACGCTGCGGGAAGTCGATTCGAATGATTCGATTCTCTGTCGACCGGTTCTTCCCGTGCGTGGTATGCGATGCGTCTTTGCTTACAGGCTCACGAACGAAAGAACGATGTACGCCAGGGTGAGGAATGCGAACGCGACACCGGGCAATTCGCTGAGCAAACTGTTCTGCGCGATACGATCCGCGGCGACAGTTTCGGTCTGCTCCTTCACCTGCTGAAAGCCTGCGAGTCGTCTGATTAATCGTGGTAGCAGCCATTTTCGTTGCCTCCCGTTAAGTTCGTTTGACAGCAGGGTAGAGCAAGGCCGGTGCCAATGACCGAACTCTTTGTTTTATTCAACTATTTTCGATAGGCGCAGTCTTTCTCATTTGCGTTTCGCAAAACATCGCCCTTTTGTCGCGAAAACTCCGCGATTTGCGGAGAGTAATAGCAGCCGCTCGACTGCATGCAGCGGATTCATGCCGTCGCAGATCGCGCGGATTGTTACGCGCGCGTTACGGACGACGCGGCATCTCGACGGCTCCCACGGCGTACGCGACGGCCGCTGACGACGTCAGCAAATCCGCCCGGCTCTGGACGATCGTGTAGCGCGCGTTCGCGAGATCGCGATCCGCGGTCAGCAACTCGACGATTGTGCTGAGGCCCTGGCGGTACGTGTCGAGGTTGGCGTCGTAGCTCTCCTGCGACGCGGCCAGCAGCGCCTTGGCATAGGTGTAGCGGCTGAGCGCGGTCTGGAATTCGTAGTACGCGCGCCACACGGAGCTGATCGCATCGACCTCGAGCGAACGGAGCTGCGCGCCGGCAGCGTCGCGCTCGGCCTCGGCCTGGCGGACGTCGTTGAGGCGTTTAAACCCGGTGAAGATGTCCCAGTGGATCGTCAGCAGGCCGGCATATTGCGGCTGGGCGGTCTTGACGCTGGGAGTTCCATCAAACCGGTAGCCCCACGTCTGTTCACCGTAAGCGCCTGAGACTCCGACGGTCGGAAAAAATTCTGCCTTGGCGCCCGTTCGACCTGCGCGCGGCGCGCGTCAAGCGTCGCGACCTGGGCGGCGAGATCGGGGCGCTGGCGCACGGCAGTTTCGATCAATTGATCTACTTCGCCGCCCAATCCGGCGGGAATTGGCAGGCTGTCGAGGCTCGGCACGTCGAGCGCGGTGTTGGCGGCAACGCCCAGCGCGACGGCCATGCTCGCCTGCGCTTCGCGCACCAGCAGGCGGGCGCTGGCGAGATCATACTGCGATTGCGCAACGCGCTGGCGCGATAGCAGCAGCTCAGGCTGAGTGGCGAGACCGAGATCGACGCGACGGCTGACGGCCTCGTCGTCAGTCTTCGCCAGCTCGACGTTTTGCTCCGCGGCCTGCACCGCGGCCTTCGCCGCGCCGATCGCATAGAACGAGCGCTGCGTGGCGAATACGACATCCTGCAGCTTGCGATTGAATGAGAAGTTCGCGGCCGCAAGTTGCGCGCGCGCGGCGGCTGCGCCGGCGTCGCGGCGGCCGAAGTCCAACAACGTGTAGGTGAGCTCGACAATCGGGGTCACCCGCCACTGCTTGAGGACACCGTCTTGCCCGGGCAACTCGAAAATTCTGCGGGAGTATGCAGCCGTGGTGTCCGTACTCACGACCGGATAATACGGCGCTCGTGAAACTCCGTAGGCATCCGCCGCGGCGCGAGCTTGATACCACGTCAGCCGGGTGTCGGGATTGTTGCTGAGCGCGATGTCGATCAGCGCGGGCAGGTCGTACTGATTGCCGGACGCTGTCGCGCGCGGCTCTGGGAGCGTACTTGCGGGCCGCGCCTGCATCGGTATCGACGTATTCGTTCGACTTGGGAATCCACGCGCGATCGGATTCCGCCGGCGAGAATTTGTCGGGATACACTTCGGGCTGTTCGGCGAAGTAAGTGCAACCGGTTGCGCACACCGCCAGACCGAGTGCGGCAAGAATGACCTTCCGTCGCGCGCGACGCATTTCGAAATTCTTCTTCATATAGATGTCCCCATTGCCGTAGAATCCGCTCCGCGCCATTGAATCCCGCGACGTGCTTTTGCACAATCCGGCAAGTAGAATTTCTGACACATGCGATCTACCTCCGCCGCCCAGAATCAGATTCTCGCTGCCACTAGCCGCGGCACTCCTGCTCGCCGGATGCGATCCGGTCGTCAATATCGCGGGCGCGAATTTCCCGAGCTGGCTGTTCTGCGCAATCTGCGGCGCGATCCTGACAATCGCGATTCGGCCGATCTTCGTCGTGACGCGCCTCGAGGCCTACCTGTGGCCGCTGCCCGTCGTGTATCTCAGCCTCGCGATCCTCATGGGATGTATCGTGTGGCTCATCTTCTTCAATCGAATCTGATGAACACCGCGACCAGGACACGAGATCCGAATCATCGATGACCCTGCGATTCGCCGGCCACCTGCTCAGCGCCGCGATCGTAATCGCCACTATCATCGTGGGTCTCTACGTCGCGCGCCTCTACTACCTCTATCCGCGCACCGACGACGCTTACGTTCGCGCCAACTGGGTCGGAATCGCGCCGCACGTGAGCGGGCCGATCACCGAATTGCCGATTGTCGATAATCAGTACGTCAAGCAGGGCGACTTGCTGTTCGTCGTCGATCCGCGGCCGTATCAGTCGGCGCTCGACGCCGCGGTCGCCAAGCTGCAATTGACCGAGCTCAATATCAAGGCGCTCGAAGATGCGATCCGGACCGCGCATATCCGATCAGGTCAGGCTCGAAGCCGACGCCGCCTACGACAAGCAGTATCTCAATCGCATCGAGCCGCTGCTCGCCAAGCATTTCGTCACCGCCAACGACGTCTTCAATGCGCGCTCGCGGGTCAGCGCGGCGGAGGCCAGCGTCCAGGCCGCGCACTCCGACGTCAGCAAGGCGCAGAACCAGCTCGGCCAGTACGGCGATATCAACGCGCTGCGCAAAGCCGCCGAGGCCGCCGTTTACGACGCGAAACTCAACGTCGGTTATTGCTACGTCCGCGCGCCGTACAACGGATGGGTCACCAATCTCAACATCTCGGAAGGCCAGTACGCCAACGAAGGCCGCCAGGTCGTCAGCCTGATCGACGATCGCAAATGGTACGTCATCGCGAATTTCCGCGAGACGTTTATGTCGCACATCCAACCCGGCATGACCGCCGAGGTCTTCGTCCTCGCCTATCCCAACAAGCGCTTTCGCGGCCGCGTGCAGGGCGTCGGATGGGCGCTGTATCAGCAGAACGGCGCAACCGTCGAGGGGCTCCCGCAGACTGAGCCGACGCTCAACTGGGTGCGCCTCTCGCAGCGCTTTCCCGTGCGTATCGTGCTCGAGGACCGCGACCCGAAGTTCCCGTTCAAGACGGGCTACACGGCGGTCGTGACGATCCAGGGATATCGCGATCAGGATTCGTCGCGATCAGAGCAGTCACTGAAATGGCCGGCTTCGCCAAACCGGAGATCCTCGTCGCGCAGCCGTCCGGATGGTTCGATCAGGTTGCCGCGTTGCTCTCGCGCGAGCTTGCGCCCAGTCCACGAAAACTCCGCACCAGCCTTCGCATGACGACGATCGCCACGCTCGGCGCGGGCCTGATCGCGAGCTGCCACGTCAACAACCAGCTCGGCACCTACATCGTGTGGCTGCTGGTGGGCGCGGGACCCATGATGTCTCTGCGCAAGGCGATTGGCGTTTCTGATCGCCGAAGGCTTCGCGGTTTGTGCAGCGGTGCTGATGTCGGGGATCTTGGTGGAATCGCCATGGCTCATGCTCCCTTTTCTCTTCGCGTGATTTCGTTTACGACTTATCTTGGAACCACTTTTAAGCTGGGCGCGCCCAATCCTGCTCATCCAGGTGGTCTGCCTCGATACGTTTCTACAGCGTCGTGTTTGCGCCCGATCAGATCGGATGGGCCGCGGCAGGCGATTTTCGGTGGCAGCGTGATCGCCTTCGGCACGATTATCGTGTTCGACAACTGGATTTGGCCGGACCGCGGCGAAGCGATCCTGATGGAATCGCTGGGCGCGAGCGTCGTGCGCGCTCATTCGCATCTTCTTGAGGCTTCAAATTACTATCTGGACCGCCGAAACGCGCCACGACCGCCGCTGCCGCCGCCGACTTCGGATCTCCCCGGACACATGGATCTTCTGAATCGATCTGTCGCCGAAGGTGTGTCCGCATATCGCCAGGCGATCCTGCTTGCGGCGATCACCCGCGTGGCGCGCATTAATCTCGAAGTGGAACGCATGATCTTCGTAGCGCGGCCGAACCTACCGGGACAGGTGCGCGCGATGGTGCGGCCCGAGCTTCAAGCGACGGTGGACGCGATTGCCACTGTATTGGACGAGATGGCCCACGAACTGCCGACTCACATCATTGTTGGCGCCGACCAGCCGCCTTCCGCCGCGCGGGCCCGCGCACGATCTGCGATGGATGCTCTTGCTGCCCGCATCCTGCAGGTCAGACCAACCTATATCCGCACCGCGAGTCCTGCGGAGGTCGAGAATTTCGCCGCCTTCACCGATTCGCTCGCTGTGCTGACCGGATATATCGATCATCATCTCGACGCGCCTCCGCCGCCGCCCGACGCGGCGCCGGCGAAAAGTGCCCCGCCGCGCATTGACCCCCACTCTGGATCCCGCCGTCGTCCGCTATGCGCTCAAGGTCGGCGCCTGCGTGGTGCTCGGTTATGTGATCGGCATCGTTGACAACCGCCCCGAGCTGAACACCATCCTGACCACCGTAATCATCACCGCGCTTCCCACCTACGGCGCAGCCCTGCGCAAGATGAATCCTGCGGATCGTCGGCGCCATAGTCGGCGGTTTGATTTCTCTGCTTGCGATCATCATCGTCACGCCCAACTTCGAAACTCTCCCGGCTTATCTGCTGGCCGTCTTCATCGTCTTCTATATCTCCGCGTACTCCTCTCTCGGCAGCGGACGTGTCGCATACGCGGGCAAGCAGATCGGCACAACCTTCGCCCTGGTGTTCACCGGCCTCAGCCCTTCACTGGACATCTATGAGCCGCTCTGGCGTATCTGGGCAATTTTGCTTGGCACGATTGTCGTCGCAATCGTCACTCTCATATTGTGGCCGGAGTACGCCGGCGATTCCTTGTTGCCGAGGTTGCGTAAAGTTATTCGCGACACGCTTTCGATGGTGCCCGGCGGTTCCGCCGCGAACACCGAGGATGAAATCCAGCAGGCTAACTCGGCGACCATGCGCTCGCTCGCCGAAATTCTGGAGGTCGCCGATGATGCGCAAGTGGAGGGCCGCACCAGCCTCGTCAACCACAACGCCATCGTCACGGCGGCGGGAACTGGCCGGCGCATCGCCAACCGGCTGGCTTCGATAGCGACTGAGCGCATCGTGATTCCCGACACCGCAACTGGACCCGATAACCGAATCGGCGCGCGCCGCGGTGCTCGACGCAATTCGCCGGCACCTTCAGTCCTGGCTCGATTTCTTCAGCAGCCCGGACAGCCTCAACGCGCCGGCCGCCCAGGCGGTAGCGCGATCACAATCACCCGCCGACCTGCAAAAACCTCTCGAGCAGTTCAGCTCACGCCTGGAAGAGCAGGAATTCGCACGCCTCGCATCATGGACTCTCGATCAGCGCCGCGCGCTCCTGGCCGAACTACACTCAATGCGCCGCCTCGAATACCTGCTCACCCAACTAAACCGATGGCTCCCCCAAATCCCCGGCCCCGCCTCACCCCCCACGCGTTAATAATGGGTGCAGGGGCAACCCACGGTGGGTTTCATTAAAATTCAGTTCAGTCGTTTCTAATAAGTCCCGTAACACCCGCGACGAAAATTGCGCTCAGCACCCATCCCGCCATGATCTGCAGCCATAGGTAGTGACGCAGCAATCGGCCGCTGAACGGGATTCTTCGACCGAATAGATCTACACTTCCCGACGCGGTCACATCGGGCCACCAGTAGTTTTCCTGATGGAGATCGACGACCGGCAGGAAGATGTCGAGAGAGTAGAGCAGCGGATGCAACTCTTCGTGCGAATTTGTCGCCTCGGCAGGTTTGTGCTCCGGCCAGCTTGGCGCCATCACACCGGCTCGCGAGCCGATTGACAGCATCGCCCACCCAAGCACTACGACCCCGAGCGACCAGAATAGCGCGAGCAGAGGACGATGACCGTACCCGATTGTGTACTTCAGGAAGATTCCGAGCACGCGCCCCGGCAGCCCCATCTGCCGGTAGCGAGCATCGCCTTCGGCGACCAGAACTTTGACTGCGCCTTTCTCGTCGCCGACTTCGCGTAGCACCTTCGCGAGCTGCCGATATGGCTGCGGACGATACTGAGGTTGCAGAGCGATCCATTTGAGTCTGCTATCGGCATCGAAAGGGGCCAATCCAAGACCGAACCTGGAATAGGTCAGCCCGTCGATAGTAAGGTTCCCAGGTGCTGGCCAACTCTGCTCATCGTCGACCAGAGTTCCAACAGATGCTCCGCTCAAGTCCAGTTGCGAGTCCTTCTCCAAGCTGACCTGCATCCAGAAGAAGACTGGTGTAGTCATACCGGGGCCTGAGAATCCATGAGGCGTGCCCGCAGATCCCGACAGGACAGCATCCCAGATTAGTAGTCCAGCGGTTCGTGTGCTCCGGAACCGTAGCTCGCCGTCGATCTTTACCGGACCGCCGGGTGGGTACGAGATGCCCGCGACGCGGTCCACGGCCTCGGCGCTCTCGAGGTAGACGATTCCGCCAATTTCGGCACCGATAGCGTCAATAGCCACGTTGCCCGGGTTCAAGAAGTGTCCCGAGAATGAGCTGACATCGGCGCCGATTCTTACCCCGTTCAGGGAGACTCCGCCGTCGGCCTCGAAGGGTTCATTCAGAGAAACGCCACCCTTGATGGTCGCGTCAGTCAGGTTAAGCACCGTTCGTAACTTGGCGTACGCGTAACCGGGTTCTGTCGCAAACTTGAAGTGGCCACCGTTGGCGCTCAACGAGCCTATCGTGGCTCCAAAGAGATTTACGATCCCCGTCAAGTGAACGTCATCGAGCGAGAGCACGTGCGAGACGTTTATCGAAGCTGCGTGAATGGAACCGGTGTAGCTGCCCTGAAAATCGAGCCATGGGATCTCTGCCGACGTAAGTTCGATCACCTCTGGGATGGCGCAGTTGCGCAGGCCGATCGCGAATGGCACACGCACCCCCGACAGATCGAGGCTGCCGACTATCTTTGCGCCAAGGACTCGAATCCCTTGCGGATCGATCTGCCTGATTGCGTCCGGATCGACGCTCATCCAGCGGATCAACGAAGCGCGAATCTCGCGTTGCGGACCCCATTGGGAAGCATTCGCGGGATTGTTCGAAGAATCGTCGGGATTCGAACTGGGCCCGCATGCCGCGTATTCCCCGCGCCCGACGTTTTTAACGTCGGCATGCTCCAGCAGCGCGACTTCCGCGTGAGTGAGATTCGGGAAAATGGTCGCAGCGAGCGCGGCCAGCCTGCTCGCGCCAGCATTATTCCGTCGAAGTTGCGGCTCGGAAGCAGCCGACCGTCCACCGAGTCCCAAGACGATCAGCAGAAACATGGCGAGCACTGCCTTGCTGAAGAATCTGCGCCTGACTGAATTATCGTTCGTTCGGATGAAGTCTCCCCTCCCGACCCCGGACGCGACTTCTAGCAAAAGCGCGTATTGATTTGGAATCCCATAGCTCCCCCTCCTCTCCCAAAAAGAACCTTAGAGCAAAATGGCGTCCTCGCCATTTTGCGATTAGTACCGGGTGCAGAGCCTGTCCTGAGCGAAGCCGAAGGAGGTCACCCCTGCCCAAGGAAGCATGAAACCCACGGTGGGTTTCATTTAAATCAGTGGATTTATGATTTTCATTTGACCGCGTCGCACGACTCGGCCTTTAATGCCGTCATGGCTGGAATTGTTTCCTACGGTTCATACGTCCCCTACCGACGCCTCAAACGCTCCGCGATCGCCGCCGTCCTCGGCACGCCCGCCGGCAAGGGCGAGCGCGCAATCGCGAGCTTCGACGAAGACAGCGTCTCGATGGCGGTAGAGGCGGCGCGCGACGCCCTCAAGTCCGCGCCGCCCGGCGACGTGCAGGCGCTCATCTTCGCGACCACGACGCCGCCGTACGCCGAGAAACTCAGCGCCGCCGTGATCGGCGCAGCCGCGCAGCTCCCGGCGGAGATTCGCGCGTCGGATATGACCGGCTCGGTCCGCGCCGGCATGTCGGCGATTCTGCAAGGCGCCGACGCCGTCAGCGGCGGCGCGAAGCGCGCGCTCGTCGCGATCGGCGATTGCCGCCTCGCCGCGCCCGAGGGCAAGGCCGAGCAGACCACCGGCGACGGCGCGGTCGCGTTCGTGCTCGGCGCGGACAACGTGATCGCCGAAATCGAGGCGAGCGCATCGCTCACGCGCGAGTTCCTCGACACCTGGCGCGCGCAGGGCGAGCGTTTCGCGCATTCATGGGAAGAGCGCTTCACGCTGACGCAGGCGCATTCCCCGCTGCTCGGCACCGTCATCAAGAACGTGCTGGAGAAGGCGAAAGTCGCGCCGACAGATCTGTCGAAGATAATCCTCGACGCGCCCAACGCTCGCGCTGCCGACGAAATCGCGCCGCGCGCTGAAGATCGATCCCGCGAAATTCTCCGATTCATTCGCGCTGACCGTCGGACAGACCGGCGCCGCGCATGCGGGCCTGATGCTCTCCGCGGCGCTGCCCGTCCGCGAAGCCCGGTGACCGAATCCTCGTCGCGACAGTCGCCGACGGCGCCGACGCGATCCTGTTCCGCGTCACGCCCGCCAACGCCGCGCTTCAAGCCGGTGCATTCCGTCGGCCGCATGATCGAATCCAAGGGCGACGTGTCGTACGCCAACTATCTCAAGTGGCGCGAGATTCTGCCGACCGAGCCGCCGCGCCGTCCCGATCCCGACCGTCCCGCGGGACCGCCGATGATGCGCTCGGAAAAGTGGAAGTTCGGCTTCATCGGCTCGCGATGCACCAATTGCGGGACGCCTCAGCTCCCGCCGCAGCTCGTATGCGTCAAATGCCACAAGCGCGGCTTCATGGAGCCGTACCAGTTCGCCGACCGCACCGCGAAAATCGCCACCTACGCAATCGATCGCCTCGCCTATTCTCTCAATCCGCCGACTGTTAACGTCGTGGCAGACTTCGACGGCGGCGGCCGCTTCCTGTGCGAGATGACCGATTGCGAGCCCGACAAGGTCGCGATTGGCGACGAAGTCGAAATGACGTTTCGCCGGCTCTTTACCGCCGACGGCGTTAACAACTATTTCTGGAAAGCGCGCCCCAGGCGTTAATGGGCGGCCGCCGTGCGCCCAGGAGAAATTCATGGCCAGCAGAGGAATCAAGGACCGCGTCGCGATCATCGGGATGGGATGCACCAAGTTCGGCGAGCATTGGGACAAAGGTCCCGACGATCTGCTCGTCGATGCGGCCTACCAGGCCTACGAATCGGCCGGCGTCGAGCCCAACGACGTCGACGCGTACTGGCTCGGCACGATGGGCTCCGGAATCTCGGGCCTGACGCCTCAGCGAGCCGCTCAAGATTCAGTACAAGCCCGTGACGCGCGTCGAGAATATGTGCGCGACCGGCTCCGAGGCGCTCCGCCAGGCATGCTACGCGGTCGCGTCGGGCGCGTTCGACATGGCGATGGCGATCGGCGTCGAGAAGCTCAAGGACTCGGGCTACTCGGGCCTCGTGATGAACGCGCCGCCGAACGACGGCACCGAGGGCAGCATGACGGCGCCCGCGTCGTTCTCGCTGCTCGCGCCCGCGTACTTCAAGAAGTACGGACTCGACCCCGACAAGGGCAAGGACGTGCTCACGCGCATCGCATGGAAGAATCACAAGAACGGCGCGAAAAATCCCAAGGCGCAGTTCCAGAAAGAAGTGTCGCTCGAGACGATCAAGAACTCGCCCAAGATTGCCGACCCGCTCGGAATCATGGATTGCTCGGGCGTGTCGGACGGCTCGGCCGCGGCGATCGTCGTCCGCGCCGAGGACGCGCACAAGTACTGCAAGAATCCCATCTACATAAAGGCGCTCTCGTTCATCGCGGGCCCGGCCGAAGGTCCGCTGTCGCAGGACTACGATTTCACGACCTTCCGCGAAGTCGTCGCCACCGCCAAGGACGCCTACGCGCAGGCCGGCATCACCGATCCTCGCAAGCAGATCAGCATGGCCGAGGTTCACGATTGCTTCACGCCGACCGAGCTCGTGCTCTACGAGGATCTCGGCTTCAGCCCGCGCGGCACCGCATGGCAGGACGTGATGGACGGCTTCTTCGACCTCGAAGGCAAGCTGCCGGTGAATCCCGACGGCGGCCTCAAGTCGTTCGGTCATCCGATCGGCGCATCAGGCCTGCGCATGATGTACGAGATGTGGCTGCAGATGCGCGGCGAAGCAGGCCCGCGCCAAATCAAGAATCCAAAGGTAGGCCTGACCCACAACTTAGGCGGCGCCCCCGGCCGATGCGTCAGCTTCGTCTCAGTAGTAGGCAGCCAGCTCGGCTAACTCTTCTCTTGTGTCATTCTAGAGCGAAGCGAAGAATCCCGATTCTTTCTTAGACTGAAAACAACGGCCGGCATTGCAAGGATGCCGGCCGTTTTCATTTGACGACTGAGAATGCAGACCCTATCTCCATTACTCAGTCGAATAGCCACTGCACTAGTCGCGCTGGTAATCGTCCTATACCTCGGCGACTACATAGTCGTAAGATTTAGAAGCAATCCAACCGGAACCTGCCAAATCACCAAGCTCTACGCGGTGCCACAAAAGGACGGCAAGACTGAATACGAAGCAGGCGATCCAGAAACTCAAACCTGCGCAAACTCAATCTTCCCGCACCTCGGCTACAGCCCATGCTGGTACGTAAAGCGCCACAAAACCCAGCAGGTAAATCTCTGAGGCGACCAGCGTCTTCCTAGTGTCATTCTTCCTCGTGTCATTCAGAGCGAAGCGAAGAATCCCGGATCTTTTTCTGAATCAGTTCACGCCGCCCGCTCACGCGGCCGAACCTCGCGATCAATCCGATCCGCCAGCTCGTCCTTCGCGCTCTCCAAATCGTAACGCGCCTGCATATTGATCCAGAACTGCGGCGACGTCCCGAAGTATCGACCAAGCCTGAGCGCAGTGTCTGCAGTGATCCCTCGCTGGCCTGCCACGATCGCATTGATCCTATTCCCAGGCACGCGCAGCGCCAGCGCAAGCTGATTCATACTCAGCCCAAGCGGCTTCAAGAATTCTTCGCTAAGTATCTCGCCGGGATGAACGGGCGGAATCTCTCTCTTCTGTCGCGCCATAGTCATCGCCTCTCTAATGATAATCGACAATCTCAACTTCGTTTGCGCTGCCCTCGGCCCACACGAAGCAGATGCGCCATTGTTGGTTGATCCGGATGCTTTGTTGACCCTCTCGGTCACCTCGAAGCTGCTCCAAACGATTCCCTGGAACCGCCTGCAGATCCGCGAGGCTCGTAGCGTCGCCAATCATCTCAAGTTTCCGCACCGCTGCCCGCTCAAAGCTCTGAAAACGCAACACCCGCTTGCCGTCAAACAGCGCCTTCGTGTCCTTTGAGCGGAAGGACTTGATCACTACGTCGAATATACTACGCGCAGCATACTACGTCAACCAATCGCACGTCGAGACCACGGGACTTGCTTACTTCCGCGTCTCCAACCCCATCCGACGCGCGATGATCACCTTCATGATCTCATTCGTGCCCGCATAGATCGATTGCACCGCCGCGTCCGCGTAGTCCGTCGATACCGGATACTCCATCATGAAGCCGTAGCCGCCGTGTAGCTGTAGGCATTGGCTGCTGATCTTCTTCTGTAGGTCTGTAGTCCACCACTTCGCCATGCTTACTTCGGCGACTATCTCGTCGCCGCGCACATGCGCGAGCAGTAGCTTGTCGACAAAGGCCTGTCCTACTTCTACTTCGGTCATCATCTCGGCGAGCTTGAACTGTGTGTTCTGAAATTCCGCGATCGGCTGCCCGAATGCTTTCCGATTCTTGCAGTACGCGATCGTGTCCTCGAGCGTGCGCTTGCAACTCGCCATCGAGCTGACTCCTATACATAGCCGCTCCTGCTGCAGCTTCTCCATCAGCATCTTGAAGCCAGTCCCTTCCTTGCCAAGCAGGTTGCCGGCCGGGACGCGGCAGTCCTCGAAGAACAACTCGCTGGTGTCCTGGCCGCGCAGCCCGAGCTTGTCGAGCTTGCGCCCGCGCACGAAGCCGGGCGCGCTCGCATCGACCAGCATCAGGCTGACTCCCTTGTGCGGCGGATTGGCCTTCGGGTCGGTCTTGCAGACGACGATCACGAGGTCGGCAATCTGCCCGTTGGAAATAAAAATCTTCGATCCGTTGATCACGTAATGGTCGCCGTCGCGGCGCGCCGTCGTCTGCACCGCGGCGAGATCGGAGCCGGTGCCCGGCTCGGTCATCGCGATCGCGAGAATTATCTCGCCGCTGATCGCGCCCGGCAGGTATCTTCGCTTCTGCTCTTCGTTGCCGAAGCTCGTGATGTACGGCATGCAGATATCCGAATGCAGCGACATCATGAGGCCGTGCGCGCGCACCCGCGACAGCTCTTCCATCACGATCGCGTCGTAGATGAAATCCACGCCGCCACCGCCGTATTCCGCGGGCGCGTTGGCGCCGAGGAATCCGGCCGCGCCCATCTTGCGCCAGCTCGCGCGATCGCTCATCCCGACGCGATTCCACTCCGCCACCTTCGGCTCGATCTCGGCATCGACGAAGCGGCGCACCTGCGCGCGGAACATCTCATGCTCTTCGGAAAAAATATCTCGTCGCATCATTGTGAAATCACCTGCACCGACTAACCCCTATCAAGAAAGAACAGAATAATCGCCTGCGCGGCGGGCGGCAGGGGTGACCCCTGCACCCAGTGAGGAAGACGCAAAAGTTGCGCGCAGCGCGCAACTTTGCGCTCCTCACGGGCGATTGCTCGACGGCGTGCGAACAGATCTCCCACCGAACCCGAGAGCAAAATGTCGTCCTCGACATTTCGCGATTAGTACTGGGTGCAGGGGTCACCCCTGCCGAAGGAAGCGTGAAACCCACCGCGGGTTTCACTTTAGATAAAGTGATTTCCCCTTCCCCGCGCTACGCAGCCCTGAATGACCTCACCCGGATCCGATTGGCGCGACTGCGCGCATGCCAGAGGTCGTAGGCCATCTGCATTCCGAGCCACGTCTCCGGGCTGGAACCAAACGCCTTCGAGAGCCGAATCGCCATTTCGACCGATACTGCCGCCCGCTCGTTCACCACGTCCGACAGCGCCTGTCGCGTGACGCCCAAAGCCTTCGCCGCTTCGGTGACCGAGAGTCCCAAAGGTTCGAGACACTGTCGTCGAACGATTCCGCCCGGATGCGGAGGATTGTGCATAGCCATAGAATTCGCTCCTAGTGATAGTCGATATAGTCCACCTCGACGGCGTGTCCTTCCTCGAAGCGGAAGGTCACCCGCCAATTCCCGGACACGGAAACGGCATAGTGCCCCTTCAAGACTCCCTTCAACGCATGGAGCCGAAAGCCTGGAACATTCACATCTTGAGCCGTGTGGCCTCGGTCCAGGACCGCCAGAATGTCGCGCAGCTTGCCGATATGCTGAGGAGCCACGTGTCCCGCCGTTCGCCCATCGTACAAGGCCTTCAGCCCGCGATGTTTGAACGATTGGATCACTCTTCGGCGTTGTAGCCTGTCACTTGTCGCTTGTCAATCGTTCAAGGGAAACCGGACGCGCGGAGATAGCATCGGAAACGGGATTCTTCCCCTTCGGCTAAGCTCAGGGCTGCGGCGGGTGGAAGCGGAATTTATCCCAAGGCGCTCTGAATGACACAGGACGAGGCGGCCAAAAAAAGTGGGCGGGCAAACATTTCGGTTGCGTCCGGAACCCTCACCTACCGGCAGCTGCGCCCGCCGGCCTCCTCTCCCGTAAAGTAACGGGCGAGGTAAATTCCAGCGCCTCTCCCCAAAAGAACCTGTCGAGCAAAATGGCGTCCTTGCCATTTTGCGATTTCTTGTCACTGGGTGCAGGGGTCACCCCTGCCCAAGGAAGCGTGAAACCCACGAAGGGTTTCACATTCAATAAAGTGATTTTCCCTTCCCCCACTCACGCGCGCATCGATGCGCGCGTATTCCCCAGCAACATCTCCGCGACTGCCGTCAGATCGTTATCGTCGTAGTAATCGATTTCGATTCTTCCTGGACTTCGCCCACGACGCTTGAAAATTCTGACCTTGCGCTTGAGCGCGCGTTGCAGCCCTTCCGCCAGCGCATTCAGATTGGCGTCTCACATTGGCGCGGGCGGCCGACGTTTTCGTGCGCGGACGATTCACTGTCGCCATTTCTTCGGCGCCGCGCGACGAGATTCCCGACCGCCGCTATTCGCCGCGCCGCCGACACCTGCTTGTCAGCCGATTCTATCGAGAGCAGCGGACGCGCCTGTCCCGCGCTGAGCTCTCCTTTCGCGATCATATTCAGAATCGGCTGCGGCAGTTCGAGCAATCGAATCGTAGTTGCTCACGTAGGGCCGGCTCTTGCCGACTCGCGTCGCGATCTCGTCATGGCGTCAGCCCGAAATGGTCAACCAGCCGGAAAAATGCGAGTCCCTCTTCGACGGCGTTCAGATCTTCGCGCACGATATTCTCGACCAGCGACATTTCGAGCGCCGCGCGATCGTCAAGCTCGCGCACGACGACTGGAACTGTTTCGAGACCCGCCGCGCGCGCCGCACGCAGCCGCCGTTCGCCGGCGATCAGTTCGTAGCGCGGACCGTCAGCGTCGGGCACTTCGATTCGCCGCACGATCAGCGGCTCGATAATCCCCTGGCTCTGGATCGCGCGGGTCAGTTCGGCCAGCCGTTCCTTGTCGAAATTTATCCGCGGCTGAAACGCCCCCGCCGTGATACTCCCGACCGGCGCCATCCTGAATTGCGAGTCGCCGCTATCTTCGACGCCAGCTTCAACGCCAGCCGCCGCATTCCCAATCAGCGCATCAAGCCCGCGTCCCAATGGTTTCCGAATCATCGTGATAGTCCTCTGAAATTTTCAGATGCCCTAATCCACGGCTTGAAGCGACCAACCTAACCCCTAACCCCTTCCCGAGCGGGAAGGGGAACCGGATTGTGGAGAGATGCTCCTCCGAGCACTGGAGCGAAATGGCGTCCGCGCCATTTTGCGATTTCTTATCACTGGGTGCAGGGGTCACCCCTGCCCAAGGAGGTGTGGAACCCACGGTGGGTTCCACTACAATCAAGTTCCTAAGTTCCACTCTGCCCCTCCCCACGCGCGATGATCTCCGCCGCCAGCGCGCGATATCCTTCCGCGCCAGCCGACTTCGGTTCGTATTCGAGCACGGACAGTCCATGACTCGGGCTTTCCGACAGCCGCACGCTGCGTGGAATCACGCTGCGAAAAACTTTTTCAGGAAAATGCTTTCCGCACCTCGTCGGAGATTTCATGGCTCAGACGATTGCGCGTGTCGAACATCGTGAGCACCAGCCCTTCGAGCTCGAGCGCCGGCCTCAGCGCCGTCTTGACCTTGTTGATCGTGCCGAGCAACGAGTTCAGCCCTTCGAGCGCGTAGTACTCGCATTGCATCGGCACCAGCACCGAGTCCGCCGCGACCAGCGCATTCAACGTGAGGATGCCTAAGCGAGGGTGGTGTATCGATTAGAACATAGTTATATTCCTGCCGCACCGGCTCCAGGAGCGCTCGCAAGCGTCGCTCGCGTCCTTCCATCGTCACCAGCTCGATCTCGGCGCCGACCAGGTCGTCGCCCGCCGGCGCCAGCCACAGGGTCTGCCGCACCTGCCGCAGAATTTCGGCAATCGGCACGCCGCCGACCAACGCCTGGTAGATAGTCTTGCCCTCGCGCACGTGCCGCGGCGACGTCTTCCGGAGTGGCGATACCCGAAGTGGCGTTCCCCTGCGGGTCGAGATCGACCAGCAGGACCTTGCGCCCACCCTCGGCCAACGCGAAGGCCAGATTGATCGCCGTCGTAGTCTTACCGACGCCGCCTTTCTGATTAGCGATTGCGATTACCCGCCCCACAACGACCACCTCAACCACGAGCGCGCGGACGTTTCACGTGAAACAGTGAACAGTTCGGCCCAAGGATCATTAAATCCGCGCACGCAAATAAATGCAAATCGCGCGATCCGATTTACACAAGTACCTGAATTTATTGAGTTTTCGCGACGAAATGTTTCACGTGAAACGTCGATGCGAGCGACATTGAGGGACCAAAGACGCGAACAGCCTAGCTTCGCGATGCGGCCCGGCACCCTCACCTACCGGCGGCTACGCCCGCCGACCTCCTCTCCCGTAGAAGAACGGGCGAGGTAATTCCCCGGCCGCCACCTCCCCAGAACAGAACCTTAGAGCGAAAGGTCGTCCTCGCCATTTTGCGATTTCTTAATACTGGGTGCAGGGGTCACCCCTGCCCAAGGAGGTGTGGAACCCAGGCGGGTTCCACATTTAATTACCGTCGGATCCAGGTCGCAGCCGCGCGATGGAACACGTCGCGGCCGTGCCGCAGGTCGTAGACGGATCGGATACCGTCGAAGAGCCCGGCCTTGCTCGCAGCCGCTTCCGCATCATCATCGAACTTCTGATCCGCGCTGACGTACAGCATCAGCACGCCCTCGACCCGCAACGCGCGCCCGGCGATCTCGAACAGCGCCGCAGGATTTCCCACCGCTCGCGACGTGACCACGTCGTACCCGTCGCGCACGTCGAGCGCCTCGGCGCGGATGCATTCGACGCGCACGTTCTGCAGCCCCATCTCGATCGCAGCCTCGGTCAGGAACGTCGCGCGCTTGCGGCGAGCCTCGACCAGCGTGACGCTCGCATTGATCGCCGCCGCAATCACCAGCCCCGGAAACCCGGCGCCGCTGCCGATATCCAACACGCGATGGGCCCGGCCGAGCCGCAGAATCTTCGCGCTGACCGCGAGCGAGATCGGGATAATACTGTCGAAGACGTGGAACACGATCTCGTCGGGATCCTGCGGATGCGCCGTCAGGTTGATCTTCGGTCCCCACACGGCGAGCATCGCCGCCATCCGCTCGATCCGGTTGAGGAACTGGACCGTATTGGCGACGATTCCGAGCGGCGCAATCGCCGGCGCCAGCTGCGCGCGGACCTCCGCGGCAATCTGATCCGGCGTCAGCGCCTTCTTCCTGAGCGCACGCCTTGGGTTTTCGCTTCTTCGGCGCTTGAGTTTTGCTCTTATGTTTCACGTGAAACGTCGATCGCAAAAAGTTAAGTACCTGATTTTATTGAGGAATCGCGTCAAAATGTTTCACGTGAAACGTCCCTCAGACTTGGGATAAGAGCACTCTGTCTCGAAGGACACAGCAAGAGAACCCTGAGAGTAAAAGGGCGTCCTCGCCATTTTGCGATTAGTACTGGGTGCAGGGGTCACCCCTGCCCAAGGAGGTGTGGAACCCACGGTGGGTTCCACTACAATCGAGTTCCTGAGTTCCACTCGCCTTCAAATAGCGCGCGCGTTCCGATCGCGCCGGCTCTTGATATGCACCGCCAGGATCGAGATCGCCGCCGGCGTGATTCCCGGCATCCGGGCCGCCTGCCCCAGCGATCGCGGACGCACCGCGCATAGCCGCTCCGACACCTCGGTCGACAGCCCCATCACGCCCTTGAAATCCACCCAGTCCGGAATCGTCGTATCCTCCAGGCGCGCGAACCGCTCGACCGCCTCGACCTGTCGACGAACGTAGCCCTCGTATTTGATCTCGGTCTCCAGCTCGGCCGCCTCATCGAGGTTCAGCGTCGTCGCGACCCCGCTCATCTTCATCAGCGCGTCGTAGCCGATTTCCGGTCGCTTGAGCAACTCGATCGCGCGCACCGGCTGCGCAATAGGCGTCGATCCATACGCCACGATTGCCGCATTGACCTCGTCGGACGCCGGTATCAGCGCAATCCTGAGCCGCTCGATCTCGGCGCGCACCGCTTCAGTCTTGGCGCGCACGCGCGCCCCCGCCGACGCGTCGAGCAGGTCGAAGCAGCTCACCAATCGGCGACAGCCGCCGGTCCGCATTGTCCTCGCGCAGCAGCAGCCGATACTCGGCCCGCGACGTGAACATCCGGTACGGCTCGCCGCCGATCCCGCGCGTCACCAGGTCGTCGATCATCACGCCGATATAGGCCTGATCGCGCCGCAAAATCAGCGCCGGCTCGCCACGAACCTTAAGCGCCGCGTTGATTCCCGCGATCAGACCCTGCGCGCCCGCCTCCTCATAACCGGTCGTCCCGTTGATCTGGCCGGCGAAGAACAGCCCGCGCACCAGCTTGGTCTCGAGCGACGAGGTCAACTGCGTCGGGTCCGAGAAGTCGTACTCGATCGCGTAGCCCGGCCGCATTATCTCGGCCTGCTCGAGCCCCACAATCGAACGCACCATCGCGATCTGCACGTCGAGCGGCAGACTCGTCGACAGCCCGTTGGGATAAACCTCGATCGTGTCGCGGCCCTCGGGCTCGAGGAAAATCTGATGCCGCAGTTTGTCGCGGAACCGCATCACCTTGTCCTCGACCGACGGGCAATAGCGCGGCCCCTTGCTCTGGATCACCCCGGAGTACATCGGCGATCGATCGATTCCGCCGCGAATGATCTCGTGAGTGCGCGCGTTGGTCCACGTCAGATGGCAGGGAATCTGCTCTTGCGCGATCCGCTCGGTGCGGAACGAGAACGGCGGCGGCGGCTCGTCGCCCGGCTGGATCTTCCAACGCGGAGTAGTCGATCGTGCGCGCGTCGAGCCGCGGGCACGTCCCGGTCTTGAGCCGCCCGATTCGAAAACCCAACTGCGCCAGATGCTCGCTGAGTCCCATCGCGGCGAAATCGCCGGCGCGCCCCGCCGAATAGTTCTTCATCCCGATATGCACGAGGCCCTTCAGAAACGTGCCCGTCGTCAGGATGACCGTCGGCGCCTCGAACACCTCGCCAATCTGCGACTCGACGCCGCGCACCGCACCGTCCTCGACGATCAGCCGCTCGACGCTCGCCTGGCGCACCTGCAAGATTCGCAGTCCGCTCGAGCACGCGCTTGCTGCGCGCGCGATACGCGGCCTTGTCGGCCTGCGCACGCCGCGCACGCACCGCCGGTCCCTTGCGCGTGTTCAGAAATCGAAACTGGATTCCGGTCTCGTCGGTCGCCAGGCCCATCTCGCCGCCGAGCGCATCGATCTCGCGGACCAGGTGGCCCTTGCCGATCCCGCCGATCGCCGGGTTACACGACATCTGCCCGATATGGTCGAGGTTGAGCGTGAGCATCAAGGTGCTCGCACCCATCCGCGCCGCAGCGAGCGCAGCCTCGATCCCGGCATGTCCGGCGCCGACAATGATAACGTCGTAGTTCATAAGCGAAGCCGCGATTATGGCCCGCCCCGAGCCCTTCGCGCAAAGCCGCCTCTCCTATCTGTTGTGGATAGTTCTTATCTACAGTAGGAGAATTTATCCGTCATCCTGAGCGGAGTCTGCGTAGCGAAGGATCTCGCGCGTTAGCGCGTCTGCCGACAGACGCCGAACGCAAGAGCGTCCGTCGAGATTCTTCGCCGCAGCGGCTCAGGAATGACGGAGGAGGAGTCGGGCCTTCGCAAACAATTTATTTCCCGATGCAGAAATCCCGGAAGATTGCGTCGAGCACGTCCTCTCCGCTGACTTCGCCGGTGATCGATCCGAGCGCCGATGCGGCCGCCATTATATCGACCGCCACGATCTCCGGCGGCATCAGCGATAGCGCCGATGTCGCGCGCGTTCTTGAGCGCCTCCAGCGCCACCGCAAGCGCATCGCGATGCCGCTCGCGCGAGATCGCGATTTGATTGTTGGACGTTGCCGCGGACGGAGCGATCAGTGCACCGATCGCTCTTGTCAGTTCGGCGCGCAGCGTCGCAGCTTCTCCGAGATCGATCGCCGAGAGCGGAAGCATCGGCATCGTCAGCGCCGTGCTCGCGAAGATCATCAGCCGATGATCGCCGCTGGCAGATCGCGCTTGTTCAGGATTGCGATACCGGGGCGGTTAGCCGTCGAGGCCGAATCACGTCGAGGTCGGCGGCGTCGAGCGGACGCGACGAATCGAACATCGCGATCAGCAGGTCCGCGTCGCGCGCCGAGCGAAGCGTGCGCTCGATTCCAATCTTCTCCACGTCGTCGGTCGATTCGCGGACACCGGCCGTGTCGTTGAGCACCAGCGCATACGGACCAAGCTGGACCGAGTCTTCGATCACGTCGCGCGTCGTGCCCGCGATCGCCGTAACGATCGCGCGGTCGGCGCCGAGCAGCAGATTCAGCAAGCTCGACTTGCCGGCGTTAGGCTTGCCGACGATCGTCGCGCGCACGCCGTCGCGCATCAGCAGTCCGCGCGCGAAGCTGTCGTGCAGTATCGCAACGTCGGCGATCAGGCGCTCGATTTCGGCGGCGACCTCGCGCCGCGACGGCAGGCGGATATCCTCGTCGGAGAAATCGATCTCCACTTCGAGATGCGCGCGAATCGCAATCACCTGCGCGCGCAATTCGGCGACGCGTGCGGAGAGTGCGCCTGAGAGTTGCGACAACGCATTCGCAAGCGCGGAATCGCTGCGCGCGGCCACGATGTCGGCGACGGCCTCGGCCTCGGCGAGATCGATTCGGCCGTTCAGAAACGCGCGCCGGGTGAATTCGCCCGGCTCCGCGATGCGCGCGCCCGCATCGATAGCGAGCGCGACGATCCGGCGGACCACAAACGGGCCGCCGTGACATTGTATCTCGGCGACGTCCTCGCCGGTGAGACTCGCCGGCTGCGGCATCACGACCGCCAGCGCGCGATCGATGCGCGCGCCAGTGGCGGGATCGACAACGTCGCCAAGCCGCATCATCCGCGGCGTCAGATCGGGCCGGAATGCGCCGGGCGGAAGATCGCGTCGAGGATTTCAAATGCGCGCGGACCCGACAGGCGAACGATCGCAACAGCGCCAAGACCAGGCGCAGTAGCAGGAGCTACGATCGTGTCGGCGGCATACATGGATAGAGGAAACGATTGTATGTGAAACCCGCAGTAGGACGGAATTTATTCCGTCAGCTCCTTCACAAAAGACAATCGACGAAAAAACAGAATCGACGAAATAAATTTCGTCCTACTAGAGCTCTCTTGCGGGCGGATGGGAATACCGCGATAAGCGATCTGATGAAGATCGGGCATTTCATGGCTGCCGCGATGACAGGATGGATCCTCATCGCACCCTCCATCGACTGCGCGCGACGCGGGTTGCAGAGCGAGACGCCGTTGTCCCAATGGGAGCGTGGCGATCATTTCTCGTCGCGCGAGAGTTGCGAGGATTACCGTTCGACTGTGATCGATGCGGAGAAGAACGACAGCGGGAACATCTATGTTGAGCGGTATTCGTATTCGATTTGCGTGCAGGATGACGATCCGCGGTTGAAGGAACCTAACCCCTAACCCCTTCCCGAGCGGGAAGGGGAACCGGACGCGGAGAGAGATCGGCGCTCCCCAAGAACCTTGGAGTAAAATGGCGTCCTCGCCATTTTGCGATTAATACTGGGTGCAGGGGTCACCCCTGCCGCGGAAGCGCGAAACCCACGGAGGGTTTCACATTCAATAAAGTTCCCCGCTTCCCACAGGCGGGGTGCTTGCTCAATGGCGTGCGGTATGGTTCGATTGCGTGTTCGGGTTTTACCATCTGAGGAACCAGATACCCGACCTTTACCGACCTTGACCAGTCGGAATCTGAACCCGAAGCAAGGCTGACCGCGAGCTATCGACCAATGAAAAGGACCTACCAACCGCATAACCGACGACGCGTACGAACTCATGGATTCCTGGCACGAATGGCCACGCCGGGTGGACGCAAGATTCTCAAGCGCCGCCGCGCCAAGGGCCGCGTCCGTCTTGCGATCTCGATCCCGCCCAAGCAGCCGGGCTAACCGCCAGTGCGCGCGCATTTGAGCTTCGCCGCGGCCGACCGGCTGCATCGGAGCGCGGAATTTTTGCGCCTCCAGCGAAACGGCGTGCGATTCCAGAGTCCCCATTTCGTTCTGTATGCCGGCAGTCTCGACCACGAGCCCGAGCGCTCGCGGCTGGGGGTTACGGTATCGCGCAGGATCGGGAACGCGGTGGTGCGCAATCGAGTGAAGCGCCGGGTGCGCGAGTTTTTCAGGAAAGTGTTGCGTGCGGAGCTGCCGCCGCGAACGTCGATCGTGGTGATCGCGCGCGGCGGCGCGGGTGCGCTCGAGTCGGCGGCGATTGGCGATGAACTCGCGATGGCGGCGCGGAATTTGAGCGGACGAATCGCGGGGCGCAAATGATGGCGGGCAACCTAACCCCTAACCCCTTCCCGAGCGGGAAGGGGAACCGGAATGAAAAGAATGCGGCGCCGCGATTGCTCGCGCGTCGGCGCGGTTGCGATTTATCGGGCGGCGATCTCGCCGATGATTCATTCGATCAATGGGCCGGCGTGCCGGTTCGAGCCGAGTTGCTCGGTGTATGCGCGCGAAGCGATCGCTGAGTACGGGATCGTTCGTGGCAGCCTCATGGCGATTTGGCGAGTTGCGCGATGCAATCCGATGGGTGGTCATGGATTTGATCCGGTGCGGCGTGAGGCACGATGAAGGAAGGATGCACGACGCTCTTTTCTTTGTGTCATCCTGAGCGCAGCGAAGGATCTCGCGCGTCTACGCGCCTTGCTGTGACAGGTGCCGGACGCAGGAGCGTCCGTCGAGATTCTTCGCTACAGCAGCTTTCGCTCAGAATGACACAAAGAAGGGAGCTGTAATTTGGAGATAAGGAACCAAGTTGGATTCTAGTCGAGTACTTCTTGCGGTTATTTTGTCGATCATCCTCGTGGTGGCTTACCAGGAGTTGGTGCTGAAGCGGTTTTTTCCGGCGCCGACTCAACAGCAGCAGCAGGCGGCCGAGCAGGCCAAGGCGGCAAAAGCGGCGCAGGGAAACGCGACTGCAGTTGGTACATCGGCTCCCGGAGCAGTAGCGAGCGCTGCGGCGACGGGGCAGCAGTCCACTGCGATGACGCCGTCGATGGCGCTGGTGCCGGAGCGGACGATCGAGGTTGATTCGGACTTTTACGTCGCCATGTTTACTACTCACGGCGCGCGGCTGAAAAGTTTTGTGCTCACTCGTTACCGGCAGGCTGCGGCCAAGAGCAGTCCGCCCTATGAGATGGTGCAGGTGCAGCCGGGAGGGCATCTGCCGCTCGGCGTCGTGATGACGCGTGGCGACAACGTGATCGACGATAGCGATCTCGGTTACGACACTAACGCGCCTGCGAAAATACAGCCTGCTGCTGGTGCGGGCGCGACGGCGATGTTCACCGCGAAGACCCCGGACGGCACTACCATCACCAAGACGTTTACGTTCCGCCCGTCGAGCTACGTGTTTTCGATGGACGTCGCTGCCAGCGGCGGACCGCCACTGACTCAGCTTGGCGTGTCTCTGAGCCAGCCACTGACGGCGCATCAGGGGTACTACGATATCCCCGAGTTGCAGGCCGACGTGGCGGACAAGGTGATCACCCACAACGAAAAGAGCATGAAGACCCTGAAGGCGGAGGATGCGACGCACGCCGGGACAATCACGTACGCGGGCTTCGGCGACCGCTATTTCCTGGCGGTATTTCTGCCGCAGCAGCCGACGACCGGCACGCTCGCGATGGCGTACATCGGGGACGAGGCGATCGCGCGGCTACTGTTCGACGGCGCGTCGCGAATCCATAGCGAAGTCTATATGGGGCCGAAGCTGCTCGAGGCGCTGGAGGCGGTGAATCCGGCGCTGCATAAGGCGATCGATTTCGGCTGGGCGGGAATCCTGGCGCTGATTTTTCTGCGCACGCTGAAGCTCTTCCACTACATCGCGCCCAACTACGGCGTCGATATTATTTTGCTCACCGTGTCGATCAGAATTGCGTTCCTGCCGATATCGATCCGCAGCCAGCGCTCGATGATGAAGATGCAGCGCTTGCAGCCGCAGATTCAGCGGCTGCGCGACAAGCTCAAGGACAACAACGAGCAGCTGCAGAAAGAGATGGTCGATCTCTACAAGCGCAATCACGTCAATCCGCTCGGCGGATGCGCGCCGATGGCGTTGCAGTTGCCGATCTTCATCGGCTTGTACGAAGCGCTGCTGAACTCGGTCGAGCTGCGGCATGCGCCGTTCGTCGGTTGGATCAACGACTTGTCGACGCCCGACTGCTTGCACGTGCCGGGCCTGCCGCAGCTACCGCTGATGCATTGCCACGGACTGCCGGTGCTGGTGCTGCTGATGGGGATCACGAGTTTCCTGCAGCAGTACATGACGCCGACGACGCCCGATCCGAATCAGCAGCGGATGATGATGCTGACGCCGGTGATTTTCACAATCATGCTGATAAACTTTCCCGCGGGGCTCGCTTTGTACTATTTTTCGTCTAACCTGCTGGGCGTTATCCAGCAATATTTTCTCAACCGTGAATTCCAACAGTACACACCGGCGACATGAGCAATATGGACTCGACAGAGGTAGAAGCCGCCTCGGTGGAAGAGGCGACCAGGGAAGCCCTCGAGCAGCTTGGCGCGCGCGAGGACGAGGTGACAGTCGAAGTTTTGGCAATGCCGCGCGCGGGCGTGCTGGGATTGGGCGCGCGGCAGGCGCGAGTGCGAGTGACGCGCCGGACCGCCGATACGGCGACTGCCGCGACGCCCGACGCCTCGCCAGCGCCGCCGCCGGCGCATGACGGGCGCGGACGTGGCGAGAATCAGCGGCGCGGGCGCGGCGACGGTCGCGCGCGCAGCCAGAATCCGCCGGCTTCATCTGCCGACGATGACAGCGGCGCGGCCGGGCGCAAGAGCGCCGGCGTCGAGGAGCAGCGCCTCGAGGCGATGGCTATCCTCAAGCAGATCCTCGAGCAGATGGGCGAGCCGACTGACGTGCGGCAAATCGAAGTCGATGCGGAAACGGTCGAGATCGAGATCAAGGGCGACGGTTCGGGAATTCTGATCGGGCGGCATGGCCAGACCCTCGACGCGCTCGAGTACATCGTGAATCGGATCCTGGCGCGGAGAATCAAGGATGCGGCGCCGATTTCACTCGAGACCGAATCGTATCGCTCGCGCCGCCGCCAGCAATTGCATCGGATGGCGCTGTCGATGGGCGAGAAGGCCAAGCGCGAGCATCAGCCGGTCCGCCTCGAGCCGATGCCGCCGCGCGACCGACGCGTGGTGCATCTGGCGTTGAAGGACGATCCGATGATCACGACGCGATCGGCGGGCGACGGGATAATGCGATCGATCGAGATAGTGCCGACCGACAGCGGCGGCCGTCGCGATCAGAAAGGTGACGGGCAGAATCGCGGGCGTCGTCGCGAGCCGGAGCGGAATCAGCAACCTCAGCGGGAGCGGGAAGTGCAGAGGATCGAGCCCGAGCGCGGCAACGAAGCGATTGGCGAGCAAGGCGGATTCAAGCACGGGCAGAAGCGGATTGTGTAGTCCTATTCCCTCGCCCCACGTGGGGAGAGGGTTAGGGTGAGGGACATTACGCGGCGCGATTGTCTGTTGCGCCGCGTATTAGGAATCTCAGTAAATGTGGTCCCTCACCCGCCGCTCGAAGACGAGCGTCGGCCTCTCCCCTCGTGGGGCGAGGCAAGAAGGAGCGGGACAGCAGAGAGGAAAATGGAAGCGGGCGCGGTGATCTGATCACCGCGCCCGTCTTGTTGTGGACCGTTGTTGATTAGAACTGGGCGGCGCGGAACATCGCGTCGGTCGTGAAGAAGCTGCGATCGACTGCGCCCATGTTGATGTACCAGCATTCGCGCTCCGGCGTTTCCAGGCCCGGCAGATAGCACATCGTCGCGAGGCCCGACTGCACGTCGGTCGAGACGGCGCCTACGACGAACGATCGCTTGAACGGATAGATTGCGACCTTGGCATCGGGCACCGGGCGGTCGCGAGTCGCCAGCCAGTAGATGTGCGCGCGGAAGAGATGGCCGGCCTGATCGTAAGTGTCGATGTAAGGCTCGAACCACATTTCACTGTCCATGTAGATGACGGTGCGGGAATCAAGCGCGTTGACGCGCGAACGATCGGGCAGCGCCTGGACGATGTACATATGGCGCATCTCCCACGCTTCGGGGCATGCACTCGCGCCGCCGTCCGTGGGGCATCGCGATTCAGGCGAATGCTCGGCGTGAATCGTCGCGAGCATGTTCTTCTCGCCCAGGAATTTGTAGAAGTACTGCTCGGTCTTGGGATTGAAGCCGGAATAGTGATCGGGATCCCATGCGTGAGCCGAAGTACCGCTGGTGGTCGACGAGCTCATGATGGACTCGTTGACGCGGCGGATGCGGCGCGAGCCCGAATTGAGACTCCAGATGTCGTCGCCACGCTTCGGATCGGCGTAACGCCATCGGATGAAGCCGGTCCCGCGAATTTCCTGCGGCGAGAGAATCGGGTACAGGCCGAACAGCCAGTAGCGGCCGGTGGTTTTGAAATCCGGATCGGTCGGCATCGGCTCGACTTCGGTGCGGCCGACGAGGTCATAGCCGGCGTAGTGTCCGATTTGGAAATACTCGATCTGGCCGGTCTGCGCACCCTTCTTCTGATACTCGGAATCGCAGTCGTAGAATCGGAGATCGTAGTCGTCCGAGGTGATTGGGCGGAACACGTTGTTCCAGATGACCTTGACGGCGACGTCGGGATCGTTGGCGTCGATCAGGGGGAACGGCTGTCCGGCGACGAAGCCGACGATCGAGCGCTTGTCCTGCGAGAGACGGACCTGCGAGGAATATTTCTCGGTCGCATCTTTGTAGGGAGGCGGCCAATCGACGCGCTGGGTCGGCACGATCTTCATCGACATGCCGCGCTCGACCTTGTAGTAGACGCCGGGGCCTACGAGGTCTTTAACCTTGGATGCATTCTCCGGCGTGATGAAATCGCCGGGCTTGACCTGCGCATAACCCGGGGAGCTGAACGCGCCAATCGCGAGCAGCACCAAGGTTGCGATGGTCGTCGAGAAAGTTGACGACGAAGTCTTCTGCCTACGCATACAATAGCCTCCCGAGCGGCTCATGGCCGCGATCTGTTCCCTAATTCGACATTAGGACCGGAAGTTCAAAATCGTCAATAATACTTGTCGCAAAGTGCAAGTATTGGCCGCTATTGATTATGTATAATATCAGTACTGCTAATGATAAAGGCTGTTCCGCATCAATCCTGTGTACCCGAAAGAACGACTATGAGAGCCCTATCAGTCATTAGGCTGACCTCGGAAACGATCAACGTCAGCGACGATTTGGCGATATTGTTCAGCAGGCGACGAGGCTTCTGAGAGTCTCAAAGTTCAGGAGGCGAACCGCTCACGACTTTTGATCATCATTGCACGGGATCATTAGTATTATTTCGCTGGCGCGACTCGTCGCGTTCTCTGTTATAATTCCAAGGCCAAATGTCTCTTATCGCGCCGTAAGCATCATTAGCTTGAATTTGCATTAGCACTGCTGCTTGCGAATATCTGCCGCGCTAACCGTTCGGTATTGTTCGCCTAACGAGTGTTAGCTCGCGGTCTCGATTCTCTCACAGTGTCATAACCGGACAGTTCGGAGTCAGCTTAGGACATGTTGGCGGCGACCCCGAGACGATTGGGGGACTAATCGGATGGCACGCGCGGTGCTCTGTTCAGTCGAGAGAGAACTGGAAAATGAGCATCAAGATTCAGCGGGCGAATCCCGAGACTATGCGTCTGGGCAGCGGCGACAAGGTGTTTACACTGGCGACGAGTGCGAGCGGCCAGGTGATGGTGCTCATTTGCGTGGCGGTCTTTGCGCTGATGGGGATGATCGCGGTGGTCGCTGATTTCAGCTTTTTGCAGCATCAAAGGAACATGATGCAGACGGCGGCCGATAGCGCGGCGATGGCGGGGGCGGAGGAGCTGAGTTACGGGGATCAGGTAGCGGCCGGGAAGGCGGACGCGGCGCGGAACGGATACACCGACGGCTCGGGCAGCGTCACGGTGGCGATCAACAATCCACCGAGCACGGGACCGAATGCAGCGAACTCGGCGTATGTCGAGGCGACCGTGAGCAAGCCCGAACCGACATATTTTCTGAGCGTGATTGGAATCAACACGATGACGGTGTCGGTGCGCGCGGCCGCATACGAGGGCAACGGCCCGAACTGTATCTACGTGATGGATCCGACGGCGTCGAGCGCGTTGTCGGGAAGCGGCAGTGCGAGCGTACAGAGTGGATGCGGGGTGCTGGTCGATTCGAGTTCCGCGACGGCGATCGTGCTGAGCGGCAGCGCATCGGTGACGGCGCCGACTATCGCGGTAGTCGGCGGGTACACCGGCGGCGGCTATACACCGACGCCGAAGACCGGGGTGATTGCGGCATCGGATCCGCTGGCCTACGTGCAGGCGCCGACGGTGGCATCGTGCGCGCACACCAATTTTTCATTGAGCAATTCGGGAACCAGCAGCAGTTACTACCAGGTTTATGCGGGCACTTATTGCGGCGGTATCACGATCAGCAACGGGTTCGTGAATTTCAACGCCGGGACATATGTGCTGGCGGGCGGCGGTCTCACGGCCAATGGCGGCCCTTTGATGACGGGCACGGGAATAACGTTTTACAACACCACCGGGAGCGGCGGTTACAAGGCGATTACGCTGACCGGGGGTTCGACCTCTAATTTCAGCGCGCCAACCTCGGGAGCGCTGGTGGGTATCCTGTTTTTTCAGGATCGAACGATACCGGCCGGCAGCGTGGGCAGCACCGTGAGTGGGAGTTCGGCTTCGAGCTTCGACGGCGCGATGTACTTCCCGACGACGACGCTTACCTACAGCGGGAGCAGCAGCCTCAACGGCTATAACATCGTGGTCGCGGACAAGGTTGCGCTTAGCGGCAGCTCGAAGTTGGGCACCAATTACAGCTCTTTGACCGGCGGTTCGCCGATCAGAGGAACGGTGCTGGCAGAATGAGCAGGACCAACATGACTGCGGCGGTGGTGCAGCGCGCGGGGACAGGTGATGGTGCTGGTCTGTGTCTCGCTGGTCGCGATCATGGGGATGATTGCGGTGGTCGACGGACTTCAGCTTCTTGCAGCATCAAAGGAACATGATGCAGACCGCGGCGGACAGCGCGGCGATGGCCGGCGCGGGCGAATTGAATTACGGCGACGTATCGGCTGGGGGCAAGGCAGACGCCGCCAGCAACGGATACACCGACGGCACGGGCAGCGTCAGCGGTGGCGATGAACAATCCGCCGAGCAGCGGACCGAACGCTGCGAACTCGGCGTATGTCGAAGCGATCGTCACCAAGCTTGAGCCTACATATTTCCTGCGCGTGCTCGGGGTCAGCACAATCAGCGTGTCGGCGCGCGCGGTGGCGTACGAAGGCAACGGCCCCAGTTGTATCTACGTGATGGATCCGACGGCGTCGAGCGCGTTGTCGGGCACCGGCAGCGCGAGCATCAACAGCGGATGCGGGGTGCTGGTGAACTCCAGTTCCTCGACGGCCATGTTGCTCAGCGGCAGCGCCACAATCACCGCGCCGATCATCGGAGTAGTGGGCGGTTACACGCCGGAGCCGGCTATACACCGACGCCGAAGACCGGGGTGATTGCGGCGTCGGATCCGCTGTCCTACGTGCCGGCGCCGACCGTCGCTTCGTGCGCTCATACCAATCTCTCGCTGAGCAACCCGGGGAGCAGCGGCAGTTACTACCAGCTTTATGCCGGCACCTATTGCGGCGGTATCACGATCAGCAACGGATTCACGCATTTCAACGCAGGCACTTACATCCTGGCCGGGGGAGGATTCACCTCCAGCTGGCGGCGCGTTGATGAATGGCACCGGAGTAACCTTCTACAACACCACTGGAACCGGTGGTTACCAGGCAATCAATCTGAATGGAGGTTCGACCTCGAATTTCAGCGCGCCGACCTCGGGAGCGCTGGCGGGAATCCTCTTTTTTCAGGATCGATCGATACCGACGGGCAGCGCGCGGGCAGTACGTAAGCGGAAGTTCGAGTTCGAGTTTCGACGGCGCGTCTCTACTTCAAAACGACGACGCTCACCTACACCGGGAGCAGCAGCCTCAGCGGTTACAGTATCGTGGTAGCGGATAAGGTTTCGCTGAGCGGCAGTTCGACGGTCGGCATCAACTATTCGTCGCTGACCGGCGGCTCACCGATAAAAGGAACAGTCCTGGCGGAATGAATATGCGGCGCAAATCGAGTGGGATGCACATGCGTGGTGGCCGCAGTCGGCGCGGTCAGGCATCGGTGGAGCTCGCGCTGAGTCTGCCGCTGTTGCTGATGATGTTCCTGGTGGTGGTGGAGACGGGCCGCGCGTTTTACATTGCGATTTCAGTCGCCAACGCGGCGCGCGCCGGCGTTCAATACGGTGCGCAGAGTCTGTCGACGGCGGCCGATAACGCCGGGATGCAGGCGGCGGCGGCCAACGATGCACCCAACTTGAGCGGATGACGGCGGTCGCGACTCATTTCTGCAAATGCTCCGACGGAACCGCGTCGACGTGCCTTGCGACCGACTGCTCCGGCAGCCATCGGTTGCTGTACACGCAGGTAAATACCAGCGCGCCGTACACGCCGTTGATCAACTTCATGGGAATCCTGCCGGCGCTAACGGTGCCGGGCAAAGCGGTCATGCGAGTAGTGCAATGAAGCGCGCGCGGCATCGTGATACATGGGCGACGGTTGCGCGAAGCGCTGCGCGGAGGGCATCCGGCGCAAGCGATGGCGGAGTTTGCGCTGGTACTGACGCCGTGCCTGGCGCTCTTTTTCGGCGTGATCAACTTCGCGCTGGCGCTCTACTGCTACGACTTCGTCTGTTACAGCGCGCAGCAGGCAGTTCGGTACGCGACGGTGCATGGATCGACCGCGGTGACGGTGGTCTCGGCGACCGACGTTCACAACTATGTGAATACGTTGGTGGTCGGGGTGCTGAATACTGCTGCGATGACTGTGACCACGACCTGGGCGCCCAACAACAAGCCCGGGAGCATCGTCACCGTGGCGATCAGCTACAATTTCCCGCCGCTGACGAACCTGGTTTCGTCGGTCACAATTCCGCTGACCCGCACCGCCGCGATGGTGATCACGCAGTAGGGGAATAATCGCTGCGCGGCGGGCGGCAGGGTGACCTCTGCCCCAGTACTAATCGCAAAAGGCGAGGACGCATTGCTCTCGGCGATCTACATTCAAAGTTAGTTTGTCTCAGAAATGCGGTGGGATTAGCATCGCAATCTGCGAACCAATTCGGACCTGCAAAACAATTCATGGAGGGTCGCATCTATGGCTTCTGAGACCGCGAACAAGATACTCACTCCCGGCACTGCGGCGCCGGAATTTTCGCTGCATAGCACGCCCGACCAGCTCGTCTCGTTGAGCGACTTTCGCGGCGCGCCTTTGATCGTGGCGTTTTACCCGGCCGACTGGAGTCCGGTGTGCGGCGATCAGATGGCGCTTTACAATGAGGTTTTGGCTGAGTTTCACAAGTTCAAAGCGCAGATCGTCGGGATCTCCGTCGATGGATCCTGGTGCCATGCGGCATTCTCGCTTGACCGCAAGCTGCACTTCCCGCTGTTGTCGGATTTCGAGCCCAAGGGCGCGGTCGCACGGAAGTATGGCGCGTATCGCGAGAGCGACGGCGTCACGCGAGAGGGCGCTGTTCGTGATCGATCCGAAGGGGACGATTGCGTGGAGCTACCTGTCGCCGGTCGGGGTGAATCCCGGCGCCGACGGGATACTGGATGCGCTCGAAGCGCTCGCGGCGAAGAAGTAGGAGGGTGGCGCGATGAGTCCATCGGCAAAACTGAAGCCACCGGTCGGCGCGAACGATCATGTGGAAGGCGCCGCGAAGGCAGTGGTGACGCTGGTCGAGTATGGAGATTACGAATGTCCTTACTGCGGCGAGGCATATCCGATTGTGAAGGCGCTACAGAAACGGCTCGGCGACAAGGTGCGTTTCGTCTTTCGGAATTTTCCGTTGGCCGAGGCGCATCCTCACGCCGAGCATGCGGCGGAAGCGGCGGAGGCAGCCGGCGCGCAGGGGAAGTTCTGGGAGATGCACGATCTGCTGTATGAGAATCAGGATGCGCTCGAGGATGCGGATTTGATGCGGTACGCCAAGGCGCTTCATCTCGATGTGCCGCGATTCGTCAAGGAGATGGAGGCGCATGCTTACGTCGAGCGAGTACGCGCGGATTTCAGCAGCGGAGTGAGGAGCGGCGTCAACGGCACGCCGAGTTTTTTCATTAACGGTGCGCGTCACGACGGGGCGTTCGATTTAGGGTCGTTGTTGGCGGCGATTGAGGAAGTGGTGTAGGGGAGCATCTGATGAGCGACACGCTTGCGCCTTTGATTCTGGATTTCCTCGAATGGATAGCGGCACGGCCGCGACCTTATTCCGAGGTGATGGACGTTTGGCGCACGTCGTGCCGCGGTTGACGGTTTGGGAGGATGCGAACGAGCGCGGATTCATCGCGCGACGGCATGCTGTTGGCAGGAATTATTGTCGATCTGACGGCGGTTGGGCGCAGGTTTCTTGAGGGGAGCGGGCGGGCGTAACGACGCAGGAACCTAACCCCTAACCCCTTCCCGAGCGGGAAGGGGAACCAGATTTTTGGGATCGCAACTTCCCACGAGGGAAGGAGAACCAGATCGTTTCGGATTATGCGTGCGGCTGCGATCAGCTGTTCGGGTCGACGCCCCACTTTTTCTTGTTTTCGGCTACCTGCTCTGGGGTTGGGTGATCGACCTTTTTGAACGGCATTACCTTGAACTGATCTTTTATTTCGAGCAGCGCGTGGTTTAGCGGGATGTCGTCTTTGAGGACCTCGGGAACTGCGGGCTCCTCGAAGATCGCCTGCCACGGGCATTCGGGCTCGCAGGCGCCGCAATCGATGCATTCGTCAGGATCGATGTAGAGCTGGTTGGGGAATTTTACTTTGTCGGGGCCGATGTATTCGTAGATGCAGTCGACGGGGCAAACGCTGACGCATCCGGTGTCAACGCAGTCGCGGCAAAGGCGGGTGATAGTCCAGGGCATGGTTGCAGCCTCGCTTGGAATCCAGTCCTTATAATATTTCGAAAAGCATTCGGATCAAAATCGCGCTCCCTATTGTCGGGAGTACGCCGCATAACCTATATCGGCACAGCGCCTCTGAAAAGGGCAGCGCGGGGCTAATTGTGAGGGCGGGAAACCGCTGGTATCGGGGGTCAGCAGGGTTAGAATATTCGGCGTCAATGGCGGGCACGGCGGCCCGCCCCACTGGACAAGAAGTGCGGAGCGGAATCTTGAATCGCGCGCAAAAGAGCGCGCTGTAAAAGGACCCTCACCTTGATCCTCTCCCTTACAGGGAGAGGGGAGACAGAAAGAAGATGGCATCAAAGTCGAGAGCGAAGATGCGCAAGGGCAGCGTCGCCAAGCGCGCGAAGCTGGTGGCCGCGGTCAAGGCGCCGGATACGGGCAAGCGCGTCGAGAGCGACAGCATGGGGGCGATCGAGGTCGCGAACGATCGATACTGGGGAGCGCAGACGGAGCGGTCGCTGCTGCATTTCGCGATCGGATTCGATCGGATGCCGCGTTCGGTGGTGCGCGCGTTCGGGATTTTGAAAAAGGCGGCGGCGGAAGTTAATCGCGATCTCGGTAAGCTGCCGCCCGACAAGGCCAAGCTGCATCACCGCGGCGGCGGATGAAGTGATCGCGGGAAGTCTCGACGATCATTTTCCGCTGCGCATCTGGCAGACCGGCAGCGGCACGCAGACCAACATGAACGCGAATGAGGTTATATCGAATCGCGCGATCGAGATGGCGGGCGGCGTGCTCGGCAGCAAGAAGCCGATACATCCGAACGATGACGTGAATATGTCGCAGTCGTCGAACGACACGTTCCCGACGGCGATGCATATTGCGGCGGCTGAGGAAGTTACGCACGACCTGATTCCGTCGGTGCGCAAACTGCGCGACGCACTCGCGCGCAAGGCGAAAGAGTTCGCGGACATCGTGAAGATCGGGCGCACGCATCTGATGGATGCGGTGCCGCTGACGTTGGGGCAGGAGTTTTCGGGCTACGTCGCGCAGCTCGACTACGATTTGAAGCGACTCGATGCGGCGATGCCGGACCTGCTCGAGCTGGCGCTTGGCGGCACGGCGGTTGGCACCGGGCTGAATACGCATCGGGAATTTGCGGAGCGCGCCGCGAAAAAGATCGCGGAGTACACGGGGCTGCCGTTCAAATCGGCGCCGAACAAGTTCGCGGCGCTGGCGGCGCATGACGCGCTGGTGGCGGCTTCTGGAGCGCTCAAGACGCTGGCGGTGTCGCTGATGAAAATCGCCAACGACGTGCGCTGGATGGGATCGGGACCGCGCACTGGTCTCGCGGAACTGATCTTGCCGGAGAACGAGCCGGGATCGTCGATCATGCCGGGCAAGGTGAATCCGACGCAGAGCGAGGCGATGACGATGGTGTGTATCCAGGTGATCGGCAACGACGTGGCGATCACGACGGCGGGATCGCAGGGAAATTTCGAGCTCAACGTTTTCAAGCCGCTCATCATCCACAATTTTCTGCACTCGACGATGCTGCTGGCGCATTCGTGCGCGTCGTTCAGCAAGTACTGCGTCGAGGGAATCGAGCCGAATCGCGAGCAGCTGCGGCGCAACGTCGAGAGTTCGTTGATGCTGGTGACGGCGCTGAGCGAACCTATCGGTTACGACAACGCGGCGAAGGTAGCGAAGAAAGCTCATGCGGAAAATATCACGCTGCGCGAGGCAGCGATTGCACTGAAGCTGCTCTCGGGAGAGGAGTTCGACCGGCTGGTGCGCGCGGACAAGATGCTGGCGCCGGAAGGCTGAGCGGGGATGCGTCGGGGGAGCGTTCTCTTCGCGATCGCGATCGCTTTGGTTGCGGCAACGATTCCGGCGGCATCACGCGCGGCGCAAACTCCGACGGGCATCGCGACCGATCCGATCCTGCAACCGCCATTTGACGACGGCAAGCCGCTCGACATCACGATCGGCTTGCATGTCGTAAATCTCGCCGCGATCAACGAAGTCAGCGAGCAGTTTCAGCTGGACGCGTATATGTTCGAGCGATGGATGGACAAGCGCCTGGCCTATACTCCGGAAGGGCCTCAGGACCAGGCGCGGAACTACGCGCTCGGGCAGATCTGGATACCTCAACTCGAAATGATCAACGCTGCGTCGCCCCGCTCGCGCCAGGAAATCTCGATCATGGTGAGCCCGGACGGCACCGTGCGATACGCGGAACGCCTCGTGGTGACGCTGTCGTCGAGCTTCCACCTCAGACGGTTCCCGTTCGACCAGCAGCAGTTGTTGGTGATCATTCACCCATTCCTGGCGGACGGACCGCGGCTCAGGTTTGAACTGAATAACGAATCGACGTGGACTGCCAGCGAATTCACGAGTTTCACCTCACTGGCGCAGTGGCACCTCAATGGATTGCGTTCGCAGTTGCTTGATGCGGCGACCTACGGCGGCATGACGGTGCCGGAGGCGAGGTTTGAGATCGACGTGACGCGGCGCTCGAGCTTCTATCTATGGAAAGTATTCATACCGCTGCTGCTGATGGTGTTTCTGTCGTGGGCGGTGTTCTGGATCGAGGCGGACGATCTCTCGAATCAGATCCAGGTCGCGGTGACGACGATTCTAACTGTGATCGCGTTCGCGTTTGCGATCTCGGCGACGATGCCGCGGCTGCCTTACCTGACGTACATCGATGCGTTTTTCCTCGAGTGCTACATCTACGTTTTCCTGGCGGTGGTGGAACTGATGACGGTCCACGTGACGCATCGATCAGAGCTGCGCCGCGATTTGGGCCTGCAGATTCGCAAGTACTCGCGATGGCTAATCCCGGCGTCATTCGTAGTGACGAACGTCATAATCGCCGTGCACTTCCTGGGATGGTGAAGAACCGCTAGCGGCGCTTGGCGCCTTGCAGGATGTCGAAGGGGGCGCGGCTTTTCTCGCGCTTCAGCAGTACGTAGGTAGCCCCCGCTCCGCCGTCCGACGCTCGCGCGGTCGCGAAAGCCAGCACATGACCGCCGATTGCGCCGTGCGACAGCCATCCCGCCGACGCGTGCTTCAGGACTGAGTGCCCGTTGGGAGAGCGCAGGCCGCGTCCATGCACGACCAGCACCGCGCGCAGCCCTTTGCGCACCGATTTGATGATGAACTCCTTCAGTGCTTCCTTCGCCGCGCTCTGGATCATGCCGTGCATATCGAAATGATCCTGCATCGCGAACTCGCCACGTCGAAGCTGCGACACCAGGCGCGGATCGAGACCGACGCGGTAGCCCTCGACGTATTCGTCGGACTCGGTAATGTCGAACGGCGCCTGTCCCGACACTAGATCGGAGAGCAGAGCGATTACTTCGGCATCTTCGTCGACCATCTTATGCGTAAGCGTCGGTTCAAGCGGGATTCGCGAGCGGCGGACGCCGTTGCCATGAAGCGGTCGCACGCCTTCGAGCGCGCGGCGGAGAAAGGTTTCGTCGTCGAGAGGTTCGGCGGCAGGTGGGACGATTTCCTTGACGACCGGCGGCGGAGGAGGCGCGATTTTGGGTTTTAACTGGTCCGGCAGCGGGTCGCGCCCGGCGAGCATCTGCTTGAGGTCTTTGAAAGGCGACGCAAAGATCCGTGCAGGCGGGGGGGTCGCCTTTTGTTCGCCGTCTCGTTCTTCGTCGAGGCGGCCATGCTTTCGCTTTTTTGCCATCGGAAGAGATGCAGGATCGGGATGGATGACAGACTACGCCGATGATGCGATACGGTTCAAACGGGCCGCGATCCGGACGGCGAGCGGAAGACAAAATCGGGACGGCGAAATGATGCGCGTCCAGTGCGCATCGACTAGACTTGCCGGCGTATGGCGAACCGCTTCGAGCTACCTGATGTGAGGATCCTCAAATGCGCCGTGTGATCGTAATTGCCGCCGCGATTGTCGGCGCCGTCGTGATTTTTGCCGGCGCAATCCTCTTCTATGCCGCCACTAACCTCAATTCGATCATCGCCGAGCGGCGCCAGTCGATCCTCGACAAAGTCAGCACCGCGCTCGGACGCCAGGTTCACGCCGACGACATCAAGGTGACTCTAGGCTGGGGAATCCTGGCCGACGTGACGGGCGTGCAGGTGGCTGACGATCCAGACATCTCGAAAAAACCCTTCATCGAAGCGAGCAACGTCTATACCCGGCTGCAACTACTGCCGCTGCTGGCGCGGAGGATCGAAGTCACCGAGGTCGTGCTCGACAAGCCTGTGATCAGAATCGTGCAGACGCGCGACGGCACGTTCAACGTCTCGACGCTCGGCAGAAAAAAGGTGCACACCGAAGAAGAATCGCGGCAAGGCGCGGGCGAGGGTGGCGGCGGCACGACCGAGGAATCGCCGATGGCGGAAGCGGGCAAGGCGCCGTCGGTGCTCGGATCGTTGTTGGTGCGGGATTTTACGATCAACGACGGCACTTTGACCTACGAGACGGAGGGCGCGCCGGAGAGCGCGACGGTCAACGCGATCGATTTCAAGGTGCGCGATTTCGTGTTCAACGCGCCGTTCACCGTCGCGGTCACGTTTGCGGCGTTGAGCGATCAACAGAACTTCGATTTGTCCGCGACGATTGGGCCTCTGATCAGCAATGGGGTAATGGATTTCGACGCGATACCGCTTTCTGGATCGGCGAAGGTCGGCCCGATTTTGCTGACGCAGCTCGAGACGATCCCGATGATCGCGAAGGCGATTCCGCCGAAGCTTTCAGTTTCGGGTCCGGTGGCCTTCGACGCAAAGGCTGACGGCACGATTCAATCGATCAAATTCAACCTATCGAGCGATTTAAGCGCGCCCGCGATCGCGTTGGGCGATAAGTTCAACAAGCCGGCCGACACGCCGCTGAAGATTTCGGCGGAAGGATCGCAGACGGGCTCGGGGGTGGGGGTCACACTCGCCAACATCACGCTCGGCGACCTCGAGGCGAAGGCGACGGATATCAAAGTCGGCGGCGGCGCGACCGTGGCGCACGTTGATACCAATAATTTCGATGTCGCTTCGCTCGCGAAAATGATTCCGACGCTCGGCAAATACAATCCAACGGGCAAGACCGAGATTCATACGGCGGTGACGCTTGCGAATGGCAACGCGTCGGCAGATGGCACCGTCGCGCTGGCGGGAGTCGGGCTGTCGATTCCGGATCAGAAAGTGCCGCCACTGAGCAACATCAGCGGAAACATCAAGCTCGCGGGAACCAGCGCCGACGTCGGGCCACTGACCTTCAACCTGGGCGCGCAGCAAGCGACATTGAAATCGCATATCGATCAGTTCCAGCCACTGGTCATGAGCTATGAACTGAATGCGGCGTCGGTTCGCCTGGCAGATCTCGTGGCTTCGCGACCGCCCGACGAAGTGATCAACCAGCTTTTCGCCAAAGGTGCGGTCTCGATTGGATCGGTGACGGGTCCCACGGTTGATTCCGAGATCAAGTCGTCGTCGGGCAACCTGGCGAACGTCCCTTACCAGAACCTCAATCTGCAGGTGGCGCTCAAAGGGAAACAAGCTCGGGTGACGACGCTCAGGCTGAAGGCGTTCTCGGGCGACATCGTGGCGACGGGGAACACGCTGCTGGAGGCGTCGGCGCCGATGGACGCGTCGATCAGTTTTACTAACCTCGATATTCAACAGGCGCTCGACTCGCAAAAGTCCAAGGCTGCGGGCACTGTTCGCGGGACGCTCGGCGGAAAAATTAAAGTCAGCGGAAAGACCGGGACCTTCGACGAGATGAAGCCGACGCTGCGCGGCAACGGAAATCTCACGCTGACGAATGGCAAGCTGGTCGGCGTCAACGTCGGCGGACAGGCGCTCAAGAAGGTGCAGAATCTGCCGGCGATCGGCAACCTGGTTCCAGACGCCGTCGTCAAGAATCATCCTGAGCTGTTCAGCAATCCCGACACCGACATCCAGCTTGCGAGTCTGAGCTTCGTGCTCGAAGGGCCGCGAATCACGTCGCACGACATCATGGTGCAGACGGTCGATTACAATCTGCTTGGCGACGGATGGTTCGACATGGACAAGAATATCGACCTCGCGGCGCGAATCGTGCTGTCGGCGCCGTTCAGCAAAGAACTGATCGAGGCAAAGCAGGAAGTCGCGTTCGTCGCGAACAAGGACGGACAAATCAGCATCCCGCTGCAAGTCGTCGGGCAGTTGCCCAAGCCGCAGGTGCTGCCCAATGTGACGGAGCTGGCGCAGACGGCAGCAAATAACGCGGCGAAATCTCAGGGTCAGAAGTATCTTGGCAAAATATTCGGCAAGAAGGGGTTGCCGGGAGGATTGGATAAATTCCTCGGCGGCGGTGGTTCGGGCGGAACTGACGGCTCGGGTAATGGTGGCGGATCGGGCGGCAATAGTGGCGGCGGCAATGGAGGAGGCAATTCAAATCCTCCGCCGAATCCGATTGATCAGTTGAAGAAGTTCTTCTGAGGACCGCTTCGCGATTTCAAAACCGGAACCGGCTTCGCTTGCGCGAAGCTGTCCGAGATCCATTCCTCCCGTCGCTAACGCTCCCGTCGTCAGGATGACAAAAGGCGGCGGCGCGAACACACGGTGCGATCACAAATTCATCTGGACGATTGTGGCGCCGGCGCCGCCGTGGTGGGGTTCGGCGGCGCGGAAGGAGGCGCAATATGGCGACGTGCCGAGATATTCGGCGACCGCTTTGCGCAGGGCGCCGGAGCCGATGCCGTGGACGATTCGGACTTCGGCGCGATTGGTCAGGAAACTGGTATCGAGAAATTCTTCGAGCTTGCGGAGCGCGTCCGTCGTGCGCATCCCGATGAGGTTCAACTCGTTGCCCTCGCTGCCTTCGACGCTGAAGGTTACGGCTGCCTCCTTTTTTTGCGCAGGACGAGTATCGGCCGGGCTGGCCGCTGACTTGCGCAGACGGTCGGGCGCGACTTCGATCCTGAGGCCGCCGCGGCTGATCACAGCGCGCGCGGCGTCGAGGAAGATCAGTTCGCCGCGGATGTCGCCGACCTGGACGGTGTCGCCTATTTTGAGCGGCGCGTCGGACTCCGGTGCGTCGTCGGGGGCCGGCGCGAGGCTCTCGAGTTTCGCCGCCGCCTTAGTGATGAAGCCCTTCAGGTCGGTGCGCGACTTCGCGCGGGTCTTCAACTCCTCCATCAGTGCGGCGCCGTCACGCCTTAGCTCCTCGATCAAGTCTGCGACTTCGGCGCGCAGCCGCTTGCGTTCAAGCTCGGCGCGCTCGTGGGTCTTTTCAGCTCTTTGAAGGACGTCTTGCTCGATCTGAGCCAGACTGAGTTCGCGCTCGCGCAATTTTTCGAGCTGCACATTCAACTTGGCGCGCTCGGCGTCCAATCTTTTCAGCGCGTCGGTGAGCTCGACAGTCCCGGCACCCATCGATTGTTCGGCGGCGCGAATTATTTCCTCGGGCAGCCCGAGCCGGCGCGCGACCGCGAGTCCGTAACTCTGGCCGATGGTATGCGGCTTCAGGCGATACAGCGGCGCGAGGTGCTCGGCGTCGAAATCCACGGCGGCGGCCTCGAAGCCGGCCTGCGAGTATGCGTGCAGCTTCACGGCGGTGGAATGCGTCGCGATCGCGAGCATGCAGCGGCGCGTCCCGAGATGGTTCATCAGACCAATCGCGAGCGCCGCGCCTTCGGCCGGGTCAGTGCCGGCGCCTGGCTCGTCGAGAATCACCAGCGCGGGCTCGTCGAGCATCCTGATTATCTCGGACAGGTTTGCGATGTGTCCCGAAAAGCTCGACAAGTTGGATTCGATCGACTGCTCGTCGCCGATATCGGCGAACACGCTGCGAAAGACCGTCGCCTTGCTGCCGGCGAGCGCTGGAATCAGCATCCCCGCTTGCGCCATCAGCGAGAGCAACCCGACAGTCTTGAGCGCGACGGTTTTGCCGCCGGTGTTCGGGCCCGAGATTACGATGCCGCGCTGGCCGGCGCCGATTTTCACGTCGATCGGGATCACGTCGCGGCCGCTGGTCATGAGCAATGGATGGCGCGCGCCGATGAAATCGATTCCCTCGTCGACGAGCTGCGGCTCGACGCATCGAAAGCGCTCGGCGAAAAGCGCGCGCGCGTTGAGGGCGTCGAGCGCGACCATCGCGTCGAAAGTGAGCTGCAACTCGGGCGCGTATCCGCCGACCATCGCGGTAAGTCGCGCGAGGATTCGCGTTTCTTCCGCCTCGGCTTCGCGCTCGAGCATCATCAGCCGGTTGTTCAGCTCGACGGCCCACATCGGCTCGACGAACAGAGTCTCGCCGGACACGCTGCGGTCCTGCACGATTCCCTCGAAGCGTTCCGAGTAGTTGAGTTTCATCGGCAGCACGAAGCGGCGATTGCGAACCGTCACGATGACATCGGAGACGAACGACTCCATGCCGGAGGCGTTGAGCGAGCGCAGCAGGCGCGCCTCGAGATCCGCGCGTTCGTCGCGGAGTCGGCTGCGCAGACGCTTCAGCTCGGGACTGGCGTCGTCGAGCAGGGTACCGTCGTCGGCCAGCGCACTTAGCATCGCGTCGGCAAGCTCCTTGGGCGCCAGCAGGTTGTTCACGATCGCCGCGACATTCGGGAAGCGCTCGACACGCGAGCGCAAGAATCCGCTGACGTGGCGCGAGCCGACGATAAAATCGCGCACCTTGACCAGCGCTTCGCCGCCGAGGATCGCACCGGCGCGGGCGGCTGCGAGCAGGTACGGGCGCTGATCGGTGAATTCGCTGATCGGAATCGAGCCGGCATGCGATCTCAGCTCGACCATCTGGGCGGTGGACGTAAGGCGGCGTTGCACTTCGGCGGCGTCGAGCGATGGGCGCAATTCGGCGGTGGCCGCGCGCGCGGGCTCGGAGGCGCAGAGATCCATGACGAGGTGAATGACCTTGTCGAATTCGAGTGCTTTCAGATCGCGTTCGCGCATCGCTAATATCCAGCCAGCTTTCTAATATTTAGCCCAACTTTGGCCCGCTCGCATCAAGGATGTTCAAATGGATCGAATTGAAACGCGGCTGAACACCAACTCCGACGAGTTCCGCCGCAACCGCGACGCGATGGACACGCTGGTCAAGCGCCTGCGCGACGAAATCGAGCGACGTGCGCCAGGGTGGTCCGGCGACGGCGCGAGAGCGTCACGTAGAACGCGGCAAGCTGCTCGCGCGCGATCGCGTCAAGAAACTGCTCGACCCCGGCAGTCCGTTCCTCGAGCTGTCGCCGCTGGCCGCTTTCAAGATGTACGACGGCGACTCGCCATCGGCGAGCATCATCACGGGCATCGGCCGAATCCACGGGCGCGAGGCGGTGATCGTCGCCAACGACGCGACCGTCAAAGGCGGCACGTATTTTCCGATGACGGTGAAGAAGCATCTGCGCGCGCAGCAAATCGCGATCGAAAATCGGCTGCCGTGCGTTTACCTGGTCGATTCGGGCGGCGCGTTTCTGCCGATGCAGTCCGAGATTTTTCCGGACGAGCATCACTTCGGGCGCATCTTCTACAACCAGGCGCGGATGTCGGCGAAGGGTATCGCGCAAGTCGCGGTGGTGATGGGCAGTTGCACGGCGGGCGGCGCGTATGTGCCGGCGATGTGCGACGAAAACATAATAGTTCGCGAGGAGGGAACGATTTTTCTGGCGGGACCGCCGCTGGTGCGCGCGGCAACCGGCGAGGAGGTTACCGCAGAGGAGCTTGGCGGTGGCGACGTGCATACGCGGCTGTCGGGCGTGAGCGATCACCTGGCCGACGACGATGAGCATGCGCTACAGATTGCGCGCGGCGTCTTCGAGAATCTGGGGCCTCGTACGGCAACGGCGATCGTGCAGGACGCGCCGGAAGATCCGCATTACGATCCCGCCGAGCTGTACGGCATCATCCCGGTGGATACGCGCAAGCCGTACGACGTGCGCGAAGTGATCGCGCGACTGGTCGACGGCAGCAGGATGCATGAGTTCAAGGCGCGCTACGCGACGACGCTGGTTACAGGGTTCGCGCGGATCTACGGGTATCCTGTGGGCATCATCGCCAACAACGGGGTGCTGTTCAGCGAGTCGGCGTTGAAGGCGACGCACTTCATCGAGCTGTGCTGCGCGCGGCGTATCCCGCTGCTCTTTCTGCAAAACATCACCGGCTTCATCGTGGGCAAGCGTTACGAGCAGGGCGGCATCGCGAAGGACGGCGCGAAGATGGTCAATGCGGTCGCCAATGCGCAGGTGCCAAAGTTTACGGTGATCATCGGCGCGTCCAACGGCGCGGGAAATTACGGGATGTGCGGACGCGCGTACTCTCCGCGATTGCTTTTCATGTGGCCGAACGCGCGCATATCGGTGATGGGCGGAGAACAGGCGGCGAACACGTTGCTGACGGTGAAGCTCGATCAATTGAAGCGCGAAGGTGCGACGATGACCGATGCGGAGCAAAAAGAATTTCTGCGCCCGACGCTCGAGAAGTACGAGATCGAATCGAGCGTTTATTACTCGAGCGCGCGGCTGTGGGACGACGGCGTACTCGATCCGGTCGAGACGCGCGCCGCGCTGGCATTGGGCATCGCAGCCTCGATGAACGCGCCGGTCCCGGAGCATCGCGGCTTTGGTGTCTTCAGGATGTGAGTGGTTCCGTAAAACCAGGAGCGGGGCCCATCAGGCCCCGCTCCTGCGAACGTACTACGAATCTTCAGATCTTCGACTGCAGCAGGAATCCGATCACGAGTGCGTACAGGGTCAGTGCTTCGATGAATGCCAGGCCGAGTAGCATCGGGGTGAAAATCTGGCCGGCTGCGTTTGGATTGCGGCCGATCGATTCCATTGCCGATGCGGCCATGCGGCCTTGACCAAGCGCGCTGCCGAACGCTGCGATGCCGACGCCGAGGTTGGCGGCGAGTGCGATCAGGCCGACGCTCAGCGGCGACTGCGTCATGCGGACTACGGGAACCGCGGCCTCCTGCGCCATCGCGAGCAGCGGTAACGCGACGATCGCGATCGCGACAATTCCCAGGACGTTGCCAATCTTTCGAACCATTTCTCGTTCCTCCTTGTTTCGCGCGCCTCTAAGTTCCAGAACCGGCCGCCTCTCTTTCCTCTACCACCACAAATTCCGGGCGGAATCCCGGGCGCATGAAATCTCTATTTATTGTTTCGGCTAATGTTCGTGCTCGACTGCGAGCCGCACGTACGCCATCGACAGGATCATGAAGACCATCGACTGAATGATGCACACGATCGAGCCGAGCGCCAGGAACGCCATCGGGACGAACAACTTGGTCAAGCCGGTGAAGATGCCGAGCACCATGTGATCGGCAAACATGTTCGCGTAAAGACGTACGCCGAGCGAAAACGGGCGGAACAGGTTGTCGGCGATCTCGATCATCAGCATGAGCGGCGCGATCGCGAGCATCGGGCCGAGATAAGTGCGCAAGTAGCCGAGAACTCCGTTCGCCCGCATCCCCTGGTAGATGTAGAAGACGAAACAAATTGAGCCGAGCGCGAAGGTCAGGTCGGAGTCGGCGGTCGGAGGTTCCATCCCCGGTACGAGACCGAGAAAGTTTGCGAGCAGGATGAACAGGAACAGAGTTCCGAAGAACGGGACGAATTGGCGATAGTGATGAAGCTGGGTGACTTCGGAGACGAAACCGTCGGCCCATTCGACGATGGTCTCGGCAACGGAGCGCACGGTGATCCGGTCGTCGGGGACGACGGGGTCCGCGGCGGCTGCCAGTGAGCGTCGGGCGAGGAGGCCGAAAATCAGCAGGATGCCCATCACCAGCCAGGTGCCGATGAGGACTTCGGGGATTTTGCCGCCGCCGATTATTTCGAGAAAGTTTATTGAGTGCTGCAAAAGATTATCTCCGCCGCGGCAATCTTAGCTGGAGCCGCGGAGCGAAGCACGCCCGGTTTCAATAATGGCAGCGGTCATCTGAGTCAAGACTCCGAGTGCGAATCCTACGCCGTCGATGTTCGTGCGATGGAAAACAAGAAAGACCAGGCCCACGACGATCAGCATCTTAAGCGGTATCGCCATCACGCCAAATTTTGCGGCGGTGCCCGAGATACCGGCGCCGGCGGCCGCGAGGATCGCCGCACCGAGCAGGCTGAGCACCCACAGATTCACGATCACGATCGCGCCGCCGAGCAGACATCCCAGGGCGGCTGCGGTGGAATCGAAATAAAAGAGAAGGGCAGCGGTGACGGCGACGAGAATCGCGTTCATCCGCTGAATCGCCGGGATGGTCGGGATCTGGTCGTTGCGCACGCGGGGCCAGCTAGCCTTGCGAAGTCGGGGGGACTTCCCGGGCAATCCTGATGACGGTCACGATTGAATGGATGAATCCGGCGAACGCGAGGATGCCGGTGAACCATGGCTCGCTGTGGAAGTAGATGTCGATGTAGTGACCCATGATGCCGCCGGCGATCGGCGACATCGGAATTTCGAGCGCCATCGCGAGCGGGCGCGCGTATTTTCCCTGGATCAACGGCAACGGGATTCCTCGTGGGCGATCAGGTACCGAATCTTTCCGCGGCGCGAGCTTTCGCCTTCGCGGCTTCTTCGTCCCGATTTTTCGACGGAGCGTTAGTCTCGAGCGAGCGAAGGAGACGAGCCGAGACGCCTGCTATTTCATCGATAGCCGCCACGAATGTTGCCTCGTTGGCCTTCGACGGTTTGTTGAAGCCGCTGATTTTCCGGACGAATTGCAGTGAGGCGGCGCGGACCTCTTCGTCGGTTACCGGCGGCTCGAAATTGAAAAGCGTTTTGATATTCCGGCACATGGCTGTTACCTCGAGATTTTTAGAACTCTCAAGCGGTTGCCAAAAAAACACTAGTCGGGTTTCAACCGGCTCGCGAGAGATCGCTAAGCGATTCATCAGCGGCGGCGATGGTGCGATCGATGTCTGCGTTAGTATGCGCCGTCGAAAGGAACATGGCCTCGAACTGCGACGGTGGGAGATTGATGCCGCGCGCAATCATGCCATGGAAAAACCTGGCGAACTTCGCGGAGTCGGAGGTGCGAGCTTCGTCGGCATCGCGGACCTGATTTGGGCCGAGGAACATCGTGAGCAAGGAGCCGGCGCGATTGACGCATCCGGGCTGACGATTTGTTTTCAGAGCGTCGCGAAGGCCGGCTTCGAGGCGGGCGCCGGCGTCGTCGAGCGCGGCGTAAGGGTTGCGTTCTTTCAGGATGCGAAGGGTCTCGAGACCTGCGCGAACGGAAAGCGGATTTCCCGACAACGTTCCTGCCTGGTACACCGGACCGACCGGCGCGAGCAGGTCCATGATTTTCGCAGGGCCGGCGACGGCGCCGACGGGCATCCCGCCGCCGATTATTTTTCCGAGCATGATGAGGTCGGGCGTGACGCCCATGCTTTCGGCAATCGAGCCGAAGCGGAGACGGAACCCGGATATAACTTCGTCACAAATCAGAAGAGCGCCGTTGTTGTGCGCGATATCGGCGAGGGCCTTCAGCGAACCCGGGTCAGGATTGACGACGCCCATATTGGCAGCGACCGGTTCGACGATCACTGCGGCGATTTTTTCTGGCGCGGCGCGGAATAACCCTTCGACTGTCTCAATCGAGTTATATCTCGCAACCATCGTCATCGCCGCGAGTGCCGATGGAACGCCGCCGCTGTCAGGTTGACCAAAAGTCATCGCGCCCGAACCCGCGCGCACGAGCATCGAGTCGCTATGACCGTGATAGCATCCGTCAAACTTGATTATGTTTGAGCGTCCGGTGGCGGCGCGGGCGAGTCTGAGCGCAGTGAGTCCGGCTTCCGTTCCCGAAGTAACCAATCTTACCTTTTGTGCACATTCGATCGCTGACGAAATCAATTCTGCCAGCTCGACCTCGAGCCGCGTCGGTGCGCCGAAACCCAAGCCCAGCCGCGATTGTTCTGCGATCGCTTGCATGACGCGCGGATCCGCGTGTCCGAGAATTGCGGGACCGTAGGAACAAACGTAGTCGAGAAAATTGTTGCCGTCGGCGTCAGTGATTGTTGCGCCGTTGCCACTCTCGATGAAAATTGGCGCACTGCCGACGGCCTTCCACGCGCGGACGGGAGAATTCACCGCACCAGGAATCTTAACACTGGCGCGATGGAAGAGTTCATCTGATTTTTTTATTGAGGCCACCGCGATTCCTTGAAGAATTCAGTTCGAGCGAAAATATTTTTTCGATCGCGAAGAAAAATTCGATCGCGCGCGTTGATCGTAAGAGAAAAATACGCGGCGAGGCGAAAAGTTGCGATCGCGCGTGATGGCTTCCAGAGCAGATACGAGCGATCGCGCGATTGGCGCGAAATTTCGTGCGCATCGCGCGCGATCGCTTGCGCGCGAAATTTCCTTTACGTTCCGCGCGTATAGCGACGAAAATTTTTGCGCGCTTGTCCTCTTCACGAAATAAGTTTATCACGTTCACTTGGCCGCACACTTCGTACTAACACGAACCACTAACCACTGAACGGTTCATTTCGCGGCGCGTGAGCTATGCCTTTGAAGCGCGTGTATATCACTCGTATTGCCAACCAAAATTTTAACCCGAACAGAACCGATCTTAACCCGGACAAGTTGATAGTCCGGCGCGTCGTGCCGTCAAATTGTTGGTTGTAACAATGGAAATACCGCTTATCCACAGGTGTGGATAAGACTGTGCGTAATTCGCGCCGGATTCGATGCCCGGCGCGCTAAATCCGGAGCATAACCTGGCCTCCGGTCTGGTCAGGGGGAGACGATATGAATGGACTGTGGCAACGTGCGGGCGACCGCATGCGGGATGAGCTCGGTCAGGTTGGTTATGAGACCTGGATCGGGCCGCTTAATTTTGTCGCTCATCAAGGATCGACCGTAACCGTCGCTGCGCCCAATCGGTTTTTTCGCGATTGGATCAACGATCGCTACATGAGCCTGATGCGAGCGGCGCTGTCAGCGGAAGCGGGCGGCGAAATCGAGGTGCGGCTGACGCTCGGCGAGAATGCGGCCGTCGCGCCGTCGCAGGCACGCCCAGCCAATGGTCATGCCAACGGCAATGGTCATGCGAATGGCAACGGTCATACTAACGGGAACGGCAAGACGGCGGCGACAAATCGCGCGTCGACGACCACCGCATCGCGCGGAGATCGGCATCCGACCCTGAACGCCCGCTACAGCTTCGCGGAGTTCGTGGTGGGATCGGCCAATCAGTTCGCGCATGCCGCGGCGCAGGCGGTCGCGAACCAGCCGGGCGAAAAATACAACCCGCTTTTCATCTACGGCGGAGTCGGACTCGGCAAGACGCATCTGGTGACTGCGATCGGGCACCACATATATGCGAGCGGCGAGCGGCCCCGGAAAGTGCTCTTCATGCCGGCTGAGATTTTCATGAACGAGCTGATCGGGTCGCTGCGACGCGACAAGATGAACGAGTTTCGCGAAAAGTTCCGGCGCGTCGATACCTTGATCCTCGACGACGTGCAGTTCCTGGCGGGCCGAGAGCGCACGCAGGAAGAATTCTTCCACACTTTCAATGTGCTTCACGCCGAGCGGCATCAGATAATCCTGACGTCGGATAAGATTCCGCGCGAGATTCCCGGTCTCGAAGAGCGGTTGCGCAATCGATTCGAGATGGGACTGATTGCGGATATCGCGCCGCCGGACCTCGAGACGCGCGTGGCGATAGTTCAAAAGAAGGCGGTGCTCGAAAACCTGCGGCTGGCGCCGGAGGTCGCGATGTATATCGCGCAGAGCGTTTCGTCCAACGTTCGCGAGCTCGAAGGATGCCTGACGCGGCTGGCGGCGCTGGCCTCGTTCGACGGATCGGCGATCACAGTCGAGTTCGCAAAGAATGCGCTGCAAGATCTCGTACGAAATTCCGACGCGAAGCCCGATATCGACTCGATCCAGAAAACGGTTTCCGATTTTTTCCATATCCGGCTGACGGATTTGAAATCGAAGAAGCGCACTCAGCACATCGCATTCTGCCGCCAGGTCGCGATGTATCTGTGCCGCAAGCTGACCGACAGCTCTTTTCCGACTATCGGCGAGCATTTCGGGCGCGACCATTCGACGGTGATTCACGCGTACAACCTGATCATGCGGCGCGTCACCAGTGATTCGGCTTTTCGGCTCTCGATCGAAAAAATCGAGCGTGAGCTTAAATCGATCCGCGCAAATGCGGCGTGAATCGATTGTGGGGGAGGTTGTGGACGAGGGGAGCATAAGGTTGGAGCTATCGACAGGGCCGGTGCGCACAAGCCCGGTCCTGTCGAGTAGCCGCCTTTTCGCCGACAGCTTTTCAGCCGGCGATCGGCGTTCAATTTCGGGCGCTTGCAGCTTCCATCAACAAATCCACAACTCCTACTATTACTGCTATTCTTTTTTAGATAACTAAGATCCGGAATAGGAAGACGGGCTAACAATTCATGGGACTCGCAATCGAGCGTGCTTCGCTGCTTAGCGGTTTGGGACTGGTCCAGGGCATCGTGGAACGGCGCACGACGGTTCCGATCCTCGGCCATGTTCTACTCGAACCAAACAACAATGCGCTGACGCTCAGCGCGACCGACCTCGAAGTCGGAATCCGCACCCAGGTCGCGTGTACCGGCAAGGAAAAAAGCCTGACGCTCAACGCGCGCAAGCTTTTCGAAATCGTGCGCGAGACCGAAGGCGACGAAGTGGCGCTGACCTCGCTCGACGGCGATTGGGTCGAGCTGAAATGCGGCCGTGCCAAATTCAAAATGATGGGCCTCGATCCGCGCAGCTTCCCGGCGATGCCAAGTCAGAGCACCGCCAAGGATGCGGGCGCCGCGAAGAAACAGCTCAAGGCCGAGTTGGCGGTTCCTGCCGACGTGCTGGCCAAAATGATCGACAAAACGATCTTCGCGGTCAGTCCCGATGAAGCGCGGTACAATCTGAGCGGAGTGTACGTCGAGTCCAACGAGCCTGGAAAGGTGCGGATGGTTGCGACCGACGGGCATCGGCTTGCGATGATCGAGCGCGAGGTGCCGGGATTCACGATGGCGAGCGGCGCGATCATTCCGCGAAAGGGTCTCGCGGAGTTGCGTAAGATTCTGGATGTTGGTACCGAACCCGAAGTGCGCCTCAGCCTCGAAGGTCAGCTCGCATACTTGAAGCGCGGCGCAACTGAAGTCTCGATGCGGCTGGTCGAGGGGGAATTCCCGGACTACCGCGGCGTAATCCCCAAGCAGTCGAAGTACAAGATCACGGTAAAGCGCGATTTGCTGTTCGCGGCAATCAAGCGCGCGGCGATTTTCTCCAGCGAGCGATATCACGGCGTAAAATTCGCGCTGTCGGCGGGAACGCTGACAGTTTCATCGACGAGCCCGGAGACCGGAGAAGCAAGCGAGTCGCTTGACGTGGATTTCAAGAGCGAAGAATTCGCGATCGGATTCAACGCATCATACGTGCAGCAGGCGCTTGGGGTGATCCCGCAAGGCGCGGATTCGACGGTGGAATTCGGACTGAGCGACGATGTCAGCCCCGGCGTCATCAGGACTGAGACGGATCAGCAGTACACGTACGTCGTCATGCCGATGCGATTGTAGAAACGGCAGCGGAATCCACTTAATTTAATGTGAAACCCGCGGTGGGTTTCACGCTTCCTTCGGCAGGGGTGACCCCTGCACCCAGTACTAATCGCAAAATGGCGAGGACGCCATTTTGCTCTCAGCTCTCCCGCGGGGAGAGGTCAAAGATTAGTTGCCGATTCTCACCAGCACCACCTTGTTTCGGAAGTTGTAGTCGGTTTCCCATGGATATGACGCTTCGCTGAGCTCGATTGTTGTCGGAGTGTTGAGCTTTGGCAGGTCGCGGCGGCGGACGATCATCCATTTGGCGTCGCCCTTCGCGATCGAGTCCTGAAGGTCTTGCTTGTCGTCGAACTCGGGGAGCGGCTTTGGCGGATTGAGATAAAAAAGCGGGCCTTCGGTCTTGAAGAGGACTAGATGGTCGGTGGAACCGCCGATTTTGTTCAACACCGCGTAGCCGAACGGTTTTTCGCCGCGATATGCCTCCGCCGCGGGCATCGCGAAGATATATATGTAGGCCATCACGAGGTAGGCGATGGCGCCCATCGAAATCGCGACGCGATACGCATTGAATTTGCGAAGCGCGTAAATCACAGCTGCCACTGACGCGATCCAGAACATGATGAAGGCCGGCTTGGCGGGCAGGTCCGGCAGCGCGTCGTAGGGACTTGGCAGAACCGCCCACGCGGGAATCAGCAGGACGATGCCGACGACGGCGGCGAATGCGACGATCGCGTAGCCGATAATCAGGAGGCGGCGGGCGATCATCGAGCGTAGATCGCCGGGATACGCGAGCGTTCGCGCGACGAGTATCGCAGCGGCGGGGAGAATCGGCAGGATGTAGTAGCTGCGACGCGATCCGGAAAGCGTGAAGAATATGAACGTCGCCCAGAAATATACCAACGCGAATCGATCTGCGCGCGCGGGTTCGGCGTTGGCGTGACGGAGAGAGTGCGTTTCGACCAGGGCCGCGGGCAGCATCGCGGACCACGGCGCCATCAGGCCGAAGATTACGTAGACGTACAAGTAGATGGGGCCGCGATGGTCGAATGGATGAAAGAAGCGCACGACGTTCTCGCGATAAACCATTGCGAGGCCTTTTTGCGTGCCCATCATGCGCGATGAGATTTCGAATGGCAGACCGTAAACCAGTCCGCCGAACGCGATGCCGACGACGGTGTACCAATTGAAGAACCATCGATTGCGTTCGATGAACCGTTGTATTCGATCGGACAGCGAACTGCGGGAGAGTTCCTCGAACAGTTGTGACCAGCCGTCGCGCAGGCATGCGTACGCGCCAATCACCAACAGGGGCAGCGCGAATCCGAGCAGGCCCTTGGTGAGCGAGGTTGCGGCCATGATCAGCCACAAGCCGACGACCCAGATTCCGCCGCCGCGATCCTCGTTGCTACTGAAGAGCAGCAATGCGGCTAGTTCGCCGGCGATGGTTTCGATGTCGGCGCTGGCGTCGCGCGAAAAGAATACGAAGCTGAAGCTGGTCGCGAGGATCACGCCGGCGAGTATCGCGGTGCGAGCGTCGTAGAGGCGTCGGGTGAGAAGCATGAGCAGCGCGACTGCGAGGAGTCCGGCGATTGCGCTGGGCAGGCGCGTGGCAGCTTCGTTGAGGCCTCCTGCGAATGGGGTCGAAAAAATTACGAGCCAGTACGAGCCGAGCGGCTTATCGTAATAAACGTGACCGTTGATCGTGGGCCAGAAGTAGTTGTGCGTCACGAGCATCTCGCGAGCAATCTCGGCCCATCGGAATTCTGACGACCACAGCGCTCGCGCCCCGAGGCGGGCGAAGAACAGAATCGCGGTAAATATCAGGACGCATCCGGCGCGCAAGCGGAATCGCGAATCGTCACCCACGGATTGCGGCGTCGCAGGCTCGCGCGTTACGGAAGCGGAAGTCATAGCGGAGAATTGTAACTGGCGCACTCGATGCTCTGCCATACGCCGGGTCGATCAGAATGACAGAGCATCGGGACGCAGATAGGATTATGTGAGATTCATGAGTCACGAGAAAAATCCCGATAGTCACGTCGGCCGCAAGCCGAATCGCTTAATCAACGAACAGAGCCCGTACCTGCGGCAGCATGCGTACAATCCGGTCGATTGGTACGCGTGGGGTGAGGACGCGCTCAAGCGGGCGCGGTCGGAGAACAAGCCGATCATGCTGTCGATCGGCTACTCGGCGTGTCATTGGTGCCACGTGATGGAGCGCGAGTCGTTCGAGAACGCTGCGATCGCGCGGCTGATCAACGAGAACTTCATTCCGATCAAGGTCGATCGCGAGGAGCGACCCGACCTCGATCAGATTTACATGGATGCGGTGCAATTGATCACCGGGCGCGGCGGATGGCCGTTGACGATGTTCCTGGCGCCGGATGGGCGGCCGTTTTTCGGCGGGACGTACTATCCGCCGGAGGATCGGCAGGGTATGCCTGGCTTTCCGCGAATCCTGGTCGCGGTGGCGCAGGCGTATCGCGACAAGGCGAAGGAAGTCACCAACAACCTCGAGAAGCTGACCGAGGCGCTCGGCGCGATTACCAACTACGTCGCGACCGGCGGCGACTTGAAACCGGGATTGGCGGCGGAATCGGCGCGCGCGCTCGCATCCCATTACGACAGTATCAACGGTGGAATTGGGCAGGCGCCGAAATTTCCCAACACGTTCGTGTTCTCGCTGTTTCTTCGCGTGCATGCGGCTGACGGCGACGAGTCGATGGCCGAGATGGTCCGGCACACTCTGTCGAAGATGGCGCGCGGCGGGATCTACGATCAGATTGGCGGCGGATTCCATCGTTACAGCGTCGACGAGCGATGGCTGGTGCCGCATTTCGAGAAAATGCTCTACGACAACGCGTTGCTGGCGCGTCTGTACCTCGACGCCGGGCGCGCGCTGAATGAGCCGGAGTTTTTAGGCGTCGCGCGCGAGATTTTCGATTACGTTCTGCGCGAGATGACTAGTCCCGAGGGCGGCTTTTACGCTGCGCAGGATGCGGACAGCGAGGGCGAGGAAGGGAAATTCTTCGTCTGGACGCCGGAGCAGGTCGATGCGGTCATTGGTCCCGAGCTCGGCGCGATTGCGGAGCGCTATTTCGATATCACGGTCGAAGGCAATTTCGAGGACGCGAATATTCCGCATCGCACGATCGAGCTGGCCGACGCGGCGCGGATGTTCAAGGTTTCGGAAGACGAGATGGCGTCGAAGATTCGCGAGATTCGCAGCAAACTGTTCGCCGCGCGCGAACAAAGGGTGAAGCCGGGCCGCGACGAGAAGATTCTGGTGGCGTGGAACGCGATGATGATCGGTGCGTTCGCAGAGGGATATCGCGCGCTGCATGAGCAAAGGTATCTCGAAGCGGCGGAGCGCGCGGCGGATTTCATGATGACGACGATGTGGGACGGTCGCGCGCTGCGCCGGTCGTTCAAGGACGGCATCGCGCGGCACAACGCATATCTCGAGGACTATGCGCAGTTGGCGGGCGCGATGATCGACCTGTACGAGGCGTCGCTTGACGCGAAATATCTGGCGCATGCGCGGACGCTGGCAGACGTGATCCTCGAGAGGTTTATCGACAAGGAAAAGGGCGGATTCTTTTTTACGTCGGATGATCACGAGGCGCTCATCATGCGATCGAAGGCGGCTTTCGACGGATCGACACCGTCGGGCAACAGCGCTGCTGCAATGTCGATTCTCAGGCTGTACGGCTACACCGGCGACGAACGTTACCGCGTCGAGGCCGAGCGGACGCTCCGCTTATTTCGTGAATTTATCGAGAAGCAGCCGTTCGGCTTTTCACACATGCTCGAAGCGGTGGACCTTTATCAGCGCGGGCCGACCGAGGTGGTGATTGTCGGCGACCGCAAATCTCCTGAGCTGCTCGAATGGATCGAGCGGCTCGGCCTCATCTACGTTCCGAATCTTGCGGTGTTCGTCGCCGATCCGGCTCACGCGCAAACCGGTTTCATCCCGGAGCAGGTGCGTGATAAGCGGCAGGTCGACGGCCAAGTCACCGCGTACGTATGCCGCGAACACACGTGCACGCCGCCGATTACATCGTTCAAGGATCTTCAAAAGGAATTGACCGACTAGCTCGGGACGATGGATCGCGACGCGCTCGATCTTGACGCGGCTGGCGTAAAGCTGAAGCCGCCTTTTCCGCCCATCGTCGTGAACCGCGTGGCGCGCCAGCCGGGATCGCGGCTGCGAGTCGTATTGCTCAACGCCGCCGGCGGGAAGAGGTTCCGCGAAATCGCGGCATGTCTCAAGCGTCCGCCGCTTCAAGGTGCGGATGTGATCCTGTTGTGCGAGACCAATGCCGCAGGGACGAAGCCGTCGGCGCGACGCGACGTTGCTGTAGAGATGGCATCGATGCTCGAGATGAGCTGCGCGTACGTCCGCGAGTTCGGGGTGATTAACGAGAGCGGAGAAATCGTCGGCTACCTGGGCAACGCAATCCTGAGCGCCGCGCCATTCGATGACGTAGTCGCTGTCGCGATGCACAATCCGCGCACGCCGCGCATGTTGCGCCGTAATCGGAACTGGCCGCGGGTCGGAACCCCGACCGGGATCGTCACAAAAATCAATTTCGGCGGTCGAGCATTGACCGTTGGCCTTACGCATCTGCATAGCCGATGCGCGCCAGCCGAGCGCGCGCGCCAGCTGGCGACCTACCTGGAGTCGTTCCCCGCGACCGGCCGCGCGGTTTTCGGCGGCGATCTGAATACGACGACGACCCAGCTAACGAACGGATCTCAGTTGTGGGCAACGGCGCGGCAGATGATTGAGAACCCAGCGCGGTTCCGCGCGCCTCAGGCATACGAGCCGTTGTTTGACCATCTGCGAGAGCATGGGCTCGAGATCGACGGCGTCAACGTTCCGAATCGCCCGACGTTCACGTTTTCCGGACTGATACCGCGATCGATGAGACCAAAGCTCGATTGGCTTGCGGTCCGCGAGCTGCGTCCGATCGCGGGGAGCGCGGCGGTCGTCACGCCCCGCTCGCCGATTCTGATGCGCCGCGTGTCCGATCACGATTTCGTGACGGTCGATCTCGAACTGTAAAACGCAATCGCACAATCCTTCCGCATCGCGATGTGACCTGACTAGAATTGCGCGGCTCGCCACAAGGAGGCGCACGCGATGGCATCGTTCAACGGACTCGGCATGCATATGGGAAATCTCTCGCTACTTTCCAACGCAGAGAGCCGATCGATATGTCCCGAAAATCCGACCGGCGAAAAGGGCAAGGGTGCGATGGCGATTCCCGACCCGGCCAGGAGTCCTGCGCGAAAGCTGGGGCGCGGATGGAAAGTCACGCCGTACGTCGTGATCGAGCCGGGCGAAGTGAAAGTGCTCGCCGACATCGCGGGTGCGGGCGCGATCGCGCAAATCTGGATGACGCCGACCGGGTCCGTGGCGCTCGAGCATCCTGAGAATTTACTGGGACGACTCGCCGGAGCCGTCGGTGGAATGTCCGGTCGGCGATTTTTTCGCCTGCGGATGGAATAAGTACGCGCAAGTGTCGTCGCTGGCGGTGTGCGTAAATCCCGGCAGTGCGTTCAATTGCTATTGGGAAATGCCGTTTCGCAAACGATGCCTGATTACTCTGACCAATACTGCCGAGACGGCAATGTTACTATACTATCAAATCAACTATGTACTCACTGAAGTACCTACTGATGCTGCGTACTTTCATGCGCAGTTCCGGCGTGTGAATCCGCTGCCTTACAAAGAGGTTTACACGATCGTCGACGGCGTCACCGGGCGCGGGCAATACGTCGGGACGTATATGGCGTGGGGCGTTCACAACAGCGGATGGTGGGGTGAAGGCGAGATCAAGTTTTTCATCGATGGCGACGCGGAGTATCCGACGATCTGCGGCACCGGCACCGAGGATTATTTTTGCGGCTCGTACAATTTCGATGTGGGCAAGGAAAACGGAGGATATCGAGAGTTCACGACGCCGTACGCGGGATTGCCGCAAGTCATTCGGCCAGACGGGCTCTACGCGTCGCAACAAAGATTCGGAATGTACCGCTGGCATATCGCGGACCCGATCCGGTTCAAGCACGACCTGCGAGTAACTATCCAGGCGCTCGGATGGATGGGCGATCCGCGCAAGGGCGCTGAGTTCCTGCCGCTGCAGGACGACATCGCCTCGGTGGCCTTCTGGTACCAGACGATCCCGTCGGCAAAATTCCCGCCGCTGCCGTCGCCCGACTATCTGCGGATCGTGTAGGGCGTCTTACGCCATCTCGGGCGGTGGTGCGAGCGCGCCGCGGGCTCGTTCGTAGGCGGCTGCTACTCGTATTATTTCGGGTTCTCCGAACGGGCGGCCGATTACCTGCATCGCAATAGGTAGTCCGTCGGGCGACTGACTAGTAGGAATAGCTATTGCAGGTTGGCCGGTCGTATTGAACGGCTGCGTGAAGCGCAGAATCTCGGCGACGACATCGACTCGATCTTCGCGCGCTTCCAGAATGTGAGTACTACCTATTTTAGGTGCGACGATGGCGCTGGCGGGCGCGACCAGGACGTCGTGATCGTCCAGTACCGCGATCGACTCCGCCAGCGTGCGCGCGCGGGCGCGTTGTGCGCGGATGTAGCTGGTAGCCGTGGTCATCATGCCGATCTCGAGGATGCGGCGGACGTCGTCGCCATAGTCCTGGGGCCGCGTTCGCATCCATTCTTCGTGGATCTCGAGCGCCTCGGCCCACGTGATGATGCCGTTCATAATTCCGGCCATCGGCAGCGAGGGGATCGTCACGTTGTCGACGATCGCTCCGAGTGATCGCAGTGTCTCGAGCGCAGCGTTGAACGAGCGGGCGACGTCGTCGCTGAGTCCATCGTTCAGTTCGCGAATCACACCGATGCGCATGCCGGAAATGTCGCGGTCGAGGCCGGCTGAGAAATCAGGGACGCGCTCGCGGCTCGAGGTGGAATCGTTGCGGTCGGCGCCGGCGATTACCTGGAGCATCATGGCGGCGTCGCGAACGGTGCGCGTGATCGGCCCGACGTGGTCGAGCGTATAGGCCAGCGGCAAAACGCCGTAGCGGCTGACGCGGCTCCAGGTCGGCTTCAACCCGACGCATCCGCAAAGCGCGGCGGGAATCCGAATCGAACCGCCGGTATCGGTGCCGATGGTGGCGGCGGCGCTGCGCGCGACGATCGCAGCGGCCGAGCCGCCGCTGGAGCCGCCGGGAATTCGATCGAGCGCATACGGATTGCGGACGATACCGTGATGAGGATTCGACGACGTGATTCCATAGGCGAACTCGTGCAGGTTGAGCTTGCCGAGCAACACGGCGCCCGCGCGATTGAGGCGCGTCCACACTGTCGCATCATGATCGGGTTTGAAGTCGGCGAGGATTTTCGAGCCGCCGGTGGTGCGAATGCCCTTGGTGTACACCAGGTCCTTGAGCGCAATCGGGACGCCGTGGAATGGCCCGCGCCATTTTCCGGCGGCGATCTCGGCTTCGGCCTTTTTCGCAGCCTTGCGCGCCAGCGTATCGGTGACCGTGATGTAAGCGCGAAGCTGTCCGTCGGTCTGCTCAATGCGCCCGAGGTACGCCTCCGTCAGATCGACCGGCGAGACTTCCCGCGCGCGCAGCTTCCCGGACAAGGTAGCAACATCAAAGTCGAGTAATTCCTGAAATGGAATCGGCATAGGAATGATTCCTCGAAGTGACTAATGAAGTGAGTATTACGACCTGGATTTGGCGGAGCGGGTCGCTTCTGCTACCAGCACCGGATAGCTGAAGGGCGGCTCGATGCCGGAAATACCGATCGACCCGAGATGCGCTGCCAGCGAGAGCATCGCGCCGGCGCTATGTGCGATCGAGTGCGCGTCAGCGTCGGAGATTTCGTAGCCGTAGAGATCGCGCAGCACTTGTTTGACGGTTTCGCCAGTAACCATTGGCATAGTGTTTCTCCGCTTCTGACTATTCCAGTTTATGCGCCGATTCGACTATCAACTCGCACACATGTCCGGCGTCTTCAAGTGCCAGGAGTCGGTACCATTCGTTACCGGTCCAATCGGGCGGCACGGAAGGGTTGGTGAAGGGGATAGCTCCCGAGCGATTACCCGGTGGGCTCAATTCCACGGTGCGATGGATGCGTTGAATGCGGAGGCGCGGGGTGTTCAGGACGTCCAGCGGAACGGCAGCCATCTCGGGCGCCGTCAATCCCGACACGATAATAACGCGTTGATTGGTGACGCCGTAAAACGTGTTCGACAGATAAGTGTGGAACACGATCGCTTCCGCGATCAACACGCAAACCAACACTGCCAGCAGGATTGAATTGAGGTCGGCACGCTCGGCGAGACTGGAATCCAGCGGCAGCGATCGCAACACGAGCGCGGCGATTCCGACCAGAATTATTGCGCCGGCGCGCCATCGAAGCGCGGTGGCATCATGCGGACGTCCGCACCAGAGGAGTTCTTCGCGCGCGAGCAGATGCGGCGTGATGAAGGCGGCCGTCTCAGGATCCATCGATCACTTGACGATGCCGGAGGCGCGCAGCGTGGCGATACGGTCGGGCGAGTAGCCGAGGTACTCGTGGAGAATCTCGTCGGTATGTTCGCCAAGCATCGGAGCCGCGCGATCGATCTTGCCGGGAGTCGCGGAGAATTTTGTCAGTATGCCGGTTTGCTGTACGCGGCCCCATTGCGAATGAGGTAGATCGGCGATCAGATCATTCGCGACGACCTGCGGATCGTCGAACAGTTCACGCGAGTGATTTATTCGAACGGCGGGGACCGCAGATTTCTTCAACGCGGCGAGAGCGTCGTCGCGATTCAGCTTCGCAAATTGTTCCGCTAGCGTCGATGCGAGCGCCCCATCGCTCGGCGCCGTGGCGGCAGAATCCCAGTTGCTATTCGGCAGGCCCTTCAGAATAGTCAGTAGCGCGTGCCACTGAGCTTCGTCGGATAGTGAAATGAATAGCCATTCGCCGTCGCGGCATTGATAGGCGCGCGAGACCGCAGAGCGCCCACGATTCTCGGGGTTGCCATTTTCCATGTCGGATCGGCCCTGATAGAAGGCGAATTCGCCGGCTTGGAATGCCATCGCGGATTGCAGCAGCGAGGTCTCGCAGAATTGCCCGCGGCCTGTCAGTTCACGCGCGCGCAGCGCCAGCACGCATCCAAACGCGGAGAGCATCGCGGCGCCGTAGTCGCAAATCGCGCAGGTCAGGTACACCGGATGCTCGTGGTGACCGCCCTTGCGCCGCCATCACGCCCGAACGCGCCTGCAGGAGAGGATCGAAGCCGGGCTGGTTGTGATCGGGCCCGCGATTTCCGAACGCGTTGACCGACATATAGATGATGCGCGGGTTGCGGGCGGCGAGCGTCTCATAGTCGAAGCCAAACTTGCGCATCCGGCCCGGCCGCAGATTCTCGACGACGATGTCGGCCTTGTCCGCGAGGCCGTGGATTATTTCGCGGCCCTCCGCGCTTGCAAGATTGAGCGAGATACCGCGCTTACCCTGGTTCCAGCCGAGAAAGCCGAAACCGAAATGGCGAAACGAATCGCCCTCGAGGCTTTCGATTTTGATAACTTGCGCGCCGAGCTGCGCGAGGATCATCGGACCGTATGAACCTGCGATGTAGCTGGCGAAGTCGAGCACAGTGACGCCATCGAGCGGGGGTTTTTCAGTGATGAGCAGACTTGTTTTCAGCGAAAAGTCGCGCGCTGGCTCTGCAAGCCACTGTAGTGCCGCGCGATCGTTGTCGATTGCTGGAGCTGGGCCGGTGATTTCGCCGGGAGTGTCGTTGAGGAACACCGGCAGGCCCATCTGAATCATAGGGCCGAGAGTGGGGTCGTCGATTTCATGCCGCATACCGAGCGCGCGCGTCTGCGGATGATCGACGAACTCCTGGCGCGTCATCACGGGCGCGCATGGAACGTCGGCATCGCGCAGGATGCTCAGCCATTTGTCGCGAGACTGCGTGCGAATGATCGGCTCGATGACGTCCTTGAGCGGCTGCCAGTGCTCTTGCGCGATTCCCCACGGAGCATTTTCGAAACGCGGATCGCCGACGAGTTCAGGACGTTCGATTGCGATCGCGAACTTGCCCCAGAAGGTCGAGTTGCCGCACGCGACGAAAAGATATTTGCCGTCAGCTGCCTCGAACAGACGATAGACGGGAATCGGACCGAGTGGATCCTGGGGCCCGTGATAGAGCGTCGTCATTTTTTCGTGACGCAGGATTCCGCCGGTGTGAAGCGAGAAGGCGCCGGCCAGGAGCGAAACTTCGACCAGTTGCCCTGCTCCGTTCGCACCGCGCGCCAGGATCGCCGCGACCGCCGCAGTCGCCCCCATCACGCCCGCCGAATAACTTGCCGCCGGAAAAACCAGCGCTACGGGATTGCCACTGCGCGCCCACTGGCTACCGGTGATACCGCCGCGCGCAGCGACCAGGTCGTCGTTCGCATCGAAGTCAGCATCGGGGCCGCGGCTGCCGAGCGGGGGGACGCTGAGCGCAATCGCGCGCGGATTTACCCGGCGAATCGATTCGTAATCGAGATTCAGTGCGTGTAGACGGGCCGGCGTGAATCCGGTGACGACGATGTCAGCCCATCGCACGAGATCCCCGACGCGCGCCTGCGATGCGCGATCGTCGAGGTCAAGCTGGAGCCCACGCTTGCTGCGGTTGAGGACGTGGAAATGCGGAGTGCCCCGCTCGCGCGAGCCGCCTATCGGCTCGACCTTGATGGCGCGCGCGCCGTTTTCCGCGAGCAGCATCGTGGCGTAGGCCGCGCCGAGGTTGGAATCGAATTCAACGATGTTGATCCCGTCGAGTGATTTACTCATGAAAATCTGCCAAACGCTGGTTTTGCAATTTGAATTGTCGTTGAGCGACGTTGAGAAAAGCAAACGCTCGCGCCAACGCACGATTATGCACGGGAATCCGGACTGAGGCGGACGAATTCAAGCCGCGGACACCTCCGGTTCATCGTCCCTTAATGTTCAGTGCATAGCTTCTGCGCGCCGCACATCGGATCGGTGGGGAAACGACTAACTTCGAGGCAAGTTCAAAAGATGATCAAACGACGACTAATCGTAGCGCTTTTTACAGTCCTGGCGATCGCCGGAATCGGACGCTCCAGCTACGCCGAGCAACTGATCAATGGCGCCGGTGCGACATTTCCGTACCCGATCTATTCCAAGTGGTTCGACGTTTACGCGAAAGAAAATCCGGGCATCAAGTTCAACTACCAATCGATCGGATCGGGCGGCGGAATCCGGATGCTGTCGAATCGCACCGTCGATCTTGGCGCGAGCGACGCGCCGATGACGAATCAACAGCTCTCCGACGCGCCCGGAAAAATCCTGCACTTCCCGAGCGTGATGGGCGCGGACGTGATCGCGTACAACTTGCCGGGCTTCACCGGCACGCTGCGCCTGACAGGTCCGGTGGTCGCGGACATCTTTCTGGGAAAAATACTCAAGTGGGATGACGACCAGATCAAGGCGTTGAATCCGGGCGTCGCGATTCCATCGCAGGACATCGTCGTCTGTCACCGCTCGGACGGCAGCGGCACGTCGTACATCTTCACCGATTACCTTTCCAAGGTCAGTCCGGCTTGGGCGACTGACCCGGGCAAAGGCACCGCGGTCAAGTGGCCGACCGGACTCGGCGGCAAGGGCAACGAAGGCGTGACGGCGCTGATTCAACAGACGCCGGGCGCGATCGGATACATCGAATTGATCTACGCGCTCAACAACAAGATTCCGTTCGCGCAGATCCAGAACAAGGCGGGCAACTGGGTGACCGCGAGCCTGGCGGGCGTTACCGCGGCGGCCGCGTCGGCAGCCAGCAATATGCCGGACGACTTCCGCGTGTCGATCACGAATGCGCCGGGGCCGGATGCGTATCCGATATCGTCGTTCACCTGGATTCTCGTTTACCAAAAGCAAAACAACAAGGAAGTTGGCGATCAGATCAAAAAGTTCCTGAGCTGGGCACTGGCCGAGGGACAGACACTGGCGCCGTCGCTGCAATACGCGCCGCTGCCTGCCGCAGTGGTGCAGAAGGAAACGGCACAGATTCAGCAGATCCAGTAACGGGATAATCGCAAGCACAAAGAGGCGCGGGCGTCGAACATGGGCGCCCGCGCTTTTTCTTTTCGTCCAGCGCTTCGGTATGGTCGATGACTGTGAGGCGGCGAATGCGAGCGTTGGTCTCGGCGATCATCATGATGATCGCGGTGTGCGGTATTTCGCACGCGCAGAATTACGTGATCGATCAGGGCACCAGCGATGCGATCACGAAGTATCTCCGCATGAACGAGCTGCCGATGGTTACCGCGGAGTTCTCGACGTCGCCGGGCGGCAGCAAACAGTTGATACTCACGGGATTTGTGGCGACGCAGTTCGGGCGCAATGATGCGGAGCGAATCGCGACGGCGTACCTGAACGATCCGGGCGTGAACATGGTCGATCAGATCCTGCTCGACCCGCACGTCGAAGATATGCGTCCGCCACAAGGTTCGGCAGCGGCGGCGGGTTCGCAATCGCCCGATAGTCCTGATCAACTGTGGAACAAGACGATGCAAGGCATCTACAGAAACGGCGGGCAGGTGCCGTCGGGCAGCGGACCGATGCTGCCGTAGGGGACAACTTGCGGCGCGCGGCGTGGTAGGATCACGCTCGCCGTGGCCGACAAGGTAATTTACCTGCGCGAAAAGCCGGCATCGCCGGCCGACGAGCGCAACTTCAAAATCAAGTACGCCGAGTTGCTGAATCCAGCGCAGCTCGCCGCCGTGACCCATCGCGACGGCCCGCTACTGGTCGTCGCAGGTGCGGGATCGGGCAAGACGCGCACGCTGATCTATCGCGTCGCGCGGCTGATCGAGAGCGGCGTGCCGCCGGGTGCGATCCTGCTGCTGACGTTCACGCGGCGCGCGGCGCAGGAGATGCTGCGGCGGGCGGAGCAACTCGTGGGCGATCGCGCGGGCGCCGGTCGCGGGCGGCACGTTTCATTCGTTTGCGAACAACGTGCTGCGGCGTCATGGCGCGCCGATGGGCCTCAAGCCCAACTTCACGATTCTCGATCGCTCCGACATGGAGGACGTGGTCAACCTGCTGCGGACGCGGATGGGACTCGCGTCGACGCGAGCGCCGGTTTCCGAAGAAGAGCACGATTGCCGAGGCGATCAGCATGGCGCGCAACAAGCGGCGCGCGCTCGAAGAGGAAATCGAAATTGATTTCCCGCATCTCGGTGAGCATCAGACGGAGATTCTCGAGCTCGCGAAAAATTACGAGGCTTACAAGCGCGAGCGCGCGCTGCTCGACTACGACGACCTGCTCTACCGGCTCGCGGAGTTGCTTGAACAATACGAGAACGTGCGGCGGCGGCTGTCGGACAGCTATCGGTACATCATGATCGACGAGTACCAGGACACCAACCTGATCCAGGCCGACCTGGTGCGGCTGCTTGCGATGAACCATCGGAACGTGATGGCGGTCGGCGACGACGCGCAGTCGATCTATTCGTTTCGCGGCGCCAACTTCCGCAACATCATGGATTTCCCCACGATTTTTCCGGGCGCGAAAATCGTGAAGCTGGAAGAGAACTATCGCTCGATCCAGGGAATCCTGGACGTTGCAAATGATGTGATCTCCCGCGCGGGGGAGAAATATACCAAGGCGCTGTTCACGCAGCGCGAGGGCGAGCTTTCGGCCGTTACCTGGTGCGCGCGCAGGACGAGCACATGCAGTCGCGCTTCGTCGCACAGCGAATCCTGGAGTTGCGTGAAGATGGCGTCGAGCTGAGCGAGATCGCGGTGCTGTTCCGATCGAGCTTTCACTCTTTCGATCTGGAGCTCGAATTGCAGCGGCGCGACATTCCGTTCATCAAGCGCGGCGGATTCAAGTTTATCGAGACCGCGCATATCAAGGACGTGCTGGCGCATCTGCGGGTGATTGCGAATCCAGCGGACGCGGTGTCGTGGCTGCGGGTGCTCACGCTGGTGAAGGGCATCGGGCATCGCACGGCGGAGAGAACGATCGACTCGCTGGTCGCGACAGATGATCCGGCGGCGGCAATCGCGAAGTTCGCGGAGAAGGCGCGCGGCGGTGCGGAGGGTCGGACTGAAGCGGCTGGGCACGTTGCTGGCGTGAGTTGCGCATGCGGGGAAAAGCGGCCGCCGGAGCAGATCGCGATGACGTTGGAATATTATTTGCCGGTGATGCGCGAGGCGTACGCCGACGATTATCCGAAGCGCGAGCGCGACCTCGAGCATTTCCAGAATCTGACGGAGCGCTACAAGAGTCTCGAGCAGATGCTGGCGGACATGGCGCTGGAGCCGCCGAACGACTCGCTCGACGGCGTGCTGGCGACGGATTCGGAAACTGAGCACATGACGCTCACGACGATTCATTCCGCCAAGGGACTCGAATGGAAAGTGGTCTTCCTGATCTGGGCTGCAGACGGGCGCTTCCCGGGACCGCAAAGCGTCGGCGATGACGAAATCGAGGAAGAGCGGCGCCTGATGTACGTCGCGAGCACTCGGGCGCGCGACGAACTGTACCTGTCGTATCCGATATATATGTTCGACCGCAGCTTCGGTTACGTGATGGGCCGCGTGTCGCGCTTTCTGGAAGACGTCCCGGCCGAGCTTCTGCAGACGGCAACGCTGCAAGAGTCGGAAGAGTCCTAGGCGGTCGCAAAACCGGAAATTGCGAAATTTGTTGAGATTGGCATCTCCTGCACTTCTCCTCCATCTGGCGTTCGAGGTGCGTGCGCGTGATGGGTCCGGATGGGTTGGTTTGATTCGAGGTGAGTGCGGGTTGGGAAGGGAATTCACGCTTTGTATTATGGCAGATGGTGCTGACAACGGTTGTCATTCGGCCATTCGCGCGCTATCGGGTGTAACGTTGCAGGAATCTGAGGACTCGTGAACATGAACGATGAAATTGATCTGGCGAGACCTGCGGCGCTGGATGCAATCGAGAGAGAAACGGCGTCCGTTGGATTCACGATGATCAGCGAAAGCAGGACCGGCGCCCTGCTTCGCACACTCGCAGCTTCGAAGCCGGGTGGCGCGATGCTGGAGCTTGGCACTGGAACTGGCGCATCGACGGCCTGGATTCTCGATGGCATGGACTCTACGGCAACGCTGCTTACGGTCGATGGCGAAGCGAAGTTCGTCGAGATTGCGCGGCGGCATCTCGCGCACGACAGTCGCGTCACCTTCCGCGTCGGCGACGGCGCATCGTTTCTGCGTGAATTGAGTGGGCGTCAGTTTGATCTGATTTTCGCAGATACGTGGCCCGGCAAGTTCGATCATCTCGAAGACGCGCTCGCGCTGATACGACCCGGCGGACTCTACGTGATCGACGACCTACTGCCGCAGCCGAATTGGCCTGACGATCACGCTCCGAAGGTTGCTGCACTTATCGATCAGCTCGAACGGGATCGACGATTCGCCTTGTGCAAACTGTGCTGGTCGTCGGGGATCATCATCGCTACTCGCCGATCACTTTGATCAGGATGCGCTTGGGGCGGCGGCCGTCGAACTCGCCGTAGAAGATTTGCTCCCACGGGCCGAAGTCGAGCTTGCCGGCGGTGATCGCGACGACGACTTCGCGGCCCATCACCTGCCGCTTGTGATGCGCGTCGCCGTTGTCCTCGCCGGTGCGGTTGTGATGATAGCGCTCGGGGCTCGCATCGTACGGCGCCAGCCATTCGAGCCATCGCTTGTAGTCCTCGTGAAGGCCAGGCTCGTCGTCGTTGATGAAGACCGACGCGGTGATGTGCATCGCATTGACGAGGCATAGCCCCTCGCGCACGCGGCTTTCTTTCACCGCCTTTTCAACTTCGCCGGTGATGTTCACGAAATCCATCCGCTCAGGCACTTTCACGGTGAGATATTTCGTATGCGACAGCATGAGGGTGTAGTCCTCCGATGATTTCGGCGTTCGGCGGTGCGTTAGCCCCTCGCTGTTTCCTTGCGATTCCGCTTCTTTTCGCCCCTATTCTAGTTGGGCACTACGCTGCCCTAATCCTTCCCGTCTCCTCTAAATCGCGACGAAAATCGAAGACCATCTCGATCTGTTTGCCCAGATTATAGTTCTGATTGAAGCTGTCCACGTCGGACTTAAGCTGTTTGCAATCTCCGACGATCTGTTGACGTCTTTGCTTTAGCGCTATCTCTATGTGAGTGCGATCACCGCTCCGAATGTCCTGCCACAAAGGGAGTGTTTGACCGTTACGCAGAACTTTTGCGACATGTTTGGCTCTCACTGAGCGACCCTGGGGGTCGATAAAATATTCTTCACGCATCGCGTCGGCTATCTGATTGGCACATTGATTTAGGAAAGCCATCGGATGCGGCTGCATTAGTCTGTTAGCTATCGACCAGCTCGCTATTTCCCTTGAGGTCGCCGGCCAAGGTTGCCCTGCCTCTTGATAGTGTCTCACAATCTTTTGGACTTGTGCATTAAAATTCATTTTCTTGGCACCTCAGTGACTCAACATTACTGTCCTACCCCATCCATCGGTCAGCGACGATTCGATCAACATCTCGCGGACCTTGTCGAGCATTTCGCGGCTGTGTGCATATGGGATCTCTCCGCGAAACTGCAGCTGCCCGACCACTAAACCTGCGTGGATTCGGATTCGGTTGGCGAAATTTCTAATTGCAGTTTTGGAATACAGGGGGCCAATTCGAGCGATAAAGTCGTCAAGCTCCTCTTTAGGTACGAGAGAGGTAGATGCAAATTGGTTAGCTCGACGTTCTCGTTCTGGCTGCTGTTTCTCACGAGACGGCTCTCGAAATAGGTCTATGTCAACCGCAACCTCGCCAGATAGTCCGTCTCCGTGCTGAACATGATCGAGTTCATGCATCAATGTATGCCAAAACCAATCTATCCGATCATATCGGACAGACAGAGCAACAATCGGTTTAGAAGGATCGTCGTCTTGCCACAGACAGGCGCCATCGATCTTTGTCCTAGGGAGCGGTTCTACTACGACGAAACGAATCCCTGTCTGGCCCAATAGCCGAGGAACGTGGCGGACCTCTTGTGCAGAGAAGAGCAATGCCCTCAACTGCTCAAGAAGCGTTTTAAGTTTGGCTTTGGTAAATGATCCACTGGTTGGTGTTGCTCTCGCAATCTGTCTCGCACGAAATAACCACGCATACTCAAGGTTAGAGGGTGCAGGATCGTACGCCGTCTTCTTCGCTGCATATTTAGAGAACTCGATCGGTTCATCCAGACTTTTCACTCGAAAGAACGCCAATATTTGCTTCTCGACTACGTCCACGTTGTCCGAGGAGAAATCCATTGACGACGAAGCATCTCCTTGACGGGCGCAAACGAGTAAAGTTTAGCTCGACGCGACACGTCCACATCTTTCTTTCTCAGCCTGTTTAGCTGATACGACGTCTCCAGATTCATCCAAATCTGGGCATCTGTGCCAAAGGCGTCGGCCAGGCCCTGTGCCGTCTCGGGGGTTATCGCGCGCTTGGCGGAGATGATCTCGCTGACCAGGCGAGGCGGTCTGCCGAGAATCTCGGCAAGATCATTCTGCGTCCATCCGCGTGCCGCTAATTCCTCACGAACAAGGTCGCCAGGAGGAAATACTTCCGCTGCAATTCTTTCCGTCATTGCATTTCCCGTCCTAGTGGTAGTCTTCAATGCTAACTATAACGACAACTTTTTTGGGCGCTGTGCCTTCTAGCTCCGTGATGAGCCGCCATTGGTCGTTTAACCGCATTGAATGCTGATGACTTCGGTTTCCCTTCAACTTCTCAAATCGTAGCGATTTCAATTGATAGAAAGTTCTTTCATCGACTGCCGCTCGAATGATCTGCATTCGACCGCGGTATGCCTTCACTATTTCTGCTGAAAATCCAGCGTCATATTTGGCGTCGGTTTCCAGTCGGTCGAGAGCCGCGTCGCTGAACTTGACCTCCATCAACAATTTCCACGCGTTACGACCATATCGTAGAACACAAATGAGTGTCAATATCCGACATTACACTTAGTGTAGTATCGTACATATTAGAGCCGGAGAATTAGGAGAGCAGTAGATCTGTTTCGAGGGTCGTGATGTGTAATTACCGGGATTAATGGGCGACCGCTTCGAACTTTGCGTAGCCGGTCATGTCCTGATCGGACGTTGTGTGCATTGGCATTGACACTTCGCGGAGGACTGGGACTTTTTCGGTGATTGTGCCGGTTGCGGGGGCGTCCTTGGGGACTGTGATTACGCGCGTGCCGACGAAGCGGACTACTGTTGGGAGCATGCCGCCGGTGTCGGTGTAGTGCGTGTGGGTTGCTTCGAAGACGGTGTCGCTCTTGAAGAGTTTCGAGCCGGCGCGGATCAGGTACTCGTTGTTGCGCGAGCGGGCGGACCAGGGTCGATTGGCTCATCACATATAGATGTCCGACGGTCGGGCGCAGGAATCCGGGGTAGAGCGGATTTACGCCGAGCCAGTACGGCATCACGATGCGGCGGCCGGGCTTCCAGTCGGTGAGGCTGACGTGCGCTTCGTGATCGTTGTCGGCGAGGATGAAATCGCGGCCGGCGAAGTCGCGCATGATGTCGCGGCTCAACTGATCCTCGGGCGGCGTGGTGATTTCGCCGGTCGGGCCGAAGTCGAGCGCCTTGTCGGGAGTGCATCCCGCGACGATCGCGATCAGCGTCAGCGCGATCGCGATTACGATCGTTCTGCCGCGAATCATGTGCGGTATCTCGCGTAGTCTATCGGGATGTGGCCGCCGAGCGTCCATTTCATCGGCAAGGAGACTTCGCGCAGCACCGGGATTTGCACGGCCTTGCCGTCGGCTCGTTTGAATTCGCGCTTGCCCATGTATTGCACGATGGTCGGCAGAATTTTTCCGGTGCCTGAGTATTGCGTGCGCGTCGTGACGAACACCGTCTCTTGTTTCACGAGCGAGCTGCCAGCTTCGATCATCCATTCGCCCGGCGCGTCGAGCGGTTTTTCGAGCGTCGCCTCGCTGATGACGTAGAAGTCGCCCTCCTTCGGCGCCATCACGCCGGGCACGAGGATGTTGACGCCGAACCAGAACGGCAGCTTGAGGAATTTGTCCTTGCGCCAATTGAGCGGGCGCACTTCGGCGATTTCATTGTTGTCACCGAGCACGAAAGTGCGGCCGCGAAAGTTGATCTCGACGTCCTCGGCGCTGGCATAGATGCTCGGGGGACGTATGACCGGCGGCGGTTTTGCGCATCCTGAAAAAGTTGCGATAACGAATGCGAACGCGACGACAACGCCGGTCCGCACGAACTTTTCAGGTCGTCGCGTAATGGGAGGCAATTTCGCGGCCGACCAGTTCGATTTGCTTCGGCCACGCATCGGGTTCCGCGATTGGCCACAGTACAAACTTGTCGAGACCCTTCGCAACGTATTCGCTGAGGCGCGCGATCACGTCGTCGGGAGAGCCGTACACGGTGCGCTCGAGGTAGGCCTCCGCGCCGCGGCCCATCGCCGTCAGCATCGGACGCATTTCTTCGAGTGCGCGCTCGCGCGACGACGCGATGCGGCAGAGCAGGATCAATCCCGATTCGATGTGCGCGTTGGCGCGGCCGTAGCCGGCCGCATAGTCGCGAATCTTCGCCATGCTCGTGCCGAATTCGTCGGGTGTCTGGAACGACGCGAAGAAGCCGTCGGCCAAGCGTGCCGCGCGTTTCAGCGCCGCGTCGGAGCGTCCGCCGACCCAGATATCCATCGTGCCGAAATCGTTGTTGGTGCGCGCGACGGGACGCGGCTCGATGGTGACGTTGTCGAAATTGAAGAAGCGTCCGTGAAAGCTCGCGACGCGATCGCGCCATACTGTGCGCAGCACCTCGATGCCTTCGTCGAGGCGCTTGCCGCGGCTCTCGACTGGAATGCCGCACGCGGCGTAGTCGGCGAGATTCGCGCCGGTGCCGACCGCCATCACCATCCGGCCGTTCGACAGGTAGTCGAGCGACGCGAACGATTTCGCAACCATCAGCGGGTGGCGCAGGTTGAGCAGCAGCACGCTCGGCCCGAGTTTCATGCGCGTGGTGCGCGAGGCGAGCAGCGAGAGCGTCGCGACGACGTCGAGTTCGGGCGACGGTGCGAGCAGATGATCGGAGAGCCAGAACGAATCGAGGCCCCAATCTTCGGCGCGCTCGGCGACGCGCGCAATCGTTTCCGCCGGCGGCATGCCGAGGCGCCAGAGTCCAAATCCGACGCCGATCTTTACCTGTTTCATTATGCAACGCCCTCGTTTGCGCGCGTCATCTGATGATAATAGCATAGCTCGCCTGAATGAATCAGAATCCTACGGCCTCGAACGGTGCGCCGGTGACCGTGACTCTTTTCGGCACCGGGGACGCCTTTGCAAGTTTCGGCCGTTCACAATCAGGCTACCTGATCGACGCGCCCGCCGGCCGCATCCTGATGGAAGCGGGACCCGGTCTGATGCAGGCGCTCAAGGGCAGCGGCGTCTCGACCGACAGCTTCGATTTGCTGCTGATCAGCCATCTGCACGGCGATCATTTCGGCGGCCTGCCGTTTCTGATCCTCGACTACATGTGGGAGACGCGGCGCAGGAAGATGCTGACTATCGCGGGGCCGGCCAAGCTCGAGGAGCGGACCTGGTCGCTGATGCGCACGATGTTCCCGCATTTCGAGCTCGACAAAATCAAACATAAACTGAAGTTCGTGGTGCTCGAGCCGGGCCGATCGAAGCGGTTGGGCAAGTTCAAGGTGAGCGCGATTCGGAGTCCGCACACCAAGCCGGATATCTCGCTGTCGTTGAGAATCGAGGGCGGCGGCAAGTCGATAGTTTTCTCGGGCGACAGCGGATGGAATGATGAACTGGTGGAGTTCAGCGACGGCGCCGATCTGTTCCTGTGCGAATGCACGTATTTCGAGAGTGGGCATCTGAAGTTTCATCTCAACTATCCGCTGCTGGCGGCGAATCGCGACAAGTTCAAGGTGCGCCGGATGGTACTGACGCATCTCGGGCGCGAAGTGCTGAGCCGCGAGGATGAGATCGCGCTCGAAATGGGCTATGACGGTATGAAGATCAAGATTTAGGAATCGAGATCTGAGCCCTTCGCACACCTCCACAAACAAGGAACTTCCCATGGGCATAGTACAAGGCAAGCGAGCGTTGGTGGTCGGCGTCGCGAACGACAAGAGCCTGGCGTGGTCGATAGCGCAGACGCTGGCCGCGGAAGGCGCCGAAATCGCGATGACGTACCAGGGCGAGATCCTCGAGAAGCGCGTGCGTCCGCTGGCGGCGCAAATCGAAGCGGACGTGATCGGCGAGCTCGACGTCAACAACGATGCGCAAATCGCGTCGGTGTTCGCGGCGCTCAAGAAAAAATGGGACGGGCTCGACTTGCTGGTGCATGCGGTCGCGTTTGCGGAGCGCGAAGATCTGCGCGATCGATTCCTGACGGTGACCCGCGAGAATTTCAAGAAGTCGCTCGAGATCAGCGCCTACTCGCTGGTCGCACTCGCGCGCGCGGCCGAACCGTTGATGGAAGCGCGCGGCGGCGGATCGATCCTGACGCTCAGCTATCTAGGCGCGGTCCGCGCGATTCCCAACTACAACATGATGGGCGTGGCCAAGGCGGCTCTGGAAGCCTGCGTGCGCTACTTGTCGGTAGACCTTGGGGTGAAGAATATTCGCGTCAATGCGCTCAGCGCCGGACCCGCGCGCACGCTGTCGTCGTCGGCGATTCGAGATTTCCATTCGATGCAGCACGTCGTTGAGGAGCGCTCGCCGCTGCGCCGTGCGATGAAAATCGAAGAAGTCGGCAAGATGGCGGCGGCGGTGCTGAGCGATTTTTCAAGCGGCGTCACCGGCCAGACGCTTTACGTGGACGTGGGCTACAATATCGTCGGCGTCTAGCGACAAGGAGGTATCGCGATGGCAATCGTCATCGTCCCGCAGCTATCGGACAACTACGCGTACCTGGTGATCGACGACGGCAGCAAGGAATGCGCGGTGGTTGATTGCGCCGAAGCCGACAAAGTGATCGCGGCGGCGAAATCGCATGGCGCGAAGATCGTCGCGGTGCTGACCACGCATTGGCACGGCGATCATTCGGGCGGCAACAACGACATCGCGTCGAAGATACCGGGAATCAAGGTGTACGGCGCGAGCGCAGAAGGCGGGAAAATCCCGGCGCTCACGAATCCGCTGGCGGACGGCGACAAAGTGCAAATCGGCGCGCTCGAAGGCAGCGTGATTGGAATCCCGGCGCATACAAACGGCCACGTCGCCTACTATTTCCCGAAGCTCGGCGCGGTGTTCACGGGCGATACGATGTTCGTCGGCGGATGCGGCCGCGTGTTCGAGGGCAAGGCCGCGACGATGGTCGCGTCACTGAAGAAGCTCGCGTCGCTGCCCGACACGACGCAGGTCTATTGCGGTCACGAGTATACGGAGAAAAATCTGCGCTTCGCGTTGACGCTCGAGCCGGGGAATGCGGCGCTGAAAAAGAAACACGAGTGGAGCGTTAAGGCGCGCTCGGAGAACAAGTTCACGGTGCCTTCAACAATCGGCGACGAGAAAAACACCAATCCGTTTCTGCGCACCGACAGTTCCGAGCTGCGCGCGAATCTCAAACAGCGCGACACGTCATTGGCTGACGATCCGATCGCGATTTTCGCCAAGGCCCGCGAACTCAAGGATCATTTCTAGAAAGGTGTGAAAATGGCTGACGAGAATGTCGTGCGGGAAACGCTCGATGGATTTTTTCGCGCGGTCGAATCGCGCGAGCTTGAGCGAATCACTCCGTACTTCGAGGAAGACGCGCAGATGTTCTCACCGCTGGGAACGTATCCGGCGCGGCTCGACGGACGCGCCGCAGTGATGGAGCAGTTCAAGGCGATCGCCGAGGCCCTCAAGCAGATGCCGACGCCGATCCGGATCGATCCGCAGGAACTGGTCGTGCGCGAGTTCGGAGATATCGTGCTGGTGACCTTCCATCTGAAGCTGCCGGGTCCGCTGCATCGGCGCAGCTTCATTTTGCGCAAGCGCGAGGGCCGCTGGCGTATCGCACATATTCACGCGTCGATAGCGAGCCCGACCTGATTGCTAGAAGGGTTTGATCACCGTCAGTACGAGGATTGCGATCAGCAGCGCGCTCACCATCCCGTGAATGACGCGAAACTCGCGCCGCGATGACTGGCTTGGATTGTTCTCGAGGAACTTGATCCTCCGATAAAAGCGCACGTGATAGAAGAGCAGGATCGCGACCAGCAGCATCTTTGCCTCGAGCCATCCCTGCCGCAGTACCAACGGATCCAGGAGAATCAGCAGCAGCCCGAGGATGATGCTGATTGCGGCGCCGAGGTTGATCGTGGATTCGAACAGACCGCGCGCCGCGCCGAGAAACCGTTCCTTCGGCAGTCCGACTTCTTCCGGCACCCGCGCGAGCAGGCTGGTGATCATCAAAAGTCCGCCCATCCAGAAGATCACGCCGAAGATGTGAAGTGCGAGTATGAAGCCGCGAACAAACTGCATCGTATTCCCTCGGTTGCGTCAGAGCGCGCGCATCTCGATGCCGCCGGCGAGCGCTTGCCGGACCGGTTCGATACTTGGCATTGATTAGAGTGCGCCGGTTGAAGAGAATCCTACGCCAACCGCGCAGTCAAGCGAATCTTTCGGAATCGACGTGAGGGCGTGCAGATGGCGACTTCCTACGAAGCAGAACTCAAGCGTAAAAAAATCAGCGCCGATGATGCCGCGGCGCGGGTCAAGTCCGGCGACTGGGTCGAGTACGGATTCGGACTCGGGCAGCCTGACGTATTCGATCGCGCGCTGGCCGCGCAGGCGCAAAGGCTCGAGCGCGTGAAGATTCGCGGATGCCTCGCGATGCATCCGCGCGCGGCGGTCGAAGCGGATCCCGACGAACGTCATCTGACGTACCTGTCGTGGTATTTTTCGGGGCTCGAGAGAAAGATGCACGATCGCGGCCTGGCGCATCACATTCCGATGAACTTCGGCGAGGCGCCCGACAACTATCGCCGCTTCATCGACGTCGATGTAGCGGTGTTGAAGACGGCGCCGATGGACGAGCACGGCTATTTCAACTTCGGCCCGGCGGTCACGTATCACAAGGCGATCACTGAAAAAGCCAAGACGCTGATTGTCGAGACGGACGCGAGCATGCCCTACGTTTTCGGAATCGAAAACGCGGTGCATATAGATGATGTCGAATACGTGCTGGACGCGGGCGCGTCGGTGATGCCGGAGCTTAAAAATCCGGCGGCGAGCGCCGTCGATCAGAAAGTCGCGGAACTGATCGCGCCGGAAATTCCGAGCGGCGCGTGCGTGCAGATCGGGATTGGCGCGATGCCCAACGCAGTCTGCGAGCTGCTCGCGGCGGCGCCGATCAAGGACCTCGGCGTGCATACCGAGATGTTCGTCGATTCGCTCGTGTCGCTGTTCGAAGCCGGCAAAGTCACCGGCGCGCACAAGGCGACCAATCGCTACCAGATGACGTACACCTTCGCCGCGGGATCGAAACGGATGTACGATTTTCTCGATCGTAACGCCGCATGCTTCGCGGGCCCGGTCGATTACACCAATCTGCCGAATCACATCATGCAGAACGATCGCGTGATTTCGATCTGCAACGCGGCGCAAATCGATCTCAGCGGACAGGCATGCTCCGAGTCGGCGGGCGTGCGGCAGATAAGCGGCACCGGCGGACAACTGCAATTCGTGCGCGGCGCGTACGCTTCGCGCGACGGCAAATCGTTTATATGCCTCGCTTCGACCTACGAGCGCGATTCACACCGTGCGAGCCGAATCGTCGCGCGGATCGACGATTGCAATATCGTGACGACGCCGCGCACCGACGTGATGTACGTCGTGACCGAATACGGCATCGTCAATCTGAAGGGCAAATCGGTACCGGAGCGGGCGCGCGCGCTGATCTCGATCGCGCATCCAGATTTTCGCGAGGAGCTCGAGCGCCAGGCGCGCGAGTACCGGCTTATCTCTCGCGCAATTTTCTAGCGTGCAGGAGTTTCGTTGTTGTGATCGATTTGCGGGTCGTCGGCGAACTTGTAGACGAGCTCATCGGGACGCGTGTAGCCAAGCTCGCGGCGAATGAGCCGTTCGATATAGCGGTCGTCGGAGCGGAGTTTCTGAACGCGCGTTCTGAACGCTGCATTGTCCGCTGCCAGTTGATCGCGGCGGGCCTCCAATGACGCACGATGGCTCTGGAGGGCAACGAGGTCGCGCGGCCCCAGGCTGCCCAGCAGCGCGCTTAAGATAAGCATCACAAGGACCCCGCCGAAGATTAGGCTGAGCCACTCGCGGCGGAGTACGAAGCTTAACCGGGTCATCCCAGCAATCGTAATTCAAGTGGCGGGCTGAGTTCAATAGATCTAATTTTGAACGTCATTCTAAAGACCCGAAACAGACCGGTTCGGTTGCACTCTTCCGACTTTAAAATTTCTTTATAAATTCCGCTTTGGCCCTTGATTTGAGAATAACATGTTTCTATAATCGGCCCGAACCGATGAGAGATGAGCTCTCATCTATAAGAAAAGGCGCTTCTCCAGCAGCAGCCTACGAAGAGGAGGTACCTATGCCAGGAATGAAGAAAAGGGCCAAAAAGGCCACCAAGTCCAAACCGATGCGGAAGAGCAAAATGGCAAAAAAGAAGCCTGCCAAAAAGACCAAAAAGAAGTAGTCACTTAACGAGTTTACCTTCGGGCTAATACCCCGAAGGCTGGCGAAGGATGCCAGGGTCTGCTGCTGGAATAAGCCGAGGCTGAAAGGCCTCGCAACACGGGAGAGCCCCCTCGAAAGAGGGGGCTCTTTCCTTTTAGAAGCCACCGCGAAGATTCGTCTCGCTTTCTTCTTCCCTGCCAGAGTGAGAGCTCGGTGGTAACGGGGTTGTCAACAGCGTGTCGGATACGTTCGCTCCGTGGTAAGGTTTGCGCACGCGTGAAGCCCGTCGAAGATAGCGGGCTGCCCATCGACGCGTACTCATCGCTCACTCGTTGTCAGCGCGACATTTCAAGTGGATCGGAAACGGAAGCCAACGATCGGCATAGGGAGGGAACATCTATTGGTCTCGAAACGTAGCTCAGAGGTTCAGAACATTTCACGTCCACAAACATTTCGGGGAGGATGGATATGCTCAAGTCAGCCCGCAAAAGTCTGATCGTCTCGTTCGAAAAAATCGCAGTTCTTACAGTTGTTCTTTCGCTGCTGGGCGCTGTGGCGGCCTTCGCTGCCGTGGGTGGTAATCCGGGCCCACCGCATCCTATCCCGCCGTGTATTTCGACAGGACTTCTATCGGAAAGTAACTCAAATGCTGGCTGCTACGCATGCAATGTCCGCAACGTCGGCGGGACGAGCCACAACGTAACGATTGACTTTAGAGACCCGCAGAACCTCACCGATAGCCGTACAAGAAACCCCATCACTTTGGCACCAGGCCAAAGCGTCATCATTACATTCTGTTCCTCCACCCCCGACGTTCTAATCCAGGACGCCTGCGTCGTAACTACCGAAGAGGGCACAACGGGCGCCCTCGAAGACCTGGCGGTCCTAATGCAATTTGACGACGCTAGCTCCCACGCCGGGGCCGAGAGCAAAATCTTCAACTCGTGCGCGCCCTCGAGCGGTCTCGCCCCAGGCTCGCCTTCGTAGTTCGTTCTCGAATCCATTCGGAGAGCCCCCTCGAAAGAGGGGGCTCTTTCCTTATGCGGCGCTTGCTTGCGGGCGCGCGCGTTCACCATGATAGGGTTCGATCGCCGCGGAGCCGCGCGAACCCTTAATGTCCGAGTCAGCGAAAAACTTTGACGTGATAATTGTTGGCGCGCGCGTCGCCGGCAGTGCGGCCGCGATTCTGCTCGCTCGCGACGGACGCCGCGTTCTGCTCGTCGACAAAGATGTATTCCCGTCGGACCGGCTCTCGACGCATATCGTGCTTGGCGGCGGAGCAAGAGTGCTCGAGCAAATGGGCATGCTCGAAATGCTCGAGCGCGCGGGCGGCGTCCGTTTTTCGAGGATGCGCACAGTCGGTCCTGACTTCGATTACAGCGGCGAGCTCGTGCGCGACGGCGCCGACGATCGCGGACTGTGCCTCGGCCGCGTGCTGATGGACGCGGCGATGATCGATGCGGCGCGCAGTTTCGACGGCGTCACGTTTCGCGAACGCTTCAGAGTTATCGATCTGGTTATCGAAGATGGCGCGGTGCTCGGAATTCGCGGCGAAGATTCGTCGGGCGTCCACGAGTATCGCGCACCGCTGACGATCGGCGCCGACGGAATGCGCAGTTCGGTTGCGCAGTTTGCGTCGGAGCGGATCGATGCGTTCAAGCGCGTCGACGTTCCGTGCGCGCGCGCATACTACTACGCGTACTTCGACGGCGTCTCGCGCAAGAATCTCGGCGACGAGCTGGTCGCGGAATTCGAGTCCGCACCCGGCGCGGGCAACCTGGTTTGTCGATGCGAGAATGGGTTGACCGTTGCCGCGACCGCGTTCGACGCCGCCGAGATGCAGACCTTCCGCACCGATCTCGCGTCGAATCTGCGCAGCTACCTGAATCGATCGTTCGCGGTTGGAAAGATTCTCGAAGATGCGACGATGGTCGGCAAAGTTTTTTCCTCGGGCCTGCTCATCAACACTTATCGCGATCCGGTCAGCGACGGCGCGATCCTTCTCGGCGATGCGGGCCTGCATGTCGATCCGCTGTTCGGCCAGGGACATTCGATGGCGCTGATGAGCGCATGCGATCGTCGGCGAGCTCGCGCGCGAGTGGTTCTCGAGGCGCGCGGCGACGCGATTCCGGTCGAGGCGCTGGCAGACTTTACGCGGCGTCGCGATGCGGCGCTGATGCCGTACTACAAGGCGAGTGTGCGCGCGTCGCAAGAGCTCGGACTCGACCAGGGCGCTCGCTTTGCACATCGCGCGGCGAGCCGCGAGCAATGGGCGGCGGACGAGATGATCAGGTTCGCGCAGATGCTCGCGCCGCGCGCCGCGTTCCCGTCGTTCAGATTCGCGCGCCTGATGGCGACCGCGTCGCGGGCCGCATAAGCCGGTAGTCCAGTGGACGACGTCGCACTCGGCCGTATCCCCGCGCAACGCGAGCTGCCTGAGCCGGTCAAGTTTGCGTGGCCGATAATGATCCTGCCCGAACTGTTCACGACGCCGCGCCATCTCGCGCTGGTGATCGGCTACCTCGCGTCGATCGGATGGGAAGTATTCGTTCCCGATCTGCGTGCCGTGTTCGGCAAAGGTCAGACGCCAGTGCTCGAGAAACTTCGCTTCAATGATTTGGCGGAGCTGGCCGGCGAGGCGCTCGAGGGAATTGGCCGCGAGGCGGTCGTGCTGGGTCACGGCGTCGGCGGATTGGTCGCGCTCAAGCTGAGCGAGCATCGCCGGGTGAAGGCGTCGGTCGCGTACGCGCCGCTGGTGCCGGGCATGCGCACGGAGCTGGCCGGTGGAATAAGAAATCGCATCGCGACGATGCTGGGCAAATCGATCAAGCCGCCGCGCGGCAGAAATCTGTTCGAGCTGATTGCGGATTCCGATCCGTTCACGCGCGACGGGTTGATAAAAGCGATGGTTCCCGATTCGGGCGCGCTCGCGACCGACGTGATGAAAGGCGCGATCGAGTTTTCCGCAAGCGACAAGTCCGCGCCGCGGCTGATCGTCGCGGGCGACTCGGACATCTTCGCGCCGCTTCCGGGCACAACAAAATTTGCGGAGTCGATCGGCGCGAAGCTGGTGACGATTCGCGGGCGCGGGCATTGGCTGATTGGCGGGCGGGCGCTCGAACGTGCGATCAATGAGACGCAGCGATTCCTGGTGCGCGCGCTCGGACAGGACTTGCTGTTGCTCTATCCCGAAGAATGGAAAAACGATCCGGGTGAGTGAGAGATTAGAATCGAAGGCAGGTGAAAGCCGATGGCAAATGAAAACGGTCAGAAGAATCTGATCAGTCGAGGAAGACGCCGGGCTCATCACGCTCACGATGAACCGTCCCGAGAAGCGCAACGCGCTTTCGACCGCGATGATGACGGAGCTGAACGACGCGCTCATCGCGATCGGAAAACGCGGCGACGCGCGCGCCGTGATAATCGCGGGCAACGGTCCTGCGTTCTCGGCGGGACACGACCTCGGCGAGCTGAAGGGGCGCGACCTCGCATTCTATCGCTACGAATTCGACCTGTGCGCGCAATTGATGCTGACGATTCAAAGAATTCCGCAGCCGGTGATCGCGCGCGTGCATGCGATCGCGACTGCCGCGGGATGCCAACTGGCGGCGACCTGCGATCTGGTCGTCGCGGGCGAGAGCGCGAGTTTCGCGACGCCGGGCGTCAGGATCGGACTGTTCTGCTCGACGCCGATGGTCGCATTGACGCGCGCAGTCGGCCGAAAGCATGCGATGGAAATGCTGCTGACGGGCCAGCCGGTCAAAGCGCGCACCGCGGCGGAGTGGGGCCTCGCGAACAGAGTGGTCGCCGACGCGGAGCTGGTCGCGGAGACGCGCAAGCTCGCGATGCAGATAGTCGAGGCGAGCCCGCTAATCATCGGAATCGGCAAGCGCGCATTCTACGAGCAGATCGATCTCGATACGGCGAAGGCCTACGACTACACAAAAGAAGTGATGAGCCAGAACGCGATGGCGATGGACGCGCAGGAAGGAATCGGCGCATTTCTGGAAAAGCGCAAACCAGTGTGGTGCGGGAAGTGAAGGGCGTGAGAGCATAATTGAAAGTGAAACCCGCGGTGGGTTTCACGCTTCCTTCGGCAGGGGTGACCCCTGCACCCGGTGAAAAGTACAAATCGCAAAATGGCGCGGACGCCATTTTGCTCTCAGGTTCTTGGGAGAGCGCCGCGCCGATCCTCTCCACGCGATTGTTCCGCTTCCCGCCCGCACGCCGGTGTGGTGCGGCAGGTGAAAGACGGCGCGAGAAATCCCAGGGTTTTTCCGGGGCGGCGCGAAATAGCATCACCTGCATTTCTGTATTTCGCGGACGATTGTGAAGGGGGCAGGTTTGGATTTGCGAGCGAGGGAGTTCCGTACATCATTTTCGGGAGGCGACGCTGCACGATGCGGAGTTGTGTCTTCGGTGTTGATCGTGGCGGGAGTGTGGGTAGGAATCGGGGAGGATGTGCATGGTGGGTAGTTTAACAGGTCGAGGATGGAGTTGATCAGGCTGAACAGTTCATCCCTGAACTTTGTTGGCTGATTCGGAGCGGCGATGGAGCGCAGAAGGTCGCGGCGCGTTTTCCGAGAGGCGCAAACCACTCTGGCGGGCAGGTGAGGATCATGCCTAACTAACTGTTTATCGAGCTAATTTCTCGCGGGGGAAAACAAATTGTGGTCTGACAAACTTCTCAAGGCAGTGCAGCAGCGCAGTTACTCCGCGGACTGGCCTCTGAAAATGAAGGAGGCGTTCAACGATCTCTTTGGTTCAGACGGCGGTCGTTATCCAGCTAGTGCGAAGCAAAGTGTGACCCTTCGAGCGCCCGAAATCCCAGCTTCTGGCGATGAGGGCGCCGTTCCGTTCGCCGCGTTAATCCACCCTAGCAACCCAAACTCGGGGCCTTACGGTGGAATGTCGATCGCCATATTTCCGGGTGACGATTCGCCCTGCCTACTATCCTTCGGGGTAGGGACCAACGGGCTCGCGCCAGACGAAAATATTCTTGGTCGGCCGGGTCATGCTCGCAAGATCAAGGCTCTGTGCGCCTGGCTCAACAAAAAGCATGGCGCGAAAGGTCTCGTAGCGTGGGCGAAACAAGAGCCGTCGCAAACTGACAATCCGATACCGCGTAACATCAGCAGTCAGTTTCCGCAGTATACTCGAACATTCAAACGATATGGGAACGTGCTGTACGGCATTTTTGCGCCTACTGACGAGGGAGGCGCACGTGAGGCTGTGACTGCTTTTCTCGATCTAATGTTCGAGGAACGCGGCGAACCAACACTCAGTGGATTTATTAAGGACTCAGAGAGCATCAAGCAGCAATGGATGGAGTGTTTGCTGCCGGACGTGTCCGACAAAGATATAGCTAGTCTGCTAGATCGGCGTCGCTACGTCGTACTGGAAGGACCTCCGGGAACGGGAAAGACGCGAATGGCGCGCGATTTGATCGCCAAGCACTATTCAGGGCGCGGTCTTACGATTCAGTTTCATGCCAATTCCACGTATGAGGATTTTGTTGGGGGTCTCGCACCGGAACACGACGCGGGAAACTTGGGCTTTCGATTCGCCCCAAAGAAAGGGCACCTGATCAGGGCGGTCGAGAACGCTGAAAAGGTGAGCGGCAACTACCTCCTTCACATCGATGAGATCAATCGCGCCGATCTCTCGAAAGTTTTGGGCGAGGCAATCTATCTGCTCGAAGCAGACGAAGACGCGCCGCGCGAAATCAATCTGTCGTACGATTTCGGACCGCCTATCAAGGACAGGCTCCGTCTCCCCAAGAACCTGCACATTATAGGAACCATGAATACGGCCGATCGCAGTCTGGCGGTCGTCGATGTCGCGATCCGACGCAGGTTTGCGTTCCAGAAAATGTGGCCGCAGATGAACGTCGTCGTCCAGCAAGCAGCTTGCGAGACGATGCAAAAGGCGTTTCGCGATCTTGTGACCATTTTTGTCGAACACGCGAACGACGAGTCGTTCGACTTGATGCCGGGACATTCCTATTTTCTAGAACAAGACGAAGGAAGAGCGCGGCAGAGATTGAAGGTCACTTTAAAGCCTCTGATCGAGGAGTATCTAGCGCAGGGATACGTCGCTTCATTTGCCGAACCCCTCCGCTCATACTTGCAATGGATCGACAGTCTCTAAGCGCTTCATCATGAAGCCTAACGCGCGGCGCCAATTATATGCTCGGGCGCTCAATCCGATCGTTCCAGCCGGCAGAAACACATTTGAAATCCCTGATGGCTCGACTGTTCGCATCCCAGCGGACTTTCTGATGCTTGGTTCCCTGACACGAGATCCCAGCAGACAGATAGCGCGACTCGCAGACCAATTTCTGGAACGCAATAGGTCTCGTTTTCGCGAGTTAGACCTTGAAGTCGAACCACGTTACGACGGTACTCGAGTCGAACTGCTAGTTCGCGCCGGAATCAAAATCGGGGCAATCCCGTTGCTATCCCCCACGACAGGCAGATCGGACTACGGAATTGTCGTACGGCCGAGGTTTGCTTGGACAGGAATCGGCGAAATTCTTGGTGCGACCGGTTGGCGAATAATACCGATGCCTTTGTCGTTACCGCTGCTGCCGCGTTCGGAGAGGAAAATCCCGCCGTGGGTTTTATCAACCATCGTCATCGCCCGCGTGGAGGCTCTGCTGAAAGGGTTGGAGCGCAGGTTCGAACTGATCGAGCAGGAGCGCCACGCGCCGCGCGGCACAGTCGATTGGTCCGCGTATGCTCGACGTCAGATCGGCCGCGCTCGATTTCTAAATGTGCCTTGCCGATTCCCAGACCTGCGCGACGATCGCGAATTAAAAGCTGCGATTCGATTCACGCTTGAGAAGCAAATTGCGAGCTTACAGGGGCAACTTGGTAGCGGCCTCTTTATCTTCAAGATGGTCGAGATATGTCAGCGGATGATCGAATCAGTGCGGGACGTGGCGCCGCGAGCGCCCACTCCGTCGACGCTTCAAGGATGGCTCAGCGGACGATTGGCGACCGAAACATTCCGGGCAGGGATCCAGGCGATTGAATGGACGGCGTACGAGCGAGGTCTGGCGGGCCTGAGCGATCTGCAGGGTCTCGCCTGGGCCATGTCAATGGAGGCGTTTTTCGAATCATGGGCAGAGACGATTTTAGCGCGAGTCTCACTCAAAATAGGCGGTGCGCTCAGAACTCAGCGTCAACGCCAAACAGTCTCGCCTCTGAATTGGTCTCCGCCCTATCTTGGATCGCAGAAATCGCTGGTCCCCGACATCGTATTGGAAAAAGAAAATCAGACGGTGATTTTAGATGCTAAGTACAAGCAGCACTGGGAGGAGATGCAAGAGCATCGATGGCTCGACTTGGAAAAGGAAATACGCGAACGTCATCGCGCGGATCTGCTTCAGGTGCTCGCGTACGCAAATCTTTCGACTAAGCCGCGGACTACGGTTTGTCTCGCATATCCTTGTCTGGAAGATACTTGGAAATCGCTGCGCGAACGCAAACAGTTGTTTCATCGTGCATCGGTCGGTGCGGGTACGCGGCGGGTGGATCTTGTTTTGACCGCCTTTCCTATGTCCATCAGAGTTTTGCCTGACGTCGTCGACTTAATGGCCAGCGAGGTTGTAAAAGACCTCGAATGACATGGGCTAGCGTGTCAATCGTCTTCGCCTTCCTCGTCTCGGCGGTAGCATTCGCAACAGATCACGCCGTCACCATCTGAAGACTCGAGGTATGCGTCGTCGAAGAGTAGGGCGACTGGCTTTTCGCATTCGATGCATCGTTTTGGCTCGGCCCATCCCGAGACGGTGCTTACCGCATCGTCGATACTGTTGATGACGTATTTCAAATTGGCGGGACGGGAGTTTGCTTCGACTTCGATTTCGAACGTGCCACTGGCGGCGCTTCCTCTTCCTATTTCATCGGGCGTTGTGCGCGTTGCTTCGAGGGCCTGCTTGATAGCCTGAGCCAACGCTTCCAGCATTCGGCGGGAGCCTTCAATTTTGAATTTGCGTGGATTGGCGCTATTCGAACTCATCGACTTCCTCCTGAGGTCCAACCGGTTGCGGCGCTGGTTCGACCCTGGCCTGGAAGCGACCGGATTGGAAGCGGGTGCCGGGATTGCTGGTGTGGCGGGGGGTTTTATTGACCCTGTGGGTTGGATCGCATAAGTTATGCGCAACCGCCCTATCTGCTAGTATTAGCCAATTGGCCGTTGCATGCAGACGGCTGACGGGAGGACTTGGGTATTGAGCGCATCATTGGGAACGATGAATTTCACGGGAATGTCCGCGGCGGACAAGCAGATTCTTATCTTCAGCTTCTATCGCGACGCCGAATTGCGCGGCGCGCGTTTGCTGTTCAATCTTTTGTCGCACATGAAAGACGGCGAGTCGCAGCTCAAGATGACGGCTCATCTCGCCGATGAAACCCGCCACGCTTACCTGTGGACCAAGCGAATCTCGGACCTCGGCGGCGCGCCGATTCTTATCGACGACGGTTATCAGCGGCGGCTCGGGCTGCGGACCGGGGTGCCCAAGACGATTATCGACCTGCTCGCATTGACGGTGGTGGTCGAGGAGCGCGCGCAGAGCCGCTACAACGCGCATATGGCGCTGCCCAACGTCGACGCGGAAACGATGGAAGTGCTCAAGTCCGTGACCAAGGACGAATCGTGGCATCTGTCGTGGATCGAAAAAGAGATGCATGAGATCGCCAAAGCGCAGGGGCATGAAGAGCAGGCGGAAAAATCGCTCGATCGGTATCGCAAGATCGATCGCGAAGTGTACGCGACTATCGCCGCCGACGAAGCTGAGCTGATGCGCTCGTAGGCGGCGCGCGAGACCGAACACACAAAGAACTTGATTTAATGTGAAACCCGCGGTGGGTTTCACGCTTCCTTCGGCAGGGCTAAGCCCTGCACCTTAGTATTAAGAAATCGCGAAATGTTGAGGACAACCTTTCGCTCTGAGGGTCGGGGGAGAAGTACCGTGCGCTCATTGAAAATTGTTGGCGGGGTGTTCTTAGCCACAATGTTTTTGTTCGGTGCGTCGAAGGCTCATGCTGGGTGGGTTAAGGGCGAGTTCAGCTCGGGCGGTAAGCCGGTCAACGAATATCATTGTGTGCCGAAGGGCAACGGGCCGCATCCGGCGGTCGTGATGTTGCATGGCGCGACGCAACGCAAGGACGCGGGCAATCCCGAATACGAAAAGATGTGCGGCGAGCTGGCGGAGCTTGGCTACTACGTCGAATTTATCGAGTACTACAGTCAGACGGACGCGATCGACGTGGGCCGCGCCGCGGAGATGAGAGAAAACTTCCCGACCTGGCTCGAGGAGATCCATTCGGGACTCGACGCGCTCGACAAGAATCCCGCGGTCGATCCGCATCGAGTGGCGCTGATGGGATTTTCGCTCGGATCGTTCCTTTCACTTTCGATTGGCGCAATCGATCCAGAGCAAATCGCCGCGATCGTCGAGTATTACGGCGGACTGCCAGCGAACCTGCAGAATGGGGCCAAATCGATGCCGCCGACGTTGATTCTGCACGGCGACAAGGATGTGCTGGTGCCGGTGGCGATGGCGCATACGCTCGACGATTTGCTGACGAAAGAAAAACGTCCGCATGAAATGAAAATCTACGCAGGCGCGAATCACGCCTTCAACTTTCCCGGAGCTCCCCTTCTGGTACAACGCCGACGATGCACAGGACGCATGGAATCGCAGCACGAAGTTCCTGGCGGCGAATTTGAATAGCGACGCGCACGCCAAGTAGAGCCAGAACCTCATCGAAGTGAAACCCGCGGTGGGTTTCACGCTTCCTTCGGCAGGGCTAAGCCCTGCACCTTAGTATCAAGAGAAGATGCGGGACTTCGTCCCTGTTAGAAACTTTGGGAAAGAAGAGATCTCTTAGCTTCCGGTTCCCCTTCCCGCTCGGGAAGGGGTTAGGGGTTGGGTTCTTCGAGCGAACGACTAGGCGGTGCGCGCTAAGGCTTCGGCGGTGCGTGCTGCGAGCGCTGCGTTCAAGTCCACGCGCATCGACTTCGGCGTATTCGGCGGCGGCTTCGATGGGGTTGGCGCCCTCTTTCTTCTGATACGCGTACATCAGGCTGCGGCTCGCGTTCACGATGAATCCGGTGCCGTCCGCGCGCGCCGACGCGACTGCGTCAGCGGCCGTGCCGCCTTGCGTGCCGTAGCCCGGCACGAGGATCGTTGCCGCCGGCATCAGCTCGCGCGCGCGCCGCGCTTGCACCGGATACGTCGCGCCGACCACCGCACCGACGGAGCTGAGTCCGCTTGCGCCGATAAAGTCGCTGCCCCATCCGTTGACGCGCGCCGCGACCGATTCCCATATCGGGCGATCGGGTGCGTTGAGATCCTGAAATTCTCCCGACGATGGATTCGAGGTCTTCACCAGCACGAACACACCGCGGTCCCCACTTTTCACCTTCGCGAGAAACGGCATCAGCGCGTCGCTGCCTTGGTACGGGTTGACGGTTACGGCGTCGCAATTGAAATCGCCGTCGCCGAGGAACGCCTCCGCGTAGGCGGCCGAGGTCGTGCCGATATCGCCGCGCTTCGCATCGGCGATCGTGAGCAAGCCGAGGCGCCGCGCAGTCTTGACGACCTCGCAAAACGCGCGCATCCCTTCGAGTCCGCGCGCTTCGTAAAACGCCAGCTGCGGCTTGACGGCGATCGCGGAGCGGGCGCATGCCTCGACGATTTCGCAACAGAAGCGAGCAAGCGTGTAGCCGTGCGGGATTCCGGGAGCGCCGGGTGCGTCGAGCTGAGGATCGATACCGAGCACCACGACGCTGTGTTTGTCACGCGACGCTTGTGCAAGGCGATCGGCAAAGTTCATCGGGCGGATTATTGCATAGCGGGGCGGCGAGGTCATATCGGGCGTTGCGTTTTCGCGTCCGTCGCGGGCATCCTTTGGGCAATGACAGGAAAAACAATCGCATGAACAACCTGACTATCGTCACGAAGCTCCGCTTCATGGCCGCGATTGCGCCGGCGATTCTGTTGATCGCGGCGGCGGTGATTGCCGGCGCGTTCCATGTGTTCGGCACAGTGCCGCGCGAAATTCACGAGAACGAGTATGCGGCGGCGCGCGCGGCCGCAGGGGATGGAAACCGCGCTCTACAAGATGGATTGGGGACGCACGCAGCCCGACGCGTCGCAAATCGTGATCGATCAGCAGCGCGGATTTATTTCTGAAATCGAAATCGCGCGGCAGCATATCGGCAGCCGCGAGCAGGCCGAGCTGCATCGAGAAAATCGCCAACGACGCGCGCCCGCTGTTCGACGCGATGCGCACGGCGTCGCCCAGCGACGACAGCCTCGAGCCGAAGCTCCGCGATTTGCAGAGCGCAGTCGCAGACCTGGTAAGCGTCGACGACGCGGCGGTGATCGCGGTCGCCAACAGCGCGGAATCGCAGGCCCGCATCATGATCGCGATCACGATCGTGGCGCTGGTAGCAATCCCGTGGATTTGTTTCGTGGTGATCGCGCGCCTGTCCGGCAATCTCTACAAAGAACTAAAAGAAATGCGCCGCCGCGTGGATGATCTCGCAGAGCACGCGCCAACTCCATCTGACGATATCAGCATCCTCGACGAGTCCCTCACAAACCTGGGCTTCCCAAAACCAAACCCAATGCTGGCCGAGTAGATAGGCGCATGAGAAAATTGAAAAAAATGAAAAGAGAAAAACACATTCTGCCTGCAGTTCGCGAGACGGTTGAGGATGCTTGTTCCATTCGTCTTTCCAACGGACGCTGGAACAAATTTCTCAAAATTCTGAGCCGACGGTCTCGCGCAAAACGGCGCTTGGCCCGATTGCTCGCGGAAAGGAGTGTCCTCGAATGAAGCCTGCTTCGCGCGAGATGCTCTAACAGTCAAGCCCGATGCCTGAAGAACCTGCGAAGGAGAAGTGACCGTACAGCGGCCATCAACGCTTTTTCTTTCTTTCGACGAGAATGGCGCGCCTTGGAATCTGAGAACCAATTTTCGGCGCGTTGTGGATTGTTGACGAGCGTTGAATGAAAGTTAATACGTGCTCGATCGCACGCAAGATATCTTCCACCTCGTGCTTGATCGATGGTGGGAGTCCTTCTCCGCCAAGCGCAGGCTCTGAGTCAGGACTGTCTGCAGTTCTTCCAGAAGTTCGGATCACGTCGTCCAGGTCCCACGAACGCGGATCTGACGAATTCGTTAGCGCAGTCCGGAGAACTTTAGCGGGAATTCAGACTCGGCGACCAGAGTATCAACAGCCGCGTAGATTTCCTGAACTGTTTTAATCTGCTTTCACTTTTTCGCCCGGAGGCGCTTTTGCTATTGAATCAGGCATTCGCCGCCTCAAAGCGCGTCAGGACGCCCAGATCTTACCGCTTCTTTCTCTTCGCGACTTTCTTGCTGGCGGCTTTGCTCCGCCGTCGGGCAGTACGATGTCGAGGCTGCGCCATAGGTACCATGCGGCGGCGGTTCGGTACGGACGCCATCGCTCGGCGTGCTTCAGCAGGCGCTTGCGATTGGGGCGTTGGCGCATCCTGTAGTGGCGCCTGATTGCGTTCTGGACGCCGAGGTCGTCGGCCGGCATCACGTCGGGGCGGCCGAGGTTGAACATCAGGAACATCTCGGCGGTCCATCGGCCGATTCCCTTGACCATGATGAGATGCTCGATGATCTCCTCGTCGGTCATCCTGTGGAACAGGTGGAAATTGAGCTTGCCGTCGCGAATGTGCGCGGCGAGGTCCTTTATGTAGAGCGCCTTTTTTTCAGAGAGACCTACCGCGCGCAGCTCGGGGACAGTTTTGGCGAGCACTTGTTCGGGCGACGGAAAATCCACGTCGGGGAACAAACGCGACGAAGCGGCCGTAGATTGCGTTGGCGGCGGCGCCCGCGAGCTGCTGGAAAATGATCGCTCGCGCGAGCGCCTGGAAACGCTCGCGCCGCGGCTGGATTCCAAGCGCACCGACCTCGGCGATAATCCGCGCGAGGATCGGATCGGCCTTGCTCAGATGTATCCGCGCCTTGCGCGCATAGTCGACTTTGTTGGTAGCCATCTGTTCCTGAAACGACGGTTCGCCGAATCTTGCACGCCTGCTAATGTCGTTCAATCGGTACGATGAGCGAAGACTTGAGACTCCCGATGTGCCCCGAGAACCTCCACGAGGGGATGCGCCTCGGGCCGATTCATTACGTCGTCACGCCGGAGCGGGCGCGTGCATTTTCGGAGGCGGTCAAGGCGACGAGTCCCGACTTCATTGTCGATGAGCGAATCTCAACGCGATCGTGTCGCCCACGATGCGCTTGGCGGATTACGCGTTGCTCATCGCGACGCATCTGAAAGGCGGCAAGGGCGGCGTCCACGCCAAGCATTGGTGCGAGTTTCACGAGCCGATGCGCGTCGGGCAGTCGGTCAAGGTCGAGGGCAGGATCACCGCGACGTATCGCAAGCGCGGCAAGTTTTATTTCACGCTCGAATATGAATCGCGCGACGCGGTGACCGATCAGTTGCTGGTGCGGCAGGCGATCACGTCGGTGCTGCTGAACGACAACGGAGAGATGCGATGAGCGCGGCGTCCAGTGAGATTCGAATCGGCGCGGAGCTGGTGTCGGCGCCGTACCTCCTCGATGCGGCTGCGGCGAAACTGTACCACGACGGTATCGAGCAGCCGGCGCGTCGTCGTCCGCCGCGTGGCATCCACGACGATAAGGACGCGGCGCGCAAAGCGGGATTCGTCGCGCCGATCGCCGGCGGCGAGCAGACGATCGCGATAGTCGCGCAGTTCCTCGCCGACAACTTCGGGATGCGCTTCGTGCGCGGCGGACGTATCGAAGTGTCGCTCACTAAGCCGGTGCTCTTCGGCGACACGCTGACCTCGCACGCGAAAATCGTTTCCGTCGATGCCGATGCGAATCGCGCCGAGCTGCAGATTCACGTCGCGAATCAGCGCGGCGAGCAGGTGCTGATGGGAACCGCCGCAGTCAGGATGAACGACGCATGAGCGCCGGAGCCGATTCACGGCTCGAGCGCCGCGCCGCGCGAAAGTCCCCGCGGCTCGCGCGACACCGCTGTGGCGCAAGGCGCTTCCGTATCTCGGCACGCTCGCGATCTTTGCGCTGATCTTCTGGCGCATCCCGATTCGCAAAGTCGAGCAGGCGCTCTCGCAGGTGCCGATACTCGATTTTCTGGCGGTGTTCATGCCGTACTCGCTGTTCTACTGCGCGATCGATTCGGCGTGCCTGACCTGGGTGGTGCGACGCTTCAACGCGCGCATGCGCTACCGCGACATCCTGCCGATTCGCGCGAGCATGTACGTGCTGGCGCTGATCAACACCAGCCTCGCGCAGGGCGGCGTCGCGTATTATCTGCATCGCAAGGCCGGCATCACCTTCCTGAGCGCGCTCAGCTCGGTGCTCTTCATCGCGATGCTCGAAATTTACCAACTCTTTCTGTTCTCGACGCTCGGCGTGATCTTCTACACGCCGGTCGGCGACGCGCAGATAAGGATCGTCGCGATTCTTCGTGTCGTGTACATCGCGGCGTGGGCGCTACTCGCGGGCGTCATGATTTTCTTCGCGATGGCCCGTCGCAGCGCACGGATTCGCAACTGGGTCGAGACGGGAAGAGCGGGCGCATTGCTCGCGACGTTCATCCAGGCGCGACCGCTCGACTACCTCACGGTGCTGGCGATCAAGGCGCCGACGTTTCTCGCGTCGGTCGTCGCGCAGTACTACGCGCTCGCCCTGTATGGAATCGCGATTCCGTTCGTGAAGCTGATGCTGTTTCTGCCGCTGGTGTTCCTGGCCGCCGCGCTGCCTATTTCGGTGGCCCATCTCGGCACCAGCCAGGCGGCGTGGCTGCTGTTCTTCTCGACCAACGCGTCGCCGGCGAAGATCGTCGCTTACAGCCTGGCCGCGCAACTCACGTTCATGCTGTGCAACGCACTGATCGGGCTGGTGTTCCTGCCGCGCGCGAGCCGCGAACTGACAGCGCTGCGCGCGGAGGACGCCAGCACTCCAGCGACCGCGTGAGATTCATCACGCGCCGAGGACAGGAAAGCCCTCGCGCCGAGCCGCATCAGCAAGTCTGCGATCGAGCGTGACGAGTTCCAGAGATTGTGGATCGCCGTCAGCTGCAACAATAGCGGCGCCTAGCTGGAGGGCGTCGGCAGCTCGCAGTGGATAGTCCATGACGATGCGCTCAGCGTGAAGGCGGGTGGCGGCAGCGTCCCAGATTTCAGTCCATCTTAAGGCCATTTCGTTCACGTCTCGAATCGCGCGAGTCCACAGAGCGGCCAGCTCTGGTTGCTCACGTTTCTTTCTGGCGATGGCGGAGAGTACTTCAACCCGCGTCATAATCCATATCGTGATGCCGGGATCGGCTGCTTGCCAGCTCTGAACTTCGGGCGTCGAGCTTTCTTCGATGAAAGTCGGGACCAATGCCGACGCGTCCCAGAATCTCACCAGCCGCTTTCTCGCTCGTCCAACAAGGCCTGCACGACGCCGGCAGGGCCTCCCGGAATCTTGATCGGCTTATGAGTCTTCAGCCAAGCAGCCATATCGCCGGTGCCGCGCCTGATAGCTCCCTTGGCTTCGAGGCGCGCGAGGCGCTCTTCGTCGCGTTCCTGTTTGGTGCCGGCTTTGCTGCCTTCTTGATAGGGACGATCTCGGCGATTGGCTTGTCGCGATCGTAGACCAGCACCGTGCCGCCCGCGCGGACGTGATCGAGATAGCGCGAGAGGCCGTTGCGGAGTTCCGCGATTTTGGCTTTTTTCATGACTCCTGGATTATAGCCAAGTTGGCGCTGTAGGGCTACGAAGTGGTGTTCTCCGATCAGGTCGAGAAAAGTTTGGCTAGCGCGGCCGGCTCGAGGCGGATGCCGATGTAGAAGGGGCCGAACTTTGCGTACGACGCGCTGGCTTCGTCGAAGCGCATTTCGTAGACGAGTTTCTTGAATACGATCGGATCGTCGGCGAACAGATCGACGCCCCATTCCCAGTCGTCGAAGCCGATCGAGCCCGAAATGATCTGCGTCACCTCGCCGGCGAAACGCCGTCCGACCATCCCGTGATCGTGCATCAGATGCTGTCGTTCCTCGATCGGCAAGCGATACCAGTTGTCGGCGCCGTCGCGTTTCTTGTCCATCGGATAGAAACACAGGTACGGCCGCGCGGGAATTTTCGGAAACAGGCGCGGCGAAATCTTCTCGCGCTGCCGGGCAAGCTCGGATTCGATTTCAGATTTCCATTTCGGCGAATGCGGCCCGATTCCCTTTTCGATGAGCTTGCGATAGAGCGCGACCGTCGCTTCGTAGAGGCCAATCTCGATCACCGACAAGTACGAGGTCGTCGGTTCGAGATAGTCGCTGAGCGCGAGCGTCGCGACTGCATGCTCGGCTTGGCCGAGTTCGTCGAAGCTGCGGCGAAAGTGGACGATCATCAGATCGCCTTTGTGGCCGAGCGCGGAGAAGAGTGCGCTTTCGCCGTTCTCGCGCCGCGTCATTTCGCCGAACAGCTTCGACGCTTCGTTGATGGCGGCGTCGCGCTTCGCACTGTCGAGCGCGCGCAATTCGCGGCGCCGCACGCGGAACATCTGATGGAGGATGCTGTAGCCTTCGAGGGTCAGGGGCGCGGCGGGAAAATCACTGGGAATCTTCGCGCGGTCTTTGCCTCGATTCTGCTCTGCGCGGTCGCTGCTCATGCGGCAATTCTAGACGCTACGCAGCCGGTTGTCTTGCTGTCCGCGAACGGATGCACGCATCGACAAGAGCCTCCGCGATCGCCGGATTCGACGCCCAGTGCGCGTGAACATATGACGCGAGAACGTTACCGACGCGATAGCCTTCGGCGAACGCCGCGCCGCCCCATCGCGGCGCTACGTTATAGATGCGATCGATCCAATCGCCGCTCTCAGCACCTTCGAGAGTCGAGTGGCGAAACTGATGGCCGCGAAATCGCGTGTGCGCCGGACCGAGGATCGAGTCGGGGCGCGTCTCGACCTCGACGTAGCCGATCGCCTGCAGCCGCTCGGACATCGACCGCGACGCCGGGAATGATCGCAGCCATCGGCCATCGCGCGCCGTCGAGCGTGCGGATTGCTTCGGTCAGGTACATCAGGCCGCCGCATTCGGCGTAAATCACGCCGCCGCGCGTGGCGAAGTCGCGAATTGCCGCGAGCATCGCGGTGTTCGACGACAGTTCGCGCGCGAACGCCTCGGGATATCCGCCGCCGAAATAGAGTCCGTCCACTTCGGGCAGTTCGCGATCGCGGATTGGTGAGAAGTTGACGATCTCCGCGCCGAGCGAGCGGAGGCGATTCAAATTGTCTTCGTAGTAGAAGTGAAACGCGGCGTCGTACGCGACACCGATTCGGCATCGCGGCCGTGAACTCGAATCGATTGTTTCGCATCAGACGCGCGATCAATTTTGAGCGCAGGCGCCGAGCGCGCGATCTTCGAGGATCGCGTCGAGGTCCAGCCATTCGGCGGCAAGCGGGCTCCATCCGTCGATCAGACGTTGCGGCACATTCGATTCGTCGGCCATCAGCAGGCCGAGATGGCGCTCGGGAAAAGCGAGATCGGCGTTGCGCGGGGAATCCCCCGACAATCGGAACCTCGGGCTGCACGGCGCGCAACAGATCGAGATGTCCGCGCCCGCCAACGCGATTGCAGATCATTCCGGCTACACGAACTGCGGGATCGAAGCGCGCAAAGCCTGCGGCCACCGCGGCGATTGTGCGCGCGATTCCCGAGGCGTCAGTGACGAGGATCACCGGCGCGTCGAGCCATTTCGCAATCTGGGCGGTCGAGCCCTCGTCGCCAGTCGGCGTCGCCGAGTCGAACAGACCCATCATGCCTTCAATCACCGCGATATCGGCGTCAGCGGATGCACGCGCAAAAGTCGCGATCACCGTGTCGCGGTCCATCATCCAGCCGTCGAGATTGTGCGAGCGAACGCCGGCGGCGCGTTCGTGATAGGTGGGATCGAGATAGTCGGGGCCGCATTTGAAGGCCGCGACTTTGAGCCCGCGCGCGCGCAATGCACCCATCAACGCTACCGTCGCGGTAGTCTTGCCCACGCCGCTGCCAGTCGCTGCGATTACGATGCGAGGAATTTTGTCTGCGGGAACCATCGCAAGTCGCGATACTACTACAACACAGTCACGCGAACCGTATGCGCGCGTCTTGCAGTAGTTCGGGGTCAAGCGGCGTCGCGTCAGCGCTCGCATTTGCGAGCACCACCTCAAATGGCGATTGACCGCGATCGCGAATCCATTGTGCCAGTGGTCCATTCTCGCTTTTCGACGCGAGCAACTGCACTTCATTGGGACCGATCGTGAAGCTAACGCCTGCGGCTTCGAGATCCGGGCGTTCGATGGGCGCGCCGGGGCGTCCGAGCACGCGCGCGTAGTAGCGGCTGCTCATGCCGGGATCGTTCACCGCGA
>CAWFDW010000005.1:0-955366 GCA_963814715.1 uncultured delta proteobacterium
CTTCTCAGAACCACTGGTACCCCGGATCCCATTGGTCACTAATCGCCGGACTATATTCCTTCGCGAACCTGGCCGATCTGTTCCGCGGAATGCCTTTGCCGTCCACCCTCGACCCTTGGATGTTCGTCGGATTCGCAGCCGTCATCTTCGCGATGCGGACGAAACTCAGCATACCCGAGCTGCTCTTTGCGGGAGCAAACTTAGGGTTGTTCGCAGTTACCAAGCTTTGCCAGGTACATGGATTTGGATCTATGAGCCGTCTTCTGATCCTTATGTTCCCGGCATACATAGCTTCGGCAAAATTGCTCGAAAAGCGTCCATGGCTTATGGCAGGTTTATGCGCGTGGATGGCTATAGGACTCTTCTGGTACACGGCGCTATTCGCTCAATGGCATTGGGTAGAATGAGAATCCGGACCATTCAGCAACTCGTTGCCGCTCATTCTTACCTACCGTCATGAGCGCTAGGACCCCGAGTCCGTATTCGGCGACCGAATGGCTCACGGCGCGGCCACTTCCGATTTTCGTCCTATTCGCGATAGAAATTTTGACGATCGACTTCTTCCGGCTCCCTGAGATCATGTCCTTCGACAGCTACGCTTTCTGCGACAACGGCGCCAATCTCACGATTCAGTACCTCGTATCGCGAGGCCTCAGACCAGCAATCGATTTCGGCTATCACTACGGCCTTCTGCCAATCCTGGTCGGACGAATCTGGTTCGCAATCGCCGGTCTAACGCCAGAAGCGTATCAGGGTCTTATAGTCGTATGCGATCTGATCATCGTCTCTGCGATAGCGAGGATCGTGATCAATCTTCGATTTAACACCACGAGCCTCGCGCTTACTGCGATAACGCTTGGGTTTGCGGTGCGAGCGACCTATCCCTCGCTCGCCCAGGCGTTGGAAGCGACCCTGCTGTCCTGCGCCCTCGCGGAGCAATCAGCTGGCAAGCATTCTCGCGCGCTGATGTTCGCTGGTGCCGCTACTTTCGCAAAGCCTAGCATGGGCTATGTCTATGCAGCCGTGCTGATCGTGCTCTCTTTCAGAAATTTGCGTGGCCAGCGCTTGATGTCCCGGGCATTGCACGTCATTGCTCCGGCTGTCGTGTTGTCAATCGCAATCGCGACTCCTCTAGCGGCGTTCTACGGCCCAACCACCTTGATCCACTCCGTCCTGCCTCTTGAAGGAGCAGTAGCTTACCGCGTACTGCACTATGGTTTCTTCAACGATGCGGGGCGCCAATTCTGGAATCCACAGGGCGTATCGTGGCTCGTCTACCTCGTCGATTTTTCGGGATTCTGGATCGTAGGCACGCTGTTCCTGATCTGTTCAGGAATGTTGGCAATGTCTCGTCTCGCCTCCGGCGGCGACGCCACCAGCTTGGAACCTCGCCGCGACGAAATAGTCGTAACCTGTGCCGTCCTTCACGTCGCATTCGTCACGTTGTTCTTCGGCAATCAGTGGTCGTGGATATATTATGCATACCTCCTGACCATCGGCGTCGCGACAGCGGCTGACGCGAGTCCTATCCAACGTCGCGTAGCGTTCGGTCTATGCGTTATGGGATTAGTCGCGTGGACGGACGTTGCTTTCTGGGAGCGGCGATGGTGGCAAACGCGTCACCGCTACAATGTGATGGCAGGGCTGTGGGCGTCGGACGATGAGCGCGAGCAATGGCAGATTGTCCTTGATATGGTGCGCTCGCACCGGGCACCGATTCTGGACACCAAGGGAGCGGCTGAGCTTCTCCTTCCCGGATTTGAAATGCCGGTCAGCTTGTATTTGGACAATGGACTGATGCTTCCGGCCGATATTCAACGGAAGGTCAAGCAAATATCAGAAGCTCAGATGGTCGTCGTGCCGGTCGACGGGATCGAAGCTTGCCGTGGGATTCCAGCCGCGCCAGAGTTCGCGACGGCAATGAAAAGCTTCGTGCCGCAGTTCAAGGGAAAATTTTTCGAGGTCTATCAGCGCGCAGGCTTCACCGGCCCCTCCTTCGAAAATGACCGCGGCGACGCAAAATCAGCGTACAACGGCCTTGGACCAACATCGATCGGAACGGGGTCGCAATCTTCGGGTTGTACCTTGCGATCGCTTTAATCCTTTTTGCGCGTGGTCTTCCAGGTCACTCTGGAGACTACTACGTCGGGTACGACACGGACCCGCCACAGACGATGTGGTTTCTGAATTGGTGGAGGTTCGCGATCGCGCACCGACTCAACCCCTTCATCACCGATTGGGTTTGGGCGCCGCTCGGAGTCAACCTGACGTGGACAACGTTCATCCCGCTGCCTCGCGCTGATCTCGATTCCGCTGCAGATCACCGTGGGCGAGCCTGCTACCTACAACATCATCGTGCTGCTAATGCCACCGCTGGCGGCATTTTGCGCATATTTACTGTGCCGGCGAGTATCGGGTGCGTTGTGGTCGTCAGTACTTGGTGGCTACATCTTCGGTTTCTCTCCCTACGTGTTAGGCGAAATGCTCGGCCACCTTGATTTGGCCGCAATCTTCATAGTCCCGCTCATCGCACTAGTGACGCTGAAACGACTCGACGGCGAGATTTCGGGGCGGCGGTTCGCGATCCTGCTCGCCGCGCTCCTCACGGCTCAGTTTCTTTTTTTCCCAGAGCTGTTCGCGACGATCACACTGGTCGGTGGATTTTCTCTCCTGCTCGCTCTTGCAATTTTCGATGGCGATACTCGAACAAAGCTCCGACATCTCATCGCTCCGATTATCATGGGATACGCGATTTCTACGGTCTTACTTTCACCATATTTTTATTACATGCTCGCCTTTGAGCATCCGAGCGGATCGATCTGGCCGCCAACATATTTTTCAGCCGATCTGGTCGGATTCCTCGTACCGCGACGAACTGTCTGGTGGGGCTCCGCGAAATTTGCGACCGCGATCTCGAGCCACTTCGCCGGCTTCATTCTGGAGAACGGCGATTATCTTGGCATCGTACTGATCGTATTCATCGAGGTGTTTCGGCGCCGCTTCTGGCCGACCAAGGCGGGCAAGTTCCTCACCATATTGCTGCTCACGATCATTGTGGCAGCCATGGGTTCGACCCTGCACATCAGAGGCTTTCAGGGATTCCCGTTGCCCTGGGCTATCTTCCAGCACCTTCCGCTGATCGAGAATATTCTTCCAGTTCGGTTCATGATGTACGCGTTCCTGGTGATTGCGACTATGGCAGCGATGTGGTTTGCGTCGTCCTCGGCGCGGAGGCTAACCAAGTTCGTCGTGGCGGCGGCGATCGTGATTTCGATCGCGCCCAATCCGCACGCATCATTCTGGGTTACCCCGCTCGACCTTCCCGCCTTCTTCGCCGATCGGACCTATGCGACCGAACTCGAGCCGGGCGAAACCATATTTGCCGTTGCCGTGGGCGCAGAAAGGCAACAGCATGTTCTGGCAGCTGAGAAGCGGCATGTATTTTCGGATGGCGGGAGGATGGACCGGATTCGCCCCTTTCGAATTCACTCGAATGCCGGTGACCAACTATTTTTACGGCGGGATCGACCTGCCCGAGGCCGGTGATCAGCTTAAGGCGTACATCGCGCGATTCGGCGTGCAGGCGGTGATCGCCGATCCGAACGAAGCTAATTTCGACAGCTTCAAGCAGACGCTCGATTCGCTTGGAGTCGCTGGGCTGAACGAGAAAGGCGTGTGGCTTTATAAAATCCCACACGATTCGTTCGGCGCTTATGCCAAGCTTCCGCCTGCCCAAGTCGAGGCGCGCGCCGATGCGCTGCGATTCGACGCGATCCTCGAAGCGGCCGGAAAGTATCTTGCCGATGGGCACGATCTGAAGAAGCTTTCTCCACTTGAACTCAAACGTCTCGACCTGCTGCCGCACGACTGGCTCGTCGACGACGCGCGGGACGCATATAAGGATTGGCAAATCGCGCCGGCCTCCGGCAGCCAGGTCGGCATCATCATCGTTGGCTCGTATGAGGGTGTCCGACCCTTGATAAAGCGCTACCGCGGGATCGCGTCCGAGCTCGACTATCCCGCGCCTACTCGATGGACGCCTGATTCACGTCCCCTGCCTGGACGTCGTCAAGCCGTTGCTGATGACCTTCGACGTCGCGCGTCTAATCGACGCCGCGCGCAGTCTGCAGACTTCGCCGCCACCAGAGCGGACGACGCCGTTTGTTGCTGGAGTTGCGGCCGGCCTGTAGCGAATCAGTCCTGACGTTTTTGCGCGCGCAGTTTCTCGCTGATCATCAGAGCGCCGAGCGCCGCAGTCTGCCGCACCGGAAACTCCGCGGGCTTGCGCAGCGTCTTGTAGCGGGCGTCGAGCGTCCGGAGACCGTTCATCACGCGCTCGCGCGCCTCGGCCAGCGTGGGACGCGGCATAATGCGCCGGCCATTGTCGAAAACCGTCTCCATCAATTGAACCGTCTTCGAAGGCGCCGGCTTGAATTCGCGCGCGACCGTAGTCGTACCTTCGTCCAGGATTCCAATCATATCGGCGAAGAACGATCCGCTGGGCGCGTAGCCGCGGAACAACTGTTTGCGGCCCGGCGTTGAAATCTTTCCAACCGAAGTCTTCAGCCGCCCGCGATCCTTGTAGTCGACGAGCTTGTAGACGAAGTCGGCCGACGGCGCGTCGTCGCTGACGGCGAGCGCCGTGCCGACGCCGAACGCGTCGATTGGCGCGCCCCCATCGACCAGTTCCGCGATTCGATACTCATCGAGGTTGCCGCTCGCGACGATCGCAATATCGCCGAAGCCGGCCTGATCAAGAATCCGGCGCGCTTTGCGGCTGAGATCGTGCAAGTCGCCGCTGTCCAGCCGCACGCCCTGGATTTTCACGCCCGCTTCGCGAACGCGCGCGGCGGCGGCCGCCGCATTCTCGACACCGCGAAGGGTGTCGTAAGTATCAACCAGCAGCGTGCTTAGGGCCGGAAAGCTGTCGACGAAATCGCTGAACGCGTCGCGCTCGCTTTCATGGGCCATCACGAAGCTGTGACTCATCGTGCCGAAAACAGGAATCCCGTATCGCTTGCCGGCGAGCACGTTGGCCGTGCCGTGAAAGCCCGCCATGTAACTCGAGCGCGCCGCGATAAGCGATGCGTCCGCACCCTGCGCGCGTCGCGGACCGAAATCCACCAGCCGGCGGCCGCCCGCAACCGCGAAGCATCGCGCGGCTTTGGTCGCCGCCACCGATGCGAAGCCGAGCTGGTTGAGCGCCAACGTCTCGATCAGTTGAGCTTCGATCAGCGGCGCACGAATCTCGACGATTGGTTCGCCGGGAAAATAGATCGTGCCTTCGGGAATCGCGCGAATCGAACCGGTAAAGCGAAGCTTCGAGAGAAATTCGAGGAACGCCGGCTTGAAGAGTTGCAGCGATTCGAGATGCTCGATTGCGGCGCCGTCGAAACGATATTCCTCGAGCGCCTCGATCAACCGCTCGATCCCCGCGGCGACCATGAAGCCGCGACCCGGCGGCATCCGGCGCATCGAAACTTCGAATGACGCGATGTCGTTGAAACCGTGATCGAAGAATGCCGCGCCGACCGTCAGCTCGTAGAGGTCGGTGAACAGCGCGACCTCCGCCGGATCGAGTCGGAGATCTATCGCCATTTCAACGCGGCGGCTCGGGCGGCGCAGGTGGTTTTGGCGCGGGCGTGTTGGGCGCCGGCTCCTGCACGACGCGAGTTTCTCCCATCGGCCGATCGCGCAGGATGTTCGCCATATTCTTGAGCCGCTGATCGACGAGATAGTTGATCGTCCCAGGCTGGTCGATCGTTCCGGCGCGCACGCCGGTCAATGTCTCGATGCCGCGATCGATCGTATCGATCGGATAGATATGAAATTCGCCGCGCTCGATCGCACCCGTGGTTTCAGGATCGAGCATCAGGTTCGACACGTTCGTGCGCGGCACCATCACGCCCTGCGTTCCGGTCAGCCCAATCGCCTTGCACACGCGGTAGTAGCCCTCGACCTTTTGATTGACACCGCCAATCGCCTGCACCGTGCCGTATTGATCGACCGATCCCGTCACTGCGAGATCCTGCCGGATCGGCACGCCCGACAGCGCCGACATCAGCGCGTACAATTCGGTCGAGCTGGCGCTGTCGCCGTCGATTCCCGAGTACGATTGCTCGAAGCAGATACTCGCCGACATCGCGATCGGATGCAGTTGCCCGAATCGCGCACGCAGAAATCCGCTCAGGATCATGATTCCCTTGTCGTGCGTCGATCCCGACATCCGCGCCTCGCGCTCAATGTTGATCACGCCCGCCTGCCCGAGCGCGACGGTCGCCGTCACGCGCGAGGGCCGCCCGAAGCTGTATCCGCCAACGTCGAGCACGGCGAGACCGTTGATCTGTCCGACACTCGCGCCGCGAATATTTACGATGAGCGTGCCTTCCGCGATCAACCGTCGGATTTCTTCTTCGATAAAATTGAGCCGCAACATCCGTTCGGTGATCGCCCGCTCGACGTGCGCCGCCATCACGCGCTGAGCCCCTTCGATCCGCGCGAAGTACGCCGACTCGCGCGCGAGGTCGTCGATCGGCTCGAGCATTGCGAGCACGCGCTTCCTGTCGCCCGCCATCCGCATGCCGAACTCGACAATCTTCGCGAGCGCGCCCGCGTCGAATGGCGGCAGATTCTCCCTGCGCGCCAACGCTCCCACGCGCGCGGCATAGTGCGCCGCGGCGGCACCATCAGCCGCCACCGACGGCCGCATCTCGGCTTTGACCTTGAACAGCTCCGGAAATTCCGGATCGTAAAAATAAAGCATGTTGTAAAGGTACGCGCCCCCGAGCGTCACGACCTTGTTGTGAATCTCGATCGGCTCGGGCTTCAGCCCGCTCATCGAGAAAAACGGCAGCGGCTCGAAAGTCTCGAGCGTCATCCGTCCCGACTTGAGACTACGCTTGAGCGTTTTCCAGACGCCCGGCTCGACCACCGCGTCCTCGAGATCGAGTACGAGGAAGCCGCCGTGCGATTTCAGAAACGATCCGCCGATGATCCGCGTGAAGTTCGTCCCCGACCGCCCGAGCGGATCGATCCACCGCTCGATCGTGCCGAACAGGTTGCGATACGTCGGCGCGTCCTCGAGCACGACCGGCGCGCCGCGCGTCGCCGAGTTATCGACCATCACGTTGACCTGATAGTCGAACCATCGCGCGCCGTCCTCGATTCCCGGCGGCCTTGGCGCGGGCCCTTGCTCGGCCGGCGGCTGCTCGCGAAAGCGATCGAGGTTGCCGAGCATGTGTTCCGCAACTTCGTCGAGGTATTTGTCGACCGCGCGATTGTTAAAGTGATGCTTTAAGTCTTCCACGGACGGCGTGATCATTCGCGCGGCGAATGCGCGCTCGATCGCGCGGATGTCGTCGATCAGCTCGCGCATCATTTCCTGCTGCCGCAGCGTCAAAGTCGCGAGCTCGTCCTGCAGTTCGCCCTGCGCCTTCGCAAGTAGCTCGCGCTCGGCGTCCGTCTTCGCCGCCATCGCCTTGTTGAGCACGTCAGGCGACTCGGGCATCTTGCCGTCGATCAGCGGAATGAATACCACCTGGCCGGTCGGCGCACTCTGAACCGCGAAACCGCGCTCGCGCGCCCGCGTCTCGAGATTGCCGAACAATTCCTGCGCGCGCTTGTTGTATTTGTCGCGCAGCGCCGCGCGCTCCTGATCGAAATCCTCGCGCCGAAACGCCTTCGGCAACTGCTCGAGCACGAACGCTACCAGCTCGGTCATTTTCGCGCGAAGTTCGACGCCCTGGCCCGGCTGCAAGTAAATCGCGACCGGAGAATCGGGATTGCGAAAATTGTTTACGTAAACCCAGTCGCCGGGCGTCGGCATCGTCGCGGCTTTTTCGCGCAGCAAGCGCAGAACCGATTCGCGCTCATGACGCGAGCGAACTCCGCTTACATAAACGTTATACCCGGGCGCGTCGATTCCGATCGCAAGCCGAATCGCGTCGAGCGCGCGACTCTGTCCGAACAACTCGCCGTCGCCATCGCTCGCCGCCGCGCGCTCGAGAGCGGCCGCATCGAGCGATAGTTTTACTTTGAGTTCTGAAGCCGCAAGCTCCGCCGGCGGCGGTACATGGATCAACGCGGCGCTGGCGTCGGTAGCGATGAGGTCGCTCTTGTCGGTCATATTATTTGCGGTGTTGGCGGCGCGTGATCGCTATGCCTTGAGGGCGATTCGGCGCGCCTTCTTCTTCGGCACTGTGATAACCAACGTGCCTTCGGACCATTTCGCGGTCGAGGCTTCGCCGTCGATTGAGTCGGAGAATGCAAACGAACTCTCGAGCGTGCCGCCAAGTTTGTCCGGCATGCGAAGCGCCAGCCGCTGCCCGGAAACTTCAGCCTGGATTTTCGCCGGATCGACGCCGACCGCGGCGACTCGGACTTCGTAGCGATCGGAATGCTCGATCACTTGCGCGCGTTCGAACTCGATTGCGGGCGTTCCGCACTTCCATCGGTCGATAAGAAGTTCATCGAAGAACTCGTCGAAGGCGCGTTCGAAGTCCGCAATCCCAAATCCGCGACGCAGAGGCATAGAATCAAAGTTTCCCACGATTTCGCATCAATTGTAATGCAGCGCCACAGTGTCGGTCGAGTCCGCGCGCGGAGCAAACGTCCCTTGCCACGATTGCCATCGCGGCGTTATGGTTTCTGGGTGCCAACCTTTTCAAAAATTGTCGCCGCCACCGATTTCTCCGAAGATTCCAACCTCGCGCTGGGATACGCCCAGGAGCTTGCCCTCAAGTTCTCGGGCGATGTCGTGCTGCTCCACGTCGATCAGCCGCTCGCGCCGGTGATGATGACGCCGGAGCTGGGACCGTCGATGGACGTGGGCGCGATGGGCCGGATTGCCGAAGAGCAGCGGATGCTGGCGCAGAAAGAGCTCGACAAAATCGCCGGCAAGCTGCGCGAGGCCGGCCTCAAGGTCAAGGTCCTGCTCAAGGTTGGCTCGCCATTCCTGGAAATTCTGCACACGGCGCAAAGCGAGAACGCTGACTTGATCGTGCTAGGCACTCACGGCCGCACAGGTTTGGCGCACGTCCTGATGGGCAGCGTCGCCGAGCGCGTCGTGCAAAAAGCGCCCTGCCCGGTCCTGACAATTCGCCACCCCGACCGCAAGTTCAAGCATCCGCTGGACAAGTAGATCTGCGGCCTGACGGAATAGATTCCGTCCTACGTTTCTCTGACAGTAGGACGAAATTTATTTCGTCGCTTCTTTATTTTTTCCTACTTCCCAGTGAACTTCGGCGCGCGTTTCTCGACGAACGCCTTCACACCTTCTTTGAAGTCCTCCGACCGCGTCATCATCTCCATCGACGCGTCGTCGTCGCGCACTGCGGTGGCGAGGTCGGTGAACAGGTGCTGGTAGATCATCTTCTTCGCCTGCGCGACTCCCAGCGGCGAGCACTTGGCCGCGATGCCCGATGCGATCTCGCGCGCGGTCGCCATCAGCTTGTCCTGCGGCACGACGCGATTTACCAGTCCCAGCTCGAGCGCCTCATTCGCGTCGACCAGGCGACCCGTAATTGCCAGCTCCGTCGCGCGCGCAAGGCCGATGATTCGCGGCAGCATCCAACTGCTGCCGTGTTCGATCGCCAGCCCGCGCTGCGTGAAGATCAAACCCATCCGCGCATTCTCCGACGCAATCCTGATGTCCTGGTAGAGACAGGTGGTGAATCCCAATCCCACGCATGCACCGTTGATCGCGCCAATCACCGGCGTGTTGAGCGCCAGCGGCCACGAGTACGACGTGCGGTAATCGGCGCGCTGTGCAGCCAGCCATTCGTCGGGCGCCTCGGCGGTGCGCGCTCCCGCATGTCCCGCTGCAATATTCGACAGCGCGGTCATATCCGCGCCCGCGCAGTACGCTCGTCCGGCGCCGGTGACGATTATCGCGCCGATCGCAGGGTCGCGCTCGGCGTCGAGCATCGCGGTGCGCATCTCCGCGCCCATCTTGGGCGTCCACGCATTCATCTTCTCAGGCCGGTTCATCGTGACGGTGGCGACGCGATCTTTCTTCTCGTAAATGATTTCGGCGAAGTCCATATCGATTCCCTCCGGTTTATTCCGCGATCAGAGCACTTCCCAATCGCGAAATCTAATGTCGCGCGCGCTGGTTTATCTCTTCGCTTACTGGATCCAGCCCCGATCCTGGAATCTGATCCTGAGCTGCGCCGCGATTTCATCGGCGGTCGACTTGGCTCTTCCTTCGAGTCCGCTTCTCCCGCTCGTCTCGCCATAGATTTTCGCTCCGCCGACGACGATCAGGCCGATCGGGTTGGCAGTGGCAATCGCCACTGCGGCGGGCACGACCATCCCCGGGGTTTTGTTTCCCGAAGAGCTAAGCGTTCCCGACCCGAGTTTGCGCCAGCCTTGCGGTGTGACCGCGTAGCCTTCGACCACCGTATCCATTTCAGAAGTTCCGGCGCCGAATCCGATCACGAAGCGCTGGACTGCGCTCCCACTCTGCACCGATACGAGATAGCCGCGAATCACACCATCGCCAACTTGCGGCGACGACCCCGGCCCGGCCTGTATGGCGGAAAGTCCCATCGCGTTGATGTCCGCAACCAGTTCCTGGGCGATAAGTGAGCCGAGCTGACGGCCCTCCTGCATTTGCGCGGACGTTGGAGGAGTGCTCGGCGCACCAACCTGACCACCGATCGAGGAATCCGCCGGCATGTCGGCGGGGTTGGCGACGAAGTTGTACACCCAGATCTGATTGGGCCGCGGGAGCCCCGGCTGGCTCATCGGCGTTTGCTGAGTGACGTTCGTCGAAGCGCACCCGGCTCCGACAAACACGGCGAGTAAACAAAGTACCAAACGGCTGCAAGATTTCATTTGCAATTTTCCCTCCTGTGAACGATTCAACCCGCGCACGTCTGCGCTGCGGGAATAGACGAATATGCGCGAAACAGAAGGCAAAGGAAATGCGCGCGCCGCACAAATTCGTGCTGCCCAATCGAACCCGCTTTGCTTACGGAAATTAAATTCGTTATCGATGGTGATCGGCGCGTCAGTGGCGGAAAGTTCAAAGCGCGATTGCGAATTGGAGAACCAGGTGATCGAAGCAGTGATATGGGATTTCGGCGGCGTGTTCACAACCTCGCCATTCGAAGCGTTCGCGCGCTATGAGCGCGACAAAGGAATTCCGGTTGGTGCGATTCGCAAAATCAATTCCACCAATCACGAGAGCAATGCGTGGGCGATGTTCGAGCGGTCGGCGATCGACTTCGCCGGCTTCGACGCGGCGTTCGCGGCGGAAGCAATGGCGCTCGGCTACGAGATCCCCGGCCGCGACGTCGTCGCGCTACTGGCGGGCGACTTCCGGCCGGAGATGATCGAAGCGCTCCGACGCATAAAGACAAAATTCAAGACCGGCTGCATCACCAACAACATGCCGGCGGACGCGGTCGGCGCCACCGCCACCAGCCGCTCGATCTATTCGCGCGAAATCATGGAGCTGTTCGACGCGCTGATCGAATCCTCAAAGATAGGAATCCGCAAACCCGATCCCCGCATCTACCTGATGATGTGCGAAAAGCTCGGCGTCACACCCGACGCATGCGTCTATCTCGACGACCTCGGCGGCAATCTCAAGCCTGCGCGCGCGCTCGGCATGACGACGATCAAAGTGGAAAGCGGCCCCCAGGCGATCATGGAACTTGAAGCCGCAACTGGGATGAAATTGAGCTGACCGCGTCGCCCAAGCCGGAGGCTGGGGCCCCGTCCTGTTCGTGAACATTTTTCAGACTTCTCCATCGACCGGTAAAAATGTCCACATATAGTGGCATTTTCGGTGCGATTCTGTTGGCAGGGCTCTTGCTGACACTGGTGATGCTCGAACATACGAGCTGAACTTCGGAGGAGACGACAACATGGAAGCCACTACATACGCAGCGCACGACGACCTGCCCAACATCTTCGCCGGCGTGGGTATTCTACCGATTCAGTACGGTGAGTCCCGGCGACGAAAGCTCCCCTCCGAGGGCGAACGCAAATTGCTGTTCGCGGTGCTCGAAGATGCGATTCGCACCTACCTGCGACATCGCGATAAAGGTGCGGAAGCGCGCAACAACGAGGATTTCGTTGAGGCGGCTGAATGGCTCAGCTCCGACGAGGAAGGCGGTCCATTCGCGTTCGTCAACGTCTGCGAGGCACTCGAAATCGACTGCGATTGCTTGCGTTCAGGAATCTCGAACCACACCGGCCGTCTGGAGGAGATCCGCACCTGAGGAACTGGCGTATCAACCGAGCGCGCGGGTAAATTCCTCGAGCAGGTCGCGCCAGTGCTCGGTGCCGACCGAGATGCGGACCAATGCTTCGTTGATTCCAGCGGCCGACATCTCTTCGGGCGATAGCTCGCTGTGAGTGGTCGTCATCGGATGGCATACGAGAGTCTCGACGCCGCCGAGGCTGACGGCGTTCTTGGCTATCTTCAGGCGGCGCAGAAATTCGAACGCGCCGGTCTTTCCACCTTCGACTTCCAAAGACACCAGTGAACCCGGGTAATCGGTTTGCGCGTCGCGAATCTGAATCTGCGCGTCGTCGGTGAACAACGACGGATAGATGACGCGCTTGACGCGCGCGTGCTTGGCCAACTGCTCGGCGATTCGCTGCGCGTTCTTGCTTTGCCGATTCATCCGCAGCGCGACGGTCGATAGCCGCGAATCGAGCATCCAGCATTCGTCGGCCTGCAGGATGTTGCCGAGCAGCGCGCGCATTCCGGTGAGCGTCTGGATCAATTCGGGATCAGTCGCGACGACCGCGCCCGCCAGCAAGTCGCTGAATCCGCCGAGGAACTTTGTCGCCGAGTAGATCGCGAGGTCCGCGCCATGAATCAGCGGATGCTGAAACGTAGGGCCGAGCAACGTGTTGTCGATCGCGAGCAACGCGCGCTTCGGACGTTTGCGAATCGCCGCGGCCGCTTGCGCGATATCGGTCATCATCAGCGTGGGATTCGCGGGAGTCTCGATCAGCACGAGACTCAGATTGTTCGCACTCTCAATCGCCTCGGTCAGCGCCTTCGTGTTGCCGGCCGGCACGCCGCGCGCGTCGAAGCCGAGCGGCTCGATCACCTGGTGGATCAGGTGCTGCGTGCCGCCATACAACGGCTGCGTATAGACGATCGTGCCGCCGCGCTCGATGAACGTAAGCATCACGGTGAAGATCGCGGCCATCCCGGAATTGAAGATCGCGGCCGAGTTGGCGCCGCGCTCGAGCGGTACCAGTTGCTCTTCGAGGATTTCGGCGTTGGGATGATTCAGCCGCGCGTAAATCAGGTCGGGACGATCCTCGCCAAGCGGTTTGATTTTCCCGAGAACGATTCCAAACGCGCGCTCCGCCGCCTCCGGACTCGGAAAGACAAACGTCGAGCTGCGATAGACCGGCGGACGCGCCGATCCAACCGACAACTCAGGATCGAAGCCGCGGGTCAGTACCGCGGTCTCGGGCCGCACGCGATAAGAAATCTTCGGCATCAGCGCTTCTCGCCGCTACTGCTTCTCACGGAGACGTCGCAGTAACCGATTCCCATGTGCATCCGGTAGCCGACGAGGTCGCGCACTTCTTTGGTGAGCGTTCGCGCGATGTCGTACGGCACGTCGACGTACTGGTTTTCTTCTTGCCGGATCCAGCCGAGCGAATACGAAAGAAACACCCCGTAGCGCCACTCATCGGTGCGATTCGCGCCCGCGCCATGGAGCGTGCCGCCCATCCAGAGCAGGACCGATCCCGCGGGCATCGCAGCCGCGACGATTTCATCGGGGCGCGCGACGCGATCCGCGGGCCACAGATGGCTGCCGGGAACGATCTTCGTACCGCCGTTGGCCTCGGTGAAGTCGGTAATCGCCCACATGCTGGCAAGGATCATGCGGGGCCGCGGCACTTTGAAAAATTGATAAGGATCCTCTTCGCGATGGAGCACCTGTTCGCGCGCGCCGGGACCGATTTTGAGCGCAGCGGTCGCATGCACCTGGTAATGCACGCAATTGGGTTTCAAGATCGCGTCGCACGCCGACAGCATAAGCGGATGCGTCACGAAAGTGCGGAAGGTTTCCGAGCGGGCAACCAACGCGGTGATTCGCTTGGTCTTGCCGGGATAAAAGTTCGAGGTTCCACCGTCGGCTTCGTACATCTTGTTGATGCTGGCGTCCGGATCGACGATTTCCAGATGCGGCGCAAGCTCGCGCAGAATTGAATCGCGCGCGGCGCGATCGATCACGTCGGAGACGACAACGGCGCCGTCGCGCTCGAGGCACGCGACAACCTTCGCGGGAGAATCGTTGGCACTGACTACCGGGATTGAAGGCATCGACAAATCCTCCGACGTTGAGCGCGCGAATCACGCGTCGCGCATCTCATCTATTTTCTTATCAACTAGCGGCGGCCGACGACACCGGCGCGACAGAGCTCGCTTACAGCGAGGCGTAGACGCCTCCTGATGACCACGTTCTTTTCGCCAGCTGTCGTCAATCGCACTTCCACTCGCGATTTCTTCTCACCGGGTGCAGGGGTCACCCCTGCCGAAGGAAGTTTGAAACCCACCGTGGGTTTCAAATTAAATCAAGTGATTTCCCCTTCCCCTAAATCGACGCGTAAACCGCGTCGAGCAGCGCGATCGGTCGCGGATCGATTAGCAAGCTCGCCTGCATCTTGTTCATCGTGTAGCCGAAGCCGATCTTCGCTTCGGGGTCGGCGCATCCCAGCGAACCGCCGGCGCCCGGATGGCCGAATGATTTCGCGTTCGGGCCCAGCGACGCGCCCGGCTGCGACATCATGAAGCCGAGCGAGAAGCGCGTGTTGATCATCAGCAAGGCGTCGGGTCCGTTCGATTGTTCGATCGAGCACTTGCGCGACCTGCTCCTTCGACATCACGCGAACGCCGTCCAGCTCGCCACCGCGCGCGAGCGTGCCGTACAATTTCGCCAACGAGCGCGCAGTCGCGTGCCCGTTGGCCGCGGGAATCTCGGCTGCGCGCCACTCGCGCGTGTTGACGAGACCCGGCCTCATTCCGCCCGGCGGATTCATGAACGCTTTGAAGGCGACGGATTCCGGATTCTTCATGACCTCGGCGAACAGGTTCGGCTCGCCGGGTCCCGGCGGCGGCATCGGGATCAGTTCGCCGGTGCGCGCATCATCTTTCGCGTCGAGACCGATGTGCAGATCGAGCCCAAGCGGACCTGCGATCTCATCGCGCAGATACGTGCCCGGAGTCTTGCCGGTGATGCGCCGAATCACTTCGCCGACCAGATGGCCAAACGTCAGCGCGTGATAGCCATGCTTGGTGCCGGGCTCCCACCACGGCTCCTGCTCGGCGAGCGCCGTCGTCATCTTGTTCCAGTTGAAGAGCGCGTCATCGTCGAGAGGTTTGCGCACAGCCGCCATTCCGGCCCGATGGCTCAGCAGGTATCTCACCGGCATCTTGTCCTTGCCGGCTTGCGCGAACTCGGGCCAGTACTTCGCGACCGGCGCGTCGATGTCGAGCAGGCCCTTGTCGGCCAGGCGATGCGCACAAATCGCGGTGACGCCCTTGGTCGTCGAGTAAACGTTGACGAGGGTGTCGCGCGTCCACGGCTTGGTCTTTTCCTTGTCGGCATGTCCTGCCCAGATGTCCACGACGCTCTTGCCGTCGAGCATGACCGCGGCGGCAGCGCCGACCTCGCCTCGCTTTTCGAAATTCTCTGCGAACACATCTTTGACGCGATTGAATTTAGGATCGCAGGTACCTTCGATTTTCACGGCCATCGAGCAATCTCCTGTGGGTTCGCGCGCCGATCGCAGACGCGGCGTTCGTTCCTCATATCATTTAAATGAAAGCAGAACCAAAAGGCGGGCTGTCTTACGCGATTGCGCCGCCGCAGCTCGAGCCCGCGCCCGCGGTGCATCCGAAGCAATGCGATCCCGTCGCGATGCTTGCGTCCGCGAGTTTGCCGACGTCGTCGATGTCGTGGATTGTCGATGCGCCGGCGCCGAGCGGAATCTCCAGCATCTGGTTGAAGTCGCAATCGTAGAGTCGCCCGTCCCATCCGACGCTCACCAGATCGCGGCACATCAACGAGTCCACGGTCGCGGGGTTGAAGTGATTCACCAGCAGGCTCATGTACGCGGAATGATTGCCGGCAGCGCTCAACTGGTTGGCGAAGCGGGCGATCGGCATGTTCGTGATTGTCAGCAGCCGATCGAACACGATCCCGAAATTGCGCGCGAGCTCGTCGCGATATTGCGCTTCAAGCTCGGCTTGCGGCGGCGGCAGCGACGCGCCAATCGGGTTGTACACGAGATCCAGCCGCAGCTCGCCGCGCCCGAATCCGGCGGCATTCAGATTCTTCAACGCCGCGATGCTCTTGTCGAACACGCCAGCGCCGCGCTGACGATCCGTATTCTCGGCCGTGTAGCACGGGAGCGAGCAAACCAGCTCGACGCGTCGACCGCCGGTAGAAATCCACCAGCCATTCCATCCCGGGTTCCAGCGTCACCGTCAGATTGCATCGCACGATCACCTTGCGGCCGAGCGCACGCGCCCGTTCCACCAGCATCGCAAAGTTCGGATTCAGCTCGGGCGCGCCGCCAGTGATGTCCAACGTTTCGACGTGCGGACTTGCCGCGAGCACCTCGATCACTCGCAACGCCGTCTCAGCCGTCATTCTCTCGGTGCGTCGCGGTCCGGCATCGACGTGACAGTGATGGCAGGCCTGATTGCACAGTTTGCCGACGTTTACCTGGATAGTCGTGGGCGATTTGCGGCTAAGCGCGCGAATCCCATGACTCGCGAGCGTTGCGCCGAAGTCCTGGATCGGCGACTGACTCGAATACCGCGGGCATCCCGCGACTACTAACACGGGTGCCGCGCGATGGTCATCGCAAGCGTTTCTACTGAAAAATAAAAAGCAGGAGGCCGAAAAGCCGACCTCCTGCGCTAAGGGGGAAATCAACCGGTCGCGACGGTTTAGCCGTGATGCTTGTGGTAGGCCGCTTCGCGATGCATAAACCGGTTCGGATGCGTCCTGAAGTCGTGCCGCACATTGGGATGAGTATGCAGATATTCGTGAAGCCCCGGATGGCTATCCACCCATTGCTGATTGTTGATCAGCGAGGGGTCGTTCTTAAGTTTGCGCGCCACGTCCGGATGCTCGTCGAAATAGCTCCTATCCGCATTTACGGCTGCGGGATGCATGAACTCCTGCGCCAATACGGGACCTGCCATTGCAAAAGTCAGCGCCACTGCCGAAAAAATCATCGTTGCTCGTTTCATCTATGGGGACCTCCGCCCGGTAATTTATACGACACCAATCGTGTCTGGTTTCAAACCTGCTCCATCGTATCCGACGCGATTTACATGCCACACTATGGATCACGGTTTTCCCTTGAAAATACGGCGTTTTTCCAGCATCAGAGCGGTAATGTGGTGAATTTACCTGTACCAATCCGTACAGATGACATCCTAATTACATGCGCCAGCCCGGTTTCCTTGGCAGCGAGTGCTGGGTTAAAAAGGAGCGCTGATGAAGAAGAATCGCCAAACGAACGAACCTATCGCGGCGGATGTCATTGTGGGCGCGTCCGGTTCGAAGTGAAGGGCAAGCTCGAGCGCGTCTCGCGAATGCAACTGCTCGATTTGCACCAAGAAGGCCTATGTCCATTGGATCGTCGAGCGGACCGCGTTCCGGCTGCTCACGCCGTCGGACAATATCGCGTCGTATACCTTCAACACGAAGGCCGCCAAGCATCTGTTCTGCCCGAACTGTGGTGTCGCGTCGTTCTATATTCCGCGCTCCGATCCCGAAAGAATCGACGTCAACGTGCGATGCCTCGAAGGAGTGAATCTCGAGAAGCTGGAGCACGATCATTTCGACGGGCGTCAATTGGGAGAAAGCTTTTCAGGAACGCGATCGCGACCGATCCGCGAAGTAAGCTCGGATGCCGACGCTGGGGTTTTTGCGCCGCGACTTCGACGTGTTCGCGATTGAAGGATTCAGTGCGCGGATGGCGAAGTTGAACGAGCTGATCACGCCGCGTCTGGTCCGTCTGGCAAGCGACCTGTCGCCGGAACTGTCGCGAACGCTGCGCATGGAGTTCTACCCGCATATCGCGAAGCACATGCGGCGAACCGCGAGTCCTCCCGAAGAAACCTTCGTGGCGTTCGGGCCGTTGCGTACAGGATACAAACGCCACGCGTATCTGGCGCTGTGCGTGTCGGTGGTCGGCATCCACGCTCGCGTCATCGTGAAATCGGAAGCCGAAAAACGTCTGGCGATGGCGCAAGCAATCAAGTCGAATTCGGCGGACCTGCAGAAGTCTTTTCGGGGGACGAAGATTCAGCAATACCAAAATTGGAACTGTCGCGAATTGCCGAGATCGGGCGCAGCGGGCGCCGACTTCTTTGACGGACTTGGCGACGCACTTGCGAAAAAGTCCGGCGCGCTGGACGTCGGCTTCGGATGGCCGATGCGCGACGCTCTGACAATCGATCGCGCCGAAGTACTCGACGCGTTCCGCGAGCTCGAACCGCTCTACCGCGTGATCCTTTCGGTCGCGTCGTGACAATGCGCGCCTCGACCCTGGATCGCGACGCGTCGACAAGTCGCGAAGGGACTATCACGCGGCTGGCGTATGCGTGCCTGCTGATGGTGGGTATCAACAGCGGCTGGCTCGGCCCCTTTCTACCTCAGATCGCGCGCACGGCTCATCTGCCGATCGAACGAGCCGGATTGATCATCAGCGCGTCGGCAGCCGGCTACTTTATATCCTTGTTGATCGCCGGCGAGATCAATCAACAACTGAGCGCGCATAAAATCCTCGTCGGATCGATGGTACTATTCACGGCGGGACTGGCGGCACTCGCCCTCGTTCCTGGACTCGCGGGACTGCTATGCGCCGGATTTGTGATTGGTCTATCCAACGGCGGCATCGACATCGGCGCCAACTCGCTCATCGTAGAGCTCAATCGCGAGCGGCTCGCGTCGGCGCTCAACTATCTGCACGTGCTGTTCGGGGTCGGTGCCCTGCTCGGACCGCTGATCGTGAGCGCCGCATTCGCGACCCTCGTGCCATATTGGTGGGTGTTCGGCGGCGGCGCCGTAGCATGTGCGGTGATCGGATTTCGTTTGGGCGTGACTCCGGCGGCCGAAGTACGAGTCGTGCCGGCGGCCGGTGACGCTAGCGGATTTATCTCGATGCTCTCGCGTCCGGTGATTTGGGTGATCGGTGCGGTGATGTTTCTGTACGTCGGCGCCGAAGTCGGGATTGGCGCGTGGCTGTTTCTTTACCTGCGCATGGCGGGAGCGCTCGGCCCGATGCTCGCGTCGTCGGGGGTCTCGCTGTATTGGCTGGGATTGGTATGCGGCCGCATATTCGGCGGACGCCTGGGCCATCGCATCGCGCTGCCGCAATTCACGACGCTCGCCTCCGCACTATCTGCCGCCGCGATCCTGATTCTGATCGTAGCGCCGACGGCAAGCAGCCTCGCGGCGTTGGCGGTGTTCCTCATCGGCTTCGGATACGGCCCGGTCTTCCCGAACATGATCGCGATCGGCGCGGCGCGATTCCCGACCGAGGTCGGCAGGATGACATCGATCGTAGTCGCGGGCGGCGCACTCGGCGCAGTCATCGCACCATGGATCATGGGCCATGCGATCGCCGAGGTGAGCGCACGCGCAAGCATGGAGACAGCGTTGGCATTCACGATCGCGATGGTCGCGCTGTCACTCTCGCTGCGCGCGTTCGACTCAATCGAGCTGAGCGCCGAATCTTGAGAGAAGCAGCTAGATCAAAAGCGCGCCGCGGAAGGGTTCGTCTCTTGGCGGCGGGAATTGCAGCAGGTTGATCGCCCACTTGCGGGCCTGGCGCAGCGCGTCTTCGGCGCGCTTGAATATTCTTTCGCGGTACATCACGGACCAGACGTAAGCGTCGACTGACGGCTCGTCGCCGAGCGTGATGTCGAGCATCCAGTCCTCGAGTTGCGGGCCGCAAATCAGCAGGCGCACGACGCGTCCGTGATCGATCACGATGCCGCGGGCTTCGCGCGGGATGCGGAACTCGTCCTTGACCCGCTTGATCACGTTGGCCGGCGCGTGTTGCTCGGTCATCGCGACGTACGCCCAATCGCCCTGCGGCGGATTGGCCTCGCGCGCGATGCGCAGGTTGTTGTCGGTCAGATCTTCCTTGGCGCGATCCTGATCGTAGTCGCGCGCGACCGCGTAAAAGGCCATCGCGACCGGCAACTGCGGCATCTCGGTTTCGGACTTGGCCAGCTTCGGTTTCTTGAAGGTGGTTTCGACCCACCATCGATTTTCGACATTCGGCTTCTGCGGCATCAGGCAACCCGCCGTGATTTGCGCGTGGCGATCCGCCGCGAAGCGACGCGATTAGCCCGTCGCGGTTTTCGCGCGATCGAAATTCGCGCGACGACGCTTGCGTATCCGATTTGCCGAGCGGCGCGTGCTCGAGATTCCAGTGCGGATCCGCGACCGCGATGCAGCACGTCGGCCGGGAAGCCTGAGACCGGTGATCATCCGGCGCGAAAACAAGTCGGCTTTGCGCTCGGGATCGCTCCAGAGCAGAAAGTGGCCCATCTCGTGGTACAGCATCTGAATCCATTTGCGCTCGCTGAAGTAGATGCGTCCGCGCTTCCAGTTTTCGGGATGCACGAGGTGGATGCGGCCGTCTTCGTAAGTGCGGCCGGCGGTCTTGCCCCAATCGATATACTCAAACCACTCGATGCGCGGGCGGCGCAATTTGAAATATCGGCACATCGCGGAGATGGCGCGATTGAAATGGGCGGCGCGATGGCCGCGGAAAAATTCGGCGAGGTTGCGATCAATTTCGCGGCGATGAGCAACGGGAGGGACAATCATTCGCACCGACAGACGACCTCCGGGAAACGGGTGAAATCAGGTAGTACGATCATATGGAGGCCTGTTCGTCAGAGTCAAACAAAGTCGGCAAAATGTCAGTTTAAAACGACGTTTAATCCTCAGGGTTGCTCAAAATATCCCGCCGATATTAGATTTATTGTCTCCTGACTATGATCGCTAACCGAGTGCGCCGGAAGCTTTCAAACGTCCAATATCGTCCCATGACAGGCCCATTTCCAGCGCCACTTCCTCTGTATGCTGGCCGAGTTCAGGTGCGGCGCGATGCGTCCGCAACGGGACATCGCCAAACTCGACAGGACTGTTCACGACTCGGCAGTCGCGAATGTTGGGATGATCAACGGCGGCGAAACGCGCCGATAGCTGCGGCTTGCGGATCGTCGAGCACTTCGGCGTCGGTGCGGACGGGCGCCCACACGAGATTGTGGCGATCGAAAATCGGCGCCCATTCGTCGGCGGTCTTATGGGCCACGGCGCGATCGATTTCGGCGGTCAGCGCGGCGCAATTTTGCGCGCGGGCGGTCGAATCCTTGAAGCGGGGATCATTGAGCCATTCAGATTTGTCGAGCGCGCGGCAGAAATCCGGCCAATGGCGATCGCTCTGGATCATCACGAAGTAAATCCATCGCCCGTCGGCGCATCGATAGGAACTCCACAGTGGATTCACGCGATCGGTGCGTGATTCGGATTGCGGCGAGCGGCCGGTCATCAGGCCGACGGTCAGAGTCGGAGGCGTTCATCCAAAGGCCCATCGAAAACAGCGAGATGTTGACCTCGCGGCCGCGGCCGGTGCGCTCGCGCGCGAGCAAAGCGGCGGAGATTGCGCCAGCCAGGCCGAGGCCGACCGCATGATCGATCATCGCGGGACGCTGCGCTGGCGGCGACTGTCCCGGCTCGGCAATCGTCGCCATCAGGCCCGATCGCGCCCACGCAGCAGCGTAGTCGTAGGCGGGACGATTGCGATCGGGCCCGCGATGGCCGTAGCCGTTGATCGACGCATAGACGAGGCGCGGATTTTTCGCGGACAGCGTCGCGTAGTCGAGCTTCATGCGCTCGATCGCATCGAGGCGCAGGCTGGTGACGAAAACGTCGGCTCGTTCGATTAGCTTGAGCGCGAAACTGTGGCCGTCGGCGGTGCGCAAATCGACGGCGACAGATCGTTTGTTGCGATTGTCGAGCTCGAACGGCGGCCGAATGCGCGCGTTCGGATCGCCCATCGTGCGCGTGACGAAGCCGCGAATCGGATCGCCAGTCGTCGGGTCTTCGAGCTTGATAACGTCGGCGCCCCAATCGCCGAGCACGGCAGTGGTGGAGGGGCCCGCAACCCACATCGCAACTTCGACAACTCTGATGCCTTGAAGAGGAAAATCCATAGGAACTCGATTGTAATGAAACCCCTCCTGGGTTTCATACTTCCCGGGGCAGGGTTAAACCCTGCACCTTAGAAATAGTAAAGATGCGGGACTTCGTCCCTGTTAGAACTTTTTTACGGAAGGATCCCGAGCGGCGTTCCGTTTTTGTGTCATTCTAGAGCGAAAGTTGCTTAGCGAAGAATCCCGGAGCATTGCTCGATTCGATGGAGATGCGAGATGCCCGTGAAAGATTTCGATGTCGTTACCGGCGCGACTGGATACACCGGGCGGTATATCACGCGCGCTCTGTTGGCTCGCGGTCGCCGAGTCCGGACGCTGACGGGGCATCCGGCGCGCCGAGATCCATTTGGCGATCAGGTCGAATCGGTGCCCTTCAATTTCGATCGCCCCGACGATCTCAAGCGAAGTCTTGAAGGCGCCCGCGCGCTCTTCAATACGTATTGGATCAGGTTTCCGTACGGCGGGCAGACCTTCGACTCGGCGGTTGCGAACACGCGGATCATGCTCGACGCTGCGGCTGCGGCCGGAGTGCGCAAGTTCGTTCATATCAGCGTTACCAAGGCGACGGAGTCATCGCCGCTGCCTTATTTCCGCGGCAAGGCGATGGTCGAGGCGGCGGTCAAAGCAGTCGGCGCTCAGCGTACGCGATCATTCGGCCGGCGCTGATTTTCGGCGTCGAGGACATTCTGCTCAACAACATCGCGTGGCTGCTGAGGAGGTTCCCATTCTTCGCGATTCCCGGCCGAGGAGATTACCGCGTCCAGCCGATTTTCGCCGGCGACCTTGGCGAGATCGCTGCGAACGCCGCGCGCGACGATCGATCCGCCACATTCGATGCGGTCGGGCCGGAGATTTTCACCTTTGACGAATTGGTCCGGATGATTGCGATCGCGGTGCGCAGCAAAGTCGCGCATTGTCCATGTCGATCCACGCGTCGCAGTCGCATTCGCGCGAGTTAGTCGGATGGTTCGTGCGCGACGTTACGCTCACGCGCGACGAGAGCGCGCGGACTGATGAGCAATCTGCTGGTTACGGATTCACCGCCGAACGCGATGACGCGTTTCAGCGAATGGCTTCGCATCAACGCCGACAAGATCGGTGTCGAATACGAGTCGGAACTGGCGCGCCATTTCCGATAGCGCAGCTCGTTCGAGGCGACTGAATTTTCGTGCTAGCGACGCGCGTTGCGCGATGCATCCTGCGCGGGTCCCGGCGGCGCACTCGATTCACCGTCAGGCGCTGCATCCGGCTCGCTTCCTTCAGCCGCAAGCGCAGCGGAGTGCCGGCACGTCCCGCCACCAGTTCCGACAAGCGCCATCGCAAGCCCTGCGCGTCGATACCAAGCGCGTCGCATACGCTGTCGTACGACAACGGGCACGAGACGCCCTTGGTGAAGAACCAGCTCCAGGCTTCGTTGAACGAGTTGCGTTTGCGTAGACTTGAGACTGCCGCCGAATTCCTGCACGACGTTGATCGCGTCAGCCAGCACCGCGAGCATCAGCCGCTGTTCGCTCGAAAGCGATCGCGTGCCGACCGGTCTCGAAGAACTGGCTGCGAAGGATTACGTCCGGAAACGGGCGCGGATCAGGGCCAGCGATTGTGGAAACTACAGTACTCATTGCTCAGCATCCTCCCTCCCCCGAGCGAAGTGCTGGAAATTCAAAGTTTCTCTTGCGGGCGAACAGCAGCCTCACTTATGCGACGCCCCCTCTCCGCCTAATCACTGATGGCGGAGAAAAGAAACTTAGTCAGATCGATGACTCATTGCAAGGGAAAAGTCAGAGACTAAATTTGCTATTGCGAGCTTTGGATAAGCAAGGTTTCTTTGAGAATAACGTCAGAATTAGAGATGGGCTGATTGCATTTAGCACGAAAGACAGCTGTTACCGATGCGCGCGAGCGGTCTGGTATAGTTGCCTCAACACTTTGAACGACCCGCCCGAGGAGAATCACGATGGCTGATTTTTACGGTAACACAACCTCGAAGTATCTCCGCAACCTGCGTCAGAATGCGCCCGACGCGTTCAAGGGCTTTCTGGAATTCGACAAGGAAGTTTTCAAGGACGGCGCGATTCCGAGCAAGACGAAAGAACTGATGGCGATTACGGCGGCGCATGTGACGCAGTGCCCGTGGTGTATCGAGGCGCACGTCACGCGCGCGAAGGAGAAAGGATGCACCGACCAGGAGATCGCCGAGGCTGTATTCGTCGCGGCGGCAATGCGTGCGGGCGCCGCGTTCAGCCATGGCGCGATCGCGATGGCGGTCGCGGACGAACACAAGCACTAGCAAGAGGCCAGCGCATTCGGCAGCATAGGTGGACATGGATCACGCTTTAAAAGATCGGAAGACACGGCAGATAACGATTGGCGGCACCAAAGTCGGCGGCAACGCGCCGGTGGTGGTGCAATCGATGTGCGCGACGCGAACGATCGACGTCGACGAGACGGTCGCGCAGGCGCATCAGCTGGCCAACGCGGGCGCGGGAATCGTGCGCATCGCGATCGACAGCGAGAAGGAAATCCCGGCGGTCAAGGAAATCCGCTCGCAGACCAAAGGCGTCGTGCTGTCGGTCGACTTGCAGGAGAACTACAAGATCGCGAATCAGGTCGCGCCGTACGTAGATAAGATTCGCTACAACCCGGGGCATCTGCACCATATCGAGAAGTCGAAGACGATCGAGCAGAAAGTGAAGTGGCTGGTCGATGTGGCGCGCGATAACGACGTCGCGATCCGCATCGGCGTCAACTGCGGTTCGGTGGCGCCCGCGTTCCTGGACAAGTATCCGGGCGATCAACTCGCCGCGATCGTCGAGTCAGCCGCGTACCATTGCGATCTGATGGACAGTTTCGGCTTCACTCGCTTCGTCGTGTCGCTGAAGGATTCCGATCCGGTCAAGGTGATGGACGCGAATCGGCGCTTCTCGAAGCGGCGCCCCGACGTGCCGATTCATCTCGGCGTCACGGAAGCGGGATTGCCGCCCGACGGGATCATCAAGACGCGCATCGCGTTCGAGAAGCTGCTCGCGCAGAGTATCGGCGATACGATTCGCGTCTCGCTGACGCTGCCCAACGAGCGCAAGCACGAGGAAGTGCTCGTCGGGCACAAGATTATCGAGGATGTCGCGGCGGGCCGGTTTATCTCGGTGCCGGACTTCGGCGCGGGCCTGAATATCATCTCGTGCCCGTCATGCTCGCGCGTCGAGAACATGAAATTCGTCGAGCTGGCGCAGCAGGTGAAGGATCTCACGGTCTACGCCGAGAAGTACAAGATCACGATCGCGATCATGGGATGCCGCGTGAACGGCCCGGGCGAGACCGACGACGCCGACCTCGGCCTGTGGTGCGGCCCAACGACGGTGAATCTCAAGAAAAAGGATCGCAAGCTAGGCTACTTCGGCTACGAAGAAGTGCTCCCGAAGCTGCGCGCCGAGTTGGATCGTCTGATCGCTGAGCGCACGACAGCCGTCACGAATTAGAGCTCCATCGTTGTAGGCCGCAATGACCACATTTTTGCCTGTAAGGATTGTTGAATCGACCCCCGAAAAACCACTCCCTGCATCGTGGACAACGAAATGCTTGCCGATAAACGCCTGCAGCAGCAAAGGCAGCCATCGATGTTCCTGCTATCCATGGGAACGCGCGATCCGCTAGCTTGGGAGAGATTTCGTACAGAGTAACCGCGATCAATCCGACACCCGGTAGGTAGCCCAAAAATACAAACCAAAACACTCGTATGCGCCTATGTAGGTCACGCCACTGATCGTCGTAGTTCATCATCAATCTCTGCAAAACGAGCCGCTAGCCCAGAAACGCTACCCTCTATGAACCTTCCCCGCCAAACACTATTGTAGATGGATTGCTCAGCTGCGATTTCCGGCGTTGGCGTCGGGGATGCGGCTTCCAAGAAGGGATTCATGACGACTAAAGGAAATTGCAAAGCGAAAGATTGTGCGCGCGAGGCGGTCGGCAAAGGTTACTGCCGGCAGCATTTTCGGCTCTGGAAGGCCGGCGAGATGCCCAAGGCGCGTTTCAAGACCTGCACCTTCGAGAAATGCCGGAAGCATCGCCACGGCACCTCTAGCCTGTGCGACGAGCATTTCAAAGCCAAGCACGGCAAGCCTGCCGAAGCAGCAGCCGCCGCAGCACCCGCGGCTGAAGCGGCGCCGGCAGAAGCTCCCGCAGCCTGAAATCGCGATACGTCCGCATCGTGCTCGCGTCTTGCGGGCATCGTGAAAAGTGACTTCCGATGGCTAATCTCATCATCGTGGCTGGAGCGGCGGGCCGGATGGGCCGGCTGCTGATCGCGATGGCGTCGCGCGACCCCGCGCACAAGATCGTCGGCGCGCTCGAAGCGCATGGCAACAGCGCCGTTGGCTCCGACGCGGGCGAGCTCGCGGGTGTCGGCAAGCTTGGTGTGAAAATCACCGACCACTACGCGATGCTCGCAAAGCCCGACACTGTCACGCTGGACTTCACGACAGCGCCCGCCTCGATGGAGCATCTCGAGGTCGCATCGAAAGCCGGTGCCGCGATTGTCATTGGCTCGACCGGTTTCACGCCCGAGATGGAAGCGCGGGCCCGCGAACTCGCGCAGAAGACGCGCACCGTGATCGCGCCGAACATGAGCATCGGAGTTAACGTGCTCGCCAAGATTGTCGCCGAGGTCGCCGCGATCCTTCCCGACTTCGACGCCGAAGTGCTCGAGATTCATCATCGCACCAAAATCGACGCGCCCAGCGGCACCGCGCTGTCGCTCGGCAAGGCGATCGCCTCGGCGCGCAAAGCGGAGTTCGCGTCGAGCGCAATTTACGGCCGCGAAGGAATCACCGGCGTCAGACCCGACGGCAAGATTGCGGTGCTCGCGATACGCGCGGGCGACGCGGTCGGCGATCATACGGTGATTTTCGGCGGACAGGGCGAACGCCTCGAGCTGACCCATCGCGCACAGAGCCGCGACTCGCTCGCGCGCGGCGCACTCCGCGCAGCAAGTTGGCTGACAGGCCAGAAGCCCGGCCTCTATAGCATGCGCGACGTCCTCGGAATCTGATTTCTCCTCTCCGCGTCCATTCCCCTTTTGCGCCCGGTTGCACTCGAAATGCATCGGCGATATTCCAGAGATTGATCCTCACTCGAGGTGCTGTGCAACGTTCCCTAATTCATTCGCGAGAGGAGTAATCGTCATGGCGAGCAAAGCAGTCAAACCGATCCCCGACGGGTACCATACCGTCACTCCATTCTTGAACGTGAAGGGCGTGGCGAAGTTGATCGATTTCCTGAAAAACGCGTTCGGCGCCGAAGAGGTCATGCGGATGCCCGGACCCGACGGCACCGTCATGCATGCCGAAGTGAGTATCGGCAATTCGCGATTGATGCTCGGCGAGCCGATGCAGACCGGGGCCTCGACCAGCGCTTTCTACGTGTACGTCAGCGACGTCGACGCGATGTTCAAGCGGGCGCTTGCGGCCGGCGCGAAATCGGTGCGGCCGCCGACCGACGAGTTCTGGGGCGATCGCATGGGCACGCTGACAGACTCGTTTGGAAATTCCTGGTCGCTCGCCACGCACAAGGAAGACCCGACTCCCGATGAGATGGCGAAGCGGATGGCCGCGCAGAACCGCTAGATTGAAATCCACCGACGCGAGGGATTCCAGCGCAGGGATCCCTCGCATCCGATGTGTAAATTTTACCAACAAAATCTTTCGGTTACCGGGACGCGAGTCCTTTGCATCACCTGCAAATTGCACTACGGTGCGATGAGTAACGACACAACCTCAACCTGACACCTTGATGCGCAACCCCCTCTTCACCAGAGCTTATGAACGCAAAGTCTGCCCAAAAAAATCCAGTCCGAGTTGCGGCCAGCAAGGCACTTGAGCGGCTCGAGAAGGCGCCTACCGGAATCACCGGCCTCGACGAGGTAACCCTCGGCGGACTTCCCCGCGGTCGCGCGACACTCATCTGCGGTGGTGCAGGCTGCGGCAAGACGATGCTCGCGGTCGAATTCCTCGTCAACGGCGTCCGCGAATATGGGGAACCGGGCGTTTTCGTGGCTTTCGAGGAAACCAAAGAGGAACTGGTGGTTAACGCCGCGTCGCTCGATTTCAATCTCGGCAAACTGGTGCGCGAGGGCAAATTGGCGATCGATCACGTCCATATCGATCCCAATGAGATTGCCGAGACCGGCGATTACGACCTCGAGGGATTGTTTATCCGGCTCAAGTACGCGATCGAGTCGGTCGGCGCGAAGCGGGTCGTGCTCGATACAATCGAGACGCTGTTCTCGGGCTTCTCGAACACCGCGCTGTTGCGCGCGGAGATTCGGCGGCTGTTTCAATTTCTGAAATCCTTCGGCGTAACCGCGATCGTCACTGGCGAGCGCGGCGAGAACTCACTCACCCGCTACGGCCTCGAGGAATACGTCGCCGACTGCGTGATTCTGCTCGATCATCGCGTGATGGATCAAATCACCACGCGCCGCATGCGAGTCGTGAAGTATCGCGGCAGCAGCCATGGCACCAACGAGTATCCCTTCATCATCGACGAACAGGGATTTTCGGTATTGCCCGTCACGTCGATGGCGTTGCGGCACAAGGTGTCGAACGAGGTGATATCCACCGGCGTGCCGGACCTCGACGCGATGCTTGGGGTTGGTGGCTATTACCGGGGCAGCACCGTTCTGATGTCGGGAACAGCGGGCATGGGTAAAAGCAGCTTTGCCGCCGCACTGACGCGTTCGGCGTGCGAGCATGGAGAACGCGTCCTGTACTTTGCCTTCGAGGAATCGGCGCAGCAGATCGTCCGAAACATGCGATCGGTAGGCATCGACTTGCAGCCTCATCTCGACAGCGGAAAGCTGCGGATCATTGCACAGCGTCCGTTTCTCTACGGCCTCGAGATGCATCTGGTTGCGATGCACAAGGAAGTCGATCGATTCCGGCCGGGCGTGGTGATAGTGGACCCGATCTCGAACCTGATTTCGGCGGGAAGTGAGCGAGAAGTAACCTCGATGCTCACGCTGCTGATCGACTTCCTGAAGACCGAGGGCATCACCGGGTTTTTCACCGTACTCACCGAGAATGGCGGACGGCTCGAAACCTCCGACGTCGGGATTTCCTCGCTCATCGACACCTGGATGCTGGTGCGCGATATCGAGGTTTCCGGAGAGCGCAATCGCGGACTTTACGTCCTGAAAGCGCGCGGCATGAATCACTCGAATCAGATTCGCGAGTTCCTTCTGAGCAACAAAGGAATAAAGCTGATCGAGGTGTATCTTGGCCCATCGGGAATGCTTACGGGCTCGGCGCGGGTGGCGCTCGAAGAGCAGGAGCGCGACGACCGGGTTCGGCAGACTGATGAGAGCGACCTCAAGCTTGCGCAGCTCGAGCACAAGCGCAAGGCGATGGAGGCGCATATCGAAGCGCTGCGCGCCGAATTCGAGGCCGACTCGGCAGCGGTGAAGAAGGCGGTTTCGCTGGAAAACAAGCGCGAAAAGAAGTTCCTGGATAATCGATCGGCGATGGCGAAGAGCCGCCGAGTCAATGGTCACTTGCCTCAAAACACCACTAGGAAATAATGAAGAGTAGAGTTATCGGGTGAAGAAGAAGACCGCTCCGCCGAAGAATCCCAATGGATCGCGGTCTCAGAAGTCGGCGGTTATGAAAAAGAACACAACGCCGGCCGTCGAGTCGTGGATGATGCGCTTGTACGTCGCCGGACAATCGGCGCGCTCGCAGGCGGCGATCACAAATCTGCGGCGTATCTGTGACACGTACATGCCGGGTCGATGCACGATCGAGGTAGTAGATCTGATGCGCAATCCGGAACGTGCCAAGGACGACCAGATCGTCGCGATTCCGACGCTGGTCCGAAAACTCCCGGTACCGGTGCGGCGCATCATCGGCGATCTTTCTGCGACTGAGAAGGTCCTTCTGAGTTTGGAACTGAGTGTCGTCTGAGGTCATACCGTGGCGAAAATTCATCACATCGGATCGCGGGGCCGCACCAAGGCGTCCAAGCCCAAGCCTGGACGCTACATGCTGCGCCTGTTCACCAGCGGCACTACTCCCCGTTCGACCAGGGCAGTGCAAAATCTGCGCGAAATTTGCGAGACCAATCTCGAGGGTAACTACGATCTGGAAGTAGTCGATATCTATCAGGAGCCGGGCCGCGCCTCCGAATCGAACATCGTCGCCGCGCCCACTCTGATCAAGGAAGAACCGCCTCCAACAAAACGCATGATCGGCGACCTATCGGATCGGCCGAGAGTGCTCCTCGGCCTTGCCATCGCGGGGAAATCCAGATGAAGGCAAATCAAAAGCCGTCAATACGGCTGGAACTCGACGATCTTCGACAACGTCTTCAGGAAGCTGAAGAGACTCTCGACGCGATTCGCGGTGGAGAGGTCGATGCGCTGGTGGTGGCGGGCCCGTCGGGAGAAAAGGTCTTCACCCTGGAAGGCGCGGAGCACCCCTATCGCGTGCTGGTGGAGAGCATGAACGAAGGGGCGGTATCGCTTTCCGGCGACAGAACCATCTTGTATTGCAATTCCGCGTTCGCGCGCATGGTCGGTACTCCGCTGGATCGGATCATGGGCAACGACGTGTGCGACTTCGTACCCTTGGAAGATCGCGAGACGCTCAGGAAATCGATCAAGCAGGCACTTCGCGAACCTGTCCGCGCCGAGATGACGCTGTTGCCGAGTTCCGGCGACGCTATTCCAACTCAATTCTCGTTCAATCCGGTCGACCTTGAGGGAAGGCCGTCGATCGGTGTGGTGGTGACCGATTTGAGCCAGCGCATACGCCAGGAGGAAGCTGAGGCTGCGGTCCGCATGCGCGATGAGTTCCTGGCGATTGCCTCGCACGAGCTGCGCACACCGTTGAGCACCCTGGTTCTTCGACTGGGATTGCTCGAGCGCCACGCGCAGGCCGGTGACCTGAACCAGGTACAAGCGAGCGTGAATCGGGCCAAGGATCAGACTGAGAGAATGCGCCGCCTGGTGGATCGCCTGCTCGACGTCTCGCAACTGGCCAGCGGAAGACTTCAGTTGGAGCTGGAGGACGGAGATTTGGCCGAAGTGGTCAAGGAAGCCGTCGGGCGGTTCTCCGAGGACGCATCGAATTCCAAATGCGAGCTTAAGGTGAGCGCGAAAAGAGGAATCGCCACGCAAGTGGACAAGTTTCGGCTCGACGAAGCGATCGGCAACATCGTTTCCAATGCAATCAAATACGGCGCGGGCAAGCCAATTGATGTCGAGCTGGAGGCGAGAGACGGCAAAGCGACGCTGGTCGTGCAAGACCGCGGGATTGGTATCCCGGTGGAAGATTTTTCGAGAATTTTCGGACGATTCGAACGAACTATAGTCAGTCGCAATTACGGCGGCCTTGGTCTCGGACTCTATATCGCCAAGCAGATCATCGAACAACATGGCGGCTCGATAAGAGCTGAGAGCAGGTCCGGTGGCGGCGCGCGCATCGTTGTCGAGCTTCCACTCATCGCTAACTCGAATAGAAGAGGAAAAGACTAGGCACCTCCCGCATCGAGCACCGCTTTCTCTGCCAAGCGCTCACGGTCTTACTAACTACCGTGGTTCCGGGTCGCAAAAACCCCTCACGGCGTATCGGCTCGCGTGATACTCGCGACCACGCCGTGCCAAGGATTCTCGTGGTCGAGGACGATCTCGATCTGGGTGAGACTGTCTGCGAAGTCCTGAAGATGTCGGGCTATCACGCGTCGCACGCTACTGACGGCCTCGCGGCGCTCGAGATGCTTGGCAAAGGCAGTTTGCATGACCTGATATTGCTCGACCTGATGATGCCGCGGATGGACGGTTGGGCATTTCGTGAGGCGCAGATGCGCGACCGGAAGCTGAAAGATATCCCGGTCGTCGTGCTTTCGGCGGTGGGCGAAATCGCCAAGCCAATCGAGGCGGACGATCTTTTACGCAAGCCCATCAAAGCGGAAACGCTGCTCGAGACGGTAGAAAAATTTATCCGGCGACGATCGCGACGATCGAACTCACAGTAGTTTGTGCCAGAACTCCATCGGAATGCGCTTTTCGCCAACGACGACCCGATCGAAACCCTCTTTGCGATAGAGCCCGCGCGCGACGCGATTGTCCTCGCGCACTTCGAGCGTGATACGGCAGCAATTCAGCTCGCGCGCCTTGGTCTCGATTCGGTCGAGCATCCTGGAGCCGATTCCCATGCCGCGCACCGAGGAATCGACGAAGATGTCGTGGATGTTGATCAGCGGGCGCGCGTTGAAGGTCGAAAATCCCAGGAAGCAAATCGAAAAGCCGACCGGCGCGCCGTCGCGATACGCGAGGAATACGTAGCACGCCGGATGCGCGCGCAGGCCTGGTATCATTTCGCGTTTGACTTGTTCCGACAGCGGCGCGCCGTCCTGGATCGAGCATGAACGCGTCGAGCATCGTGACCAGCGCATCCTGATGCTCGGCGCGCGACAGGTCGGCGTCGAGGATCGTCACCTTAGCTGCACGTTCAGTCGTCACGAGATTTTCTTATCGTCCTTGTAGGTCTCTTCCCAATTCTTGAAACCCTGCGGATCCCATCGCTTCCACACACCGTCGCGCTTACCGTCCTTGTACATTCCAAACGCGGAGATTTTGCCGTTGGTGTACCAGCCGGTATGCTCGCCGTCCTGCACGCCATCCTTGTAGTGATCGATCGACGCCTTCTGCCCGTTGTCGTACCACTGAGTCCATTCGCCGCTCTGCTTGCCGTCGTGATACTCGCCTTGCATCATTTTCGAACCGTCGTCGCGATAGACGGTGAATGGCCCTTCTTTGACGTCCGCGCCGTTGACGGTCTTGACGCACTCGATCTCGGATCCATTGGGCGGCCCTTCGCCAACCTGCCTCGTGCCAGCCGGACAAGTCGGCGCCGCTTTGCAGGCAAAGAGACTAGTGGCGAGGATCAGGATCGCGACTACGGAGCCTGAGTCATGGATGTGGGGTGATCGCGATAACCGTAATCGTTCCTTGCGCAGGACCGTAGTACCAAAAAATCCGGTAGGCCGCAGGCGTCTGGTTTTCAGCGTAAGCCTCAAACACTTCCTCTTTGTTTGGTCCTTTCAGACTTTGGAATTTGTGGGTTTGAAGACTTCGATGCCTTGGATCGGTTTCGAGATAACCGAGAGCCTTTCGAACTGATTTGAGTCGTTTTGATAAAGTTGGTTCCGCACATAGCCGTTCGAGTTGGCCTTTGGCCTCATCAGTAAACTCCAACCTGTACGAAGCCAAATCTTCGCCTGCTAGTCGATTTCATCGTCGGCAAATTCAGCGAACGAGCCGAGGTTGTGAACCTTCCCATCAGCCGCATCCTGGAGTCCTCTGCGAACGCTGGCCAATGCTTCGGGGTTTTTATACAACCACGCCTCATGCAAGGGGACGCCGATTTCAGGCGACAGCAAGATCTGGCCTACGTCGTTGGTATAGATGATGAAGCGCAACTCACCTGATTTTTCGCGGCCGGAAACTCGGCGCAGGATTTCGTTGAGGCGGTCCGCAACTTTCGAAAGCGAGACGCGCTTGCGTTCGTCGAATCCGGTTTCACCGACCCGCTCAAATTTATCGCTCAAAATGGGTGCATTCTAGTTGCCAGGCTTTGCCTTCGTGATGTTTCAATGCGGGAAAAGCGGATGCAAGTGCCATTGTACACAAATGGGCATAACCCCAGCAACCCCGCAGCAACGCAGTTGCTACGTGATTTGCCAACTAAAGAAGCGGGATGCGCGATTACTCACGCATCCCGCTTGGCCCTCCCCCTTCGAACGGGGGAGGGAATTTCAGAATTTCAGACGCGGACAGAGTTGCTAGTTCGAACCCGTCGAACCCAGCAGATTGCCGCCCAGGGTTGCGTTGCCGACTGCTACGTCGCCGATTACGTTGATCAGCGCGGGCTTGCCGGATTTGAATGCGCGCTCTAGCGCCGGAATTATCTGCTCGTTGGTCTCGACTTGCTCGCCATGACATCCCATCTCGGCGAAAATTTTGTCGTAGCGGATGTTCGGCAGCATGTTGAACGGATCGGTGCGGCCCTTCAGTCCCGGCATCTGATCGAAATTCGGACCCCATGAGCTGTTGTTCCACAGCACCGTGATTACCGGCAGCTTGTAGCGCGCCGCCGTCTCCATGTCCCAGCCGCCGATTCCGAGTCCGCCGTCGCCGCTGATCACGACGACTTGCTGACCCGGCCGCGCGAGCTGCGCGCCGATGCCCATCCCGACGCCGTGACCTACCGGCGCGAGCGGTCCCGCGTCGACGACCTGGCCCATGAAGCGGCAGGTGAACGCGCGGCTCATCCATCCGGAGAGCGTGAAGCTGTCGATGACGGTGGTCGCGTTTTTGTCGAGCACCTTGATCAGATCCTCGCACAGGCGCGCCGGATGTATCGGCTGATTCTTCGTGACCTTCGCGTTCTGTTCCTTGATCGTATTGTCGAAGCGCTGGCGCGTTTCCCAGACCTGCTTGGTCCACGCCGAGCCTTTGTTCTTCGAGAAGTCGAGCTTGAGTTCCTTGATCCGCTTGATCATCTGCTGCAGCACGATCTTCGGATCGCCGACCATCGGCAGGTCCGCGTTAACCTGCCATCCGATTCGCGTCGGCGTCGGATCGATCTGGATGTACTTGGCCTTGTCGGTCCAGGTCGGCGGCTGCCCGAAATGCTCGCCGCTCCAGAAGCGGAAGCCGATTGCGACGACCACGTCGGCGCCGCCGGTGAACGGCTTCTTGAACGCACCGCGAATCGCCAGCGGATGCTCCTCGGACACGACGCCCTGGCCGGCGCGCCGCGCGTAGATCGGGATGTTGGTCAGCTCGACGAACTCGCGCATCTCGGCGCCCGCCTGCGACCAGAACACTCCGTCGCCGCATGCGATCAGCGGACGCTCGGCCGCCACCAGCATCTCGAGCGCGCGATCGATCTTCGCCGGATCTCCCGCCGAGCGCACGTCGTCCATCGTGAACTCGCGCGCGCCCTTGCGCTGCCCCGATTCGTCGTCGTGGTGATACAAAATGTTCTGCGGAATCTCGAACAGCGCGACTCCCTGCGGCGGCGAGATCGCCTCGCGAAACGCGGATCGCAGATCGAACTGAATCGTGGACCAGTCGGTCACCCGCTTGGTGAACTTCGAGAAGCTGTCGACGACTTCGGAGCCGTAGGCTTCCTGGAACGATCCGAGATGATCCTCGGTGTTCGGATGCTGCCCCGAGATGCAGACCACGGCGCTGTTGGTGAGTCCCGCGACGCACAGTCCCGTCACCGCGTTGGTCAGGCCGCATCCCGCGGTGACCATGCATACGCCGACTTCGCCCGACGTGCGCGCGTAAGCGTCGGCGGCGTAGGCGGTCGCCTGCTCGTGGCGCATGTGGATCAGCTTGATGTCGTGATTGCGCAACTGGCCGAGGATCGGAAACAGATGCCCGCCGTTGATCGCGAAACAATACTTCACACGATTCTCGCGCATCACGCGCGCGATTAATTCTCCGCCGTCAGCTTTCGCCATTACTGAGCTCCTTTTGAGGAAATCTTTCCGCTTGGCACCGAATCCTTGCACATTTACGCAGTCGCCGAAAAGCGCGCGCGCATTTGTCACCGTCCGCTGAGGATGGATTTAGTCGATCGAAGACGCCTAAAGGGTTGATTGCTGCTGGCAAGCCTGTCAGCTTCTACCATCGTTCGGGGCGGCTTAGCTGGGGCGTGTGGGGGCGGTGGAGTGGTGGATGAGTAGCCGAAAATCAACAGGCAAAGTTTAATCTCAGGATCTCATCATGCGGCGCATCTTCGCCTCACTCATCTACTAATCACGACATTTGCAATTTCGTTAGCTATCGCGCACGCCGACTCAGCCCCGGTGTCCGCGCCGCCGGTGCAAACTTCGTCGAGTGCCAACGTCGTCGTCTCAATTCTCGCTACTGGACCCAGGCACCTGGAAGATGCCGCATTACGACTGGAAATCATTCAAAATCCAGGATCCCAATTCGTGGCCGTTCATTCCGGTGCCTGAAGTTGCGACCGATCCCAATGGCGGCGTCACCTACGGCGTGCTGCCGGTCTGGCTGTTCACCGACAACAAGAACGAGATCAGCAGCATCCTGGCGCCCGATATCAACGCCAACAGCACGCTCGGACCGGGCGGCAATTTTCGCTACCTGGCTTATCCTTCGACGGACACCAATTGGTACGCGGTCGCGGGTGCGCAGGAGACGATCGCGCGCAAAGTTGATCTCGACTACCAGACCGGCCGCGATCACAAGAATTGGTGGTCGTTCGAAGGCCGCTTCTATTTCGAGCGCGATCCGACCGAGCGATTCTTCGGATTGAGCAATCACTCGCACGAGGGCAATCAGAGCAACTACACGACCGAGCAGCTCTACGGCGAGGCGATTTTCGGCCTGAACTTCAGCGACAAGTTGCAACTCTCGATGATGGAGACGGCCGCGCTACGTGCGAATCCAGGAGGGCGGCTTCACTTCGGTGCCGTCAATCTTCACCGAGTTCCCGCATCAGAAGGGACTCAACGGCGGCAGCGAAGTTCTGTCGCAGTGGATGCTCCAATACGACTCGCGCGACTCGGTGGATATCCCGCGATCGGGCCAGCTCGCGCGGCTTTACTAGGCATCGCGGATCGCAGGTTCGGCAGCTCGCATTCGTACAACCGCTTCGGTGGAGAATTTCGGGAATTCTATACCATCGGCAAGCGCATCACCTTTGCCGGTCACGTTTTCAACGAATACGAGCCGGCCGGCAACGAGATGCCGTTCTGGTCGCAGGCGCGCCTGGGCGGCGACGAGAGCCTGCTGACCGATCAGGAAACGCTGCGCGGTTACGGCACCGGCCGCTTCATCGACAACAATCTGTTCGTGATGAACGTCGAGATGCGCACGCGGGTGTGGGACAAGAACATCTTCGGCACCCACGGGATACTCGAGCTCGCGCCGTTCGCCGAAGCTGGACGCGTCGCGCACGATATGGGCTACAACCCGTTCACGGAATCTGCACCCGGTCGGCGGCATCGGATTTCGCGGAATCGCGGAACCGTTCGTCGTCGGCTTCGTCGACATCGGATGGGGTGGCGAAGGCGCCGCCGTCTTCTCCGGCATCAACTATCCATTCTGATCGCGCGCCGATCGCTTTGCCCGTCAACCTGATGACACACCGAATTCCTGCCGGCGCTGCGTTGCGGTTCGCGGCAATCCTGATCCTGATTGTTGCTAGCTCTCGCAATCGCCAGCCACCGGCCGTTGCCGGCACAGGTGCTTACCAAGGCCCCGGGGATGCATCCGTTCGGTAAAGGCCGCCATTCGTTGTGGGGCATCCGGATGTACGACGCGACCTTGTGGATTGTCGGGCCGCAATGGTCTGCCGCCGCGCCTCATGCGCTCGATATCGAGCCGGGCCGGGATGTTCCCGCGGACACTTTGGTGAAGAATGCGATCGCCGAGTTGCGCGATCTCAAGGTCGGCGACGCGCGCCAGCTTGGAATCTGGCAAGCGGAATTGAAAAAGCTCATTCCCAACGTGAAGAAAGGCGATCAGGTCATCATCTTCTGCTCCGACACCAACCGGACGTTGGCCTATTTGAACAATTCGAGCACCGGCGAGGTTGACGACCCGTCATTTTGCCCGGCGATCATGAGCGTATGGCTCCATCCGCAAACCAAACATCAGGCAGTGCGGAAATCGCTGCTCGGACATTGATACCGAACTGAGTCGCACGCTCGTCGCTTTCCCGTATAATCGAGAGTTAATCGTGACTGCGCGAACTAGCTTCGCGCGCGAATGACGACTTCGTTTCTACTCGATGCGGCTTTCTGAACTCGACTACGAATTGCCTGAAGAACTGATTGCGCAGGAGCCGTTGGCTCGTCGCGACGAGGCGCGCTTGCTCGTGCTCGATCGCAAAGCCAAATCGGTCGAGCATTCGCGCTTCTACAAACTCGTGCAACATCTGCGCGAGGGCGATCTGATCGTGCTCAACGACACTCGCGTGCTGCCGGCGCGGTTGTTTGCGCAGAAGGAATCGGGCGGGCGCGTCGAGTTGCTGATGGTGCGGCCTGCCAGCCCGCTTGAAGGTCCCAGCGGCGCGTGGCTCGCATTGATTCGGACGCATCGCGTGCTGAAGGACAACTCGCGCCTCATCCTGAGCGACGGTCATGTGCTGAGAATCGCGGGCTACGCGAAACCCGGACGGCCAATCGTCGTGAGCTGAAGGCGATACGTCGATCGAGCAGATACTCCAGCGCGACGGCACGCTCGCGCTGCCTCATTATATACATCGCACCGTCGGCCCCGCCGATATCGACGATTACCAGACCGTGTATGCGCGCAGCCCGGCGCGATCGCGGCACCCACTGCGGGACTGCATTTCACCGACGACAGTTTTCAAAGCGCTGGCTGATGCGGGAATCCGCACCGCGACGGTTACGCTGCACATCGGTCCCGGCACTTTCGCGCCGGTGCGCGCCGTCGAGGTCGAGAGTCACACGATGGAATCCGAGTGGTACACGATTCCGCCGGCGACGCAGACCGCAATCGATCATGCGCGGCGAATCGGCGGGCGTATCATCACGGTCGGCACCAGCTCGACGCGCGCGCTCGAGTCGTGGGCGATTACCGGCGACGTCGAGGGTTTCACCGGGCTCTTTATTCATCCGGGCTTTCGCTTCAAGCTGGCAGACGCGATGTTGACGAACTTCCATATGCCGCGCACGACGGTGCTCGCGCTCGCGATGGCGTTTGCGGGACGCGATCAGCTTCTCAATGCGTACCGAGAAGCGATTCGCCATCGCTACCGCTTTCTCAGCTACGGCGACGCGATGTTAATCCTGTGAACGGACCAATCGAATTCAGCGTGAGTGCCGTCGAGGGCGACGCGCGCACGGGACGGATCGTGACTCCGCACGGCGCAATCGCGACGCCTGCGTTCATGCCGGTCGGCACGCGCGCCGCCGTCAAAGCGATGGCGCCCGACGAGTTGTGGTCGATGGGCTACACGATGGTGCTCGCCAACGCGTACCATCTCGCGATTCGCCCTGGCGCCGACCTGATCCGCGAGATGGGCGGCGTCGCGCGCTTCATGGGATTTCCCGGCGCGGTGCTGACCGACTCCGGCGGCTTCCAGGCGATGAGCCTCGCGAAAATCAATTTGATCAACGAAGAGGGAATCCGCTTTCGGTCGCATCTCGACGGCGCGCCTCTGATGCTTTCGCCCGAAAGCGCGATCGACATCCAGGAACAGCTCGGCGCGGATATAATGATGGCGCTCGACGAATGCACGCCCTTCCCCGCCGAGCATCGCCGCGCGCTCAAGTCGCTCGAACTCACCGCGCGATGGGCCGAGCGCAGTCTCGCGGCGCGCAAAAGCACGACCCAGGCGCTGTTCGGAATTATCCAGGGCAGCATCTTCGACGATCTCCGCAAGACCAGTGGCGGCGCAGATAACTTCGATCCCGTTCGACGGCTATGCGGCGGGCGGACTGTCGGTCGGCGAGCCGAAGGCCGCGATGCTCGAGATGGCGGCGCTGTCAGCGTCGATGATGCCGGCTGACAAACCGCGCTACCTGATGGGCGTCGGCACGCCGTCGGACTTGCTCGCCGCAATTGCGATGGGCTTCGACATGTTCGACTGCGTGCTGCCGACGCGAAATGCGCGCAACGGAATGGCCTTCACCAGCATCGGCGCCGTCTCGATCAAGCAGGCTGCGCACGCGCGCGACTCGACGCCGCTCGATCCGGCCTGCCAATGCCGCCCGTGCCGGACCCATTCACGCGCCTACCTGCGTCATCTATATTTGTCGGGCGAGATACTCGCGGCGCGCGCCCTGACGGAGCATAATCTCCACTTCTTCGCGAGCTTGATGCGTGAATGCCGCGATGCTATCGCTTCCGGGAATTTCAAGGCGTACGCGATGGTCACGTCGGCCGGCTGGCGCGAGGCCGCTGTTGCAGGAGACTTAGCTTGAATTTTTCGATCGATCTCGAGGTCGTGATCTGATGTTGTTCGAAGGTACCGCATGGGCGCAGGCCGCCGCCGGCACGCCAGCCGACAATCCGTCGTTTGTCCAGCAGTTGATGACCGGACCGGGGCCGATCATGGCGCTGGTCGTCGCCGTCATGTACTTCCTGGTCTTCCGGCCGCAGAACAAGAAGGCGCAGGAGCAGGCGAAATTGCTGAGCTCGCTCAAGCGCAACGACGAAGTGGTGACGACCGGCGGCATCATCGGGCGGATTCAGGACGCCGGCGACAAAGTAATCACGCTCGAAGTTGCGCCCAACGTCCGGCTGCGGGTCGAGCGATCGCAAATCGCCGGGATGTCGACCTACAAGACATCGACGAAGAAAGACGACAAGTAGAGGCCTGATTATAAGTGGAACAGTCGCAAAGTTTCGGACCGATCCTGATCCTGCTCGTGCTGGTCGTGTCCTTTCTCTACATGCATTTCACCAACGGCAGCGGCCTCACCCGCATCTACCTCGCCGGCGGTATCGTGCTGGCGGCGATACTCATCCTGCTGCCCAGCCTCAACCTCGATCTGCCCGATTGGTACAAGGCCGGATTCGGCGCGACCAAGATTCAGCTCGGCCTCGATCTGCAAGGCGGGACGCATCTGCTGATGGCGGTGAAGCTCGACGACGCGGTGAAGACCCAGATGCATCGCCGCGCCGACGACCTGAAAAAAGAACTCAAGGATAACAAAATAGCCGGCGACGTCTCGGTCGACGATTCCGGCAACCTGGTCGCCAAGCTCAAGACAAGCTCCGATCGCACCGCGTTCCTCGACCTCGCGCTCGAAATCGTTCCCGGATTTGACCGTGTCGAGCAATACCGATTCATCCAGCGTCGGCCCGGTCTACTCGCTCAACTTCAAGCCGCAAGAGTTGACGACGATTAAGACCAACGCGATGGATCAGGCGCTCGAAACGATCCGCAACCGAATCGATCAGCTGGGCGTGCGCGAAACCACCGTCGCCAAGGAAGGTGACAACGAAATCCTCGTGCAGCTTCCCGGTATCCAGGACCCCGAGCGCGCCAAGGAACTGATCGGCAAAACCGCCGTGCTCGAATTCAAGCTGGTCGACGATACCAACAACGTGCAGGATGCGATCAAGAACGGTCCGCCCGCCCGGCGACGAGACTCATCTACGGCACATCGGAGAGCGGCGGCAGGGATCCATATCTTGTCGAGTCGCCGGTGCTGATGACCGGCGACGTCGTCACTGACGCGCGAGTGCGTCCCGGCGCGCGGCTCGAAGGTCCGTACGTTGCGGTCGAGCTCGACAATCGCGGCGCGGGAATCTTCGACGCGATGACCGCGGACAACGTCGGGCGGCGTCTTGCGATCGTGCTGGATAACACCGTCTACTCCGCCCCCGTCATCAAGGAGCGGATTCCCGGCGGTCACGTGCAAATCACCGGACGCTTCTCGATGGACGAGGCGCACGATCTCGCGATCGTGTTGCGATCGGGCGCGCTGCCCGCGCCGGTCGAAATCGAAGAGGAGCGCACCGTCGGTCCGTCGCTCGGCCGCGATTCGATTCGCCAGGGCGAGATGTCTTTCGTGATTGGCGCGGGCGCCGTGCTGATCTTCATGGCCGTGTACTACAGCGGCGCCGGCCTGCTCGCCGACTTCGGATTGTCGCTGAATATCCTGCTGCTGATCTGCGTGATGGCAGCGCTCGGCGCGACGCTCACCTTGCCCGGTATCGCAGGAATCGTGCTGACGCTTGGAATGTCGGTCGACGCCAACGTGCTGGTGAACGAGCGCATGCGCGAGGAGTTGCGCAACGGAAAATCGCCGCGCGAGGCGGTGAAGCTCGGCTACGAACGCGCGTGGTCGGCGATTCGCGACTCGAATATCTCGACCTTCGCGGCGGGCCTGATTCTATTTCAATTCGGAACCGGACCGGTGAAGGGCTTCGCAGTCACTCTATGTGTCGGAGTGCTGACCGGCCTGTTTTCATGTATTGTAGTTACAAGGGCATGGTACGACTACAGAATTCAGATGCGCAAGTTGACCCAGATTAGTGTTTAGTAGTCGTTAATGTAGCTATGAGACTTAATTGAAACTTCACGATTTTTCGGGCTTGTGGGCAAATATTCAGGTGTTCAGTGCCGTTTACCTTGACTTCCGCGGTGGGCGCATATTACAAAATCGCGTCCCGACAAAATCCCCGATAAGGCGTCTTGTTGGACTGATATGGCCGATAAAGACGACATACTCCTGAATTCCCGCGAAGTCGCGTTCCTGCTCGACCTGAGCCCGGACACCGTGAATGAATTTGCGCGGCGCAACATTATTCCGGCTTTCAAGAAAGGTCGCCAGTGGCGATTTCGTAAACGCGATATAACTTCCGTCAAACGTCAGTTACGAGGAATCAACGCGGCGGCTTGATGCCTCGCGCGGAAGATCCTGTCACGCACTGATCTCCTGGGCAGTCCAACCCCGAGGGTGTCTTCCAATGTCCCAACCGCACGAAAGCCGCGTCTACTCAGATCTGGCGCGCTTCTACGACTTCTTCTTCGGCCGGGTTTTTGTCGATCGCGAGCATGAGGTTATCGAGAGCCTGAATCTCAGGCCCGGCAATCGCGTGCTCGAAGTCGGCGTCGGCACCGGAATCGCTCTCGACGGATATCCGCCGTATGCGCACGTTGTCGCGATCGATCCGTCGGCCGACATGCTCAAGCGCGCAGAGAAACGCGTCACCGAAAACGGCTGGAAACATATCGAGCTCAGCCTCGGCGACGCACTTAATCTGAACTATCCCGACAACAGCTTCGACTACGTCACCTCATTTCACGTGCTGACTGTCGTGCCCGATCCGTACCGGATGATGTCGGAGATGGTGCGCGTGTGTAAGCCGGGCGGACGCATCGCGCTCACGACGCATTTTCAGAGCTCGAACAAAGCAGTCGCGGCGCTCAATGCGGTCGTCAATCCGATCACGCGGCAACTGGGATGGACCACCAAGCTGCGCAAGAAGGACGTCCTCAAGGGCCATCCGATCACGCTCGAGCGCAACGAAAAGATCAGTCCTATGTCAGTGCATACGGTGATCGTCGCGCGCAAAAACAGTTGAGCCTTTAGCGCAGCGTGGCTGAATCGAACAAACCCGACTCTGACTCCCAGGAAAACGACGAACGCGTCGAGCAGCTCGCCAAGGAGCTCGCCGACCGTCTGCGCGCGATGCCCAATCGGCAGGAACTCACCGACTACGCAGTGAGCCTGCTGAAAGAGAGCAACGAAGACGCGGGCACGTCCGAGCAAGCCGCAGCGATGGTCGAGCGAGCGGCGCGCAACGATCCGTTCAATCCGATCGCCTTCGCAATCCCGCTATTCGTAATCGGCGCAGTCCTATGCGCGACCGGAATCCTCGCCGGAGTAGGCCTCGGCGTAATCGGCATCGCAGTCCTGATGGTGCTGTGGGGCCTGATCGTCGCCTTCTTCAGCCGCTTCCGCCGCACCGACAAGCCTCAATCGTAAACGCTGCTTGGCGCTCGATGCGCAGATTCGCGAAATCGCCTGAAAATTGCTTTTAGCTAAGATTTCGTCACCATAAGCCATTTTTGTCTTTCGAAGAGCTATTTGACTTGAAGTCGGTGCAAGAGTAAACGGGGCCTACTATCTGCGACTAGCCCAGCCCTAGCCTTTTTCTGAACACTGCAAAGGGATCGTTCGTGGCGGTTCCGCACGAATCTAGTTGGCAGGAACGCGAGTAGTCGCGTTCCGCACCAGACGTAGCGGTGTTGCGTTCACTATTGAACGCCGGCCGGGGAGTTCCGATTGAAACATAAGAGCCTGACAGCATCGATCGTTCTGCTCGCGGTGGGGATTGCGCTTTCGGTGTGGGGCGATGCCACCACGCTGAACATCTCGAACGGCGGCGTTACCGTAACCAGCAGCTCATCGACCATACTTAATTTTCCGATCACGCGCGCGGGCGACACCAGCTACGATGCGTTTCTTCAGTACCAGACTTTAGACGGCACTGCGCTTGCCGGGACGGATTACACGGCGGCGATGGGATCGATTGTGATTCCGGCCGGCATGACCAGCGCGACGATTCCGGTGACGGTCGCCGGGAGTAACGGCAATCCACCCGACAAGATGTTTCAGATGTCGTTGCTCGGCGGCGGTGGTGCGGCGAGGAGCTTCACATCCAGCTTCGCCGCCGCGCAGACCTTCGCCACAGGTGGCGGCCCGAGACTCGGTGACGATGGCCGATGTCAACGGCGACGGTTTGCCCGATCTGATCGTCGCAAATGCGAACGACAACACGGTCTCGGTGTTCCTCAACACCACCTCTCCGGGCGCCACGACGCCCAGCTTCGCCTTCCAGCAGACTTTCATACGTAGGCGGCTTCCCGGACTCGGTGACGGCGGCCGACGTCAACGGCGACGGCCAGCCCGACCTTATCGTGGCGAATGCTGGCGACAACACGGTCTCGGTGCTGCTCAACACCACCGCCCCGGGCGCCGCCACTCCCAGCTTCGCCACCCAGCAGACGTTTGCCCTGGGCGGTGCCGTGCAGTCGGTGACGACGGCCGACATCAACGGCGACGGCAAACCCGACCTGATCGTCGCGAACTTGACGCAACACGGTTCTCGGTGCTGCTCAACACCACCGCGCCGGGCGCGACCACGCCCAGCTTCGCCCCAGCAGGTCTTCTTCGTGGCAGCGGGGTGTCTGAGCCGACCTCGGTGACGGCGGCCGACCTCAACGGCGACGGCCGGCCCGACGTGATTACGGCGAATACGAACGACGACACGGTCTCGGTGCTGCTCAACACCACGACCCCAGGCGCCACCACCCCCAGCTTCGCCACCCAGCAGACCTTCGCCGCGGGCAGCTTCCCGATCTCGGTGACGTCGGCCGACGTCAACGGCGACGGCAAGCTCGACCTGATCGTGGCGAATAACAGCGGCAACACGGTCTCGGTGCTGCTCAACACCACCGCCCCGGGCGCCACCACCCCCAGCTTCGCCACCCAGCAGACCTTTGCCACGCAAGGCAGCCCGCGGTCGGTGACGGCAGCGGACGTCAACGGCGACGGCATGCCCGACCTGATCGTAGCGAATTTCAGCAGCAGGACGGTCTCGGTGCTGCTCAACACCACCGCCCCGGGCGCCGCCACGCCAAGCTTCGCCACCCAGCAAGCCTTTCAGACGGGTAGCGGCGCAACGGGTTTCGGCCCGCGTCGGTGACGGCGGGCGATGTTAACGGCGACGGCAAGCCCGACCTGATCGTCGCGAACACTCAACAGCAACACGGTCTCGGTGCTGCTCAACACGACTCCGGCGCCCACAACGACCTTTGACGGCAGTAGCTTCGCCACTCAGCAGACCTTCGCCACGGGCAGCAGCCCGATTTCGGTGACGGCGGCCGACGTCAACGGCGACGGCAAGCCCGATCTGATCGTCGCGAATTTCAGCAGCAACACGGTCTCGGTGCTGCTCAACACGACCGCCCCGGGCGCCGCCACGCCGAGCTTCGCCACCCAGCAGACCTTCGCCACGGGCATCGAGCCCGTACTCGGTGACGGCGGCCGACGTCAACGGCGACGGCAAGCCCGACCTGATCGTCGCGAATTCGAGCGAGCAACACGGTCTCGGTGCTGCTCAACACCACCGCCCCGGGCGCCGCCACGCCCAGCTTCGCCACCCAGCAGACCTTTGCCACGGGCAGCGCGCCGCGACTCGGTGACGGCGGCCGACGTCAACGGCGACGGCAAGCCCGACCTGATCGTCGCGAATCAGCAACGACAACACGGTCTCGGTGCTGCTCAACACCACCGCCCCGGGCGCCACCACGCCCAGCTTCGCCACCCAGCAGACCTTCGCCACCGGCAGCCTCCCGATCTCGGTGACGGCGGCCGACGTCAACGGCGACGGCAAGCCCGACCTGATCGTGGCGAATGAGCAGCGCAGCAACACGGTCTCGGTGCTGCTCAACACCACCGCCCCGGGCGCCACCACGCCCAGCTTCGCCACCCAGCAGACCTTCGCCGCGGGCAACGGCCCGTTCTCGGTGACGGCGGCCGACGTCAACGGCGACGGCAAGCCCGACCTGATCGTCGCGAATGCAGAACGCCAACACGGTCTCGGTGCTGCTCAACACCACCGCCCCGGGCGCCGCCACGCCCAGCTTCGCCACCCAGCAGACCTTCGCCACGGGCACCAACCCGACCTCGGTGACGGCGGCCGACGTCAACGGCGACGGCAAGCCCGACCTGATCGTCGCGAATGACGGCGACCAACACGGTCTCGGTGCTGCTCAACACCACCGCCCCGGGCGCCACCACGCCCAGCTTCGCCACCCAGCAGACCTTTGCCGCAGGCAGCTTCCCGCAGTTCGGTGACGGCGGCCGACGTCAACGGCGACGGCAAGCCCGACCTGATCGTCGCGAATGCCGACGCAACACGGTCTCGGTGCTGCTCAACAGTCTGTACGCGACCACCATATCCGGCAGCCCGGCAACCGGAACAATCCATTATAGCGTGCCAACGCCAACACCGACCGCGACCGCGACCGCTTCTGCCACCGCGACCGCGACGGCGACCGCAACGTCGACAGCTAGCGCAACCGCCACGGCGAGTGATACCGCAACTGCAACCGATACACCGACTGCCACGGCCACCGCGACCACGACGGCGACCGCAACGTCGACGGCGACCGCGACCGCAACGGCTACGGCTACTCAGACCGCGACGGCATCAGCGACGGCGACTGCGACGGACACGCCCACCGCAACTTCGACTGCGACCGACACGGCTACTGCAACTTCCACAGCGACGGATACTTCGACATCGACAGCACAGCCACAGCGACGGCTACCGCTACGCCGACGACAACTATTTCAGTGCCGTCAACGATCGCGATGGGGAGCTCGCCGGTTGGCGATCTCGTCGTCAAGAATCTGACAGTCAAAAACACCGGCACGAACCTGCTGTTCATCGGCAACGTGACCTCGAGCGATCCTGAATTCGCCGCCACCGGCGCGACGACGTGCCCGCCGGGCGGACTGGCGCACCTGGCGACCTGCACGATCGCGATCGGGTTCACGCCGAGCTCGCTCGGCACGCACAGCGCGACGCTGCTCGGTGAACGACAACACCGCGAGCAGCCCGCAGCACGTGGCGGCCAGCGGCACCGGCACGGTCGACATGACGGTTACGCCGACGAGCTACGCGATTCGGCAACGTCAAGGACGGGATGAAGCGATCAAGACGATCACCGTGCAGCAACAAGCAGAGCAGTGCGGTTTCGCTTGAGCGAGGGCTTCAGCGGGCCGAACGCGGCGACTTCAGCGTCACGGGCGGCACCTGCACCTCGACGCTGGCGGCGAAAGGGATTTGCACGCTGATCGTGACCTTCACTCCGACGGCGACCGGACCGGAGTCGGCGACGATGACGGTTAGCGACAGCCCCGATCCGCTGAGCCCGTACACGGTTGCCTTCAATGCGATGGCGACGATACCGGAATCTCTATCCGCTACCAAGCTGCGTCTACGGCAACGTCGCGCAGACGGCCTCCAAGGCGCTGAGCATCACCGTCACCAACCACGCCACCAGCGGACCGATAACGCTGACCGGCACGAACATCGGCGGCGCCAATGCGGGCGACTTCGCGGTGACGGGCGGCAGCTGCGGTGGGTCGTTGGCGGCGTCGTCGAGCTGCACTTACTGCGGTGACGTTTACGCCCAGCACGGAGACCGCGGAGAGCGGCACGCTATCGATCGGAGTAGCGGAAGACCCCAACGGCGGTCCGGCGGCGGTGGCGCTGAGCGGAACCGGAATCACGCCAATCAAGGCGCTTCCGGCGAGCATCGCTTTCGGCACGATCGCGTCGGCGGCATTCGTCGCTGAACAAGACTGTGACCGTCACCAACAGCGGTGGTGCGACGGTGACACTAAGCGAGAGCGTCACGGGGCCAAACTCGGGTGACATTATCCCGGTGGCGGGCGGGACCTGCGGCGCGACGCTGGCGGGCGGCGGTGCGCATTGCACGTACTTGTTGAAGTTCACGCCGAGCATTGTCGGCGATGAGAGCGCGACTCTCGGAGTCAGCGCGGTCGGCGATGCGGCCAGCCCGCACAATGTGAGCCTGACCGGCACCGGCAGTTAACCAACAGCTTCTCTGAATGACGAAAACCGCCGGAGCGATTCGATCGCTCCGGCGGTTTTTTTGATTCGTTTCGGCGCCTCGCGCGCAACGCCGGGGAACCCGATCCGTTGGTGAATCCGCTATTCATTCGCTCCCGGTTCCGTCCGAAGGAACAATTTGTGAGCTGAAAAACAACGCCTACGTTGTGGGGAGTACATCTCCGTGCCGATTTAGCGCCTGATTTCGGCGCTGGATCGCATCCGAAACGCTTCGAGGGGGCGCATCCATGACATTTCTCAAGGTTTCCTGCGTCAGCAGGAAAGTAGGTCTCCGTGCATTCGTGTCGCGATTCAGCATCGTCACGATGATCGCAGTGATTGCCACGATCTTTTCCGCAGGTCACGCGTCCGCCCAGGGCGTCTGGACCACCAAGGCCCCCGACCCGACCATCACCAACCTGGCAAATCCTGTCGCCAGCGGTCAGATCAACGGGCTCATCTACATCTATGGATACAATGACACCGGAGTCGACGAGGGAACCGGAACCCTGGATATCTACAATCCGGCCACAGATTCGTGGACAACCGGCGCAACACCGATTCTGTCACGCGCCGGTGCAAGCATCGGCGTCATCAACGGCCTGATGTACGTGGTCGGAGGATGCATAACCTCGGACTGCAGAATCGGCATCACCAACCAGCTTGAAATCTACGACCCGGTTGCCAACGCGTGGTCGATCGGCGCTTCGATGGTAACGGCGCGCGTCGGCGCCGCGGTCGGCGTTATTGGGGGCAAGTTGTACGTCGCCGGCGGAGAACAGGCGTGCCCGCCCTGCACCCCGGCAACCACTACCGAGATTTACGATCCGGTCGCGAATAGCTGGACCTCCGGCCAACCAATCCCAACCTCGCGGTTAAACATGATGGGTGCCGCGGTCAACGGACTGTTCTACGCGATTGGCGGCGTTATCCAGGCTTCCAACGTCGTGGTCAACAATGTGGATGTCTACAATCCTGTACTCGACAGTTGGTCAGCCGGCTCGCCGATGCCAACCGCCCGGGATTCAGCCACCGCCGATGTGATCAACGGACATATATACGTGATCGGCGGAGTAACTGCCGGGGGCGCTGCGCTGGCGGTTAACGAAAAATACGACCCTGCAGGAGATAGTTGGACCGAGCAGGCGCCGATACCCACCGCTCGCTACGCCGCGGTCGGCGATGTCGTAGGTTCAACTTTCTATGTGATCGGCGGCCAGACTGGCATGGGCTCGGTCGCGACGAACCAAGCTTTCACGCCGCCGCCCCCGCTGACCTTTGACGGTGCGACCTTCTTTGGCGGCGCAGGCGATCAGCGCGGTACCGCTATCACCATCAACAACGGATCGATCTACCTGTCAGGTGACGTACAACCTGAAACTGGGGGCGCCAGTGATTCGGCAATTGTCCTCAACTATGCGATACCCACGACGCCAGGCGCGATCCCTGCCTGGGCGAAATCTTTCGCTTTCGGCACCGACTTCTACGGGATTGCCGCCACCAGCGAAGGTGTTTACGCCGACGGACCGAACTACTCGCTCTCGACTGACAACGTCGGTGGCAAGGAAGTCAAAAGCATCGCGGCGAAGTTTGCCCTTGACGGGTCCGACGGCGCCGGAGCGGGAGGCTTCAGTCTGGGAGGACACGCCAAACTTTTTCTCATACAGCGGCGTGGAATTATTTCAGGCGGCAACGACCTCCGTCGAAAGTGGATCTAACTTTGTCTATGCAGCCGGCCTCGGCCAACCGTGCAGCTACGACGCCTATATCCTCTCGAAGTTTGATTCGTCCGGTAATCTGATCGCGTCGGCAACGGATTCAAGCGTCGGTATCCAGTTCAATCAGTGCTTCGTGCCCGGCGCCGGCGGCTTCTCCGACGCCACGGCTGTAACGGTCCTCGACGGCGGGATCTACGCCGCTGGTGAAAGTGAATGGCAATCCGAGGGGGATAGCGTTCAACGTCCCACTGTGTGGAAGTACGACCCCAGCCTCAACCTGGTCTGGCGCGGCAAGGACAATACCCTGAGCGGTAACTTCAATGCGGTAACCGGATCGGCGAGCGCGATTTACGCCGTAGGGTATGCCTCTACTCCGAGCGTCACCGGCAGCGAGGATTTCCTGGTCGAAAAGTATGACGAGAGCGGCAACCTGATCTGGCGAAAAACTTCCGGCGGGCCCAACACTGACGAACTCACCGGAGTTACCGCGCTTGGGAACAGGCTCTTCGCCGTCGGTTATACAAAGAGTCAAGGATCAGGCGGAGCCGACGCGGTGCTCGTCGAGATAGATCCCGCGAACGGCAACACCTTGTCGACAATGCTCTTCGGTGGCACCCAGGATGACAAGGCCAACGGAGTGGCCACCGATGGAACCGACCTCTACGTGGTGGGTGAGTCGAGAAGCTTCGCGTCCGCCGCCGGCAACGCAGTGGGACAAAACGACGTAATGCTGCTGCGCTACAGCTCGGCGACGACCGCGACACCTACGCCAACTGTCACTCCTACAGCAACCGCGACGCCGACGCCGACGCGTACGCCGACCGCAACTACTACGGCCACGGCAACCGCTACGGCCTCCGCAACTGCTACGTCGACGGCAACTGCTACGTCGACAGCTACCGCAACACGCACCGCGACGGCGACGCGGACAGCCACTGCTACACCGACACCGACGCCGGCTGCCACATTGCCCACGTCGCTTGCCTTCGGCAACGAACCGGTTGGCAACACGGTCACCAAAAACGTGACGATCAGGAACTCAGGCCATGCCCCGCTCGTCATCACGAACGTCGCGTCATCCAACCCGAGCGAATTCGCGCCCGGCAGCTCGACTTGTCCTGGTGGCGGCCTCGCGCCTGCCGCCACCTGCACGATCTCGATCGGATTTACCCCGGCTGCACTCGGCGCGCGCACCGCTACACTGACGATTAGCGACGACGCCGGCACCGGCGTTCAGCACGTTGCACTCTCCGGCAGCGGCATTGCCGACGTCACCACCTCCAGCACTACTGTCACGTGGCCCGACGTCAGGTTCGGCACGCCTGTCACCAAAACGATCTCGGTGACCAATCATCAAGGCGTCGCAGTCAGTGTGAGCAAGAACTTCAGCGGCACCAACGCGGCAGACTTCTCGCTCGAGGGCGGGACTTGCGGGACGACGATCGCGGCAAAGACCACCTGCGCGATCACCGTAAAATTTACGGCTGGCGTGCTCGGCCTCGAATCGGCCACCGTCGCGATCAGCACCAGTCCCGACACTGCCAGCCCTCATCTGGTGTCGCTCACCGTCCCGGCTACCATTCCCGCGACCGTCGCTCCGACCTCGCTGGCATATGGCAGTCTCCTGATGACCGACGAACAGATAAAAACTGTGACCGTGACCAACAAGTCGCCGTTTACGCTGTCGCTCACGGACAGTATTGGCGGCGCCGACCCAACTGACTTCACGATCCTCGGCGGATGCGGCTCGACACTTGCCCCGCATTCGTACTGCAACGTGGCGGTGGCGTTCGCACCGACCGAGGCAGGCACGCGCAGCGCGTCGCTGAGCGTCGGAATCTCGCAAGATCCGACGAGTCCGCATCACGTGGCCTTGACCGGCACCGGCATGTAACCGGGCTATCTCGATCCCGATCGACGAAACCCGCCGGAGCGATTCGATCGCTCCGGCGGGTTCAATTTTCTTCCCGCCAGGACGCTCGCTTTCTTGCGTTCAGGCGTATATTAGAAAACGCGATTCAATGACTCTTTTTTGTTGCAGAGATCGGGCAAAATTAGGTAGCCTTACGCCGGATTTCGAGCATGCGCGCGAGTACATCGTCGAAAGCATTTGATTTTTTCACGGTTTTTGCTGAGATTGCTGTGAGCGCTTTTTTTGCGCGCTCCATGGAGCTTGGATAGCGGATGGCTAAGTTTGACTGGAACGAAACGAAACGCCAGATAACCGATTCGCAGGCCTGGCAATCGATCTTTCGACACGGCTACGAAGATACGCCGCGCAACCGGATCCTGATGGTCTCCGGCAACGTCTGGCTCCATCTGCATCCGTCGAAAGTGCAGAAGCACACCGTCCGCCTGCGCTTCACCTGGTGCATGGGCGGTATCACGTTTCTGCTTTTCCTCGTGACCGTGATCACCGGCGTCTACCTGATGTTCTACTACCGGCCGACGGCGGAATACGCATACGCCGACATGAAGTACCTCGAGTTCGACATGCCGTTCGGGATGCTGATGCGCAATATGCATCGATGGGCCGCGCACGGAATGGTGATCGCGGTCTGGCTGCATATGTTCCGCGTGTTCATGACGGGCTCGTACAAACCGCCGCGCGAGTTCAACTGGGTGGTCGGCGTGATCCTGCTGGTGCTGACGCTGTTGCTGTCGTTCACCGGATACCTGCTGCCGTGGGATCAACTTTCGATCTGGGCGGTGACCGTCGGATCGAACATGGCGCGCGCGACGCCGCTGCTCGGGCATGGCGGCCCGTTCCATGAAGTGCTCGGCGTGAATCCGGTTTACGACGCGCGCGCATTTATTTTCGGCGGCGCCGAAATCGGACCGCATACGCTGCTGCGATTTTACATCTTGCACTGCATCTTTTTTCCGTTGATCGCGAGTATCTTCATGGCGGTGCATTTCTGGCGAATCCGCCGCGACGGCATGTCGGGGCCGCTCTAGGCCGGGGTCGAGGCGGAGATGGGAGACATATTTTCGTGGTTTTTGCACCAGGGAATTGTGCGAGTGCTGTCGGTGCCGATCGGCATGCTGCTCTTGCTATATCTAATGTATGTGCTGGCAGCGCCGGAGCCGTGGAGAGACGACGAGGACTGAGCACCTCAGATAGGGATTATCATGGCAAGCCCTGAAGGTAATGACGGCGGCATCGTGATGCGCGCGGCGGGCGCGGGCGCTGGAGCTGCGTCGCGGACTCCACCGGCGGCGGCCGGCAAGCGCATCGAAGTACCGATCAAAAAGGCGGGCAGCGGCGTCGAGGAGAAGCTGCATACCTGGCCGTTCCTCGTGCGCAACGAATTCCTGATCACGCTGCTGGTCATCATCGTGTTGACGGTATGGTCGCTGCTGCTCAACGCGCCGCTCGAGCAGCCGTCGAATCCGACCCGCACGCCGAATCCGTCGAAGGCGCCGTGGTACTTCCTCGGCTTGCAGGAAATGTTGGTGTTCTTCGATCCGTGGTACGCGGGCGTCGTGCTGCCGAGCTTCATCATCGTCGGCCTGATGCTGATCCCGTATCTCGACATCAATCCGAAGGGTAACGGCTACTACACGCTGCGCGAGCGATGGTTCGAGATCCTGTCGTTCTTCATCGGTTTCCACATTTTGTGGGTCTCGTTCATCATCATCGGCACGTTTTTCCGCGGTCCCGGCTGGAACTGGTTCTGGCCCGGCCAGGTCTGGGATCCGCATCTGGTCGAGGCGCTGACCAACGTCGATCTTGCCGTACATGTTCGGCTTCCGCGATTACCTGGCGTCGGCAATTTTCGGATTGTTCCTGATAGTCGGCTACTTCGTGGTCGGCTACGCGGCTTTGTATTTCTGGATACGCGGCGAGACCGGCGAACGATCCATGGTCGGCGTTTCCCGGCGGCGGTCCCGAAATTCTGGAGAAGTGGGGACCGGTGCGCTTCGGCATCACGGGATTCCTGCTGATCGCGATGGCCGGCGTGTTCATCAAGATGGCGCTGCGGCACGCGCTCAACATCAAGTACATCCTGGTTACGCCCTGGATTAACATCTGACGTGGCCGCGACGACCCCGTGTTCATCCTCGCCAAAGTATTGCAGGCGCTCGGACTCGCCGACGTCGGGTTCGCGCTTGTACGTCGGCGTCACCCAGCCGCACGGGATGGGACACGAATACGAGTTCACCGGCATCGGCATCCTGGTTTTTCTCGCCGGCTACATTATCGAGGGGCTGTGGGTTCGCGCGGGCAAATGACTACTGACTATTCGATTGACTATTCGACTGAGTATCGGGACGGCGGCCGCGCGGCGGCTTTTGGAGTTGAGGAATAGGTAGAGCAGATGGCTGGCAGACCGGGGCTTGATCCCACCGAAGAAGGAAAATCTTACAGCGCGTTGTTCGTGCTGATGGTAGCCGTGTCTGCTGGTCAGCGCGGTCTGGTCGATTTGGGACGACAACATCTCGCGCCGCCCGTGGAAGCAGTATCAGGTTCAGTGGGATCGTCTGGCCTACGACAAGTACATGAACGACGCGGCCGAGGAGCAGAAGCGGCTCAACGCCGATCCCGAGTATCAAAAGGCATCGAAGGATCTTGCTCACGGCGCAGAAAGAGCTCGATTCGGGCGCAACCGCCGCCAAGCTCGCCGACTTGCGCGCGCAGTTGGTCGATCTCAACAACACTGCCAACGACAAAGATCAGCTGGTGCGTTTCACCAAGTCGTTTCTGACCGAGCGATGGTACGACTACAACCACGCCGTCCAGTACAAGCAGGATCCGGCGCCATACAAGGCCGAAATCGACAAGCTCGACGCGGAACTCGCGCAGGAAAATATCGTCTCCGACAAGGCCAAGGCGAATCTGCAGGCGGTAAAGGATCAAATCGAGGCGCTCAACTCGAAGGTCGACACCCTGACCGAGCAGATGAAGAAGCTCACCGCCAAACGCGACGACTTTTTCGACAAGGCCGATTCGTGGATGATCCCGGTCAAGTTCCGCAACAAGGTCCTGTTCCGCTATCCGAAGATTCCGAAGATTCAGCAGACCGCAATCGACGACTTCGACCGCAACGCCTTCGACGAAGCGATCGCGCGGGTCGATCGATGCCAGAGCTGTCACATGGGCGCCGACAAGAAGGGCTTCGAGAATGCGCCTGAGCCGTTCCGCACGCATCCGAATTTCGATCAGATCATTCTGAAGCATCCGCCCGACAAGCTCGGATGCACGCCGTGTCACGACGGGCAGGGGCCCGCGGTCAGCTCGGTGCGGCTCGCGCATGGCGACGATCCCGATTGGGATTCGCCGATGCTGCGCGGCGACAAGATGCAGTCGCGATGCATCAAGTGCCATATCGACGTGGCCTCGCTCCACGACGCTGCCGGCAAACCGATCGCGGCGAACTACGTCGAGGGCGAGCGCATGTTCCAGCAGATGGGATGCGCGGGATGCCATCTGGTCGCGGGCTACGAGGACATGCCGAAAATCGGCCCGTATCTGAAACTCGCGTCGGCCAAGCTCGACCCGTCGTGGACCGTGCGATGGATCACCGATCCGCACACCTTCCGCCCGCATACGCGCATGCCGAACTTCTATCTCACGACTGACCAGGCGACCCAGCTCGCCGCGTTCGTGTTCGACAGCTCGGCGAAGAGTTCGAAAGACTGGACTACGGCGCATCCGGAGCTGCCGACGCTCGAAGCCGACATCAAGAATCCGGCGTTCGTCGAAGAGGGCAAGGGCCTGTTCGAATCGGTCGGCTGCAAAGGCTGTCACGCGATCGAGCCGGATCAATATGGAACTCCGGTCGGCGTCGCCGAGGGCTTCAAGCCGACCGAGGCGCGCACCACCAAGGACTTCGCGCCCAACCTGAGCAAAATCGCCGAGAAAACTTCGGCGTCGTGGATATACACGTGGCTGAAAAATCCGCGCGATTTCTCACCGCATACTGCGATGCCGTCGCTGCGTCTCAATGATCACGAAGCTGAGGCGCTGACTGCGTTCCTGATGACGCATGGCGAGAAGAAAGAAGACGCCGGCGTCGAGACTGCGCTGAAGGATCCCGACAACATCAAGAAGGGCGAAGCGCTGGTGCGCAAGTACGGATGCTTCGGGTGCCACGAGATCGAAGGGATGGACAAGGAGTCGCGCATCGGCGTCGAGCTGACGACCTTCGGCTCGAAGCATCTCGACGAATTATTTTTCGGCAACCAGACCAACATTCCCGAGACGTGGAATGACTGGACGTTCCACAAACTCCAGACCCCGCGCATCTACCAGACCAAGGACGTCGAGCAGTTGATGCCGAATTTCGACTTCGACGACGCCGACATCATCAACCTGCGCGTGTTCCTGGCCGGCGAGACCGATGGCAAGGTGCAGGAGCGTTACCGGATGCCCGGGTCGGAGCATCAGACGCAGACTGTCGCGGGCCGGCGAATGGTCAATTACTACAACTGCGTCGGCTGTCATATAATAGACAATCGCGGCGGCTACATACGCCGCTTCTACTCAGAAGATCAAATCAACTTTGCGCCGCCAATACTCAATGGCGAGGGCGCCAAGGTACAGCCCGAGTGGCTATTCACCTTCCTGCAAGGTCCGACCCCGATTCGTCCGTGGCTGAAGATCAGGATGCCGACTTTCCATTTCACCAACGGCGAGGACGACACGATCGTCAATTACTTCACGGCGCTGTCGGACGTGAACGTGACCTACATGTTCATCGACACCAACCTGATTGCGCCGGCCGAGTTGCAGGCGGGCGCCAAGCTGATGACGAAGGATTATTTCAATTGCTTCAGCTGCCATCAGCAGGGCGACAAGAAGCCCGAGGGTCCGGAATCAGGATGGGCGCCTGATTTGGCGCTGGCGCATCAGCGGTTGAATCCCGAATGGATACTGAAGTGGATCGCGAATCCGTCGGCGATACAGCCGGGCACCAAGATGCCGTCGTTCTATCCCGGCGGTCCCGACGACATCCTCGGCGGCAACCAGGACGCGCAGATCCGTGCGCTGCGGGACTACATATTCTGGTTTGGTACTCATCCGGGGCAGACGATACCGGGCCAGGTGGCTGCGGTGCCGGCAAAAGTGAGTAATGCGCCGACAGTACCGACGAAAGTGAGTAAGAAGTAGGTTGCCATCGTCTAATTGATTGAGTGAGCGACTGAGTATTCGATAAGCTGAATGTTTGTTTAACTGAGTGAACGTATCCAGGAACTTCCCAGGAGGAAAATGGTAATGAAAAAGATTCGAGTTGTACTGGCGGCGTGTGCAGGTGTCGCGCTCAGCATGAGCGTCGGCGCCAGCTTCGCGAGCGCTGCCGGCGGCACGATTAGCGGAACGGTAAAGTATGACGGCACGGCACCCGCGCCCAAAGCGGTCGAGGTGACCAAGGACAAGGAAGTCTGCGGGCTCCATCAGCACTTCCAGGAAGACCTGATCGTCGACAGCGGCGGCGGAATCGCCAACGCAGTCGTGATCGTCAAGGGCGCCAAGGGCGACGCGAAGCCGGGCGACGTGACCTTCGATCAGAAAGGGCTGCGACTACGTGCCGCACGTGCTCGCGTTCCCGGCCGGCAGCACCGTGAAAATCGTGAACTCGGACGGAATTCTGCACAACATCCACACCTACTCGACTGCGAATCCGTCGTTCAACATGGCGCAGCCGAAGTTCAAGAAAGTGATCGAGCAGAAAGTCGAAAAGCCGGAAGTGATCAAAGTCACCTGCGATGCGCACGGCTGGATGCACGGATGGTGGGTCGCGACCGACACCCCGTACTTCGCGGTGACCGACGACAAGGGCAACTACACGATCAAGGATGTGCCCGCGGGCGACTACACTGTCGAAGTGTGGCAGGAGAAGCTCGGCACCGACGACCAGAAAGCCAGCGTGAAAGACGGCGCGACCGCGACGACGAATTTCTCGATGAAGCCAAAGGGCTAGTCACAAAAAGCGAGCGACTCGGTGAATGACACGGGGCTGGAGAAATCCAGCCCCTTTTTTCTTTGGAAGAATTACGCGCATCGCGATAGTATTCACATCGATGATTAAACGCCTCGACACCCTCGATGTCGCGACCTCCGATCTCGGCGACGCATCTTCGATCTACGAAAAGAATTTCGGTTTTTCAGTGACCCGGTCGGCAGATGGGAAATCCGCGTCGGTGAAAGTTGGCGGCGCGGAGATTCGTCTCATCGGCAGCGCGATCGATTCGTCAACCGAGGGCATGATCGGCCTCTGGCTCGAGGCGGAAGACGTCGACCAGGTGGTCGCGAATTTTCACATCGCGGGTCTCGACGCCGGCGGAATCGAAATCGAGTCGGGACGCCGCATCCTGACGATCGATCCCAAGTTCGCGAACCAGGTCCCGCTGTTCATCTTCGATCGCAAAGCTTGAACTAAGTGAAGGTAATGCCGGGATGGCCGCGCAGTTACCCGCGTGGCCATCCCGGTTTGTCATCTGACTTCGAGGACTACAGCCCGGCACACTCGTTTTGCTTTTGCCCGCCTACGGTGTTGCTGCCGGCAATTCCCGACGCCGCCGGCGTGTCGCTATGGCACTGAAGGTTGCCCGTGATCGAGTTATCCGAGATCAGTCCCTGCGCATCGTTGTTGTGAAACTGCAGGTTGCCGCCGATGGTGTTTCCCAGACACGTCGACGAAGCGGATCCGATCTCGACCGGCGTGTCGCTGTTTTGATATTGCACGTCGCCCGTTATATGCGAATCGCAAACCTGATTCTCGGCGCCGCCTGCCGGGAGATTCTGAATTTGCAGGTTGCCATCGATAGTCGCGGACGGACCGATCGAGAACGCGCCGCCGCCCTGCAGCTGGACATTGCCGTTCACCGTCACATTCGTCAGTGACAGCGTTCCGCCATCGACGCGCACATTTCCATCTATCTCGCCTCCCACGAAGACACAATTCTGGCCCGCCGAGACTGTCAGGTTGCCATGAAACGTTCCGTTGAACACTCCATCGCAGGCCCTGCCCGAGTTCGGAGCCGCGGCGATCGCACCCGGCGCAAAGGATACACCGCGGAGCACTTCGCCATATCCTGCCGTCTTCAGCTCGGCGAATTGTTCTGCCGCCGGAAGGGTGGTCGCTGACAGTTTGTCTGTGATGAAGACCAGCTTGTTTGGATCCGCGCCCTGGTCGCCACTAGTGCTGACGGTTGAAGTGATCGCCCAAAGGTTGACCGTTCCGTCTGTGTTGACGCGGCCAGCGAGATTGCGGCAACCGTCAGTTGCGGGATTCGGGTACGCCGTATCCCCCGGCGGGGTGGCAACACTGTATTGAACGCCGAGATTCAGGCCATTCTGCAAAACGTAGTCCATCTGCCACGTGCCACTCACCAGGCTCCACTTCTGCAAGCCGGCGGTGGTCGACGTGCCGGCGTCGGCTACGACACCGTCGCCCTCGTCGCAAACGTAGAGCGTGTTCGCATCGCCGAAGAAGATTCCAAAGGGAAACGAAGTGTTCGTACTCGCATTAGTACTGGGAAATCCCGGCAGGATCGAAATCGGCTCGCTAAGCAGGCTAGCCGTCGTGCCCGTTGGCAGCGTGCCGGGGGTGCCTACCTGATATACCGTGTTGACGCCGTTGCCGCCGCTGCCCTTGGTCACATACAGCGTATTGTTAAAGATCGTGAGACCGCGGAAGTTCGTATCCTTGCCGGGCTTGTCTCCAGGGAACAGGAGTGTCCCGATCTGGTTGATATTCGGCGGTACGGCAGGCGGCGTTAGGCCTGGCATGAGCAACTCGACACCGGTGGAAGTTATAAGATCCAGGCCGTCCTGCGTCTGGGTTAGCTGGTTTGTGAAAGGGGACTTCTTGAGTATCGTGAGCCCTCCGTTGTTGTCGTTTCCGGTCGTGTAATACGCCGATGAGCTTGCCTTGATAACCGCGCGGCCGTTGTTGCCGCTGTATGCATTGCCGTTGGTTATCTGCAGGTCGCCGGAGGAATCCACTTCCGCCACCGCCCGGTAGTACTGCGAGGTGACCGGGTTGGTCTCGTCAATCACGCCGGGGGTGTTCGAATTGGAGACGTCGAGTTGGTTTGGCCCAGTTGCGAAACCCGGCCCGCCAACGTAGCCCATGAACGTAATCGAGAGGCCGTCCAACGACTTGTTCAGGGCCAGCTCCGACTTCGAGGAGAAACTGGTGTCGATTTGCGTGGAGTCGATCGCGAGAGAATTGAGCAATGCGCCGGCAGTGGTCAGCTGATCGAGAAAAATCGGCGACGTAACGCCGAAGCTGGCATCGACCGTGTCGTTGTTGAAGACGTTGGGGTACGACCCATCGGCGGTCGAGGTGGCGCAGGTAACTTTTACAGGCGTCGTGCCTCCACCGATAAGCGGTACGTTAACTGTCTGGGCCACGCAGTTTGGCGGCAAGGTCGTAGGCACAGCGACAGTGCTGGGCACTCCGACATACACGCTCCGCGAGACGACTATATTATTTGGACTGAAGACATCACCGGCCCACGCGCTGTAGGGCGCCGTGATGAACAAGACCGTGGCCATCAGCCGGGCCACGGCGCAGATACGCTTTTGAGTCATAAATCCTCCTGCCACAAATTTGAAAGAGTTGATGGGAACGTAGTGGCGGGAGGCTAGCTGACGATTGTTAGTTAAAAATGAATGGTCGGTTGCGGATCAACAAAGCGTCGGTTGCGCCGCCGCTTTCGCACAGCACGATCTGTCTCTTCGGAAAAATCCGGACGCGCTCGATCAAGTGCGCGGCGCGAACAGGATATTGTCGATCGCTTGCCGCTCCGCGCGGTTTGGATCTTTCTCGACCCTGCATTCGCTGTTGAAGATCATCGTCGCGCGATCAGACGAGTTGTAGGACGGCCATCGAGGAGCTTCGTCAGCGTTGGGATCTCCACTGCGTGCAAACGCAATCCATCGACTCGCTCATCGCATGTGCGAGTGCATGAACGTCCGGCCGGTCTGGCGCGAGGCGCGGGGCCAACGCGGTGTTGTCGAACACAAACGGGATCTCGAGCGCATGCGGTGATTTGAGCCGGCCGCCTGCAATGGGAGTCTCCCAGTCGAATCGGTACAGGTACGCGTGCGCGCCGCCCGCCGCCGCTTTGCGCTCCGCAATCTTTCTGGAATAGGCGGCGGTCGGATACTCGGTGCCAATCAGGAACATCAACTCGGAAGGACTCGCGCCGGGGTTCTCTTTGCGGAAAATCTCGATCACGCTGTCCGCATTCGGTCCAAGCATGCGAGCGGCCCGCTTGTGTAGCCCGTCTTCATCCAGTGAAAAAGCCTTTGGATCGCCGGCGACGAATAGCGTCATCTCGGTGCGGTTGTAGCCGATGATCAACGGCACGGCGGCGGAAACGTCAGGCGCGATCGGATCGAACGGATGCGTCGGAAGCGTGACACCGTCGACGACCGGCGAGAATCCCTGGATGAAGCCCGGGACGCGCGCCGCGAGTTTGCTCTGCACCGCGGCTTGCGCTGCCACGATGCGCTCGACCGGCACCGTCTGCGCTTCGCGGAGTTGCGCGCGGCTGAGGCCGAGCTCGGCCAGCAGCATTTCGGCGACCTGCTCGGCGTGAGCAGGTTTGTTCATCCTGAATCCCGGGCCGCTCTGAACCACCGCGCGATGAAAGAGATTCTTCGCCGCCGGCATCGCCAGCAGCGTCGAGACTTTCTGCCCGCCGCCCGACTCGCCGAAAATCGTCACCGTCCGCGGATCGCCGCCGAACTTCGCGATGTTGTCGCGCACCCATTCCAGCGCCGCAACCAAATCCAGATTTCCAACGTTGCGCGCCGAACTGAAATCGTCGCCGCCAAGGGGGGCGAAAAATGTGTAGCCCAACGCGCCGAGCCGATGATTCACGCTGACGACGACCACGTCACCGCGCCGTACGAGATTGCTACCGTCGTAAATCGGCGGCGAGCCCGAGCTCGCCTGGAAGCCGCCGCCATGCAGCCAGACCATCACCGGCCGCTGACGATTTTCGCTAGCATCACCGGTCCAGACGTTGAGCACGAGGCAATCCTCGCTCTCGATGATGCCGTCGGGATCGCCGTATGCGGCAAACCCGCTTCGAGGATCGACCAACCCGCGCATCGACGAAGGATTCTGCGGCGCAGTAGGTCCATAGCTGAGCGCGTCGCGCACGCCCGCCCACGGCGCGGGCGCCACCGGCGGCATGAAGCGATTGCGTCCCGCAGTCGAAGCGCCATAGGGGATCCCCTTGAAACTGCTGACCCCGTTCACAGTAGCTCCGCGAATCTTACCGTAAGCGGTTTCAACCACCGGAGAAGATTGAGTTGCCGACTCCTTTGCCCAGTGAAGCCGCCGTCATAGTTCGATCCTCCTCGGACGCCATAATCGATCTGCCACGTCCGCGCCCGTCAGGGCAACTGGAAACTCAGACTTCGGTCGTGAACGTGGCGCGCACCACTTCTATTTTTTCAGCGGCCGCCATGCATCGCGCAATGCATAGTAGACGGCCAACGAACCTTCCGTGAATCCGGTTAGTTTGAGCGGGTTGTCTTCGATGGTATCGATCCATACTACCGTCCACAAAAGACCTCGGTTGCCCCGCACGATACCAAAGCGCACTCCAGTTACCGATGCCAGACCAATTTGGCGCCGCCGGCCAAGGTATCTGAGCTCAAGCGAATTCGTCGATACATTCAAACTCCGTGGAAATACTGCCAGGACACCAACCGGGAGCACTGCGAACAGACCGAACGCTGTCGCATAAGCTGACTGATTTACCTCCGCGAAATAGATCGAAAGCACTAGACACACCAGGAAAACAGCGACGATCACGCTCTGGTCCAGATAGCTGATGTGGAAAGTCGACGGCAACGGCGGATGCGGATCGCAATTGGCCGCACGGTCCACCACAATTGAAAGCAAGTCCTGGAATCTATCGAGCCGATAGTCGAGGATCATTTTTCGAAGTCGCGTCGCATCGCTGACTACCAGTCGCGCCGCGCCTATCCCTTCACGCAACTCCAGGCTGGCGACTTCGCTCCACTCAAGGAAGATCGGCGCGGCCGCGTACGGCATGTAACGAATTCCGTCGTTGCTCACGGCGACGCGATAACGCAGGCGGCTGAAAGATATGAACTGTACCGTTCCAATCAGAGTCACAAGGGCGGCCAAGGCGAAATGATTCACCGAAGGTTCGAGGATCGCGATGAGAATCATGACGCAGCAGGCCACTGCGGCAGGGAGCAAGTACAATCTGATGGAGTAGGGAAACTCGAAAACCGCGTCGTTCGCCGCTTCGTCCACTTAAGCCGGCCTTAGTGAGCGAAGATCACGCGCGTTCTAGACTTCCGTTGCGAAGTTCGCGCGGACTGCTTCCTCGAGCCGACGCGTCAGCTCGACGCGGTCACGGCTGCGCATATTTTCCGTGGGGATCGGCTTGCCGATCCGCATGCGCATCGTGAGGCCGGGGGTCACGAATATCGCGCCGCGCGGGTAGAAGCGGCCTGAGCCGATGATCGACATCGGCACCGCAGGCAACTTTGACAGGATCGCGAGCCACGCCGCGCCGTCTTCGAACTCGTGCACGCGGCCATCGTTGAAGCGATGGCCCTCGGCGTAGACGCAGACGTCGAGGCCGCTGCGGATGATCTGAATCGCCTTGCGAATTGCCTTGCCGCCACTCTCGCGGTCGATGAGGATGTGCCCGCCGCGCTGCATCGCGAAGCCGACGATCGGAATTTTGAGCAGTTCTTTCTTCGCGACGAAACGCGGATCGCCCGGCATGAAGCCGGCGATCGCGAAGGTGTCGAAAAAGCTCTGGTGATTGGAAACGAGTACGTACGACTTCAGTCCGGCGAGATTCTCGAGCCCCTCGATTTCCACCTTGATACCGCAGACCGCAATTATCCCGCGCCCCCACGCGCGCGTGACCACAGTCACCCAGTGCGGCTTATTGATCAGCGCCGAGAGCGCCGCGCCGGTCGCGCAGATCATCGTCCAAATCGCCGACAAAAGCGTCGCGACGACTCCCCACGCAAGGTTGAAAATGCTCCGGGGCGCAGCAGCGGTATAAGTTGAAGTTTGCGGTTGTCCAGCCATGCTCAAATACTCTGCCCGCAGGCGTTGCCACCCTGCAAGCGGTAATCGACGCGCGACGCTACCGGATGTCACTGCGATGCTACAAATCACTTGCGTGCAACGCTGATCGTGAATCGCGATCACAATCAGCCTGCCCGGACTGCATCCAAATAGTCAATTAAGTGCCCGCGAATGGCATTTGGCTAGCTTTTCTGGAAATCGGACCGCCATTCCGAAGGGTCTGCGGCTTGGCCCCGCCCTTGCTAAATGACCATACGGATCGCAGCTGTGTGACGCCTTGGGGACTGGGCTGGCGCAGTGCTCGTCCATGGAGGTGCCGCTGATGGCAGTACGCGTGCTCATTGCGGACAGCTCGGGGATCACGCGCGACATCATGCGCAATCATCTGGAGTGCGGGGGATGTCAGGTGGTAGCGGAGACCGAGACGGTCGCGCAGACAATCGACCTCTTCCGCACGACGCGGCCTCATGTCGTAACGCTGGACATTGGGTTGCGTAGCGCGAACGGGCTCGAAGCTCTGTCCCTGTTCAGGATGATTCGCCGCGAGTCGCCGGAAACGTCGGTTGTGATTGTCAGCGCCTCGCAGGCGCCTGACGACAATCACGTCTACCTGAAAGAGGGCGCGCTCGAATGTATCGTCGAGCCGTTTGACAGTTACGGGCTGGAGCGGATGTGGCGGCGGCTGTCGGACATCTACCCCGAGCTCAGGCGCCGCGACGAGGCGGCTTCCGGGCGCTGAACCAAGTCACCGACCATCAGTCAGTCTAACGCTCCAGCGCAACCATCAAGCGTTCGATTAAGAGGGGCTGGCCGGGGACGCAATTCACCCAGAGCACCCATCCCGAATTCTCGCTCGAATAGAGCGGCGCCGGGGTGCCACAATAGAAAGCGCGCGTCGATCCCTGCGACACGTCGCTCAGCACGTGCACGTGGCCGAGCGCGACGTAGTCGTATCGAGAGCGTTCGATTTCCACCGGCGTGATCGGCGAGGATCGCTCGATCTCGCCGCCCTCCATGAAAAATCCATGCGCCAGCGCTATATTCCAGCGTCCTTCCTCGGGCTCGGGAATGCCGCTCATCGGGCGGTAGTCCGGAGTATGCTCGACCAGCGCGCGGCCCCACACGCGAGTCGCCAGGTCGGGAAAATCGATCGTCCTGCCCTCGGGCTCGAGAATCAGATGCAGATTTTTCGGGAGCACGCCGGCGCGAGGCCCGCGTAGATCGATCGTTCGTCGTGCGCGTCGTGATTCCCGGGAATCATCACCACCGGCATCTGCGCTCGCGCGATCGTGCCGAACGCGAAGGCCAGCCCTTCCTCGGTGACGCGCGCCGAATCGAACAGATCGCCGACTATCAGCAGCAGGTCGGCCTTGCGCTCGTTGGCGATGTCGACAACGCGGCTGAACGCGGTGCGCACCTTGTCGCGCAACTGGATGCCGCGCTCGCCGGAGCCGAACGTATCGGTCTCGAGATGAACGTCGGAAGTATGGATGATCTTCAGCGGGCGATTAGCTGGCAAAATTGTGTCCTTCGAATCTGACATCATTCGTCGAGAAATTTCCAAGTGTCAGCGCCGTCGAGGTGGCGCACACGCACCTGGGACAGAATCTCCGGCGGCATCAGGCGTGCATTTACGCCCATACGGTCGCGCGATTTATCCACCGGCGTCCAATGAGTGACGCATCCGCAAGTCTTGCAGCGGTGGAACTCGATCTTCTTCGGCCCTCGCATGTAGGTGTCGGTCAGTCCGGTTGGAACGGTCACATCCTTGAGCGGGTAGTACGCCCAGAGCGCATGGTAGCGCCGGCAGATGGAGCAGTTGCAATCCGTCAGCTCGGTCGGGGGACTGGCGATCTGAAGGCAAACCGCTCCGCAATTGCATGACGACTCAATCAAAGCCTGATCCCTCTCGTATTCCGTCGATTCCGGTCGATGAAGACATGCTGTAGAGTCAAGGATTACTAGACTTCGCTCACCCATTCCATCGTAAGGAGCAGAGCAGCCTACTGGAGGTTTTCTTAAATTGATCGTCGTAATGAAAGCGCATGCCACCGAAGCTGAAATCCAGGCCGTTGCAAAGATGGTCGAGGAACTGGATTACAACGCGCACATTATCCGCGGCATCGAGCGCACCGTGGTTGCATGCGTCGGCGATGAGCGCGGCGAGAAGCATCAACTGACGCATCTCGAATCGGTCGCCGGAGTCGAGCGCGTGATGCCTGTGGTGCGGTCGTTCAAGCTGTCGTCGCGCGAGGTGCGGCCCGAAGGCTCGATCGTCAAAGTCGGCGGCATGGAAATCGGCGGCAAGCGAATCGCGGTGATCGCAGGACCATGCGCAATCGAAAGCGAGCAGCAAGTAGAAGCGGCGGCAGATGCGGTCAAAGCAGCGGGCGCCCATGCGTTGCGCGGTGGAGCGTTCAAGCCGCGCACGTCGCCGTACTCGTTCCAGGGGATGGAAAACGAGGGGCTGGTATTGCTCGAGCACGCCGGGCGGCGCGTCGGATTGCCGGTGGTCACCGAAATAATGGACCCGCACGATATCGACGCGGTCGCCGAGCATTCCGACATGCTGCAGGTCGGCGCGCGCAATGCGCAGAATTTTTCGCTGCTGCGACGCCTCGGCAGAATCAAGAAGCCGGTGCTGCTCAAGCGCGGCATGTCGATGAAGCTCGAAGAGTTCATGATGGCGGCGGAATATATTCTGTCGGAGGGCAATCCGAACGTCGTGCTGTGCGAGCGCGGGATTCGCACCTTCGAGACGGCGACGCGCAATACGCTCGATCTGAATGCCGTGCCGCTGCTCAAGGAATGGACGCATCTGCCGGTGCTGGTCGATCCAAGCCACGGCACCGGCATCTACAAGATGGTGACGCCGATGGCGCTGGCAGCGATCGCAGCAGGCGCCGACGGCCTGCTGATCGAAGTGCATCCAAAGCCGGAGACCGCGCTGTCCGACGGCCCGCAGCAGTTGAAGCCGTCGAGATTCGCCGATCTGATGAAGACGCTAAAGCCGCTGGCCGAGGCGGTCGGCAGAACGCTGTAGCTTGACTTTTATCCGGTTCCCCTTCCCGCTCGGGAAGGGGTTAGGGGTTAGGTTGTCTGCTACATCCACCCCTGTGACCGTCACCTACGAGCTCGAGTGACGATGCAATTCCCTCAGTTTGCTATAGATGCGACAGATGAGTCGGCTCGCGCTCGGGCGGCGCGGACGGGGTCGGAGGCAGATCGCCCATCTCGGCGCCTTCGTGATCCAGCATCGCCCATCGCTCGACCAGCTTGATGCCGAGCCCGCGATGGCCGCGGATGAAATAGGTCGCCATCGCGATCAGCGCCAGGATATTTCCCGCGACGATTTTCCACCACCCAAGTGCTTCGAGCGCGGACGCATCGATCAGCGAAACGAATCCGACGAAGAATACTTCGAACACTGCCAGTAGCAGCAGCGCGCCGAGCACCATGAACGGTTCCCATTCCGACGCCGCGAGCATGACCGCCAGCGCCAGTCCGAACACCACGAAGGCGAAGAAGTGCAGAACCGAGTAGCCCAGCACGAGCGGCAGCGTCGCCTGGATGCCGTCGCTTACGCCTGCGTTTTGAAAGACCATCGCGCCGAGAATCGCCGGAGTGTGAAACGCGTTGCCCGCGGCGAAGTCGTAACCCATGAACCAGATGGCGACGACGATCCCACCCACCAATCCGGCCGTGATGCCTTCGCGCGCGACCGAAATCCATCCGCCAAGCAGATCGAACGCCAGAATAGGATGCCGCCAGAAAAAATATGTGAGCATCGCGGCCGTGGCGAGCAGGTTGCCCACGATGATGCCCCACCAGGTCAGTTCCACCATCACGTTCGGTCCGAGGAAGAGCACGACGGCGATAAAGAAAACCTCGAACGCGACGAAAAAAATTACCAGCGAAAACAGCAGCGACGATTCGGTCTCGCACGCTTCGAGCAGCAAGCCTCCGGCGATTCCGAATGTGATGAACGCGCCGAAATGGATTAGCGAATACTCCAGCGCCAACACCGCCAGCCCGTGATGGACCTCGTGACTGTGCGATCCGTGGAGAATCGTCGCCGCGAGCAACGCCGGCGTTTCAAGCGCGTGCCCGCGAATCAGATCGAACAGCAGGAACCAGACGGCAACCACGACGGCGCCGATGATCCCGGCGATGGCCCCGTCGATAATGATCCGCGTCCTCGAGTGCTCCATAGCTCAACTACTAACGCAGAAGATCCGCACCCGGCAAGCGAGTTAAGCTGGCTCGAAATCTCCCGCATCACGAGACCGGATTAATTCGAAGCACCTGAGCGGTTTGCTAGTCGGCCACTGTATCGGCGCCAACCAAAATGCCAGGAGCACCAAAGCGCCGAAGATCAGGTAGGCGGTCGTGAACACCCAGGGAGGAGCCTGATAGAAGATCAGCGAATCGAGCCAGTATCCGACGAAGTCGCGCGAGTAGCCGGATTCGCCGCCTTTTACTCGCAACACATTCTCCCAGATGGTGAGTGGGCAGGTTGCGCCGATGATCGCCTCGCAGCACACCAACAGGATCATTGCCAGGTGAACGATCCGAAAATAGAAGTTCCGGACCCAATGCCATCCTGCTGCCCAGCCGACCAGAATTGCCACGAAACCAATGACAACAATCGCGACGTAAGCCGCGTGAATCATAGTTACGAGGTCGGCTGCCACCAGCCACAGCATTGTATTTCGCTATTACGAATGTGCAACGCGTCGCGGTGACACCACGCGCAGGTCGGGCGGCGTCGACGCGGGTAGAACTGGAACATCGCGGTCTTCGCGCTGCTGCCACCTATAAAAGATGAACGTGAAGACGAACATCAGGTAGGTGCCCTGCCCTATCCACATGATCAGGCCGCCGAGCACCTGGTCTTCGAGCGGCTTGAGGCCCCATCCGTGCGCGCCCTCGGTGTACCACGGATAAATCACGCGGGTTGCAAGCGTGATCGGCGCGGCGACCGCGGTCATCGGGATCATCAGCAGGAACAGGTAGAGGATTTGCGCCGGATACGAGAGCCGCGGCAGCTCCGGGAGCGGACTCAGAATCGGCCACCAGAGCAGGACGCCGGCGGCCATGAAGAGCAGATGCAGGAAGATGTGAAAATTCTCGTCGCGGCACATGCGGTCGAAAATCGGCGGAAAGTGCGCGCTGACGAACACCGCAGAAAAAATCAGGAACGCGATCACCGGTGTCGTGAGCAACCGCGCGATCGGGCTTGATCGGCTTGCTGAGTACCAACGGCCGAATCATCCAGCCCGGGCGTTCCGAGCAGCAGCAGCGGCGGGATTATGAACGTCTGCGTCAGATGCTGCAGCATGTGCATCGAGAAGATTCGCGCGTCGGCCAGTTCGTCGAGCTCGCTGTGCGTATACAGAATCGCGCCCATCGCGAGCGCGAACCACATCGCCTGACGCCGCGTCGGTCTGCGCCCCGCCACCCGGCATGCGCCGAGGTAAATCGCGATCAGAATCGCGACGCCGATCGGGATGCTCGGATGTTCGCTGAAAATATCCATCGTCAAAGAGGCTCGCCTATCCGATCGGCGCCATGTGATTCGACAGATATGCAAAAAGCAGAATGAGCGAGAGCAACAAGATTCCCGCCATCATCAGCGGGAAGAGAAAGACTCCCGTCAGCAGCCATCCGTCGTACTTCAGGTGCATGTAGAACATCGCGACCAGCGCGAACTTCGCGATGGCCAGCACGATCAGCACCGGCACCAGCACCGGCCGGAGCGCATGCACGTAGAAGACGGTGATCTCCATCGCCGTCAACACGATCAGGAATACGGCGATGATCAGGTACGTCGCCGCACCGGGATGATGAACCTGCGCGCCGTGAGTGTCCGCAATATCGCTCATGCTCCGGGTACCGCCTGCATCAGATAGACGAGCGTAAAAATAATGATCCACACGACGTCGACGAAATGCCAATAGAGTCCCGCGAGCTCCACTGACAGCGCGCGCGACTGGCCAAGCTTGCCCGTCATCGCGGCGACCAGCAGCACCGACAGCCACAGCACGCCGATCGCGACGTGCGCGCCGTGAAATCCGACCAGCACGAAAAACGACTGCGAAAACAAATTAGTCGTCAGCCCCATGCCCTCGTGCATAAAGCTGGTGAACTCGTAAACTTGTCCACACAAAAAAATCAGTCCGAACAGGACCGTGCCGCCGAGCCAGATTCGCTCCCATCGCTTATCGCCGCGCTGGGTGGCCGCAAGCGCCAGCACCATCAGCAACGAACTCATCAACAAGATGAAGGTGCTGAACGAAGTCAGCGGGATGTTAAGAATTTCCGGCCCGGGTCCCGTGACACTGCGCGATTTGTAAACGATGAAGGTCGAGATCAAGCTCGCAAAGAAGACGCACTCCGATCCGATGAACGACCAGATGCCGATTTTGCGCACGTCGATTCCACCCGACGACGGCGCGTGTTCAGGATCGTGCGATTCCTGCCCGAAATTCGCGTACTCGAATCCCATCCCGATGATCGACAGCACGACGACCACCGCGCCGATCATGACGATACGATACCAGTCGATGATCAGGCCGAGGCCCATCGTGCCGACGCCCAGACTCATCACCAGCGGGAAGATCGATGGCGCCGGCATGTGGACGTGCACTTCGGCCGGCGCACTTGCCTGCGGTTGCGGCGGTGCCTGTCCCGACATATACGCTGCGACGCCGCGCGATCCGGCGCGCCCGTATTTGATAATCCACCATGCGTCGCGGCCGCGGACTTGCGGCAGCGTCGCGAAGTTGTACGCCGGCGGCGGCGACGCCGTCGACCATTCGAGACTGCGTCCATCCCACGGATCGGCGGGCGCGCGTTCCCCGTTGATCAGGCTTTTGAAAATGTTGATGTACAAAAGCAGGAACGCGATGCCGAGAATGAACGCGCCCACGGTCTCGAGCTGGTTCAGATGCGTCCAGCCCATGTCGGCGCCGTACGTGTAAGTGCGCCGCGGCATCCCCCACATCCCGAGAAAGTGCATGGGGAAAAACGTGAGGTTGAATCCGATGACCGTCAGCCAGAAGTGCCACTTGCCAATCGTCTCGCTGAGCATACGGCCGCTGATCTTCGGCCACCAGTAATAGAACGCCGACAGGATCGCGAACATCGCGCCGCCGAACAGCACGTAGTGAAAATGCGCGACGACGAAGTACGAATCGGTCTGCTGGAGATCGACCGGAGCCGACGCGTGCATGATTCCGCTGAGTCCGCCGATCGTGAACTCGAGGATCATCCCGAGCGCAAAGTAGAATGCGGTCGTCATCCGCAGCGAGCCGCCCCAGACCGTCGCGATCCAGCTGAAAACTTTGACGCCGGTCGGAATCGCGATCAGCATCGAGGTGATCGCGAACGCCGAGTCCGCCACGGGGCCCATCCCGGTCGCAAACATGTGATGTCCCCACACTCCGTACGACAGGAACGCGATCAGGCAGATCGAATACGCCATCATCGGATAGCCGAACAGCGGCTTGCGCGAAAACGTCGGAACGACTTCCGAGATAATGCCGAAGGCCGGCAACGCCATAATGTACACTTCGGGGTGTCCGAACAGCCAAAACAAATGCTGCCACAAAATCGGGGTAGCGCCGGCGGAAGCGACGTAAAAGTGAGTATCGAAGAAACGATCGAAGAGCAGAAAGATCAGACCGATCGTGAGCGCCGGAAACGCGATCAGAATCAGAATCGATGTCACCAGCATCGACCACATGAACATCGGCATGCGCATGTAGGTCATGCCCGGCGCGCGCATCGCGATGATCGTCGTCAGGAAGTTCAGGCCCGTTAGAACAGTCGAGGTGCCTGACACAAGCAGCCCGACTACCCACCAATCGATCGCCAGCCCCGGCGTGAAGTAGCGCTCGGTGAGGTTCGCGTAGCCGAACCATCCCGCGTCGGGAAGTCCGCCCCGAATCCAGCCGAGATGCAGCAGGACGCCCGCTACCAGAGCCAGCCAGAAGCTCAATGCGTTGAGGCGCGGGAACGCGACGTCGCGCGCGCCAATCTGCAGCGGGATCAGGAAGTTGCCCAGAAATCCCAGCAGCAGCGGCATCACGACCAGGAAGATCATCGTCGTCCCGTGCATCGTGAAAAACGCGTTGTAGGTCGCCGCCGAGAGCGCGTGATTGTCGGGATGCCACAGCTGTACGCGAATCGCCATCGCTTCGAGGCCGCCGAACGCCATGAAGATCAGCGCGCTCGCGAGATACATCACGGCCACGCGCTTGTGATCGATCGTCGTCAGCCATCCGATGATGCCGCCGCCTTCGAGGTAGCTCGGCTGATGCACTGGCAATGGTTTCGGTTGCGCAGCCATTCGACGCTCCCTATTTCAGACTCTCGAGATACGCGACCAGCGCGACCAGCTCCGGTCCCGGCAGCAGCAGCGGCGGCATGTTCGCGCCCGGTTTGATTTCATCCGGATTTTCGATCCACTTCGCGACGTTCTCCGGCGTATTCTGCAGCACCCCCGCGGCCAGCGTAGTGCGGCTGCCGAAATGCGTGAGGTCGGGTCCGATGTACCCCTTCGAAATTCCCTGGATCGTGTGACAGGTCGTGCACGGACTGTCGGCAAAAACTTTCGCGCCGTCCGACGCCAATTGATCGTTCGCGGGAGTCGCGACCGGACCCGCAAGTTGTGCGCTGTCCCACTTCGCGAACACTTCCGGCGAATCGACGAACGTCCGAAACCGCATGTTCGCATGCGACAGTCCGCAAAACTCCGCGCACTGCCCCGGATACATTCCCGGCACCGTTGCGACGAAGGTCAGTTCGTTGATCTGGCCGGGAACCACGTCGCGCTTGCCGCCAAGTTGCGGCACCCAGAAACTGTGGATTACGTCGGGCGATTCCAGTGACAGACGAATCGGCCGGTTGACGGGGATATGCAGTTCGTTGCTGGCCTTCGCGCCGTCGGGATAGTCAAATTCCCACCACCACTGATGCGCGACGACTTTGATCTCCAGCGCGCCCTTCGGCGCGACCGCCGGCTGCGAGCGAAAGATCGTGCGTATCGTGGGCACCGAGATCATCAACAAAACCAGCGCGGGGCCGAGCGTCCAGGCGATCTCGAGGCCCAGGTCGGAGGACGCGGTCGACGCGGGAGCCGCTTCACCGACGCGGGAAGAAAAGACGAACACCGCGAGGATGAACGCGCCGACCACGATCACGAAAATGATCGCGTCCCAAATCGTCACGTCGATGTAGAGACTCTGAATCCACTGCGCAAGGTCGGACTTCGGCGATAGCGTGGTCATCGGACGGTCGGTGTCTGAGCATCCAGCAATAGCCAGTGCAATAGCCACTCGCATAGCTATTGAGGCGATCGAGTACTTATTTAGACCGCGACCGATCATTCCGCGTCGTCTCCGAACGCTTCTCCCGAGGTTGCAGCCTGCGCGACGCGATTAAGTCCGGGCACCGCCGAAATCAGAAACGCGCCAAGGAACCCGATCGAGATCAGAAACTGCGTCGGCCCAAATGGAATCGCGTCGAGCGACAACGACGGAACCACCAGCACGTAGCGCTCGATCCACATCCCGATCGAGGCCCAGTGCCGCGACGGTGCCGAGAATCACCGGCGTCTTCTTGGTCCGCACGCTCATCAGCACCGTGAACGGAATCAGCCAGATTAAAACCACGCACGCCACCGACAGCGGCGACCACGGCATGTGATGTACGCGCTGTACGATAAAGAAAGTTTCGACGGGCAGGTCGCCGTACCAGATCACGATGTACTGGGCGAACACCAGGTAAACCCAGAACACCGAGAACGCGAAGACCATTTTGCCGAAGTCGTGCATCACGGTTGGATTCGTGAACAGGTTATGCGGACCGAGGCGACCACGCAGCACGATCGCTATCAGAGCCATCGCGGCCAACGCGCTCCAGAAAGCGCCGGCGAAAAAATACCAGCCGAAAAGCGTGCTGCGCCAGACCGGCGCCAGCGACATGACCAGGTCAAACGAGATCAGCGTATAGACGACCGCGAATAGTACGGCGACGAGCGGAGCGAATACTCGAATCGAATGCGGCGGCAACGTGATGTCGTCGGTCGCGATCGCCCACGCTCGTGCGTCGTCAGTGCGCGAGACGCGGATAAATGCGAAGCTTGCCGCAGCTATCACGCCAAGTCCGATTCCATCGCGCGCAAACAGAAATGGGATGTTCAACCACGCGGCCTTTTGCGGTATCGGATGCGTTACCCAAGGGAAGATCAAGCTACGACCGAAATACAATCCAAAAAACAGAAAAAATCCAACCCATAGAAATGGCGCGAACGCCTCACCGAGCCGATACGGCGTCGATCCGCCCCACTTCGCCTGCGTCAGGTAGAATGCTGCGGACGCGACCACGGCACCCTGCGCGACGCCAAGAAAAAACAGCAGATTCACGAGATAGGCTTGCCATGCGATCGCGGCGCCGCCCCGCATCAGCGCAAACACGAACGCGATCGCGCCGACCGCAATCATCACGACCCCGACCGCCTGCATCGTCGCGCCGGCCACCGACTCGACAACTTGCGGCTTGGTTGCTGCGCGCTCGCGACGCGCTTGTTGAAGACTAGTGCTCATCGCCCTTCAATCGATGCCTCGCGTACTACTTCTTCCGCGCCCGATTCCTTCATCATCGACTCGACGCGCGCCGCTTCCGCTTCGTCGCATCGCACTACGATTCCAAATCGATCTTCGCCGAAGCGCCCGTCGTACCCCGGCGCAATCTCCGTCGCTGGAATCCCCGACAGGCCCAGCACTCCGAGGAAGCCAAAGATTCCGCCGAGCAGAACCATCAACTCGAAGCAAATGATGATGAACGGCGGCCACGACAGCAGCGGCTTGCCGCCGGCGTTGAGGCGCCACTCGTAAGTCGTCCCGATCGTGATCGCGAGCCCGGTGAGAATGCCCGAAATTCCGCCCGTCAGCACAACCCATCGTACCGGGCTTTTAGACTTCCCGATTGCGTGCTCGATTCGATGGCTCGGGATCGGCGAGAACGTGTTGAACTCTCCGACCTTCGCCTCGCGAAGCTCTTCGATCGCGTTCGCGCATCGAACGTCATCCGAAAACGAACTTATGATCGCAATCGTGCTCATGCTGCTTTCGCCCGATCCATCTTGAGCGCCTTGCGCAACCAGACGATTCCTTCTTTGAGTTCCGTCATCGAAATGATCGGCAGGAATCTCGAAAACAATGAGAACAATCCGAGAAACCACGCGAAGCTGCCGATAGTGATCATGATTTCGGTGATCGACGGACGGTAGCTCGCCCACTGCGACGGCTCGAAGTTCGCCGTCAGCGATCCCGCGATAATCACGAATCGCTCGAACCACATACCTATATTCACAAAAATTGTGATTACCCACAGCGCTCGCAGGTTAACCCGAATGCGCGGCGAGAATAGCAACAATGGTATTACGCAGTTGCACAACACCATTACCCAGTACATCCATCCCCACGGCCCGAAGTAGCGCATGTGAAATGTCATTTGCTCTATCGGATCGCCGGCGTACCACGTCATGAAGGCTTCCGTGATATACGCGTACGACACCACTAACGAGGTCAGCAGCACGACCTTGGCGAGATTGTCAAAGTGCCACTCGGTCAGCAGGTCCTCGATGCCGAGTAGCTTGCGCATGGGAATAAGCAGCGTCATGACCATCGCGACGCCGGAAAAAATCGCGCCCGCGACGAAGTACGGAGCGAAGATCGTGCTGTGCCAGCCGGGGTTTATCGCCATCGCGAAATCCCACGACACCACCGAATGCACCGACAGCACCAGCGGTGTCGCCAGTCCCGCCATCAGCAGGTACGCCATCGAGTAGTGCCGCCACTGGCGATCGGTACCCTGCCACCCCATGGCGAGTACTGTATAAAACTTTTTGCGCCATCCGGTCGCGGCCTCGCGTGCGTTGGCGATATCGGGAATCAGCCCCATCGTCCAGAACAACGCACTGGTAGTCAGATAGGTACTAACTGCGAAAGCGTCCCATACCAGTGGCGATCGAAAATCGGGTTGCAAGGATCTCTCATTTGGATATGGCAATAGCCAGTAGAAAAACCACACGCGCCCAAGATGGATTAGTGGAAACAATCCCGCAGTAGCTACTGCGAATATAGTCATTGTCTCCGCGGCGCGATAAACCGCGGTGCGCCACTTGGTGCGAAACAGAAATAGTATTGCGGAGATCAACGTCCCCGAGTGCGCGATACCAACCCAGAAGACGAAGTTAGTAATGTAGATCGCCCACATGACCGGCTGGCGCAGTCCCGTCACGCCCAGTCCCGAGTAGATTTGCCGTAACCAGAACGCAGCCGCGATACCGACGAGGGTGAAACAGAATCCGATCCACGCCCAGTACGCGAGGCCCGCCGGTTCCATCACCCGCAGCACGCTGCGATCGATATCGCGGAAGCTCGGCTCAGTGTTTATTTTGGGTGCCGCCGCCACTCAGGCCTTCCCTTTCTCGCGATAGAGATCGCGCAGATACGTGATCGCCGGTTGAGTATTGAGTTCCTCGAGCGCGCGATAGTTGCGCAGCTTGTTATCCTCGCGACGACGGATCATCGCGCTCGCCGGATCGTTGCTGTCGCCGAACGTGATCGCCCGCGTCGGACAAGCCTGCTGGCACGCCGTCACGATCTCGCCGTCGCGCAGTTGACGATCCTCGGTCTTCGCGTTGAGCTCGGCGAATTGGATTCGCTGCACGCAGAACGTGCATTTCTCCATCACGCCCGCGCCGCGCACCGTCACGTCGGGGTTGAGTTGCAGGTTGAGCGGCGCCGGCCACTCCGGCACGAACCAGTTGAATCGGCGCACCTTATATGGACAGTTGTTCTCGCAATAGCGTGTCCCGACGCATCGATTGTAAACCTGCCCGTTCAGCCCTTCCTCAGTGTGATACGACGCGAACACCGGGCAGACCGGCTCGCACGGCGCGTGATCGCATTGCTGGCACAGCATCGGCGCGAGATAGAGTTGCGGCGCCTCGGCCGCTTCCTTTTCATTCGGGAAGTATCGCTCGATGCGAATCCACGACATGATTCGCCCGCGATCGACACCGTCCTTGCCTACTGTCGGCACGTTATTTTCCGCGTAGCAGGCCGTCACGCACGCGCTGCATCCGGTGCACGCGTTGACGTCGATCGTCATCCCCCATTTGTGTCCCGCGTATTTCCACGGCGCGTACATTTCGAACGGCCCGGTGACTTCCTCCGCATCGCTCTTCGGGATCGTGCCGCTCGCGAGCTGCTCAATACTCATCGCCTCGACGATCGAGCGGCCCATCATGTCGCCCTTGCCCAGCGGCGTCACCAATGCGCGCGTACTACCGGTCGCACGCGCGGTCGCTGCGACATAGCTCGCAGTCGCCGGCAGTATCGACCACGCATTTGTACCGACGTCTTTCGCATAGCGGCCGTATGCGCGATGCCCCTGTCCAATCGGCACCGCGATCACGCCGGGGCGCACCGTGCTCTCCACCAGCACCGGCGCCTCGATCGCGCCATGCTCCGTTTTGATCTCGATGATGTCGTCTCTGCTGACGCCGAGCTGGCGCGCCGTGTCGGGATGAATCTCGGCCCAGCTGTCCCACACCAGTTGCGTGACCGGCTCGGGCAATTCCTGCAGCCAAGGCTTGTCGGCGCCGCGTCCGTCGTAGAGAAAAATATGCGGATACGCGTAAACGGAAAGATCCATCTTCGCAGCCGTCGGCACGGCCGCCTTGAAGGGTGACGTGTCGAGGGTAAGCGCCGCGAGATGCTGTTCTTCGAACAATCCGCCTTCGCGCCTGACGCTTGTCCAGAAATCTTCCGGACTAGCATTGTCAGCTTTGGGAGCCAGCGCGATCCATTCAGCTTTGACCGCCTCGGCAGCAGTCGTCCACGCGATCTTCGTGCTCGACGTCTTCGCCGCCGCCGCCAGCAGGATGTCGCCGATCGGCTTGCTGTCGAACACCGGTTGCATCACCGGTTGTCCCAGTCCGCGGATTCCGGCGCGCGGCAACGTGTCGCGCCATGACTCGAGCGGATGATGCATCGGGAGTAGCAGGCTCGCCATCGCGGCAGTCTCGTCGGGCACGCCGCCCGCCCACACGACGAACGGAACTTTCTGAAGCGCCTCTGCGATTCGCGCCGATGGCGGCATCGTGAAGACCGGGTTTGCGCCCGCGATAACCACCGCGTCGATTCCGCCGCCGCGCATCGCCTCGACCGCCGCGTCAACTTCGTCCGGCGTGCTGGTATCCTCGGCCGGCGAGTCCTCGAAAAACATTATCGTCTTGCTGAAATTGCCGGTGACCGAATTGAGGATCATCGCCGCCAGATGCGCCGACGAATCGTGACTGCCCGCGATTGCCAGCGCGCCTTCCGCCTTGCCGAAGGTCTCGCCGAGCCTCGTAATCGTCTCGACCGGCACGCCGGTCCGCGCGCTGGTCGCCGCCGGATCGAAATTTTCGACTGCCTTGGTCAGCGCGGCGAGATCGACGCCCGAGTTTTGCGAGACCTTGCCGTTCTTCACCAGGACGTTGAGCACGCTCCACGCAACTTCGGCTTCCGCTCCAGGAGCCGTCGCGATCCATTCGTCGCATTTCGACGCCGTCATGCTGAGCCGCGGCCCGACGTATGTCGCGCGCCCGATCGTCAACGTGCCGCGACGCTTCTGCGGCGTGCGGAACAGCGCGTATTGCCGCGCGAGTTCCACCGGCGATTGCCACGTCTCGAGAAAGTCCGCGCCGAAGGAAATCAGCACTTCAGCCTGATCGATTCGATACGCCGGCAGATCGCGCCGCCCAAAAAGCATCTTCGCCGCCGCGCGCGCCGCTTCATTGCTGATTGCTTCGTAAAATAGCGCGCGCGACGAATTGTGCGCGGCGACGAATGCTTGTGCGATCTTGCTGAAGGTGGGCCCGTTCGGCGCACCGAAGAACGCGACTCGATCCTTCCCCGCCTTCGACGCCGCGCCCAGCCGGTCGCCGATCATCTTCTCAGCCTCGTCCCACGACACTGTCCGCAACGCGCCGTCAGTACCGCGAACTCGCGGACGCCGCAGCCGGTCCGGATTGTACAGTCCTTGCAACGCCGCCTGTCCGCGCGCGCACAATGCGCCCTGCCCGATTGGATCCGCCGGATTGCCCTCGAGCTTGACGACGCGTCCTTCGCGGATTCGCGCCACCACCCCGCATCCCGCCGGACACTCGTTGCAGGTCGTCGCAAAAAAACTCGGGACGCCGGGCACGACGTTCTCGTCCGGCACCACGTACGGAATCAGCTTGCGCGCCGCAGGCTCGCAGCCAGGCACCGCCGCCGCCGCACCCGCTGTCGCGGCCAGCTTGATAAACGATCGCCTGGAGATTGGCGTTCCCTCGCGCATCGGTTTTTTCACTTCCCTCACTCAGTGATGACAGCCGACGCAGTCGAGCGTCGCTTTTTTCTCCGTGTGACAGTCCACGCAAAAGCCCATGTTGATTTCATGAACCGGCACCACCCGATCCATCGTCTGCACCGGCCCGTGACAGCTCTGGCATTCGATGCCGGCGTGAATGTGCGGCCGATGGGTGAAGCGCACGAAGTCCGGCAGCGTGTACACGCGATTCCATTGGATCTCGAACGCCGCCGGCGTGTCGTCCGTCCATGGCCGCGTCACCGGCTGAATCCCTCCGCCCGCAATCCCGTTGCCGTGACATCCGACGCATCGCGCTACCGCGGGAATTCCAGGCTCAGACGAGCGACTCGCGTACGCATGGCAGTACTGGCAGGGAATCTTGTTGACGCCGGCATGCACCCGATGGCTGAACGGGATCGGCTGGACTACGTCATTGCGCGGCGCCCACGGCCGCTGCGACAACGCGATCACCGCTCCGCCCGAGACGAGCATCAAGAGGGCCAGCGGGAGGATTATCCGGTTCATGCTGACGGTAAAGCTTGTGAATAATCCCAAACAGTGCCGATATGCCACCGCGTGTCGGTTAAAATTTCTAACAATAGGATCGGTTTCAATCAAGCAAAATTAATGATCCCCACTCCGCAGGTCGCTCCGCTGGAAGCCCTTGCCTGTGGATTCCCATTGTAAGAGAACGTCGATTTATTGCGGCGGGTAGTTCCGACGGTCCGGAAAGTATGTTACTTATGACTAGGTTTTTCGGTCTAAGGCTGATTCTACAGGTGCAAATCAAGACGGCTTCCCGACTAGGTCTTTTGCCGCCCTATCTTTTCGCCGAGCTCGACCGCCTGAAAAAGGAGGTCGCGAGCAAGGGTATTGACGTGATCAGCCTCTCGATCGGCGACCCCGACCTGCCTACTCCGCGCCACATCGTCGAATCTCTCAAGCGCGCCGCCGACGACCGCAAGAATCATCGCTATCCCGACTACGAAGGCCTGCCGCAATTTCGCGAGGCTTCCGCAAAATGGTACCAGCGCCGCTTCGACGTCAGCTTCGACGCTCAGCGCGAAGTCTGCGCGTTGATCGGCTCCAAGGAAGGCATCGCAAACTTCGCGACCGCCGTCGTCGATCCCGGCGACATCGTGCTGATTCCCGATCCCGGCTACCCAGTCTATTACTCGGGATGCGTTTTCAACGGCGGCGAGCCGTACTTCCTGCCGCTTCGAAAAGAAAACGGATTCATTCCCGACCTCGCCTCGATTCCCGCCGAAATCGCGCGTCGCGCGAAGATGTTGTGGCTCAACTATCCCAACAACCCGACCGCCGCGACGGTTGACCTCTCCTTCTTCCAGGACGCCGTGAAATTCTGCCTCAAGCACGACGTCATCCTCGCCCACGACAGCGCGTACTCCGAAATTGCCTACGACGGTTATCGCTCGCCGAGCGTGTTCCAGGCCGAAGGCTCGCGCGATTGCGCAATCGAGTTCCATTCGCTGTCCAAGACATTCTCGATGACCGGATGGCGCGTCGGTTTCGCAATCGGGAACCCGCAGTTGATCGGCGCACTCGGCAAGGTCAAGACCAACATGGATTCCGGCGTCTTCCAGGCCGTGCAGGAAGCTGCGATCACCGGCCTCGAAGGTGGCGACGGCGACAAGCTCACCGAATATTGCGCTATCTACAAGGAACGCCGCGATTTGCTGGTCACGGCGCTGCGCGCGCTTGGTCTCGAATGCGAGAATCCACGCGCGACCTTTTACGTCTGGACCAAAGTTCCACGTGGTTACACCTCGGTTTCATTTACCGAGCGCGTCTTGAAGGAAGCCGGGATTGCAATTACGCCCGGCTCCGGGTTCGGCAAGGGTGGTGAGGGTTACGTTCGCTTTTCTCTCACGAGCGAACGGTTGGTCGAGGCGGTGGACCGGCTAAAAGCGCTGCGGTTGTAACGGCAAGAATGCCCAATCGGGCTTTTATCGGAATAGGCAGTAACCTAGGCGATCGAGCCGCCAATTATCGTGAGGCGATTCAACGGATCGCGTCGATCCCGGACACGAGGGTCGTGCGCCAATCCTCGATCTACGAGACCGAGCCGATGGGTGATCTCAAGGGCGCGTTCCTGAACGGCGTCATCGAAGTCGAGACCGAACTCCCCGCCGAAGTCCTGATGCGCCGTTTGCTCGCGCTCGAGCGCATCATGGGCCGCAAGCGCGTCAAGGGCCGCAAGCAGACGCGCGGCAAGTACCGCCCGCGAATCATCGATCTCGATTTGCTGTTCTTCAACAAAGAAACCATCGACACGCGAATCCTCAAGGTCCCGCATCCGCATCTGCATGAGCGCCGCTTCGTCCTCGCCCCGATGAGCGAGTTGGCGCCCGCGCTGATCCATCCGAAATTGAACGCGTCGATTTCCGAAATGCTCGCGGGACTTAAATCACCATTTCGTGTTACGCTCGCAAGAGCGGACCTGCTCAGGCCGCAACCCTCAAAGAAAGAGGCATCCCGATGAAATATTTTATCGATACGGCAGACGTGGCCGAGATTCGCGAGGCCGCCAGTTGGGGACTAATCGACGGCGTCACCACTAATCCGTCGCTGATGGCGAAAACCGGCCGACCCTATCACGACGTTCTCCGCGAGATCTGCGAAATCGTCGACGGACCAATCAGCGCCGAAGTCGTCGCCACCGAAGCGTCCGCGATGATCGAAGAGGGCGAGAAACTCGCCAAGCTCCACAAAAACATCGTCGTCAAATGCCCGATGATCATCGAAGGCCTGAAGGCGACCCACGCACTCGCCAAGCGCGGCATCCGCGTCAACGTCACACTGATCTTCACGCCTCTGCAGGCGTTAGCCGCGGCAAAGGTCGGCGCGTCGTTCCTGTCGCCGTTCATCGGCCGCCTCGACGACATCGGCCAGGACGGCTTCGCGCTGGTCGAAGACATGGTGCAAATCCTCTCGAACTACAGCTATCCCGCCGAAGTGCTGGTAGCATCAGTCCGCAGCACAACTCACCTGATCCGCGCCGCCGAAGTAGGCGCCGACATAGCAACAGTCCCCTTCGCAGTCCTGAAACAAACGTTGCACCACCCGCTGACAGACCTGGGCCTTGAGCGCTTCCTCGCAGACTGGCGCAAAACGAATCAAAAGATCTGAAAGGTCAGCGCGTCCAAGCGTCTCTCGCCCGCAAGGGAGGTAGGACGGAATTTATTCCGTGCAACCTTATACAGCCCGCGTTTCGCTGCGCGACTCAAGATTCTGTTCCGCGTCTTGCCTTCTTCGTCCGTCATCCTGAGCGCGCGCGAAGGATCTCGCGCGCCAGCGCCTCTCTCAGCTAGCGTCGGCAGTAGACCCGAGATGCAGCAACTAGCGACGTCGCGAATCGTCATCCTTGGATGCGCCGGCAGCGGCAAGACTTTCCTCGCGCGACAGCTCGGTCAGCGCACTGGAGCGCCGGTGATCTGCCTCGACGCCATATGGCAGCCGCATTGGAACCAAAGATGACTTCGCCAACTTCCGAACGCTGATGAAGCAAGCGCACGCCGGCGAGACCTGGATCAGCGACGGCAACTTCGCCCAGGCAACCTTCGATATCCGCATGCCTCGCGCCACTCTTGTCATCTGGCTCGACCGCCCGAAACTGTTTTGCGCGATGCACGCGATCGCGCGAGTGTTTCAGCCCGGCGAGCCGCATCGAATCGGCAGCCTGGCCAAGGTCCTGCGCTTCATCTGGAACTTCGACCGAATCAACCGCCCGCTGATCGAGGCGCAAAGAATCGCACACGGTCCTGACGTGCCCGTCTGCAGATTGACCAACGATCGCGATATTGCCGCCTTTTTATCATCTGCAAGCGCCCTGCATACCCACGACGGTTTCACTAAGATTAAGTGTCTCCCCATGAACTATCTCTCCCTCGTCCTCCGCAACCTCACCCGCAACAAGCGCCGCACGATTCTCACTACGCTCTCGATCACCGTCTCGGTCTTCATCTTCGCCTCGCTCATCAGCCTGCCCGGACTTATCAGCCAGGTGCTGCGCGACCGCGCCAACTCGCTGCGCCTCATCACTCACAGCAAAGCCAGCCTGTTCTACATGCTGCCCGAGAGTTATCGCCGGCGAATCGAATCCCTCCCTCATGTCCAGGCCGTCGCCGCCTACAGTGTCTTTCTCGCGACCTATCGCGATCCCAACGAGCAGCTGGGCGTGCTCGCCGTCGACGACGATCACATCAGCGATATCTTTCCCGATTGGGAGGTCAGCGCCGAAGCCCTGCATCAGTTCCAAACCATTCGCACCGCCGCGCTCGTCGCTACCAATCTGATGAAGGTTTACGGATTTCACGTCGGCCAGACCTTCATGCTGCGCGGCACGATGTATCCCGTCGATCTACAGCTCACAATCGTCGGCACCCTGAGCGAGGCCGGCGCCGGCCCGCGCATAATTTTTCGCCGCGACTACATGGAAGAGCTGCTCGGCAGGCCCGGCACCGCCAACCTGTTCTGGGTGAAGGTGGACAGCTCGAAATCATCGCCCGAAGTCATCGCCGCAATCGACTCGATGTTCGCCAATTCACCGAACGAGACGGCCACCGAAACCGAAATCGCGCTCATCAAAAATCAAATCGGCAACCTCGCCTTGATGGTTAACGGCGCCAAGTTTCTCGCGGCGATCGTGATCTTCACGATCGCGCTGGTCGCCGCCAACACGGCTGCGATGGCGGTGCGGGAGCGGCGTCACGAGATGGCCGTGATGCGCGCGATTGGATTCACGCGCGGCTCGATCGTCGCGCGAATCCTCGTCGAAGGACTGATCGTCGGCGTGACCGGCGGCGTCCTCGGATGCGCCCTCGCGTACCTCGGCTTCGATCTGTTGCCGCACGTCTCGGGAGCGTTGGGTCCTCTTGCGATGGCGATGACACTGTCGCCGCGAATCGTAACCTACAGCTTCCTGATCGCCGCCGCTAATCGGAGCCGCCAGCGGCTTCATCCCCGCAACCTTAGCCACCCGCGGCGACATAGCCACCGAACTCCGCGCCATCTGAAGTTTCCGAACACTAAGGTGCAGGGGTTACCCCTGCCCAAGGAAGCGTGAAACCCACGGCGGGTTTCACTTGAAATCTTGTTTCCTACTTCCTGAACTCGACCGTCGCCGTCCCGGTCACGAGGCGCTCCGCCTCCTCGTTCTCCATCCAGACGTCGATCTCGGCCGTGCGCTCTTCGGGATTCTTGTTGGTGATAAATCCGTGAATCGTGATCGCGTGATCGGGCTGCACCGGCACGCGATACGTCGTGCTCATCTGCTTCAGCCACGCGTTGCTCGATCCGATCCAATCCGTCACCAGCTTCGACAGCAGCCCGAGGCTCATGTTCCCCGGCAGGATCATCCCGGGCAAGCCTTCCTTCTTCGCCGCTTCGTCGTCGGTGAAGCGCCCCGCGCCCTCGCCCATCCCCATCAGTTTGGCGTACGCGCGGCACTGATCCTTGCTGACGAACAACTCGAGCGGCCCAAGCGTGTCGCCGATATTTATCTCGTCGAAACTTTTCACGTGCGGTTCATGAAGCGATGGTCGATATGGGCCAGCACTTCGTCCTTCTGATTTTTCAGCGTCGAACGGATCACGACGAACACCATCGTCCCCGTACGCCCGGTCTTCTCGAAGATTTCCTTCACGTGCGAGGTCAGCGTCACCTTGTCGCCCGGCCTTATCGGCGCGACGAACTCGACATCCTTGCCCGCGTCGAAGCCGCGCCGTCCGAAGCGCGGCACGTTCTCAAAAAAATGCCGCCCGTTACGAAACGTCACCGCGAACGACGGCGGCGCGACGATTCCACCGTACGGCCCCGTCTTCGCCGCTTCCTCGTCCGTGTATATCGGATTGGTCTCGCCGAGCGCCGCGCAGTACCGCGTGATCTTCTCGCCTTTCACCTCGACCGGCTCCGTCACCTCGAAGACCTTGTTGATCAGCGCCGGATCGTATTCGACTGCCATCGTGATTCTCTCTCTCGCTATCGAGTTTCCATCGGGACAGCATGCGGCACAGCTTTGCGCCGCGGCCGAAAATCCACCGGCTCGTAATTGCCGGCTTTCAATTCATTCACCAGGTCCTCGATCGTCTTGATATACGCGCTGAACTTCGTCGCGCACAATCCAATCAGGCTCACCAGGTGACTGTCCGATCCGCCGGTCGCCGCGAATCCGTATTTCGCGATCAATTCTGCGCTGCGCTCGTCCTCGCCCTTGCGCGATCCGCCGTTCAGCGCCTCCACTGCGACGACGTTCTCGAGCGGCGGCTTGTTCTGATAATGCTCGTACATCCCGATATTCGGCCGCCCCGGATGACACGGCACGACGATTCCGCCCATCCGCGCCACTTCATTGATCAACGTCTGCGCGTCCAGATGCACGTCGGCGAAATCGAATCGCTTGACCATGTCGTCATTCACGCCGAACACCAGCATGTGCCCGTAGTTGGTCTCGACTTCCGACGCGCGCAGCACCAGCGTGCCGAACTTGTCTTCGAGTGCGCGGTAGTCGCCGCCGCGATTGAACTGGCGATGCTCGGTCAACACGATTCCGTCGACCGGCCGCTCCGTTGCCCGCAGCTTGATCCAGTTGAGGTACGCCTCTACCGGTGCGCGGCTGTCTTCCGATGCTTCACTGTGCGTATGCAGATCAAGGATTGTACTCACCAGGAATGTGCCCTCACCTCGCCGGGCGAAATTTCGCGAGCGTCACGGTCGGCGTGACGTCCTCGTATACGACCTCGACGGGCATCCCTATCTTAGCCTGTTCCGGCGCGCAGTCGATAATGTTGGTGAGCATTTTCACGCCCTCGTCCAATTCGACATACGCCATGATATAGGGCAGCGATTCGCGAAATCCCGCCGCCTGGTTCTGATAGGTCGTCGTGAAGGTATAGACCTTGCCGCGCCCGCTGCACTTGATCCATTGCGTATCCGGCGACATGCAATTGGTGCATAGCGCGCGCGGATAGTAGCGCAAGTCGCCGCACTTGCCGCATTTCTGGATATACAACTCGTGCCGCTGCAACGCCTCCCACCACGGACGATTCTCTTCGTCGAGATGTGGCAGTGGCTTCGAGTATTTCTTCGCTTGCGTCTGTTCCGCCATGATTTTGATCCGCCGAGTTACTGATTACTGAGAATAAGCGTCGCGCCCGAATGCCGCGTGCCGAGTGTGCCGCCGGTCCCATGTGCGAGCGCGATTTTGCAATCCTTGACCTGCCGCGGACCGCATTCGCCGCGCAGTTGCTTGGTCGCTTCAATCACCAAAAAAATCCCGCGCATCCCCGGATGGTTCGACGACAGGCCGCCGCCGTCCGTGTTGATTGGGAACTCGCCGTCGAAGCGCAGCCGCCCGCCCGTCACGAACGCGCCGCCCTCGCCGCGCTTGCAGAAGCCGAGATTCTCGAGCGTCGCCAGCACGGTGATCGTGAACGAGTCGTAGATCATCGCCATGTCGATATCTTTATGCGCGACGCCGGCGCGCTCGAACGCCAGCCGTCCCGATTGCGCCGCCGCAATTTCTAAAAAATCACGCTGCCCGCGCGCCGCGTGGCGCACCGTCTCGCCCGTGCCTAGGATATAAACCGGCTTCTTCTTCAAGTCGCGCGCCCGCTCCGCCGACGTGATCACCAGCGCGCCGCCGCCGTCGCTGATGATGCAGCAATCCAGCAGATGCAGCGGCGACGAAATGATTCGCGACGCGAGCACGTCTTCGACCGTGATCGGATCGCGATACTTCGCCGCCGGATTCATCGACGCATGCAGCCGCATCGTCACCGCAATCTCGGCAAGCTGCTCCGACGTCGTGCCGTAGTCATGCATATGCCGCTGCGCGACCATCGCGTACGACCCGACGGTCGTCGGCCCAAACGGAATCTCGTATTGGTCGCACGGATCGCCGCTGCCACCGCCCCCGCCGCCAGTTCCAATCGCAAACCGCGACGACGCCGCCGTCGATCCATAAACCACGACGCACACATCGCACAGCCCGGCATGAATCGCGGCCGCCGCATGCGCCGTATGCGCCACGAACGACGACCCGCCAATCGAAGTCGAATCGACAAAGTTCGGCGTCAGGTTCAGGTAATCGCAAAACCCGACGATCCCCATCCCGCTCATCCCGATCCCGGTCGTGCACAACCCGTTCACGTCCTTAATCGTCAGCCCGGCATCATCGAGCGCGCCCCGCACACTCTCCGCCATGATCTGAAACAAACTCTTATCCGGCGCAAATCGAGTCGGATGCTCAAACACTCCGGCCACCGCAGTCTTACGGCTTAAACTCATCTCAAATCCCTACTTGAGTCCGGCGACGAACTGCTCGATCGCTGCGTTGTACTCGGCAGGACGCTCGCGCGGAATATAATGCCCCGCGTCCGCGATAATCTTGCGCGTCGCCCCACGAATCTTGCCCGCGATAAACTCCGCATCCGCCGGCGTAGTCCCCTTGTCGTCAGCGCCCGCGATCACCATCGTCGGCTTATCGATCTTCGCGATCGCCTCGCGCAAATCGACCTGCGAGCACGCGAGGATATCGGTGTAGCGCACGCGCGGATCAGTCTTGATTTGTTCCATCCACCCTTCGCGCACAACGTCGAAATTTTCCTTCACTGTCTTCGGCGAATATCCGTCAGTGTTGAACGCCTGCGGCGCCCGCCCCATCGTGATCGCCCGCAATCCCTCGATTCGATCGGGCGTCAGATTGAACTTCGCCGCCGTGCAACTGAGGATCAACGCCTCGACGCGCGCCGCATGCCGCAGCCCAAGATCCATCGCAATCGCCCCGCCCATCGAATGCCCCAAAATCACGGCCGACTTGATCTTCAGCGCATCAAGAAACGCCGCAACAAAATCCGCATAGTCATGCACGGTCCTCAACCCCTCAACCCCCGCCGACCGCCCATGCCCCGGCAGATCGAGCGCAATCGGACTGTGCTTCGCTGCCGAACGCCTCGATCTGCCGATGCCACGTATGCCCATTCGACCCGGCCCCATGCACAAACAAAATCGTGCGCCCGCGCGAAAAATCCGGCACCACATCCGGCAGCGTCGTCGCCCCGCTATAATAGTAGTAAGTCGCGTATCCCTTAACGTCGGTATATTTCGTCTGCGTAGGCATCGCCGCAAAACTCTCCGCCAGTAGCTTTTGTCCGTTAGCTACTAGGTTAAACCCGCCCCCGTCAAATGGACCAAGGCTCCGAGTCTGAAAAGCGCCGCCGGTTCCGACTCCAAAAATCGCGCAGCGCTCCCCCCGAAATCCGGTTCCCCTTCCCGCTCGGGAAGGGGTTAGGGGTTAGGTTGTTCGCACATCCGCGATGCTCGCACATCACTCTTTTGTGCCATCGCGACGACCCGAACAACGCGAGGGGAGGAAATGGCCTGGCCTCCGGACAGCTTCGCGCACGCGAAGCCGGTTCCGGTTTCCGAAATCGCGCAGCGCTCCCCCAAAATCCGGTTCCCCTTCCCGCTCGGGAAGGGGTTAGGGGTTGGGTTGTTCGCACATCCGCGATGCTCGCGCATCACTCTTTTGCGCCATACCGACGACCCTAGCAACGCGAGCGGCAGGACATGGCTTCTGGCCTCCGGACAGCTTCGCGCGCGCGAAGCCGGTTCCGGTTTCTGAAATCGCGCAGCGCTCCCCCAAATCCACTCACCCTTCCCGCTCGGGAAGTGGATTAGGTTGGGCTTAACACTCATGGCAACTGTTGGGCACGTTATGGGTGACAGGCCGGTGTTCTAAATCAGGTAAAACGATTGTAAGCAGCAGGGCCGCTGAAACCGTAATCGCACGTGATGGGTTTGAACTCAGCCGGTTCGCCCATTGGTCGGATCACGCTCATGCAAAAGCGGGTCATGTGCGTCTCCAAGGCGTCCCGGTACTGCACCATACCCCAGACGATCATGTCGAGCTTGCCTGTGTTGAAGGCTACCCATTCATCTCTCGGTAAGAAACAGGCGTTCTTCGTAAGAGACCGACCTGTTCCGATTGCGCGATTGGCAGCGGCGCGTTGTAAAACCCGAAGGCTCTATAGTCAGGTTCTTCGGGGAGCGGCAAAGACACTTCCCGTTTTTCAGCGACAGTAACGCTTCGCGACCATCCAAGCGGGACTGCGCCCAACGTTCCGCATGATCACATGGAGGCCGACTATGTATTCTTCGCGGCTATAGAAAATTTCCGTCTTTTGCAAAGTAACGAAAACCCATGGACGTTCAAGATGTTGGCCGCGAAGAACGGCATCGCTCGCGGCTTTGCGAGGCTTGCTCCGAGGCATTGGTACTTCGACGCAGGAATTCACTTTGCGACCAAGCAAAGACCACCAATCCGATTGTCGCGATAGCTTCCAACCAAGTAGGCAAATCCCCCCATGGGTTGGCCTGCTTATACTGATTGTAAATATTGGTTGTGCCGCCTGTGGCGGTCGGTTCGGCGGGAAGTTGGTTGGGAACGGTCGAAAGTGGATTGGCTATGGCATCATGCTGTTGGGCGGGAGCCTGAGTTTGAGTGATTTGGTATGGCTGGCTTGGACCCTCGGCAGTTACGCGCCTTGCGGCGCTTAGGAACAATGCCAAGACTATCAGGATCAATGCGAACCAGGTGCTTGAGTGCTTCATGAAACGTCAGCGGATGGAGTGAGATGGGTTTCGCTTTCGGCATAGTACTACCCTTCGCGGGAACGGCAATCGGAATTGACCGCCCCTGTCCACAACTAGATTGCTGACTTTGTCGTGGCGAGGCTTCCGCCAGCGGGCTGACCTCAGCATCCTGCTATCACGTCAAAGAAAATATTGGCGTTCTTTAATCTCGCCGCCCAATGATCAGCGGCTCATGCTGCGTCAAGCTCTGCGACGTTCCCATCTTCGCCAAGTTCCGCAAGCATCTCCTCAGCGCGCTCCCGCTCGCCCTCCGGTATCAACGGCATCCACCTGATCCTGATCCACTCATCAATATCCGCCCACGTCACCGTGAACGGCGCCGCGCGCTCCTCAACCCGCAAACCCGCCTTAACGAACGCCTGCTGATAGCGATCCTTAGGCCGCGCATCAGCTTCGCGCCGCGCCGCGCGCCGAAAAATCACCTCGCGATATTCGCGCCATCGTTCCGCACCGACGATCTCGCTCAGCATCTGCCGGACGCTGTCGTCACGCTGCCCGGTCGCAATCATCACTCCGCCGGGCTTGAAGACATCGCGCCCACTCCGCCACGCACTGTCTCGACATCCGCGATGAACTGCAGCACGTGGCTCGCGAACATAAAATCGAACGACGCCGCCTTGAACGGCAGTTGCGCGACGTTCGCACGCATCAGTCTGCATTTCGCACCGACTCGACCGCGCGCCGACCAGCAACATATCGAACGTTAAGTCGATCCCCGTGATGTGCGGATACCCGGAGCTTCGACAAACTTCGTCAGATACGCGCCGTTGCCGCATCCGACGTCGAGCACGTCGCGCGCATTCGCGATCTCGCCCGCGATCGCGTCGATCACAGCACTGCGCCGATTCCCGTAATACGCGCCGTCGCCGTAAGTGTCGGCCAGCCGACCGAAGTACTCGGCTATATTTGATGGTGTGCGAGGTCTGGAGGCTGTCACCGGAATCCACCTCGCGAGAATGACAGAAAAGCCGGCGCGCGGAAAAGTTGCCCGCTACTTGCGAGGCTTTGCGGCCTTTCGCTTTGCGCTTCGGCGCGCCATCTCCGTCCGTAATCGGCTCGGCCTGCCCATGCTCCCATACTTCGATCGCCGCGCGACTGAATCGCCACGCACTGCCGACGCGGAAGCCCGGGATTCGTCCTTCGCGCAGCAATCGGTAGATCGTCGTCGGATGCACCCGCAGATGCGCCGACAACTCGGTGATTGTAAGAATTTCTTCCGAAGATGCCATCTGACTCTCCCCTCTCGGGGGGAGATTGGTCGTTTCCTCGTTTAACGAACCATATCGCTCAATGTCCCACAAAAACCGAATTACCAAGCCTCTAACCGTGCCACAGTTAAGTCAATACTGACGGCGCCCGCCTATCAGAGGCGGTAGCTCTTGGCGAAGATGCGTCAGGTTGCGTTATGGTTAGCGAGAGACCGGCAGAATAATTCAAAGCCGCGCCACATGGAGGCGACTTGCGATGGAATACGAAGCAATTGAAATCAAACACGACGGCGCGGTCGCGTGGCTGACGCTCAACCGTCCGCACAATCTCAATGCGCTCAGCGCGCAGATGGTCGCCGAGCTCGAGGATTTCCTGCATCGCCTGCCGACGCCAGACCGAGACGCGCGTCGTCGTGATGAAGGGTGCGGGACGCGCCTTTTGCGCCGGGCTCGATCTCAAGGAACAAAATCGCGGCGGCACCGGACTCGGCGCCTCCACCACCGACACCGTCGAAAGTCAGCGCCGGATGAGCGATCTGGTCGTCGCGATTCGCCGCGCACCGCAGCCGTTCATCGCCGCGATCCGCGGACCGGCCGCCGGCGGCGGCTTCGCGCTCGCGCTCGCATGCGACGTGCGCATCGCCGGCGAGTCCGCCCGCTTCAACGCTGCCTTCATCCGCATCGGCCTTAGCGCATGCGATATGGGCGTCAGCTATTTTCTGCCGCGCGCAGTCGGCAGCTCAGTCGCGTCCGAGCTGATGCTCACGGGACGCTTCATCAACGCGCAACGCGCCTTCGCCACCGGCCTCGTATCCGAGCTGTTGCCCGACGCCGACGTCGATGCAGCCGCCGCCAAGCTCGCCCTCGAGATGACGGAAACCTCGCCGCTCGGCCTGCGCCTCACCAAGGAATGCCTCTCGATGAGCATCGACGCCGGCAGCCTCGAGCAGGCCGTCGCAATCGAGGATCGCAACCAGGTGCTATGCGTTCGCGCCGGCTACATCGAAGAAGGCGCCCGCGCCTTCCTCGAAAAGCGCAAACCCAACTTCGCCAAGCGCGCCTGACGAAACAAGTAGGACGGAATTTATTCCGTCGAAGCAAAAGAAAAGGGGCGGTTCGAAAACCGCCCCTGAATCGCTCACTAAAAGCTTCTCTCGATTAACTGCTCGCCATCGTCGTCGTCTCGCCGAGCCGCGCCACCAGGTATTCCGGCTGCCCATCATGCCACACGCGGAATTGCACGCGCTGCCCGGGAGCATACTGCGCGAGCAGATCGTTAAATACTTTCCCGTCGGGAATCGTCTTGCCGTCAAACTCGCTGATCACGTCGCCCGCCTTGATTCCCGCTTTGTCCGCCGGCGATCCGATCAACACCGCTCTCCACCTTCGCTCCCCAGACTGCCGATGCGGTCGTCGTCGTCACGCCGAAGAACGCCGGACCATCCGCCGGCCGCACGATCGGGATGCAGAAAGTGCACCCGATTCACGCCGTTCACGCTATGCACGATATGCTCGATTTTGCGCGCCTCGCTCATGCTGTAGACTTCGCCCGCGAGATACGCGTCGCCCTTCTTCGATACCGACACGCCGATATCCGTGAATGCACGCACCTTGAGCGTGTCCTTGATCCGCGCCTCGAGCACTTGAGTCTTGATCGGTCATCGTCCCAGCCGACGCCGGCTGCGACGACCGCGCTCGGGGCAACCACCAGCGTCGAGATGAAATCGTTCGCCCCAGCCCCAGCTCATCAGCGACGACGCCTTGGCGGCGCCGGCGTCGCGACTACTTGCGCCATGATACTCGCGTGATTGTTGACGATCGGCACCTGCGTCACCAGGAACGCGACCAGCACCATCAATGCGGTCCCCATCGCGGTGAACGCGTAGTCGCGAATCAGCGCATGCGATTCGCCATCGCCATTACGTCGTCGTAGCCGACTCTCCGCGTCGTCTTCCTCGACCTCGGCAGTGTGCAGCGTCGATTCCGGAAAATCCAGGTCGTAGGCTTTCTCAGCGGCCGCGATTCGTTCAAGCTCGGCCAGCGTGCGCGGAATGCCGTCGATCACTGCGACGATATCGTCGTCCGCCGACATCTCGGCGTTCGCGTCGTCGCGATGAGCGGAAACACTCGCGCTTTCTGTTATCCCAAGCTCGCCCGTCGCCCCTCCGGCGCCCATGCGCTCGCCGCCGGTCGAAAAATCCGCGTGATGCACGCTGGATTCCACTCCCGCCGCGCCTATCGCCTGTGTGCCGGCCTCACTCCTCTTGCGCTTGAAACGCATCAGCGCTTCTTCCAGCGTCAAGATAGTGCCAGTTGGATTGCCGCCTCCGTTCTTACCCATCGCAGCACCGCCTCCTTGATAATTAGGCACCTCTGAAGCTGTATCAGAGTGCCGGTACTACAGATAGCAGGGAATTACGTCTAGGCCAACCATGCAATGCGCAGCTACCAACAGCCTCCGCCCGACGCTCTTGAAAGAATCTAACTATCGTTAGATAGCTTCACTGACGGCATCTTCGCGCTGCGTCGGTTTTGGCCTCGACGCTAGCGCGCTGTAGTGGCGTATCCCCTCGCCGACGTAGACCTGCCGCGGCCGCGCGATCTTCTGCTCCGGATCGCGCACCATCTCCGCCCATTGCGCCATCCATCCCGAGGTCCGCGGTATCGCGAACAGCACCGGGAACATCGTCATCGGAAATCCCATCGCCTGGTAAATTATCCCCGAATAGAAATCCACGTTCGGATACAGCTTGTGCGAGATAAAGTAATCGTCCTGCAGCGCGATCCGCTCCAGCTCGATCGCGATATCGATCAGCGGATTGCGCCCCGTCACCTCGAACACCTGCGCCGCCATCTCCTTCAGAATCTTCGCCCGCGGATCGTAGTTCTTGTACACCCGATGCCCAAAGCCCATCAGCCGCCGCTCGCCCTCTTTCACCTTCCTGATCATCGCCGGAATATTCGACACCGATCCGATTTCCATCAGCATCCGGATTGCCGCTTCGTTCGCCCCGCCATGCAACGGACCGTAGAGCGCCGCGATCGCCGCCGCCGCGCATGCGTACGGATCGGGCTGCGAGCTGCCCACCGCGCGCATCGCATTCGCCGAGCAGTTCTGCTCGTGATCCGCATGCAGGATAAACAGCACGTCGAGCGCGCGCTCGAGCACCGGATTCGGCTGGTACGTGAGCTCCGTCATCTTGAACAGCATCGACAGCAGATTGCCGGTGTAGCTGAGATCGTTGTCGGGATAGACGTAGGGCAGTCCCTTCGTATGCCGATACGCGAACGCCGCCAGCGTCGGTATCTTGCCGATCAGCCGCCGCGTCTGCAGCCGCCGCGATTCGAGGTCGTGAATATCGTTGGCGTCGGGATAAAACGTCGAGAGCGCGCCGACCGTCCCGAGCAGCATCCCCATCGGATGCGCATCGTAGCGGTACCCCTCCATAAACTTCTTGATATTCTCATGCACCATCGTGTGAATCTTGATGTTGTTCTCCCAGCGCTCGTAATGCTCCTGGTCGGGCAACTCCCCCTTGACGATCAGATACGCCGTCTCGAGGTAGTTACTCTTCTCAGCCAACTCCTCGATCGGATACCCGCGATACCGCAGAATCCCCTTGTCCCCATCGATATAACGTAATCCGGCTCCGGCAAGACGCGGTGTTGGTGAACGCCGGATCATAAGACATCAGCCCAAAATCATCTTTGCCAACTTTGATCTGCCGCAAATCCGCCGCCCGAATCACATCCCCCTCTTCAATCGGCAGCTCATATTTCTTCCCAGTCCGATTGTCAGTAACGCTGAGCGTATTATTAGCCATCACGATTCCCTCGACTTGTTCACGACGTTCACGTTCAACATAAATACAGTACGATCGATTTCGTCTGTGAGGGAAACCGTCTGTGCGAGGCCAAACAAACATCGTTCTGAAATGAAAATAGCGAGCGATCGGGAAATTTTGGTTGACATATTCGTATCTCTTCCATTTCGTCGATCTGCACGTCCACGGTGAGCGAAGAAAAAGATTTGGGAGAGCGCGTCGTCTGACGATTAGAGTGGGTGAAGTTCGCTGCGAGTGGTGAGTGCATTTTGGTGAGAGTCGGGTGCTGGGTGGTGAGAGTGTTGGTGGGAGCGGTGGAGAGAAGCACAGTGAGTATTGTGGCATAGCGGGATGACAACGGTTGGCAAGTCAGGGTGACCCGCCCCTTCTCTTAGATAAGGAATCAGGGAAAGCAAAAACGGGCCGGCGCGCCAGGGCACGCCAGCCCGTCACCGACCAAGGGGAGGGGTCTCTCCGACCTAGCCAGCGAAATTGAGCTGATTACCCATCTGTCCGGCCCGCTACCTCCGCCGCACCCTCCGCCTCACACTGTGCCCCGGCGGTGGCGGGATCTGATTGCCGACGATCGCGTTGTTGACGTCGAAGCATCCCAGGTTCTTATCGCCGTCTTCGACTACCAGCGCGAACGGGTTGCCGCCTCCGAGACCGATGGCTGCGGTATCAAGACCAGCCACTTCGAGGTTCAGTGTCCATTCGCCGCACGTGCCCATCGGCGTCGGCAGCTGTACGATCCTCGCCGACACTGTTTCCGGCGACGGCACCGTAGGCAACGTACTGGAACAGCGTCCCGTAGCTCTCGTGATTGACGATGTGCACCACGAAAGGACTTAGGTCCAATAGCAGCCCACCGGTAGCAGTCGCGAGATCGTTGCAGGTGCCCTCGTACAAATTGACATCGATACCGTTGAGCGCATCCGTACCGTCGTCGCAGTGCGGCATCATGATGAGGGGCGGGTCGTCCAGGACAGGGGATCCGCTGTCGGTGAAGGTAAACGCCATATTGACCTGATCCGCCGTCCCGCTGGTCGAACGGGCTATTTGGGTCCTTTCGCTACCCGGCACAACCGTAAGGCGGCGACTCGGTATCCAATTCGAATGCGCCGGCGTCGCAGAAGTTGAGGTTGCCGGAGTCGGGCCGCGCGAAGCCGCGCTGATCGGTCGTCAGCGGCACGGGCGACATCGACTGGTCGGTGCAATCAGCGACCGGGATGAAATCGACTGCCTTGCTGTTCAGTTCGAGCGCGACGGTCTGCGTCGGCCCGCCGTTGTTCTGCAAGCCCGCCGGATCCAGATTCAGCGCCGTGCTGTTATTGATGCTGGTCAACGCAGTGAACATGCATGAGCCGTCGTCGGCGATGTTGTAGCCCGCGTCGCCAATCGTGCCCCCGCAATTGCCGCCGTCTGATTCGCCGGCCAGAATCGTGCTTTTGAGCGTTGAGGGGCCGCCGTTCCAGATGCCGCCGCCGTCGGCCGCGGAGTTGTCCGAGAACGTGCTGTTGGTGATCGTCATCGGGCCGCCGTCGAAGATGCCGCCGCCGTCGGCGCTCGCGGTGTTGTCTGAGAACGTGCTGTTGATGATCGTCATCGGGCCGCCGTTGAAGATGCCGCCGCCGTCGTCCGCGGTGTTGTCTGAGAACGTGCTGTTGGTGATCGTCAGCTCGCCGCCGTTGAAGATGCCGCCGCCGGAGCCGCCGACCGGGGTGTTGTTGTCTGAGAACGTGCTGTTGGTGATCGTCAGCGTGCCGCCGCTGAAGATGCCGCCGCCGCCGAGCGCGGTGTTGTCTGAGAACGTGCAGTTGGTGACGGTCAGCGTGCCGGAGTTGAAGATGCCGCCGCCACTGCCTAAGGGGACTGAGCCGTGGGCAATGGTCAGGTTCTGCAGGTTGGTGGTGCCCGTTTGCACAGACATAACTGCCACGCTGCCGCCACCGCTAATCGTGATGCCCGGCGAGCCGGTCGGCCCGGTGATGCTGAGGCTGGTATCGGTAATCGGAGGCAGTGTGCTGCCCAGCGCGATCGTGCCGGTGAGGCCGGGCTCAAACACGATGCTGTCGGTTCCGCTGCCGGCCGCGCACCCATTGGTTGCCGTCATGCTGTTAGCCGCGGTGATCGCGTCGCGCAGGACGCAGATACCTATTGCGCCAGTATCGCTCAGGCTCGTCACCGTGATGGTGCTAGCGCGCGCCAACCCCAACTGCGCCAGGAACAAAAGCGGCAGCGCAATTGCTGCAAGCGCAACGCGCCGAATTCGATCTGCCATGGACCCCTCCCCGCGGCGCGATTTGGCCGCGTTGGCAAATTTCTACCAGTAAACTAGCGGTGACCCGTTAGGCCAACCCTCTCATCGCGCCAGAATACTGTCAAACACGCAGAGGGGAGGAAACCAAACCGCAACGGGGCGCTTTGCGTAACCGCCGAATCAGAGCAGAACGTAGTGGCATGAAGCTCGGTCAAAAGATTTCAGTGTTGTGCTGCGGCAAGCGTTGCGCCTCTCCCGCAGCGCACCTGCGGAGCGCTTTCCTTTTTCAGGATTCCTCGTCCTCGGGCGGTTCCGGACCAACGTGCGGTTCAGGATGCCCCGGCTGCAATCCGACCAGACGCGGCTTATTTGCGTGGTGTCCGTTTGCTGGCGGCTTACCTTGCCATTCCTTGAGGCCGTACGAGGTTCCTTGCTTCTGGATTTCTGGAGCGTCTCTCAGTATCCCGTGCAGAACCCGATACGGCGATTGCGCGCCAAACGGATACCCAGTTCCTTGCAGAATCTCCAACATGTCATTGATCACCAAAGGCTCGCCCACCGCTCTGAGCAGGGCAATAACAGCCTGCTTCTGTTTCAGGCCGAAAAAGGCGTTCCGCTTGAATGTGAAACGGGTCGCTGGTTTATCAGCACCGCTCGATTCCTTCTGTTGAACTTGGGGAACCGTCGCTGATGTTAGGATGGATTCAAGCAGGGAACCGTCCATCGGCACCAGATTTAGACGACGCTCAAGAACCTTGATCGTATCAAGGTTCTTTGCGACTTGGGCTTTCAGATCTTCATTGGTCGCCCTGAGTTTTTCGAGCAATTCTCGCGTCAGACTATCGACATCGTTGATGGGCATTTTCAAAGCCCTCCCGTTCCGCTAGAGTTCTAAAGGCCAAAGGCGAAGAGCCGCGACGGACAAGACCGTAATTGTCCTTCAATTGCCGTCGAGAGACGCGCGGCCTCGTGTAACCTACGAGCGAACAGCATTGGCTGTCCCTCCTTCGCCCGGCAGGGCGGGTCCACGTTCCAAAAGCCCGCGAAGCAGAGGAACGTGGCCCGCCGGGATTCCACCGAGCATCTCCAAGGAAAGCACGCTATACCTGACAACGCAAGACCGTCGGGTATGGTGTTTCCACAGACCCTACCTGAACGCTAGCTATGCATGTTCAGGTATTCGGTGTCCTTCCGCATCAGCGTTTCTGAATGCGGCACCAGTGCAATTATGTGAGGAGTATTTGCCGACCTGTAGAAACCCTTGTGCCGCAAGGGCTTCTACTCTTTTTTCGATGCTGGGGTTTCCATATCATTGCACGCGTACTGCATCAGGAAACGCTGATGCATCTGCCAATGAACAAAAAGCGGTGATCTGTCAGGTGTCGCCAGCCGGTTGCGTGCCTGTGTAAAAAACCGACCTGTCACGTCGCCATCCACTTCAGCAGGTTCGGTCAGTCAAGTATGTTAATGCCCTAAATTGAAATTGATGCCACTGCCATCTTTCGGGTCGTGCTGATCCAGCCGACGGCGAAACCGACGACGCACCATGTGATGCCGCTTAATGGATGTCCCCAGAGTCCAATCCAGTACCCTGAGTGATAGACGATTCCGAGACCCACCGTAAGCAAAATAATAGCGCCCGTGATTCCACCCAATTTCTGTGACCTGTCTCCGACCATTAGCGAACCCTTAAGGCCGGAAGCCGCATACCAGCACAAGCTTGGCCCGATGATGCCAGCTATGCCGGGATAGATTGCGCCCTTCGCCAGAGCGGAAATCCCCATGAGGACTGTCAGCAGCATGTAGATGTATAGCAACATGTGTTCGTTTCCCTCTTTTGCTTCGGTCGCAAAAAGATTTCAGTGTTGTGCTGCGGCAAGCGTTGCACCTCTCCCGCAGCGCTCCTGCGGAGCGCTGCGACCTCCCCTCGGACAAGGGGAGGTTATTCGGGCGGCCGCTCAGACTGACAGTGCTAGTTATGCAGAGGTTTCCTGAAAGGGCTAGGGGAAGAAGGGCGCGGGGCGACTCGCAACCGGGTCGATGACGTGGCAGGCTGTTCGGGGCGCGCCTTCGGGGAGAGCGGCGCATCGGGAACAATGCTCGACAAACTAATCAGCGGCACTCTCCGCGTTCATCATCGCGACCATCTCTGCGCTTGGGTATGGCGGCGTTGTGCTCATGATGGCGATTGAGAGTGCGTGTATTCCGTTGCCTTCGGAAATTATCATGCCGTTTTCCGGGTACCTGGTTGCTACTGGGCGGTTCGGGCTTGCAGATGGTTGCGATTGCCGGGGCCGTGGGATGTCTGCTCGGATCGTACGTTGCGTACTTCGTGGGATCGTGGGGCGGGCGGCCGTTTATCGAGCGCTATGGACGTTACATCCTGATCGCGCCGCATGAACTCGAAACTGCCGACCGCTTTTTCGAGCGATGGGGATCGCATGCCGTTTTCTGGAGCCGGATGCTGCCGGTGGTCCGCACTTTTATCGCGTTTCCCGGCGGGTGTGACGCGGATGAAGCTCCTGCCGTTCACCATCTACACGCTGATCGGATCATATATTTGGTGCCTCGCGCTGGCGTACTTCGGGATGAAACTCGGGCAGCATTGGAAGGACCTCGCGCCGTACTTTCATCGCTTCGACGCACTCATCGCGATCGTGTTGATAGTCGGCGCCGCCGCTCTTATCTATAATCGGGTGAAGGGAATGACGGTCGGCGGAACCTAACAAGAAGAATAATCGCCTGCGCGGCGGGCGGCAGGGGTGACCCCTGCACCCAGTGTAAAGAAAAGAAATCGCAAAATCGCGCGGACGCGCTTTTGCTCTGAGGGTCGGGGAAGGCGAATAAAATTTAAAGGATTGGTAGCGGGAAGCTAGAAGCGATGACGACCAAAGAAATGCCTGACCCGTCCGAGCTCGAGGAGATTTTCGCCAGTATCGATCCGACGCCGGTGCGGATGGCGCATGACTACCTGAACGAGGCCGGTATCGAGTCGTTCGTGTTCGACGCGGGCTCGTCGCGGCTGCTCGGCACGACCGCGGCGGTGCCGACGCGCTTGATGGTGCATCGCGATGCGGTCAAAGATGCGCGCGACCGGCTTGACGAACTTGGATTCACTGACAAGTGAGGCGATGCGATGAGCGACGGCGCCGATCACGGGATTCGCTTTGGACGGATTGCGGCCATGCTGCCGGTCAAGGACATCGCGCGGGCCTGCGACTTCTATACTAAGGTGCTCGGGTTCACCAAGGTTTTCGAGAACGGCGATCCGGTCGGCTTTATGATCCTGAAGAAGGATCAGGCTGAGTTGCATCTGACGCTTCAGCCGAATCATCAGGCCGCATCGTTCAACGTCGCGCATATGATGGTGCATGACGTCGATGCGCTCCACGCGATTTGCCAGCAGCACGGCTTGCGCATCGTCAAGAGCCTCCAGGACAAGGACTACGGTCTGCGCGCGTTTGTGTTCGAGGATCCTGACGGCAACCGTATAGATGTCGGCCAGCCGATCTGAACTCGCAGCCTCTGTACGACGCGGGCATCCTCAACTATCTTGGAGCCGAAACGCGCACGGAAGGAGCGACGGAATAAATTCCGTCCTACTGGGCGAATTCTACGAGGTTATCGCGATGCCATATGCAGAAGGTCGAATCTTCAATGACGCCGACAGCCATATCATGGAGACTCGGGACTGGCTGATTTCTCATGCCGACCCGGACATCCGCGAGAAGCTGCATCCGCTTGCGATCGGATCGGGCGGCAGGCTGGTCGACAAGGCGATCGCGCATGCCGATGAACGTCAGAAAAATCCGGCGGCGGTCGCCGACGCGGAGAAGAATCTGATGCTGCGCAAGGGATGGGAAGCGCTCGGCGCTTTCGATCCTGACGAGCGGCGGCGTGCGCTCGACCTGCTCGGCTTCAGATCGCAGTTGGTCTTCACGACGTTTGCGATCACGCATTTCTGGGGCGAGTTCGACCAGGTTCGATCGACGCCCGAGGTTCTGTACGGCGGCACTCGCGCGCACAATCGCGCGATCGCGGACTTCTGCCGCGGTGACAAGCGGCTGCTCGCGGTCGGCTTCGTGCCGCTCGACATCCCGGAGCTGGCGGAGAAGGAAATCGACGAGGCGATCAAACTGGGATGCGCCGCGATTCATCATCCCGTCGCTGCCGCCGGCGAAGAAATCGCCGACTCATCCCGACTTCAACGGCGTGTGGGCGCGCCTGCAGGATGCCGACGTTCCGTTCATGCTGCACGTTGGCGGCGGCGGCCGCGCGATCCCGCGCGCGTTTCACAACAACGATCGCCCGGTGACCGACTTCCTCGGCGGCGGCGAGAATATTCGCTCGAAGGATTTCATGGCGATCCACATGATGCCGGAAATTTTTCTGTCGACGATGGTGCTCGACGGAATCTTCGAGCAGTTCCCGCGGCTGCGCGGCGGATGTATCGAGCAGGGCGCGATGTGGATCGTGCCGTGGCTGCGGCGGCTCGACATCTCGCAGGAGACGTTCGTGAAGTCGGAGAAATATCTGAGCCTGCCGATGAAGGCGTCGGACTACGTGCGGCGCAATCTGCGCTTCACGCCGTATCCGCATGAGCCGGTGGGATGGATCGTCGAGCAGGCCGGGCCGGAGCTGTGCATGTTCTCGTCGGACTATCCGCATATCGAGGGCGGGCGCAATCCGCTCAAGCGGTTCGAGCTGTCGACGCCGAATCTGTCGGAGAGTGCGCGCGAGAAATTCTACGCGACCAACTATGCGGACATGATGGGCTCGCGCGCCGGCTGATTGTTACGGCCGACGATGGCTCTACAGTGGTGGCAGCGCGCCGTCTTCTATCAGATCTATCCGCGGTCGTTTGCCGATTCTAACGGCGACGGCATCGGCGATCTCGACGGCGTCACCGCGCATCTCGACTATCTGGAGTCGCTCGGCATCGACGCTATCTGGCTGAATCCGATCAACCCGTCGCCGCTCGACGACTGGGGCTACGACGTCAGTGACTACTGCGGGATCCATCCGGAACTCGGCGATCTCGCGGCGTTCGATCGTCTGCTGGCGGAGGCGCATCGGCGCGGGATTCGCGTGATCGTCGACCTGGTGCCCAATCATACTTCGAATCAGCATCCGTGGTTCGTCGAGTCGCGCGCGTCGCGCGATCAATCCGAAACGCGACTGGTACATCTGGGTTCCGGGTTCGCCGGATCGCGCGCCGAACAACTGGGTTAGCAACTTCGGCGGTTCCGCGTGGAAGTACGACGCGGAGACGCAGTCGTGGTACCTGCATACGTTCCTCGAGCAGCAGCCCGACTTGAATTTTCGAAATCCCGAGGTGGTCGAGGCGATGCACGACGTCATCCGCTTCTGGCTCGAGCGCGGTGCGGACGGTTTTCGGATCGACGTGGTCGCGAACATGATCAAGGATGCGCAGCTGCGTGACAATCCGATTCGCGACAGAAGCCGAATCCCGATATTCCATCGCGCGAGACGCGGATCGATGAATCCTCTCTACAGCACTGACCGGCCCGAGGTTCACGAGATCATCCGCGGGATTGCGGCGCGTCTCTGATAGCTACGATGATCGGATACTGGTCGGCGAGACGTGGCCTCGCGAGCAGGAGCGACTCGCGGATTATCTGCGGCCGGATGAATTGCAGCTCGCGTTCAACTTTCGCTTTCTGCTCGCGCGCTATGACGCGCGCCGCTTCCGCTCCGCGATCGAGCTGACTGAAAAATCTTTCGGCCCCGGTGCGTGGCCGACCTGGACGCTGTCGAATCACGATTTCTCGCGGCACATCTCGCGCTACTCGCGCGATGGCGACGGTGAAGCGCGCGCTCGCGTCGCGGCGGTGATGCTGCTGACGCTGCGCGGCACGCCTTTCATCTACTATGGCGAAGAAATCGGGATGCGCGATGCGGAAATTCCCGCCGATCGCAAACGCGATCCGGTCGGACGCGACGGATGCCGCTCGCCGATGCAATGGTCGGACGCGCGCAACGGTGGATTCTCGACGAGCGACAGCGACGTGGCTGCCGTGCGGAGATTTCAAGGCCGTCAATGTCGCGCGCCAGTTGAAGGATCCGCACTCGATGCTGTCGCTGCTATCGAGCGGCTGATCGAGCTGCGCAAATCGACGCCGGCGATTGTCGAGGGTAGTTATCGCGAATTCGACGGCGCGCCGGAGGATTGTCTCGTGTTCCATCGCGATACTGCCACGCAGCATGTTGTTGTCGCGCTGAATTTTACTGCGGAGGCGCGGGAGATCGATTTGCCCGCGGGCAAGATTTTGCTGAGCACGATTCCTGAGCGTGCGGGAGATTCGAAATCTCCACTGACGCTTGCGCCGAATGAGGGCGTCATCGTGATGCTCGAGGCGTGACAGGTGGGATCATTTCAGCAATTGAGGTCCTCCACCCGCCGCTCTGGGAAGAGCGGCGGCCTCCCCCAACGTGAGGGGGAGGCGAAGATTCGGAGGCGCGGCCCGCATCCAAGTTCCTCGCTTCCTTTTCCGATTGCGCGGCGTCACGGCGGTTCATAACATTGCGGGCATGCATAAGCCGCGATTTTTCGATCAATTGGCAATGGAGCTGGGCGACGGTGAGGCGTTTACTGTCGCGTTTGCTCGTGGGCGTCGCGCGTTTCAGCCGCAGCATGTCGAGGCGAAGTGGGCGCGCGATCGCGCCGCCAATATCAGTCACGTCAAGCTTGGAAGTTGCGCTCGACTTCGACACGAAAGAAGATTTCGGGGACCGCGACGCATCGGCTGTCCGCGATTACCGGTCCGCTCGATCGGCTTGAGTTCGATGCGGCTGAGCTCGAGATCAAAGCGGTTCGCGTGGGTGGCGAGCCGGCGACGTTCGAGACTTCCGATGGCAAGCTGCGAATTGCGCTGCCGCGGGCGCTTGGGGCTGGTGAGGAAATCGAAGTTGCGATCGATTACGCGGGTCAGCCGCGGCGCGGACTTTATTTTGTCGGACCTGACACGGGGTATCCGAACAAGCCGCGGCAGGCGTGGACGCAGGGCGAGGACGAGGATTCGCGCTACTGGTTTCCCTGCTACGACTATCCGAACAGCCGGCCCACCAGCGAGATCATCGCGACGGTGCCCGAAAAATTCACGGCGGTTTCCAACGGCGCGCTGGTCGGAACGACCACCAATACGGCGGACAAGACGCGCACCTTTCATTGGCGTCATGAGGTGCCGCACTCGACCTATCTGATCACGCTGGCGGCCGGGGAGTTCGCGCTGATTGGAGAGCGCGCGGGCAACACTCCGGTCACCTACTACGTTGCGCCGGGGCGCGAGGACGATGCGCGCCGCGCGTTTGGCAACACGCCGAAGATGATCCAGTTTTTCGAGCGCGTGATCGGCGTGCCGTATCCTTACGCCAAGTATGCGCAGGTGGCGGTCAGCGATTTTATTTTCGGCGGGATGGAAAACACGTCGGCGACGACGCAGACCGACAGCACGCTGCACGACGCGCGCGCGCATCTCGATTTCAAGAGCGATCCGCTGGTCGCGCACGAACTGGCGCATCAATGGTGGGGCGATCTTCTGACCTGCCGCGATTGGGCGCATGCGTGGCTGAATGAGGGCTTCGCGACTTACTTCGAGGCGCTGTGGTGCGAGGAGAATCTTGGTGCCGACGAGTTCGCGTGGAACGTCCGGCAGGATCGCGAGGCTTATCTCGACGAGGACGCCAATCATTACCGGCGGCCGATCGTATGCAACCGGTATCGCAATCCGATCGATCTGTTTGATCGGCATCTCTACGAGAAAGGCAGCCTGGTGCTGCACATGCTGCGACGGGTGACCGGCGACGATCTGTTTTACAAATCGCTGAACCTCTATTGCACGCGGCATCGCGGCGCCAACGTGATCACGCAGGACTTGCAGCGCGCGTTCGAGGAAACGACCGGCCGCAACCTCGATTTTTTCTTCGACCAGTGGGTGTACAAGGAAGGGCATCCGGAAATCGAAGTGTCGAGTTCGTTCGACGACAAGAAAAAATTGCTCAGCGTCAGCGTCAAGCAGACGCACAAGACCGGCGACGGCATCGCCGCCGCGTTCAGGTTCCCTGTGACAATCGCGCTGATGGACGCCGACGGTCATGAGACGCGGCATCGCGTGGAAATAAATGAACGCGAGCAGGGTTTCACGTTTGCGGTCGATAAATCGCCCAAGGCGGTGCGCTTCGATCCGGAACACGACATCGTGAAGACGCTCAAGCACAAGCGCGGACGCGAGGCGCTCGAAGCCGCGCTGCGTTATGCTCCCGAAGCGATCGGGCGCGCCAATGCGGCGCGCGAACTCGGCAACGAAGGCAGTCCGCAGGCGACGGCGGCGTTGCGCGACGCGATGCTCACCGACAAATTCTGGGGCGTGCAGGCCGACGCGGCGACCGCGCTCGGCGCGATTCGGACGACCGCCGCGCTCGACGCGCTGATCGAGGGACTCAAGCTGCCGCATCCGAAGGCCGGCGGTCGGTGGTGCGCGCGATCGGAAATTTCCGCGGCGACGCGCGCGCGGCATCGGCGCTGGCCGATGTCGTCACTAGCGGCGACGCGAGTTACTTCGTCGAGGCCGAGGCGGCGCTCTCGCTCGGCAAGACGCGCGACGAGCGCGCGTTCGCGCATCTGACGTGAAGCGCTGAAGCGCGACTCCTATCTCGACGTGATCCGAACGCATGCGATTGCCGGGATGGCGGAGCTGCGCGACGAACGCGCGATCGACGTTGCGCGCGACTACTCGGCGTACGGCAGGCCGGCGCGCGCGCGCGTGGCCGCGGTGGGTGCGCTCGCGCGATTCGCGGCGCTAAAGGAGAACCGGCGCGTCGAGATTCTCGATTTCATTACTCCGCTGGTCGACGATCACGAGTTCATGATGCGGATGCGGCTGCCGTCGGCGCTGGCCGAGATCGGCGATCCGCGCGCGCTGCCGGCGCTGCATCGGCTGGCCGATCGCGATCTCGACGGCCGCATCCAGCGCCATGCGAACGACGCGATCACGTCGATTAGCGAGGGTCGCACGCGGGTCGACGAAGGACAGCGGCTGCGCGAGGATATCGACAAGCTACGCGACGACAACAAGAAGCTGCAGGAGCGTCTTGAAAAGGTGGAGGCGCTCGGCCGCGATAAGCCTGCCTGAGCGCCTATCTGCGGCCCTTGGAGGCAGATCGCGTCATTTGGAAGCTTGCGCGGGGATTCCGAAGATACCAAATGACAGCATACGACCAGTTAATGTAGCTGATGGTCGTCTTAGCTCCTTGTTGTCGTCATTGTAGTAATTACTCACTATTTCTACCGTTTAGCCGTGTTGTCACGACCGATCCCGTGTGATAATTCATCGGTGATTCACCACTCTTGAGCGCCTTGCTTCGAGGATTGGGGAGGTCTGAGATGAAGCGCATCGTGATTTCGCTGTTGTTGTTTATGGCGGCGGGCTTAGTCGCTTTAGCGTCGCCAGCCCTTGCCGAGGACCCTATCCCCCTGACCCAGCCTCTGCGCGGATATTACACCTACGGGAAACAGACTGGGGTCACTGTCAAAGAAGCGATTAGCGGGGCGGCTGCTGCGACGACGATCCCGCTCGGCCTTTACTCGTTAACTTCGAGCCGGGACAGCAATCATTACTCGGGGGTTCTGGTTGGCCGCAGCCCGTTTTTTCATGGGGCCAGGACGACAAATATCCCGACCTTCATTGTGCCCGTCAAAGTAAAAACTTCCGACGGGCATGCGTTCGATCCGTCGGCGACCGACTCGACCTGTCTGAGCGGCAAGGAACCGCTGACGGTGTTTCAGAATTCGCCGCTGTTCCAACCGGTCGCGTTCACGATGAACGGCGTGGGCGTCGGGACAACCCAGTACTGCCGACGCTTTCGAGCGCGCGGAATTCTGGGAGAAGGTTTCGGTCACCGGGAATCGGTTCCATACGATGCTGAGTCCGATCACGACGCTGGCCGAGCAGACTCTAACCTTGACCGCGAGTCAGGGCGGAGACTTTACAACCGGCGGTTGCGGACATCTCGCGATCATGAACTTCGCGACCTTGGACAGTTTCGTCCAGAGCACCGTCGTGCCCTTAGTCGCCTCGAACGGCGGAGGTCCCACCAGCTTCCCGATTATTCTTCTCTATAACGCGGTGATGGCAGCCCCGTTTGATGGGAACCACCGCACGACAATTGCTGCATCCTCGGCTACCACACCATGTTTTCGAGCCCGGCGCAGACCTACGGAGTGATGGATTTCGACAGCACCGGCGCTTTCAGCGGCACTGCAGACGTTTCCCCATCGAGCCATGAAATCAACGAATGGGTGAACGATCCGCTCGGCGGCAATCCGACTCCCTCTTGGGGAAATGTCGGCCAGGATGAGTGGTTGTCAGCCCAACTTCGAGGTTGGCGATCCGTTGAGCGGGACGCTTTTCCCCAGCGTCACACTAAGCGGCTTCACCTACCACATGCAGGAACTCGCATTCTTCTCGTGGTTCTACGGCGCTCCATCGATCGCCACCGGCGCATCGACTTTTCCAATAACGACACGTTTACGGGGGACGCGATCCTGTGCCCACCGGGTGGAACCAATTAGCTCTGCAGGCAGGCCGAGGACGCCGGACGACTTACAAAGCAGGGACATCTATGTATAGACGCAACTTAGGCAGCTTCGGTCGGCGCGCTGGTCGTGGTAATGCTCGCGGCTGCCGTCGCACGCGCGGACAGCGTTGGGGTTGTGACCAGCCTCGGAGGGCTGGGCGCCACTGATACGATCGTGTGGTCGCAGTTGGGCGTCGACGCGACCACGCTGCCGGCCACTCCTTCGTTCACTTCGACCCATGGATTGAACGGATCGGTTACCCTTGCGGGTCCGAACAGCCTGGTCGCCGTGGTATGCCCCGAGACGCTGTGCAGTTGGAACGTGGCCGGCACTACCGGATTCGCCACCGGCGACAGCCTGATTTGGACGGCGGATACCGGCAACAGCGGCAACGGTCCGCTCACCGTGAACTTTACGTCGACGAGCGTGGCGGGTGCCGGCGCATTGATCCAGGCGGACGGTCCCGCTCAGTTCACGGCAAATATCCAGGCGTTCAACGGCGCCACTTCTCTCGGAACGTTCCCGGTGACGAGTGACGTCAGCGGCGACGCGACCTTTATCGGCGTGCTCGATTCAACCGGCGCCAACATCAGCAAGGTCACTTTCAGTATCACGAGCTGCACCGGCGATTGCAGCGACTTTGCGATCGATACGGTGTCGTTGAAAGTAAGCAGCGGCCCGACGCCGACTCCGACCGCCACGATAGCGCCGACGCCAACTGCGACAGCGACGGGAGCAACTCCCACGGCGACGGCGACTAGAACGGCGACTCCGACTGCCACCCCGACTGCGGTGGGGCCGCTCCTGCAGATCACGCCGCCGAGCAAGGATTTCGGCACCGTGAAAGTGCATTCGACCAAAAAGCAAACATTTGTTCTCACCAATGAGGACAGCAACAGCTCGATCACGTTTCAGAACCCGCTGGCGACGGTGAGCAATTTCCCGATATTCGCATTCCCGAAGAAGAAAGCCACGACTTGCCATCAGACACTTCCGCCAAAGGGCAGTTGCACACTCAAGTTACAGTTCAAGCCGACGTCCAGGGGGGTGCCGGTGTTCGGTACGGTAACCATCTTCGACAATGCGGGGAATGCGAACCAATCGATCCCGCTAAGCGGCACCGGGAAGTAGCGCTGCGCGGGAAGACAAATAACGCTAAGAAATAATCGCCTGCGCGGCGGGCGGCAGGGGTGACCCCTGCACCCAGTGAGAAGCGCAAAGTTGCGCGCGGCGCGCTACTTTGCTCTCAGGGGTGGCGGCACGATGGCGAGAGTAAAAATGTAGCAGGCGGCCCGGAATCTCGAAATGAAAAGCGGCGGGCCGTTTAAGGCCCGCCGCTTCTGTTTTGGTCGGCGCGCAGTGGTGTGCTTACGCGTCGTAATAGAGCGCGAATTCGTACGGATGGGGCCGCAACCGAATCGCGCTGACTTCGTTCGCCATCTTGTATTCAATCCACGTCTCGATCAGGTCCTCGGTGAACACGTCGCCCTTGAGCAGGAACTCGTGATCCTTCTTGAGGTTGCCCAGCGACTCCTCGAGCGACGCGGGCATGCTCGGCACTTCGGCCAGCTCGGCCGGCGTGAGTGCGTAGATGTCCTTGTCGAGCGGCTGGCCCGGATCGAGGCGGCGCTGGATACCGTCGATTCCCGCCATCAGCATCGCGGAGAACGCGAGGTACGGATTGCAGGTCGGGTCGGGGAAGCGCACTTCGATACGCTTGGCCTTGGGCGACGGCGAGTACATCGGGATTCGCACTGAGGCCGAGCGGTTGCGTGACGAGTACGCGAGGTTAATCGGCGCCTCGAAGCCCGGCACCAGCCGGCGATACGAGTTCGTCCCCGGATTGGTGAAGGCCGCGAGCGTCGGCGCGTGATGCAGGATGCCCGCGATGTAGTGCATCGCGGTCTCCGACATACCCGCGTAGCCGTTGCCCGCGAACAGCGGCGTGTCGCCCTTCCAGATGCTCTGATGGGTATGCATGCCGGTGCCGTTGTCGCCGAAAATCGGCTTGGGCATGAAGGTCGCCGTCATCCCGTGGCGCACCGCGACGTTCTTGACGATGTATTTGTACCAGGTCAGCCAGTCGGACATCTTCGTAAGCGTCTGGAAGCGCATGTCGATCTCAGCCTGACCGGCGGTCGCGACTTCGTGATGCTGTTTCTCGACGCGGATGCCGACCCGCTCCATCTCGAGCACCATCTCGGTGCGGATGTCCTGCAGCGTGTCGACGGGAGGGACCGGGAAGTAGCCGGCCTTGTTCTTGACCTTGAAGCCGAGGTTCGCGCCGTCCTTGACCGCGCCTTCTTTCCCGCTGTTCCAGTTACCTTCGTTCGAATCGATGTAGTAGTAGCTCGAATTCTGCGTGGTGTCGTAGCGCAGCGAGTCGAAGATGAAAAACTCCGGCTCGGGTCCGAAGTACGCCGAGTCGCCGATGCCGGTGGTCTTGAGGTACGCCTCAGCCTTGCGCGAGATGTTGCGCGGGTCGCGGGTGTAGTCGGCGCGGGTGATGGGATCGGAGATGTTCGCGATGATGCTGAGCGTCGGATCCTTGGTGAAAGGATCCATCACGGCAGTGTCGGGGTCGGGGATCACCAGCATGTCGCTGTTGTCGATCGCCTGCCATCCGCGAATCGACGAGCCGTCGAAGCCCAGGCCTTCGTCGAAGGGAGCTTCATCCTTGAACTCGGAGATCGGGGCAGTGAAATGCTGCCACGTGCCGAGCAGGTCGATGAATTTCACATCGACCATCACCACGCCCTTTTCCTTGATCATTGCCAATACTTGTTTTGGCGTCATCTAACCCGTAACCCTCCTGGCCGCTTAACGGGGCGGCAGATTTGTAACCTGTTGAATGATCGAATTCTGAATCTTTTTTTCTGTCACGAACGCTCCGCAAACGCAACGCTCATTCAATGAGCAGCTGACGCATATTCAATCAGCATCGGATGCCCCGAGAGCCGCGCCCCGATTGGAGATCCCGTGCATCGTGCAACTATTTCTCCCCTAATCAGCCAAGTAATTTGAGTAGAGCAAAATAAATGCCTAGCATCACCAGTCCCATCGGCACCCCGATCTTCGCCCACGCCGCGCTGCCGATTCTGAGCGCGCCCGCGCTCACGATGTTGGGGATGTTGCCGGGTATCAGCATCCCGCCGGAAACCAGCAGCGACAGAATCGCCTCGCGCGCGCGCGGCAACGTCATGCTGTGGACTTCGAGCGCGACCAGGGTCGCGTTGTCGAGCGCGGCCGACACGGTGTTGGCCCAGAAGAGGAGATCGTTGCTCATCTTGCTGACGTACTCGTTCGCAATCGGGCCGTACGCGCTGCTGATCATCACCAGCCCCGCGATAAACGCGAACACCTTGCCCGCCTGGAAAAAGATCGCGCCGTAGGTCTGTCGTACGCTCACGGATGCGGGCGCATCGTCGTATTCGCCGCGGGCAAAAGCGCCGGCGACGATCGAACTGACCAGCACGCCCGGAAATACCCACGGCGCGAGCAACTCGAATAGCCCGAGGAAGTGCAAATCGAGAGCGCGCGCGGCGAGCGTCGAGAGCGGCTCGCCCAGTGGCGTCAGCGACGCACCCATCCCAATCGCGAAGCATCCGGCGACGGTCACGCGGACTCGCTTGTCGCCCGTGAGATTCAGCAGGCCGACCACCTCGACCAGCACCAGGGCGCCAACGATCGCCGTGATCAGGCTCGAGATGGACGCGATCACGAAGACTGAGGCCGCGGTCAGCACCGGCCGCGATACTCGATGGCGCAGCCGATTGAAACCGCGGTCGAGCAGATCGCTGGTCCATCCGAACACCAGCGCCGCGACGATTACCGCGACACTGATAGCGACCGGCTCGTGGAGCGCCTCGAGAATCAAATGGCGGGTGAAGCCGGTGCCGAGGAGAGTCGCGAGGATGCCGAGCGCGAGGCAATAGAGCTCGATATTGTGCTCGATCCAGGCGATCGCGAGCGGCCCGAAAAGCAGGAGGGCGAGGATGACGAGGGCGGAGGTATGATTCATGAGTGGCGCGCGAAACAACTATCACGCTCTGAGCAGTATGTCGCGCCTGAATTGATCCTAACCTCCCCTTGTCCGAGGGGAGGTCGGCGCGCGCCGAAGGTGAGCGACGGGTGAGGTGCAACGTTGGCCCGTCACCGGCGCCAGTTTGCCTTTTGCAGTTTAGTTAGAAAGTGGTGCTGCTGTATTGCGGGGGACCGGTTTCTCGCAATTGGGGTTAGACGAGTCGGCGTTGCTGATCTGTCGTGCGTTGCACCCCGCCCGCCGACACCGCTTTGCGGCTTTCGGCGACCTCCCCTCGGACAAGGCGAGGTTAGGATGAAGCGGCGCTCGGCTACTCGCGCCGCTTCGATGGCCGATGATGCTTGATCCGATCTGGATCAAGATCCATTCGTTTCACCGCAGCCCGTGCCCGGCGGTAGTCATCGGCGCTGATCGCGTTATTCAGCAGAAACTCGGCCTTTCGTTTGGGAGTATAGTTTTCGAGCCGGACCATGCGCGTCAGATTAGCGGACATGATGGGTATCGAACAAATGGCGGCCGAGAAAAATCATTGCTCCGATGTCGCAACGCGTGTACCGTCGAAGTTGTGAGGCGATCGCTGACAATATTGCTCGCGTTCCTGTTCGCGATGCAGCTCGGTCCGGCTTGCGGATTCGCGACGGTGGCAATGCCGAACAGCATGCAGTGTTGTCAGAGCACGTGTCCGACTCAGTCGTCCCCGCGGCCCGCTGGTTGCTGCCAGGTATCGGCGACCTCGGATAAAGCGGTCGCTCACGCTGCCACCGCACCCAGCGTAACATTGTGGTCCGCGTCCGTCGGCTCGGCCGTTTCTGCGCTGAGCCTGGTACGTGGCATGCGGTTACTGTCATATCGCTCACCGGCGCCGCCTCCACAGGCTGCGTTGGACCTCCTCTGTTCGCGACAGCTCTGATTCTTCTCCTCAAATATATCCGCCAATTGGGTATCTAAGCGGTTTGCGGCGCGAAATGCTCGCGCCGTCTGACCAATCACGACGCCCCGGCGCGCGTCGAATCGACGTTCGTGCTCGGGAACAACAGAACGAGGTTAAGGATCATGAAAAAGGTTACAACAATTTTCTTTGCAGCGGCGGTTACGGCGACTCTTGCAATTCCGGCTTTTGCCGGGTCGCCAGGGGTATCTCGAAGTTACACCACCACCCAGCCAGAGCAGGTCACAATAGCGCAACTTCAGGATGCGTCGCAGGCCGCCCAGCGGGACGCTCTTACGGGGAACAAGAACAATCTCGAGTTCCGGCGAAAGAGCTACGAGATAGACCAGCTCATCGAGCGAATGAAGAGCGGTCAGCAGGTGGATCCCGCCGAACTGGACAAGGCGATGGAGCCTGCGCGCGTATGGTAATACGCACCGTTGAGCGCGGGAAGCGCCTAGCGGCAGCAGTCCGTTAGGCGCGGCGAGTTGAGCGCGATTGCGACGACGCCAGTAGCGCTGTCGTGATCGCGCTCCTCGCACATGCGGAGCTGCGATCTGGCCGCGATCAGGCCACGCAGGGCGGCAGGTTGATCACCTTTGGTCAGCGCGGACTTCGCATCCGCAATCAGGGCATTGTAGCGGTCGGTGCAGGTGTCTGTAGCCCCGCCAGTCGCCGACCAGGCTTCGATCGTGTCTTTCGCGCACACGCATGGAAGGCTCGCGATTGTTCCGGCGCTGAAGGCCAATGCTAATACGAGACTGGGCACCCTAAGCATTGAGCATCTAGCACGCAAGCTGCGTGCCCATAGCCGAGTCTCGCGAAATCAACCGAATTAGACGAGATGAGCAATCGATTTTTAAAATCTGCCGATGCGAAATGCATTCGCCTGAAAAAGGAGCGGCGGGTCCGATTTTTCGGACCCGCCGCCTTGGCGCATCGCTGCGCGATTGTCTGGTTAGCTCCCCGCTACGACTAGAAGGCGTAAATGAAATTGGCCGCTAACGTATCCTGTCCGTGCCACAGATGCTGCGAGCCGGTCGCCGGGCTGACGAAATTGTTGTTCGTGAAGGAGTTCTGGCTTGAGTTGTCATGCCGGTACTCCAGACGTGCGATCAACCCCGTCACCTCGGGTATCTTGTAGCTGATCGTCTGCGTCAACTCCCACAACGTCTGTGCCTCGCCGTTGGTGCGCGCACCGTCCATGTCGTCGAAGAATTCGCGCGCGGGTTGCAGACTCGACCGCAGGCGTCCAATCGTACACCACGTATCCCGCAGCGCCCTGCCACGTTGCGCTGTGACCGTTGATCGCAGGACCGTCCTGGGACGCGTACAGGTATTCAGCCTGCAAGGTCAGGTTGGGTACGAACGCCGGCTTCCAGGTCAGGATCGGATCGATCGCCCCCAGTTCCTGATTGGATTTCGTTTTGCCTGGCGGGATGCTGGCCGTGTTCGAGGGCTGAACATTCGGTCCAAAGATGCCGTTGATGACAAGGGCAAGAGACTTGTCCTTGGTGTTGAGCGTGAGCTCACCTTCAACGTTCGGACCACCGTTCGAAGTGCTCGCCGGATCGTCCCATCCGTTGTTCAGACCACCGGTGGCCGACACATAGTCGTTGAACGTATAGCTGGCGCGGACGCCGGTATGAGTCAGCGGCTCGCCCAGGTTAAACAGCAGGCCGCGGCTCTCGTTGAAGTTCTGGTTGTTGTAGACCGGGATGATCTCAGCGCCGAGCAGCGTCACGAAGCGGCCGGCTTCAAAACTTACTCCCGAACCGAAGGGCGCGGTGTAAGTCAGGTAGTACTGCGTCGGATCGACGAACTGATTACCGACGTGCGCCGAGTTCGAGTAATTCGTCACCGATGAAATCGCGTTGGCGACCTGACCGAAGTTGATGTCGGTCACGAATCCGACGGTTCCATCGCGCTCGATGTGCAGGTTACCCTGCGTGAGCTGAAAACCGTCCTGATCCCACGCGCGAAATACGTTGACGTTGCCGTTGGGCTGATTGAAGTTATGCTCGTAGCCCGCATCGACCAGCGCGTGCACGCTGATACCGAGGTTGTCCGTCAGATTTTTTTGGATGGACGCGATGTTCTGCTCGTCCAGGCCCACATGCTGGCCGATCGTGCCCGGCGGCGTGTTAGCCGGCGGCGGTGCGACGACCATCGCGGCTTCGATCTTCTTTACCTCGCTGGTGGTGTCGTCGGACTGCTTTTGCAGATTACCTACTTCCCCAGACAGCGCGTTGAGCCGCTCCTCCTCGCCGGGGCCAGTAGCTCTGCCAGTTCTGGTGGTTGTGGTCTCGTGGACCACATGGTGGTGATGTTTGTGGACCGTCGTGGTTGTGGTGGTTGTGGTGGTAGCCGGAGCCGGATCTTCCGCCCATGCGTTCGCATTGCAGATCAATCCGATCAGCGCGACGCCAATAATCAGGCGGACCCAGCCAAGGCCCCGAATCGTACTCGTTCTATTCACTTCTCCTCCCTCCGAGATGCGCGACCCCTCGCCGCGGCTTTCTGCGCCCACACGTGGGCTACGGTGATTAAACCGGCTGCTTTCTTACAAGATTCATACCGGTGTAATAATGGAACGACGCCGAAAATCCTTTGTATTCATAAGGATCTTCGGCTATCGCTCAGAGTCTGTGATGCCCCTATGAAATGCACCTGCCGCGTCATTAATCAGATTTGAACAGGCATAGTCAATACGTCCCGATCGCCGGCATCTCGCCAAACGCGAGCAAACACTTCATTGTGAGACTGTTCCAAGCATATGAATTTTGAATTAACAGAGGCTCAGGAAGAGATCGTTCGGCAGGTGCGCACCCTGTGCACAAACTTTCCGGACGAGTACTGGCGCGAGCATGATCGACGCGCTGAGTTTCCCCACGACTTCTTTGCCGCGGTCGCCGATGCCGGCTACCTCGGCGTCGCGATCCCCGAGCGTTACGGTGGCAGCGGCCTTGGCATCACGGAGGCCGCGCTCGTGATGCGCGAGGTCGCCGCGTCGGGCGGCGCGATGGCGGCGGCCAGCAGTGTCCATCTGTCGATCTTCGGCGTCAGTCCGCTCGTCTTCCACGGCAGCGAGGAACAGAAACTCCGCTACCTGCCCAAGGTCGTCAGCGGCGAGATGCATGTCGCGTTCGCCGTCACGGAGCCCGACGCCGGCAACGACATCACGCATATCAAGACCGCCGCGCGGCGCGATGGCGACAATTACATAATCAACGGGCGTAAGGTCTTCACCACCAAGGCGCGCGAAGCATCGCGGATGCTCCTGCTGACGCGTACGACGCCCTTCGAACAGGTCACCAAAAAGACCGACGGCATGAGCTTGTTCTTCGCAGAGCTCGATCCGTCGGCGGTCGAGATTCGCGAGCTGGAAAAGCTCGGCCGCGCGGCGGTCGATACCAACCTGCTGTTCATCGACAACCTGAAAGTGTCGGCGTCGGATCTGATCGGCGGTGAAGGACGCGGGTTTCATTGCCTGCTCGACGGATTGAATCCCGAGCGCATCCTGGTGGCCGCTGAAGCGATTGGAATTGGACGCGCCGCGATTGCAAAAGCCGTCCGGTACGCAAAGGAACGCGTCGTCTTCGGCCGCCCGATTGGACAGAACCAGGCAATCGCGCATCCTCTCGCCGATTCGTACTCCAAGCTCGAAGCGGCGGAGCTCATGATGCTCAAGGCGGCCTGGCTGTTCGACAATCGCAAGCCATGCGGTCCCGAAGCCAACACGGCAAAGCTGCGGGCGGCCGACGCCGCGTTCGAGGCCTGCGATCGCGCGGTGCAAACCCTCGGCGGCTATGGCTACGTTCGCGAGTACGACGTCGAGCGCTACTTCCGCGAATGCCGTCTGCTGAAGATCGCGCCGGTGTCGCAGGAGATGGTGTTGAACTCGATCGCCGAGCACGTGCTCGGCTTGCCGCGCTCGTACTGACGGGCGCTGGCGATGCGTAAAGGCGCGATCATCGTTCTGCTCGCCGCGCTATGCTTCGCGGCATACGTGCTCTATTCGCTGACCAACGTGGAGCCGGTGAAGGTGGCCGACACTCGGCTGGTGCGCAGCGGAAGCCAGGTGTCGGTCGAAGGCGAGGTGCGCAACACCGGCGACGACAGCGGCCCGCTCGAGCTCGAGGTCCGTTATTTCGATCGCGACGGGCATGCGATCGGCAAGGACGTCGTCTCGATGGACGGTCTGCGGCACGGCGCCGCGACTCATTTCAAGAGCTCGCCGCGGCGCGACGACGGGGTGGCGGACTTTTCGATCTACCTGAATCACGGCAAAAATCCGTATGGAAATTGAGAACAACCCGGGTTGATTTATTGAATATTTTCGCCGATCCGGAGTCTAAACAGTTTGTAGGGCGATATAATCCAAATGTGCGACATCGTTCGAGAAGTTGCGGTATCTTCACCACTTGTACGCTTGCCTCTGAGTCGCTTTGATGGTACTAACTGTAAGTGTCGAATAACACCATTTTGGTGGACGTGTGATCAAAGCAATCGCATGAGGTCGGCAGACACTTAAAAGGGGAAGAGGTTTCATCATGGCTCGAATCAAGGAACGCAGTTTCGGACAGGTCATTCGCGAGCGCAGACGGCAACTCGATCTGACTCAGGAGGAAGTCGCCAAGCGCATCAAAACCTCCACGCCGTATGTCGGTCATCTCGAATCCGGCAAACGCCATCCTTCCGACAAGATTCTGACCCGCATGGCGGAAGTGCTCGGACTCGATCGTCGCGAGCTGTTTTTCCTCGCCAATCCTCGAGCGCAAGCACTCCTGACCCCCGAGGTCGAGACCGCGGCTGAATCGGCGTGGGATGATTTCAAGAAGAACGAGCAGTTGCGGCGCGTTCACAATGTCACGGGCAGCGAGATGGAAATGCTGTCGCGAGTGGCGTTGCTCGGCGACGTGCGTTCGCCGCGCGATTTCATCTACATCCTGAACACCGTGCGCCACGCCGTTGGCAGATAGTCACCGCTAATCACACGTCAAGCGATTTCCTGAAGACGCGAGAGAAAGCCTCTCGCGTCTTTTTTTTGCGCATCGCGCTGCCTAAGCTCGATCGCATCATGGGCGAGCCTGCACGAGCGCGCGATACCGCGTCGGGACTTCCGCGATGGCCGCAACGCTACACGGTGGTCGCGCTATTTTTTCTCGGCACCGCGCTTTGCTACATCGATCGCATCAGCATCTCGGTCGCGATCATCCCGCTCGCCCGCCAATTCGGTTACGACTCCAGTGCGCAGGGACTCGTGCTGTCAGCGGTGTTCTGGGGATACCTGTGGACGCAGCTCGTCGGCGGATGGATGGCGGATCGATTCGGCGGGCATCGCGTGCTGGCGGCCGGGGTCGCGATCTGGTCGATCGCGACTTTCGTAACGCCCATCGCTGCGGCGGCTTCTTTCGTTGCCCTGCTCGGCGCTCGCGTACTGCTCGGACTCGGCGAGGGCGTCAACTTCCCTTCGATTCACAGCCTCACCAGTCGCTGGACGCTGCCGTCGGAGCGCGCGCGCGTGCTGTCCGTGAACTACAGCGGGATGTACGTGGGGACAGTCCTGGCGCTGAGCGCGAGCCCGCTGATCATCAAGGCGTTCGGATGGCCCGCGCTGTTTTACATTTCAGGCGCGCTCGGGCTGGTGTGGGTCGCGGTATGGATGTACCTCGCCGCCGATCGGCCCGAGACTTCGTCGCGCACGACCGTCGCCGAGCTGACCTTGATCACGTCGATGCGCACCGCCGATCCGCGGGCAACTCGCGTACCGTGGGCGGCAATCGCGCGCGAGCCGGCGGTCTGGGCGATCGTCGTCGCGCATTTTTGCAGCAACTTCGGATTCAACATCCTGCTGCTCTGGATGCCGACCTATCTGCATCACACGTTCAGCGTGCCGTTGTCGCGCGTCGGCGTGTATTCGATCATTCCGTGGATCGTGACGTTCTTCATGATTACTTTCTCGGGCTGGCTGGCTGACACTCTGATCGCGCGCGGCCTCGCAGTCGGCACCGTGCGCAAGTCGATGCAGACCGCGGCATTCACGCTCGGCGCAATCTCACTTATGGCGGTGCCCGCGGCGCATTCGCCGGCGATGGCGGTCGCGCTGCTCACGCTGGCGGCCTCGTCCAACGGCATCGGATCGGCGGCCTTCGGCGTCAACCATCTTGATGTCGCGCCGACCTACGCGGGAATCCTGATGGGAATCTCGAACACCTTCGCAACACTGCCGGGAATTATCGGCGTCGCGGCGACGGGCATGATCGTGCAGGCGACGAAGTCGTTCAGCGCCGTGTTCTATCTGATCGCGGCGGTCTATGGTCTAGGGATGTTTTTCTACATCCGATGGGCCAGCGGCGATCAAAAGATCTGATCTTTCAGTAGCCGCGCCACCGTTAGTCGCGATATACCAGAAGCACGAACTGAAGCAGGATCGATCGATGAGCCAATCGAGCAAACTCTCGCCATACAGATGGACTATCGAAGCCCTGCTGTTGCTGCTGTTGACTGCGCAGTCATTCGCATGGCTCGCGCCGGCGCCGATACTCCAGGAGATCAGGAACGGTCTCGGAATCTCGCTGAGTAGCGCGGGCCTGATCATCTCGATCATCGCGCTATGCATCGGCATCTTTTCGCTTCTCGGCGCATTGGTCGCCGAGCGTATCGGCGCACTGCGCGCGTTGATTATCGGAATCTGGCTGATGGCAGCCGGACAGATCGCCAGCGGCTACGCGCCGAACTTCGCCGCACTGCTCGCGTGTCGCGTGCTCGAAGGAGTCGGCTATGGCCTCGTGATCGCGCCGCCCGGCACGCTCGTGATGCAATGGTTCGGCGAAGGCGAATGGCCGTACATCAACATGGTCAACTTCTCCTTCGGCTACGTCGGACTCACCGCGGTGTTCCGTGCGACGCCGGCCTTGTTCGCGGCGGTCGGCGGATCGTGGCGGATGACCCTGCTGTGGTACGGCATCGGATCGGTGGGAGTTGCGCTGTTGTGGACGATCCTCGGCCGCGAGCATCGCACCGAAATCACAACGCCCGCACCCGGTGCGATCGAAGCGCCCGCTGAGCGCGGATCGGCGCTGATGGAAGTCGCGAAGATGCGCAACGTGCTGCTGATCGCGGCCGGACTCTTCGGCGGGATGTGGGTATTCCAGATCTACACCGCGTTCCTGCCCGAGTTCTTCCGCAGCTACCGCGGCATGTCGATGGCGGAAGCGTCGCTGATGACGCAAGTGCTGCCGTTCACCGGCCTGTTCGCGGCGTTGGGCGGCGGAATCGGCACGGGCATGTCCGGACTGCGCAAACCGTTTACGTGGCCAATCGCATTCGCGACGCTGGTCGGATGCGCCGGCGTCATGATGTTCCCCGAGCCGACGTGGATTCGCCTGTCACTCGTGCTAGTCGGAATCGGCTCAGCCGGATCGCTCGCCGCAATCACAACGCTGTTGATGGAACTCCCCGGCATGAATCCGACACGCGTCGGCGCGGCACTGGGATTCGTATGGGCGATCGGCTACTTCGGCGCGTTCATCTCGCCATTCCTCGGCGGCGCACTCGCCGCACACATCGGACTGCGCACCGTGATGCTCGGCTTCCTGGTTTTCCAGTTCCTGCCGATCGTGACGATGTACTTCCTGCCCGAAACCGGCCCGGGCCGCACGCGTTATGAAATCGAACCCGCGTCCGCTGCATCCTAGTGCCCGCCCTACCGAGGCGGCGACACTTGCTTATTTGATTTCACTTGTAAACTGTTAGACTTGCATCGGTGGTTCGGGGCATGCGACAACGCACTTCATGCCGACCCCGAATCCACTCCCCACACCATTTGTTGATACCGGTCTGACCTCTCTTCACATTCACCTGAGTCTGGAGATCACCGGCATAGTCCTCTCGATTGTTGCGATCGTGGCGTTGATCTACGGAGGCCGTCAATTGACGGAAATGCGCAAGGGCAATCGAAAACAAACAGAAAGCGCGAAAAACCAGGAGCTCCAAACGCGGGCGGCGGTGCTTCTATCGCTGGATCAGCGATGGGAAACTGAACCACTGATCACCTGTCGTGCCGATCTGATGGCGCTAATTGTTGAGGTCAAGGGCGAGGCAGCGAAATTGTGGCGCGGCGAAGCCGATACAGAAATACTTGCGAGAAGCGCCGAACTCTACGCCAAACGTCTCGCTCGAATGGCTGAGGAAAATCAGCGACGATATATGCAATTGATGAGAATCTGTGGATTCTTCGAGACGGTCGGATGCGTGGTGCGCACAGAATACGTGCCAGTGAAGGACGTACTGAATCTCTTAAGGATATCAATCCTAACCGCAGGCACGGTATTCCAACCATACATTAAACTACTTCAAAATGAAGGTGCGCCTGACGATATATACGAGAATTTCTTATGGATCGTCGAAAAAGCCAAGCCGAAAAATTGACTATTAGCCTTTCGGTTTGGCCGGCTTTTTCGGCCATTCGTTCGGATAGAGAGGAATCGAATTTCGCATGAACTGAGATTAGCACCGAGAAAGCAGGTTCTCAAGGTCGAGTTTCGCCTTCGATTTTCGCAGGCTTGGGCGCCACCTTCATCAAAGCCGCGTGCAGGACAGTGTTGTCCGCGATCAACCCTTCGAGTTTCACGTTGCGCTGATTGAACCGTAGCGTGTGTCCCTTGATATCGGTGATCGTGCCACCGGCCTCAGCGACCAGCGCTGCGCCCGACGCGATATCCCATTCACTCTTCGGCGATCGCGTAAACGTCGCGTCAGCCTTGCCCGCCGCGACCATCGCGAGCTTGTACGCGACGCTGCCGGTCGGGCTCACTATCAGCATCCCGTGAAACACCTGCCATTCGCCGCGCGCCGTTTCACTGCGGCTGGCAAGCACCGTCGCGCGCTTGAGGGTCCGCAGTCGCGTGACCCGCACTCGGCGCGAATTGAGATGACATCCGACGCCGCGCGCCGACGAGTACATCTCGCGCTTGATGGGATTGTAGGTGACGCCGAGAATCGGCACTCCATCTTCGATCAGCGCAATCGCGACCGAGAACTCCGGAATGCCGTTGATGAACTCCTTGGTCCCGTCGAGCGGATCGACAATCCACACCCGCCGGCATTTCAGCCGGTCGTCATTATCGACGGTCTCCTCAGAGAGCCATCCATAAGAGGGAAACGGATCGCGCAGCGCTCTCTTGATCGCGCTGTCGGCTTCGAGGTCGGCCTGCGTGACAGGATTGTCATGCCCCTTCGATCCAACTTTGAGCCCCTCGCGCTTGTAATAGCCGCGAAGGATCTCGCCAGCCTCGCGCGCCGCCTTCTTCGCGAGCTTGAGCTCGCGCGTCAAATCATTTTCTTCCATGGTTCCTCTCAGCCGCGGAAATCCTAGCCACACCTTGGCGGTGATTCCATACGCGGACTAGTTTGCCCTTTTTGCGATCACAAACCTAAGATGGCGGAGGGGACCGACATGGCGGTAATCGCGATTAGTCAGCAGATAGGGAGCAGGGGTGTCGAGCTCGGTGAGCTCACGGCGCGGGAATTGGGTTATCGCTTCCAGAGCGGCGAGCAATTGATCGCCGAGACCGCGAAGCGCTTCAACGTGAGCGCCGAACAGATGAAATGGTTCGACGTGCATGCACCGCATTTCTGGGAGCGCAAGACCGACACCGGGCGTTTTGCCGCATACTATCGCGCCGTCTTCCTGCAAGAGATGGCGCAGGACCGGATCGTCGTCGCGGGCCGCGGATCGTCGCATTTTCTTCCCGAAGGCGGATGCGGCATCAGGGTGCGCACGATGGCTCCTGTGGCCGATCGCATCACGCAGGTCGCCAAGGAGGAAAAGCTCGCGCACGCTGCGGCTGACAAGCGCGTTCGCGAGTTCGACACCGAAGTTAAGGCGCGCATTCAGACTCTGTTCGGGCAGGACATCGAAGACCCGGCGATTTACGACCTGGTGATCAACACCTCGCGGCTGTCGCTCGACTCGCACGCGAACACGCTGGCGGCACTCGCGACTCATATCGATAGCGGGCGTACCGCGGAGCATACGAAGTGCATGCAGGACGCCTCGATCGCGGCGCAGGTGCACGCGGCGCTGGTGGCGCATCCGAAGATTGGCGACACGCAAATGTCGGTGAATTGTTCGGCGGGATGCGTGCGCGTCAGCGGCGTCGGGCTGGTGCCGCCGTGGGACGATCTGGTGGTCGGTGTCGCGCAAAAGATCGAAGGCGTCGCATCGGTCGAAGTCGGCGCCGAAGAAGATCCTGTGACGTTGACGACAAGCTGACTCTGCGGAATGCGCTCACTCATCATCTTCTTCGCCACCGGAATCTATTCCGGTTACGCTCCAATCGCGCCGGGAACGGCAGGGTCGGTCGTCGGACTAATCGTCATCTGGCTGGTATTCGGACCGCTCTGGATGCATTCGCCGGCGCTGTGCTTCTGGTGTTCGCGATCGTGTTTGCAATCGCGTGCTGGATTTCCGATCGCGCCGAGAAAATCTTTGACAATCACGACGACTCGCGCATCGTCATAGATGAAGTGCTCGGGATGGCCGCTACGATGTTCGGCAATCCGCTCACGTTTCCCTGGATGATGCTTGGATTCCTGCTGTTTCGAATCGCCGACGTGGTCAAACCGTGGCCCGCGAGCCTGATCGATCGCCGCATGCGCAACGGCGCGGGCGTGATGCTGGATGATTTGGCGGCGGCGATCTATGCGAATATTGTGCTGCGCGTGATCGTGCATTTGCTCTGAAAGCACACGCGCGCAAGGAGTTCCCGATGATTCAGAACGCTGTGATTCTCTCTACCGGCGACGAAATCACCACCGGCAAGGTCGTCGATACCAACGCCAATTACCTTTCCGACAAGCTGGCGGAAATTGGAATCGATCTGGTTGCGGTGATCACGGTCGGCGACGTTCCCGATCGTCTGGAATGGGCGTGGCGCACGGCGATCGAAAAAGGCGACGTCGTGATCTCGACCGGCGGCATCGGGCCGACCGCCGATGATCTGACCACAGAAACAATCGCGCGCGTCGCGGGAGTGAAGTTGCGGCGCGATGACGCCGCTGTCGATCACATGAAGAGGTTGTTCGCGAGTATCAGCCGCCCGATGCCCGAGAACAATCTCAAGCAGGCGGACTTTCCCGAAGGCGCGACCGTCATTCAGAATCCGCTCGGCACGGCGCCCGGATTCAGGATGCCGGTGACGATCGCGCGGCCACACCGCGCATCTGATCGTGCTGCCCGGCGTGCCGCGCGAGATGAAACCGATGATGGAAAACACAGTGATACCGTGGATCGCGGCAAATCGCGGCACCGACCAGGTTTATGCGGTGAAAATTTTCCAGACGTTCGGAATGAGCGAGTCTGCGCTCGACGAAGCGGTAGCGGGATTGATCAAACCGGATGAAGCGAAGGTCTCGTTTCGCGCGAGCTTCCCGCAAATATCGCTGAAAATCAGAGTCGAGGGAGCGCCCGGCGAAGTCGATCGCAAGCTCGACGAACTGGCGCATCGGGTGCGTGAGAAGATTTCGCAATTCATTTACGCTGAAGGCGACACCTCGATGGAGGAAATCGTCGGCCGTCTGTTCATCGAAAAGAAACTCACGCTGGCGGTCGCCGAATCATGCACCGGCGGCCTGATCGGACATCGCATCACGAATGTCCCGGGCTGCTCGCAATACTTTAAAGGCGATCTCGTCACATACACCTACGATGTGAAGCAAGACGTGCTCGGCGTTTCTGAGGAAACGCTGAAAGCGCATGGCGCCGTGAGCGAGGAATGCGTGCGCGAGATGGCGGCCGGCGCTCGCCAACGCACCGGCGCGAACGTGTCGGTCGCCACCTCGGGAATCGCGGGGCCCGACGGCGGCACGCCGGACAAGCCGGTCGGCACCGTGTGTATCGCGTTGTCAGCCGACGATCAGAACTTCACGCGGCGCTACCAGTTCCGCGGCACTCGCGATTGGATCAAGCTGATCACGTCGCAGGTCGCACTCGACTGGTTGCGGCGCTACGCGCTTGGTCTGCCGATCGCGGACTCGGCGATATTCCGGCGGTAGATCCTCATCGCACGCGCGCGTAGTTGATCTGGTCGCTGCCGTTGCCGGCGAGCTCCAGCTTTCCATTCGAGGCAGAGCATTGGACGGCGTTCGCGGACGAGGCGTCGGTGCATAGCACGACGTTGGTGTCGCCGGTGAAGCAGGTGTCCTTGACGGTCGCTGCTCCTTGGGCGAGTTGCACCCGTCCGGCGCAGGAAACGTCCAACGCGGTTACATTGACGCCGCCGAAGAAGCTGTTTGCAATGATATCCCGCGACTGATTCACCTTCGAGCCCGGCTCGCCAGGGTGCTGCGGAAGCTCTGGATGCGGCCCACGACCGCATCCAGAGCCAAGCAGAGCGATCACCGCGAACGCTGCAACGATGGTGGATGATGCTCTCATATTCAACTCAGTTCGCGTGCTTGATGTCGCCGTTGGCGGCATTGGCGGCTGCGGTGAAGATATCCATCGGCGCGAGTGGCGGACGGCGCTTGCGCTTCAGGTCCGCCAAGCTCGGCCTGGGCCTTGGCTTCGGCGTTGCGCACGCGGATCGCTTCGAGCTTGTCGCCGAGTTCGGAGCCAGCGATTTCGTGATTGACGCCCGCCTGCGCGAGCATCCGCTGAATCGACTCGCGCACTTCTTCGAGCGCGCGGACGTCGTCGTCGTACGAAATCTCTTCGAGTGCCCGCTGGATCCGCACGCGCGCCTGCGCGTTCCGCATCCGCGCGATCATCCGCACCTTTTCGACTTTGAGTTTTTCTATCTCGCCCTTGAACGAAATCAGATTCTTCTTCGCGTCCTCGGCTTCGGTAGTCAGCTCGCCGAGCTCTTCGCGGAGCCGCGTGCAATCGCCGTCGAGGATATGTTTGCGCTGGATCAGTATCAGCGCGCATTGATCCTCGTTCATGTCGGCGGCCTGCCCCGCTTCTTCATCGACTTCCTTCATCTCGGCAAGCTTCTCGCGCAACTCGCGCTCGAGCTTGTTGCGCATGTAAATCACGCCGGCCGCCGCGGTCTTGAGCTGATGATAGCGATTCACGCGATCCGAGATCGCGGACTCGTAGACCGCCTCGGGGTCGCGCGCCTCTCGCGCTTTAATCCAGCGGCTGAACTTGCCTCCGATCAATTTGAAAAACCTTGATAACACTTTCGTTCTCCTTTCAGCTTGAGCGCTATCAGCGCGCGCAGCCGACTGTTGCCTGAATTTTCAGATCCAACGCCTGACGCGATGCGTGTAGTCGCGGTAATCCTGTCCGAAGAGCCGCTCCATGGTTTCTTCCTCGCGCGGAATCACCATCCGATCGATCACCGCGAAGAAGACTGCGGGCGCCGGCAGCATCACGATCGAACCGAAGAAAATTGCCAGCCCGAACAACGTCATCGCCATGCCGAAGTACATGGGATTTCGCGTCCAGGTATACGGCGACTGCACGACGAACTTAGCGGGCTCGCCCCATGGTTTTTTGGTGGTATCGCGCGCGCTGAAAATCGCGGCGGCGAAACACGACACGCCAACCCCGACCGCGACGAACAGCAGGCCGATGACCTGTTCCCATCCCACCGCGCGCTCCTCGGGCAGCATGAAATGGAGCGCGAGTGTGACCATCAAGAGCGTGACCGCCAGCAGCGGCGGATGAATTTTCATCGTGGTGAGCGTTGGGCTCGAGACCTGCGGTTCGGTGGTGTTCATTGCTTATCGTCTCCGCGTGCAGCGAAATCAGTTCGCGTCACTCTTGGGCGCGAGCCCGATATTTTCGATCGTGATTCCGAGTTCGCGCATTTTCTGTTGAAAGCTCTGCCGATACATCCCGGTCCGCTCGGCGGCGCGAGAAATATTGCCGCCGGTGGCACGCAATGCGCGGACGAAGAAATCGCGTTCCCAATCGCCGACGAACTTTTCTTTCGCCTCGCGAAACGTCAGCGCCGATTCGCCGTTGTCGCTGGTCGCCGGGACGTGATTCGACGCGTTCGACGCCGGCGCGCTTGCGTGGTCGCCTTCCGGCTCCGATCCGGCGAAGAGATCTTCGGCGGTAATCTCGGCGCCCGGCGACAAAATCACCGCCTGCTCGATTGCCGCCTTGAGCGAGCGCGCGTTGCCCTTCCACGGCGCCTCGACGCACGCACGCATCGCCGCCGGCGTGAGCTGTTTTTGCGGCGCGGAGAAACGACTGCATGCTTCCGCGATAAAATGCTGGACCATCAGCGGGCACGTCTTCGCGACGCTCGCGCACCGGAGGCACGCGAATCTCGACGACCTTCAGCCGGTAGTAGAGATCCTCGCGAAACTTCCCCTGCTCGATCATCGCTTCGAGGTCCTGGTTGGTCGCCGCGATTATCCGCACGTCGACGCTCAGCGGCTGATTGCCGCCGATACGCTCGAACACCTGCTCCTGCAGCACGCGCAGCAATTTGGCCTGCGTCTCGAGCGCCATGTCGCCGATTTCGTCGAGGAACAATGTGCCGCCGTTGGCAGCTTCGAATTTGCCTTCGCGGCGCGCGACGGCGCCGGTGAACGCGCCCTTCTCGTGCCCGAACAGCTCGCTCTCGACCAGCTCGCGCGAGAACGCCGCGCAATTGACCGCGATGAACGGCTTGCGCGCGCGCGGACTTCGAAAATGTATCGCGCGTGCGACCAGCTCCTTGCCGGTGCCCGATTCGCCGCGGATCAAAACTGTGACGTCGGTCGGCGCGACCTTGTCGATCGTCTCGAACACGCGCATCATCGCGCGCGACTTGCCGACCATGTTCTCGAAGACGCCGGTCTCGAGGCGCACCTGCTCGAGCAGCTGATTGTGCTCGCGCTTGAGCAGTTGCGTCTCCATCACCTTGCGCACCTTCATGCGCAGCTCGTCGTTGTCGAACGGCTTGGGCAGGTAGTCCTCGGCGCCTGCCTTCATCGCCTCGACCGCGATTCGCTGCGTGCCGAATGCGGTGATCATCAGCACGGCGCATGCGGGATCGAGCTCGCGCACGTGCTTAAGCAACTCGAGCCCGCTCATTCCTTTCATGCTGAGGTCGGTGATGATCACGTGGAACAGGCCGGCCTTGACCTTCTCGAGCGCTTCCTCGCCCGACTCGGCGGTCTCGACTTCGTAGCCCTCCTTGGTGAAGAGCCCTTTGAGCGCGATGACGATTCCGCGCTCGTCGTCAACTACCAGCAATCGGCCTTTCAATTTCGTAACCTCGAGGTCTGCGCGGACGGCCCGCCCGCTGCCATTGGAACGATCGGCGTGGTAACCGCGCCGTTATTGTTGTTGTTCGGCGCCGGTTCGGTGGCCGCTTCTCCAACGATGTCCGTCGCGCACGGCGCCATCGTGACCGGAACGGCCGACGACTGAACGACGTCGTCGCTGTCGCGGACCGAGTCGCTGAGCGGAATCGCGAGCACGAACTCGGTGCCCTGCCCGACCTGGCTATGCACTTCGATCGTTCCGCGATGCGAGTCGATCACTTTTTTCGCGACGCCCAGGCCAAGCCCGGTGCCGTTGGTCTTCGAGGTGTAGAATGGATTGAAAATCTTCGCGATCTTGTCGTCGGCGATTCCGCAACCGTTGTCGCGAATCCTGACCGCCGCCATTCCCTCGCCGTTGTTCTGAATCGCGAACTCGAGCCGGCGCTCGCCGGTCGTCGATTCCATCGCGTCGATCGCGTTGTCGATGATGTTGGAGAAAACCTGCCGCAGCTTGTCCGCGTCGGCGCGCACGGTAGGGCCGCTCAGATAAGCGCGCGAGACAGCGACCGAGTTCGCCTCGAGCTTGCTGCGCATCTGCGTCAGCGCGCCGTCAAGCACCCATGCGAGATTCACATTCTCGAACTTGTAGTCTTCTTCCTTCGCGTATTTCAGGAGATGCGACACGCTGCGCTCGACGCGTGCGAGCTCGTCGAGTGCGACCTTCGCGTATTCGACGTTCTCGTGCGAAGTGGGATCCTCGCCCATCTGCTGCACCAGGCTTTTCGCGGCCGCGATCGGATTGCGGATTTCGTGCGCGAAGGTCGCAGTGAGCTCATCGAGCGACGCCTGCTTCTCGGTCCGCAACTGCTCCTTCTCCTGCAAAACTTCGCGCTGAACTTCGCGCGCGACCGCGGGCTGGAAAACTCGATCGTGAACCCATCGCCAGCCGTATACCGCCGAAAAGTGGCTCGCGATTCCAAATCCCCAGCCGAGCGCCGGCCAGATGAACCACGGATATCCGCCGAAGCCGGTCGTCATCAGATTGATGATGAACAGGAAGCCGATGATGATTCCGTACCACATCAGATGCACGAAGAAGCCGGCCTCGGCCTGTGCGCGTTTGCGCGCGCGCTCGTAGGTCTGTCGCTCGGCGTCGTTCTTGAACTGCGGCGGCGGCATCGAATCCTGAAGAGGATCAAGCGTGACGCCGCTGTATTTCTCGGTCTGCTTGTCGAAGCGCTGCTTCATCTTGCGCTCGAATCGCTCGGCCTTCGCCTCGAACTTGCGCGCCATCTTGGAATCGAAGTCGCGCTTTATCTTCGAATGAAGATCGTTGGCGAACCGCTCTGCGGACGCCGTGGTGGATTTCGCTTCATCCTTCCACTTCGACCAGTCGCGCGACCACTTCGAGCAGTTGCCGTACTGCGACCAGTCATGCTTCGACCAGTCGCCGCCGTATTTCATCCAGCGCAGGCGTTTCCGTTTGCGATGTTGCACGACCGCGTAAATGATTAGTGCTGCTAAAAAAAGTCCGAACATCCTGCCTCACCTGGGGCCGGAAATGCCGGTCCGTGTAATTGACCTATCGAGTCGCCGGAACTAAAACAATCGTCGTTCATTTCAGGGTCCTGACCTCTAATTGCAAAGCAGATGCCGCCGGCCGATTGGGCGAAAAGTCGAGTATTTGCGAGGATCCCTGCGACCAGACTCGCATACGCGGCATCCAAGTGCAGTCGCGACGTTGCAGCCACCGCACTGCATCGGCGTCAAGCCTCGCGGTTCCTTGACTTCGAGCGCAATCGGCATATTTTCATGTTTCGATGACTCAGTACTGGCCATTTTCGGGAATGACGCGACAGAACGCCCTACGCGAGCGGCTGATCGTGTCGCTCGACTTGCGCGACCGTGGCGACGCGCTGACGCTGGTGGACCGCCTCGCGCGAGTGGTCGGGATGTTCAAGGTCGGGCGCGCGCTGTTCGTCGGCGGCGGTCCGGATTTCATTCGCGAGATACGCCGGCGCGGGGCCGAAGTTTTTCTCGATCTCAAATTTCACGACAGTCCGCAAAAGGTGCTGCGCGCCGCGGTCGAGGCAACGCGGCTCGGCGTCAAGATGTTCGACATCCATCCGTACGGATCGAACTGCGGATCGACCGATATGATGTCGCGGACGCGCGCCGAGGTCGCGCGCATTTGCAGGACCGAAGGCTTGCGACGGCCGAGTATCCTGGCGGTCGCGACGCTCGCGGATACGAAATCTTCCAACTCCAGCCCGCGCACGGCGGGAACTCCCGACCGCGTCAGCGAAATAGCGCGGTTTGCCGCCGACGCGTCGCTCGACGGCGTCGTCACCTGGCCGCATGAAGTTACGCGCGTGCGCAATACTTGCGGACGCCGATTCATCATTGTTACGTCGGGCGTGCGGCTGCGCGAGCCGGGCAGCACGAGCGCCAATGCGATCACGGCCGCTGATGCGATCCGCGCAGGCGCCGACTATGTCGTGATCGGCAGCCCAATATGGCGCGCGGCGGAGCCGCTTCGCGCGGTGCGTGAGATCACCGACGACATCGAGCGCGGTCTGCGCAACAGTCCGCGGCGCACATTCGAAATTCTCAATCCCCGTCCCGTTTAATCGGTCTGCAAACCAGTTACGCGTCTGTCTTTCTCAATCGAACCACACTACGATTGCGCGCAATGCCTGCCGCCGGAGCCTGTGTTTGCTTGAAATCCTGATCAACCTGTTCGCGCTTTCAATCGGCGCTGGATTCATCGGTGCTATTTCGGGCCTCGGCGGCGGCGTCTTCATCGTGCCGGCGCTGGTTGTTCTTGCGCACATGCCGATGAAAGTCGCGGTCGGCGCGAGTCTGATCTCAGTCGTCGCGACCAGCGCCGGCGCCAGCGTCGCGTTCGTGCGCGACGGATGGACCAATCTGAAAGTCGCGATGGTGCTCGAGTGCGCGACCGTTACCGGTGCTGTGATTGGCGCGTATCTCGCCGGCGTCGTGCCGACTGTCGTGCTCGAATTGCTCTTCGCAGCGATGATGCTTCAGTCGGCATACTTTACGCTCACCAAGCATGGCGACGACATCCTCACCGTGGGCGACCCGCTCGCGGTGAGGCTCGAACTCGCAGGGGATCTGCCCGATGGCGACAAGACGATCCATTATGAAGTCGTGAGAGTTCCGCAGGGCGGCGCGCTGATGGTCGTCGCGGGCCTGATGTCGGGGCTGCTCGGGATCGGATCGGGCGCGCTCAAGGTAATGGCGATGGACTACGTCATGCACCTGCCGCTCAAGGTTTCGAGCGCGACCAGCAACTTCATGATCGGCGTCACGGCGGGCGCGGGCGCACTGGTGTTTCTCGCGCGCGGTGACGTCGCTACTACTATCGCGGCGCCAGTTGCGATTGGCGTCACCGCGGGCGCGCTCACCGGCAGCCGCGTCCTGCCGCATATTAAGGTCGAGGCGCTCCGAGCCGTGTTCGTGGTAATCCTGGTGCTGATCGCGGCCGAGATGGGATGGCGCGCGTTGTCGGGAATCTAAGCGATGCCGAAACAGGAAGAAGATCGGATACTCAGGGTGTGGACGCCGATTCTGCTGCGGTCGATTCTGATCGCGTCGATGATCCTGCTCGTTTCCGGATTGATACTGACTTACACCTTCGCGCCCGACTACTACGTTAATCGCTACCACGAAGTCGTACAGGGTCACCTGATCGGCAAGGAGAAGTTCGGCCACGGCGTGCTGCTTGGAAGGATTCGCGAAGGCAATCCGCACGCGGTTCTGACGCTTGGGCTGTTCGTGCTGACGCTGGTCCCGCTCGCGCGGGTCGCGTTCTGCTTCATCCTGTTCATCAGGGAACGCGACTACACTTATGTTGCGCTGACGGCCTACGTGCTCGCGGGCTTGATCGTCGGCGTGTTGGTTGGGAGTGTCGGTTAGAGATCGATTAGTATTTTTTGCGGACGGAGGATCGCGCGATGGAAATCAAAGGTAAGGTCGGCGTAATCACCGGCGGCTCATCGGGAATCGGACGTGCAACGGCGGAGCGGCTCGCGAAAGAAGGCGCGGCGATCGTAGTCGCCGACCTCGACGAAACGGGCGGCGCTGAAACCGTCAAGCGAATCGAGAGCGCAGGCGGCCGTGCCGTTTTTGTGAAGGCGGACGTAACGAAACTCGAAGACGCGCGCCGGATGCTCGACACTGCGGTCTCGAAATACGGACGACTCGACATCCTGCACAACAACGCCGGCATCGGCGTCGGCGCTCCCGGCTTTCCCGACGCACCGCCCGAGCGATGGCACCTGGTGATCGACATCGACTTGCAGGCGGTGATACTCGGCACCGGCCTCGCGGCGCCGCTGATGCAAAAAAACGGCGGCGGCGTGATCATCAACACAGCCTCGATGGCCGGCCTGTATCCGCATCGCCAGGACGCAGTTTACGGCGCGGCGAAGGGCGGCGTCGTGAACTTCACGCATTCGCTGGCATCGTGGGAAGCAGAACGAAAAATCCGCGTCAACTGCATCTGCCCTGGCATCGTCGACACCCCATTGGTTCGTCGAGGATTGGAGCTGGCGCAGCAACACGGCATCAAGAGCTGGATGCCGTCAAAAATAATCCAGCCAGAGGAAATCGCGGACGCAGTAGTAAGCCTCGTGCGCGACGACTCGATGTTCGGCTGCTCGCTAGAGGTGCGCCCAACGGGCCGCCAGATAGTCGACCCCCGCCCCGCCCCGGGCTCGCGACGATGAAAGAAGAGCGGTCAAGAACTGCGGCCGCTTTGGCTCTTCTTTGCCTGATGACTGATTGTCAGCTTGCGGCAATCGCTGATACTTTCGCGAACGATGCCAGAGACCGTTCAGCTCTTTCGAATTCTCTTGGCTGCGCCTTCAGACGTAGTTGAGGAACAGGTGCTGGTTGCGGGCGCGATCAACGACTGGAATGTGCAGCATGGCGACAGCGCTCAAGCCAGAGTAGAACTGATGACCTGGCGAACGCATGCGCATCCGGATTCGGGCAAACGGACGCAGGCGTTGATCAACCGGCAATTTGCGGATCGTGCGGATATTGTTTTAGCCATTTTTTGGCGACGACTCGGAAGTCCAACGGGCAAGGCGCCTTCAGGGACCGTGGAAGAAATCGAGCGCGCCCAAAGACGACGCAAGAAAGTGATGGTATACTTCTCCCAGCGCCCGAGCATCGAAGAAGGAGCCGTTTGATTTGCGCGAACAATCAGGATGGAGCGAGTTCAGAAAAAACTGGGGCGGAAGACGCGTATGCGGCACCTATGCTAGTATGACCAGGACTTCGAAATCGCGATGAGGAAAGATCTGGCGCTGGTGATGCGCGAAGTGGTCGGAACGGCAAGGCAGAAGCGATGAAGCGCTCCAGTTCACGCCCGGTGGAAGAAAGCGCGATCACAACGGCGCCAAGGTGAGCTCAATCGCTGGCAGGACCATTCACAGCAGGCGACACAACGGTCCGAAAACCATCAACCAAACCAATCGCACTCGACGGTCCAACCGAGCAAATGAATATCCGCTCGGTACGATTGGAAGCGATCTAGAACAGCGGAACTACATCAGGTATCTGGTGGAGCGGTATCATCGAGCCCGCCGGGCTGAACTGGACTTCGGCAGAAGCGGTCCGGCTCGTTTCAGCTACGCAGCAATTTTTACGAACATCGAACGCAAGTTTGGGGCGCCCACTTACTTCGTTTCCAAGGTGCGGTTCCAAGATCTTGTGAAATACCTTCAACATCGCATTGACGCAACCGTCCTCGGCAAGAGCAACATCACAAGAGGAATTGGCAACTATCTTAGTCCCGAGGAATTTGAAGCTGAGCAGGAGGCGTGGTGACCACCGGTCACCCAGCCTCAGTTACGCAAACATTGTTCTTCGTGATCTGATTTAGCGCGCGCCGGCTGCGGCGGATTCCTGCTGAAATGCCTTTGAGCTCTGCGCTCAGTTTCGGCATTACGTGCTTGCCGATTAGGTCGATCGTTTGCATTACCTTTTCGTGGGGGATTGCGCCTACCTGCACCAGCATCAGGATCAAATCTACTCCGGCTGATTCGTAAATTTTTGCGACCTTCAGGCAGTCTTCCGGGTCGCCGACCATTACGGCGCCGGCTTCGATTCGTTTGTCGAGGTCGGCCATCGAGAGGCGGTAGTCGCCGATTGCGACTGCTTGTTCCGCCATCTTCTTGTAGTACTCGTAGCCCTTCACTTCCTGCTTGGCGAAAGGTGTGAACAGTTCGGCGGCTTTGCGGGTGGTGAAATCGATCGCGTCCTTCGCGATCACCTTGGCTTCCTCGCGGGTCGGCGCGCATACGCATACTGTGGCGGCGGCTGTGCGATCGTTCACGAATGCGCCGACCGGCTCGCAGGTGCTGATCGCTTTTTTGTAGATCGCGATCAGCTTGTCGAGCATTCCCGGCTCCGAGATTCCGAAGCCGAGCGCGCCGATTCCTTTCTGACCTGCGATTTCCCATGTCGAAGGCTGAGTCGCCGCCACCCACATTGGCGGATGTGGTTTCTGGATCGGTTTCGGAATCACTTCGCGCTCCGGCATCTTGAAGAACTTGCCGTCGTGGCTGAACGTCTCATTCATCCACATTTTCGGGATCGCGGCGACCGCCTCTTCCCACATCGCGCGCGAATCTTCCGGATTGACCTGGAAGCCGCCGAGTTCCTGCTCGGTGATCGATCGGCCCGATCCGAACTCCACGCGCCCATTCGACATGATGTCGAGCACCGCGATTCGCTCTGCCACGCGCACCGGATGGTTGAACGGAATCGGCAGCAGGCAGATGCCGTGGCCGAGCCGAATCCGCGACGTCACCTGGCTGAGCGCGCCGTACCAGACTTCGGGCGCCGACGAGTACGACCATTCACTGAGAAAATGATGCTCGACGGTCCAGACCGAGTGGTAGCCGAGCCGGTCCGCAAGTTTCACCTGCTCGGTCGCCTGCTGATAGATGTCGTACATGAAGCCGGGGTAATGCGGGCGACTCCGCTGAAGCTCGTACTGCAGCGCAAATTCCATCAACAGTCCTCCGTCAAACTTTCAGGCGTGAGCCGCGTCCGCCCGCGATGCCGGTTGTGCGGCGGTGATTCCGCCCGACTGTTTTCCACGAATGAATCTCGTCGAGCGCGTGACGACCAATCAGCTCGATCGACTTCATGATGCGGTCGTGCGGGATGCCGCCGTACTGCAGAAAAAATAAAACCTGGTCTGCGCCGAGCTCGCGGTATCTCTTCGCGACGCGCACCGCCTCGTCCGCTGTGCCGACTGCGATCAGGTCGCCGTCTTTCAGGAAGTCGTAGTAGTCGAGCGTGAACTTCGCTGGATCGAACTTCGACGCGGTCTTCAGATACTTGTACGACTCGTCGGTCTTGCTCGCCGCCGCGATACTCGACACCAGTTCGAAACCCTTGCGCACGTACCAAAGCACGGCCTCACGCGCGATATGCTCGGCCTCGTAGGGGTCGTCGCTGAAGATCCCCATGATGTTCATCGAGACCTGGTTGTTTATCGTCTGCCCAACCGGTCGCGCGTTCTTGATTCCCGCGCGGTAGATGTTGATCCGCTCCGCAACCTGCGCAAGCTCGACGCCGAGCGTGAAGCACAGCACGCCGAGCCCGCGCTCACTGGCGAGTTCGAACGTTGTAGGATTCGTCGCAGCGACCCACATCGGCGGATGCGGTTTCTGAATCGGCTTGGGAATCACCGACACCGGCGGATCGACGGTCCAGTATTTGCCGTGCATCGAGAACGGATCCTCGCGCCACATCCGCGGAATCGCCTCGACCGCCTCGGCCCATCGCGGGCGCGTCTCCTCGGGACGCACGCCGAAGCCGAGCAGTTCATCCATCGTGGTGGCGCGCCCGGTGCCGAATTCGACGCGTCCGTTCGACATGATATCGAGCATCGCGATCCGTTCCGCGACGTGTACTGGATGATTGAACGGCAGGACCACGACGCCGTGGCCGACGCGAATCTGCTTGGTGCGCTGCGTTACGCAGGCGAGGAAAACCTCGGGCGCCGAGCAGTACGAAAATTCGTTCAGAAAGTGATGCTCGACGGTCCACACCGAGTCGAAGCCGAGCCGATCGGCGAGCTCGATCTGCTCCATCGTTTCCCAGAACACGCGATATTCGTGATCGGCGGCGTGCGGCTTCACCGATTCGATTTCGTAGATGAGTCCCGCCTTCATTTCGCGATACTCCATTGACGCATGAACTCGCGGGCCTGGCGGCGCAGCGAGCGGCGCAAATCGAATCGCGGGCCGTGCAGATACCAGAGCATCGCGAGTCCGAGATAGCTCGAAAAGATCTGCGACGCCGCCCAATCCGGATCGAGCGCAGCGTCAAAAACTTCCAGGCGCTGTCCGTGCACGACCAGTTCGCGGAAGCTCGCGACGCCGTGCAGGTTCGCCTTTCGCATCGAGCGCAGCACGCGCGGCCCGATCTTGTGCGACTCGAGTGCGATGATCAGCAGCAGGCGGGTGACCCAAGGATTTTTCTCGTTGAGCGCCGCCATCGTTTCGAACATCCGCTCGAACTCCGCGCGGAACTCGACAGCGTTGGTGGCGTGCGCCGATTTCTGGAATATCGGTTCCCACTCGCCGAGCACCCTCGCCACGACCGCGATGAAGAATTCTTCCTTATCGGCGAAGTGCCAATAGAGCGCGCCCTTGGTGACTCCCGCTGCACGCGCGATTCGCGCCAGCGACGTGCCGCGATATCCGTAGGACGCAAACAGATCCATCGCCGCGTCGATCAGTACCTGATCGAGCGATCCGCGGCGACGTGCCGGCGGCGGCGCCGGCGCCGCACTTTTGCGAGCTGGAGAAGCCATCTGAACGATCGGTATGGTGAGGCACTGCGGGTGCCGAGGTCAAGCGCGAATGCAACGGGACGACTTGAGCGTCAAACTCGAGTCGATCGAAATCGCGCGATCATCCGGCTTCGGAGATTGCTCCGAAGCCGCCTGCGATCAGATTGCGCTCAGATGCGATCAGATGATCGCGCAGCGTCAGTTCTGGCTGGAAGGGCCGCCGTCGGGACCTTTCATGTTCCGCTCGAGGCACCAGCGGTCGATCACCTCGGCGTTGAAACGCCAGTCGGTGCCGATTCTGAAGCCCGGCAGCTCTCCGCGACGGAGCAGTTTGTAGATGGTTGAAGGATGCACGCGCAGGTAGTCCGACAATTCCTTGACCGTCATCACCCGCGGCAAGCTATACTTTGCTTCATTAGCCATGGTATCTCCCGGTAACGTAATCCCCGTCACCCTCTTGTTCCCTGTATTTGATGCTCTTTTTCGCATCTGCCGAGTGGTTCATCCGCCCCTTACGCCCACCATGAGTCTCTTTGAATGTCTCAAAATCGTCGCTGGCGGTCAAGAGAAGCCTAAGGGGATTTCCGATACTTTTCGCAGATTCTTCCCGTTTAACTGCGTGTTGACTCACTAATTCCGCAGAGATTTCGATACTAAATGCACGTCAAAGCCTTAAACTGCGCCTGCGAGCTTTGAAGAGGTAAGAAGTATGCCAAATCTCCAACGAATCTTAATTGCACTAGTCTTTATTTTAATTGCGTACGTTCGTCCAGTCCAGGCGCAATTAACTCTCAACAGCCCAGCTTTCGATTCCGGTGCCGCAATTGCCGTTGGTAACTCATGCAGTGGCAACGATCAATCCCCTCCGCTCACCTGGAGCAACGCACCGCAAGCAACGAAATCGTATGCGTTGATCGTTGAAGATCCCGACGCGCCCAGTGGCACATTTATTCACTGGGTAGCGTACAATATTCCGGCTCAAGTAAATTCGCTGCCTGCGGGCGTGCCACAAAACGCGGAAATTGCAGGTGGCGGAAAAAATGGAATCAACGGCTTCGATCACATCGGATACAATGGACCGTGTCCGCCGCCGGGGAATATGCATCACTATCATTTTCGCCTGTTCGCGCTCGACTCGATGTTGACACCCGGCGATAAGGCAGACGCGGCCGCGCTTGAATCCGCGATGAAGGGTCACGTGATCGCGACGGCGGAATTGGTCGGTACATTCGAACGATGAGGATGGTTAAAAGGGCGATTCGACGATGAAGACGTTAGTCAAAATCCTGGCTGGAGTGATTGTTCTTGCGGTCGTCGCGATCGTTGGATGGCGCTACTATCAAATGCATCGCGCGCGGCAGGCCGGCCTGCTCACCGAGAACATCACGCATGACGGCGATATCTGGAAAGCGGATTTCACCGCGCGAATCCCGGCGCCCGAGCAGACCGTCTTCGACGCGATCAAAAACGTCGAGAACACTCATAGCGATCAGGTTAAATCGGTGCGCGTCATATCTCAGAGCGGAAACAAAAAAACCGTCGACATGGATATTGCGGGACCGGGCGGACAAATGATCACCACCCAGCTCGCATTCGAGTACCTGCCCGACGAGAAGAAGATCATTTCCAACACCGTCAACAATCCGGTGTTCGATACGCAGTCGGTCTACCAGCTCAGCGATGAAGGCGCGGGCACGTTCATCGACTATCATCAGAATACCCATATGCTGCAGTCGCTTCCCGTTCCCGACGGCGTCATCAAGCAGGTCATTCGCGGGATCTTCGTCGCGCAGCTCGAGACCTTGAAGAAACAGCTCAACATCAAGACTGCCGACGACGCCGACAACGACGACGAACCCTGAGCATTCGATCGGCGTTGCGGCGCGAATATCGCGATGAACGAAATCGACGCGCAACTGGCACTGGGTGTCGAGCTGTTCAATCGCGGCGATTTCTTCGAAGCGCATGAAGCGATGGAAGATGCGATGAACCTGCTCGACGACGACACCAGCGACTGGGATTTCTATCTCGGGCTGCTGCGCGCGTCGGTCGCCAATCACAAGCTCGGCGACGGCGAAGTGTCGAGCGCTCGATTGCATCTGCGCGCTGCGCTCAAATTCCTCGCGCCCTATCCCGACCGCCATCGCGGTATCAAGCTGCGTGAGTTTCGCAGCGCGCTGACGGCGGAACTTGCGCGTCTCGATTCTGATGCAAGCACCGTAACGCCGCCGCGCATCGAGCTCGCCGGCCCATGATTCCCTTCACCGCAGAATTCGTGGCGTCGGCCTTCGCGCTCGACGGATGCCCGCGATGGAAACGCGCAGAGGTCGCGCTCGCGGGCCGCTCCAACGTCGGCAAGAGCTCGCTGCTCAACGCGCTCACGAGGGTCAAGGGCCTCGCGCGCACCAGCAAGACTCCCGGGCGCACGCGATGCCTCAACTTCTTTTCAGTGAACGACACGCTCGCGCTATGCGACCTGCCCGGCTTCGGCTACGCGAAAATGAGCCACGAGGATGCGGCAAAGATCGCGTCGATGATGCAGGAATACATCCACGGTCGCGCCAATCTCGCCGCAATCGCGATACTCATCGATTGTCGCCGCGGTCCTCAGCAAGACGAACTCGATCTCGCGGCGATGGCTACAGAGCGCGGCATCGAAGTGATCCCGGTCGCAACCAAATGCGACAAGTTGCGCCGCTCCGAGCGCGCCGCCGCGATCAAACGCTTCGACGCGATGCGCGAGCCGCCAATTTTCGTCTCGGCAACTTCGGCCGAAGGAATCGACGACCTGCGCCGCCGAATCCTCGCGGTCAGTCGCACCGACGCGGCCAAACGAGCGGAAGCGCAATGACTCCCGAAGTCTCCGTAATCATTCCGACGTACAATCGACGCGCGATGCTGCTCGAGGCGATCGATTCCGTGCTCGCGCAATCGATCCACCGAGTTCGAGTTGATCGTCATCGACGACGGCTCGACCGATGGAACCGCCGAACATCTGGCAGAGGCTCGCGAAAACGATCCGATTCGAGCGCATCGAGCATCGCGGTCCGGCTGCGGCGCGAAACTGTGGCGTCGAAATCGCGCGCGCGCCGCTGATTGCGTTTCTCGACTCCGACGATCTCTGGGCGCCGACCAAGCTCGAACGCCAGCTCACGTTCATGCGCGCGAATCCTGACTGTGCGATCTCGCAGACCAACGAAATCTGGATTCGCAACGGGCGCCGCGTGAATCCCGGATTGCGTCATCGCAAGCGTGGCGGCGATATTTTCATCGACTCGCTCCGCACCTGCCTCATCAGCATGTCTGCGACGATGATGCGGACCGATCTGTTCCGCTCGCTCGGCGGCTTCGACGAGACCATGTTGGCCGCTGAAGATTACGACTTGTGGCTGCGAATTATGATCGATCGTGAAGCCGGCCTGCTCGACGAGCCGCTGGTGACGCGTCGCGGCGGCCATCCCGATCAAACCTCGGCGACGACTCCTGCCATCGACCGCTTCCGCATTCTCGCGCTTACGAAATTGCTCGCGGACGATCGGCTTTCGCCGGTGCGCCGAACGGCGGTCGTCGAAGTGCTCATCGAGAAATGCCGCATCTACGCGGGCGGCCTCGCGCGACGAGGCAGAGTCGAACAGGCCCGGCTATTCGAACACATCGCAGGGCACGCACAGAACTGGCGCGCTACCGAGATCGATTGCGCTATCAAGTCCATGCGCTCAATGCTTCGCGAAGTTCCACATGAGTGCTGATATCGACGAACAGATTCGGACGATTGCCGCCGAGCGACGCCTGCCAACCAGCCATCTCGCACGATGGCTCGCGATGGACCCGCAGTCGCGCGCCGCGATGCTCGAGCTCGCGCGCACATTGCGTCTTCGCACCGGTCAGTTGGTGACGGTGCTCGACACGCTCGACGAGATCGCGGTGCGCGAAGGCGTCACAGTCGCGGCTATTCTCGGCCGAGTCGAAATTCGGCGCATCGCGAACGGCTCAGGTTCAGCGCCATCGCGCGCGAGCGCGCTCCTCGAAGCATTGCGAACGCTACGATACCCTCTGCTCAAAAGAATGCAGGAAAAGCTACGCGATGAAGTCTCGGCGCTGAAGCTTCCGCGCGGCATTTCGATAGACTTGCCCAAAGAGCTTGGCTCTGATGAGGTCACGGTTTCGATTCGGGTGCGGAGCACCGCTGAACTGGCGCATCTGCTGGATGCACTCGATCGAAAGCGGCAGGGACTGACGCGGATTATTGAAATGCTCGGCGGCAAAGTTGAAAAGAATGAAGTTTGATTTCGACGCGGTGTTTGTCGAAGACGGGATGCGCCGACTCTGCGCTGGCGACTCGCATCCTTCGCGCGCTTCCGCGCGAGGTGCCCGTGACGCATGTCGCCGATGCGCGCGAGGCCTCCCAGCCTGCGTTCCGATGTGCCCGATCCGTTCGGCGCTGGCAAACGGCGGCTGGTGATCGCGCGGCGCAAGACTCCGTTCCTGATGCCGTGTCCGGCGGGCTCCTCGAAGTTCGCCTGTTGCGGATATCTCGTGCTGACGCTGGCGTCGAACTGCCCGATGGATTGCTCGTACTGCTTCCTGCAGGAATATCTCGCCGACAATCCAGCCTTCCAGGTTTACGCGAACTACACCGATTCCTTCGACGAGCTCGACCGGCTCTGTGCCAATGCTAATGGCCGCACTTTCCGCGTCGGCACCGGTGAATTAGCGGATTCGCTCGCGTTCGATTCGATTACCGCGATCAGCCGCGACCTGATCGATTTTTTTGCCGCGCGCGAAAATCTCACGCTCGAACTCAAGACCAAGACCGACGAGATCGAAAATCTTCTCGACGTCGATCCGCGCGGTCGCGTCCTCGTCTCGTGGACCTTGTCGCCCGATACCGTCTATCGCAGTTCGGAGCATCTTACTGCCTCTCCCACAGCGCGAATCGCAGCAGCGCGCGCCGTGCTCGACGCCGGCTACCGCGTCGCGTTCCATTTCGATCCGCTGATCGCGTATCCCGATGCCGATCGCGACTACCTGCAATTGATCGACGAGTTGCTCGACAGTATTCCGCCCAAGCAGATCTCGTTCATCAGTATGGGCGGTCTGCGGATGACGCCGCGATTGCGCGGCGCAGCGCGTAGCCGTTTTCCCGATGATCCGATGCTGTGCGGCGAGGACGTGCTCGCCTCCGACGGCCGCTTTCGCGCCTTCACGCCGCTGCGGTTGAGTCTCTACCGCACCCTCGCCGAGCGTTTCAAAAAAGCAGGCGCGGAAATTCCCGCCTACCTCTGCATGGAACCCGCCAGCGTTCACGAGCATGTCTTTGGCGCGGCGCCGGCCAAAGCGGCTACAATCGGCGAGCGCCTCGCGCGCAGTTAAGATGCCAGCACGAAGGAAATCTCCGGCACGCCCCAACTCGATCGCATCGTCGAACGGAAATCTTCGCGGCGCGCGCGCGGCGATCGACCGGCCGATCGGAGTGTTCGACTCCGGCATCGGCGGACTCACCGTGCTGAAAGCGCTGACCGCAGCGCTGCCCAATGAAGATTTCATTTACCTGGGCGATACTGCGCGGCTTCCCTATGGCACGAAATCCAACGAAGTAATCGTGCGTTACTCGAAGGAGAACACCGGCTTCCTGCTCGCCAAGGGAATCAAAATGCTGGTGGTCGCGTGCAACACTTCCAGTGCCGTCGCGCTCGACGCGATCGCATCAGAAACGATGGTGCCGGTGATCGGCGTGATCGAGCCGGGCGCGCGCGCGGCATCCAAGGCCTCGCGCAACGGCAAGATTGGCGTGATCGGCACCGAGGCGACGATCGCGTCGGGTGCGTACACGCGCGCAATCCAGCGGCTTAGTCCGCGCGCCGAGATCTACACTCGCGCATGCCCGCTGCTGGTGCCGCTGGCCGAGGAAGGATGGACCGACAACGCAGTCGCGGAACTGACTGTCGCGCACTATCTCGAAAGCCTCAAACAGAGCGGCATCGACACGTTGCTGCTGGGATGCACACACTACCCGCTGCTTGCGCGAGATGTTCGCGCGAATTCTCGGGCCGCGCGTGAAAATCGTTGACTCCGCGACCGCAACTGCGTCTGACGTGCGCGATCGCCTGCGGACGCTCAAGCTCGCCCGTCGCGGCGGCGACGGCAGCCAGAGTTTCTTCGTCACCGAGACGCCCGATCGTTTCGTCCGAGTCGGCCGCAGATTCCTGGGCCCGCAGGTGGAGTCCGCCGTTCGCATCGAGCGCTGACGATTAGGCCACTGCCTACCGCCCCGATTTCACGATAAGATGATTTCCGGTTAAATAGCTAAACTTGGCGATCACGCCTACGCCCGAATCTAACTTCAAATTTCATGGTTAAATTCCTCATATAATGGCTTCAGCTTTTTCCCTCGTTGCGCGGAAAATCTTCGGATCGAAGAACGAACGCGAAATTAAACGGCTCCGTCCCGACGTGGACGAGATCAACCGGCTCGAGCCGGAGATCTCCGCGCTGAGCGACGACGAACTGCGCGCCAAAATCGCCGAATGGAAGGCGAACATGAGCGCGATCGAGGATCGCGAGCAGCGCGAAGAGGCGATGCTCGAAATCCTGCCGCCGGTCTTTGCCGTCGTGCGCGAGGCCGCCAGGCGCACTATCGGCCAGCGTCACTTCGACGTTCAGCTCATCGGCGGCATGATGCTGCATCAGGGGCGAATCGCCGAAATGAAAACCGGCGAGGGCAAGACTCTCGTCGCGACGCTGCCCGCGGTGCTCAACGCGCTGTCGGGACGCGGCGTGCACGTCGTCACCGTCAACGACTACCTGGCGCGTCGCGACTCCGAATGGATGGGGCGCATCTACGGCTTCCTCGGCCTGACGGTCGGCGTCGTCGTCCACGGGGTCTCTGACCAGGAGCGCAAACTCGCTTATCGCGCCGACATCACCTACGGGCAGAACAACGAGTTCGGCTTCGACTACCTGCGCGACAACATGAAGTTCAATATCGAGGACTACGTCCAGCGCGAGCACAACTTCGCGATTGTGGACGAAGTGGACTCGATTCTGATCGACGAGGCGCGCACGCCGCTGATCATTTCCGGCGCGTCGGAAGAGTCGACCGATACCTACTACGTCGTCGATCGCGTCATCCCGCGACTGAAAGCTGAAGAGCACTACACTATCGACGAGAAGATGCGCACGGTCTCGCTCACCGAAGAGGGCGTGACGCGCGTCGAGCAACTGCTCGGCGTCGAGAACCTGTACGACCCGCGCAATATCCTGCTGCTGCATCACGCGAACCAGGGACTCCGCGCGCATACGCTGTTCAAGCGCGACGTCGATTACGTCGTCAAAGAAGGCGAGGTGATCATCGTCGATGAATTCACCGGACGGCTGATGCCGGGACGGCGATGGAGCGACGGGTTGCATCAGGCGGTCGAGGCGAAAGAGAACGTCAAGATCGAGTCGGAGAACCAGACGCTCGCGACGATCACGTTTCAGAACTACTTCCGCATGTACAAGAAGCTGTCGGGCATGACCGGCACGGCCGACACCGAGGCGGTCGAGTTCAAAGAAATCTATCATCTCGACGTGGTCGTAATTCCGACCAATCAGCCGATGATCCGCATCGACAATCACGACGTCGTTTATAAAACCGAAGACGAAAAGTTCGACGCCGTTATCGAAGAAATCAAGGACTGCAATGAACGCGGCCAGCCGGTGCTGGTCGGCACGGTGTCGATCGAAAAATCCGAGCGGGTCGCCGAGAAGCTGAAAAAGACCGGCGTCAAGCATTACGTTCTGAACGCCAAGAATCATGAGCGCGAGGCGGAATTCGTCGCGCAGGCCGGTCGCTTCGGCGCGGTCACGATTTCGACCAACATGGCCGGTCGCGGCACCGATATTGTTCTTGGCGGAAATCCTGAGTTCATGGCGGCGGCGGAAGCCGGCACCAAGGAACCTGCCGATCCGAATTTTCAGGCCGCGCTCGCGAAGTATGTCGAGCAGTGCAAGGGCGAGCGCGAGAAAGTGCTCGAGGCCGGCGGCCTGCACATCCTCGGCACCGAGCGCCACGAGTCGCGACGAATCGACAATCAGCTCCGCGGCCGTTCAGGACGCCAGGGCGACCCCGGCTCGTCGCGATTTTACATGTCGCTCGAGGACGACCTGCTCCGCATCTTCGGCGCCGATCGGCTCAAGGGCCTGATGAGCAAGATCGGGATGGAAGACAACGAGCCCATCGAGCATCGATGGATTTCGCGCGCGATCGAAAACGCGCAGAAGAAAGTCGAGTCGCACAACTTCGACATCCGCAAGCATCTGCTCGAATACGACGACGTCATGAACAAGCAGCGCGAGGTGGTGTACCATCGCCGGCGCGAACTGCTCAGCGGCGCGTCGCTCAAGGATGACGTGCTCGACATGTGCGACGCGCTGATCGAGGAAATCGCGGGCGCGCACGGGAATGATGAAATCGATCCGGCGGAATGGGATTGGAAGGCGATCGACGACGCGTTCTTCAAGCAGTTCAAATTTCGTCCCGGCTTCAACGTGCAGACCGAAATCGAGGGCAAGCCAATCCACGGCGGCGACGATCTGATCGAGGTCGCATCGGCGCGCGTTCGCCAGCTTTACGATCAACGCGAAACGGAATTCACCGAGCCGGTGATGCGCCAGATCGAAAAGATCGTGATGCTGCAGACGCTCGACGCGTTGTGGAAAGACCATCTGCTCGCGATGGATCATCTGAAAGAGGGAATCGGGCTGCGCGGCTATGCGCAGGTGAATCCGCTGGTCGAATACCAGAAGGAAGGATTCACGATGTTCGAGGCGCTGATGGCTGTGATGCAACAGGACGTCGTCGAGAAAGTTTTCTCGGTCCAGGTGCAGCGCCAGCAGGACGTCGAGCAGATTCAGCAGCCCAAGCCGCAGAAGGTCGTGATGAGTCACGGCGGAGAAACCGAGACTCAAGCCGCGGCGCCGGCCAAGCGCGAAGAAAATAAAGTCGGCCGCAACGATCCGTGCCCGTGCGGCTCGGGCAAGAAATACAAACGCTGCCACGGCAAGTGACGCGGCGATTCCGCATCCAGATGAAAGTCGCACTCGAGCCCGCCAGCGTGCGCGGATTTCGATTCGCCGGCGTCAGCGCGGGCCTGAAGACCAAGGCAGGCGCGCTGGATCTGGGACTTATCGTCGCCGATCGCCCGTGCGCCGCAGCCGCGGTGTTCAGCGCGAATCGCGTGAAGGCCGCGCCGGTTTATGTGACGGCGGATCGCGTCAAGTCGGGCCGTTTGCAGGCGGTCGTCGCGAACTCAGGATGCGCCAACAGCTTCACCGGCAAAGAAGGAATGCGACTCGCGCGCGATTCGTGCGCGCACGTCGCGCAACTTCTCGGATGCGCGCCGGAACTCGTCGTGCCGTCGTCGACCGGCGTGATCGGCCATCTCTACGACTTCGCGAAATTCAAAAACGGCGCCGCCGATGCCGTACGAGCACTGCGTGAAGACGGTCTCTCCGACTTTGCGCATGCGATCATGACGACCGACACGCGTCCCAAGACCGCCTCGACAACCTTCAAGGCGGGCGGCGCGACCATCACGCTCGCCGGCGCGGTGAAAGGCGTCGGCATGATCTCTCCGAAGATGGCGACGATGCTCGGCTACCTGGTTACAGACGCGATGATCGCTCCCGCTGCCCTGAAGAAATCGCTGAAAGCGGCGCTGCCGACCAGCTTCAATGCGATCACGGTTGACGGCGATATGTCGACCAACGATACGGTCATCATCATGGCGAGCGGCGCCGCGGAAAATCGTGCGTTCGGTGCGCGCGATCAACTCGTGTTCGATCGCGCGGTCGAGGAAGTCTCGGCGGCACTCGCGCGAGAGCTCGTGCGCGACGGCGAGGGTGCGACCAAGTTGGTGACCGTCGAGGTGCGCGGCGCTCGAACAGTCTGCCGACGCCGAACGCGCGGCTCGTCAAATCGCGAACTCGCCGCTGGTCAAGACTGCGTTCTTCGGATGCGATCCGAACGTCGGCCGAATCCTCATGGCCGCTGGATCGTCCGGCGCGTACGTCGAGTCCGACAAGCTGGTACTGTGGATTGGCGGTGTGAAGGTTGCCGCGCACGGCCGATTACTCACCGAAGCGTTGGCCGACGCGGGCACTGCGATGAAAGCGCGCGAATTCGCGGTTCGGCTCGATCTGCGATTGGGAAAATCGACCGCGACGATTCTTACTTGCGACCTGAGCTACGATTACGTGCGAATCAACGCGGAGTACACGACCTGAGGGAGGCAAAGCGGGATGGCAAGCTTCATCAAAGTTGCGAAGGTGGCCGACGTGCCTGAAGGGAGCGGCAAGCTGGTCGAGGCGGGCGGCAAACAGATCGCACTGTTCAACGCGGGCGGAAAATTCTTCGCGATCGACAACACCTGCAAGCATCGCGGCGGCCCGCTCGCGGAGGGCGAACTCGACGGCACCACCATCACCTGCCCGTGGCACGGATGGGAGTACGACATCACGACTGGTGCGAATCTCGACGACGCGAGCGTCAAGCTGGGATGTTACGCGGTGAAGGCCGACGGCGACGATATCTTGATCGAAGCGTGACGCGCGGCCGCGTCTCAGCGCGCGGCAAACATGCGGCCTGCTCCATAAGTCGCGCCGGCGGCTGCTACTCCGACCAACATGCTCTCGAGGCCGCTGCGCCACCACGAACGGCTGGTGATGATCGTCTTCAACGCGCCGACTGCGAACAGCACCACGACGGTCGAGATTGCGGAAACTTTCAGAGCTTCGCCTGGATCGAAAAAAATGTACGCCCAGACCGGCACCGCCGCGCCTGACAGATACGACAGGCCGACTGCGAATGCGGAGCGGACGGGGTTGTCGAACGATTCTTCGTTGAAGCCCAGCTCCTCGCGCATCATCACGTTGCTCCACCGGTCCGGATCGGACGTGATGTGCGCGACGATCTGATCGAGCAATGGCCCGGTGAATCCCTTGTTTCGATAGATGCTGCTGATCTCTTCGCGCTCGCGCTCGGGCCATCGGCGGATTTCGTCGCGCTCGCGTTCGATCTCGCTTCGATAGAATTCGATTTGCGAGCGCGCCGAGATGAACGCCGCGAGTCCCATCGCGACCGCGCCGCCCAGCATCTCGGACAGCCCCGCCATCATCGCCGCGTTGCCGGTGACGAACGCGCCCGCGACGCCGGAGGTCACCGCGAACGACGCGACCAGCCCATCGTTCAGCCCGAGCATCACGTCACGCACCCAACTCCCGCCGGCGGCGTGGACCTGCTCGGTGTGATGGTCGTATTCGCGCTTGCGGATCGAAAAAGGCACTAGCGCGTTCCTCCGGCAAGGGGAGATGCGACTCGCTCAGCAGCCGGAACAGTGCGGCGCTTGCGGCGATCGATCGAGTCGCGCGCCGCTTGCACTTCGGCAATCATCTTGCGCGTGGTCGCGCGGTCCGGGCGATGCCCGAGATACGAGTAGAAGAAATCGAGCCGCGCCGCGCGACAGAGAAATCTGCCGATGCTGCGATCGAGATGCACCAGGTTCATGACTCTGCGATTCCAGGATACCTTGGCGGCGCGGCGGAAATCCTCGAGGTCGATAAAGTATACCTTGAAGCCGCCGGCCTCGTCGTCTTCGACCATGATGTTGGTCTCTTGGAGATCGCGCGTGTAAATCCCGGACTCGTGCAGGCGCCGGATTTGCGCGGCGACTGTGTCGGAGATTCGTTTGCGGCGATGCACGTTGCGTCCCTTGATTTCTCCGGGGCCGAGCATGAAGCGGCTCAGTGAGTCGGCGTTGATGAGCGCGCGGCTGACGAGATACGACGCTCGAATCGCGCCCGCCTGATACGAGTCCATGGCCGCGAGCGGCTCCGGATGCGCGAGGCCGTGCGCTTCGAGCATCGCGGCACCGGCAAGCGATCGCTTCGCGCGAGATCCCAGAAATCGCGCGATGATCCCGCGGCTCCACGAAGAAACCTCGACGCGCTTGATGAACGCGGGGCCCGCGCCGGCGACGTCGATGAATCCTGCGCGCGTGCGGGCTTCAGACTTGAGCACGCGAAACTCCGGCGACGCCATCAACTCGTCGGCGCGCTCGACGATCGCGCGCCACTCGGGCGAGCGCGCATAGAGGACTACGTGCGCATGCGCGATTCAACCCTAGCCCTTTCGCGCGCCGATGACATCGTGACGCGGGCGCTGGCCGGCTACTTCTTTCGGTTCGACGATCAACGAGCCGCCAATATGCGCGGGATGCAACTGACACGAGTACTGGGAAGACTCCCGCCTTGTCGGCGACGAACGTGATCGTTTTGGGCTCGCCGCGCGTCACGACTTCAGTGACGTTGTATGCGGGGATCGTAAAGCCGTGCTTGATTGACCGCGCCCGGCACCAGGTTCTTGAGCGTCAGCTTCACCTTGTCGCCCTGCTCGACTGCGATCACGCTGGGCAGCCAGATCTTCGCATCATCCACTTCGACCGAGACCAGCGTGAAACTCCGTCGTGCCCGGCTCCTCCATCGCGGGCGCGGGTGCCGCTGGGGCTGCGCCTTGCGCCATCGCGATTCGATTCGCGCCGATCAGCATGAGCGCCGCCACGGCCGCTACCAGCAGCCATCGTTTTCAACATTGTCCTTGTGTCATCGGAAGTTTTCTCCTTGTTAAGCAGGTTCAAGACAATGTATCACGACAATGGCGAAACTCAGCCATTGAATCGCTTCGCAAGTTTTGCCCATTCGGTGTCGTCGGTTCCGGCGCGATACGGAATGTAGAACGCGACGCGGTCGAGCAGTCCGTCGTAACGCTCCTTCACCTTGTCCGCGATGTCGTCGAAGGTGCCCGAGACGGTGTACACGTCGAGCATCTCGTCGGTGATTTCTTTCGCCATCGCGACCCACTCGCCCTTGGCCGCCTTCTCGTTCAGGCGCTGCGCGACGTCGCCCCATCCGTGCATGTCGAGCACGATCTTGTAGGTTCGGGTCGAGGCGTAGAACGAGATCTGCTGGCGGACCGCTTCGCGCGTTTTTTTGATTTCGTCCTGGTTGCGTGCCGACGATCACGAACGCAGTCGATTGGATTTCGAAATCCTTGCGCGAGCGCCCAGCTTTCTGCAGACCCTTCTCGACATTCGGCAGCACGTACTCGCGCAGGTACTTCGGCGAGTTGAACGGATGCGCGTGCAAGCCTTCGCACAGTTCGCCGGCGAGCCGGATGATATGTTCGTTGACGCCTGCGATGTGAATCGGCACGTTCGGAAAGTTGTGTCGCGCCGGCGTGAAGAACGGCGTCATCAGCGAGAAGTTATAGTACTTGCCCTGGAAGGAGAGTTTCGCGCCGCCCTCCGACCAGCATTTGAAAATCGCGCGCAGCGATTGCAGGTACTCGCGCAAGCGCGGCACCGGCGCTTCCCACTTCGTGCTGTAGCGGCGCTCGATATGACCCTTCACCTGCGTGCCGAGGCCGAGGATGAAGCGGCCCTCGGAAAGCCCGGCGAGATCCCATGCGGTCGCCGCGGTGATCATCGGGCTGCGCGGGAACGCAATCGCAACCGACGTGCCCATTTTGATTCGCTTGGTGTGCTCGGCGATCAGCGCGGCGGGAAGGAAGCCGTCGTTGCCGGCCTCGGGAATCCAGATCGCATCGAATCCCGCAGCTTCGGCGGCGCGCGCAGCGGCGGGAACATCGCGCAGGTTGCGCGTCGAGAGACCGGTATCGAGCTTCATGGTTTTGCTCCAGCGTAAAATTTTCGACGAACGGGCGAAATCGTAACAAAGCCCGCCGCAAGCTGGAAAGAGCGCGGTCAGCGGCGATTCGTACGGCTGCGAACGACTTCGAGCGCGCGGCCGGGGTAGTCGCTGATCAGGCCGTCGACGCCCATGTCGAGCAGTTCCGACATTTCGGCTTCTTCGTTCACCGTCCAGACGTGCACTTCGATTCCGATGCGATGCGCGAACGCGACGCTTTCGGGTGTGACGAGTTCCCACGATTCGTGGCGATGCGGGATTTGGACTGCGTCGGCGGGCGGACGATAGTTGGCGTCGCGGGTTCCCATCGCCTGGATGAACATCCCCGATTCGAGATACGAAAAGTTAGTCGGAATTTCCGGCGCCAGCTTGCGCACTTCGTCGAGCGGCTCCTGATGCTCGCTGGCGACGAGGACGTTGCGGCGCATCCCGGCGCGATCGATCACGTCGAGCATCGGCGCGACCACGCTCGGCGCGATTTGTTTGACCTCGACGATCATCCGCAGTTTCGAAAATTCCGCGAGCACCTCCGCTCAGGCGCGGCACCCTGATCCCCTTCTCTCTGAATGGAAACGTCACGCCGTCGATGCGTGAACATCCGGCCCGCGTCGGCCTTCGCCAGCTCCGCGTACGTCATCTCGGGGATCACGCGATCGAGCCCGCACATCCGCTTGAGATGTGCATCGTGAGCCACGACGATTTCGCCGTCGCGCGTCATGTGGATGTCGAATTCGAGATACTGCACGCCGCTCGCGACGGCGGCGCGAAACGATTCGAGCGTATTTTCAGGATGCGTACCGGCGGAGCCGCGATGCCCAAAGACGCGCGGCACCGCGAGGCGTGAAGAAATCGGTATTGAGATGCTCGCGCATTTCAGATGCGACGGATCGCAATCTCAGCCTTAACCGGGAAGCTGCGAACTAGCAATGCGGAAAAAATTGGACTGGAACAACGAGACGTCAGTTCAAAGAGCGCCGGGTTCCGAGGGTTCCGAGGTTTCCAGGCTGCTGCTGGTGAGTCCTCGCAAGTGCCTCGCCTTTCCCACCGTGCGATCGATCGTCACATGGTACATGTCGCCGAACTTCGAGATCGCGGGCTTGCGCTCTGTGGCCGCGATGAAGTGGCTGCCGAGGTCCGGCAGCTCCGCGAGTGCCGACTGATACTGATCCTTGAGGTCCTCGAAGATCGCTTTCATCCGCGGCGACACCTGATGATTCTCGCCGAGCTTCTCGGTCAGCGGATTTACCCAAGCGCCATCTTTTTCCATCGCGAAGTGGAGATGCGGCCCGGTAGACAGGCCGGTCGATCCGACGTTGCCGATGACCTGCCCCATATGAACGGAGCCGCCCGCTTTCACCTCGGGACTGATCTTCGACAGGTGACCGTAGATGCTGACCATCTGATGCTGATGCTGGATGCGGATAGCAGTTGCCGAGCTCGCCACCCCATCCGGCGCTGATTACCGTTCCGTCCGCGACACTCTTGACCGGCTCGCCGTACTTCGCGACCAGATCGACGCCGACGTGCGGACGGTACTCGTGCAGGATCGGATGATAGCGATGGAACGTGAAGCCGGACGAGATGTACTGGAAGTTGAGCGGGAACTTCAGCGACTGCGGACCGAGCGCGTGGCCCTGTTCGTCATACAGATGAGGGCGGCCGTGTTCGTCCGAGAATGAGATCGCCGTCAGCGTGCGGCTCCCGAAACGGATTTGCGCAGCCTGCACGTCGCCGACCAGCGTGTACGAACCATCGCGGCTGACCTTTTCCTGGTAGATCAGCTTGACCGCGGAACCGGGCTTGAGCCGGTTGAGATCGTGGCGATCGCAGAACGCGTCCTGCAGCGATTCGACGATTGGCTTCGGGATACCGTTCTCGGCGACCGCTCGCTGGAAGTTGTCTTTGACCGCGAACGTCATCTTGATCGGGCGAATGTAATATTCGATCGGCCGAATGGCAGCCTTGAGCACACCCGCGCCCAGGCTCGCTCCGATGACGCTGGTATTTTGGTCGAGATCGTACTTGAGGCCGCGCATCTCGCCGGTCTCGGGATCCTTATAGAGCGTCAGCGGATGCCCGCTATGAAAATAGCGATTCGCGGTAATCTGCTGGATATATGACGCCCACTGATGCGCGTCGTCAGGCTGCCATCCCTGCGTCGCGAAGATAGCTTTCGATAGGCGCGGTGCGGTCGAGCATCGTGCTGATGGTGATCGACTGGGGCGCCGGTTCGGCCGTCTCAGCCTGCTCGAATACGTCTGGAACGTCCTTACCCGCATCCATCTGCGAGGCCGAGCGAGTCGAGCGGTGAGGAAAAAGTCTGCGGATTTGCTTGGAAAAAAAGAAAAAGGGCGGCGGTGGTCGCAATTAAGCCCACGACCAATGCCGTAACCGCGCGCGGATATCCGCTGATGCTTCTCCCCCGAGCTGCCATCAAGATCGAAACTAAGTGATTCGGTTATCCAGCGCAACCCTAGCGTGTCAGTCGTTTGCTGTTCTGGTTATCGCAGCGACACGAAACGACGCGATTCCGGTTACAAACGTTACAAATGAACCCGCGCAAGCGAATCAGCGTTGCCGTGGGAAGACAGGATGCACTACGGACAGTTGCGAGCCGCTCGATAGCCATCTTGCTCAGCAGCTTCGCGGCTCGGAAACACGACGCGATTCCCCGGCGCCATCTGGTCGTAGGTCCCGCATCCCGGCCATGCGTAAATCTTGCTCCGCCGGTTGCCGACAATCTGGCCGACGGTATTGGTCGTCGACGCAAGCGGGGCAACGACGGAATCAGGCGCGCGCGTCGCGTCGTTCGAGGCGATGGGCTGCGTCCAGATTTGGTTCAACAAACTCGCCAGCCTGAATCCCGCTTTCGCCAGCTGATGTCCCGCGATCGTATGGGCGCGATCGAGATATGCAGAGCTCAGTTCGACGGGACGCCCTACCGGGTTGAGGCAGGCGTTGACGGTTGGTTGGCAAGGTTCGATCGGAATGTGAAGCGCGTCGTAGATGTCGGAGCGCGCCAGTTGATTCGATTCCCACGCAATATCGTCCACGGGAATCCATGAGTCGGCGCCCTTCTCAACTGCGTAAGTCTGCTCCAATTTGTGAGCGGTCGGCTCGGGCTGTCCCGAATCGATTCCATATTCGAGGCCGCGCACAACTGTGCTGTCCCAGACGGCGTGAAGATTCGTTTCGCGGTAGCGCGATTCGACCGGCACGCAATTGCCGCCGCGGTCTTCGTCATTGGCGGCATGCAGCGGTTGATGGATGTCGCCGACGAAGTGGATCAGGAACGCGAGATCGCCTTTTGCGCCCCAGCGATCGTAATCGCTGTCTTTCAAGCGCTTGGAGTATTCGTCGATCTTCGTGGTCACGCAATTTCCGCTTGGACATCGCGCGGGAACCTCGTTTCGCTGGTCCTGCAGACAAATGTCGATGAAATGCCAGCGCGCCGTCGACTTATCCTCCTCGCGAAACTGGTTGTCAGGGCGGTTCGAAGCAATTTCCATCGCGCTTGCAATTGATCTTTTATCCACAGGCACGCCCAGAATATTCGCCACATGGCTCTGCGCCGCCGGCGTGAGATTGTCGGCCGCAATGACCGCAACGATTTCGTGCCCATCAGGTCCCCAAGCCCACGCCACCATGGGGAAGAGAACGACCACCAGCACAGTGGCAACGCAACCCGCTAGTGATTGCGCGAATTGTCGAAGTGCTTTCAAGCGGCATGCACCGCGCGCGGCTGTCGCAGATCGATGGTCACCTGGATCTCATCGTAGGGCACAGTCGGCGCCTGCGCTCTTCCCTTACCGCCTTTTGCGCTCAACCTTACCAGCCCCAGGCGTTCAAGCAGCGCGATGTCGGTGCTCACGTTCTTGTAGTCGCGTTCGAGCAGACTGGCGAGTTCATTTACCGACGCCGGCCGATGGCGCGTGATTGCCAGCAAGAGTTCGAGCCGCTTCTCGGTCAGAATCTTCCGAAGCTCCGCGACGGTTTCGAAATAGAGGCCCGCCTCTTGCGACGCCAGGTCGCCGCGAGCGACTCGCCGGATTGCTTCGCGCAGCGCTTTGGATCGCTCAGCACTCGCGCGGACTCCGATATTAAGGCGCCGTGCACTCATAACTTGCCCTCCAGGATCAACTTAACGTCGCGCAAAAAATCGTCGAGCAAAGCATCTTCGTTGACGAACTTGTAACGGATCTCCTTGCCGCGCAGGTGTCGATGATGCGATTTACCGCGATGAACATCGTAGAGCAAAACCACGTCGCCACTCTCAAGATCCACGAGGCAAAAGGAATATCGAATTCCTTCCCGCTGCTCGCGGGTAGGCGGAAAAGCTGAAATCCGAACCTCTTGTAGATAGCGCCCACCTCCGACTACATCTCGTGCCTCGAGAATCACGGGCGGCATGAGGTATTATGGCATTCAATGCCATAGAAGCAAAGCAGCATGGGTCGGCACTTTCAACTCGTTGGCCTTTCTACGGTAAGACGTGTAAGACATCACTATGAGCTCGTCGACTCTATCAACCAAGGGCCAACTCGTGATCCCAACTCAATATCGAAGAGCATTGAACCTGCGACCAGGCGACAAGGTCGAGGTGACGCTTGAAGGACAGCGGTTGGTACTGGAGCGCAGATCTCCCCGCGCTGCCAAGCTGACGCGCGGACGATTCGGGCGCCCGGTTCTCCTTTCGGCGCCCGGAGCACCGTCGATTACCACCGAAGCCGTCAACGCAATCCTCGACGAGCTTCCGTGAGTCATCTGCTCGATGTGAACTTTCTGATCGCGTGTGGATGGCAGTCGCATGCCGACCATGTGCGAGCAAGCCGATGGCTCAGCCGCGCGAAGTCGTTTGCCACCGCCTCGATATGCGAAATGGGTTTTCTCAGAGTCAGCCTTAGTCCAGCCTTCGGCGCGCGCTTCGAAGACGCGATCGCGGCACTCGAAGCAATCGTGCGGATGCGCGGGCATCGGTTCGTACGGGACGATACGGCTGCAAGGTCGCTGCCCATAGTCAGCAGCAGCAAGGATGTTACGGACGCGCATCTGGTCTCTCTGGCCCGTCGGCATCGCTTGAAACTGGCGACCTTCGACGCAGCCCTGTGTGACAAACCGTGGGCGCGCGGAGTGGCCGAAGATCCAACCGCCTGATGCCAATCGCCGCTCTTGATCTTGGCCGCCGACGGATTGGGGTTGCCGTCACCGATGCCGCCGCGTTCGGCGCGCATCCGATCGGGATCGTCGAGCGCCGCGCCCTCAAGCATGACCTCGACGCGATTGCCGCGATGCTCCGAGGACGCGCCATCAGCATCATCGTCGTCGGGCTGCCGCTCAACATGGATGGCAGCGAAGGCGCCGCCGCACTCTCCGCAAGGAAGTTTGCCGCCCAGCTGGCGGAGTCACTCGGCGTCACCGTCGAGATGTTCGACGAGCGGTTGACGAGTATCGAAGCGCGCGAGCGCCTGGCCGACTTGCCGGCGCGCAAGGGTACGCGCAAGACCGCAGTCGACGCGCTCGCCGCAGTCGTCATCCTCGAAGGCTGGATGCAGGCGAATCCCGATAAACTCGCGCGCTGATGCAAAGTTGCAGCATGGAATATAATTTCAGATTGGATGAAGCGTGTTGCCACATTCCTCGTTCTCGCGATTGTCATCGGCGCACTGTTTGCCGGCCTTTCGTACTGGTTTCTTAGTCCCACTGAGAAATTTGCGCCGCCGCGCGAAGTCACCATCGCAAAGGGCGAGTCGTTTCGGCAGATTGCGCGGGCGCTGGCTGAGGCAGGCGTTGTGCGCAGCGAGCTTGCGCTGCGATTCTACGGTCGCGTCAGCGGGACAGCGAGCCAGATCAAGCCGGGCGACTATGCGTTCAAAGGCGGCGAGCGGATTCCCGACGTCATGCGACATCTGGTCAAGGGCGATTTTATCGTCGTGACTGTCACGATTCCCGAAGGCTTGACGGTCCATGAGATTGCGGAGCGGCTGGCGCAGACGGGACTGGTCTGCGAGGACGACTTCGAAAATGCGGCGCGTGACGGCGCCCTCGTTCGCGCGCTCGGCCTGATGCCGCTCGGCGCGGAAGGCTATTTGTTTCCCGCGACCTACAAATTTTCGCCGCACGCCAAAATCGACGACGTGCTCGCTGCGATGCTCTCGAGGTTCTACCAGGTGCTGACGCCGGAGGTTGAGGAGCGGATGTTCAAGGTTGGCCTCGATCCGCGCCGGCTGGTCACGATGGCCTCGATCGTCGAAAAGGAAGCGAAGGCGCCTGCGGAGCGTCCCCTGATTGCCGGCGTCTTCTACAATCGCCTGCGGCTTGGGATGCCCCTGCAATCCGATCCTACCGCGCAGTACGAGCTTGACGGCGCCAAAGAGTCGGCAGTGTCAGCGGTTCATACCGCTTCAGCCTTCAACACCTACGATTTTGCGGGATTGCCGCCGGGACCGATCGCGAATCCCGGGTTGAAATCGATCGAAGCCGCGCTGAATCCGACGCAGACCGACTATCTCTATTTTGTCGCGCGCGAAGGCGGCACCCATGCCTTTTCGAAATCATACGACGAACATCGCCGCGTAATCGCTTCCGAGCGAAAAGCGCCGGCGGGCAAATCAGCCGCGACGGCCGTAAAATAAGCCCGGTCGGGCCGTGGGTTGGACGGTCGCATCTGGGTCGTTTAGGCTATAATTCTATTCTGTGGACAATCCGGTCGAGACAATCGGCGCCGCCAGCGCGCGTATCGCGCGGCTAGCCGCAATGCGCGTGATGCTGTGCGCGGTCGCGCCGGCGCTCACCGCGATCGGACTGGGATTGTTGCTCGGCCCAATCGGCGACTTGACCTGGGCGCGATACGGCTACGCGCTCGCGCCCGACCGTGCCGGAATGTTGACCCTCGCATTGATCGCCTCCGGCATCGTCGTGCTGGCCGCTGGATTGGTGATGGCGTTGCGAGCCTATCGGCGCGCCAACGACTTCGTTGCAGCAGCCGCCGAGCTCGACGACTTGCTCGAATGCAATCAGGAGATCGTGACGTTCGCGACGCTGGCTAATCCGTCGACGCCCGAGAGCAGTCGCGCGCGCCGGACGCCGCTGTTCCCGATTCTATGGCGGCGCTCGATCGCGCTGTTCGGCGGTCTCGACGTGCGCCGCGAATTCAGGCTGGAAGTCGGCGAACCGCTAAAGCGCTCTTCGATATTGGCGGGCGTAGTCGCGTTCGCGATGGTGCTTGCGACCTTGGGGTTAGTCCGGCCGCCGACCCCTGAAAATAGAGAAGCCGCGAGGCTGCGCGCGATCGCCCAGGAGATCGCCAAAACTGCGACCAGCTCTGACGATACCGCGCTCGCGGACAAGATTCGCGCAGCAGCCAACGCGCTGGAAAATTCAAAGCTTCCGCCCGAGGAGAAAAAAGCGCGCATCGAGGAAGCGATGAAGCAGGCCAAAAAGGCCGCTGAAAAACGCAACAACAGCCAGTCCGGAAAGGATCAGGGCAACGGCAAGTCAAGCGCACAGAACGGAAACGGCGGCGGCAAGAGCCAGGGTCAGGGCAACTCCTCGGGCACCGGCAGCGGCGAGGGCAAGGCTGGCACCGGCGCCGGGCAGAATGCGGGCGGCAATAAGCCGGGATCCGGCTAAAGGCGGCGCTGGCAACAATTCAGGCAAGAACGACGGCGGAAAAGGAACTGCAAAGAACGACAAGAACGATCAGAACAAACCGGACCCGTCTAACCTCAAACTACAAAACGAACTCGCCAACGCCGAAGCGCAAGTCGAAACGGCCAACGCAAAAAATCCCGGCCCCGACAATCAAGCCCGGCAACGACAAGAATCAGGGCGGCGGCAACAAGCCGGCGACAATCAGAAGGGCGGCAGCCAGCTTGATCCGAACAAGCCCGGTGACATCCCGAAGCCGGGCGCCAACGGCGATCGCAATGCTCCCAACGGCCGGCGGCAATCCGAAAAATAATAAAGACATGGGCTCGAACATGGGCGATACGCATCTTGGCGAGATGCCGACGTCCACCAATGCGCAGCGCTTCCTGAAGCCCGGCGAGAAGGGCGCGGGCGTCGATATCAAGGATGCGCGCTACGTCATGTTCCGGCTGCCGGGCACGCCCACTTCCGGTAACGGCGGGAAAACTGTACTCGATACCGATCGGCCCAAGGCGACGACGAGCTATGTCAATGCGCCGCTTGCGCCGACCCGCGACGACGCGCCGCCCGACGAACGACAACTGGTGCCGCCGCGCTATCGCGACATGATTCACTAGACTCTGCAAAGGAAGGACAACGGATGGGAGCGGCTCCTCAACAGGTTTCACCCGACCAGCGGGTTGCGGATTTCCGCAAGATTTTTTCGCGCGCCGAGAGCGAAGTCGCGCGCGTAATCGTCGGCCATCGCGAGGTCGTCCGAAAATTGCTGACCGCGCTCTTTTGCGGCGGCCATATTCTGATCGAAGGCGTCCCCGGACTCGGCAAGACACTGATGGTCAAGGCGGCCAGCGAGACGCTCGGGCTCAGCTTCAAGCGAATCCAGTTCACGCCCGACCTGATGCCCTCGGATATCATCGGCACCCAGGTGCTGACCGAGTCCGACGGCCATCGTGAGTTCCAGTTCAAGCCGGGCCCGATCTTCGCGCACATGGTATTGGGCGACGAGATCAATCGCGCGACGCCGAAGACGCAATCGGCCGTGCTCGAGGCGATGGAGGAGCATCAGGTCACCGTCTTCGGCACCACCTACGTGCTCGATCCGCCGTATATCGTGCTCGCGACGCAAAATCCGATCGAGCTCGAAGGAACCTATCCGCTGCCCGAGGCGCAGATGGATCGGTTCATCTTCAAAGTCGTGATGGGATCGCCCAAGCCCGACGAGTTGCGCGAAATTCTCAACCGCACCACCGGCACCGCGCAGAACAAGATTCAGCCGCTATTCGAGCCGGCCCGCGCGCCGCAGGCGATCGAGGATCTCAAGGCGCTGGTGCGCGAGGTGATGGTGGCCGAGCCGCTCGAGCGGTACATCATCAGCGTGATCGGCGGATGCACTCCCGGCGGTCCCGGCGCGATCCCCGAGGTCTCGCAATATTTGCGCTTCGGGCCGAGTCCGCGCGGTGCGCAGGCGCTGATTCTGTGCGCCAAAGTTAACGCGTTGCTCGCGGGCCGCGTGAGCGTCAGCTACGACGATATCGACGACGCCATCGTCCCGTGCCTGCGCCATCGCTTGCTGCTCAACTTCCAGGCCGAGGCCGAGAGCGTGTCTTCCGAATCGATCCTCGAGCAGGTGATAAAGCGGCTCAAGAAGCCGCGCACGTAGCCGATGTTCGGACTGCCCGATGAGTTTACGCCGGGATTTCTCGCCCGGCTCGAAAAGCTCAGGATCAGAACCCGCCAGCGCTATGCCGGGCTGGGCCGGGGCATGCACCTGTCGCCCAAGCGCGGATCGTCGCTCGAGTTCAACGACTATCGCCACTACTCGCCCGGCGACGACTTCCGCTACATCGACTGGGGACTCTACGGCCGCAGCGACAAACTCTACATCAAGCTGTTCCAGGAAGAGGAAGACCTGCTCACGTACATCTTCGTCGATGCGAGCGCGTCGATGGGGTATCCGGCGGGCGATCGCAAGTTCGAATCCGCGATGCTGACTGCGCTCGCGCTCGCGTACGTCGCGCTCGCCAGCGGCGATCGCGTGATGCTGCGCGTGCTCGGCGGCAAGCGGCGCAAAGGTCAATCCGTCGTTCGTCACCGGACGCCATCGAATCGTCGAGCTGGCGCGGCGCCTGGCCGATCTCAAGCCGGGCGGGCAGTTCGATTTCGCGACTTCGCTGGCGACCGAGCTGCTCTCGATTCGACGCGCCGGCAAGGTGTTTATCGTTTCCGACTTCCTGATGCTGCTCAACTCGGTGACGCGCGGGCTCGGGATGTTCACGGCGGCCTCGATGGATCTCACAGCCGTGCAGATTCTCGGCGGGCGCGAGCTCAATGGACAGGGACTCGACGGCGACGTCGAGGTTATCGATTCGGAATCGGGCGAGCGGCTGCGCGTATCGATCGGCGATCGCGAGCGCACGCAATATCGCGAGACGATGCTGCGGCTGACGCGCGAAATAAAATCGTTCTGCCTCAAGCGCGGGCTGCATTACTCGCTCTACACGACCGACAACGACTTCCAGCAATTCTTCGTCCGCGCGGTGCGCGACCTCGGCCTGGCGCACTGAAGAGTTATACGATGGGACTCCTCTACCCAGGCGCGCTCATATTTTTCGCCACTCGTGCCGGCGCTCGTGCTGGCATATCTCGCCAAAGAGCGGCCGTCGCGCGTGACGGTCTCGAGCGTGATGGCGTTTCGCGCGCTGCGCGGTTTTCGGCGCGAGCGTTTCGGTGGATGGCCGCGTCTGGACTGGATGTTCTTCGCCGAGGTTCTAATCCTGAGCCTGGTGGTGCTCGCGCTGGCGGGTCCGTTCATCTGGAAAAAGAGTTCACCGCTCGCAGTCGTGATCGACAATTCCGCCGCGATGCAGGCGCTGACGCCCGTCGGGCAAGAGCCGCTTCGACATCGCACGCGAAAAGCTGGACGCCGAATTGTCCGCCGAAAATGGCGGCGGCGAAATTTCACGTTTACGTCACCGCGCCGCAGCCGCGCCGCGTCGCGCCGCCGTTCACCACGCTGACCGAGGCGCGTCTCGCGCTGTCGCGAATCAAGCCGACCGATGCGCCCAACGATCAAACGACGCTCGAGAACTTTCTCAGCAACCTCGCGTCGGAAGCGCGCGTCGCGAAGGTGATTTTCGCCGGCGCCAACGCGCTCGCCGCGCCGGTGCCCGCGCGGATTCATCCGATCGCGGTCGGCGACGCGGTCGCGAACTCAGCCATCGGCTCATTCTCGCTGCGACGCGAAGTCCTTGGCGCAGAAGCACTTCACGCGAGTCTCACGATCGCGAACTTCAGCCCGGAAACGCGCACGCTCGAACTCGTCGTGACCGGCGACGGCAAAACAGTCGCCCACGCCAAGGAAGCGCTCGGCGCGCGCGAGACCGCGACGCTCGAATTCCCGGCGATTCCGCCCGCGCGCATCTACCAGGCGAAGCTCGCGCCCGACGACGCGCTCGCGCTCGACAACATTGCCTATGCGACGGCCGGCTCCGTCAAGAACGTGTCGATTCTCTTCATCAGCCCGACGCCCGCCGATGCCGCCGGGACTGAATTCGATTCCCGGCGTCGCGGTCACCACCAAGACATCCCGATTCTTACTCGCCCGACGAACTCGGCAACTTCGATCTCGCTATCTTTGAATACGCCACGCCCAAGGAAATTCCCGCGGTGAACACGATGCTCGTGATGCCGCCGCCGGGCGATCCGGTTTTCGGATTGACGGTGACTCCGACCCCGAAGGTCGAGATTGCCGGATGGCGCACGACTGACACGCTCACCGACTCGGTGAATTTCCGGCTGCTCAGTCTGCGCGGCGGCGAATATTTCGGGACGCATCCGTGGATGAGCCAGGTCGTCGGCGGCGACGGCGGCGCGCTGCTGTTGAAGGGCGAGCGCGGCGGGCATCGTTTCGTCGCGACCGGCTTCAATCTGTTCCCGTATCTCGGCAAGCGCAACCTGCCGATGTCGGTGCTGACGCTCAATGCGATCAGTTACCTCGCCGGTTTGGGTGGCAGCAGCAGCGGCTACCGCACGGGACAGCCGTGGCTGGTGCCGGCCGGCGTCGAGCGCGTGATATTGCCGTCGGGAAAAAAGAAGCCGGCGCATCCCGGCACGCTTTTCACCGACGTTTCTGAGCAGGGAGTCTATGAGCTCGTCGGTCCCGGCGGCGCGCAGACGCCGCGCGCCGTGAATCTTGCCGACTTGACCGAGTCGGATCTCTCGAGCTCGCCGCTGCTCAAAGTCGAAGCCGCGAATTCGGGTTCCGCCGCCGAGCCGGTGATGGAAAAATCTTCGCTCAGCGACTACCTGCTCTTCGCGATCATCGCGCTGACGGCTCTGGAAGCGCTCCTCGTCTATCGGCGCCGGCGTGTCGTCGAGGCCGCGCCATGATTCCCGCGAGCATCCCGCACGATCTGACCTTCGCGCATCGCGAGGCGCTCTACCTGCTCGCAATTCCCGCGGTCGTCCTGCTGTGGGGTCTTATCAACGCGCGCGAACTTCGCCGCGTGTTTGCGCCGCTGATCCGCGCGATCGTGCTCGCGCTGTTCGTCGTCGCGCTCGCCAATCCGCAGCAGGTGATGCATTCCGAAGGCGCGGCGCGTCCGGCGATCGTCGATGCGAGCGCGAGTATCACGCCTGCGATGCGCGCGTGGACGCTCAAGCTGCTGCGCGACGACCTCAAGCTGCGCGCCGGAGATCCCGCGTACGTGTTCGCGACAATCGCCGCTCCGCAATCGATCGGCGCCGTCGAGTCTGCATTCGCCAACAACACCGGATGCGCCGAGTGCGGGCCTACTGCGACCAATCTTGAGAGTGCGCTCTACCGTATCGCCGCCGATCCCGACGCGCACGGCGGCCCGGCTGTGATGGTCACCGACGGATGGCAGAATCGCGGCGACGCGGACCGCGCGATTAGCGCGATCGTCAATGCCGAGATTCGCCTCGACATCTTCACGCCCCCCGGCGCGCGCTCGATTCCCAACGTTGCGATGACGGCGCTCTCGCTTCCGCCCGCGCTCGAGAAGGCCGCGCCGTTCCAGCTCGGCGTCACGATGGAAAATCTCAACGACGCTCCGGTGACCGGCACGATTGCCATCGCGCGCGACGGCGCGACTATCGACGAGCGCAAAGTGACACTGCCGCGCGGCTCGCAGCGCTTCGACTTTCCGGTGCGCACTGAAACCGTCGGCCTCGCTTCGTACGGCGCATCGTTCAAGCCCGACAATCCAGCGCTCGACGCCTACCTCGAAGACGACTCGCTCAAGGGATGGGTCGGCGTTGGCTCGCGGCGCAAAGTTCTGATTCTCACCGACAGCGCGAAGGACGCGAACTATCTCGGCACCGTCGTCAATCGGATGGGACTCGAGCCGACTGTCGTGCCCGTCACCGGCGGTGCATGGGACGGCAGCGTCGCGGGCTACGACGCGGTGCTGATCAACAACGTGCCGAGCGAACGTATCGCGCCGGCCGCGCAGAACGCGATGGCGGCATACGTCGAGTCGCGGCGGCTCGCTCGCGATGGTCGGCGGCGATTCGAGTTTCGGCCTTGGCGGTTATGCGGACAGTCCGCTCGCGCAGGTGATGCCGGTGACGATGAAGCCGCCGCAGCATAAGGAAAAGAAGCGCGCGCTCGTTCTGGTCATCGACAAGTCGGGCTCGATGGGCCGCAACGACAAACTCACTTACGCCAAGGCCGCGGCCGAGACCGTCACCAAAACGCTCAAGGACAACGACCTGATCGGCGTCATCGGATTCGACTCGCAGCCGTTCGTCGTAATTCCGCTGCAATCGGTCGGGCAGAGCCGCGCATACTTCAATCAGATGATCGACCGGCTCTCGGCGCACGGCCAGACGTTCCTGATTCCCGCACTGCGCGAGGCCGAACGCACGCTCGGCAACAGCGGCGTGCAGGTCAAGCACGTCGTGATCCTCACCGACGGCGAGACCGGCGGCACCGCCGAGATGTACTACGACCTCGTCTCGCGGATGCATCATGACGCCGACACGACCATCTCGACGATCGCGGTCGGCACGGAGGCCAACGTCGATTTGCTGCAATCGATCGCGAAGTACGGCGGCGGTTCCTACTATCAGACCGACAGCGCGAGCAATCTGCCGCAGCTTTTCGTCGAGGATTTCAAGGCGCACGGCGGCGAGATCACGATGGTCGAAAAGGAATTCACGCCGCGCACCGAAAGCCCCGACGCGATTCTGAAAGATCTCGCATCGCGCGAGATGCCGCCGCTCAAGGGCTACGTCTCGACCGAGATCAAACCGCGCGCCACGATGGACATGTACGTCGATCGCGGCGGCACGCGCGAGCCGGTCATCGCGAGCTGGAAATATGGCGCGGGCAAGGTGATGGCGGTGACGACGGACGCGAGCGGGCGATGGTCGGGGACCTGGGTCACCACAAATATTTTCGCGCCGCTGTGGGATCGGCTGCTCGCCTGGATGACGCCGGAAATCCCCACCGAGCCGAAGATCGACGTCGCGCTCGGCTACAACGCGGGCCGCATCAACATGAAGCTCACCGACTACAGCGCCGAGCCCGGCAACGCGGCGCGCCTCGTGACGGTGCTCGTGACGCGGCCCGACGGAACGCGCACTGAAACCGCGCTGACTGAGGAAGTCGTCGGCGAGTTGTCGGGATCGATCGAGGCGCCCGCGCCCGGTAACTATTACTTCGAAGTGCGCTCGCCGTCCGGCAAGGACAAGAAGTTCCCGCCACTCGCGTTCACCGTCAGCCCGTCGGTCAACGCCGAGCTGCCACGTCCCGAGCCCAACTACGGCCTGCTCGAAAAGCTCGCGTCCGCGACCGGCGGGCGTCTCAATCCGTCGCCGGCCGAAGTCTCGACCGAACGCGCCACGCTCGAGCGCCGCGTCTCGATGAATCCGTACCTGCTCGTCGCCGCGATGATTTTGCTAATCGGTGAAGCGCTCGTCCGCCGTCTGACCGCATGAAGAAGCACGACTCAATCCACGCCAACCATCGCGTGCAGCGCGACTATCCCGCCAAGGTGAAATTCTGTCCGCTGTGCGGCGCCGCGATGGAATCGCGCATGCTGATGCCCGAGAACGCCGAGCGCAAAGTCTGCACGCGATGCGGCTTCGTGCTGTTCCCGGGACCCAAGCTGGTCGCCGGATGCTTCGTGATCGACGACGGTCGCGTCCTGTTAATCCGCCGCGGTATCGAGCCTGCCCTCGGCAAGTGGACGTTCCCCGGCGGCTACGTCGATTTCGGCGAGAACGTCGCCGACGCCGCGCTTCGCGAGACGCACGAGGAAGTCGGGATGCGCGTCGCGCTCGGCCCGCTGCTCGGAGTGTTCAACGATTCCGCAATCACTGTCGTCGTCTATCTCGCAATACCCGGCAAGGAACCACCGTCACTATCCGTCGAAGCAACCGAAGTCCACTACTTCGCGCCCGACGACGTTCCGTGGCACGACCTCGCCTTCCCGACGACAACTGACGCACTTACCGCCTGGGTCGCCTCGACGCGAAAACCCCGCCAATCACCTTGAATTTCTAGGCCTCTGCGCATTAGCCACTACTGACGCGATTGTGCTAAATAATTTATCTTGAGCTCCCGGCACCTGCGGCCATTCCAGGTAAGGAAGGTGGCTTTTATGGAACGGGTTGAAGTGGTTGGTGGCAACGTTTTCGTCATTCGGACCCGCCAGTTGGGTCCCGATTGTTGGTGCTGCGACCTTTACGAGCGAGTCGAAACGGACTCCAGTGTCGAGGCGTTCGTGCTCGAGGACTTCGGCCATTCGGAAATCGAGGCTATCGGGATGGCGCTGAGCGACGCGCACGAGCCCAATCACATCCAACATCACCATCATTGATTCGCGGCGCGCCGAATCGGTGAGAGCTCAAACTTTTCCCGCCGACGGCAGAATTTTCTGCCGCTCGTAGTCCGCCGTCACAGTATCAATCGAATCCGCCTGCTCGGCCGACTTGTCGTCGCGGATGCGCACGATTCGCGCGAATCGCAGCGCCATACCCGCGTCGTAATTCGGGCTGCGCTGGATATCATTGTAAGCAACCTCGACGACCACCTCGGGTCGAACGGTCACGACGCCGTGCGACTCCGCGATCTTGAGCGCGAGCAGCCGCTCCGTCATCGCGCGAAATTGCTCGTCGCTGAGACCCTTGAACGTCTTGCCGAGCATCGCGAACCCGCCGCTCTTGTCGCGCGCCGCAAGATGATAGTTCGATAGCCATCCGTGACGGCGGCCGTAGCCCCACTCCGCCGCGATGATCACCAGGTCCAGCGTGCGCGTATGCTTTATCTTGAGCCATCCGCGGCCGCGCGCGCCCGGCGTGTACGCACTCGCGAGCGACTTCGCCATCACGCCTTCATATCCGGCGGCGACAGCAGCGGCGTAAAATTTCTCTGCGTCGGCGAGATTCGGCTTGATGATTCGTTCGACAATCTCCAACCCGGCTGACGACTGCAGCTCTTCGAGCATCGAAATTCTGTCTGCCCACGGATGATCGATCGTCAGCGCACCGTCGAGCGCGAGCACGTCGAACACGTAGAGCTTCAAGCGGCTGATCGACGCGCGCTTTCTCGACGTCGCGCGTGCGCCCGAACCGTCGCATCAGATCCTGAAACGCAGCCGGGCGCCCCGACGCATCGACGCCGATCACTTCACCGTCGAGAATCGCGTGGCGCGCGCCGATTCGATTTACAACTTCGACCACGTCCGGAATGCTCTCGGTGATCTCATTGAGCCTGCGCGAGAAGATTCGTACGCCGCCGTCAGCCGCATGATGAATCTGCACGCGCGCGCCGTCGAGCTTGTGCTCGAGCGATAGCTCCGAGCCGAGCGTCGCGAACGCCTCCGCGATATCGTCTACAGGAAAGGCGAGCATCGGCTTGAGCGGCTTGACGGTGGCAGAAGACTTCTCAGCTGCCAACTTTTCCGTGCCGGCTGGCGATCGGATCATTCGCACGACGCGGCCCAGGTCGGCCTCCAGCATGTGAAGCCGCCGAACTTCGGTGACGGGCCGCGCGCTCATTTTAGCGATCGCCTCGAGCATCAGCCCCTCACTCACCCCGTGACGCATCTCGCCGATCAGAATCTTCGCGATGTACTTGCCCTCGAATGCCGAGGCGCGCGTGAACAACTCGCGCAGCGCGTCGATCTTGCGGTTGCGCGCATGACGCCCCTCGATCGCGGCAATCTCGGCAAATTTTTCGTTGAGCTCGCGAATCGTAAGCGTGGGATCGGGATCGGCGCCGCGAAGCTTTAGCGTCATCTCGACCGCCTCGCCAAAATCCTCCGCGGCCGTGAAGATGTCCTCGCCCTGGTCGGCGCTATCGGTCATCTCGGCGACGATTTTCCAGATCGCGCGGCCGCTAATCTGCAGGCGCTTCTCCTCGCCCTGCTCGACCGCGCGACCGACCATGAATCGCGCCGCTATTTCGGCTTCGTCGACATCGAGCGCGGCGAGGAACGTGCCCACTTCCTCGGCCATCTGAATCCGGCTCTGAGTCTGGCTGAGCGACTGGCAAACTTCCGCGAAATCGTAAAACGAAGGCACGTATGCACAGGCTCTTAGCCGCCGATCGGGTGCGACTTCGCGAACGGCACAAACACTTTCAGAAATTCCTCGCGTCCGTCGGACATGAACGCATGCCCGACGCCGGGGATGATGTGCAATTTCGCGCCGGGAATCTGCGCCGCGATTATCTCGGAGTTCTTCGCCGGGATCAGTACGTCCTCCGCTCCTGTCACGACCAGCGTCGGCGCCTTGATTTGCGGCAGTCGCTCGAAGGTCTGCAACGTATACGTCGCTTCGAGCTGGCGCTGGAACGCAAACGGCGGCGTCGGATATTTCAGCAGTCGCGGGATCGTCGCCTCGAGCACGTCGCGATGCTCCGCGATGTATTTCGGCGTATGCCCCAGCGGCCATCCGCGACGAATCACGTCTTCCGGCGAAACACCTTCGCGCGGCGCGGTCAGAATTTTCAACGATTCTGCCGGCGGCGGCACCGAATGCTTCCCGCCCGCGGTGGTGCATCCGAGCGTGAGCGTCGCCGTTCGCTTCGGGTGCCGCAACGCGAATTCCTGCGCGATCATCCCGCCCATCGACACGCCAAAAATATGCGCGCGCGGAACGTCGAGCTGGTCGAGCACGCCCGCCGCGTCATCGGCGAACATCTCGATCGAATACGGCGCGTCCGGCTTGTCGCTCTGCCCGGTGCCGCGATTGTCGAAAGTGATCGTGCGGAACGTGCGCGCGAGATCGGTTATCAGCTCGGGATCCCACTGCCGCCGAACTGGCGCCGAGTCCCATGATCATCAGGAGCGGCTCGCCCTTCCCGGCAACGTCGTAGTTGAGTTTCACTTCGCCGACTTGAATCTTTGGCATTTTCGATTTCCTCTACTTGCTAACGCAAAATCCCTGCTTCTTCATGTACTCGACGGAGTTCCCGCTTAGCTGCGATTGTGGCGTCGCATCGGCCCGATAGACCGAGGTGTGCTGCGGATCGTAGTAGCACATCAACTTGATTGTCTCGCCGGCCGGAATCTGAAAGTCGACCGACTCCGGCATGTTGGGCGGCCCGTACGAACTCGCCATTGCGGGCTGCGGCGACTGCGCCGACGCCGACGAAGACGATCCCATCGCCTGGCACATCTTGATCGCATCGATCTTGCAACTGCCGGCCGGGGCCGCGGAGACTTCGCATGCTTGTGAGATTCATCGCCGGCGGCTGCTCCTGCTGTGCTCGAGCACGACGCGCTACAGGTCGCGATCGTCACCATGATTGCCAGCGCACTCGCCAGTCTCGACATGTACCCTGCTCATCATCGCAGTTCAAGCCGCCGTCGAAGCAATCGATGCGACGTCGCCGCGCGAGATCTCCTCGCGTCCAGCTTTACGGCATTTGAGGATCAGCTCGCTCTGCGCGACGTAGGCTGTTTCCTCGATTACGATTCCATAGCGCGCCAGAATCTCGCGCAGCTGCGCCAGCGTGTAATGCGTGATGTGCTCATCCTTGTATCCGCCCGGCATCAGGAAGCCGTAAATCGGTTCGATAATCCGCCAGCCAATTGTCGCGTAGTCAGGCGTGCCGAGGATCAGCGTGCCGCCGGTTCGCAGCACCCGGCGCATCTCGCTGAAAATCGTCTCGTCGTATCGAATATGTTCGATGACCTGCGAGCTCATCACGCAGTCGAACGAATCGTCCTTGAACGGCAGCGCGAAGGCCGACCCCTGGACCAGCGGGATTTCGTAGCGGCGCAGAAAGCGGAGCTTCGCGTAGTTGAAGTCCATCCCGACCACGTTGTTGAGGCTCTGCACGATCAGGCTCGAGCCGCATCCCGCGTCGAGCACGCGTCCCGCACCGCGCGCCCAAAGCACGGTGATGCGATGGCGTCGGCGCTGCCAGTAGCGTTGCGGCGGAATCAGGCTGTAGAAGGCGCGTTCGTCATAGTCGGCGGACATCAGCGAGTTGCGAATTTTCCACAGGCTGATCGACGAACGGAAAATTTTCCATCCGAAGCTGAACAGCTTCGCATGCGATCGTCCCGCGCCGCGCGGAAAGTACGTGAACGGGACTTCCACGACGCTGAATCCCTGGGCGTAGGCTTTTACCAGGATTTCTTCCTGCACTTCGAAATTCGACGAGGTCAGTTCCAGCTCGTCAAACACGTGGCGCCGGTACAGGCGATATCCACTGGACATGTCGAGCACCGGTATCGACAGGATTCGCCGTAACGCCTGGTTCAGAAACCAGCTCGTCGATCGGCGGATGAAATCCGAGTATGCGACGCCGCCCAGCACGTAGCGCGACGCGACCACGATGTCCGCGCGGGTGCGCGCTCGCCACATCTTCACGACGAAATCCGGGATCGTGCGACTGATCGGCGTCGAGCGTCAGGATATAGTCGCCGCGCGCCTCGACAATCCCCGTGTGCAGCGCGCCCGCGTATCCGCGCTTGCGTTCTTCGACGACGCGCGCGCCCAACTCTTGCGCCACTTCGCGAGTGCCGTCGGTGGACGGGCCGTCGATCACGATAATCTCGTGAGAAATCCGCTCGCGATTCAGCAAGGCGATGAGCCTGGGGATCAGCACCCTCAGGTTTTCGGCCTCGTTCATGACCGGTAAAATTACGGAAATGTCCATTCGGGCTCAGTTTCCTTTATGCTGTGACGCGAGAAAAGGGAATACGCCTCTTGACGACGCCTGAAATGTCGCGCGTCGGCCTCTCGCGTAGTAATCTTTTCAGGCTGATGAGGATGGGCGTGCGGAAAAAATCAAAATCGAAAATTATTGCGTTCGCGACAGTCGCCATTTTGGCGGCGAGTTTCAATTCTTCGTTCGCCAAGGTCATTCACCGCCATCCGGTCGCACCGAAGGCGCACGAAGATGCTCCAGCGATTCCGCTCACTTCGATTAAGGTGCTCGGCGACCGTCCGGCGCCTTTCGCCCTCGACGCGAAGGCTGCGTTCATGATCGACGCCGACACCGGCGCCGTGCTGTACGCGTACAACGAGCACGAGAAGATGCAGCCCGCCAGCCTCGCCAAGATCATGACCTTCTACATCTCCCTCGACGCGCTGAAGGAAGGCAAGGTCGCGCCGACCACCGACGTCACGATCAGCGAAGCTGCCTGGCGGCTCTCGATGAACGACACCGTATCGCGGATGTTTCTCGGCGTCGGACAAAAGGTCGCGGTAAACGATCTCCTGTTCGGGCTGATGGTGTCGTCGGGCAACGACGCCGCCGTGGCGCTCGCCGAGTATCTCGGCGGCAGCACCGACGGCTTCACGAAAATGATGAACGACAAGGCCGGCGAAATCGGCCTCAAGGAATCTCACTTCGACAACCCCGACGGCCTGCCCGCGGAAGGCGAGTTCACTACCGCCGCCGATATGGTCACGCTGGCGCACTCGCTCGTCAGGCATCATCCTGAAGCGATCAAATACACCTCGGCCAAGGAATTCACCTTCGCCAAAATCTCGCAGCCCAACTTCAACCGGCTGCTGCTGCACGACCCGCGCGTCAACGGGATCAAAACCGGCCACGTCGACGAAGCGGGCTATCACCTGGTCGCGTCCGCCACCTCCAACGGGATGAATCTGCTGTCGGCGGTGTTGGGCGCGCCCAGCGAGACGCGACGCATGACCGAATCCGAAAAACTGATCGATTGGGCGTTTCGCACTTTCGTCAGCTACCGACCCGATCTGAAAAAGTCGGTGCCCGCTACAATCCCGGTGCACGATGGCGTTGCGGAGACGGTCGCGATCGGTCCCAACGGCGAGGCGGCGTTTACGCTGGGCCGTGGCGAAGAGACCCGGGTGACGGTCCAGTTCGAGCCGTCGGTAAGATACCTGGATGCTCCCGTTCAACCGGGCACTTCAGTCGGCGATCTGACGGTGCTGCTCAACGGCAAGCCGCAAGCGACGATTCCGATCGTCGCAAAGAAGGCTGTCGAACGCGCCGGATTCTTCGGCCGCCTGCGTCAGAAGTTCAGCCGCATGCTGTAGGCAGTAGGCTTACAACTCGTCGAGCAGCGCTTTCGCCTCGCGCAGATCGTTAGTATCGAGTCCCTCGGTGAATTGCGCGAACGCCGGCGCCAGCGTTGCGCGAGCCTCGTCGCGCCTGCCGGTCTTCACCATCAGCCGCGCCAGGCTCGTCGCGCCGCGCAGTTCCCACGATCGCGCCTGCTGCCGCGTCGCAATCTCAATCGCACGTCGGAAGCATCGCTCGGCTTCGTCGTCGCCGTTCGGCAGCGTGAGCATCGTCTCACCGCGGATCCGATGGATTTCCGCTTCGAGCAGGCGATGTCCCATTTGGTCGGCGCGTTGCGTTGCCATCTCGAGCTCTCGCAGAGCTTCATCGGGACGCTTCATCATAAGGTACAGTTCCGCGAGCAGGACGAAAGAGAACGAGTAGATCAGGTCTGCGTTGGCGGCGGCCAGGTTCACGACGGATTCTTTCATCATCGCAAGCCCGGTCTCGAGCGCGGCCTGGTCGCCCATGGCGTAGGCCTCGCCTGCAATCGTACGCGCGAGACACATCCTTCCCGCCGCCAGCCAATAGGGAAATCCATATTCGGTTGACAGCTCGATCAACGTTTCCGACCGGGTTCGTACGTCCGCGTACTCCCGCCGGAAATGATTCAGCACGATCGTGTGCAGATGGACGAACGCGAGACTGAAGGGACGTCGTAGCTGCGACGCCAGGTCTTGCGCCTCGGCCATCCGCTGTTTCGCTTGATCGAGATGGCCGCCGATATGAAGCGCCCACACGACATTGCAATGCGACGGTATGACCGGCGCGTTCATCATCGGCAGGTAACGCGGAATGTCGCGGTCGAAAATCTCAATTGCTTTCCGGGAGTTCTCTTGCGCCGCGGTGAATTCGCCCATCCAGAGCTGAGTCGCGGCCAGCGCGTTGTGCGCCGAGCCCGTCGCCAGATCGCTGTGCACGCGTCCCGCCATGGTGAGCAACTGCTCCGCGATAGCCCGGCTCTCTTGCAACTGCCCGCTGGCATGATCGAAGCTCCACAGCGCAAACATCACGCCGAATATCTCGGGCGTCTCACCGGCGCGGCGGCAAAGTTCCTGCGCGCGCGCGATGTTGCCCGCGATCTCCGGCGACGATAGTCCCTGCGTCGATACGATCAGCGGCCCCAGCATCATCTGGATCTTCAGCTCTTTGTGATCGCGCTCGCGCGATTCGGGCATCGTGCCTATTCGCGTCAGCGCCTCACGCGCATAACGTATCGCGTCGCTGTAAGCCGATCGCGCTCCCGCCTGCTCCGCCGCGCGGATCAGGTACTCGACGGCCTTCGACGCGTTGCCGCTGCGGCCATAGTGATGCGCCAGGTCCGCCAGGTGATCGTCGAGCGTCGCCGCGAACATCGCTTCGAGCGCCGCCGCCGTCCGCTCGTGAATCTGCCGCCGCCGCTCCATCAGCACCGAGTCGTACGCGACCTCCTGCGTCAGCGCGTGCTTGAAGGTGTATTCGTTTTCGGGAAACGCCGGCTGCTCGTAGATGAACTCCGCCGCCTGCAGGTTCGATAGCATCGGCGCAAGCTCGTCATCAGGCTTGCCGACCACGCGGCGCACCAGCCCGATCGGAAATTCCTTGCCAATCACCGCCAGCGATTGCAGCAAGTCCTTGTCCGCCGGCCGCGAGCTTGTCGATTCGCGCCGCCAGGATTCCCTTGACGGTCGACGGTATCTGGATCGACGTGAGCGGCTTGGCGATCGACACGGCGCCGTCGCGAACCAGCACGCCCTGGTCGAACAGCACCTGCACCATCTCTTCCATGAAAAACGGATTGCCCTGCGTGCGCTCGATGATCGTCGCCTTGAGCGAATCGAGCGCGACGTCGTCACCCAGCATCGCCGTCAGCAGCTCGGCCGCGTTTTCAGCGCCCAGCGGATCGAGCCGCAACTGCGTGTAGTAAGTTTTGTTGCCCCAGTTGTGGCGATACTCGGGCCGATAGTTGACCATCAGCAGGATCTGCGCGGTGCCAATCGAGTCGGCCACCAGCTGCAACAGCGCTTCGGACTCCGCGTCGACCCAGTGAAGATCCTCGAAAATGAGAATCAGCGGCTGATTCAGGCTCTCGCGCACGATCAGACTCTTGACCGCCTCGCGCGTGCGCCGGCGTCGAATCGAAGGATCCATTTCGTCGAGCCCGGCGTCGCCGGACGGAATTCCGAGCAGCGCAAACAGATGCGGCAGCGTCTCTTCGAGCGCGCGATCCAGCGCCAGCACTTTGCCGGTGACCTTCTCGCGCCGCGTGCGCTCGTCGTCGCGATCGGCAATTCGAAAATAAGTCTTCAGCAAATCGACCACCGGCAAGATACGCCGACGCCTTGCCGTGCGAGAACGAGAACGCCTCGAGCACCAGGCATTCAGCCTGCCGCCGCATCTTGAATTCGTAAAACAGGCGCGACTTGCCGACTCCCGCCTCGGCCATCGCCGCGACGATCTGCCCATGTCCGCCGCGCGCCAGCTCGAGCGCCTTGTCGAGCTGTTCCAGTTCCGCGCGACGTCCCACGAACTTCGACAGTCCGCGCGACGCCGACATCTGCAGCCGCGTCCGGAGCGGACCGATCGCAATCACCTCGTACACGTTGATCGGATCGCTGACGCCCTTGATTCGCACCGGGCCCAGCGGCTTCAAATCGAAGTAGCCGGCCGTGAGTTTCTGCGTCTGCTCGGTGATGACGATCGATCCGGTCGGCGCGAGCGTCTGCATCCGCGCCGCCAGGCTCATCGAATGCCCAATCGGCGTGTACTCGGTATGCGCGTCGTCGGTGCGAATCGATCGCACCACAACTTCGCCGGTATTGAGCCCGACCCGAATCTCGACCGGCGGACTTCCCTGTGCGCGCAACCCGGCCGAATATTTCGCCATGTCCTCCTGCAGCCGCAACGCCGCGTAGAGTCCGCGCTGCGCATGATCCTCATGCGCGACCGGCGCACCGAACAGCGCAAAAATCCCGTCGCCGGTGGACTGCACGATGTACCCGTCGTAGCGATGCATCGCGTCGATCATCAGCTTCAGCGCCGGATCGACAATCGCCCGCGCCTCTTCCGGATCGAGCCCCTCCATCAGATCCATCGACCCCTTGATATCGGCAAACAGCGCCGTAACAGTCTTGCGCTCACCCCCCGCCGCATCCGCAGCATCCTGCTCGAGCCTGACGCGAACCGCCGGCTCGACCACGGGCGCAGAAGCCTTCGCGCTAGCGACAGCTTCCCGAGCCACCGTCAGCGCCCCACCACATTCCCCGCAAAATTTAAACTCCGGCGGATTCTCCAACCCGCACCGCGAACACTTACTCCGCAGCGCAGCCCCACACCCGCCGCAAAATTTCATCCCAGGCGGATTTTCAGTCGCCGCAACTAGAGCATCGCATCGCGATTGAGTTTATTTCTTATTTCCTCTCCCTGTAAGGGAGAGGATGAAGGTGAGGGTCCAATGACAGCGCGCGACTTTCGCGCGCGATTCAAGATTCCGCCTCTACTCCGAGATGCTAACCCGCGCCTCGCCTATGGCGTTATGCCGCGCACGACGGTAGAAAATAGCGCTTGCAATGAAGCGAAGGGGGGACTCAATGCGTCGATTGCCAGTAGCTGCCGCCATCATTCTCTTTTGTGCGGGCCAAGCGTTCGGCAAACCAACTGACGTGCCGCTCAACCTGGAGCAAATGGCGCGGCAGAAATTCAAGGCCCCCCCATTGTCAGATGCGGAGAAGAGAGTGTTGCAGCACGCATCCGACGGAAGTCTTGCGGACTGTAGAGACCTCGGAGGCGGAGACGATCCGGCAAAGCCCGAAAAGTGGCCTGCCTCGCGCACCGTCCGCGCTGGACTAGTTCGCTGGCTCCTCGTCGATCACAAAGCTGGCAAGCAAGTTGATCCAAGAGGAGTCCAAATTCAGGGTGCCCGGATAACGGACGATCTCGACCTCAGCTTCGCGAACATTGTAATCCCCTTTGGCTGTTTCGGCTGCCGGCTAGACCAAGATCTTAACCTGACATTCGCGAAGTTACCCGGGCTCAACTTGCGGGACAGTTGGACAGGAGCAATAAATGCTGATGGGCTCAATGTGGAAGGCGGTCTCTTTCTTAGCAAAGGCTTCCACGTCGAGCGGGGAGCGCGGCTGCTCGCCGCGACCATCGGGGGCCATCTAGTTGCGGATGGCGGAACTTTTAAAAGTTCCAACGGATACGCCCTGAACGCAGAAGCCATCAAGGTGACGGGCGACGTTTACCTGAGGAACGGCTTTAGCGCCGAAGACGGGGTGCAGCTGCGCGGCGCGGAAATCAAAGGGCAACTGAGCATCAGTGACGCCTGGCTAGACGAATTAGTCCTTGATAGTGCCCATGTCACAGGTCCATTCTTCTGGCAAAACATCCACAAGGATCCCCATCGGGACTTTCCAGACAAAAAATGGAAACCAGCCTTGGACTTGAGAAATGCGAAAGTAGGGGCCTTGAGCGATGAGGAGGCTAGCTGGCCGGAAGAGGGAAGGTTGCGTCTTGACGGGTTCGTCTATGACCGCATAGCCGGGGGCCCGACCAATGCAACGGCGCGCCTCAGGTGGCTAGATTTGCAGCCAAAGGAAGATGGCTATCTTCCCCAGCCATACGAGCAGTTAATTGCCGTTTTGCGGCAGATGGGCCGCCAGGATCAGATCGCGAAAGTTGCCATCGCCGAGCAGAAGGACTTGTACAATCGGGGCGACCTCGACCAATGGGGCAAGTTTTGGAACCGGGTTCTCGATCTCGTCGTTGGTTATGGGTACGAACCATGGCGGGCCTTCCTCTGGATGGCCACACTGGTGATCGCGGGAACCCTGGTGTTCTTGCGCGCCCGCTTGCGCTCGGTCCCTGTGATGGTGCCGTCAGACAGAGACGCCTATGAGTCGGATGAAGAAACAGAGAAGGTCGCTCTGCCGCGGTACTATCCGAAGTTTAACGCTCTTGTGTATTCGCTTGATGTCATTTTCCCGTTTGACCTCGGCCAGAAGTCGCATTGGCGGCTTAGTCAGAAGCAGTCGGGAGCCTTCGCATACTGGGTATTTGAAGTCTATTCACTAGTACAGCTGTTACTTGGATGGGTGTTGTTGCTGGTTGCTGCTTCTGTCCCAGCCGGATTAATCAAGTAAGGATTGAACCTCCACGCACCAAGTCCACCGTTCAGGGGGATGAACTTTTCAGCCTGACGTCCGCCGCGCCCCACGTGCTACCCTACCTCGTGGTCAACACTCAGGATGCTCCAAACTTGCCGAACTCGCCCGCACTCAAACCGCGCGGACCTCATGCGTCCAGAAACAATATTTGACGGAACGAAGCTACCGATGGCGGTAAGGCAATCTCAACACCACAATTAGTGGTATAGATCGCATGCGGAATTATTTCATAAATACGGCTGGCCCGCGGCGAGCGATCTTCTTAGGCGCTGTTGTCTTCGCTGCAATTGCAGTCGGTTTTCACCGCTACTCGACAGCAGCACAACAAGGCGCGTCTGTGGCGGCCAGCGTTGTACCTCTCCCGTCGCGCTCCTTCGGCGCGCGCCGACCTCCCCTGACAAGGGGAGGTTAGGATTCGCTCACCACTTCAACCCCATCGCTTCGGTCAGGAACTTCATGAATGGGGCCGACGACGCGCACGCTTTGGAAAACAAATCCATGAATTCCGCCGAGCAGACTTCCTTGCGCGTGAACTGCGTGCCTCCGACGAAATCCTTGCGCTTGAGATCCTCGATCATCGGATGGCTCGCGTCGTAGCCCTTCGGCGGACGCGACAGCATATCGCCCATCATGTCGAAGCGCGCTCTGAATTTCTTATCGTTGATTGCGCTCTTCCACTTCGACGGGTGCGCGACGATCGCATCGCGAATCTTTGCGACGGTGTCCGCCTGCGGATGCCACACGCCAACGCCGGCGAACGCCTCCGCCGGCGAGAGCGACAAGTAGAACGACGGCGAGTTGAAATGCGCGCCGTCGCGATGCCCAAACGCCGCGGACGCGTTCGTATGATACGGCGTCTTGTCGCGCGAGAAGCGCAGGTTGCGGTAGATGCGCATCATCGATCCGCCGGTCGGACGCGGGTCCGCGACGTAGCATGCGCTGATTTTTCTGAGCCGCACTGCGAAATCCGCGATGAACGCGAGCATCGGCTCGCGCACGTCATGCTCGTAGCGCGGCTTGTTCGGGATAAACCACTCGCGATTGTTGTTGCGGCTCAGCTCTTCGAAGAACTCGAAAAATCGCGGAGTGAAATAGCGCGTCGCCATCTCGTCAGATCACGCGAAGATGAATTCGTCGAGCATTTTGAAGAACCGATCCGGCTGATCGCGATGCACCCCGTGGCCGGCGTTCTCGAACACTTCGAGCCGCGCCACACCCGGCGTCATCGCTGCCGCGATATCCTTCGAGTCGGCCACCGGCAGGATCGGATCGAGTTCTCCCGCGGTAATCAGCGTCGGGCACTTTATTTTTCGAAGATCGGACAGAAAGTTGAAGGTGTGCGATTCGTGCAGAAAGAAATCGGCGGTCACCTTCGGATTCATCACCGCGCGCTGCATCGACTCGGGCGGCGACGGAGTCCGGTTGTAAAGCGGCAGACACTTCTTCGTATATTCGGCCATCGCTTCCGGCCCGGGATTCTCGAAAAATCGCCGCGCCACTTCGCGCACTTCCGGCCCGCCCAGCTTCTCGAACATTTCCAGCGATCGATCCTGCCGGCTCACTGCGGCCGTGCTGCTCAGTACGAGCTTCGCGGGATGCTCGGGATGGCGCGTCGCGTACGACATCGCAACCATCCCGCCGAACGAAACGCCGAGCACGATCGGCCGCACGATTTCCAACGCGTCGCAAAATGCGCGCACGTCGTCGCCCCATTGCGCGAGATTCCACTTCGCGGGATCACCGTGATCGCTGCGCCCGTTGCCGCGATGGTCTAGATATACGACCTGCGCCGTCTCCGCGAGCCGCGAGAAATCGGGCTTGAAGGTCGCATGATCGAAGCCCGGGCCGCCGTGCAGCAGGACAACCGTCGGCACCTCGCGCATCTTGGCGCCGTCGGGCCGCAACTTCGCGCCTTCAACATCGAAGAACAATCGAACGTCGCCAACTTGTACACGCATCCGCGGACTTCTAACGCGATCGAGTGTGAGGTGCAAACTATCTTTCGATGCGTAGATGAAAAATGCCGTCGCGCGCCGACGATTCGAGCATGACGTAGCCTTCCGCCTCTGCGGCACTGGGAATATCGCGAGCGCCGCGCGGATCGTCGAGCGTCAGGTCTAGAACCTCGCCGCGCGCCATCTGCTCGAGCCGCACCTTCGCTCGCGCCCAGTTGAGCGGACACTTGACGCCTCGCAGGTCTAGGCGAACAGTTTCGCGCGCTTTCATCTCACCAAGATTCTTACCACACACTGCGCCCGTGAATCCGCCGCGCGAAATCGATAAGCTGACGCGATGTTCCTGGAAAGTCCCGAGCTCTACGACGCCATCTATCACTTCAAGAACTACGCGCACGAGTGCGAGATTCTGCGCGCCGTGATCGCGGTAGCGGCGCCGGGAGCGCGCACGATTCTCGACGTCGCGTGCGGCACCGGCGAGCACGACAAATTTCTGAAGAATCATTACTCAGTCGACGGCGTCGACATCAACGAAAACTATCTGCGCGCCGCGCGCGTGAAGAATCCATCGGGTCACTACACGCGCGCCGACATGACCGACTTCGATTTGGCGACAACCTACGACGCGGTGACGTGCCTCTTCAGCGCGATCGGCTATGTGAAAACGGTCGACCGCATGAATCGCGCGGTCGCATGCATGGCGCGTCACGTAAAACCCACAGGCGTGTTGATCGTCGAACCCTGGCTCACTCCGGCAGACTGGAAGCCCGGCACCAGCCATCTTCATGCCGGCGAAATCGGCGCCGACAAGGTCTGCCGCATGACGATGAGCAGCCAGGAAGGCATTCTGTCCGTGATGCAAATGCACTACCTGCGAAGCACATCAGACGGCATCGAGCATCACAGCGAACGCCTCGAACTCGGCATGTTCACGCGCGAGGAGATGACGCGCGCATTCGAGTCGGCGAACATGGACGTCCGCTACGACACGGAAGGCCTGATGGGCCGCGGCTTATACATCGCGAGGCCGCGCCCATAGTTAGCCTTGCCCTTAACCCTTCTAACAGGGACGCAGTCCCGCATCTTCTCTTAATACCAAGGTGCAGGGCTTAGCCCTGCCGACGGAGGTGTGGAACCCACCGCGGGTTCCACATTCAATCTTCAGCTCGCGAATCTCTCGCGTCGCGCGTTTGAGGATCGCGCGCATCGCGTCGAGGCTCTGTGCGCCGACCAGCGGATATTCGCCGATGAAGAACGTCGGCACGCCGCTGACGCCGCGCTGATGCGCCGCGAGCGAATTGTTCTTCAGCCGCATTTCGTACTTCGGCGATTTTATCGCGTCCGCGACTTCGTCTGCGTCGAGTCCCGCTTCTCCCGCCAGCCGCGCGACGACGTTCGCGTCGCCGATATTCTCGCCGTCGTTGAAGTACGCGCGATAGATTCGTTCTTCGAGCGCCTCGTCGCGACCGGACTCGCGCGCAAACTCCGTCGCCGCCAGCGCAGCGCGCGAGTTGGTAATCATGGCGGGCGGCTTGATCGAAAATCCCACCGCATCGGCCATCGCCGTGATTCTCTCCCACGTTGCCTTGCCGCGCCGCCGCGTCGCCCGCTTCACGAAACTTCTCGGCGGGAATTCCCTCGGCGGGCCAGTCGGGATGAATCTGGAAGCCGCGCCATTCGAGTTGGAAATCGAACTCCGGCTTCAGCCGCCGCATCGTTTCGAAACCGACGTAGCAGAACGGACAGATATAGTCCGAGAACATCACGATCTTCAGCGCCATTTCGCAATCCTCTTCTGCCAATATAGGACCCTGCGTCGAGCGCCGTCAAAACCGCATTTTCCCGCAACGTCGCACCTATGTTAATTAGCTGGCAGAGCCGCGCTCGTTTGAGGTGACACAATGATTCTCGATTCTTTCAAGCTCGACGGCAAAGTCGCCGTCATCACCGGCGCGGGACGCGGACTCGGCCGCGCGATGGCGGTGAAGCTCGCTGCGGCGGGCGCCGACATCGTCGCTGCCGCGCGCACCCAGGCGCAGCTCGACGAGACTGCCGACGCGGTCAAACAAACCGGGCGCAAATGTCTGATCGTCCCGACTGACGTGACCGTTTCAGCGCAAGTGAACGCGCTCGTCGAGGCGACGATCAAGGAGTTCGGCAAAATCGACATCCTCATCAACAATGCGGGCGGCGGCGACAGCGGCCGCGGCAAGCAGCTCCCCGAAATCACCGACGAAGATTGGCGCGGCGGCATCGACACCAACCTTTCGAGCCAGTTCTACGGATGCCGTGCGGTCGCCCCGCAGATGGTCAAGCAGAAGCGCGGCAAGATTATCAATGTCGCGTCGGGCTACGGGCTGCGCGGCGGCAAGCACAACTTCATGTACGCGTGCTCGAAAGGCGGCACGATCCAGTTGACCCGCTCGATGGCACTCAGCTACGCGCAGTTCAACATCCAGACCAATTGCATCGTGCCCGGCGTCTTCCCGCACAACGAAGAGATGATGCAGTTTTTCAAGGGCGGCAAATTTATTCCGATCGGCCGCGTCGGCGACGACAGCGAACTCGGCCCGCTCGCCGTGTTCCTCGCGTCGGACGCGTCCAACCACATCAACGGTGAACTGATCGCAATCGACGGCGGCGGACTGGCGGGCGGAATCACGCCGACCGGAGTGTCGCCGGAGAGCTCGAACTGAAAATGGCAACGTCAAACTCATCGAATGATTTCTCGCTCGAAGGCACAGGCGCGTTGGTCGTTGGCGCTGAGCATGCGGTCGGACGCGCCGCTGCGATCGCGCTCGCAGAGGCAGGGGCAAAAATCGTGCTCGCCTCGCAGGAGCCCGGCACCGACAAGCAGCTCAAGGAAGTCGCCAAGCAAGTGACTGCCGCTGGAAGCAAGGCCGTCATTCGCGTGCAGGACGCAGCGATGCGCGCAGACGTGTCTGCCACCGCCGACCTGGCCTCGAAAGAACTCGGCGGCTTGCACATCATCGTCAACGCGCTCGACGCGCCCGCCTTCGGACCGGCAGAAGCCGGCGACGACACTGCGTTCGACAAAATCATGGAGAACAATCTGAAGACGGTCTGGATGTCGTGTCAGGAAGGCGCGCGCGTGATGCTGCGACAAGGCGGCGGCGTCATCGTCAATATCACGTCGGTGCTCGCGGAACGCGGCGTCCCTAACGCGGCGCTGTATTGCGCTGCGAAAGCGGCGGTGCTGAATCTGACGCGCGCACTCGCGCTCGAATGGGCGCGCAAGAGCATCCGCGTCAATGCGATCGAAGCCGGATGGCTCGACGACGAATCGAGTCCCGCCGGCAAAGGACGACGAGTTCAGCAAGACTCTGCTCAAGTACCTGCCCGACAATCGTCTCGTGAAGCCCGAGGAACTCGGCGGCGCCCTGCTCTACCTGGTGTCGCCAGCGTCGGGATTCGTAACGGGAGAATCGATCGCAGTAGACGGCGCCCTCCGCGCCCGCGTGTAAACCTTCGCGCTATCGCTCGGCGACGGTGAACATGTAATCGCCGCCGTCGTACGCGAATTTGCCGAATCACATCTTTGATGCGCCCTGACTCGATGTCGTCGGCGATCCGCTGCACGCCTTGCGCGACCTCGTTCTGATCGGGAGCGTCGGCAAAACTCGAGATGCCGCTTCGGATGCGTGGGTCCAGGTACCGCTCGGGTTGGAGCTTGCCGCAGCAGAGAAAGAAATCCTTCAGTTCCGGGGTGACGTCGTATTTTTCCTCGCACGTGATTCGGAATCCCGCCGACTCAAGCACGTCGACCGTGACGAATCGCTGGTACGGTGCGGTCGCCTTTTCCATCATTCGCGGGAAGTACTCGTTCAGCCAGTAATGCCGCATCTGCTCTGCCGTGCCGTTGAGAATCACGAACCGCGCACCCGGCGTCAGCACGCGATGGACTTCCTTGAACGCCGCGACCGGGTCCGCCATGTGATGATGCACGAAGGTGCAGGTAGCGCCGTCGAAGCTGCCCGACGCGAACGGGATCGCCTCGGCGCGTCCGTTGTGCCACGCAATCTCCGGGCACTTCTCCTTCGCCCGCGCGAGCATCGTCGCCGAAAGTTCGAGTCCGCGAATCGGCACGCCCGCCTGATGCATCGCGATCGTGTAGTTCCCGGTGCCCGATCCAATGTCGAGATAGCGACCACTCGCACGCGGTCGCAGATGATGAATCAGTCGCGACAACAGATACGGATCGGCTTGCCGCGTCGTGTCGTATCCCACTCCGATCCGATCGTACAGCGCCACCTACATCTGCTCTCCGCCGACCGTCAGCACGAGCGCACTTTCTTCGACCGCTTCGATCGAATGCTCGATTCCACGGTCCAGCGCAACAATCGTCCCCGCATTCACAACCTGCGTCTTGCCGTTCGCGACGAAATTGATTTTGCCTTCGATCACCTGCACCGTGATCGGCGCGCGCGTGTGATGCTCCTGCATCTTCGCGCCCTTCTTCAGCACCATCAGCGCCACGTTGATCCCGTCGCCCTTGACCAGCGAGCTGCCATGCCGATCGTTGCCCGCCCAAGCTGGCTCCGTCTTCAGCCGCGCGATCTCCGCGCGCACATCGACGGCAATCGAACCGCCCTGCGCCAGAAAATTTTCATTGTGAGGATGCCGCGCGTGATGCGTCGCCTGATCAGCCTGCCGCGCACGATCGGAGTCTTTAGTTTGTTGCGCCATCGAGAACCTCCGCGATAAAAACCGATTCTTTACCACCAGATGCGAAAACAAATCACCTGCGCGGTGGGCGGCAGGGGTGACCCCTGCACCCAGTGTCTATACCGAAAAGCCCTGAGGACAGGTCTTTTCGAAAAAGTTTTAACAGGTGCGTAGCACCGCATCTTCGCGTAGATACTGGGTTGCAAGGGGTCACCCCTTGCCGCCCACCGCGGAGGTGATTCATCATTTGTCGCATGAGTAAGTCTGCCGCCTCCTCCGCCAACCAGATCATCGAATACTCGAACTTCGCGTCCGTCGTTACCGGCGAGGGCGACTGGATGCCCGCGGGGTTCCCGTTGCCAGACGGCGGCTTCTGGCAATATCGCGAGCCCGACGCCGTCGTGATCGTGCAGGACGGATTTCTGCGCGTCGCCGCGGTGCCGTATACGCGCGGCCACGACAAGATCCAGTTCCTCGACAACGCCAAGCACATGTATTTCAGCACGCGGACGTTTGCATGCCCCGACGGCGGCACGATTACGTTTTCGATCGATCTCGCCGCGACTATTATTGACGGGAAGCCCGGCGATCTCTACGACGGCTTCGTTTCGTTCAACGTGCTCGATTTCTCGACTGGCGCCGCGCTCGATTTTTTCGTCGGCAACGAAACGATCGCGACGGTGTACGGCAAGCTGCCATTCCCGGGCGTGCCGATCGTCGATCCCGCGCAGGGGCCGCGTCATTTCTGCCTGTTCGAGGAAATTCGCGACGCGACTGCGCCCGGCCAGCTCCATCATTTTGAAATCGCGTACGACTCCGCCGCCGACCGCGTGACGTTCTCGGTTGACGGCCGCGAGGTGCGCCAATATTCCAACGTCCCGTTCAAGCTCGGACCGTGCACGCTCGCGCTCGGCCTGATGAGTGAAAAAGATATCGCGATGGGCAAGGGCAGCGTGTCGTGCCACGGCCAGGGCGCGGTCGGCAAATGGGGCAATATCAGAATTGCGACGAACGCTCCGCGCTAGGTGCTCAAAAATGGAGTTTGCAGGGTTTGGTCACGTCACGCTGACGGTCAGCAACTATGAGGCGTGCCTCAAATTTTACGATCGCCTGATGACTCACATCGGGATGCGCCGATACTTCGAGTCGCCGCTGGGTGTCGGCTGGTTTGCGGACGAGGCGATGTTCGTGATGGGGCATGCGGCGCCGGCGGGCGATCGATTTTCGCAATGGCGCGTCGGCTTGCATCACCTGTCATTTCGCGCGAGCAGCCGTGACGAGGTGGACTCGTGCTACGCGATGCTCAAAGAGATTGGCGCCAAAATCATTTTCCCCGCGGAGCCCGGTCCGTTCTGGCCGGGGTACTATTCGGTGGTCTTCGAAGACCCCGACGGCACGCGGCTCGAGATGAATTACATCCCGGCTGAGGGATGGAAGGCGGTCGCCGCCGCGGCTGACGCGATTGCGAAGGGTAAGTCTGCATCGTAAGGCGTTGATCGGCCCTCGGGCAAAGTTCTGGTCGAAAATCGCGTTATTTCCCAGTATCCGAGGGCATACGTTTCACGTGAAACATTTTTAGTTCAGGAGAAAGGAACGCGAAAAGCGAAGAACTGAAGTCGCGAACAACAGATTAGGCTTGACTAATGAATTAGTATCTACTAATGTATTGGTCATGACTGGATCCGCCACTATCAACCGCGTCATGCGCACGCTGGCCGATCCCACTCGACGCGCCGTGTTCGAGCGAGTCGTCCGGTCCGACGAGATTACCGTGGTCGAGCTGACGCGGGGGAGCGGCGTGACGCAGGGCGCTATCTCACAGCATCTCAAGTCCTTGAAGCAGGCCGGCCTGGTCGCCGTGCGGCCCGAAGGTCGGCATGTTTATTATCGCGCCAAGCCGGAGGGCCTCGCGCCGCTGGTTGATTGGATGGGCCATTACGCCGTCTTCTGGCGCGACCGGTTCGCCAACCTCAGAACTCTTTTGAAGGAGATTGATCCATGAGCGAGGCAGCAAGAAAACTCGATACACAGGACATCGTAGTCGACGAGATCTTCCCGCATGCGCCCGAGACGATCTGGAAGACGCTGACCACCGCCGAGCTGATCGGTCGCTGGCTTAAGATGACTCCGACCGGCTTCGAGCCGGTGAAGGGCAAGCAGTTCACCTTCCAGACGACGCCGGCCGGTGAATGGGACGGCGTTATCCGTTGTGAAGTGTTGGAGGTGACGCCGAACGAACGCCTGGTCTACACGTGGAAAAGTGGACACGCGGGAAACGTCGGATACGGCGCGCGGCTGGAGACTGTCGTCACGTGGACCCTTTCCCGGGTTGAAAACGGCACGCGCCTTCGCCTGGTCCATTCCGGCTTCGTCCCGAAGAACAACACTGCTTACAAGAACATGAGCGAAGGTTGGAAGGAGGTCTTTCGAAGGATCGACAGCATGGCTGGTGAACATCGATAGTCGGAGGGAAAGTTCATGGCCTCGAATCACAAAATTGTGGCGCATGCGGAATGGATCGAAGAGCGGAAAAAACTGCTCGCCAAGGAGAAAGAATTTGACCGGATGCGCGATCAGCTGAGCGCGCAGCGGCGCGAGCTGCCTTGGGAGCGCGTCGAGAAGGATTACACGTTCGAAGGACCGACTGGCAAGGAGACATTGCCGCAGCTTTTCGACGGGGCGAGCCAGCTCGTCGTGTACCATTTCATGTTCGATCCGAAATGGGACGCTGGATGTCCGCATTGCTCGTTCTGGGCCGACAATTTCGATCGCATCGGGATCCATCTGAAGCATCGCGATATCAGCTTCGTTGCGATCTCGCGCGCGCCGTATTCAAAGCTCGCGGCGTATCACAAGCGGATGGGATGGAGCTTCAAGTGGCTGTCGTCGTTCGGCAGCGATTTCAACTACGACTACTTTGCGTCGTTCACGCCCGACGAGGTGAAGAATGCCACGGCGTACTGGAACTACGCGCGGCGGAAGCCCGCAGGCGGCGAGGACGTCGTCGGCATCAGCGCGTTCGCCAAGGACGAGGCGGGCAACAACAATATTGTTCACACCTACTCGACCTTCTCGCGCGGCGTGGACATGCTCAACGGCGCCTATCACTACATCGATCTGACGTCGAAGGGGCGCGACGAGGCCGGCCACGAGTTTCCGCAATACTGGGTGCGCCGCCGCGACGAATACGATCGATGAAGCCGGTGCTCGCCGCGATCGTATGCATCGTCGCGGTCTCGTGGATCTATCTGCTCAGCGGCGCGGGGATGCCGACGATGGAGATGGGTGGCGGCAAGGTGATGCTGATGCCGCCGCCGTCGTGGAGCATCGGCTACGCGGCGATCACGTTTGCGATGTGGTCGATCATGATGGTGGCGATGATGATTCCGAGTGCGACGCCGACGATTCTTGGTATCGCGAGCCGCGCGGAAGGAGTTTCGGCGGCAGCGTTCTTCACCGGCGGTTATCTGATCGTCTGGATAGGATTCAGCATCGTCGCGACGATGGCGCAGTGGGTATTCGACTGGGCGCATGTGTTGTCGGACTCGATGGCGATTCGTAGCGGAGCAGCCGCCGGTCTGATCGTAATCGCGGCCGGCCTCTACCAGTTGTCGCCGGTGAAACGAAACTGCTTGCGCCGCTGCTGCTCGTCGAAAAATTTACTTGCCGATGATCAAGTCCGCAGCCGTCGCAGTCGATCGCAGACGCGAGCAGGACTGACCTACGGCGTTTCGTGCCTCGGCTGTTGCTGGGCGCTCATGTGCCTGCTGTTCGTCGTGGGCGTGATGAACATCCTATGGATCGCAGTTATCGCGGTCTGGGTGCTGGCTGAAAAGACACCGCCGTGGGGATTACGCGTCGCGCGGGTCACGGCTGTGGGATTGATTGGATGGGGCAGCGTCGCGATAGCGAGCGCGGTGTTATCATCCTGACGAAGCGAGCATCGCGAGCTTCTTGTGTCATCCTGCAAAGCGAGAACGCGAGTGGCAGGAAGGATCGCGGACCAGCTTCGCGTTTTTGTGTCATCCTGACGACGCGAGCAAACGCGAGCCGAGGACATGGCTTCTGACTTCCGGACAGCTTCGCGCACGCGAAGCCGGTTCCGGTTTTGAAATCGCGCAGCGGTCCATACTTGTATCCTGACGAAGGGCGAGCGTTGCGAATGACGCGAGCAACCTAACCCCTAACCCCTTCCCGAGCGGGAAGGGGAACCAGATTGTTGGGAGTAACCGCTTCCCAGGTAGGAAGGGGAACCGGATTGTTGGACGACCGCGGAAGCGATCAGAAGTGAGTGGACTTCTATTTCACGCCCGGGAAACTCAACGTGAAGCCGCCGTCTACCATTATTGTTTGCGCGGTCAGGTAGCTGGCGGCGGGGAGGCAAAGGAGGCACGCGACTGCGGCGATTTCGTCTAATGTTGGGAGGCGTTTCAGGGCGGAGCGCTCGCTGCATCGGCGCTGGAAGTCTTCGTAGTTGTCGCCCAGGTAGTTGGCGTAGAAGCGGGCGGAGTCGGTGTCGATGTAGCCGACGTTGAGGCCGTTGACTGTGATGCCGCGCGGGCCGAGCTCGAAGGCGAAATCGCGCACCATGCTCTCGAGTGCGGCCTTCGCGGCGCCGAGCACGCCGTGGCCGGGTAGATTGCGGATCGAGTCGATGCCGGAAATCATCAGGACGCGGCCGTTATCGCGCATCACCTTGTTCGCTTCCTGCACCGGCGGCGACGAAGCCGTTGACGCTCAGCGCGAAGGTTCGCGCGAGATTGTGCGGCTTGGTTTCGAGCAGCGGCTTGAATGCGGTCGCGGCGGCGTTTGCGATCAGAATGTCGAGGCCGCCGAGTTCAGAGGCGGCGCGGGTGACCATCGCGCGGACCTGCGCGTCGTCTTCGAGGTCGGCTTTGATGAGTATCGAGCGCGGCGCGATCGCGCGGACCTCGTCGAGCGTTTTCGCGGCGCTCGCTTCGTCGCGCCGATAGTTCATCGCGACCGTCGCGCCGAGGCGCGCGAGGTTGAGCGCGATGGCACGGCCGAGTCCGCGGGTGCCGCCGGTTACGATTGCGATTTTGTTGTTGAGGTCGTGCATCATTCTAGCGTTCTGGCCAATTCACTTTATTTAATGTGAAACCCGCGGTGGGTTTCACGCTTCCTTCGGCAGGGCTAAGCCCTGCACCTTAGTGAAAAGAAATCGCGAAATGTTGCGGACAACCTTTCGCTCTGAGGTTCGGGGGAAGAGATAGAAAGTTCTCCTGAACCACAAATTGATTTGAGTTTATCATCGCTTCTATGAATTCAGATTTGCGTAGAGGATTTTGCGGATGTCTTTGGCTAGTGAGGTGCCGTCGGCTCGGAGTTTGCGCGAGTTGAATCCCTTTAGCTCGATGCTCACTGTCAGCTCGGCGTCGGAGACGTCGGCGGGGGTTGCGAAGGCGACGCGGCCGGTTTCGGGGGTTCGCGATTCCGCTATTACTGCACCGCCGCGGCTGTGGAGCGTGACGCGCGCGCCTGCGAGTGGCGGATGCTCGCCGTCCGGCAACGCATCGTTGTCGAGCACGGTCACGCGGAGGCTGCGCAGGTCGCGGGCGCGTTCGAGTTCGACGCGGAGGTCGCGCAGATAGATCATCGGCTCGGCGAAGACGCCCTGGATTCCTGCGCGCTCCGGCTCGCGCGCCGGGTTGGCTTTGAGTTCGACGCGCTGCGCCGCCATCCCATGGTCACTGGTGACGACGAACAGCGTCGATTCGAGCAGGCCGCGCGCGCGGAACAGGTCGAGCACCGCGCCGATTCTTTTGTCGGTGCGATAGAGCGCCTCGCGCATCCCCTCGTGATGCGGGCCGTAGTCGTGGCCGCTGCCGTCGGTGATCACAAACTCGTGCGCGACGAACACCGGCGCGCTTTCGTTGCCGTCGCAATGGTCGAAGAGGTTGATAATTTGCGCCATCCCGCGGATGTCGACGATTTCCTCGCGAGTCATCCCGGGCATGTTGTCGTTGGCCCATCGCGGGCTGACGTCGGAGGCCATCTCGGCGGTGAGCGCCTTGAGGCGCGCCTTGTCGCCGACGATGCGCCGCTCGAACACCGCGTGATCTGCGCCGCGTCCCTGCGGTTCATGGATCGACGCGGTGATCGCGCGCTCGCCGCCGGCGCGTTTGAACGCTTCGTACAGCGTCTCGACGTCGCGATTCAGATAGCGCTCGCCGTCGTAGATGTTGCCCTGAATCGGCACGGTCTCGCGATGCTCGCGCAGGTGGAAAGTGGGATTGACGACGTCGTGATGCCCGCACCATGCGCCGGTCAGAATCGTCGAGTGGCTGGGCCACGTGATGCTCGGGAAGTTGACGATCGAGCCGTGCGAAAGCATCGCGCCGCGCTCGATGAGCCCGGCGAGATTTGGAATCGCGCTCGCGGTTCTTGTCGAGCTGATGACGCAGTTCCGAATGCGACAGGCCGTCGAGCAGGAATCATATACACGCGGCGCGGATGATCGGCGGCGTCGTCGATAATTTCGTCGAGCGGCTTGCCGTCCTGGCGTTTCAGATAAACTTCCGCGGGCGCGCCTGACGCGTCGAGGCCGGCGATTTTCGGTAGTCCCGCCAGCCGCGCGATCGTCGGCGCTATATCGACCGCGCGCGCATTCAGCTTGAAGAGTCCGCGCGCGGACGCCGGGACCACTGAACACCAGCGGCGCGCGGCATTGCACGACGTCGAGCGCGCCATGCTGTCCCGGCTGGATACCGTAGGCATAAGCCTTGGGGCTGACGATCAGGTCGGGGGCGCGCGGACTGTCGAAGAGCTGCGCGATTCGCTCGTACGCGTACGGATGGCTGAGCACGTGGGGCTCGAAGAACGCGCGATTGGGATCGTCGGTGGGATTGCCGCTGCGCGCGGAGGCGTCGAGCTCTTCATCAATAGTGGAGACGATAAACGGATCCTGATTTGCGATCGGGTTCTCGCCGATTTGCTCGACCACCTCGAACGACAACGCGCCGTGGGCGTCGGCGAAGCGTTTGAATCGGATCATCCCGCGTCGCGACCATACTTCGTACGCGTTTTCGTGGGCGCGCCACGTGATCGCGAGATCGACAAAGTCGGCGGCGGGCGACTCGGCGAGCAGCGCGAGGATCGTCGCGTCGCCGGAATCGTACTGATGCGGATCGAGTCCCTGGCCGCCGCGATCGCTCAGGGCCGAGCTCGCGCAGATTATCGGATTCACGATTCATCTTTTTTCCACATCTCCCTTGTCCAAAAAAACCTTGCGCCACGCGACATGACGAGTGCAAGCCAGTTACCGCGCACTACATAATGTTTTGTTCACATACGCGATCCAATCAGCGAGCATTGCGTGTTCGCGCACATTCCCGCAATAGTGAAACCCCAAACGGGGAAAGGCAATCAGCAATATGGCGAGAAGAATTCGAATCGAAAATCGGAAAAGGCACCAAGGCTTCGGGCAAGCTCAGCTTTCGCGGCCCGGTAAAAATCGAAGGCGAAGCGGAAGGCGAAATCACCGGAGAGGAAGTCGTAATCGCAACCGGCGCGGTGGTGAGTGCGCGGATTTCCGCGAGCAAGGTGACGATCGCAGGCGCATTCAGCGGCGAAGTCACGGCGCGCGAACGCGTCGAGTTGATGGCGACGGCGCGGGTGCAATGCACGATCAGCACGCCGAGCCTGGTGCTCAACGAGGGCGCGCAATTCGACGGCGACTGCAAGATGCCGTCGAAGAAGCTGGCGGCGTAGGCGGCACAGGCGATCCACTATTGAATGTGAAACCCGCGGTGGGTTTCACGCTTCCTTCGGCAGGGGTGACCCCTGCACCCAGTAATAAGAAATCGCGAAATGGCGAGGACGCCATTTCGCTCGAAGGTTTGTTGGGGAGAGCGCCGAACTCTTCTCCGCGTCCGGTTCCCCTTCCCATCAATGGGAAGGGGTTAGGGGTTAGGTTCTCCGGCTTCGTCGCGGGAATTATTCAGGACGGTTTCGATGCCGCGGGAGTCGCGGCGGCGCAGTACCGTTCCCGCGTCGTCGATTTCTATTTCTTCGGCGTCGCCCATTCGTGGCTCGTAGATCCACAGATGAGGATCGGTGCCGCGCTGGCGGCATGACTGTTTGCTGGTGGCGGCGACCAGTGTGTTTGGATCGATTGCGGCGATGCGCCCGGTCCATCGCGACTGCCCGCGCTCGCGGATGTGCGCGATGGTCAGCGCGCGGAAGATGACCAGGTCGGCGTCCACTTCGCCGTAGCGGCCGAGCTTGGTGGTCAGATCGTTGCGGCTGCCGCCGGTGCTGATGTTGCCGCGCAGGAAACTGTCGATCGATTCGTAGCTTGCGTGGCGCGTGAAAGGACCGCGGCTGTAGCTCGCGGCGACGCTGCGCACCAGGCCGGCGTCGTCGAGATCGGCTTCGACTTCGTACACGTTCGATCCGCTCGCGGGACGCCGGATGCCGCGAATCCTGCCCCACGCGAGCGTTTCAGTTTCGATGGCTATCAACTCGCCGGCGCGGCGGATGTCGTAGCGGAACTCGCCGTCGGCAATCAGCATGCTCGAAAGCTAACCGCTCGGGTGGATGCGGACAAGTTTGCCAGCGTTGTCGAGTTGGGCCATTGTGGCGGCTCGACGATCGTTGGTTGCCAGGAGGGAACGCGTAAATGAACTGGCAGGAGTATTACCGGACGCGTACGATCTCGGCCGACGAAGCGGCGGCGATGGTCAAGCCGGGGATGCGGGTGGATTTTCCGTTCGCGTCCGGGAACGTGATGCAGCGAGCGCTGGCAGCGCGCGGCAAGCATCTCGACGGTGTGGTGGATCTCAGGATGTCGTCGCCGCTGATCGATCCCGGATGGCTGGGCGGAGACGTCGCGCATCGGTTCCGGATCGAGTTCGAGCTGTTCATCGGCAACGTGGGACGTCCGGCGCACGACCGGCAGCAGGCGACGTACCTGCCCAATTTATTTTCGACCGGCTTCAAGCCGCATGACGAGCGGCCGTCCGAGGACAAGCCGATAGATTTCACTTTCGTCAGCGTCACCAAGCCCAACGCCAAGGGATTCGTCAGCTTCGGACCGCATCAGTGGAACAAGCGGATGTACGCGCGGCGCGCGCGCCATGCGATCGCGGAAGTCGATGCGACGATGACGCGCACGTACGGCGACGTGTATATGCACGTCTCGGAGTTCGAATATTTCGTCGACGGGACTCCGCCGCCGCCCGATCTCGCGGTGATCGAAGCGTGCGCTGGCCGCGATGGACGCTGAAAAGCGCGAAGGCATTCGCGCGATCATCGCGGAGGTGGGTGTCGAGCGTATCTGGCCGCTCGTGCAGTATCTGCATCGCGTTGCGCTCACGGATTTGCGGGTGTTGCTCGGGATCACGCCGCCGCCCGCGGAGTTCAAGGCGGTCGCCGGATACCTGAGCGAGCTCATCGACGATGGCGTGACGATTCAGATCGGCGTCGGAGATCCCAGCTCGCAGATGCCGCGGATGGGCGCGTTCGATGGCAAGCACGATCTCGGGCTGCATACCGAGATGTGCGCGCCGGGGATCGCGCGGCTGGTGGACGCGGGGATAATCAACGGGCGGCGCAAGACGATCCATCGCGGGAAGGCGGTTGCGGTCGCATGGTCGGGATCTGATCCGGACGACCTGCGGATAATCGACGACAATCCGGCGTTCGAGCTTTACGATCCGGAGTACACGCTCAAGCTCGCGACGGTGGCGGCGAATTACCGGCAGACGTCGATCAACAATGCGATCACGATCGATCTGACCGGACAGATCAATTCGGAGACCGTGCTCGGCGCGCGGATGATGAACGGGACGGGCGGGCAGCCGGAGACGCATATCGGTGCGTTTCTGTGCCCCGGCGGACGCGCGATCACATTGCTGCAATCGACGGCGGTCGGCGGTGCGATTTCGCGGATTGTGCCGCAACTCGAAGCCGGCGCGTTAGTGACGATACCGCGCTACTTCGCCGATACGGTGGTGACGGAATTCGGAATCGCGCGGCTGCTGGGCAAGAACCATCGCGAGCGCGCGGCGGAACTGATCGCGATTGCTCATCCGGATCATCGAGCCGAATTGAGAGAAGCTGCCAATCGGCTGTTCGGTTGATTGCTCTCGGCTAGCCTCGTCAATCTGCTGGTTTCCACCGGAATAACCTGGCGGAAGTAGTTGCCTGTGAAAAATCCGAGCGGCAAACGAAACGCGATACTGCCGAGGCAAGCCGGCTCGGTTGTTGAAGGCGATTCGCATAATCAGAAATAGTTGAAAGTGATACGCACAATCAAACTCAAGAGCAATTCTCACGCCACGTCGCGTTAGGGGTCGCATTAACGGGCCGATAAAATGTTAGAGGTGAGACTTGGAGCCTTCAGCGCCTTAAATCTTTCAACAGCGCTCCAGCAGCCTGGCGACTCAGAAAGATTTTCCGGGAACATCACAACTGCAAATTGCTCGACGGGAACATCAGATCGATGTCGCTGCCAGTGTCGTTATGCGCGTTTCAATCCACCTTTGCGATGTACGTCGTGCCTGACGCGGCCGAGCTCGCGTTCATCGCGCACGCTTCGATGTTTGGCGAGCCGCACGTACGCGAACCGCGCGGTTAGGTCGTACCGCGATTGTAGATTTTCCCAAATTCACCAAAAGCGCTCCGATTTAATGCGGAATAGCACATTGTCGCACGGCATATCCGCATAAGGCTTGACGTTACGCGGGAAATAGTTCAATAAGAGGGTCTATAGCGCAGTTCAGGTTTTATGATAGTCTGTTTGCCAGCTTAAGTATGGGTAGGCGCACTAAAGAGGAAGTGAACGAATGCCATCGTCGACCAAAGTTCTGACCGTAAACGAGCTAGCCGAGTACCTTCGAGTACATCGCTCGACAATCTACCGGCTGCTTAAGAAGGGCCAGTTGCCCGGTTTCAAAATCGGCAGCGACTGGCGATTCAACGTCGAGGTGATCGACGAGTGGCGGCTGCGCCAAGGACCCGGCGTGCTGGAAGAAGAAGAAGTGGTGGAGTAGCGACCGGCTTCGAAACGCGACGGCGCAATCCGTCCGTTTCAAAGCTGGCCGATTTCCGCTGACTCGATCTGCCTCCGAAGTCACGCGTAATTTTTTCACTCATTTTTTTCGAGTTCGGACATCCGCTCGATTCGAGCAAGTTGTCGCGCGCACTCGTGCGCGGCTAGACTGCGGCTTCGCGCGGTAATCGCGACGTAGTCATGCCGACTGATATTTCCGCCAAGACACGACTGTTCACCGAATCCGTCATCCGCGAGATGACGCGGCGGGCGCTGAAGTGCGGCGCAGTGAACCTGGCGCAAGGTTTCCCCGACTTCGCGGCGCCGGCAACAATCAAGGAAGCGGCGAAGCGCGCGATCGACGAAGAATACAACCAGTACGCAATCACGCACGGGTCGCCGAATTTCCGGCGCGCAATCGCGGACAAGGTGCGCAGCTATAACGGCATCGCATGCGACCCCGATCGGAACATCACGGTAACCTGCGGCGCGACCGAGGCGATGATCGCGACGATGCTCGCGGTGATCAATCCGGGCGACGAGGTGATCATCTTCGAGCCGTTTTACGAGAACTACGGCCCCGACGTAATCCTCGCCGGGGCGACGCCGCGTTACGTGGCGCTGCGCGATCCGGATTTTTCGATCGATCGCGCGGAGCTCGAAGCGGCGTTCGGGCCGCGCACCAAGGCGATCGTGATCAACACGCCGCATAATCCGAGCGGGAAGGTGTTCACGCGGGCCGAGCTCGAGACAATTGCCGAGCTATGCCAACGGCACGACACGCTGGCGATCACCGACGAGATTTACGAGCACATTATCTATGGCGGCGCGCGGCATATCTCGATAGCCAGTCTTCCCGGGATGGCCGAGCGGACGGTGACGATTAGCGGGCTGTCGAAGACCTACTCGATTACGGGATGGCGGCTGGCATACGCGATCGCGAGCGAACGGCTGACGGCGGCGATTCGCAAGGTCCATGATTTTCTGACGGTCGGCGCGCCGCATCCGCTGCAGGAGGCGGGCGCCGTCGCGCTGCGACTGCCGGAGTCGTTTTATGCGGAGCTGACCGCGATGTATGAGCGCAAGCGCGGCGCGTTGTACGCGGCGCTGACGCGGGCGGGTCTGGAATGCAGCAACCCCGACGGCGCGTATTACATTGTCGCGGAAATCGGCAAGCTCGGATTCAAGGACGATTTTGCGGCGGCGGATTTTATCCTCGACGAGGTCGGAGTCGCGGCGGTGCCGGGTTCAAGCTTTTACCATCGCGCGGAGTTGGGGCATCGGAAGATTCGATTTACGTTTTCGAAGAGTGATGAGACGATTGCGGCGGCGGCTGAGCGGCTGGGGCATTTGCAGGAGAAGCTGGCGGCGCGATCGAAAGTCCGAGAGTCACCTTGACCGAATCGAACATCGCGAACGATGCCAGCAACCTAACCGCCAGAGAGATAGACCAGCACGGTCCATGCGCTCCGCGTGAGCGGGTAGCAGAGCAGGACGCTGCTGCAGGCGACCGCGCATAAAATGAAGATTTCGACGGCGTCGGAGACGTGCGCGGCGAAGGCGAGGATCGCCCAGGAGATCAGGAATGAGGCCGCGGCTACCGCGAAATCGAGATACATCGCGCCGAGCGTCTCGCCGGGATCCTTCCAGAACACGACGTGGCATCGCGGGCATTCGCGATTCATTTTGAAGTGCGACTGGAAGATCGCGCCGTGGCGGCACACCGGACATCGGCAGTTAAGCGCGCATTTGATCAGCCCTAACCCCTTCCCGAGCGGGAAGGGGAACCGGATTAAAAGGAGATGCGTTCCGCCGAAGCGTCAGGCGGATTTTTTGCCGCCCTGGATTGTGCGGAGGCGGGGGCGTTCGATTCCGCCTGAGAGATAGACCAGCACGGTCCATGCGCTGCGGGTGAGTGGGTAGCAGAGCAGGACGCTGCCGCATGCGACGGTGCATAGAATGAAAATTTCGACGGCGTCGGAAGGATGCGCGGTGAAGGCGATAATCGCCCATGAAACCAGGAACGAGGCGGCCGCGACGGCGAAGTCCAGGTACATCGCGCCGAGCGTTTCGCCGGGATCCTTCCAGAATACGACGTGGCATCGCGGGCATTCGCGATTCATTTTGAAGTGCGACTGGAAGATCGCGCCGTTGCGGCATACCGGGCATCGGCAGTTCAGCGCGCATTTTATCAGGGCAGATGCGGAGTCGTTCGCCACGATTTGATTTTACTCCGCGGCGCGCTTGAGGCCAGCGACTTTCTCAAGACAGATTCTGCTGGGCTCTAGCCGGACTTTGCCTTCTCGTCGAGGGCCGGTGCCGGAGTGCCGGGCGCAGACTGGAATCCGTTGGGCAGATCGCGCGCCGGCGAAATACGGATGACGACGATTTGGCCGCTGTTGAGCTTGGCGCGAGACGGGCGCGCGAAGCCGATTCGGGCGAGCAGATATTTCTTGGGATATTCGGCGATCACCTGGTCCTGCAGCTTTCGTATCAGTGACGATTTCCGCCTTGCCGATGAACGCGGGGCCGGTGCGCTCGCCGATCCAGATCATCGCGGGGCTGCCGCGCTTGATTCGCTTCGCCTTCCAGCTGGTCGGCGAGGTTTCGATGAGGACATGCTTGTCGGCGGTAGTGATGAACCAGACCGGCGCGGCTTTGCTCTGGTTGCCGTCTTTGCGAACCGTCGCGATGTAGATGTAGGTGGCTTTGCCGAGAGCGTCGGCGTCGCGCACTGAGGTGGCAGCGATACTGGGAGCGGCGATGGCGGCAACAACGCGGCAATGGCGATGAGCATGAGGAAGACTGGCAAACGGAAATTTTCATGAGCTGCTCCATCGTCGAGTTCAATCGCCGAGATAACGGCGTCGCACGAAAACTTCGCCCAGGAACAGCATGATTACAAGCGGAATCAGCCAGGGATCGGCACTGCGGCGAAATGCGACGGTCTGACCGGTGTGGCGGGCGATAGTCGCGGGACGTCGCGTCGAAAGCGCCGTGGGTCGCGGTCGACAGGCGTCGCAGGAGTTCGAGATTGGGCGGCTTGATGCGCAGCTCGGCGCTGTCGGGCGGGATCGAGCCGGCGGTGGCGAACTCGCGCTGCTCGAGGATTTTTTCGGAATCGCCCGCCTTGAACATCAGCGTCGCGGCATACTTGCCGCGCGGCAGCGGACCGACTTCGCCGCGATAGATCGAAGCGTCGGCCTCCGTCATCGCAACGTCGATAGCGCGGCCCGGATCCGGTGATTCGGCAGACCAGATTGCTCACCGGATTGGGATCGGCCTTTTCCGCCTCGACCGTGATCGACCCGTCGGGCGCGCCGTGGACGCGCATCGTGAACAGCCCGGAGTCGCCCTGGCGCATCGTCCAGTTCGCGAGCTGCGACCAGAATTCCGCGTAGCGGTTCCATCGAATCCAGCTCAGCGTCGCGAGCGAATCGGGATCGCCGGCGAAAATCGCGGCGCGGCCGAGTCCGTATTGCCACGACGCGAGCAGCGGAGCGGATTTGTCGGCGCGCGCGACTTTCAGCGTGACTTGCGCACCGTCCTTGGCCTCGGTCGCGGCGAAAAAATCGATCGGCGGAATATCCTTGATGCCGATGCCGGAGAGCATCGCGGACGCCTCGCCGGCTTCGACGGTAGTGCGATCGGATTTGCGCCGATTCATCGCCTCGCGCGTCAAGCCGACCAGCAGCAGCGGCAGCTTCTCGATGTCCTGCACGCGATAGAAGATGCCGCCGGTCGCCTGCGCGAAGTCCTGCAGCAATTCGAGATTGGCGAGATCGGGGCCGATGCGGATGGTCGAGACCGGGATGTGCTGGCGCGCGAATTCGGCGATCAGATCGTCGTGGTCGTGATACTGGCGGTTGGTGTCGCCGTCGGTCAGCAGGATCACCTGGCGCACTGGAATGTTGCTTTGCAGAATCTCGCGTTCGGCGATTTCGAGCGCGTCCTTGAAGTCGGTGCCGCCGCCGGGCTGGAGGCGATCGATGCGGTTTTCGAGCTCACCGCGATCCTCGCCGAGCGGCTGCAGATGCGCGAGCACGTAGGGCTGCGAATCGAACGCGATAACGCCGGCGAAGTCGGTGTCGTCGAGCTGGCGCAGCAGCGCGATCGCGGCTTCCTTGGCGTAGCGGATCCGCTCGCCGTCGCGCACCGCGGGATAGCGCGAGTCGTAGCTCATCGAGTTCGAGCGATCGATGCATAGATAAACTGCGATCGGCTCGCGCGACGGCGGCGGCGGCTGCGGCATGAACTTCACCGGCAGGCCTTTTCGAGATCGCCGCCGGCCAGAGCTTTCTTCGCGCAGCGTATCGCCGGTCGCGACCAGTCCGCCGCCGTAGTCGGCGACATAGCGATTGAGCGCATGCTGCGCCGCGGGCGTAGTCGATCCAGCGGGCACGTCGTCGAGAATCACCAGTTGGTATGGCAGGTAGTCCACCGGATGCTCGCTCAGGCTGCGCGGCGACACGAAATCAATTTTGTAATTGCGCATTTTGAGCGCGGTCACGAGGCTCTCCGGCAGCGAGGTCGAGACGATGAGAATTCGCGGCGCGCCGGTCACTGAAATCGCGGCCTCGACCCGCGGATTGAGCGCCACCCGAGGAGGCGCAATCGAGACTTCCGCGCTCATCAGGTATGCGCCCGCGCGATCGAGCCGATACGGCAGCTCGAAGTCGTTCAGCCCCGGCTTCAGCATGATCGATTCGCCGCCGACGGCAGTGTCGTCGCGATAGAGCTTGAGCGTAGCCGCAACCGGCGACTGCGATTCGCTTTCGACGCCGATTCTGAATGCGAAGCGCTGATCGGCGCGGACCGCGTCCGGCGAAAAGAAATTGGTGACCGCGATTCGCTCGGTAGCCGACGGCGGAGGCGCGGCGGCGAAGATACGCACGCTGTCCTCGAGCATCGCGGGAACCTCGCTCATCGCGGAGTCCTCGGTTTCGTTGCCGTCGCTGAGCAGCACGATTCGCTTGTCGGTTTCCGGCGCGAACAGGCTGTCAGCGGCAGTCAGCGCGCTCGCGATATTGGTCGCGCCGCCGTCGGCACCGTCACCGAAATGGCCGAGCAGGCGGGGATCGGTCAACGGTGCGAGCAGGCGCGCGTCGCGGCCGAAGCCGACAATCCCAAGCTGATCGCTCGGCGCCATCGCGGTCTTCAGCTCTTCGATCTGGCGGCGCATCCAATCCTGTTGATCGGGCGACACCGAGCGCGACTCATCCATCACGGCGACCACCGCGACACTCTGCGCGGCAATACGTCCGGGAATGCGCAACCCGGCGAGCATCGCGACCAGCGCGATCGCGCACAGCGCACGAAGCGTCGCAGACGCAGCGCCCGCCCAGCGCAGTCCAGCGCGCATCGCGAGAATTCCGGGCGTCGCGGCGAGCGGCGCGAGGATTAGCAGCCAGAGCAGATGCGGCCGATCAAACATGGCGCATCCCCCAGCGTCCCGCGTGACCAATCAGCATCGCGGATTCGATCATGAGTGCGAGCAGTGCCAGCGCGATCAGAATGATAGTCAGCGGCTGCACTTGCCTGGCAGATTGCACGTTCGCCTGAGCCGCGGCTTTTCCGACCGGCGCGGGAACTTCGGCCTGCGGCTTTACGGCGAGGTCGGACTCGTTCGCATCGTAATAGTTGGCGAGCACCTGCGTCGTCACGCCGCCCGACTCGACGGTATAGCGTCCAGCTTGCAACGGGCGGATGCGCACCCTGCCCCACTTGTCGGCGGTGACTTTGCGCACGGTCGCGTCGGGCTGGGTGACGCGCGCGTTCGCGGTTGCGGGCACGCTGACATCGGCGCCGGTCGGAACGATCAGAATGTCGCGCGGCGCGGTGAGTTGCTTCATCAGATCGACGGTCAGCACCAACGCGTCGAGATGATCGGGCGCGAGGAGCAGATGATTGCGCACGTCGAACGCGAGGATGCCGACGGGGCCGTTCACGGAGCGTCCGAGTGCGGCGATCGGAATCGACGGGTGACCGGGGGCGGTCGCGGTCGCGAGCAGATCCATCCATTCGGGAACCGCGACGATTCGGGTTGCGCCCAGCGTCAGAGATTCCAGGCCGGGCGGTTGGCCCGTCGCGTCATCACGAATGTCCGCGCTCGCAATTGTTCCATCGACGGAAATTCCGATTCCGTTCCGCGCGATCTGCGGCGGATATATAAGGAGCGTCGACGCCGCCTTGACCGCGGGCACATAGCAATCGTGCATCACCGCCATTTCGAAAGGCTTCGCGTTCGACCCGGCGTACTTTGCGGGATCCGCGGTCTCGATTTGGAAATTCGCATTGACTGCGAGCAGCACGCGCGCGATATCGTCGCGCACACTGGCGTCTGGCGACAGCACGAGGACGGGCGCCGCGAGATCGGATGGCGCGTAGGCGTAGCGGCTGTTATCCGCATCGATAGCGTCGGCGGTCAGAATTCGGGCATGCAGCAAACCGCCGGTCTTGATCGGGCCGAACGACGCGACGACCTGTTCGCGCGGCGCCAGCATCATCGTCTGATGAAACTGCTCGGCACCGCCGAGATCGATCGCCAGTTCCGCCGGATGGGGATGCGCCGAGAAGTTGCGAAGGACAACGCGGCCGCGCGTCGAGCCCGGGATGCCCGGATCGAGCGATACGATCGCAAGGTTGGAATCGCCGGAGCCGACCAGGTGGAAATTCACGTGGGCGGTCGAGGCGACGTCGGCAAGAATCGCAGGCGCGGGCGGTCGGTCGGCGAACAGATCGATTTCCGACGCGCCATGCGCTCGAATCAGAGCCGCTCTGAGAGCCGCCGTCCGCGCCGGCACTGCCATCGGAACCAGATCGTTGAGCGACTGGCGCAAGTCGGCCAGGTTCGCCGTCTGCGGATGACGCACCTGCGCTTCCAATGCGTATGCGATGACGCTGAACTCGTCGCCCACCGGCGCCTGATTGATTATCTCGAGCGCATCGCGACGCGCCTGATCGATCCGAGTGACCGAACCGTCGCGCGCGCTCATCCCGGCGCCGAGATCGAACACCAGCGCGTGGCTGCGGCCGTGACCGGGCGACGGCGGGCGCATCACGTAGAGTCCGGCGATCGCGAAGGTCAGCGCGGCCAGGGTCAGCATCTCGAGCCAGAACAGCGGATCTATACGCACGAGACGGACGCTGGCCACGGGCGCCGCTGCTTCGTCGAAAAGCATCAGGCTCGACACTTCGATCGTCGGGCGCGATCGCGAGCGCAGATAAATCAGGACCAACAGCGCGAGGCTGAGTCCATAAATGATGTTTTGCGGATTCAGGAGGCCCACGGCTATCTCACAATTCCCAGCAACGGGAGTTCCCGTTCCATAAAACTGTCCAGGTTGCCCGCGCCGAATGCCTGCGCGTAGGTAATCGCGTGCGTCGTGCAGATCTCGCGGATGCGCGCGGCGATCTTTTCGACTTTGCGCCGGATGATGGCGGCGGTCGAGGCGTCCAGCGCGGTCTCGCGCACCTCGCCGGTCTCTGCATCGCGGATTCGGTACAGTCCAGGCGGATACGACGCAGTGCTCTCCTGCTCGCCCATCACGTGAATCACTTTAACGTCGTGACGCGCGGCGACCAGCCGCTTGAGCGCGTCTTCGAGATCGCCTTCGTTGACGAGAAAATCCGAAATGACGACGACCGTCCCGGCGGGCCGGCGCTGCAGGAGCAATTCATCGACAGCGGCGCCCAGGCGGGTCTCGCCGCTCGCCCGTACCGAAGTCACGAACGGCTTGAAGTTGAGGTACGACTCGCGGCGGCGATGGAACGGCGTCGCTTCGAGCTTCATCGATCCGCGATGCATCGCGAACGCGCCGATTCGCACCGCGTCGTTGTCGGCCATCCCGATGTACGCGAGCGAGGCGCCGATGGCGAGCGCGAGCCCGAGCTTGTCGTCGCGCTCGGGCAATCCCATCGAGGCGCTCGCGTCGATCAGCGAGGTGACCTCGACCTGGCGATCGGCGCGGTAGGTTCGCAGCATCAATTCGTCGAGGCGGGCAAATGCGTTCCAGTCCAGGAAGCGCAAATCGTCGCCGGGGGCGTATTCCTTGTAATTTTCCGGCTCGATTCCAAGTCCCTGGATTCTGCCGAGCGCGCGCTGACCGGCGCGAACGGTGCGGGCGCGCTTGATGCCCAGCACCAGCCGGTCAAGTTTTCGCAGATATTCGGGCTCGAAAGCGCGCGCCTCGAGCATTGTGGACCGCCTATACTTTCGCGGCGCGAACCGACTTGATGACGCGCTCGACAATGTGCGCGGCGTCGATTCCGTCGGATAGCGCGGCGTAGTTGAGCATTATGCGATGGGCCAGCGCGGCGATCGCCACGTGCTCGATATCTTCACGCGCGATGTTGGCGCGTCCGTCGAGCAGGGCGCGCACCTTGGCGCCGAGAATCAGCGCCTGCGCGCCGCGCGGACTCGAGCCGAACATCACGTAGCGATTGACCATCTCGTCGTGCACGCCCCTGGCTTCGTCGGTCACGAAGCGCGAGTTTTGCGGCTGCGTCGCGCGCACCAATCGCGCCGCGTAAATCTCCATCGCGGGCGCCGCCATCACCTCGCGCACCAGCCGTTTGAGGCCTTCGACCCGCACGGCCGCCTCGTCCGCGTGAAATATCGGCTCGATACCCGCATCTTCGGGCCCGGTCGTTGACGAGATGATCCTCGTCAGCTCGGCTTCGTCGGGATAGTTCAGGCGGACCTTGAACAGGAAGCGATCGAGCTGCGCCTCGGGCAGCGGATAGGTGCCTTCCATCTCGATCGGATTCAGCGTCGCCATCACGAAGTACGGCGGCTTGAGCCGGTAGGTCGTGCCCGAAACCGTCACCTGCAATTCAGCCATCGCCTCGAGCAGCGCGGACTGCGTCTTGGGCGTCGCGCGATTTATTTCGTCGCCGAGCAGGATATGGCAGAACGCGGGTCCCGGCTGAAATGTGAACTCGCGACGTCCGTCTTCGCCCGAGAGGATTACACGCGTGCCGGTGATATCTGCCGGCATCAGATCGACGGTGAATTGAATACGATTGAAGCTGAGATTAAGCGCGAGGCCGAGGGTCTTGACCAGCGTGGTCTTGCCGGTGCCAGGGACGCCTTCGATCAGCACGTGACCGCCGGCGAAGAGCGCCGAGAGCAGCTCCTCGACGGCCTGCTCGTGGCCGATGATCATCTTGTGGATCTCGGCCTGGATACGCCGAAACGTCCGGGCGAAATCCGCCACCGTTGGCGTTTCCGCCTGCACGTCGCTCATCGTTCAAACACCCGCTTGATTGTAGTCCGATCGTCGGCCGGCACCGCTGCGCGCGCCACCGGTTCGTCCGGCTCCTGGTTCACGCTGAGCGGAGTGCGGACTTTCGGCGGGACGTAGGCGTGACCACTGCCTTTCGCGCCGTGATCGATTGGCCGCGCCTCGATTGCAATCTCAAAGCCCTCACTACCGAGCTTCGACGTCGCAGGCGCGCCGAACAGGCTGTCGGGATCGGCGCCGATTCCATGCGCTTCGCCGCCGTTACTGCTGTTCTCGCCGCCTTGCTGGATGCTGCGATCGGTCGCGCTGTCGTCCTTGTTGGGATTATCCCTGCCGGCGTTGGACTCGAGGCTCGCCTCACCCGGGCCGCTCGGCGAAGGCTGCGAATTGGGTTGGCGCGAATCGTCTTCCGGTGGCAGATCGAGCGCGTGGTTGGACTTGGGCTGATCCTGCTTAAACTGCCCCGCAGTTTCGCCGTGTCGATTTTTCTGCGCGTCAGGAGCGCGATGAATCTCATTTTGATCCCGATCGCGGCCCGCATCGGCCAGCCGCAGATTGAGGCGTTGCTTCGACGCCATCTGCTGCCCGGTCAGTTTATTCTGTAGATTACCGGCCATGTCGCGTGCGCGATTCATCAGTTGATTCATCGAGTTGCCGTTCCCGTCGCCGCCGCCCGCACTTTGGCGCGCAAGTTTCTCCTGGAGGCGCCGCATGGTCGCGGGATCGGCGGTGACTTGCATGCCGGATTCATCGCCCGGCTCGGCCGGCCGCAGATGCAGGTCGTCGAGATCGACGGTCAGATCGTCTTGCCCGCTGCCCGGGATGACTTGCGGTGCGCGCTTGATTTTCGATATCGGGAACGCGAGCGCTGCCAGCACGAGTGCTCCGGCCAGCGGATAGATCCCGCGCGATACGCGGCGACGCTCGATCTTCGAGGCGGCGAACTCGTCATGGTGGCCGAGAGTGTCTTCAACCAGGTACGGCCACAGCGGCCCGCGTGTTTCGGTATCCGCCAGCGCGACGATGGTCGAGAGGCGACCCTTGAGCTCGGCACGATCATCGGCAATCGAGGCAGCGCCCGCCGCGCTGGTGCGCATCCGCCAGCCGGCCGAGACGGCACTAGCGATACCGATAGTCGCAATGACGACCAGCGCCGACCCGCCAATCAGGAAAATGAGCGGCGACAACGTGAATGCACCAGCAAAAATCGCAGCGCCGGAAGCGATCGCGATCGCGAGCAGGTAAAAAATTGCATGCTGCAACGCCAATGAGTTAAGGCGTCTGCGGACGGAACCAACCCGGCTAAGGATTTGCCCGAGTTTCTCGTCTAGCCTGCTTGTCTTGTGAGGAAAACGACATCAGACGGCGCCAAGCGCGTGGATCGACAATAGTTTAGCCCCGCAAGTCACGCAACGATCTTCTTTTTAAGGCGGCGCGGAGTTGCCTGTCGGGCGCGCGCACCTCGAGCTTGCCCATAATCACCTGATGCTGACCCTCCATCCGGCGCAATACGTCGAGCATCACTTCATCCTGCTGCTCAAGATGCGTCATGATCGCTTTCAGCTCTTCTTCGGCCTTGAGATTCACCTCGTAATCCTGCTCGGCCATCAGCCGGTCCTTCGCCGCCTGCCGGTTCTGCGACATCATGATGATCGGCGCGGCATAGGCAGCCTGAAAACTGAGCGCGAGGTTGAGCAGGATGAACGGGTACGGATCCCAGTGATTGATGTACGCGATGACGTTCAGGGTGATCCAAAACGCCAGGATGATCGACTGTATGATGATGAACGCCCAACTACCCATCACCATCGCGAGCCGATCCGCGATTCGCTGTCCGGTGGTGAGCTTCTCGGCGTCAATCTTGTTGATATTGATAACGGGCTTGTGGCGATGGACGTGACGGATGCGCTGCCGTTCCCATTTCTCGACGACGGGGGCGTGAGCGTTGGTCATTGATTCCTCCCTCGATTCCGGATCGCGAGTCGTTGCTTGATGGTAGCCGCAAAGTGCTGTGTGATCACGCTATGACGCGACGATTCCTGATAACCGGCACCGGCCCGCGCGTCGGTAAGACAACAGTCGGCTGCGCGCTGGGATTCGCGATGCGGGCACGCGGGATGCGCGTCGGCGTCATGAAACCGGTGGACACGCTCGAGTCGCAGGACGCGCAAGCATTGGCGCTCGCGGTCGGTTCCACGACGCCGATGGAGTTGATTTGCCCATATCGCTACAGCTCAACGCCAGCGGACGTCGACTTTGCTCACATCTCGCGATGCTTTGATGAGATCGCAGCGCAAAATGACGTCGTGCTGGTCGAAAGCTCAAGCATGATCGATTTCGCAGACCTCGCCGCGACGCTAGGGCTCGAAATTATCGTGATCGTGGGAAATCGATCAGGATGCATCGAAGCAACGATGCTTACGATTCAACGCAGCGAGGGCCGCGGCCTAAAAATCGCCGGCTACATTCTCTGCGATTGCGATCCAACCACCGAGGTCGACGACGAGTCGCTACAACAAATCGTCAAAGCGTCCTAGCTCGGCCGGATGCGCCATCGCGAGCCTCTGGCCAAAGCAATCGTCGAAAAGCTCATCCTCTATTGACTGACCGAAGCTGGGCAGGTGGAACGCGGAATACGCCCTTGATGCACTCGTGATTGCGAACCGCAATTTGGATGTGAGTCCTCTCGAAGAAGCCGGACCCCTCGTAAAGCGGCCGGCCTTCGAGAAATACGCCTTTCACCGTATCGACGGGCTGATCCTTCCGCTCGCGCCGGATGGTGTGGACCATTTGAATAACCGCACAATCCAATCGCCGCATGAGGCCGTCGGCCGCATTCTGAGGCAATTCGAGACGGCCGGTCGCAGCGAGTCCCGCGAGGTCGCGGTAGGCAGAGCGAACTTGTTCGATTCCAGCGGTGGTCGTGAGATCCAGAGCACAGCCCAAGCGATATCACCGCGCCAATGACGAACGGTTGCTTGATACTGGACGTGCGGCGTTTCCGGGCCTCGCGGGCGAAGTCGAGGCCTCGAAGAGGATTGGCTTCCCAGAAATATATCCCAGGACCCAGCCAGTCATAGTCGTTGTTGCTTTGCTTGAAAGGCTCACCCGTCAGAATTCTCTCGCCAACGGCCTTCTCGCATCCGTGGTAGCCGAGAACAAAATTCGTAGCGAGTTGATGCAACAGAGAACGGGTGACTAGGAGCGGTAATTCTTGGTGAGCTTGCCGGACTTCGTGTAGATGCCAGCCTCAACCAGCACCTTCATCGCCGATTCTTTGGATCGCCCAAACTTCTTCATGAACTCCGCCGCGGCCTTACGGAAGTGTTCAACCGCTTCACGGCTGTTGAGGTCCGTTAGACCGGTCGTGGCAACTCTCTTGTTCTTGCCGTTCATGCCTTGAGTATCCTTTGTAGAAACGCTTCGTTCAAGCCGGCATCTCCGACGATTGTCGAAAAGCTCCTCTGATGCCCCATATAGGTGCCTGCCAACTCGTTCTGATAAGCTAAACGATTAATGGCGGGCCAGCTCAATCTTTCTTTGCGCGGCCATCGCACGGGGCTGATCACCGTATCGGACCTGGTGCGGATGGTTCGCGATACGCTCGATGCCGGGCTCGGCGAGGGCTGGGTGGTCGGCGAGATTTCCAACGCACGCCTGGCGCCGTCGAATCATCTTTATTTCACGCTCAAGGATTCGCGCAGCGCGATCAACGTCGTGATGTTCAAGTCGGCGTTTCAGCGGATGCGCTTCAAAGTCGTCGACGGGATGGAAGTGATCGTTCGCGGCCGCGTCCAGGTCTTCGAGCAGCGCGGTGCGTTGCAACTTTACGCCGAGGAGATGGAGCCGCGCGGCGTCGGCGCGTTGCAGGTCGCATTCGAGCAATTGAAACGTCGGCTCGAAGCTCGAAGGATTGTTCGATCGAGCGCGCAAACGCGCGATGCCGTTCCTGCCGCGACGCATTGGAATCGTGACGGCGCACGGCGGCGCGGGACTGCGCGACATGCTGCGTATTTTGTTCGATCGCTTTCCCAGCGTGCAGGTAATTTTCCGGCCCGCGAAAGTACAGGGCGACGGATCGGCGCAGGAAATCGCCGACGCGATCGCCGACCTCAATCGCGACGGCCGCGCCGAGGTGCTGATCGTCGGACGCGGCGGCGGCTCGCTCGAAGATTTGTGGGCGTTCAACGAAGAAGTCGTCGCCCGCGCGATTTTCAGATCGTTGATTCCGGTAATTTCAGCAGTCGGCCACGAAGTCGATTACACGATCGCGGATTTTGTCGCCGACATGCGCGCGCCCACTCCCACGGCGGCCGCGCAGATGGTCGTGCCCAGTCTCGTCGAGTTGAAGGAGCGCGTCGAAGCGCTGGGCGCGTCGCTCGCGAGCGTGATGGATCGCGAACTGTCGGGCCGTCGCGAATCGGTAGACGACCTGGCAGAGCGCATTCGCCATCCCGGCAGCATTGTCGCCGACGCGCGCGAACGCGTCGCCGGCCTCGACGCTGAACTTGCGCGACGCGGTGTCGTCGCGAATCGCGGAAGGCCGTCGCAGCGTCCGCGAATTGCGGCTGCGTCTTCGCAGTCCCGATGCGACCGTGCGCGAGATGCGCCTGCGCACAGCGAGGCTTCGCAACAATCTTGTTCATGGCGTCGCGTCGGCTCTGGAAGCCAAACGCCGCCAACTCGGCGCGCATGCCGGCCGTCTCGACGCGTTGTCGCCGCTCAAAGTTCTCGATCGCGGCTACGCCGTGGTAATCAACAAGAGCAGTTCGCGCGCGGTGCTCGACGCCGCGACGGTGGAGTTCGACGACGAGCTGGATATCAGGCTTGCAAAGGGGCGGCTCAGCGCACGCGCTACCGGCCGTTCTCTGTAGAAGAGTGATGAGCACGAAGACGAAAAAATTTGAGGATGAGCTTAAGGAACTTGAAACGATTGTCAGTCAGATCGACTCGGGCGAGCTTACGCTCGACGAATCGATCGGAGCCTTCGAACGCGGCGTGATGCTGGTGAAGGCGCTCAATGGGAAACTCGACGAAGTCGAGCGCAAGGTCGAACTGCTAACGCGGAGCGCCGGCGGCGAACTGCGCACGGCGCCCTTTGAACCATCGTCAGATGACGAAAATCCCGCCGGCGCAAAGGACGACGACGAAACACCCTTCTAACAACGGTTCTGGCGCGAAGCCCAAGCCTAAAACCCGGACCCGGCGCTCCTCGGCGCCGCTCGCCCGCTTCAGGCTCGACGCCGAAATGGCCCGCCGCGGTCTGGCCGACAGTCGCGAGATCGCGCAACGCCTCATCATGGCGGGACGCGTCCGCGTCAATTCGCGACCGGCGTACAAGGCCGATCTCAAGGTCGATTCCGAGACGCCGATCGCGCTGATGGCCGGTGCGCCGCAATTCGCCTCGCGCGGAGCGTACAAACTGATCGCCGCGCTCGAGCATTTCGGCATCTCGGTCGAAGGCAAGCTCGCGATGGACGTCGGCGCATCGACCGGCGGCTTCACCGATGTGCTGCTGCGACGCGGCGCCAAGGCCGTCATCGCGATGGACGTCGGCTACGGCCAGCTCGTGCTCAAGCTGCGCGAGGATCCGCGCGTCACCGTGCTCGATCGCATGAACATCCGGCTCGCCTCGCCGACCGACTTGCCGCACGCGCCCGAGCTCGTGACCATCGACACCAGCTTCATCTCGCTGCGACTGGTGATTCCGGCGGTGCTCGCGCTGGTCGCGCCGCGCGCCGAGATAGTCGCGTTGATCAAGCCGCAGTTCGAAGTGGGCAAGGGCAAGGTCGGCAAGGGCGGCGTCGTCAAGGACGAAAAGCTGCGGCGCGAAGCAGTCGCGGGAATCGTCGAGTTCGCGCGAGAAGATCGGGCTGGACGTAGTCGGCACGCTCGAATCGCCGATTGAAGGCGCGGCAGGAAATCGCGAATATCTCGCGCTGATGAAGTTCCCGGGCGAATCCGGAAAATGACGCGTGGGTGGGCGGTCGGCTTGGATATGGGTGGCACCAATATCCGATGCGCAGCCGTGTCCGTCGCCGGCGATGTTTTGTTGATCGAGCACGGCCCGTCGCTCGCGTCGCGCAAGGCCGGCGACGTCGCCGAGAATATCGCCGCGCAGACTCTTCATCTGCTCGATACCGCCCGCCGGCGCGGACTCGGATCGCCGCGCGCGATCGGCGTCGCAGTGCCCGGCCCGCTCAATGTTCACACCGGCACCGTGATGCAGGCGCCGCACGTCGCCGCATGGCGCGGATACCCGCTGCGCAGCAAGCTCGAAACGCTGATCGGTCGCAAGGTCGTCCTCGACAATGACGCGAACGCATGGGCGCTCGGCGAATACTGGCGCGGCGCGGCGCGCGGACGTCGCGACGTCGTGTTGCTGACGCTCGGCACAGGAGTCGGCGGCGGATTGATCGTCGGCGGCAAGCTGGTCCATGGGCGCAGTGGGATGGCCGGTGAATTGGGCCATGTGACCGTCAATCCCGACGGTCCGCCATGCGATTGCGGCTCGCATGGATGCCTCGAGGCGTACGCTTCCGCGTCGGGCCTGCGCGGCCTCGTCGAAGAATCGCCTGGGACTGCGCTCCGGGATCGCCTCTACCCGCCCAAATAGTTGATTCTGAAGGGAATTTCTCGGTGCGAGGACTTTCGGCCCAGGCTCGGCGCGGCGACAAGCTTGCGCTGGAGGCCTTCGCGACTGCCGGTCATTACCTGGGAATCGCGATCGCGTCTTTTCTCAATATCTTCAACCCCGAGCTGGTCGTGATTGGCGGGGGTGTCGCCGGCGCCCTGCCCTATATGCGCAAAACCATGAACGCACAGGTCCGCGAGCGAGCCTTCACCGCGATCGCTTCGCAGGCGAAAATCGTGCGCGCCGCGCTCGGTCCGCGCGGTGGTGTGGTTGGGGCGGCGTACGCCGCGCTGCATCCGCCGACCACGTAGTTGCACGCTTGCTACATCCTAGATCCTGACCTAAATCTGATAGATACTGGAATAGGTTCGCAGGTAAAGGTCCTAATCATGAGTGCGCGAAGGTACGCGTCGTCTTTTTCCAGCCTTGCCCTCGCGGTGACGTTTGTCGTCGCCGGATGCGGACTCGCGTTTGCGCAAGCGGATTTCAACGAGAGTACGATTCCGCCCTCGTCGCCCCCCGCGCGAGTGGTGCGTGCGCCGAGCGACACTGATCAGCCCGCCGCGGAGGAATCAGCGCCGAAGCCAGTCAAGCCCGCGAACACAATTCCTTACACGGTTCGGCCCGGTGATTCGGTAGGTTTGATCGCCCAGATGTTCGGGGTCACGCCGGAAGAAGTCGCGCATGCCAATCGGATTCATGTGGACGACGAGCTGCAGATTGACGAGGTGCTGAAGATTCCGCATCCCTTCACCACCGAGGTCTCCAACCTCAAGGCGCAAGTCGAGACGCTGAGCGCGCAGCAGCAGGCGGCCGAGCAAAAATCCGACTCGGCGCAGGAGCAGGTCAAAACGCTCCAGACGCAGGTGCAGGATCTCACCGGCGAGAATCAGGATTTGAACCTCAGCGTCAAAATACTGCCATGGTGGCGCGCGACGGCGGTCAGCCTCGGAATCTTCGCGCTCATCATGTTCGGCGTGATGCTGCTGACGATGTTCGAATGGTGGCGGATGCGCCGCAGGTTCGTCGCGCTCGCGGCGATGACCGACGCGCTGTCCCGGCTCGATTACAAATACAAGGCGATGTTCGCGAAGGCGGAGCTGCGGTTGCAGCAACTCTACGGCAGGCGGCGCGGCGCAGTCGCCACCGAAAGCCAGCCGCGTCCCCGGATGCCCGAAGAAGTCGAAATCGAACGGCTCAACGAGGAGCTCAAGCAGATTCTCGAGACGCATCTGCAGCGGATGGGCGCGCGATTGCCCGGCTCGCGCCGCAAGGGATGGCGCGAGATGTTCGGCGGCAGACGTCGGCTCGACCGTCGAAGCACGTTCTTATCGCCGTTAAACTTCAACGCGGAGGAACTTCATCATGAGAAAATTCGCATGGATGGCAATTCTCGCGACCGTGATAGTCACGCCGTTCGCCATGAACGCTGCCAGCGGCAAGAGCGCGTCCGATACTCCCGAATGCTGCGTGAAAAAGCAGGGATGCTGCCCGAGCGCATCGTGCTGCTCCGGCGGCAGCCACAGCATGGGCGCCCACTGCATGCTCCACACAGCCTCGCATCGATCGTAAGTAGGACGGAATTTATTCCGTCAGACCGATTACTTCGGTCTTTGAACGCTCGCGTATTTGTCCCGCATCCATCTCAAGGAGTGCACGATGAACCGTCTCGCTAAACTCTGCACTAGGACTAATCATCTCAATCGGACTGGCTGGTATTGCCCTCGCCGCCGATAGCGCCTCAACCTCGGTCACCGGCAATCTCGAAGACGCCTACTGCTATGGCACGATGGGTGCGAAGGGCGCGGGCCACAAGCAATGCGCAATCAAGTGCGCACATGCGGGAATTCCAGTGACTCTGATCGAGAAAGGCACCGAGAAGTCCTACGTCCTGCTACCCAACAAGGACGCGTCACCGCTGCCCGATAGCGTAACCTCGCGAATGGAAGACGAGGTAACAGTGACCGGCAAAACATACAGCAAGAACGGCACAGAGTACATCGTCGTCGAGAGTGTGAAGTAGCCGCGGTCGAGCCGGTGCTAGAGCGCATCCTGCCAGGCGCATCGCAGCTACAGAACTACCATCCCCTGCTAGTCCATTTCCCGATCGCCTTCATCTACGGCGCGTCGCTGATGTATTTCCTCGCCTGGATCACCGCAAGCGAAAAACTTCAATGGACCAGTCTCTGGATGCTGCTACTAGGCGCCCTAAGCGCCGCACTAGCATTAGTCAGCGGCTTCTACGCGGCGCCCGGCCTGATGGTCTCAGCAATCAGTCCGCGACGAACTACTGAGCTCATCACAAACACCTGATGGTAGCCGCGTCGATACTAACCGGCGCGCTAACAATCTGGGCGCTAGCATCGCGCCCAATGCCAATCGAGAGTCCGCTACATATTCCTAGCCGGTCTACTAGCAGTGATGGGACTAATCGCCACAGGCGCAGACTTAGGCGGCGAAATGGTCTACGGCTACAACGCCGGCGGCACCGCCTGCCCCCAACCAATCGATTTCAGGAAGTAGAATCATATGTTGGTGCTACGGTGAGACGCGCTAGCGCGCGAGATCCTTCGCTGCGCTCAGGATGACTCAAAAAAAGAAGCGGCCGTTCGTGTCATTCTGAGCGAAGACTGCGTAGCGAAGAATCTCGAGGACGTTCCGGCGTTCTGCGCGATCCTAGCTTTGCTCTATCAGGGAGATACCCTAGCGCCCTATCGGACAGAACGCCGCGTCGCCAACCACCGTCCGCGTGAGGTCGTCGACATCGGTCCGAAACGTCGCATGGACTCGATTGACCAGCGCGGCTAGTCCTACCGTAAAGCACAGCTCGACCAGCTCGTCTTGCGGAAAACGCGCGGCCAGCTCTGCATAGAGTTCATCACTAACGCGGTTCTCGCGCGTCAATACCTCCGCGTAACGCAGTACCAGTCGATCAGTCGCGTCGAACAACTGGTTGCTTTGCGACTCCGCCATCGCTGCAATTTCTTCGTCTTTGAGTCCGATGCTCCGACCGAGCATCACGTGTGTGGGAATTCAATAGTGGCAGGAGTTGAGTTGCGACGCGCGCAGGTAGGCCAGCTCCCGATAACGCGGCGCCAGTTTCGCGTCCGCATAGATTCCCTGGATAAGGTGGTACATCGCTTCGAGGAAATGATGATTGTTGCCGAACATCTTCATCACATTGAAGACTCCGACGCCGCCAGCCTGCAGCTTATCGTACATCGCGCGCACCTCAGGCGGCGCGTTGTTTGGTTCCATCAACGGAATTCGCGACATATCAGCTCCTACAATTCCTTTAACAGCACTCTATCAAGTGAGCGGCGACCTCTGAAAACAATCGGGCATTCGCGATTCGCTTAGCCGCTTTGGGTCAGCCGTCTTCGAAACGCCCGATTCCTCTTCAAATGCCACTCGCGGCTCATCGCCTCTTCGCGCGAGTCGTGCCGCTCCGCATACAACAAAAACCAAACCCGCCCGCGCGTCGACCGCGCGCCCGTGCCCGCATTGTGCCGCCCGATGCGCCGCTCGAGATCGTTCGTCCATCCGACGTACGTCCGATACCCGTCAGGACCGCAACTACCGAGCACATAAACGAAGCACTCTTTCTGGTCGCTCCCCTCTCCTGAAGGGGAAGCCAGTGGGGCCGGGGGAGAGGTTCTCGCGCGACCATTCGCCAGCCGCCTCGAACTTCGACTATGTTCGATCCGAAGTAACCGCATCGGGGAGAATTCTATGGGAACTGCCAACGGCCGCAAATCGATCTTTATCACCGGCGCCGCGTCCGGGATGGGCCGCGAGACCGCGCGCCTGTTCCGCGAGAAAGGATGGTTCATCGGCGGCTACGACGTTAACGCCGACGGCTTGCGCGCGCTCGAAAAGGAACTCGGCGCCGACAATTGCGTCGTGCGGCGTCTCGACGTCACCGACAAGCCCGACTACGAAAAGGCGCTCGCGGAGTTCGGCGCGGCGACCGGCGGCAAGATGGACATCCTCTACAACAATGCCGGCATCGGTGTCGGCGGCTTCTTCGACGAGCAGCCGTTCGAGGACATCCTGCGCGTCGTGCGCGTGAACTTTATCGGCGTGCTCAACGGGATTCATTCCGCGATCGGCCTGCTCAAGGCGACGCCGGGATCGCTCTGCTTCACCACGTCGTCATCGTCGGCTACCTACGGGATGCCGGGAATCGCCGTCTATGCCGCCACCAAGCACGCGGTGAAGGGATTGACCGAGGCGCTGTCGATCGAGTTCCGCCGCTACGGAGTGCGCGCCGCCGACACGCTGCCAGGTCTGATCGATACGGCGATTTTGCCGCCCGGAACCGCCGATCGCGCACCCAAGGAAGGAATGTTCCGGCTCATCCAGCCGATCGAAGTCGCCAAAATTGTCTGGGAGGCCTACCACTCCGACAAGCTGCATTGGTACGTCCCCGAAGAAATCGGCGACCTCGACAAAGCGGCGGGCAACAATCCCGAGCAGGTGCGCGAGCAGATCGTTCAGATGATGGCATTCGCGGACACGCTAAATGCGGGTGAGAAAAAATAGGCGGAATTGTATGCGGGGCTCCGCGCCCCGCGCCCGCGGCAGGGGTGACCCCTGCACCCAGTAAGTAAGAGAGAGATGCGACTACGGTAAAATGCAAAAGGTTCTAACAGGGACGAAGTCCCGCATCTTTGTATTGATACTGGGTGCAGGGGTCACCCCTGCCCAAGGAAGCGTGAAACCCAGGCGGGTTTCACATTAGGTAAAGTGCTTTACCCTTCCCCTAAGCAGCAGGTCGATCGCGCGTCGAGGCGGCGCGAGTCGATGCTGCTGGCAGGGCTGGCGATAACCGGCGCGATAGTCGAGTACCCGCTCGCCTTCGCGCTCAAGTCGCTCGACCGATCGGAGCTCGTGCGCGCGCTGCCGTTCCTCGGGGTCACGATGGTGCTTGCGGCGCTGATACCGTTGTCGCTTCGACTGAGCCTCGAACTTGGATTGCCCGGTGCGCCGTTGATCGCCGCAAAGCTCGGGCGCGAGAAGCTGCATTTCCCGATTCGCAGCCTGCTCCGCGTCTCGATTGGCTACGCATTTCTGGCGGCGGTCGCGGGCGCGAGCGTACTGGCGATCGTAATCTTGCCGCTGATGCTGATTCAGCATGGCGGATCCGGCCTCAAGATCCCGAAGACGCCGATGCTCACGGTGGCGCCGGGCCGTGTCGCATTCGTCGGAGCTTCGGTCGCGATCGCCGCCGCAGTCAGCGAGGAGATCCAGTTTCGATTGGTGCTGTTCGCGCTCTTGGGATGGATCGCACGACTGATTTCGCGCGACTCACGAGGCCATCCGGGACGCCGTGCGTTGTGGATCGTAACTCTCGCGCAGGGCTACCTGTTCGGATTGATTCATCTCGCGCCCCTGGCTGGGACGCTGTTCCATAGTAGTTGGCGATTCATGCTCGGTGGCCTGGTGATGCCGCAGACGTGGGAAGGAGTCGTGTTTGGACGTTTGTATTTGCGGCGCGGATTGGAAGCGTCGATTGTCGCGCATGCCACGATGGACGTCGCGTTGTTCGTGATGGCGGCGATCGGAATGTTAAGCGCGCATCTCGGCGCCGGCTGAAACGCGCACGCACGAAAGGAGAAATCTAACATGGCGGAGATGGGAATTTACGAAGCGATGCGCACGCTGCGCGCCGTGAGGCGATTGCGGCCCGACCCGATTCCGGATGAGGTGCTGCATCGCGTGCTCGAAGCGGCGACCTGGGCGCCGACCGGCGGCAACGTTCAGCCGTGGCGGATAGTCGTCGTGAAAGATCGCGCGCTCAAGGAGCCGCTCGGCAAGCTCTACAACGAGCGATGGACCGCGTACTCGAAGCAGTACCGCGGCGCGATTCCCGCCAGTGCTCCGGCGGAAGTGCGCGCGCGGGCGGAACGCACGCTGGCGGCGGGCGATTACCTGGGCGCGCATTTCGGCGAGACGCCGGTCGTCGCGGTGTTCTGCTTCAATCCGAAAAATATGGCGATCACGGACGCTAAGCAGGATCGCGCTTCAGTGGTCGGCGGCGGATCGGTTTACCCTGCGGTCGAGAACCTGCTGATCGCATGCCGCGCCGAAGGACTCGGATGCGTGCTGACAACCCTGCTCTGCGAATGCGAGCCTGAAGTGCGCAAGCTGCTGGCGATTCCCGATCCGTGGTACACCGCAGCGGCGATTCCGATCGGATATCCAGTCGGCGGCGGCCACGGCCCGCTGATCCGGCGTCCAGTCGAGCAACTCGCGTACCTGGATACGTGGGGCAAGCAAATCTGATCGACGGCTGGTCGAGGTGATCTAGAGATCAAGGTGAAGGCGCATCGCGTCCGCAGCTTTGCGCATCAGAGTGGCATTGAGAGAACCCAGAGCTCTGCCTGAAATTCGTTCCTTTGAGATAGTACGGATTTGTTGCGCGAGAGCTTTCGATGCTTTGGGCAGGCCGCTGTCTCTGGAAGAAAGTGAAATCTCGAAAGGATAGATCCTGTTGACCTTCGACGTAATCGGTAGGACGGTTACGGTGTTTGCTGCCTGATTATTCGCTTCGTTGCTGACGACTAGCACTGGACGGAGTTTGCCGATCTCAGCGCCGAGAATGGGGCTCAAGTCGGCAAAATAGATTTCACCACGTCTCATCGGACAGTCCATCCGAAATCACGTTGTCCCATACGTCTTCGATTTCCGAGTTGGCCGCACGGTACGCAGCTTCCAATTCCCGGTTGCGAAGAAGTTTGATTGCTTCCTCGAAGACTTGGGATCGACTCTTCAAACCACGCGTTTTACGGTAGTTTTCAACGAATCCCGCGAGCGAGCGTGGGAGCGACACGGAGAGTTTTGCAGCGGCCATAAATATTGCCCTACCGTTGGTAGGAATCATGGTAGCAGAAGAAGTAGGACGATGCGAGGATCGATACGCGTGTAAGTTCGCGATTCAACGCGAGGCGACGCTCTCGGAAACTCAGGCTTAATGGTTGCGGGGGAAGGATTTGAACCTTCGATCCCCGGTTATGAGAACGCGGCGGAATCGAATATTGCTACTCAGGAATCTTAAGAAATACAAAGTTCTTTGTACTTCCTTCTAGACTTTTCGGCGCTTTTAGAGTTTCTAGTACCATACTGTCGGTTGCGGTATCCGGCATCGCGGCCTGTCAGAGACTTGAGGTGCATCGCCATTTTCCGAGTGAACACTCACCGCATGTTTCGACGATACGCAATCTTGATGAAACGGCAGCTCGCGCTCCTGGCCATCCTCGTTCTCATTCTTGCGACGTCGCTGTTTGCTAATGCGGCTGGACATACAAAGGGCCGCGAAGTTAAGCCATTGACGACCGAGTTCAAGCCCGGTGATTACGTCTGGCATCCCGAGATTTCGCCGGCGGGACCAGTCGTTATCATCGTCAGCCTTCCCGAACAGAAAATGTACGTTTACCGTAACGGCGTCCGCATCGGTGGCTCGACTATCAGCACCGGAACAAAAGGCCATCCCACCCCGACCGGGATGTTCACTATCTTGCAGAAGAAGGTCCGTCACGAGTCGAATATCTACAAAGGGGCAAAGATGCCGCATATGCAGCGCCTGACGTGGAGCGGCATCGCAATGCACGCCGGTCGCCTGCCCGGCTATCCCGCGTCGCACGGGTGTGTGCGGCTGCCGATTGATTTCGCCGAAAAACTTTATTCCGTCACAGACAACGGTACGAACGTGATCGTTACCGACGACAAATTCGCGCCAGGCGAAACGGCGGAGCCCGGGCGTTTGCTATCGGGCAAGACTGGTGCAGCCTCCGCGCCGCCACTGGCCGCGGGCGGTTTTGAATGGCATCCGGAGAAAGCCCCGACTGGCCCTTTCTCTATTATATTAAGTACCGCGGATCAGCAGGTTTACGCTTACCGCAATGGCATTGAGATCGGGCGCGCCGCCGTGCCCTCGACCGGTCTGGCCCAGGGTTCTGGAAGCTACGTCTACTCAGCCCTCGACAAAGTCGACGCGAACGGACTCCGGGACTGGACATCGACCTCCAGCTTCGGCAGCGGCCCGGCGCCGGATATCAAGACCCTGGTGAAGAAGGTGACCATTGCGCCGCAATTTCTTGAACACTTGCGCGCGACGGTTTCGCCGGGAACGACGCTTATCATTACCGATGTGCACGTCAGTGCGCAGACTCGCAGCAAGCCTGGCTTCAACATATTGACCACTGACTGATCGGGTTGATTGGGCACAGACGAGGCAAGGTCTTGGACTTGCGACCTTGCTTGCTTCGGTTTGGCTCTCGCGTAAATCGGACCAAGTCCGATACCTTTCCTTGTATTGATGAAGGTCCTAGGACCTTGGTCTGTCGGACCTAGGTCCAATTGTGCCAGTTAGTGCTCAGCGCCAAACTCGGCGCATGAAGCCTTGTGGGCAATCAACGCCGCAATGTCCTCGAAATCCGCGCGATCACAAGTGTGTGCGAGGAGTGCGTCAATGATTGGCGAAACTACGGTGCTGGAAAATGTTCAATTTGTTCGAGACGACGTTCTTACAGAGTGACGCGAGCGAGGAGGATAGAAAAATGCAAACAGGAGTCAGTAGGCATGAATCAGGAACAACACGTAGCCATGGAATCGTGTACCGCACGGTTTGTCGGAATCCTGGCTGCGGGTTCGAATTCGATCTTAGAATAACGCCTGAGAACGCAAGCCTGCTTAGCGGTTCAATGGCATGTCCGCATTGCAAACGGCAGGGCGGCCAACTCAAGTCTCAAGGGCGCGTCAACGAAAACCTCTTCGCCGCCAAGCTATTGTTCCGCACGACCGGAGTTGGAGCGACGGAATAGCAACAAGGCGAGCATTCGATTCACTATAGGTCTGGACTCGCAACTCCGCGGATCAGCCTAGCGACCCCAGTAAGATCGAAGTTGGGGAAAAGCTACTGTGATGCCAAAGTTTATCGTTGTCTGCGGCGCGACAGGAGCGTATTGCCGATAGGCCATCCACTGTCCTGTAACAAACAGGCTCATCGGGGGCAGTCCCGGGCGAACGAGCGTTCGGCCTATCCCGATGCTGAGTGGCAACACGGTCGGAGAATGTCGACGCCACGCCATCGCCCAAGTGGCTTCCGCGGATCGCAAGTACCATTTATCCCAGAGATGAAGAGCAAACACCGGTTGAAGAAGGAGTGTATTCTGAGGTGGCCGATTAGGTGATGTGTAGGCGAAAGAGATTGGATTCTGGGCAATGAATCCAACCAGCAGTCCGGGGACACCGGTATAAATCGCTCCAAGCGCCGGACCAGCTTGCCATGCTCCCTGTCCTGCGCTTCGAGAGGTGGCAGTGGGAAACACAAACGTCGGCCCGATACCGATCAATAGCCCGGTTTTATTCCTGTCGGGCCAAGGCAAAACGGCGACATCGAAGACTGACAGATCGCCAAATTCGGTGCGGGTGCCGCCGCGCGAGCTGGGAACCGTTACCAACGCGATCGTCGGGCGGATCAATTGGTTGAACGGGAGAAACGAACGAGGTGGGACACGAGGAATCAACGGCCTAAGGATGAGTTGATTCGTCTCATAGTCTCTGGTGCATGCAAGCCGGTGTGCAGGGGCCGTAATTTGCGGGCGTGTAACTGTCTCTGACAATTAATTGTGGAAGCGTGGTTAGCGGATCGGTAAAGTCCTGCTCCAGCTTTTCTTCCTCGGTCACCGAAGGGCTCGGCTGCCCTTGAGCATTGGCGAGCCCATGAACCGAAATAGTTACTCCCACGATGGAGATAAAGACGCAGGCGGCCCGCGAAATAGATCTTTTCGTCGGCCGTTCGAGCTTTGCCCAAAAGCGCAAGAACAGATTCCTTGCCAACCCAGCCACCCAAAAACTCCCGAGATCGCCGTACAAGTTAGCGAGTTGGAGACATCTTCGAAAAGACAAAGTAGATCACGTCATCATTCACGGAATCGGGAATCGCACAAAATCGACCATCGAAGGTGACTCTCTGCCCGACGCTCAGTCTCCTGAGATTTCCAAAAGAAGTTATATCTGAGGCGATGTATGGATCCGCCGGGGCGCAACTCGTCGCTACCGGATCAACGCTTGATACAGACCAGTGGCGCACAGCCAATTCGGGAACTCCGACAATGACATCGTTGCACGGCAGCTTTACGGAAGCGCCCACGTGGTGGCCCCAGGCGGTGGTTTCAGCAATTGAGTACAAGTCACCAAGCCATCTCTTCGCTGAGGGACTGGAACTCTTCCACCCGGCACTCCGCTTAAAGTCTTTTGCCGCAGCGGACACAGCTTGTCTCAGTTGCCGCTGCCCACGAGGCGAATCGCCCGTTGAGTTCTCGTGTGCTTGTTTCAGCGCTTCTCGAAGCGCTGGGAACGCGTTGCAGAATTGTTGCTCGTCTCGCGGCAATGCTTGACCCCACGCCGAGCCAGTAAGATTTAGAAGAATTATAAGCAAGCCCGTCGAAATACTCTTCAACATTGTTCGTCGATATACCTTCAGATGGAACCCGCTTCCTCCGGGTGACTCTCGCTCATCCCTGTGAGTGCATTCAATCCGGACTGAACCGCGCTTCGTACTGACGGATGAAAGTTCGAGGCACCAAATCGTTCTTCGAAACCCGAGCGGCTCAGCTTTTCCCGAATCTGGATCTTGGCTCGTGCCACTAAGAGCGCAATTCCTTTTGTGGCTAGCTCCGATCGAATCTCCTCCAACGCTTCCAGACCGGTCATGTCGATTACATTGATCGCCTCCATATCGAAGACGAAAAGGTGTAGCGAATGAGCGGACAGAGCTATTACTTCGCGCACACGCTTTTTAAAGTAATCAGCGTTGAAGAACAGGAGCGCCGCGTCGAAACGATAGACCAGGAGTCCCGGGATTGTTTGCGCGTCGGGGTATTCGCTTATGTCGGTGAATCCATCGACGCCGGGAACTTGCCCGAGGATCGCATCGTACGGGCTGGAAGCGCGCCTTATGAGAAGAATGAGGCTCAAGATTACGGTTATGGCAATTCCCGGCAAGACTCCAATTGTCGCGACACCTAATGTCGCGATGATGGAGAGCGCAAACTCTGACTGGCTGATATCGCGTATCTTCCAGACACTTTCAAATTCGAAAAGCGATGCGCCAGCCAGAACCAGTACGGCGCCTAGCGATGCGGTCGGAACATATGCGAGCGGGCCGGTAAAGAATATAAGGACCAATCCCATAACGAGGGCAGCCGCCAGCCCGCTAACCTGCGACCGACCGCCGGTAACATCGTTAATCGCCGTGCGCGAATCCGTACCAGCAATCGCGAAGCCGCTTGAAAGACCGGAAGTAATGTTCGCTAAACCGAGGGCGATGAATTCTTGGTCTGCCGCGACTTCGTACCCGTTTTTTACGGCAAAGCTCTTTGCAGTTACCATCGACCCGCAAAAACAGATCAGGGCGATGCCCGCCGCATCCGGTAGCAGAAGGACCGCATCAGAAATAAAACTGGCAGGCAAGTGCGGCCAAAAGAATCCCGCCGGAACTGCGCCCAATGTTGTTACTGCCCATTTCTCCAGGTTCAACGCGGCCATCATTGCAATTCCGCCGCAAACTCCGACCAGTGCACTCGGCAGGCGAGGAACAAGCTTCCTCATCACGTAGATAAGTACAAGCGTGAAAGTCCCCACGATCAAAGTTGGGAAATGGGTCCGTGGAAGCTTCGAGACAAAATCTGTAATTCGCAGGAAGAACCCGGTGTCGGTGCGCACGGCAAATCCGCACAACTTTCCTAACTGACCACTAACGATGGTCAACGCCATGCCGTTGAGAAAGCCGATAAGGACTGGACGCGAGAGAAAATTCGCGATCACTCCCAGGCGTAGCAGCCCACCGATTATGCAGAGTGTCCCAACCAGAATAGATAGCGTGATCGAGAGGTCCAGATAGTGATGCGGGTTCCCATTGGCCAAGGGTTCGAGCGCCGCTGCAACCAAAGCGCAGGTCGCCGCGTCAGGACCTACGATGAGCTGTGGCGACGAGCCGACGATTGCATACGGAATTAGAGGAAGGATACTGGCATAGAGTCCAACCACTGAAGGAAATCCGGCCAACTCAGCGTAGGCCAGCGCCGTTGGAATTTCGACCGCCGCTACTGCAACGCCAGCGAGGAGATCGCTGCTTCTCGGCGACGTACTTCTTAGCAACTAGTCGCTCCACCTATGCTACGGTGAATCGCTTCAGTTGAATGGCGAGGTGTAGCCTCTCGGCCTGGCTGAAACAGTTCAATCGTCCACTTCATCCCACGTCGCGTCCGGATTGTATTCGGTTATTCCGTTGGCCACCTTGGCTGTGTTGGTGCCAAGGTCCTTCTGAACGATAACGCCATCCTGATTTATCATAAATGTCATGACGCCTGACGCGCGGTAGTTGGCCGGATAGGCAAGGAAGGCAAAGCCTTGCGTCATTTTTCCGTCCACAAGATAGTCTTTAGCACCACCCGGAGCATTTTTACCCTGGCGGGTGAGGATTCTGTAGTAGTAGCCGTGGAAAGGAATTGCTGCGGCGGCGCCGGTTTTGTAGCCCTCGGCTACAGCATCCGCAATTAGAGGCCCAATTGGACTTTCTTCTTCCCCGGAACTAACAGACCAGTAAAGACCATCGCGTTTGCCGGGAGCGCTCTGGACCTTCTGCGCGAATTGCTTGACGCTTCCGTTGTCACGAATCTCGCTGGCATACTCTTCTTGCGCATCCGCCAGGTCTGCAAGTACGTCGATCGTATAAAGTTCGTTGCGACCGATACGACGATAGAGTAGCTCTCTTTCGCCAGCCTCCGAATCGAATTTCCACCCGTCGCCACTCTTCACTAGCGGAATCGGAAACGGCCAGTTGTCAGCGCCAAGGTACAAGATTACTCGACCTCGGTCGTCGTAGGCCACGCGCTGCATCTGGTCGTACTTGGCGACGAAATTGTCACGCGCGCTATTGTCGGCAACCGGATCTCCCGACGAGAGAATCTCCTTCGCATCTGGGCCTAGAATCGAGGAAAGAGCAGCCATATCGTCGGTGCGAGCCGCTCCCACCAGGGCCTTTGCTGCTGCCGTAGGTGTTGGGAATACTTGCTGTCCTGACGATGTCGCAGCGATTGCGGTTGAGGCGACCAAAAGGCAGCAGGCAAGTGCCGCGATGGCGCCCATATATCTGCGTGGGGCCGGCGCAGTAGAATTCTTGAAGTAGTGCATCGCTAGTCTCTGTTTTGTTCGCGTTTCCATTCTTAACAGCTTCCTGGTGCGAAGGACTCGGGAGTCCACAATCGCCAGCTAGCGTCGTCCGCCGCCTCCTCGACCACCGCCACCGCCGCCTCGACCACCACCACCGCCTCCTCGACCACCACCACCGCCGCCGCGGCCGCCGCCTCCCCCGCCGCCGACGCTGGACCTTCCGCGGTTGCTCGAGGCTTGAGCTCGTCCTCCAGGTTGAGAGCCACCAAATGCACCAGTCCGTCCGCCTTTGGTATCCGCTCCGCCACCAAATCCTCGCTGCTGGTTGTTGGCGCGATTCCCAGCTGCCGGTCCGTTGGATGCCATCCTATTGGCCGGCTGGGCTGGGCGCGTCGATGCTCGGGCCGGCTGATTTTGCCCCGGATTCCGCTGCGAATTTCCAACACCGGAACTGTTCGGCAGGGCGTCCGCCTTCGGGAAGGTAGGTTTCGCCATGTTCGGATTATTTGCTGCGTACTTCTTCGCCGTGGCTGGGTTGTATGGCCGAGTAGATGGCCCTGCCGGACGCCCGCCAACTCCCCCCGGCCTGCCGACATTGCCTGCCCCGCCGACTCCCCCTGGTCTACCGGCTCCTCCGGGTCCGCCGACACTTCCTGCGCCACCGACTCCGCCCGGCCTGCCAGCTCCACCGGCCCCGCCGACTCCGCCCGGCCTGCCGACTCCACCCGCCCCGCCGACTCCTCCAGCTCCACCGACGCCACCCGCTCCACCGACGCCACCCGCTCCACCGACGCCACCCGCCCCGCCGACTCCACCCGGACGGTTTGCGGCCGGAGGTCTTGCTGGATAGTTGCCGTTGCGCATTGCCATTGCCGCGTGGTGGAACCGGCGAATTAGACACGTAAACATTGTTGTTGTAGTGAACGTTACCGCCGCCGTTGCCGTCGTCTGACCAACCGCAGTCCCAGTCATCGTCATCCTCATTGAACAGCGCACCGAGAGCCATCCCGGTTCCAAACGCCAGCAACCCGGTCGCCAACACTTCGGTCCCGGTATATCCGACGGGTGCTGCCACGGGAGCTCCGTAGGCTGTCGCGGGGTCATATTGAGGCGCATACACAACGTCTTGTTGAGCAGGCTGAATCACTACAGTTTGTTGCGGTGCAGCGGGTTGTGCCTCACCTTCCGATGATACAGGTGGTGGCGCAGGTTGAACTTCGACTTTTTGTTGTTCGGTGCTCTTAAGGGTCCCAGCCTCCACAGCTCGACTGCGCAATGCCTGGACCGCCGCCATAACCTCGTTAGGCTGATTGTAGTATGCTTCGCCGAGCGCCGAAGTCCATGCCAGGCTGTCGCTCATCGTTTGTAGAACCGGAGAGAACTGTGCCAACGACTTGACGCTGGGGTCCCAAGGTTGTGCATTCACCTGGGCGGCCAGTTCTTCTTTCGGAAGCTTCGAGTTCTCCTGCAGCCATTTATGAGCTTCCACGACTTGATCTGGATAAGTCGAAGCGACCAGGATTCGGGCGAGCAATAGGTCAGGATACAGTGCGATCGGCGAGACCAGCTCCTCCAGTTCTTTCTCGGTAGCAGCCCCCGGAGCCGGTCCGGGTTGAGCCGCGGCAGCAGCAGCAGGTTGATCTGCGCCCAACGAATAACCAGGCAGCATCGTTGTCGTGGACGCCATTACCGCGAATGCAAGTATAAACGGTAAAGTACGGCCTTCGCGCTTTTTTAGTAGTCTCATTCTCAAAACCTGCCGGTGCTCAGTCACTGAAGATCCGATCGTCATCGCGTGTTTCATGGATCAAATTGACCTTTGTCTGGCTAGTTGCTCCATTCTCAGTTATCGATGCTGGCAAATATTGCCCAATTTCGAGGCGGAATTCTATCGGACCAAAGTCTGATTTTCGGGAAGCATACGGTAAGGCACAATTCCGTGGAATCGTGCTTAGACCTGCGAGATGTATCCGGAGTTGAAACAGCGATGAAGGAAGACGTATCCGGCCGGCAATCGGTAGATTCGGTCGTTTTGAGCGACGAAGAACAAACTCTCGAGATACTACGGCAATCTGTGTTCGGACTCTGGGATGTGGTTAACAACCTCACGCGATTGACGCCCACGCGACGACCTGAGTTTCGTGTTTCAATCTTTGGCTCGGCTCGTATTCCCCGCGATCATTGGGTGCATACCGCGGTTCGCGATCTCGCCAAACAGCTTGCGCTTATGGGCTGCGCTGTCATCACTGGCGGTGGTCCAGGATTGATGGAGGCGGCAAACGAAGGAGCGGCCCAAGCCGGAGCATCTGCCTCCAATGTGGGTATTCGCGTACATCTGCCATTCGAGCAGCAGGTGAATCCGTTCGTAGACGAAAGCTACGATCATCGTACATTCTTCTCGCGATTGCATCACTTTGTACTGGCTTCAGACGCGTTCGTTGTTGTACCTGGCGGGATCGGAACTGTGCTCGAACTCTCGACAATATGGCAGCTTCTCCAGGTGCGAAAGCTGCGCAATGACGTACCTTTGATTCTCATAGGCAAGATGTGGGCTGATTTTGTAGATTGGGCGCGTAACTACTTGCTGCGTCCCGAGTTTGAGCTGGCCGCGCCCGCGGATATTGAAATACCTCGATGCGTTGATACCGCCGACGAAGCAGTTGCTCTACTGAGGCCGCACTACGATGAATGGCTTCGCAAATCGCTTAAGTGAGTTCCAGGGACATCTCAGAAACAGGCGACTACGACTTTTGGAGGGCTAGATGATAATGAAACGATTGGTAACTGTTATCTTGGTTCAAATTCTGGCTGGCGTGGCATTTGGTAGCGGGGCGTTTGCGCTGGGGCCGTTGAGTGCTCCGAGTGCGTCTGAAATCGATGGAAAAGTAACCGCTTCACTGAACCAGCTATATTCTCAAAACGAGGCGGCGAGAGCACTCTCGGCGAAAGCAAAGGCAATACTCGTCTTTCCCGACATACGAAAAGGAGCCTTTGTTGTGGGCGCGCAGTATGGTTACGGCGCTCTTCGTAGAGGTTCACGAACAGCGGCCTACTACCGTACCAGCGCCGCATCGTATGGTTTTCAAGGCGGCGTGAAGAAGTTTGCCTACGCGCTGTTCTTCATGACGGATTCAGCAGTGGAGTACCTCGATAAGAGTGGAGGATGGGCTATAGGTACCGGACCAAGCCTGGTCGTGGTTGACGAAGGGATGGCGCGATCTATGACTACCACTAGCTTACGGTCGGACGTCTACGCTTTCGTCTACGGCCAGTCGGGCCTGATGGGTGGAATCGGCATCGAGGGCTCAAAGATCACGAGGATCACGCCCTAAGCCCTTAGGGTTCTTTGCACCGCTCACAACCTAGGAAGCCTTCGACCTTTTTGAACTAGGTCGAAGGGCTTCATCACGGCTTACTTCCCGGCTTCCTTGTCCAACGAAATCGCGGTCGCGCGCGAGGCAGTAATGACCAGATCGTCACCGGCTTTCAGGTGGGACAGCACTTTCGGATTCTTCGCCTTCGCGGTTTCGACCGATCCATCTGCCCCTTTTATCGTTACAGTTCCGTTTGCCTTGTCTACTTGTACCACCGAAACAACGGCTTTCAGATGCTCCTCGGCCACAGCACCAGGGACTCCGCCCGCTTTTGCGGTAACAACGCCGCCGCTCACCGATAGAGCCGGCAGAGACTCGCCAGCCTTCTTTTTGCGGACAGTAACCGTTTCGTAGTAACGCACGACAAGCCCCGTTCCTACACTAGCTGCATCGAGGTTGATCGGGTTATCGACCTTTAGAGTATATTTTTTACCATCAGGGACTTGAACAGTGACCAACTTCTCAGCTTTGTCGACGGCGGTTACTGTTCCATGAATCGTTAAGACAGTAGCCGCGCGTAGACTTTCGGCGTCACCAGCCTGAAGCAGGTGCGGGTGCAGCTGTCTCCGCCAGTGCCAATCGCATCGCTGGGTTCATCGCAAATCCGAGAATCATCAAGCCTAAGAAAGACAAACTTCTACGCACCTTCATGTTTTCCTCCGCTGCGATAGTTAGATTATTTCAACGCTTCCGGCGTCCTCTAAGTGCCAAATGTAGTACGCGAGTCGCTATCGGACTTTGGTCCGATGGACGCGAGCGCGGATGCTGGAATTACTTTCTCGATGAGTTTTCATCGACGCGGTTATCGAAATGAATGCAGTCGCAACACGCGATGTATGGCTGATTCGACATGGTGAGACCGAATGGACCGTGTCTCGCAGGCATACAGGTCTGACGGATCTTCCACTGACGAAAGCAGGCGAGGACCAGGCGCGCTCGCTCCGGAACCTCCTCCACGGCGCAAGCTTTGAGCGGGTGTTCTGCAGTCCCCTGCAGCGAGCCGCGCGCACTTGCGAGCTATCCGGATACGGATCGGTAGCTGAAGTCGATCGCGATCTCGTGGAGTGGAACTACGGCGATTATGAAGGAGAGAAACGCCCGCAGATTCTGGCCGAACGCCCCACGTGGAATATTTTTCGAGACGGTTGTCCCAATGGTGAATCACCAGAGGACGTCGTCGTCCGAGCCGATCGATTTCTTTCCCGCATTCGAACGGTCCACGGAAACGTCGCCGTTTTCTCAAGCGGTCATTTTCTAAGAGTATTGATAGCTCGTTGGCTTGCTGTGGATCCTTCTGCCGGTCGATATTTCAAGCTCGGGACGGCAACTCTTACCGTCCTCGGATACGATCATAACAGCATAGACGAACCTGTAATTCGGCTACTGAACGAAAGCCCAGGCTCGATGCTCTAGAAAGAGCTTTGCGCGACGGAGCCGAGACTAGCAGCCGAAGACACGACGCTACTGCTAAGCGCCATCCGACCAAGGTCCGATATTCATAAATCCGATATAGACACTACGATTCCACTCAGATACTAAAGGGCTAATCGATCGATCTTTAGCTTCTCCGCGAATGAGGTGAACATGTCGTCGAAGCATGATGATGCCTTAATTGGGCAAATGGACGCATACTGGCGAGCATCAAACTACTTGTCAGTGGGACAGATCTATTTACTGAATAATCCACTGTTGAAAGAACCCCTTAAGCGGGAACACATCAAGCCGCGCCTGCTAGGCCACTGGGGTACGACACCTGGCCTAAACTTCATGTACGTTCACTTGAACCGCATCATTAAGGATGAAGACCTCGACATGATGTACATCATAGGTCCCGGCCACGGCGGCCCCGCGCTTGTTGCGCAGGCTTATATGGAAGGCACCTACAGCGAAGTCTATCCAGACATTTCTCAGGACCTGGAAGGAATGAGGAAGCTTTTCAAACAGTTCAGCTTCCCTGGAGGCATTCCCAGCCACGTTGCGCCTGAGACTCCAGGATCCATCCATGAGGGCGGCGAGTTGGGATACGCGTTGTCTCATGCCTACGGAGCGGCCTTCGATAATCCCAATCTGGTGGTGGCGTGTGTTGTTGGGGACGGAGAGGCTGAAACGGGGCCGTTGGCAACAGGATGGCACGGGAACAAATTTCTTAACCCGGAGCGCGATGGCTGCGTCCTGCCGATTCTTCATCTCAATGGCTATAAGATCGCCAACCCGTGTTTTCTCGCGAGAATTCCGACAGAAGAATTGAAAAAGCTTTTCGAAGGATACGGATATAAGCCGTATTTCGTTGAAGGCCACGACCCGATGAAGATGCATCACGCGATGGCCGCAACGCTCGACTCAGCCGTTGGCGAGATAAAGCAGATTTGGAAGGATGCCCGCGAAAAAGGATTCAGTCGACGACCCGCCTGGCCAATGATCATTTTTCGCTCGCCAAAAGGTTGGACGTGTCCCCCGGAAATCGACGGCAAAAAATGTGAGGACTACTGGCGAAGCCATCAGGTGCCAATGGGCGACATGGACAAGCCTGAGCACATCACGATTCTCGAGCAATGGATGAAGAGTTACCGGCCGGAAGAGCTATTTGATAAGAACGGATCTCTCAGAAACGATCTGGCCGAACTCGCGCCGAAAGGCCATCGTAGGATGAGCGACAACCCCCACGCGAACGGCGGAATATTACTGAAAGACTTGAAGATGCCGGACTTCCGCGAATATGCGGTCGAAGTCTCCAGTCCCGGCTCGACGATGGTGGAAGCCACACGGGTTCAGGGGAAATTTCTCCGCGATGTAATGAAGTTAAACCTGGAAAGTGCCAACTTCAGAATATTTAGCCCCGACGAGAATAATTCCAATCGTTGGCAGGACATTCTCGAAGTCACCAAGCGTTGCTACGTAGCCGAAATCCTTCCCGAAGATGACAACCTTTCACCCGATGGTCGCGTGTTGGAAGTCCTCAGTGAGCATCAATGCCAGGGATGGCTCGAAGGCTACCTGCTCACCGGCAGACACGGGTTTTTCAGTTGTTACGAAGCATTTATTCATATTATCGACTCGATGTTCAATCAGCACGCGAAGTGGCTGAAGGTGTGCAATAGCATAGGCTGGCGCCGTCCCGTAGCATCGCTCAACTATCTACTTAGTTCACATGTCTGGCGTCAGGATCATAATGGGTTTTCGCATCAAGACCCAGGTTTCATCGATCATGTCGTAAATAAGAAGGCGGAAGTCGTGCGAGTCTACCTGCCGCCGGACGCAAATTGCCTTCTCTCGGTCACCGATCACTGCCTGCGAAGCCGCAACTACGTCAACGTAGTTGTTGCAGGCAAGCAACCCGCACCGCAATGGCTTTCGATGGACGAGGCAATAAGACATTGCACAGCCGGAATTGGTATCTGGGAGTGGGCGTCCAACGACAAAGGTTCTGAGCCCGATGTCGTGATGGTCTGCTGCGGAGACACTCCCACTCTTGAGACCCTTGCCGCGGTGGATCTGCTTCGCACCTATGTGCCCCAGCTTAAGGTTCGCGTCATCAACGTGATCGATCTCATGACACTTCAGTCTCCGAAAGAGCACCCGCACGGCTTACCAGACTCTGAGTTCGACGCGCTTTTCACCGTGGACAAGCCGATCATCTTCGCCTTTCATGGATACCCCTGGCTGATTCACCGATTGACGTACCGTCGAAAATCCCATCCCAATTTGCATGTGCGCGGCTACATCGAAGAAGGCACCACCACTACTCCCTTCGACATGGTGGTGCTCAACCATATGGATCGTTTTTCGTTAGTAAACGATGTGATCGATAGAGTTCCAAAGCTCGCCGAACGAGCCGCGTACGCCAAGCAGGCAATCCGCGACAAGCTGTACGATCACAAGGCTTACATAGCCCTTCACGGCGACGACATGCCGGACATTAAGGATTGGCGATGGGGTGGAAAGATCGCGTCCGGTAAGGCCGATACAGCTGCAGACAACGTCTGAGAGAACTGATCGACGACGATGCAGTGAACGATACAACCACCGCCCGCCCACGAGAAAGACGGTTACGCCGCTCAATTAGTGATGTGGCGCGAGTGATTGGCGTGATCAACGCCGGATCCTCTTCGCTGAAATTTGCATTTTATGAGGGAGAACGCCGGATCATATCAGGTCTGGTTGACGGACTCGGCTCCCAACCGGCAGCGAAGGCGTCCGGGCAAGATGGAAAGGCGCTGAAGCCGCTCGATCTCGGCCGGAAACCACCGACAACTCCGAGCGAAGTCCTGACCATCCTATTGCCTTGGGCGAAGAAGGTGCTCGGCGGGCGCCGGCTGGCCGCGCTTGGACATCGCGTTGTTCAAGGCGGCATGCAACACACAAAACACGAACGCGTGACGCCGGAATTGCTTGCCCAACTGGAGACGCTGATCCCGCTCGCGCCGTTACATCAGCCGCACAACCTGGCCGCAATTCGAACTGCCATGGAGATCAATCCTGCATTGCCGCAGGTCGCCTGCTTCGACACTGCCTTCCACAGCACCGCGCCTGAAGTTGCTCAGGCCTTCGCACTACCACGCGCGCTGTATGACGAAGGCGTCCGTCGCTACGGATTCCATGGTCTCTCCTATGAGTACATTGCCTCCGTCCTCCCTGAACGAGCGCCCGAAATCGCTGACGGCCGCGTGGTGGTTGCGCATCTCGGCAACGGCGCATCCTTGTGCGCGCTCAAGGCCCGCACCTCTATTGCTTCCACGATGGGATTTTCGGTTTTGGACGGCTTACCTATGAGTACTCGCTGCGGTGATCTCGACCCCGGTGTGGTTTTGCATCTGCTGAAGCACAAAGGAATGTCAGTTGAAGCGCTAGAGGATCTTCTCTATCGACGCTCAGGTATGTTGGGGCTCTCCGATGTGTCGTCCGACTTTCGCGATCTACTCGCGAGCGATGACCCAGATGCGCGCTTCGCGCTTGAAGTATTCTGCTACCAGGCGGCTTGTCATATCGGGTCGCTGACCGCCGCTCTCGATGGCATCGACGGAATCGTCTTCACAGCAGGCGTCGGCGAGAACGCCGCCCCTGTGCGCGCGTCGATATCGCAGAGATGTCGCTGGCTCGGACTGGAATTGGATGAAAGCGCCAACCGTCGCCATGGCCCAGCTGATAAGCAAACCCGGCAGCCGCGTGGCCGCTTACGTGATCGCGACGGACGAGAATCTGATGATAGCACGCCATACTCGTGCTCTCTCGATACCAACACGGATTTGACATTTGCGGAGACAGATATGAGTCGGTCAAGTGTAGGACGAGGCACGAGTTCTCCACTTGGTGCAACCGTTCAACCGGGCGGTGTGAATTTCAGTGTGTACTCGAAGAATGCGACCTTGGTCGAACTGCTGTTGTTCGACACCGAGGATGCGCTCAAACCGAAGCGAGTCGTCTCCATGTCCCCCCAGGAGCATCGTACCTATCACTACTGGCATGTCTTTGTACCTGGCTTGTTGACGGGCCAGGTCTATGCGTTCAGAGCTCTGGGCCCATTCGATCCGGAGCGGGGACTGCGGTTCGATGGAGATAAGGTTCTGCTGGATCCCTATGGTCGCGCGGTCGCTGTCCCGAAGGCATACGACCACCACGCGAGCAACGCCGCAGTTGCTATGAAATCCATCGTAGCAGATCCGGATTCGTACGACTGGGAGGGTGACCTGCCGCTCCAGCGGCCATTTGTCGAGACCGTAATATACGAGCTGCATGTAAGTGGCTTCACTCGTCATCCAAGTTCGGCGGTGAAACCCGAGAAGGCCGGCACCTTCGCAGGGCTGATCGAAAAAATCCCTTACCTGGCGGACCTCGGGATCACTGCGGTGGAGCTGATGCCGACCTTCCAATTCGACGCCACTGATGCGCCCGCAGGTCGCGTGAATTTCTGGGGATACTCGCCCGTGTCCTTTTTTGCGCCGCATCGCGCCTACAGTTCGCGGCAGGATGCGCTCGGTCCGATGGACGAGTTCCGCGACATGGTCAAAGCCTTCCACCGTGCAGGCATAGAAGTAATCCTGGACGTCGTCTTCAACCACACCGCGGAGGGCAATGAAACTGGTCCAACATTCTGCTTCCGCGGATTGGGGAACGAAGCCTATTACCTCCTTCAGCACGACCGTAGCCGCTACGCAGATTACAGCGGCACAGGGAACTCCCTCAACGCTAACCATCCTATCGTGCGTCGAATGATTGTCGACAGCCTTCGGTATTGGGTCACACACATGCACGTTGACGGCTTTCGATTCGACCTCGCGTCCGTTCTGGCGCGTGATGAGAATGGATCGCCGCTTCTGAATCCCCCGATCATTTGGGACATCGAAACAGATCCAGTTCTAGCCGGGACAAAGGTTATCGCGGAGGCTTGGGATGCCGGAGGTCTGTATCAAGTCGGCAGCTTTGTCGGAGATAGTTGGCAGGAATGGAACGGCAGGTTCCGCGACGATGTCCGACGATTTCTCAAAGGCGATCGCGGCACCGTCTCTAATTTGGCAGCCCGCTTACTGGGGAGCCCTGACATCTACGGCTACGAAGAGCGGGAACCTGAGCAGAGCATCAATTTCGTCACCTGCCACGATGGCTTCACCCTCAACGATCTTGTGTCATTCAATCAAAAACATAACGAAGACAATGGCGAACACAATCGTGACGGGATGAATGACAATCTGAGTTGGAACTGCGGCGCCGAAGGACCTGTTGAAGATCCTGCCATTGAGGCGCTCAGGTGTCGGCAGATAAAAAACTTCCTTGCCTTAACCATGATCGCATTCGGTACCCCGATGATGCTGATGGGCGACGAGATGCGACGCACCCAGTTTGGGAACAACAACGCCTACTGCCAGGACAATGAGATCAGCTGGCTCGACTGGAACCTGCTGCAACGGCACCCGGATATCCACCGTTTCGCCAAGATGCTGATCGCATTTCGCTCCCGCCGCGATGTCGCGACCGAAAACGTTCATCTCACACTCAACCAGCTGCTGCGGAATGCGCAACTCGAGTGGCACGGCACCGCACTCAACCGCCCCGATTGGAGCGATGATTCGCATTCCATCGCCTTCACGGTCAAGAGTCTTCGTGAGCGATTCACGATCCACGCAATGCTCAACGCATATTGGGAACCGCTGATGTTCGAGCTGCCGCCAGGGAATGAGCAACGAAATAGAAACTGGAAACGATGGATTGATACTGCTTTGCCATCACCCGACGATATTTGTGCTTGGGAAGATGGCACCGACTGTGTCGGGGTCGTCATTCGTTGTCGAGGCGCGGTCTTTAGTGCTCTTGGTTGAAGCGAACTGACGACATCCCTCAATCTGAATGTGTCACAAGACAGGACGGGCCGGCTTGTCTCGGGGGAGATGCCGGCCCGTCCCTGACTGGCCCGCTGGGGACTTAGTGAATCGGGCCAGTCTAGTCCTTCAATCACACGAGCTGCGAATAACAGCTATTCGACTTTGGTCTGGCCGGTCTTGTGGCCAAGGTCGAAATTACTGGTTCTGTAGAGATCGGGCTATTGCCCATGAGTCCTAGGACCAAAGTCTGATATAAAACCGTTCGACCGACTGCAGGGCCTGTGAGAATACAGGCCCGGAAGAAACGGGTCGTCAGCGGCGCTGAGCAGCTTAAGGGCCGATTATATTACTTCGCCGCTACTTCCGTGACAGCGGCGCTTTTGCCAAGCTCCTGCACCTGCTGACTCGTAGTTGTAGCGAACAGGTGCATCATCCGGGCGATGACTCCTGTCCATCCAGTCTGGTGACTGGCACCGAGACCCGCCCCATTGTCGCCATGGAAGTACTCATAGAACGAGAGGAGGTCTCGCCAGTGAGGATCCTCTTGAAACTTTCGGGACCCACCATAGACGGGTCGATGCCCATCGCTATCCCGCAGGAAGATGTTTGTCAGCCGGTGAGAGATCTCCTCTGCAACCTGATAAAGGGTCATCCGGTGGCCCGAGCCGGTCGGACACTCCACGCTGAAATCGTCCCCGTAGTAGGCGTAGTACTGCAGCAACGCTCGGATTATCAATGCGTTGACGGGCATCCAGATCGGGCCCCTCCAGTTAGAATTGCCGCCAAACATGCCCGTATCAGATTCGGCCGGCAGATACGAAACCCGGAATTCCTGCCCCTTCAGATGAACGACGTAGGGATGGTCCGCGTGGTAGCGGGAAAGAGAACGGATGCCGTGGGCGCTGAAAAACTCATTCTCGTCGAGCATCCTGGCCAGTACGCGCCGGAGCTTGTCTTCGTTCAAAAATGCAGCGAGCCGCCGGCCATGTTTGCCTTGCTTGACGGGATCATGGATGAACGTCCTAAGTTCAGGGCGCGCCTCCAGAACCTTGCGCAAGTGCTGCCTGATTTGCGGATACTTTTCCAGGACTTCCCCATCAAATACGGTAACCGCGCACAGCGGGAGCAGACCTACCATCGAACGGACCTTGAGACGCTGAGAGCCACCATCTGGCAGCCGGAGTACGTCGTAGAAGAACCCGTCTTCCTCGTCCCACATTCCGATACCGTCTCCGGCGTGCATCATCGATAACCCGATTCGCAGAAAATGGACAACAAATTTGAGGCACATGTCCGTATATGCCGGTTTAGTGAGCGACAGTTGCACTGCAATTTCGAGCATGTTCTGGCAGAAGAGCGCCATCCAGGCAGTGCCATCGGCCTGTTCAAGGTACCCGCCAGTCGGCAGCGGCGCACTGCGGTCGAAGACTCCGATGTTATCTAGCCCCAGGAAGCCGCCTTCGAAAACGTTGCTGCCGGAGCGATCCTTGCGGTTCACCCACCAACTGAAATTGAGTGCGAGCTTCTGGAAGGATCGCTCGAGCCAGTCAACGTCACCGTGCCCGTACCGGCTCTGCTGCAGGCGATAGGTGAAGATGGTTGACCAGGCATGCACCGGCGGATTTACGTCCCCGAAGTTCCACTCGTATGCAGGAAGTTGTCCGCTCGGATGAATGTATGACTCACTGAGAATGAGATCCAATTGCTCCTTGCCGAAGTCCTCGTCCACCAAGGTCAGCGCGAGAACGTGGAATGCCAGGTCCCATGCGGCATACCATGGGTATTCCCACTTGTCGGGCATCGAAACCACGTCCGCGTTGTACATGTGATGCCAGTGGTCGTTGCGAGGTGCACGTCGCATCGGCTTGAAAGGATCGGCGCCATGTTCTTCCAGCCATTTATCGACGTCGTAGTAGTAGAATTGTTTTGACCACAGCATGCCGGCCAGCGCCTGCCGCATGACGTTGGCCGCGTCGGCGTCGAGCGACGACGGAATAACCGAGGCATAGAACTCGTCAGCTTCCTTCCGGCGATTCTCCATCACGGTGTCAAAGGCGCCGCCGAAAAGGCCTACTTGTCCTTTCTGCGGAGTCGTTGCCCCCGGCACCAGGCGCAAACGAATTACCTTCGATTCCCCAGGACGCACTTCTATCGCGTGATGGACCGACGCCTTTGTCCCCGTTTTTTCCGGGTTCACCTCGTCGTGGCGGCTCTGAACGATATAGTTGTTGATCCCGTCCTTGACGTACTGCGTCCGGCTAGGTACCTGAACGAGCCGCTCTGTGTTGGTTTCGTTCTCCGTGAACAGCAGCTCGGCCGCGCCCTCATAGCAGAAGAGCCGCTCTCCAAGTTGTGGATGTGACGCGGCGATCGTTCCGCCGGCATCGCTCACGGTCGCTTGCCGCAGGACAGGCTTCGGCGAGTCGTTGCCCCAGGACCAGATATTGCGAAACCACAGCGTCGGCAACACATGCAGCGTGGCGGGATCGGGACCGCGGTTGCAGACCGTGATTTGAATCAGGATGTCTTCAGGCGCAGCCTTCGCATATTCCACGAACACATCAAAGTAGCGATCCTGGTCGAACACACCCGTGTCGATCAATTCGTATTCGAATTCCTGCCGGCTCCGGCGACGGTTAGTCGCTACTAAGTCGCTGTAAGGGTACGCCGCTTGCGGGTACTTGTAGAGGAACTTCATGTAAGAGTGAGTCGGAGTCGAGTCCAGGTAAAAGTAGTACTCCTTCACGTCTTCGCCGTGGTTGCCCTCGTTATTGGTCAGGCCGAACAGCCGCTCCTTTAGGATTGGGTCCTGGCCGTTCCACAAAGCTACTGCGAAACAAAGGTATTGATGGTCGTCGGACATACCAGCCAGACCATCTTCTCCCCACCGATATGCGCGTGAGCGCGCCTGATCATGGGTTAAGTAGTTCCACGCGTCGCCTGACCCACTGTAGTCCTCGCGCACCGTGCCCCACTGACGCTCGCTCAGATAGGGTCCCCACTTTCGCCATGGCACTTTCCCCTGGCGGGCTTCTTCAAGTCGCGTCTGCTCTGGATTCACATCCGCCCCTAACTCAACTCTTTTCGGTTCACGGCTCCGGCTCACGATTCCTTGATTAGTCTCTAGGCGTTTTTTGAGATCTTCAGTGGAGTAGCTGCCTCTGCCGGATTCGCGAACCATTGCTCGCGCGGCACGATTTTGGGTTCGGCTGGATCGGCGATATACGCGGGGGTCATGATTTGCACGCCGTACTCGTTAAACACGTCCAACACACTGCGATGGAGCTCTGCATACAGTCGATCCATCCCGCTAGGCTGATCGCAGTAGACGTTCAGCTCATAGGTAACCGCAAAGTCGTTGAGAGATAGTTGCAGGACAAACGGAGCGGGTTCGCGAAGTAGTCCCGGCGTTCGCTCGGCCGCCATCAGTAACATTGCCTCGACCTGACGCCAGGGAGTTTCATAACCAATGCCGACAGCCGTGTGTAGTATCAAACCTTGTTTACGCGCAAGCGACGCGTAGTTGATGACGTTGCTGTTCAGAATTAGAGAGTTCGGGACCACCAACTCCTCGTTTTTGATTGAACGCATGTGCGTAACCATCAGCCCGATCTGAGTCACGTCGCCTATGAGGTCGCCGACCTTGATACGATCACCTACATGGAAGGCACGCCTATAGGCCATGGTGTACCCCGCTATGATGTTGGAGAGCAACGAAGAAGATCCGAGTGAAAAAAGAACACCGATGAAGATGGTGATGCCCTTGAACGCCTGAGAACCAGATCCGGGGATGTACGGATAACAAACCATCGCCGTGAACGCGATGATCAGTACCCGCACGAGATTGAAAGTCGGTTTTGACCAGTCGGCCTCGAAACTGGAGAACGTGATCGCTCCGCTCTCGATCGCCGAAAAGAAGAACCGTGCCAATCTGATGACGTAGCGGGCTACGGCGACGATCACAACAATGACCAGCAGACTCGGAATTGCGGCTGCCGTTGCGCGAGCCAATGCCAACAACGGTGCGACAGTCAATGCACGGAGATGTGACGATAGCGCTCGTGTCCAAGGGAGATAGTCCAGAGCTATATGAAGATAGACGTAAAAGATTGTCAGCGCTGCGACTAGCGCGAGAAGCCGGGTCGTGAAGCGCATCGCGACCCACATCGATTCTGCACGAATGAGTCGAAAAGTCCCGGTCTCTATCCGCTCGATTGCCGAATCATATCTGTGCCCGATTCGAACCGTCAGCCAACGCAGGCTGCCGAGCATGGCTAGTTCAACCAGGAGCAGGAGAAAGGTCCAGCCGGCTACGCGGAACGCGTTGCGCGCCAACTGCACAGGCTCTCGTTCAGCTCGATATTGTTGTAGGGCCGAGGAAATCTTCTTGAGATAGATCTGCGCTAGCGCCTGCCTGGAAAGGCCCGGAGCCTCTGCCGCGGCGTCTGCGTCAAAGACCCCCATGATGCTGTTCTCGCCACCGACAATCTCAGTCCAGTGATCGTTCGCTACCAGATGGAGCGCACTGGGAGGTATTGCTCTGTCCTCTGCAACTGCTCTGATGCGTTGGGCTATCGTGGCTGCGCGTTCCGCAGCGGGAAACGCAGTCACTCCTCGCACTCGGAACAGCACGCGTCCATCAATGACGACAGGCACCGTGACTACCTGGCGATCGGACGCTATGAGTGAAGCATCCTTGGCTTCCGCGCCTTCGGATTGCGCGAGAGCAGCTCTGGAACGAACCAGGCCAGCGACTGCAGCCAGCAATAGCAGAATCGCAAAGCTTCTTGCGACGCGGCCTGGCGCGAACATCTGATTCCTAACGGGCTGAGCGAAGCTCAGCGCGTCGGATTCACCCGCAAATTGCACATCGTTCCTCGTAGCCACACAGAAATCACGCAAGCGATGAATAAGACGATAGGGGACCATCGTCTATCAGACCAAAGTCCTATAGCACGCGGGCGAAACAGATTCGCTTCAATTGCGTCGAACCAATCCCTTGGCCCTTGAAATGTCCGTACGCGACGGCCTGACACCGAGGTGCTCGGCCATAAGAACCAAATCGGTCAGCGACTCTGCCTGCATTTTGTTCATTACCACGCCGCGATGTTGCTTTGTGGTTTTTTCTGCGTTCCCCAGTTCAGCGGCAACCTGCTTGTTGAGTAAGCCGGCTGTGACTAGTGCGAAGACTTGCCGTTCGCGCGGGGTGAGCTTCTCGTATCGCCGCTTTAGAGAATTCAAGCCCATTGCTTCAGCTTGCGCACGGTGAGTTCGCTGCGTGGCTCGTGCGATTGCCTCCAGCAAATCCGCTCGTCTGACGGGTTTTTCAAGAAAGTCGACCGCGCCGGATTTCATAGCCTGTACCGTCGAAGGCACATCGCCGTGTCCGGTAACAAATACGATAGCAACATCGGGCATCCGTTCGGCCAGCGCACTTTGCAGGTGAAGTCCGTCGATCTCCGGCATTCGCAGATCTGAAACCACACACGATACGCGGTCGTTTTTGACTACCGCAAGAAATTCCTTGGCGGACGAAAAAGCCAGGACCTCCATTCCAGCCGCACCAAGCGTTCGAACCAGCGCCCTTCGAATCGATTCGTCGTCGTCGATAACGGCGACGATCTCCTTATCGTTTACCGGCGTTTGATTGGTGCTTGAGTTCATCAGATTTTCTCTTGCAACGCCGGCAAAACGATTTCAAACGTGGAACCGCAATCGGGGTTTCTCCGGGCGGAAATCTTCCCGCCGTGCGCCTTCATTATCGAACGGGCGATCGCCAAACCCATGCCCATTCCGTGGGGCTTGGTAGTAAAAAATGGCTCGAAGATCTGCGTTATCGCTACGGGATCGATGCCTTTGCCTGAATCACGAACAGCTACCTTGACCTCATCTTTACCCAGGCTCATACCGATGCAGACTTCGCGGAGGTCCTCTTTTTCCGAAACCGCGTCGAAAGCGTTAAGAACCAGATTGAGAATCACCTGTTGGAGTTGGATTCGATCGCCGGCTACGCGCATCCGCGTCGCTGGAGCTTCAAAAGCCAGCGATACGTTTCGCAACAGCGAGTCGCTGCGAACGATACGCACTACATCAGAAACCACCTCTCTCAGATAGAGAGGGTTTTTCTCAACCTCGCTTTTGCGAAAAAAGCTGCGCAGCCCCTTGATAGTCTCAGTTGCACGCAGATCATCCTCGATGATATCGGCCACCGTGGCCCGGAGGTTCTCGAGGTCGGGCTCCGCAGCCTCGAGCATCCTTTGGATCTCTTCTGCGTTCATCAGGATCGCGCCGATCGGCTGATTCAGCTGATGAGTCAGCGAAGCAGTCAACTCGCCCATAACCGTAGTACGCGACATGTGATTCAACTCATCACGGAGGAGAATAATTTCCTCAGTTGCAAGCCTTCGTTCCAGCGCGTTTCCGAAGATCTCTGCGACCAGCTCCAACCGCCGGATCAACCCGGGCGACCATTTGCGTTCTTTTCTCATGGTGCCAAATCCGACCACCCCAACCACCTCACCGCCTACTCTAAGCGGCACCGTAACATTCGACTTCGCAACATAACGCCGGTACTCCTTCCAGTCGCGTTTGAAAAATTCCGGCAGGTAACTCGCTGACTTTGGAGTACGCTAAAGTGCGACCGCTCATCATGACCCCATTAAACCAGGGGGCAATTTCCGCAAACTCCAGGCCGATCGGAAGTTTGAAGATGTGGTCTCGCGACCACGAATGACGCACGACCAATTTGCCCGATTTCGCGTCGACCTGACCCAAAGCACCTCGATCGAGATTAAGACCGAGGACGATCTCTCGGATCCAACGGTCTATTTCGCCTCCGATTTCACCGACGGTCGAGCGCACGAACGACGCCGATAGCTCCTCGATGAAACGTTCAAAGAGCTTTCCCTCCAGAGAAACGGCAATAGGTTGTCGAACTGCCCGCTCGGCGCGGAGTTTCCTGGAAATCATTCTGCGGGCCGAAACACGGTCGTTCATGTCGCCAGCCTCACCCCTTGGCAATCAACCGTCAGCCGATCGATTCTGGTCGATCGTCAACAACCAGGAAAGGAAAAGGAAGTCCGGTTGAAGGAACGTGACACCACAAGTAGGGTCAGATCCGGTCTTGTGTCAAGCAGAAAATTCGCCGAATTGTAGGGTTCGTTTCGGCACCGAGCTGGATCCCGTCGATCGAGAGTACATCCAGTGGGACCTGCACGCTCACTATCACTGTCGGCCAGCGAGCAACGCGCTCTCGATCGAATTCACCAGGAGTTCTCGCCCGAATGGCTTGATCAGCAGAGCAACTGGACCAGCGCCGTCCGCCAGCCGCCGAGTTTCCTCATCTGTGTGCGCAGTGATTAGGATGACCGGAAGTCTGCATCCAGACGCCGCAAGCGTTTCGCATAGTTCCACGCCGTTCATCTCCGGCAGATCGATATCAACTATCAGGCATGCTCCCGCTTTTGGTAAATCGCTCCTCAGTAGCGTGCTCGGACGATCGAAGGTCCGAACATCGAAGCCAGCCCCGGAGACAAGCCGGCGCAAGGCTTTCAGTATCGACGGGTCATCGTCGATGACAATGATGATCGGCTTTTGTGTGACTAGCTCAGTCATCGGCTGCCCTCAATGATTGCATACAGCGGTCGCTTGCAATATCCGACCATAGTCTGACGTCTGGCGCGCAAATTCGTTACAAGAATCGCCCACGACTTCACTCACAATCAAAATCGCGATGGGCTATTGGACACACCTTCGCTCATCGAGGAAGTGCGTATGAAGTGATATCGAGCGATGTGCGACCGCTGCTACCGGCCCACTAAACTTCGCAGACGCAGCAATCGCTGATTCGCGACCTCGACCGCCGATACCCGCGGCAACCGTCTGCGTCTCCACGCTTCTCGTGAATACCCGGTCGGAATTGCGGATTTAATGGTTGATGGCGCAGTCCGATTCGAACTGGTCTCCCGCGTCAACCGGTTGACGGTTGACGAAGCGGTTGACACTTGAGCGGCGGTTGACAAGCGGTGGTTGACGACCATTGGTGGTTGACAGCGCCGATGGACTACGACGATAAATCAAACACCGTTATCCTTTGACCGCTGGAGCCCGTTCGCCGCGGGTTAGAGAAAACTAGTTGCCGTTCGGCGACGCCACTAGGTTGTCGTTAAGGTGGTGCAAGGCGGCGCGGTCAACTGAAGAGTCGTATTGAATCGCCTTTCCGGTGACCATGATCTGCGAGCCGTCGCCCGAGACAGTCTGATTCTCGTCGACGATCGCGTCGATCATGTCGGGCCATTTTTCGAGTGCGATCTTCTTCAACTTTTCGTTGATCTGCGCTTCGTCGATAGCATCGGGCGAGAATGGCACGGTGTAACTTAACTCACCGAGCGTGGAGTAGGGCTTGCCGGCGGGAGCCGCTTCGGTGGTGACCCAGATATGAGCGGTATCAACGCGATGCTCGAAACTCTTCTGCTTTTCTACTTCTGAGGACCGGGCGGCTTCCACCGCAGCGCACCCGGAAATTCCGAGAGCTAGTCCAACTGCCAACAACGTTAGAATTTTAGATGAACGCACGTTTTTCCTCGTCGATCTGAGTCCAATATTGCCGGGAGCGAAGCTTAGCGCTCTTCATCCTCCAGTTTCTTGTCGAGCACGCGTATTTTGTCGAACTTCTGATCGGTCGGAACCGCGGTATGCAGTTCCTGCTGCGACGCTATCTGCTTGCGGCGCTCTACGGGCATCTCGCCCTCGATCTTTCGCAATGCCTCTCGCGCAAGACGCCGCACCATCGGACTCTGATCATCCGTCAAGACCCTGTTGAGCAGCGGTACTGCCTTGTCACTTTCGATCTCGCCCAGCGCGAATACCGCTGTGCCGCGCCCGCGTTCGTCTTGGGGCTCCGCCATGAACTGCATGATCGGCAGCGTGCCTTGCGCGTCGCCGATTCGGCCTAGCTCCGATACCAAATGAAGTTTTACGATTTGTTCCGTAGATCGCAGAAACAGCATCGATGACATAGCTGCAACTGCCGCGTTAGCTTGCCGGGCGCCGAGGATGTCAATGGCCTTCAGCTTCACGCGCAAATCCTCATCGGTTATCGATTGAATGAGGATCTGATTGACCTCGGGATCCTGCAGATCACGCAGTTTTGTCAACTCGCTCACGCGCGCATTGGGATCCGCATCTTTGAGGCCCAGCTCCACGTCTTTGATGATCTTGAACGGAGTCTCTTGTGACGCGTGACTTGCAATATCGTCTACGCCGGGACGAACCTGACTCTGGTGCGATAAAGGATCGCTGCTGAGGGCAGTACCAAGGCCCTGGCCTCCGTATTGCGCAAATGCCGAATGTGCAAGTGCCAGAACGGCAAGCGCAACCGGGAAAAAGAGTCTCAGGGTCCTGGTCATTGGTTTCATTTGCGGTAACACTAGAGTGACGTGGCGCAATTGCGATCAGATGATTGCGCACGGTTCGGAATATCCGATAGGACCGCAGACTCTCGCTCGATGAGCGTCTTTAGTGCCTGCCGGGCCCGATGGAGCCGCACCTTGACGGTGTTCGCCGAAGTCGCGAGAGATCGCGCGGTCTCCTCGGTATCCAGTTCTTCGATGTCGCGCAGCAGAAGGACGCACCGGTATTTGTCGGGTAGTCGCTCGATGCAGCGCCGCACCATCTCACGCGAGTCGCGACGCTCAAGAATTGTCTCGGTGGCGTCGGGCCGGGTCGCTGGGTCGTTGATCCACTCGCCGTCGTGATCGAAGCGCGGCAGAAGCGGTTCTATGGGTTGCTCACTCCGGCGGCGCCTGGATCGCAACTGCACGAGCGACGCGTTCACGAGAATGCGATGAAGCCATGTGGAAAGCATCGCGTCGCCATTGAATTTGTTGAGCGCGCGAAATGCGGAAGCGAACGCCTCCTGGACGGCATCCTGAGCGTCGTGTTCGTTGCTCAGAAATCTGCGCGCAGTTGCCAGCATTCGTCCGCCATATCGCTGAACCACCAGGCCGAAGGCGTCCTCGTCACCGGCGCGTAGCTGCACGAGCAACTCCTGTTCGTTTTCGTTGCCTGCGCAGTTCGACTTTGGTGATTGGGATGAGTGATCCTCGACCAGCGTCCGCACCAGCTCCGAGCATTCCTCTAATACGCAGCCTCTCTTAATGAGATCGCGCACAAGGGTAACGCCCTCACTGTCCGCAAACGTCACAGCCGACAGATCGAGCTCGATGTCACTTCCATCAGCAAGATGCTGGTCGCATACTCCAGCCAATTCGACGGACGAGGCCTTGTTTATCCGGCCCTCGACGATAACTCGAGTTGCTCTGGTCTCACGGGGAACGACAGTGATTCTGATCATGGCCTCGATTGGAGCAAGGCCCAAGCCACGACCAGGATCGCAACGATTCCGGGGATTTAGGCTATTTGAAGGCCGCGAGCCGCGACGCTCGCCCGCGATATCTCGCGGATCTACGAAAGTGCTTGTGTGCTCCTCTGAACGCCGAGCTTTTTCATTCGGCTGCGAAGCGTGCTGGGATTGAGGTTCAGCAACGCCGCCGCTCCGTCAGATCCTTCGATTCGCCAGTTGGTTCGCATCAGAACTTCGAGAATGTGATTGCGTTCGACCTGATCGATGCTTTGGGGCGAAGGAGCTTCTGGACCCTTTTCCTCCGGCGCCGGCCGCGGCACGACTGCTTGCGCGCCAGCTACAGCCGCGATCTCTGGTAAAACACCGGGACCGACCTCAAGTTCGATTCCCGTCGACAGGATTACCGCGCGCTCGATCACGTTTTCGAGCTCGCGAACATTTCCGGGCCAGCTGTAGTTCATCAGCCGTTCCATCGTCTCTCGCTGGATGCGAGTGATCCTACGCCCAATTTTCAGGCTGAAGCGACGGACGAAGTAATGCACGAGCGGCGGAATATCTTCGCAGCGCTCGCGCAGCGGGGGCAGTTGAACGGGAAAAACGTTTAGTCGGTAGTACAAGTCCTGCCGGAAGGTTCCCTCGGAAGCAGATCGGAAAAGATCCCGATTGGTTGCTGCGATCACGCGGACATCAACCTTGATCAGATTCGACCCACCGACTCGTTCGAACTCCTGCTCCTGGAGAACACGCAGCAGCTTCGCCTGCAAATCCGGCGGCATGTCGCCGATCTCGTCCAGGAAGATTGTTCCGCCGTGCGCGAGCTCGAAACGGCCGATGCGGCGATCGATCGCGCCGGTGAAGGCTCCCTTCTCATGACCGAACAACTCGCTTTCGATAAGACCAACCGGAAGAGCGGCACAATTCACCTTAACCAGCGGCCGATTCCTGCGCTCGCTATTCGAGTGTACGGCGCGCGCAACCAGTTCCTTTCCCGTGCCGGTTTCCCCCAGGATCAGCACCGACGAATCAGTGCTCGCGACGAGCTTTACCTTTTCGATCACCTCGGCGAGAGCCCGGCTCTGCCCGACAATCTCCTCGAAGTTGTGCGTTTCCTTGATCTCTTCAATCAAGTACGTGTTTTGAGCTTCGAGGCGCGCCTTCTCGCGCTCCATGAGCACGCGATCCGTCACATCGATGAACATAGTGCGCGTGTAACTGCCGTCGGGGGCCGGCCTGGACCAGCATTGGATCCACGCCGGCTTGCCGTCGTTCTTGCGGCGCAGTTCAAGGACTGTGCCGGTAGTAGCGGTGCCCCGCCCCATTGAGTCGAGCCACTCGCTTAGGCGGCGCTGGGCCTCGGGAGTATCGGGCACCAAAGACTTCCCCGTCATCTCGGCGACCTCTTCAGGCTTAAGCCCGAGAATCCTCATCGCCGTGCGGTTAGCCTCGATAAACCGAGAGTCCAGGCCCTCGTGCACATACGCTATCGGAGCCTCGTCGAACAAGTCGCGAAAGCGCTCTTCGCTGTGTACCAACGCCTCGTTGGCGTGGCGCAGCGCATCCTCGGTGCGCAGGCGCTCTAATTCGGCGCGCGCTCTGGCGGCAAAGATCCGCATGATCGCAAGTCCACGAGGACCATCCGGCATGGGCTGCTCGGACAGGATCGCGAGGTGGCCGACGACGGTTCCTGACGAATCGATCAGGGGGACGCCGCAATAGCTCTCAACGCGCCACCGTAAAAGACCGACGTCCGCTGGAAAGAGCTGGCAGATCCGTTCGGGATGATGCGAGGACTTACCGTTCAGCACAGCTTCGCACGGAGTACCGTCGAGCGGGGTTTCGAAGTTTTCCAGGAAAGTTCCGCGTCCCCACACAGCCAGCGTGCGAAACCGCAGACGATCTACGAGTAGTTCGGAGACAAACGCGTACTCGCAACCGAGTGCCGAGGCGAGGTGTTTGACGAGCGAGTAGAAGAAACGATCGCCAGTTTCCGATTCCACGCCCTCGACGATCTCGCGCAGCGCGGCGTCGTCGGAAGGGATTTGGATCGAGGGTTGCTTCGCTCCTGTCAAAGAGAACTCCGCTTCGCGATCAGGGCACTTGGGTGGCGGATCGATATTAGTGTCATTCCGTCAGTACGCCAATGGGAAATAATGAAACCGCGGGCCCTGAGGGGCATCTAAGTTGGAGAACAATCGTTTAGTTTCAAGGTTTCCGGGGCGGACGAGTCAATTGGATCAGGCTGAAAATCATGAGGATGGATGCGGGGGGTCCTTTGGATCCGCAGGTGGCACAGACTGCACCAGCCGCGTCCTCATACTCGGCGGCGGTTTCGGTGGCATATACGCCGCGATTGAACTGGAACGTGCGCTGCGCGGCCGCCACGACGTAAGCATCACACTGGTGACGCGCGACAACTACTTTTTATTCACGCCGATGCTGCATGAGGTCGCGGCGAGCGATCTCGAGATGAATACCATCGTCAATCCGCTTCGCAAGATGCTTTCGCGAGTGAAGACCTTCACCGGGGATATAGAAACCATAAACCTCGAACAACGATGTGTCGCCGTCACTCATGGCTTCGACCGCCACATGCACGAGCTTCCGTACGACCATCTGATAATCGCGCTCGGTTCGAGTACGAATTTCTTCGGACTGCCGGGAGTCCAGAGTGCGGCGCTGACTATCAAGACACTGGACGACGCGATCGAATTGAGGAACCGTCTGATCACGCATCTCGAAGAGGCGAACTCGGAATGCGCGGCCGGCGAACGGCAGCCGCTGCTCACGTTCGTGGTCGTCGGCGCTGGTTTCGCCGGCGTCGAGACGCTCGGTGGAATTAATGACTTTGTGCGCGACGCGATCCGTTTTTATCCAAACCTGACGCCGGAATTTGTCCGCACGATTCTCATATCGTCCGACGAGTTCATCTTGCCGGAGTTGGGTAACAAGCTGGGGGCTTACGCGCAACGGAAGCTGGCTGCCCGCGGTGTTGAGATAATCACGCGCGCGCGAGTCACTGGCGTGCGCGACGGTATCGTCGAGCTCTCAGATGGGAGGACAATCTCCGCCACCACGCTGATTTGGGCGGCCGGCAATGCACCCAATCCTCTGGTCGCAGCTCTGCCGATGCCGAAAAGCGGCGGACGGATTCTCGTCAACGAATATCTCGAAGTTAAAGAATTTCCCGGGGTTTGGGCGCTCGGAGACTGCGCGTCGATTCCCGACCGCAAGACCGGAGGATTCTATCCACCTACCGCTCAGCACGCGATTCGCGAAGGCAGATGCGTTGCGCGCAACGTCGCCGCAGATATCGTCGGAGGAAAGGGGAAAGCATTTGGCTTCTCGACGTTAGGACGGCTCGCCGCAATCGGCCGCCGTACCGGAGTGGCGAATATTTTCGGCCTCAATTTTTCGGGATTTCCCGCCTGGTGGCTGTGGCGGACAATTTATTTGTTCAAGCTCCCACGGCTCGAAAAGAAGATGCGCGTTGCTCTCGATTGGACACTGGATCTGTGTTTCGCGAAGGATTTTGCGTGCGTGACCGCCAGACATCCTTTGAGCACGACGGCATCGAAAGGCTCTGATGAGAGGGAAGCAAACCGTGCAGCGTAGTGAACTGACTTGCCGCGAGTTCGTCGGCCTGATTCGTAGATTACGAGACGATGAGTTGAGTGATGTTGATCGCCGAACATTCTTGCAGCACCGGGCGAAGTGCGTCCGATGCTCGGACTATCTGAAAGGATATGAGCTGACAATTAGCGCGGCCAAGCAGATAGCGGAAGACTCGCGCGATTCCGGCGAAACGACGATGCCGAAGTCTCTTGTCAACAGGATCCTGGACAGTAGAGGTTCGTAGGCTACGCCGCTTGGTCGATTCGATGGATGATTCCGTCCTCAATCCATCGCACAAGAAGCGCCGCCGATTCTTGCGCCGCTCCAGCCGCCGGCAAGTCAGCGAATGTTTCACAGATTGTTGCGAACGACTCGCCCGAGATCATCTTCTGGATCGCCGCTGATTCACGCTTGTCCATCAGCGCATGAAAGACTCGGCAGTCATTTGCGCGCCAGACACGCAGCGTAGTCTCTTCCGCTGACACGTCGAGGGATGAGTCAGCAGACCAAAGGCGCTGCACGGGGTATTGAGCTTGGAAGATTTTGATCGCGGGTATCGCCGAGAAGCGCAGAGCCGGCCACGCATCTGCAGGAACGGAGATAAAGTCCTCGATCGTGACACATTCAGCATCGGGTGCGTCAAAAACCTCGATGCGGGCCCATTCCAGTTCGGCGAGATCGGCAAGGCACTTGGGCGTGTCTGTTCTGTGCCGGAGGAATTCAGACAGCGCGTGGCCCAGGTGACGCACCGACGGCCACCGCGAAGGAAACACCTCTAGATAACCTTGGACAACCTCATCAAATTGCTCGAGGCCGAGGAGCGCCGCCACTCGGGAGAAGTCTTCGCGCAGGACATCGCGGAGCCGCAAAAAGTAAGCGTCCGCGTAAACAGCGATTCGTGTTTTCCGATCGCTGTCGTCGTACCCGCGAACCATGCGGACAAAGGCGGGTGCAATCGAGTCTCGGCCGGGCTGGACCGCTACAGATTCCCAGAACAGGCGCTGCACTTCATAGAGAGATGGAGTTGGCATTGACTACCTCGCCCTCAATTTCTCGCGCGCGTTCTGCTTCGGCCAGGAGTTCTTCAAAAGGAGGTATCTGATCGTCCCATTCTACGAGCGTTGATACCCGCCCGAACCGTCGCACCGCCTCGCGATAGAGCCGCCATACCGGTGTCGGAACGGGATGGTCGTGAGTATCGATCAGCAAATCTCCCGAGCTGCTGTGACCGGCCAGGTGAATCTGCCCGACCCGCTCCCTGCGAATTCCCGAAAGATATTCCAGCGGAGAGAAGCCGTGGTTGATTGCGTTGACGTAAATGTTGTTTACGTCCAACAGGATGCCGCAATCGGCTTCCTCGGCGACTGCAGAAACGAACGCCCATTCCGGCATGGACGAAACTGAATACGTGAGGTAGCTGGAAACATTCTCCATCAGGATGCGGCATCCAAGCCGGTCCTGAACCTGGCGGATTCGAGCGGCGACGTGCGCCACGGCTTCTTCAGTGTAGGGAAGCGGCAAGAGATCGTGGGCAAAGCGTCCGCCGACTGCTCCCCAACAAAGATGATCGGAAACCCACGCCGGAGCGAACCGTCGAATCAACAATTCGAGTTCGGTCAGATAGTCCTCTCTCAGAGGATCGGTTCCTCCGATATTGAGCGACACGCCATGAAGAACGACCGGCGCAAGTTCGCGGGCCTTTTCCAATATCTGCAGAGGCCGGCCGCCGGCAATCATGAAGTTTTCAGAGATTACTTCGAACCAGTCCGCGCGCGCCGTCCTGTCCAGAACGTGCGGGTAGTGAATGGTCCGAAGACCGACACCGTGCCCTAGATGGGGTAAGAGGCTCATGGACTTGGCGGGGCCCCGGCTGCGAAGCCGAGACCCCCTGGTCGATTCTACTTGCCGTCTGACGGAGCGGGGGTGCCGCCCTTGTCTTTGCAATCCTGCGCGGACGTCTGGACGAAACCTTGTCCTTTGCAGGCGTTCTTGCCTTTGCAGTCGTTCTTGGCAGATTTGCAGGACGACTGTCCCTTGCAGCCGTTGGCACCGACGCACTTCACCTGGTCGGTGCTTGTACCCTCTTGGGCGCGTGCACTCACGACACCGGTGACCAACAGCATCGCCACCGCACTGGCGATCAGAGCATTCTTCGCGTTCATTTTTTTCTCCTCCTGGGAGTTGGGTTATTGTGACTTTGATTCACGCCAGGGAAAAAGGTTTCAGCGCTGCCTCACAACACTTCTCTGCCGAACATCAATCTGTAACTTCGTTCAGTACGTCGCATCTAATTAACGCCAAGGAGGCGTTAGCGGCATGAACCAGAGAAAGCTCGTGATGTTTTCGGTTGAACTCTTCGACCGGCTGTCGGCTGCCTGGTGGATTCCAGCCCTCCTGATGCGACTGTTTGTCGGTTACTTCTTCATGGAGACCGGATGGGCGAAGATTCACAACCTCGCCGCATTCACAACAAGGTTCGCGGGATGGGGCATTCCTTACCCCGCGTTCAACGCCGCGCTGTCCGGGTACACAGAGTTCCTCGGCGGCGCGCTGACGATTCTTGGGTTAGGGATGCGTTTCGTTTCGATTCCGATGATCATCAACATGATCGTCGCAATCCTCACAGTGAAACTGAAGAACGTTGGCGGCCTCGATGATTTCGCCGAACTCGATGAACCGCTGTATGCGCTGAGCTTTGTCTGGCTGTTTTTTTCGGGTGCCGGCTGGCTAAGCGTCGATGGTTTTCTGAAGCACGTTGTCAATTCGTGGCTTCACCAAAATGAATCAAAAGGTATAGCGCAAGCTCCTACTGGTGAGACCAGCTTGATTGAAGACGCCGGCATGCTCGCTAGACACGATGGCCATTGAACGCGAGTTCTCTCGAAAATCTGTTTCACGATAAGCGGACTAACACTTTGAGGAGGTTCGGGTGATGCTTCGATCGAGCACTTAGGAAGACGCTGCCTAGGCGTATGCGTATCTATGCTTGCTGTGTCGATGGCGATCGCGACGGCGAGTGCGCAGGTTAAACCGGGTGATGTGATCACTCCTGAAAACGCCACTAAGGTCCAAAACCTGGTCTCGCCAGGGGTCTACTACATGGTGCAGCACGGGATGCAGATGAAGATCGTCCCGAGTGAGCGAGTCGACTGGCCGCCGCCGTATCAGGACGCGACCGAGAAATACGCCTCGCAGGTTCGTCTGACCGATGACCATCGCAGCCTGGTGGGTTACGTCGCCGGCCAGCCTTTCCCGTTAATCGACGCGAACGATCCGTTCGTTGCGAACAAGGTCGTCTGGAATAACGTGTTCCGGCCGATCCAGAGCGACGATTACGATCTGCGCTATTTCGACTGTCAGAGCGAGTATGTGCGTCCCGGCAAGGAGCAGCAGATCATCGACAATATCGACGTCGGCCACTACGCCGGCTACAACCTGGTCGGTCGCACTGAGGTGGAGCCACTGCCTGTCGATCCCGACTTCAAAAAGACCGGCCGTTACTGGCTGTTCGCTCTCTACCCGGTACTCGCGCCCCAGGATGCGCGCGGACAAGGAATCATCCGCTTCCGTTACGCCGATCCCAGGAAGGGCGACGACAGTTGGGACTGGAACCCCGGTAGCCGCCGCGTCCGCCGCCTGAACGAGGCGATCCTGAGCACCGCGACGGGAGCCCAGACCTTCGACCCGGATCATTACTCTGGCTTTAACCCCAAGACGGAGCAGTACAATTACAAATTCCTGGGCGAGAAGGAGTTGCTTGCGACTATCCATGCGGCTCATTCTCCGGAGATAACCTGTCCCACCGACGGCGGCGCTTCGGCCTGCCCAGAGAACTGGGAGTTACGCCATATGTACATCGTCGAGGCGACTCCGCGGCGAGACATTAACAACCCTGGCGCGCTCGACAGCAAGACCCTCGTGTACATGGATTCGGAAGTCTGGTACCAGCCGTACATCGACACCTATGACCGGAGTGGCCAACTGTGGCGCACGCACATTTATTGGCTGGCATTTCGCGATCGGCCAGTGCCCGATGCACGCATCGCTATCTACCCATTCAAACGCGTATTCGTAGTCGGCGCGGCCTCGATCGACACGCAAGGCGGATTCTCCACGATGTGCTATCTGCCGGGGCAGCATACGCCTGAGCACGAATGCTGGTACATCAATCAGGGTGCGGTTGACAAGGAATTCTTCACGGTGCGGGCGATGGAAGCATCGTCGCAAACAGGTCATTAGAGGCGGCTGGCAGGCCGAATCCTCCAAGACGGGGCGAAGCGGCGCGAGTCGCTTCGCCCCGTTCTTGAAAAAGGCGACGATGGATTTCAGGAGCTTGAGATCTGCAGTGGGAATCGTGATCGCGGCTTTGTCTTTCATCAGCGTCGCTGCCGTAATGAACGCGGCCGCTGAGACTCCAGCTCCGAATGAGTCACTGTCTATCGGCGGTGCAGCTATCAATGTGGAAATCGAGGCCGGTGATCTCAGCCTGTCACGCACCAAGGTCCTCGACTGGGTTCGAAGATCGGCTTGCGCCGTAACCGAATACTATGCCGGGTTTCCCGTCCGAAAGGTCGATGTGAAGATTGTGCCGATCGACGAAGGCAAGGGAGTGCTCTTTGGCCGAACAGTCCTGCTCGATCAAACTCTTGTTATAAGAGTCGGCTTGTCGAGGTTCGCTACTGAATCCAAGCCTGCGTGGACGACTGGGTAATGACCCATGAAATGGTCCATCTCGCATTGCCGTCGGTTCCAAACGAGCACCACTGGATCGAAGAAGGGATTGCCACTTACGTCGAGCCGATCGCGCGCGCGCAAGTCGGTGATCTTTCTCCGGAGACAGTCTGGCGCGAACTTGTGGACGGCCTTCCCAAAGGATTGCCTGCCCCCGGCGATCGAGGCCTGGACAACACTCACACATGGGGCCGCACCTATTGGGGCGGTGCGCTGTTCTGCCTGATGGCGGATATCGAGATTCATCAACGCACCAACAACCGATATGGGCTCCAGGATGCGTTGCGAGGAATTGTCCGCGCCGGCGGCAATATGGAACACGACTGGCCACTCGCTCGCGCTCTGAAGGCTGGAGACGAGGCTATCGGCGTGCCGGTCCTTATGGAGTTGTACGATCGGATGAAAGCAAGCCCGGTAACGCCCGACCTCGCCGCGATGTGGCGTGAATTGGGTGTTCGCCCATCCGGCGATTCAGTCACATTCGATCAAAGTGCGCCCGAGGCCGCCATCGTCCGATCGATCATGGCTTCGCGATCAAGGCCAGGCGGAGCGTGCGAGAAGTAATCGTCGCCTTCCGGCTTCAATCAATACGACGGCGATAAGCCAACAACGCGCCAGCCGAGGCGACCAGCCCAAAGACCGCGATCGGCATCATCTCGGACAGCACAATCGATCCGCATTGACCTCTGAAGAAAACGCAGCGCGTCGCCCTTACAAAATGTGTGAGCGGCAGGGCTTCTCCAATCAGGCGCGCCCACTTAGGCATTCCATCGAATGGAAACATGAAACCCGACAGCAGCATCGACGGCAGATAAAAGAAGACCGCGCCTTGAATTGCCTGTAGCTGGCTCTCTGCAACCGCCGAGAAGGCAAATCCGAGGATTAGGTACGCGGACGCGTATACAGGCACGGCCAGCAGCAGCTCCAGGATATTTCCCTTGAGCGGCAAATTGAATAGCAGCCTCGCGAGATAGAACACGACCGCAGCCTGAACGGTCCCGATCACAACGTAAGGCGCGAGCTTGCCTACAAGCGCGTCGATCGCGTCGACGGGAGTTGCAAGCAGGGTCTCCCAACTTCCGCGCTCGCGCTCGCGAACGAGAGTTAGAGCACCCAGCATCAGCATACTGATCATAACAACGACCCCCGCCAACCCCGGCACAATCGTCCACGAAGTCCGGCCTTCGGGATTGTACAGCCATTCGACATCCGGCGAAGGAACGGGACCGATCGCATACAACTCAGCTATCTGTTGCCAATACGCATTCTCGAGCGCTGCCAGAGCTGGACGCACTGCCGATGGGTCGACTGCGTCCACGACGATCCTGGGTTGCTCTCCGTCGGAATTATTCCGCGGGAGTTCTATTCCTACGAGCGCCTTACCATCCGCGACCATCCGTTCGGCAGCGCCCCGCTGAAGCCCATCCGCGACAATCATGAAGTAGCCCGTGTTCTCGATCGTACGACGGACTTTCTCAATCTGACGATCGTGGTCGCCCGCGATAGCAATCGGCACGTGCTTGGGATCGAGATTAATCGCGTAGCCAAAGAGCACGATTTGGATTGCGGGAACCAGCAGGATCAGCGAAACGGTCGTGGGATCTAAGACGAGGTGCAGTAGCTCGATACGAGCCACAGCCAGCATCCGTCGGACGTGGCTCCATAATGCGGAAAGAGTCATTGAACGAGCCGCCTAGGACTGTTTGGAAAACGCCAGCACCGCGTCCTCGAGTCGCATCGCGGCTCGCGACAGGTTGAGATTGTGGGTGCTCGCGATTGAATGAAGCGCAGCCTCGGCCTCCGAATCTGCCACGATGCGCAAGCCCGCGCCCTGCGGATAGCTCGCGATAACTCCTGCCGTGCGGTCAATCGACTCTTGAAGCCGGCGGACGTCAGCGCCGGAAAGCAGAAACGCTGCTGCGGGAGCGTCTCGTGCGATCTCGTCAGGCGTGCCGGCTGCTACGACCCGGCCCTCGGAGAGAAGAGCCGCCCGCGAGCATCGCTCTGCCTCGGCCAGATCGTGTGAGCTCACGATCACGCCCGCTCCCTGAGCGGCCATGCGATCGATACGCCGCCAGACCTCGTGCCTCGACGCGGCATCGAGTCCGGCTGTAGGCTCATCGAGAAAGATCAACTTGGGTGAGTGAATAAGAGCGGCCGCCAACTGCAGCCTTCGCGCCCATCCACCTGAGAGCTGACCAACACGAGTTCGAGCGAACGACTCGAGCTCAAACTCTCTCATCGCAGTCTCAGCCGAGGCGTAAGGGCTTCGAAGCCCATAGACATCGGCGCGAAAACGTAGATTCTGGAACACGGTCAGATCAGCATAAAGCGAAAGTCGCTGCGACATGTAGCCGATGTGTTTGCGGATCTCACTGGCCTCATTCGCTAAGTCCAGGCCGAGCACATGTCCGTGCCCGCGATCAGGTTTGAGGATGCCGGCAAGTATTCGGAGCGTCGTGGTTTTTCCGCCACCGTTTGCGCCGACTAAACCAAACACTTCGCCTGCGCAAAGGTTGAGGTCCAGGCTCTCAACGGCAATCCGATGACCGTAGCGCTTGGCTACGTCCCGGACCGCGACAAGGGTTTCACCAACCGAAGCAGAGGCAGAGACGTTGTCGGAGACGGATTCAGCCGTGAACATAAAGGAAGCCGCCGAACATGTACTTGGTCGCCTCGGCGCCTAGCGCAAGCACGCGCCGACCTGGAGCGAGACGGGACCGGAGCTCGGCAAGAGCCAGCCAGATAGCAGCCGAACCCGTGTTGCCAAGACTGTCGGCATTGACGAATACGTGTGACTGCTCGATTCCAAGAAAGGGAGCTAGCAGCTCTGCCATGCGCCCATTGGCCTGATGCGGTACGACGTGATCGACAGTTTCGACACCGATCCCAACTGCGCGCGCGGCCTCGGCTCCACGATAGAACAGTTCGGGACCGCTGGCCCGCACCGCCTCAAAGTCGTGCTCGAAATCGATCAACCCTCGCTTGGCAAAAGGTTGGTCGGAGCCGCCGGAGGCGAGTGCGAATCCGGATCGCCGGCCGAGACCGATCTGACCGAAGAAATTATTCGAAATACGCGCGCCCGGTCCGGAGTCATCGGGACCGACGATGATCGCTGCAGCGCCGTCGCCCATCATCACGAGATTCACCAGCTGGCTCACGTCTTCACCGGCGCGCTGAGGGTCGAAGTAAACAGAGCCCGTCTCGGAGCCGACAATTGCGACAGCTTTGACACCGGGCGTGGAGACAAGTCCTTGCGCGATCACGAGCGCGTTCGCGAAGCCGGTGCATGCTTGACGCAGCTCCATATAAGGTCCGGCAAAGCCAACGCGGTCTGCGACAAGTGAGATGTTCGGCGGGACCAGGCACGCCGGGCTGGTCGTATGGCCGATGAGATACGCGAGGTCGCCGATCTTGAGTTGCGCTTCTTCTAATGCCATCCGCAACGCGATCGCGGCGAGATCGGGGTTCGAGTTTCCCGCGCGCGGAGCCTCGAGACGCGTTTCGAAATCGCGGCACACGTGTCGCGTCGCAATCTTTAGCCGACTAGCCAGTACTGCTCCCCGACGCGATACGGCAACGCCGAAACGATCTTCGATCCGCTTCAGAAGCTGCGCTGTCGTTACGGGCCGACCCGGCAACGCCGTGCCCATGCCGAGAACCTTCAACTTCCGCGTGTCGTGCCAGAACTGCGGGGCGAACTCGGAAGCGACGTCCCTACTTAATGGAAGTTCATGCCTTACCGGATCGCTATCGACGCCCAGGCTTTCGCTAGTGGAATCCATCGACGGTTACTCGCCACTCGCCTTTTTTGGATACTGAGGCCAGTTGCGATCGGCGGATACTATGTTCCCGTTCTTGTTTAGCGACCAAAGTTTTTCGGCGACGAAACCGTTGTTCAGGTAGAGTTTTCCGTTGACTATCGCCCATCGTGAAGGATCGATGTCAGCGATGCGGTCGAGCGACATTGCGTACGCGCAGTAACCGCCGTACTGCGGAAGATACTTCTCAGGGTCGGCCTTGAACTTCTCGAGGTTTCCCGCGGAAGCAAATCGATACGTAACGCCTTTCCAAGCGCAAGCTGTACTGCTCAGAGCCCTTAGTCGGCGCTCCATTAATGAAGTACGCGACAGGATCGTAGCCCTTGAGGCCGATGCCCTGGCGAGCGTTGACTGCCGGTACAGGAGAGTCAGTGCCAGCCGCCGCAGATCGCACAATTCCCGCAAATAATCCGAGAACAATTATCAAAACTGCGAACGCGGTTTCGCGGCGACGTTCGATTACCATTGAATTAATTCTCCTTCCGCATGCGCAGGAGCGCACCGACACCGATCGCAATCCTTAGATGCAGCAGCGAGTGAGACGTTTCAGAGCCGTTGAGGACCGTGGCGCCAGAGTTAATCCGTTGCGTTCAGGAAAGGGGCCGGGGCGCATGCGATTAACACAGTGCGTTCGAGTCCGGCTTCGCGATGCTTGTGGATTTGCTGATATTCCGGCGTCAATCCCATTTCGAACAGAGCCTTCGGGCTTGGATATTGCACGAGTGCGACGGCGTCCCACTCGTCGGACGAATCGCCGACCAGCACCGACTCCGGCCGCCCAGACCACAACACCTTCCCTCCGACTGCCTCGATCATTTTCACAACACTTGAACCGTATCGACCGTATGCCTCCGCACCTGTACCCTCCTCGCCCTCAGCCTTTGCCTTGAACTTGAGCAGGTTGAGCATCACGATCGGACCGGGATGCTCTTCAATCAGTTTTGCGAATTCATTCGGGTCGGGACTGATGTTCATTTAGCCCTCCTATCTACCCCTTTAGAATAAGTCAGCAAGTCGAAACCAATTTGGGAACACTCAAGTGTCGTATCCAGGAGACTTACGCGCGACGTCGAAGCGATCGAGCATACGCTTCCGCCAAAGCGCGACTGGGTCTTCGTCTTGCAAAACCTTGAACGGGCTCACGCTTCGCGCCCACATGAATCCGCTGAAGGCGATGTAGTCTCCGTAGTCGGGTTCATCTCCTGCCAGGAACGGCTGCGTCCTAAGAGCAGCGCGAAGGAACTCGATACTCTGTTGAAACTCGGTAACCCGACTTAAGCGATGCGCGCCTGCCTGCTCAAGCGACATACCTAGTTTGCGCTCCCGGCTGGACCGAAAGTACTCGCGATCCTTTTCGTGGAGATGGTTGAACAGATCCACAATAATCAAAGGCATCAGCCCAGGCATCAGAACGGTGTCGGTCCAGAGCTCCATGAATCGAGCGAATGCCTTTCCGCCACGTCCGCGGAACAGAACAGAACGTTCGGGATTAGTCTGTTCGAGATGATTCGCGATCTCCCAGGAGCCCACCACATGTTTCCCCGAATCAACCAGCACAGGTACACGGCCCTGACCTGAGAAAGCGATTACGTCTTTATCGGTGAACCGCCAAGGTATCGTCTCGACGGGGAGACCTTTATGTTCAAGCGCCAGCCGTATCCGCCAACAGTAAGGGCTGAAACGCCGAGCGGACTCTGCTCCCGCCAGATCATATAGGATAAGTGCCATCTCAATATTTGACGCAGGTCGCTTGTTGGAGATTGGCGCGCAATCCCGCGGAGACAAAAACCGGAATCATTTTCCGGTATAGGTATGACCACGACGGCTCGCCATGCAGCATCAGCACCGGCGCCACGCGCTGCGGTCCTTCGTCAACGTAGCGCATTCTCAAACCGCCAATTTCTACATAGCGCGGCTTGATTGTGTAACCGGGCAGATTCGAAAAGCGCTCGTCAGGCGTGCGCAGTATTTCCATCAGATTTCACCAATAAATTGTGCCGACCTTTCAGTCTTCTTGATGGTCTCGAAGTGCCATCCGAATCGCGCACAGCAAGCTTTCTTCATCGAAGGGTTTGACCAAGCTCGCGATGGGGTGAGCTTCGCGTATTATTTGCCTGGTCCGCTCATCATCACGGCCGCTCATCAGAATGGTCGGCAAGTGCCTCTTTGACGCAGCCAGACTCTGGCATAATTCGATCCCGTTCATCCCCGGCATATACACATCCAACAACAGACATGCGTTGCCTATTGGGAGGTCGATGCTCAGTAACTCTTCCGCGCTCTGAAAGTCGAGCACGATGAATCCCAAACCCTGCAACCGCCTTCGCAGCGCGCGACGTATTGAGATGTCGTCATCCACCACAATTACCGTGGCCGCCGCCTTATTCCGCAACTAACGATACCAACTGAGATGAAGACGCAGCGTCCAGCATGCCCGCCATCGAGCCTTCGAGAAGCACGTTTCGCGGCTTGTACTTCATTGTCTTCACCAACTAAACGCGTCGCGAACGCGTCGCATGTTAACCCGCCGATAATCTCCATATCTCATCAATTAGAGTGATGGAGTCAGCGGAAGGTTACGGCGGGTATCAGTTACTGGCGATCGGATACTCCGAGCTGGCACCCTCGATCCTCAGCGACGTCGGGTCTTGAATGAATGCGGCGACACCAACATGGTTCACTGCCCAGGAGTCGTCGAGGTCAATGGTGAGTTCCTTAGTGACAGAGGCGCCTTCTGCGCCGTCAAGCTCAAATGCCGGGATCAATTTCCTCACGGTGTAGTCGTAGGTGATTTCGCGGCCACCGTTCTCGCCTGCGCCAATCTTGCTGACCAGACCATTCTCATAGATCGCCACCATCACCACATGCGATCCAGTCGCCGCTGCACTCAACATTTGCGCGCTTACTTTGATCTGAAGTTTTCGAGACCCGGCATCGGCGAAGCTAGTTTGAATGCTGGTGCGACCCAGCGGCGACGCCGATCGCGCAGCGGCCACCGCGCGTTCGATACTTCCTGCGTCGGAACCACCGCACTGCCACCCGCCGCTGATTACCATTTGAGGCGTGTACTCGCCGTCCAGGTTCATCGCCCGGGCATAGTCAGTTTGTCGCTCAGACCATTGACGTGACGAAAACGGGTCCGCCCACCCCAGGTGATTCCAGTAATCGACATGGTACGCGAGCGGGATCACGGATCTCGTCGAGGACCCTAGCTCAGTGATAAGCGCGTCGGCAGGCGGGCAGCTTGAGCATCCCTCTGATGTGAACAGCTCGATCACGACTGGTGCGCCATCGGACGCACCGTTCGTCTCCGAGAACGCGACCGCTCTACGAAAGAAGCCGAATCCGATCACCGCGACGGTTACGATACCGACAATCCAGGGAACCAAACCGAATCGTTCACGCTGAGCTTGCATCCTGAGTATACCTCGCAACGGTAAACCTGCATCGAGGTCGGGAGGTTCCCCTCGAAAAGTTTTGTAACCATTTCGGAAGCGACAGCATCTAACGGTGTTAGCGATGACCTCTAATTGCCAAATGGCGAGGAACATAAGTAAGGGAACGCGGTGTCCGGGATCGGTAACATGCTCTCATCGAGCGAGGTGACGCCTGAGAGGTTGTACCTCCAGCGGCGCGAGTTCATCAAGAACTCGTTGCTCTTCGCGGCAACCAGCAGTGGCGTGGGCAGCACTTTGCTCTGGCTGATGCGAGGCCTTCGAGCGAAAGACCACGAGAAAGCCGGGGCAAACGTAACGGCGGCGACAGTAACTTCGGATGATCCAGGCGCTCTCACCCTTGCGCGGCATTTCGACTACGCGTCCGGCGAGAAGCAGACCTCTTTCAACGGCGTCACCAACTACAACAACTTTTACGAGTTCGGCACCGATAAGAGCGATCCGGCGGCAAACGCAGGCACTCTGAAACCACGTCCATGGCAGGTGACGATCGAAGGCGAAGTGGCGCGTCCGCAAGTCTTCGAGATCGACGACCTGATCAAGTCGTTCCCGCTGGAGGAACGCATCTACCGTATGCGTTGTGTCGAAGCCTGGTCGATGGTCATCCCGTGGGTCGGCTTCCCGCTGGGAGATCTGTTGAAACGTGTCGAGCCCACCTCGCGCGCGAAATACGTAGCCTTCAAATCGCTCCTCGATCCCCAACAAATGCCGGGACAGCGTACCGATCTCCTCCAGTGGCCCTACGTCGAGGGCCTGCGCATCGACGAAGCGATGCATCCGCTGACTATCCTGGCGGTCGGCCTCTACGGTAAGCGGCTTCCAAACCAGGACGGCGCGCCCATCCGCCTCGTGGTTCCCTGGAAGTACGGCTTCAAGGGGATCAAATCGATAGTGAATATTCGTCTGACCGAGGAACAGCCGCCGACTTCCTGGAATATAGCGGGGCCCGACGAGTACGGCTTTTATGCGAACGTGAATCCCGCAGTCGATCATCCGCGCTGGAGCCAGGCGACCGAAAGACGAATAGGCGAGTATCGCCGCCGTCCGACCTTGCCGTTCAACGGCTACGCGGACCAGGTCGCGGGTCTATACCAGGGAATGGATCTCACAAAGTTCTTCTAGCTATGGCAGCGTTCACAAAAAAATCGCCACTGCCTTGGCTCAAGCCGGCGGTGCTCACTGGGTCGCTTGTTCCGATCGCGGCGATTGTGGAGCGGGCTTGGCGCGACGATCTTGGCCCCGATCCAATCGCGCAAGCACTGAATCAGCTCGGACTTGTCGCTCTCGTCTTTCTGATTGCTGCTCTCGGATGCACGCCGCTCAAGGCCATGTTTGGTTGGACCTGGCCAATGCGTATCCGGCGGATGCTCGGACTGCTCGCGTTCTTCTACGCTCTGCTGCACGTCATCACCTACACGGTGCTCGATCAGGGCCTGGACTGGCACGCAATCGTGGACGATATCGTCAAACGGAAATTTATCTTCTTCGGGTTCTCCACTTTCGTGCTGCTGATTCCGCTGGCCGCGACATCGACCAACTCCGCTCTCAGACGGCTCGGTTACGTCCGATGGAAGCAGCTACATCGCCTCGCCTATCTGGCGCCGGCGCTCGCGGTCCTTCATTTCATCTGGAGGGTCAAGCTCGACGTTCGCGAGCCGGTCGCCTATGGGCTCGTGCTTGCGGCGCTACTCAGCGTGCGAATCGTGGATTATCTTCATGACCGCAAAGCTCTGCTGATGCGTGAGATATGACTCCGCGAGCCAACTTTGATATCAAGAGAACTATGATTGCCGCCATTCTTTCGGCGATCGCGGGATTATTGGCAGGAGCCCAGTGGGTGTCTGCACAGGAGAAAACAATGCCTGATTCAAATTCCAGCAACGAGATTATAACTCTGGTCCTGAACAAAATGCGCAGCGGCGAGAAAATCGCTCCAGCCGAGTTTCAGGACTTCGTGAAAGCCCAGAACGACGGCGCAACCACCGGCCTCGAGGTCGGAGAGAAAATACCTGACTTCGCGCTTGCGGATCAGAATGGTAATCGAAGAACGTTTCGCGATCTGACTGGCCCTTCGGGCCTTCTTCTGGTCTTTAGTCGAAGCGCCGATTGGTGACCCTATTGCAGAAGCCAGCTCGTGGAGCTGGAACAATCGCGCCAGGGCTTCGAAAAGCAGGGTGTAAGGATCGCGGCCATCACCTACGATTCTCAGGACATTCTGCAGCGCTTCAGTGCCGCTCATCACCTTGATTATCCATTGCTATCCGATAAGGGTAGCGTCGTCATTCGCGAGTTCGGAATCCTCAATACGAATGTCCCGAAGGATCATCCGTTCTTCGGCATTCCGTTCCCCGGTGACTACCTGATTTCGCCCGATGGTGTAATCAAGGCCAAGTACTTCCTTCCCGACTATCAGACAAGAGTAACCTCGTCAGAGATCCTGCTTAATCAATTCGGGGCCGACGTGGATGCTCAATCGGTGTCGCTAACGGCCGGGGACATCCGAATCGTGATCACCCCTTCGACCGATCACGCGGTAGCCGGTCAGGAAATCGGAGTAGCCGCCCAGTTCACAATTGCCAAGGGCTGGCACATTTACGGACAGCCGCTTCCGACGAACTACACTCCGACGACCATTGAGTTCGACAGCGACTGCGTCGCCAAACAATCGTTTGAGTACCCCGATCCAGATAAAGTCACTTTTCCCCAACTCGGTGAGACGCTTCCCGTCTACGCGGGCAACTTCCGAGTCAAAGGAAAAATCCTCGCGCGACCCGGACTGAAGCCGGGCGACTACAAACTAAAGGGAAAACTCAGCTTTCAGGAATGTAGCCATCAGATTTGCAAGATCCCGCAATCGATCACGTTCGAGATTCCTTTCAGGATCGATCCGATGGCATCAGCGGCGCCCAAGCCTTCGACGGGGATTCGATCATAGACAACCGTTAATGAAGCCATTCATCTACCAAGTTCAAAGCGCATGCGACTACGTCAAGGCGGCGGCGGCTTGGCTCTCAGGGCAGACGCCGCCCAAGCACGAGGATAACGAGCAGACGATCGATGAGCTGCGCGCCCGCATCCGGAAGACTGTCGCATTCGCCGAGAGCGTGACGGAAGCGCAGTACGCCGGTGCCGCCGAGCGGAAGGTCGGCCTCTCCTGGGCGCCCGGCAAGGTCCTTGGCGGCGAGGACTACCTGCTGCAGATGACGATCCCGAACGTCTATTTCCATATCGTGATGGCCTTCGCGATCCTCCGGCACAACGGCGTCGATATCGGCAAGATGAACTTCCTTGGTCCGATCCGTTGGATCGAGGCCTGACTTGTACTTTAGAGGCCGCACGAAGACGCGGCGTTTAACGTAGCGCCCTGGGCATCCGCTTCGCCGAACTGCCGAGCAGCGCCGTCCGAAACTCGGAATACGCCACCACCAGAGCATCAAGCGAGAAACTCCTATTGAGACCACTCGGATTGGGAAGAACCCAGGCCATCGTGCCTGCAAATCCCGTCGCGTGCTGGCCCCACTCGACATCTGGCTGGCCGATCATGGTTGAGAAGGCACGCTTTCCGAGAAAGGCGATCGAACGAGGAGCATAACGCCGAATCTTGGTTTCAAACCCGACTCGAGCCTTGAGGAATTCTTCCGACAACACCTCATCCGCCCGCTTGGTCGGCCGGCCGACGACCGCGGTAATGCCGCACCCATATTCGAGCAGACGACGCTCGTCTTGTGGCTGGAGCCGAATATCCGTGAAACCGGCGAGATGCAGCACCGTCCAGAAGCGATTGCTTCGATTAGAGAAGTTGTGGCCGGCTCTTACGGCACTCGCGGCCGGATTCAACCCGCAGAAAATCACGTCGAGGCCTCTGCCGAGAATATCCGCTTCATATCTGATCAAGCTACACGCCCGTCCGCCGGCCCGGCGCCTCGCTACGCAGCGAGCGACCGGCAACTCAGCACGAGTTTCATCCAAAAGTTGCGGTCGGTAAACTGCGCTGTCGTCACCAGCGAAATATTCGCCACGCTCTGTGACCCGTCGCTTCACATGCTGAATCCGCAGGCGAATCTTCGGCGATGCTCCGTGGACCTAGGTAAATCGCGCCGAGAGAGAAATTGGCCGATTTGAGCGAATCTGGCTGAAGTAGATGCTCTCTGGGTCCGCGGGCGATCGCAAATCGCACGCACGGCCGCGAATTTCGATCGATTCTCCGCGATATTCGAAAATCGAGAGACTGAATGGTTGCGGGGGAAGGATTTGAACCTTCGACCTCCGGGTTATGAGCCCGGCGAGCTACCAGACTGCTCCACCCCGCTTTGGCAGTGTATCTGCCGGTTGCGCGGCTGGTCAACATCGAAGGCGAAAAATGCGCGCGGGCGTGTGAGAGCGGCGATCTCGCGCGAAGCGAGGATCGCGTCGCGAATCTGAAAACTAGCCGGCGAGAATTCGGATGTTGCAGTTGCGATGCGTTTTTCCGAACTCGATGATCTCTTTTTCAACAACAGTCGCGTCCGGTTTTGCGTCGATGAGCATCAACTGCTTCGCGACGGCATTGTCAACTCCGTCGGCTTCGACATCAAGGTTGTGGTCGTCACAGATAATAAATGCCATTTGTTTAAAAGCACCTCGAACGAACCAACCTATAAGATTTTTTCAGCGAATTGAACCGCGCGGCGCAGACTCGCGAGATGCAATTTGTGGTAGTCGTAATCGAGAAAACGCAAACGCGGGAGTCGATGCAATGAGTCTGAAAGGAAAAGCCGCGGCGATTGGAATCGGCGAACTGAAACCGGTCAAGGAACCCGGAGACCTGACCGCTCTCGGGCTGATGGCGCGAGTGGCGGCCGAGGCGATCGAAGACGCGGGGCTCGAGAAAAAAGACATCGACGGCTTCCTGGTCGGCGTGCCGTTCTCGGATCCGGGGATGATCTATCCGGCCAGCGCCGCCGAAGTGCTCGGGCTCAACCTGCGGATGCTGAACCAGGTCGATATCGGCGGCGCGAGTCCGGCCGGCATGATCTGGCGCGCGGCGGCGGCAATCGACGCGGGGATGTGCAGCGCGGTGCTCTGCATCGTCGCCGATCTGAACAAGACGGGCGACCAGCGTCCGCCGGTAGTGTCGGTGCAGCGCGAGTTCGAAGCGCCCTACGGAAATATCGGCGCGAACTGCGGCTATGCGATGATCGCGCATCGCCATATGCATGAATACGGCACCACCGCGCGGCAGATGGCGAAGGTCGCGGTCGATCAACGGACGAGCGCGCTGAAAAATCCGCTGGCGACGTTCAACGACAAGGCGCTCACAATTGACGACGTGCTGAACTCGCGCATGATCGTCGATCCGCTACATCTATATGAAATCGTCAGCCCGGTGAGCGGCGGTGCCGCGATAATTGTCGCATCGCCCGAGGTTGCGAAGCGCACGAAGCATCCGCCGATATGGCTGCTGGGCGCCGGCGAGGCTGCCAACCATTCGACGATCACCTACGCGCCGTCGATCACGACGTCGCCGATCAAGCCGGCGGCTGAGAACGCGTTCAAGATGGCGGGACTGCAACCCAAGGACATGGACATCGTGTGTCCCTACGACTGCTACACGATCACGGTGATCGTCACGCTCGAGGACGCGGGCTTTTGCAAGAAGGGACAGGGCGGGCCGTTCGTCGCGGAGCACGATTTGACGTATGCAGGCGACTTTCCGTGCAACACGCACGGCGGGCAGTTGTCATTCGGGCAGCCGGGACTGGCTGGCGGGATGAGTCACGTGACGGAAGCGATTCGCCAGCTGATGGGTCGCGGCGGCCAGCGACAGGTGAAGAACGCGGCGCTCGGCTACGTCAACGGCAACGGCGGAATCATGAGTGAGCAGGCAAGTCTCGTGCTGGAGCGACGATCATGAGCGAATACTACAAACCGCTTCCGAAGCCATCGCCAACGAGCCGTCCGTTCTGGGAAGCGGCGCGGCGACACGAATTGACGATTCAGCGATGCGGTGCGTGCCGCGAGTACGTCTACTATCCGCGCGATCGATGCCCGAAATGTTTCGCGGACAAGCTCGCATGGGAACGCGTGAGCGGACGCGGGAAGGTGTACAGCTACACCGTCGTGCGGCGAGCGTCGAGCCGCGCATTCGCCGACGCCCCGTACGTGCTGGCGATCGTCGAGCTGGCCGAAGGCCCGCGCATGACAACCAACATCGTTGCTGCGCCAGAGCAGGTACGCGTCGAGATGCCCGTCCAGGTTTTCTTCGACGACGTGACGCCCGATCACACGCTGGTGAAGTTCAAGCCTGCGTGATGCGGCGGAGTAAGATCATGAAGCGAGACGTTGCGCTGAGGATCGACGAGTCTTCATCTACCTTGATCGGTCATCGCGATCTTCGCGAATCATTTTCGTGCTGTCCCCGGGACTCGTAGGCCCGAGTCGCCGGGCTTCCTGCCAAAGTTCTTCAACCTTCATACGGGTAGGCGAAGTCGCCTCTTCCAGAATGGCCATCAATTCGTCTTGGAGCGAACGCTTGTGCATCGCGGCGTTCCGTTTTAGCCGCTTTACCAACTCAACCGGAACGTTCTTGATCGAAAGAGTTACACTCATAAATCAAAGTACCATTTAAGCCAGCAGCACCGCGACGATTCCGGTCAGGAAGATTCCATCGAACGTTCCCGCACCGCCTATCGACGCGACTGGCGCGCCCAAATCGCGCAGCTTTCCGAGGTTCAGCAGGTCGGCGCCAATGAGTGTGCCGATCACTCCGCTGATGAACGCGACAGCGTCGCGATGATGCTGCGAGGAGCCGAGGAAATAGCCGCATAGCGCCGCGACGATCGGCGGAATCAACATCGGCGTCGCGATTCCCATCCCCGGCACCGGTATCGCGAATCGATGGACGACAGCAGTGACGATCGCGACTCCGATCAACGACGGCACGAGTATCGCCGGCATCTGCATCAGCAGGTATATCGAGATGAGGATGGGAACGACTGCCCCACCGACATTCACCGCGACGATTGTTGAGTCGGTGACGTACCGTGCCGGCACTCTGTAGCGAATACCGAAACTGCGAACCACCTCGACAGGATGCGGCTGGCCGCCGGCGACGCGCGTGATGGGAATATTGATGTAGCTGCCAACCAGGCTCACGAGCAGAGCAGTGAAAGCGATCTCGGGCGGCAGGCCCAGAGACACGAATGCGTAATTGATGACGTGAATTTCGAGCAGGATGAAAAAGAACGCGAGGACGAAGAAGAAGACGATCGCGTAGAAGGCGAGGAAGGGTGCGAAGAACACCCAGTTATCTTAGCTATGGCGTAAGCCTGGGAAAAACCGGCGGCGCGAGCCGAGTGCGTCGGCATAGCGTCCACCCATCGCGCGTTCCTCGGCCGGGATTCGCACCGCCAGAATCAGCGCGTTGCCCACTGAAAATGCGATCGCCGTGAAGATCGCGCCACCGATCATCGGCACCGCCGCGATTTCGATCACGACTGCGAGATAGTTCGGATGCCGCATGAAGCGATACGGGCCGCTGGTTACCGGCGCGCGGTCGGGACTCACGATGATTCGCGTGTTCCATCGATCGCCGAGGGTCGTGACTGCCCAGTAGCGAAGCACTTGCGCGACGATTTCAGCGCATAGCGCGATCCATGCAACGATCGGCGGAAATGCGTGCGGGAATAATGTCGCCTCGACGGCGCATGACACGATGAACAACGCGTGAAACGCGACCATCACGCGGTAATGCGTCTGCCCGACTTCGACTGCGCCGTGCTCGAACGCACGGCGCGCATTGCGGCGCGCACGATCCAGCTCGAAGATTCGCTCGACGACCAGGATCGCGAGGATGATCAGAAAGGTGCGGAGCGAGATCACCACGTCAGCGAGGTCACCATTTCAGAAGTACCAGCTCGACCGAGAACCCCGGGCCCATTCCGATGATCATGCCGTACTCTCCAGGCGCGGCCACGTGATCCTCGAGCAGCTCGTCGAGGATGAACATGATGGACGCCGAGGATAGATTCCCGACCGACTGGAGCGAGCTCCACGAACGCGCGAGCGCACCTTCCGGCAGAGAGAGCGCGCCTTCGAGGGTCTCGAGCACTTTGGGGCCGCCGGCGTGCGCGATCCAGTGCTTGATATGCGAGCGGTCGATGTTCTGCTTGGCGAGAAATGAATCCACTTCATCAAGAATGTTGGCGCGGACGAGGTCGGTGAGCTTCGAGGACAGAACGATTTTGAATCCGCTGTCGACGATTTCCCAGCCGAGAATTTCTTCGGTGTTAGGGAAAACGAGCGAACGCGTCGCGACGACTTGCGGACCGTCCTCCGCGCTGGCATTGCCGCCTATCAGCATCGCGGCGGCGCCGTCACCGAAGAGGCCCGAGGCGATGATGTTCGCGATCGACAGATCCTCGCGCTGCAGCGTCAGCGAGCACAACTCGACCGATAGCAGCATCGCGACTTCCGACGGATAAGCGCGGATGTAATCGGCGGCGCGCGCAGTCCCCGCCGCTCCCGCGACGCATCCCAGTCCGAAGATTGGCGTGCGCTTGATTTCCTTGCGCATCCCGAGCGCGCTGATCACGCGGGTGTCGATGCTCGGCACCGCGATGCCGGTGACGGTGACGAAGAACAGGTGATCGACGTCGCGCGCCTTCAGTCCGGCGCGTTCGAGCGCGATTTCAGCCGCCGCAATTCCAACTTCGGGCGCGGCCTTCAGCCACGCGTCGTTGGTCTTGGCGAAGGTGTCGAGCGGGATGTATTCCTCGATCGGCAGCGCCAGATGACGCCCGGTGATTCCGAGCGCGCCCTGGATTTTGTCGAAACGGCGCAGATCCGACCATCGCTTCTCCCATAGCTCCCGGAGGCGCGAGGTCAGCTGTTCTTGATCGACGTAGTTGGCGGGTAAGGCGGTGCCGGTTCCGATCACACGGGGTGAATCGTTGCTAATCACTTATATCGCGTGGCGCCCGAGTCGCGGGACTCATGGCGAATCGCTATCTCTCCTTTTGCGTGCCCGGGAACCCGCATCGCGCGGTCCATTGTTCCGTTGGGGCACCCTTAACGCTATCACCAGCGCGATCGATATTATATCGCTCTTGTGCCCCGCGCTGCATCCGTTAAGATCGCCATCAATTATGAAATCCGAAGAACGCAGCGAATTGTTGACGATGCTCGCCCGGGAATCGTATTTCGAGCGGCAACTAACGCTCTCATCGGGACGCGCGTCTAACTACTACGTCGATTGTAAACGCACGTTGTACCTGCCACGTGGCGCGTATCTCAGCGGAGAGTTGGTGCTTGAACTCGTACAAGCTGCTGGCGTCGAGCAAATCGGCGGCATGGCAGCAGGCGCGCTCCCGGTGACCGACGCCGTGATAGCGTCGGCGCATCGCAATCGCGTCGACCTTCGCGGCTTCTTCGTGCGCAAGGAAACCAAGCAGCACGGCTTGCAACAAATGGTCGAGGGCGCATTCAAGGCGGGGCTCAAGACGGCAGTCATCGACGATACGATCACGACCGGCGGCTCGAGTCTGCAAGCTGTTACCGCGATGCGCGAGGCCGGCGGCAACGTGATCGCGGCAATTGCACTGGTCGAGCGCGGCGAGGGCGCGGTCGAAGCATTCGCGCGCGCGGGATTGAAATACAGCTGGGTGTTCACCGCCGAAGAAGTGCGCGCCGAGCGCGCCGCTCATCCGGTCGCCGGCTGACTCATTTGCCAACCACCAGCGACACCGCGGTCGCGGCAATTTTCGGCGATCCAATAGAACATTCGAAATCGCCTGCGATGCATAACGCGGCCTACGCGGCGCTCGGGATGAACCGAACGTACGCGGCGTTCCGCGTAACGTCGCCGAATCTCTCATCGGCACTTCGCGCGATTCCTCCGCTCGGAATCATCGGCGTAAATCTCACGGTGCCGCACAAGCAAGCGGCGGCGCGAATAATCAAGGACCTGAGCGGTGAGGCGCGGATGCTCGGGGCGGTGAACTGCGTCGTCAATCGGCGCGGCGTGCTGCGCGGCGACAATACCGACGCGCGCGGCCTCGAGCGCGACTTGCGCGATCTCGGATGCGAGCTGCGCGGCCGGCTCGCAATCGTGATTGGCGCGGGCGGCGGCGCGGCGTCATCGATCGTGGCGTGCATGCGGTTGGGCGCCAGCCGGGTCGTGATCGCAAATCGCACGCCGGCTCGTGCAGTGGCACTCGCGCGCCGCCTCTGGGCGCGGGGTCGCGCGCGAGCGGCAGGCGAGCCTCGCGGGCTGGACGCGCTCATGGATGCCGGCCTGCTGGCCGACGCTCGATTGATCATCAACGCGACCTCGATGGGTCTGACGACGGGCCGATTCGCGCGTCTCGAATACAGCGCAACCGCCGCCGATTGTCTGTTTTACGATCTAATTTATTCGCGGGAACCGACCGCATTCATAGAGCCTGCGCTGGCCGCCGGCAGGCCCGCAGCCGACGGTGCCGGGATGCTGGTGAATCAGGGCGAGCTCGCCTTCAAGCTGTTCAATCGAGTCGCGCCGCCGGCCGGTGTGATGCGCGCGGCTCTGTTCAAAGAGTTGGGACGGGTGGAAGATTAGTTGAAAGGGAGGTGTCGTTATGCGCGCAGGAGTAGACCATATCATCGTCAACGTAAACGACTATTCGGCCGCGAAAAAGTTCTACTCGTGGCTGATGCCGCAAATCGGCTATCCGAAGGCGATGTCCTACGACCAGCCGCAGACCGACGTGACCACCGGCTATTTCGGCGATCACGGCTCGCTATGGATTCGGCCGTCGGATCCGGAATTTCGCGGCGACACGTTCCATCGGCATCGCGTGGGACTGTGCGAGATTGCGTTCGCCGCAGAGAGTCGTAAGCAGATCGATGACTTAGCCACAAAAATTTCGTTGAACGGCGGCAAAGTCACCGATCCGCCGAAAGAGTACGACTACCTGCCAGGATATTACGCGGTGTTTTTCACCGATCCCGACGGACTGAAGCTGGAGTTGGTGCACGTCCCGCGCTGAGCGGCGCGGAAGCGCCTATACGAACGCTGAGAGTGCGCGCCGCGCGAACATAATGCCGGCGGGGGCAACTAGCAGCTCCGGTTGAAGGACGATCACCGCGGCAACCGCCACAAGGCCCGCCGCGATCAAGAGGTCGCGCTTGTCGACGTGGAAAGTCCACCGCTCGCAATCGTCGCAATAGCTCGCCCGGAATCTTCCGCTGCTTTCGCATGAGTTGCAGGCCATAGCTTCTCCTTCACCGGACGCGGCTAGCCGAACATCTCTTTGAGCTTGTCCACGAAGCCCTTGGAGAGCGGATGGTTGACGGCCTTGCCGTCGAGCTTGGCAAATTCTTCGAGCAGCTCGCGCTGGCGCGCGGTCAGGCTGCGCGGCGTTTCCACAATAACCTTGATCAGCTGATCACCGCGTCCGTAGCCGTGAAGATCGACGATGCCCTTGCCCTTGAGGCGCAGGATTTTTCCCGACTGCGTGCCCGACGGAATCTTGAGCTTCACTTTGCCTTCGAGCGTCGGCACTTCGATTTCGGTGCCGACCGCCGCCTGCGGGAAGCTGATCGGCGCTTCGATTATCACGTCGTTGTCCTGGCGCACGAACATCTCGTGCTCCTTGACGTGGATGACGACGTAGAGATCGCCCTGCGGTCCGCCGCCGTAGCCGGCCTCGCCTTCGCTGCGCAGCTTGAGGCGCGAGCCGTTGTCGACGCCGGGCGGAATCTTGACGGCGAGCGATTCGGCCTTGCGGACTCGGCCCTGTCCCTGGCACTTGGGGCACGGGTCGGAAATGATCATGCCCTCGCCGCGGCATTGCGCGCACGTCGTCGAGATTGAAAAGAATCCCTGCTGCGTGCGCACCTGGCCGCTGCCGCGGCAGTTGGGACATTGGCGCGCGCCGCTGGAGCCGCTGCGAGCACGCGTGCCGTTGCATGACTCGCATTGCGTGAGTCGCTGGAACTTTACGACTTTCTCGATCCCGCGCGCCGCTTCCTCGAATTCGATTTCGAGATCGTAGCGCAGATCGTCGCCGCGCCGGGTGCGCGATCGCGAGCGTCCGCGGCCGGTGCCGAAGAAATCGCCAAAGATGTCGGAGAAGACTTCCTCGAAACCCTGGCTGAAGTCGAAACCGCCGAATCCGCCCGGACCACCCTGCGGCCCCTGGAACGCGGCATGCCCAAAACGATCGTACTGTGCCCGCCGCTCGGGATCCGAAAGAACCTGGTAGGCCTCGTTGAGTTCCTTGAAACGCTCCTCGGCGTCTTTGTTGCCGGGATTTCGATCGGGATGAAACTGAATCGCGAGAGTGCGATAGGCTTTCTTCAGCTCGATTTCACCGGATCCACGGTTGACGCCGAGGACTTCGTAATAATCTCGCTTTTGTGCTGACGGCATCGCGCAAAGATTCTATGCGAACATCAACGGGGACGCCATTGCAGGGTAGATACGCAAGGGGCCGCACGAGCAGCCCCGCTGTCGGCTACTGATCTTTGACTTCTTTGTAATCCGCATCCACCACGTCTTCCTTCGGGCCGGCTTCGCCATTCCCGCTCTGGGAGCCACTCTGCGCCGCCGGCGCCATCCTGAGGACCCGCGTCCGCTTGCGGTCCCGCTCCAGCCTTGGTCTTGCTGTACATCGCCTCGGCCAGCTTGTGCGACGCGTTCTGCAGCGCCTCAGCCGCGCGATTGATCTCGTCGGCGTCCTTCGACTCGAGCTTGGTCCGCGCCTCTGCCAGCGCGTCCTCGACCGCCTTGCGGCCCGCCTCGTCAACTTCGGCGCCATGATCCTTGAGCGTCTTCTCGCTCGTGTAGATCAGATTATCCAGCTTGTTGCGCGCCTCGGCCTGCTGGCGGCGAGCATGGTCGTCGGCCGCATGCGCCTCGGCCTCGCGCACCATCTTCTTGATCTCTTCCTCGTTGAGCCCCGACGACGCCGTGATCTTGATCGACTGCTCCTTGTTGGTGCCGAGGTCCTTCGCATGCACGTTCACGATTCCGTTCGCATCGATGTCGAACGTGACCTCGACCTGCGGCATCCCGCGCGGGGCCGGTGGAATTCCGATCAGGTCGAACTGACCGAGCAGCTTGTTGTCCGACGCCATCTCGCGTTCGCCCTGAAAGACGCGAATCGTCACCGCCGTCTGATTGTCCTGCGCGGTCGAGAACACCTGGCTCTTGCGCGTCGGGATTGTCGTGTTCTTGTCGATTAGTTTGGTGAACACGCCGCCGAGCGTTTCGATTCCCAGCGACAGCGGAGTCACGTCGAGCAGCAGCACGTCTTTGACTTCGCCCTTGAGCACGCCCGCCTGGATTGCCGCGCCGATCGCGACGACCTCGTCCGGATTGACGCCCTTATGCCCTTCCTTGCCGAACAGGCGCTTCACCCGCTCCTGCACCGCGGGCATGCGCGTCATGCCGCCGACCAGCACGATCTCGTTGATCTCGCTCGCCTTGAGGCCAGCATCGCGCAGCGCGGTCACGCACGGCGCATCGAGCCGGTCGAGCAGGTCCGCGCACAAGCGCTTCGAGCTTCGCGCGCGTCAGCTTCATATTGAGATGCTTCGGCCCGGATTGATCCGCGGTGACGAAAGGCAGATTGATATCCGTCTCGGTCACGGTGGACAGCTCGGTCTTGGCTTTCTCGGCGGCTTCCTTCAGCCGCTGCAGCGCCATGCGATCTTTGCGCAGATCGATTGCCTGATCCTTGCGGAACTCGTCGGCCAGGTAATCCATGATCCGCTGATCGAAATCTTCGCCGCCCAGGAAGGTGTCGCCGTTGGTCGCCTTGACCTCGAAGACGCCTTCGCCCAGTTCCAGAATCGAGACGTCGAAGGTGCCGCCGCCGAGATCGAACACGGCGATCTTTTCGTCCTTCTTCTTGTCCAGACCGTAGGCCAGCGACGCCGCCGTCGGCTCATTGATAATTCGCAGCACGCTCAAGCCCGCGATACGTCCGGCGTCCTTGGTGGCTTGACGCTGGCTGTCGTTGAAGTAGGCGGGAACGGTGATAACTGCCTCGGTAACTTTCTCACCGAGATAGTCCTCGGCCGTCTGCTTCATCTTCTGCAGGATGAACGCCGAGATTTCCGGCGGGCTGTATTTCTTGCCGCGGACTTCGACCCACGCCGCGCCGTCGTCGTTCTTCACGATTTTATACGGCAGCACTTTCATCGCCTTCTGAACTTCGGGGTCGTCGAAACGCCGGCCCATCAGGCGTTTGATCGCAAATATCGTATTTTCCGGATTGGTGATCGCCTGGCGCTTGGCGATCGTACCAACCAGCCGCTCGCCTGCTTCTGTGAATGCGACGACTGACGGAGTGGTGCGACTACCTTCGGAGTTGGCGATGACGACAGGATCGCCGCCCTCCATGATCGCGACGCAGCTATTCGTCGTGCCCAGGTCGATGCCGATTACTTTTGCCATGTTACTAAAGGTCCCCTGCTGTAGAACTTAGATGGAAAACTTAAGATAGAAATAATCACACTTTAGTTATTTTCAACGTCGGAAGCGTCGGTTTCGCCACCGTTTCGCTTTCCTGGATCCGGCCCATTTCCCTTCGCAACGGAGACGCGCGCTGGCCGCAGCACTCGATCGCCAATCAAGTAGCCGCGATGGAACTCATCGACGACCGTATTGGCCGGATGAGCCTGCGACTCCACGTGATCGACCGCCTCATGCCGATTTGGATCGAACGACTGGCCGACCGACTGCAACGGCGTGACGCCTTGCGCGCGGAGGAAATCGACTAGCGCCCGCACCGTCATCTCGACCCCGTCGACGATCGTCTTGGCGTCGGTGCCGCTGCGAGCGTGGGCGAGCGCGCGCTCGAGGTTATCGATAATCGGCAGCAGGTCGCGGAGAATCGCCTCGCGCTGAATGCGAATGGACTCCTCGCTCTGCTGGCGGATTCGCTTGCGCGCATTCTCGGAGTCGGCGAGCGTGCGAAGATACTTGTCCTTCAGCTCAGCGATCTCCTTGTCTTTCTCCGCGAGCTGCGCCCGCAACGCTTCCACCTCGCCGCCAGCCTCTGCCTGAGCGCCTGCGTCGGTAGGGTCAAACTCCCCATCCATACCCGGATTTCCGTCCTCAGGATGCTTATGTCGCTTGTTCATGTTTATGAAACCGAACCGAATCTAAAGCTAAGCATGATTTTAGACCGCGCCAGTGTCGGCATACGGCCGGAATCGTTGGAATTTTTCAGTCGTATCGATGTCGCAAGAACCACCAGGTGCTCGCACCCAGGCATAGCGCAATCAATGCAAGCTTCAAGAGAACAATCCCGCGGTGCCGAACCATCCCAGCATGGCGGGCCGCGTCGCGGATCTCCTGCGCTTCCACAAAATGAACGGCGCTGACGAAGTCGGGTTCCGGGCAGTGACGTCCGAAATGCGTCGCCCAAGGCAATACGGCGCCTGCTTTCAGGTAGCGCTGATACATCCCGCAAGTGAGGGCCTCGCGCTCGAAGTCATAGTCGCCATCGAGCGGTTTCGAACCGTACGTGACGGGTGACGCTCGCAAGTCTGAAGCACTCACGGGACACGAGGTCCCGTCGATCATCCATCGATCGGCATGGCACAAGACAGCAGCAAACGCCTGTGAGCGCGGCGGCAGCAAATCTGCCGCATGAACGGCTTCATCGACAGCGACGAATCGATAGTGGTACCGAAAGTCCGGCTGCGCCACGCTCGCCTTGAAACGCAGCCGCTCACCCTCGGTGACAAATGGATCATAGCAGCGAGAAGGTCGGATCGGCGCCGCCTCCAGCACCTTCATAACCCATAATTTCTCTACCGGACTTGAAGTCACCCGCCAATGCCGCCGCTTGGTACCAGCCGCGTGCGCGATCAACGTTCGAGCGGGCGGTGTTCGCCTCATTCAGCGCCTGGACATAGTCAGCAACAATCTTCTTCGGGGCTTCAGAAATATTCTTTCGAACCACCTGCCGCGGGATAGCCCGTGCTTGGGTATTCAGCGCCATGATGCATCCGGGACCTCCGCCGCCGATCGGCCGGCTGCGGACGACACCCAATCGCGACTGTTCACCTTGAGGAGAATAAGGCAACACGTTGCATCCGGGGTTTATGCCGCTGCTCGGCTGGCCACTGACGGTACCTATATTCGACTGTACATGTTGAGGGACCGGCACCGTGATGATTCCGGGGTTTCTGCCCCCGCGCGGCAGCGCGCCGACCATACCCACGCGCGCCCGTTCACGTTCAGGAGAGTCTTCACCCGTGAGCGGTGTGGTTCGCCACTGAGGTTGCACAGTACCTGGGACTTCAGCCAAGGGCGCTTCCTCGGGCCATGAAAAATACTTCAGCGCCTCCTGGTAGCGGCCCGCCCGTATCAGCCTTCGCCCCAGAAGATCTCGCAAATGATCCGCCGGATTCCGACCGTCCTCGAACCTCCACCAACCTCCAAATCCCGGGCTATCGCCGGGAGGTTGCGGTAGGTCAAAATCATCAAGAGAAATGGACGGAGTGCATCTTCGTGTCCTTGTGCGTATCGACGAAAGTCTTGAGTTCATCGACAGTCAGCACCCGGTCCGCGATGTACGCGACATCTCCCCAGAAGGTCGCCGAATACGGATAGAGCTGCTCCAACGCATCGACGTACTCTCCGCGCGCCAGAGTGAGAACGCCTTTTTCCCCGGTCAGTAGCGCCAGGCTATCTTCCTTCGGAGGTTGTACGTCGCCGGAAGACGGAAACGCTTTCGACGCCTCTGCGTAATATTTTGCAGCCTCGGCAACATTGCCTTTCTGCATCGCCAGCCGCGCCTTGACCCATATCGCCAGCGGCGTGTTCGACTGACTCGCAAGATTCTGTGCAAGGCGGTAGCCGCCGTCTCTATAAGCGATAGCAGCCAGCTGGTCGGCGGCGGAGATATTGTTAGACCTGCAGTTCTGAACTGAATTGACCAGCTGGGAAATCCCCGAAGGCGTACCGTACCGAACGCCCGCGTCAGCCTGGAGCGTTCGCGTCACTAACAACCGCTGCACCAGCGGATCGCAAATCGACGCCGCAACCGCGGAATCGTCACCGAGCACTTCATCTGTTACGCGCCGCAACGAATTGACGCCGCTGGTCGATCCACGAACAGCCTGTTCGGCATAGAGCCTGACTGCGGCCGCGATTTCATGGCGGTATTCTCGCTGCTGCTTTGGCGACATCTTCTTGGTCTTCTGGATTCGACGCGCGCGATCGAGATGAAGCCTGGCTTCCTCTCCATAGCTCGCAACTCCCAGCCCCAGCGGGTCGGGAGTGTTCTTGATATGGAGTTCGCGCGTCAATGCGAATGCCCTTGACGCTTGGGCCACATCACCTTTGAGGCCGTAGAGCCGACCGAGCATATAAGCAGCCCAAACCGCACGATCACGGCGCTCGTCTTGAGGCAAATCGAGGATCGCCTGGAATCGTGCGATCGCCTTGCTCGTGTCTCCCTTGTGAAAATCGACTGCGCCGGCGGTATACAGCCGAATCGAGGCAGGCAGCAATGCACCTTTGCTGAAGGCCAAATCGCCAGAGCTCTCCGCGCGCATTTGCTGCACTATCTCTGCCTGATCGGAAGGCAACCCCACCACCTCCGCCTGGGCCACGGCTTCAGCAATAGCGTCGTTGTGCGGCTCACCGTACGAGTACGGGATCTCGACGGGACTCATGAAGTCCTTCGGTGGAGGGACGAGATGCGCTTCCACATAGGCAAAACTGCTGGTGTTAACCGGCATTGTATCGAGCGTAGCCGATCGGTTATCGAGCAGTTGCCACGGAAAAACCATTCCGCACGCGAGCGCAACTGACGCTCCGAACAACGCGATGACGCAGGCGGCGATCAGTTGGCGTCCAAGATTGCGCATGAATTCTGGAATTTTCAGACGTACCGGTGTCGCAAAAACCACCAGGTGCTCGCACCCAGGCATAGGGCAATCAGTACAAGCTGGAGCAGAACGGTCCATCGATGGTGGATCATCTGAGTCCGGCGGCGCGACTCGCGTATCGTCTGCGCTTGCACAAACTGAACAGCACTATCGAAATCCGGGTCCGGGCAGTCCTGTCCAAAATCCGTCGCCCAGGACACGACCGCGCCCTCTTTCAGGTAACGCTGATAAAGCTGGCAAGTGAGATTGATTTGCGCGGTGCCTTCGTCGGGCCACAACACGTCCAGTCCGAGCGGGTTGGCGATGCTCGGTACCTTCGAACCGTACCCTGTTGGTGACGCGCGCAAGTCTGAAGCGCTCACCGGACAAGATGTCCCATCGGTGATCCACGAAGTTGCGTTGCACAAGACCGCGGCGAACGCCTGTGAGCGCGGCGGCAGCAAATCGGCCGCGTGAATCGCGTCGTTAGCGCCAACAAAGATGTAGTGGTACCGAAGATTCGGCCGAGGAGCGCTATCATTGTAACGCTGCCGTTCACCTTTGCTGATGAATTGATCGTCGGCGCCAAGTGCGAACGGGCCGCTACCACCCTGAAGAGCCGGTTCCGCAAAATAATCCGGTGCGCCCTCCGTACCCATGATTTTATTGCCCGACTTGAAATTGCCCGCCAACACCGCGGCTCGGTACCAGCCTCGAGCGCGATCAACATTGGAGCGAGCCGCATTCGCGTCATTCAACGCTTGAACATATTCAGCAATGGCGTCCTTTGGAGGCTCAAGCTCGGAAATCAAATATCGATTCCTATGCCGCTTCGGCTTGGCAACTGCTCCGCCGGTAGGGCTGGACTGAGCTTGCGAAACCGAAACTGCAAACGCCGCGCCGTCGGACGACACTGTCGGCAGGGCGGCAGGAGTCGAGGATTTCGGTTCAAGCGCAGGCGCATAGTTCAGCGCTTCCTGATAGCGTCCGGCGCGCACGAGGCGTCGCGCAAGAAGATCGCGCAACTGATCAGCAGGACCAGGACCCTTCTCGGAGTCCGAAGGCTCTTCCGAAGGCTCCGATGCTGTCGCTTCGTCAGAATCGCTAGAGGGTGTGGACTGGCTATCGACCGAAACAGCCGGATGAAACTGCGTGTCCTTGTGCGTATCGACGAAGGTCTTGAGTTCATCGACAGTCAGCACTCGTTCCGCGATGTATGCGACATCGCCCCAGTAGCTTGCCGAATATGGATACAATTGCTCTAACGCATCGACGTATTCGCCGCGCGATAGCGTGAGGACGCCGTTTTCGCCGACCAGCAGCGTCTGGGCGGCCGCATCGGACGCACTAGTGTCGCCGGAAGACGGAAACGCCTTTGACGCTGCCGCGTAATATCTCGCAGCGTCGTCAACGTCTCCCTTTTGCATCGCCAGTCTTGCCTGCACCCACATCGCAAGCGGGGTGGTCATCTGAATAGCGAGACTATGCGCGAGCTGGTAGTCGCCGTCGCGATACGCGATGGCCGCCAACCGGTCGGCAGCAGTGACATTGCCGGAGCCGCAGTTCTGTACTGATGTGACCAGCGTCGAGATCTGGGAAGTTGATGTACTATTTTGATTATCAGGAGCCCCAGCTTCGCCATCGAGCGTTCGCGTTACCAACAACTGCTGAACCATCGGATCGCAAATCGACGCCGCCACTGCCGCATCGTCACCGCGCACCTCGTCTACCACCTGCCGCAGTGAGTCGATGCCGATGGTCGAGCCGTGAGCAGCCTGTTCGGCATAGAGCCTGACCGCCGCGGCGATTTCGTGGCCGTATTCTCGCAGCTGTTGCGACGACATCTTCTTAGCCTTTTGCAAGCTCTCCGCGCGCTTGAGATGAAGCCTCGCTTCCTCACCAAAGCTACTCACGCCCAGCCCCAGCGGGTCCGGAGCACCATCGTTCGCCAGCTCGCGCGTCGCTGAGAATGACTTGGACGCTTCGGCAATATCGCTCTTGCTGCCATAGAGTCGGCCGAGCATGTAGGCGGCCCAAACCGCACGGTCGCGCCGCTCGCTCGCCGGCAGATCGAGGATCGCCTGGAATCGTGCGATCGCCTTGGTCGTATTTCCCTTGTGAAAATCGACAGCGCCGGCGGTGTAGAGGCGAACTGCGGCGGGCAGCATCGCGCCTTTGTCGAACGCACTATCGCCGGTGTCCTCCGCTCGCATTTCACTTACGACGTCGGTCTGATCAGAAGCCAGCCCCGCCACTTCCGCGTCAGCCACCGCCTTCGCGATAGCATCGTTCCGCGCCTCGTCCGAATAGCCGCTCTCTTCAGTGATCAGTTTGTCATTCGGCGACTGGACGAGATGCGCCTCCGCATAAGCAAAACTCTTGGCATCGACTGGCATCATATCGAGCGTAGCGGCGCGATTGTCGAGCAGCTGCCATCCGAATTCGACGCCGCATGCGAGCGCAACTGACGCTCCGAACGATGCGATCACACAGGCGGCGATCAGTTGACGTTTAATGTTGCGCATGAATCTCCACCTGTGCCGGAATACAACGCATCCAGCCGATCACTCGTCGTTGATGGCCTGCCAGAAGCCCATCTTGCTCGCGCTCAATCGAGAGCCCCGACTGGCTATGCGCAAGGGTGTAGCCATTGATCCCATCGGCGATCGTGCACGAAGCCGGCAGATCGATCCTCTGTGGCAATCCACCGTCCACGTCTCCATGGTTAACCAGCACGATGTTGCTCATGCCGGGTGTGTCGCTCTTTTCGACGATCGCCTCGACCCGTGGATGCAACGGCCTGCCCATCATGACTGCGCGCCAGGTGGCAGGACTCCATGCACGGACATCGCCGGCGACGGGGAGCCGGAACCATACGATTCCGATTAGCGATGCCGGCGCGTCGCGTTCGAGGTCGCGCAGCAGCCCCGATACCTCCTCCGGAGAGACGATCATTTCGCTCGCCGAATAACCGCCGGCCAGCAGTGGTTCTTCGCTTTCGACCGCAAGCATGCTCCCGTCCTCTCGCCGCGTGACACGCACGCCGTAGGCCGGAAGCGCCACCCGAAATGGCTTGTCCGTGCGATGCGACAATTCCTGTATCCATCGGCGTGCCTGCTCCGCGTTGAACAACCCGGCGCGCGGATTTTGCACCATATGCACCTGCAGGACGACTTCGCTGGTCGGCGCGAATAGGGCGTCAAGCTCCGGCGAGGAAATCCACGCCGGCAGCGCGGTTATCGACAAGGGAATCGTTTGATCGAGATGCGCGCGGACACGTGCAAGAAATTTCGCATACGCCGCGAGTCGTGCGACGCCACAGTCATGATCGATCTCGAGCCCGCCGATTGGCGTATCGATTTGCCGCCACTGAGACAGCATACCGTCGAGATCGACGAGCATTTGATCGTCATCGTAGTGCGCGAGCTGGCCGTTGATCCGCACGACCGCAATCACCGGCCGGCCGCTGCTCTTCAGTGCTTTCCAATCGACGGCAACGGATTGCAGACGGCCGCCTGTATCCGAATATGCGGCAAGCACGCGCCACGCATGCACAAGGTCAGACGATTGTTTCAGCGCGACACGGAGGGCAGGAGTCCACTTCCGCTGCCAGACATAGGCGTCCTGAGGTAGGGCGCGTCGGGATTCGTCAGCTCCTGAGAGCAACGCGAACGCAAAAATTGCGAACAACAAACGTGCTCTAGCGGAGTGCATCGCGGGTGACTGCGAGTTTACCCCAGTACCCGATCAGCCGCGAGAGGTCGCGCCTCCTCCCCGAAGAACCTGAGAACAAAATGGCGTCCTCGCCATTTTGCGATTTCTTTTTCACTAAGGTGCAGGGCTTAGCCCTGCCGAAGGAAGTTTGAAACCCACCGCGGGTTTCATTTCAAATTAGTTCTTCAATATTCCATCAGCCGCGACAATGCGCGCGCCGTGTACTCGACCAGCGGGATCACGCGGTCGTAGTCCATCCGCACCGGGCCGACGATTGCCAAGCTGCCAAGTGCGCTCGAGCCGCTGGCGTATGACGCCGCGACGACGCTCAACGACGACAGGCGCGGGTCGTAGTTCTCCGATCCGATCGACACCGTGAGGCCCGCGTTGGTCAGGCTGCGTTCGAGCAATTCGAGCAGCGCGGTTTTGTCATCGAGCGCGCGCAGCAACTCGCGCATCTTGGCGCGATCGGAAAACTCCGGCTGCTCGAGCGCCTGCAAACTGCCCTCGATGTACAATTCGGTGCGTCCGACGTAATCGGCGAGCGCCTCGCCTAGCGCCAGCGCGTCGTGCATGAAGCGATCGTAGTTCGCCCGCTCCTCGCGCAGTTGCCCCTCAATCCACCTGCGCGCCTCGTCGAGCGTGCGTCCTTCGAGCGACTCGTTGAGGTAGCGCGCCATGCGATCGAGTTCGTCCTGCGAATGGTCGCGTTCGGTATCGACGATTCGATTTTGCATCGCGCCTTTCGACGCTACGAACACCGCCAGTACCTGGTTGTCGCGCAGCCGCACGAAGTTGACGCGCTCGAGGATCGACGCCTCCAGCCGCGGCGCCATCACCAGCGCAGCCTGTCCCGTCAGAAGCGAGAGCAGCTTCGGCGTATCGCGCAGAACTTCGCCGAGGTTGCGCACGGCGCTCGAATAATGAAGCTCGATTTGCGCGCGATCCTCGAATCCGATTCGCGTCGCCGCCGCGAGATGATCGACGTAGTAGCGAAACGCCTTTTCAGTCGGGACGCGGCCAGCCGACGTATGCGGCTGGCGCAGGTAGCCGCCGTCCTCCAGCTCAGCCATCATGTTGCGGACCATTGCGGCGCGCACGCCGAGCTGATGCCGCGCGACGATTTGCGCGGAGCCTACCGGCTCTGCGGTCGAGATAAACTCCTGCACAGCCGCGATAACCAGCGCGTGCTGCCGGTTCGAAAGCGGGTTGCTTGAAGATTCCTGTGCCATCTCGTGCTTGTTTCAATTGTGTTACGCATTCAGGGATAAGTTCAAGAGACATCGTAACGCAATGGCGCTAATTTCTGCGATGGCGAGCGGGTATTCAGTGACGTAGGATCGTTCCCGATGGCGCGCAAAGCCAAAATCGTCAAGCCGCGACGCCTTTATATCCCCGTCGTGCCTGCCAATTCGTCGTGGTTCGAGAGCGACAGCTACGACCGGCGAACGTGGAACGAAATCGTCGCCGACGCGCCATCGCTCGCCGATCTCGCGGAAACCGGCGAGCGGCTCGTCCCGCATTTCGGCGCGCTGGTGCAGGATCTCTTCTTCGCGCTGTTCAAGATGAACCCTGTGATGCGCAAATCCGGCGACGTGCGCCTCGCGGCTGCGCTCAATCGCACCATACTCGAGCAGATCGTGCCGTCGGCGCCGTTTCAGGCGTTGCGCTCGCGCACCGCACTCGAAGAAGACAAAGCCGCGATCGCCGCAATCGTGATGAGCGAGCATGCGCTCGAGCTGGTGAAATCCGAAAAGCTCATTAATCGCAGTGAGATGCTCGATCTGTGGGACCTCGCGCGGCAGGAACAGGATCTCGAAGCGCGCGCCGAGGCAGTGAAGGCCGTCAACGAAATCCAGGACAAGGAAGAAAACGAGAACGAATCCGGCGAGGGAAAAGATCAAGCGACGAAAAAAGAGCTCGCCGAGATGGCCGATGCGGCCGAGCGCGCGGCCAAAGTCTCAGAGGCGCGGCTCAATCAGAAGTCGCGGCAGTTCGAGACTCAACTCAAGGGCGCGGATCAAAGCGCGCTCAAGAGGATGCAGCTGAAGACCGGCGAGTTGGCCGCGGAAATCGATCAGGCCGCCGAGGACAGTCACGACTTCAGCCGCGAATTCGGGCAGGGTGGACGCGTCGCGGCCGGCGCGCGCCTCGAGCTCGGGCGGCGACTCGCGCGCAACAAGAAGCTCGGCGAGTTGGCGCGGATGGTCGGACGGTTCAAGCAGGACGCGCGCGCGCTCAAGCGCAAGACGCTCGAGCGCGGCGTCGCCGAAGCTTACGACATCGAGCTTGGCTCCGAGCTCGGCCGCCTGATTCCCGCCGAACTGCTCGCGATGCATCATCCGGTGCTCAAGCGCGACTTCCATCGCCGCGTGCTCGAAGGCACCGTGCTTCAGTACCGGCTGCGCGACGACGAGCAGAAGGGCAAGGGCCCGATGGTCGTGTGTATCGACGTGAGCTCCTCGATGCAGGGCGACAAGGAGATGTGGTCGAAGGCGGTCGCGTTGACCCTGATGGATATCGCGCGGCGCCAGCGCCGGCTGTTCCGCGCCGTCATGTTTTCGTCGGGCGACGTGAGCCTCAAGGTGCTCGACCTGAATCGCGAGCGACGCTATCAGCCCGACCTGAACAAGGTCGTCGAGATGGCCGAGTACTTCCCCGGCGGCGGCACCGACTTCGAGACTCCAATCGACGCGGCAGTCGAATTGCTCGGCGAAAAGAAACTCAAGCGCGGCGATATCGTGATTATCACCGACGGCGAATCGCAGGTCAGCCCACAATGGCTGACGCGGCTGCGCGAGCGCAAAACTGAGCTGGATTTTTCGATCTTCGCGGTGCTGGTTGACGTTGGATCGGCGGAGACGTCGTCGCTGGCGCAGTTCGCGGATCGAATCACGTCGGTCAAGCGCATCAGCGACGATCACGCCCGCGACATTTTCCTGCACGTGCAATCATGAAGAAGACCGAACAGAAAGTAGTTCTCGATCCGATCGATCGCAGCAACTACCGCAAGCTGTTCAATATGCAGCTTGCGGAACGAGCAGATCACTTTCGTCACGCCCGCGCGATGGACGCTGGCGCGATGCTACGTGCGCCAGTTCGGCGACAACTTCGAGCATCTGCCGCACCTGATCCGCGCCGGCGACGAAGTTGTGGGTTACGCGACCACCGCCTGCGACCCAAACAGCACAGAGGACTACTGGATCGACGACATCATGATCACCGCGGAGCATCAGGGCAAAGGCTACGGCCGCGCCGCAATGATAGAAGTGCTCAAAATGATCGTCGCCCGCTACCCGCGATGCGAAGCCGTCCAGCTAACCTGCTTCCGCACCAACCTAACCGCCGCCGCCTTATACGTAAGCCTGGGCTTCCGCCCAACCGGCACCGTCGACGAAGAATTCAGCGAGCCCAACTACAAGCTCACCGGCGCAGCACTCGCAAAGTTCCGTCAGAGAAACGGGGCGCCATAGACGAGTATGTATTCATAGGGGTGTCAGAATTCCTGTTTACTTTCAGCTACTTGGCGATGCCCCGTTGTGAATTTGTTTTTCAATTCACGCGGTTGTCACTCTCTTCAGGTGCCATTTCAGAAATCTCTGAATTGTTCCGTCTGCTAGGGCACGAGGGCAATCCACGGGCAATTCTAGTTTCTGATTGATTTCTTTCGCGAACGCCTCCTGGCCGAACGGATAAAGTTGAAACTTAAATATCAAACAAAATCCACCCGCCTTCCAAACTTCATTTATCCAACTCTTCGGCATCATTCGCGCGATGAATAGAGGAGTCACACCCAAGTGCTTGCACATCTTAATCTTTGTAAACAGCTCGTCTGCTTCGATATATGCGAGTTTGTTTTTAATCTCGGCGCCGTAGGCTAATCCGTCGCGGACATAAATTCGGTCGAGGTCATGATCGCTTTCTTCCCAATGGTTGCCGCTATGTTCCCGCGTTTCTTGACCCTGCGGTATAAAGCCAACCCGCGCCAATCCTGCGTCAAAAAGCATTTCAGCCTGCCTTCCTACCGCCCGCGTGAAGACTGGATCGGAATACGCCGAGATGAGCCTGACAGACTCATTTGCTTTGCGAGTCCAGTAGCGTAATTGCGTCGAAAAGAAAAAACGCGCCTTCGCGGCACCTCCACCATACCTCGTCAGAGGTCTGAACCCGGACTGAACGGCCCCGTCTTCTGCAAGTTCAGCCAGCGCTTTCGACGTCACCCAATGATAGAACCGATTTTCGAAGAACACCTGTAGTTGGCGTTCGTAAAACACTTCCTGCGGCCGATCCCTGATTAACTTCAAGAGTTCGTCGCGAGCCTCGGTAAGGTACGTGTCTTCGGGACCTTCGCCCCAGTCGTCGCGTTCTATATCATCGAAATCGTCGCCCACTGAATTCGGTCCCGATCAACAAAATGTCGGTTCGGCGCCAACAAATCAACGAACGCCGACCCTTCGAGCCCGCCAGAAAAAACAAAAGGGCCGGTCGTCGACGACCGGCCCTTCATCATTCTAGATTGTGCTGATCTGCTATCTACGCAGCTGACGCCAACTGCATCACGCCCAGCTGCTGGTACCACGACTCCGTGCGGTCGTTGATCAGGTCGATTTGCTTCAAGCATGGGATGATCGTGTCGACGAACAGGAACGAATTGAACTGCTTCTCCATGTCGTTCTCCGCCGCCGCCCACGCCGGATTGCGATGCATCTCGTCCTCGATATCCTTCATCGAAATGCCCACTTCCTCGAACACCGACGCGCCCGACAGGAAGCCGTCCTTCGGCACTCCATCGACGACCTTCGTCACCATCATGTCGCATGCGGTGAAGGCGAAGTCCTCGAGATCCTTCTTGTCCTTGCCCTTGAGCTTGGTCACGGCATCGCGGAGCGCGAGCATCCCGAAGCCGACGTGGCGCGCCTCGTCCTTCATAATGTACTCGAGCAACTCCTTCAGCAGCTCGTCCTTGGTCTCGCGCTGCATGAAGCGGAACGCCGCGATCGCGAGGCCCTCGGCGACGACTTGCATCCCGACATACTTGGGCTCCCAACGGTCATGCGCCATCACGGTGGTCAGCAGCCGCTCGAGCGTCGGATCGATCGGGTAGATGCGATCGAGCTTGGTGATGTATTTGCGGAAACCTTCGACGTGACGCGCCTCGTCAAACACCTGCGCCGCCGCGTTCATCTTGGCGTCGAGGTCCGGCACCGCGTCAACCAATTGCCCGCAGACCATCAGCGCGCCCTGCTCCCCGTGCAGGAATTGCGAGAGCCGCCACGCCGCGAACTTGCGTCCGAGCTGGTACTTGTTCTCTTCGCTGAGCGATTTGTAGAGCTCGGTCTGGAACATCGGCATCATCGTCATGTCCAGAACTTCGTTCTCGATCGGCCGGTCCCAGTTGATCGTCGTCGAGACGTTCCACTGATCGCGCTTCGCGTTCTCGTACAGCCGGTCCATCTGCGGGAACTTAACGCTGTAGTCCCAGTGGAAGACGCTTTCCAGGTCGGTGTTAACAATCGTGTGGTCGTGAGCCATTGTGAGAATCCTCCAGATTCACTTTTTCAAATTTTCAAATTTCATGGGGCGCCGAGCCGTGCCGCGCGCTCGAGTCCGCCCAGGGCAAAATTTACCGTGATATTTTTCAGTTCCGCATGAGAAAGATCGCGGCTCGCGAGCAGCCACGAAATCGCCTGTGACAACATCCCGATCGTGAGATGCGCAATCGCGTCGGCGCGCTCACCCACCGCCGGTGCGAGGTCGTCGCGCAGGTCGTCGATAAAAACTTCGTGCACGCGAACCATCAGATCGAGAAACGCCGGACTGTGACCGAACACGATGCGGAAAAGTTCCGGCGCCTCGGCCGCCGCGTCGAGAATCGTGTCGATCGTGATCTTGAGCTTCTCGGCCGGCGTATGGACGCCCGCCTTCGCCTCGCCGAGAACCTTCCGAAGTTCAGCGGCGCCATGCTCGATCAGCTCGATAAAAATTTCGTTCTTGGTCTTGAAGTGCAGGTAGAAGGTGCCGAGGCCAACGTCGGCTTCGGTCGCAATGTCGGCGATTCGCGTCTGATGGTATCCCTTGCTCGAAATGACGCGTTCTGCCGCTTGAATCAGATCGACTCGCGTCTTCTCACGACGACGATCAAATCGATTCGGCGCATCGCCAGATTGTCGAGCTGCTTGATCCACGGTGTGCGTTTTTTATCGGGAAATGAATCGTGTGTCAATCACGATTAGCTATTCATTACTGAATTTATATTCAGTATTGAGCGCAACGTCGGAAGCGAGTAACTGCCCCGATCTACTGCAAAATTTATAGATCAGCGAGAAGGCTAATCAGGTCGTGAATGCACGGAAAAGAGCGATAAAGACGCTACGGCGTTCCATTCAAGAGGTCAGGACTCAGCGACGGAGGAGGACTGGGTTCCTCCTGAGCAGGAGCCGATTCCTCTGGAGGAGCGCCGGGCTGATTGGGAGATTCGTCAGGCAGTGGATTGGCCGTTCCCGCATCTTGCGGTGTCGTATCGGGGAGAATCACAGCCTCGGGAAAATCCGACGTCACATTGCAACACAGAAGATAGCTGCTGCCCGCCCGCGGCTGCGCGTTGTAGGCCTGTAGCGAACCGTCGGCTAGCACCTTGACCGCCTGGTAACTGGTCGACCCCGACACCCGCTCGATTTGAAAGACGTAGTAAGCGCCGCGATCGAGCGGCTCGGGCGGTCCCTCTTCGGGAAGCACCTGCGTGAAATGCGCCGGCACTTTCGAATAGTCGATATTCTTGATCGAATACTTCGTCGCACCGACCCCGGTGAGCGATCCGAACGTTCCTTCGTCAGCCTTGAATTCCCAAATCGGAACGCCGCCGTCGAATCGCACCACTGACTCCGTATGCGCCGAGTCGCGCTGATGGTTCGCGATCACCTCGGCGCCGAAGAACTTGATCACGGTGGCGCGTGCGAGCGCGTCGCCGGAACGCCGGTAGTTGATGGCGACGTTCGCGACTGGAGGCGGCAACGGCTCGCCTTCATTGGCGTTGGCCGCGTCGTCGAGATCGCTCGAATCGTCATCAGGATTCCACCACGCCTTGATTTGCGAGCATCCCGACGTAGCCAGCGCGAGCGACAGGAACAGCGCGACAATCCACAGCCATCGACGTCCACGAATCGGCGAGCGCTCGAAAATTCTCATCGCCATCCCGATAGCCCACTCGGACCCACAATCGCAATCGCTTTGTATATCGGCATGTCCATCGAGTAGTGTTGGCGGACTGTGGCAACCCGGGATTCGAGCGAAAAGATTGGCCTTCGTCCCCTGCTAATCTACGCGCAGGCGCAGACCGGCCTCAACCTGTGCATAACTCTCATCGGGCTGCATCTCCTTTATTTCTATACCGATCGCATGGGCCTCTCTCCATCGCTGGCCGGACTTGCATTCTTCGTCGCGCTGGTGCTGGACGCGCTGACCGACCCGCTGGTCGGCAATATTTCCGATCGCGCGCGCTTCAAGTCGGGCCGTCGGCGGCCGTTTTTCTTCGCCGCGATTCCGATGGCCGTCTGCTACTACCTGCTGCTGTCTCCGCCGCCGCTCAAGGCCGGGCTGTTCGTATGGTTCCTCGGCTTCTACTTCCTGATGCTCACGTCGCGGAAGTTTTACGAAACGGCGTACGGCGCGCTGATGCCGGAGCTAACCCTCGACTACGACGAACGCACCAAGCTCTCGACCTTCCGCATGCTGCTCGGCACCGTCGGCGATATCAGCGGAGCGTTGCTGCCGTTCGCGGCGACCTACCTGTTCGCGCGCGGCACCGATTTCAAAGTGACCGGCGCAATCTGCGCGATCGTCGTCGCGGGTGGCGCGATGGTTGCCTACACGGGACTGCGCGAGCGCGCCGAGTTCTCGACACTCGATCGCTCGCGGCTGTGGGCGTCGATCAAATCGATGGCGGGCAACCGGCCCTTCATCATTCTGCTGATCGCCACGACCCTCGCGATCATGGCCATCAACATTCCGACCGTGCTGATCCGCTTCCTCGCGAAGTACTGGTATCACGACGAGAACGCGGCCGCGCGATGGCTGATCGCATACTTCGCCGGCTCGGTGATTTCGTATCCTTTCTGGTTCCGGATCACCGTGCGATTCGAAAAGAAGCCGGCCTTCGTGGTCGCGATGATCTGCAACGCGTTCGGCTCGCTGCTGTTCATGACGATGACGCCGCACAGCACGTACGCGCTCTACCTCTTGATGGCGTTCACCGGCTTCTCGGCGATCGGAATCTGGGTCACGCAAATGTCGGCGTCGGCTGACGTGATCGAATGGGACGAGGAACGCACCGGCCAACGCCAGGAAGGCGCATACGGCGGAATCACCTCGATGTCGATAAAGATGGCGGTAGCAGTAACCCTGCTGATGGTCGGCCCAGTCTTAAGCTGGGTGGGCTACAAACCCGGCGGCAGCGGAATCACGCCGGCAGCCGGCGAACACCTGCGCGCGCTATTCGCAATCGGCCCCGCCGCAATCTACCTGCTAAGCGCCCTGGTCTTCTCCCGCTACCCAATCACCCGCGAAAGCCACCGCGCAATGCGCGACCGCCTGTCCGCAAGAAGCGCCGCCGCCGACCAAGAAAAATCAAAAGCCACCGCATAGCCAGATCTTCACCTCCCCTTGTCCGAGGGGAGGTCGGTGAAAGCCGCTTGAAAAGCGGTGTCGCCGGGAGAGGTGCAACGCCTGCAGTGCAACGCATCTCGACTCGTCTAACCACGATTCAGAGACACAGGGTCGGCTGTCCGACAGCGGCACATATTCGGGCTTGTTGCAGTAAGCAGATCAGCACTCTGCACCGGCCAGCGCTGCACCTCACCCGTCGCTTGCCTCCGGCGCGCGACGACCTCCCCTCGGACAAGGGGAGGTTAGGAGAAAAAAAGAAGGCCGCGGGTTTATCACCCGCGGCCCTCTATCGATCCTATCTTCCCGCGATCACCCCAACAGCGACTTCGCCACCGTCTCGCGATGTACCGGCGCGTTGCCGAAATTCGCTTCGCCCGCCAGTGCGCGCCTGTGGAACAGGTGCATGTCGTGCTCCCAGGTGAAGCCGATTCCCCCGTGGACCTGTATCGCTTCCGACGTCACGTTCTTCGCCATGTCCGACGCGTACGCTTTCGCCATCGGCACCGCAGTCGCTGCTTCCGCGCCCTTGGTATCGACGGTCCAGCACGCGTAGTAGGTCAGCGATCGCGCGTTCTCGACCGCGACCATCATATCGACGCACTTGTGCTTGACGGCCTGGAACGATCCGATCGGCTTGCCGAATTGCACGCGCGTCTTCGCGTAATCAACCGACATGTCGAGCGCCTTCTGCGCCGTACCGACCATCTCCGCCGCGAGTCCCGCAGTCGCGATATCGAGCGTGCGCCGCAGAATCGGCCATCCCTCGCCTTCCTTGCCGACGAGCTCCGACGTTTTCACATTGTCGAATTTCACGTGACACAGCCGCCGCGTCATATCGACAGTCTTGAGCTGAGTGATCGTGATCCCCGGCGCTTTGGCGTTCATCGCCAGGATCGTGATTCCCTTTTCGCCGGCGCCGCCGGTGCGGACCGCAACCGCCATCCCGTTCGCGACGTGCGCGTCGGGCACGAAAAACTTCTCGCCGGTGATCGTGTATTCGTTGCCGGCCTTGGTCGCCTTGAGCTGGATTCCCTCGGCGTCGAAGCGGCCCGCGGCCTCCGCAATCGCGACGGTGCCGATAAACTCGCCCTTCGCCATCCGCGGCAGGATGTCTTTCTTCTGCTGATCCGATCCGCCTTCAATCAACAGCGGCGCCGCGAGCAGCGCGGAAGTGAACAGCGGTCCCGGCACGAGCGCCTTGCCCGCTTCTTCGACGATCACCGTCATGTCGAGGAAGCTGCCGCCCTGTCCGCCGTAACTCTCCGGGATCAGCAGCCCCGGCCATCCGAGTTCGACCAGCTTCTTCCAGAAAGCGGCGTCATGTCCGGTCGGATCCGCCATCATCTGGCGGACAAACTTGGTCGGGCAGTTGTCGGCCAGAAAGCGCTTGGCCGCGTCCCGAAGCATCTCTTGTTCTTCAGAAAATCCGAAATCCAACTTACGTGCCTCCGTTTTGTCGATGGGAATCCGGCGGCTGAAACCGCTCAGATCCATGTTTCAGGTACCATTAAGGCTTTCAGCCGTGCAAGCGCCGGGAATGCCGCAATGATGCGAGTCGCGCGCTTGATTCGCACGAAGGAACCGCGACAATGGGTTCCGGTTCACCGAAAAAATGGAACACAAAGATCTCGTCCGCGAAGAATTCACCCGGCAGGCGAACGACTACGCGACCGCGCCCGCGATTCGCGACGCGGACCATCTGCGCAAGCTGGTCGAGATTGTCGCGCCGCCGCGCGATGCGCGCGTGCTCGAAGTCGCCACCGGCCCGGGCCATGTCGCGATGGCGTTCGCGGCCGTCTGCCGCGAGGTCGTCGGCATCGACCTGACCGACGCGCCGCTCAAGATTGCCGAGAAGATGCGCGCGGATCGCGGCATCACCAACGTCACCTTCCGGAAAGGTGACGTCGAGTCGCGCCTGCCGTTCAACGATGGCGAGTTCGACGTCGTCGTATGCCGCTTCGCGATTCATCATTTCGCAGCACCGGAGAAAGTGATCGCCGAGATGGCGCGAGTATGCCGCGCCGACGGACTGGTAGCGATCGAGGATTTGATCGCCAGCGAGCAGCCCGAGCGTGCCGCGTACTACAACGAATTCGAGCGGCTGCGCGACACATCGCACACCAGCGCACTCGCGATGAGCGAACTAATCAAGATGATGGGTGCAGCCGGCCTCGAGATCGTGCGATTCACCTCGCACGGCTACCGCACCCCAGTCTCGCAATGGATCAAAGCCGCGTCTCCATCGCCGGAGCGCGCCGCAAAAGCAATCGCGATGGTCGAGCGCGACGCCGACGAAGACCTAAGCGGCGCCCGCCCAGTAAGAATCGAAGGCGAACTGTATTTCACCTACCGAATCGCAATGCTGGTAACGCGCAAACTGTCATGACTTTGCGTCGAGCTGTGCCGCCGAGAGGAGAAAGTGCAGGTCCCCCTCGCCATTTATGGAGAGGGGCTAGGGGAGAGGTCGTGTGTGACGGTCTCAGTAATCCTCCGCAGTACTCGTACCAAATCTCTGTCAACCTCGTCATTGGTGATGCGCAGTGTCCTTATTCCCATCCGAGTGAGAGCGCGGTCGCGATCGGCGTCATAGTCGACTCTTGCGAGATGAGAGTCGCCGTCTATTTCGATCGCGAGCCGTCCTGATGCGCAATAAAAATCTGCTACGAATCCCCCGATCACCTGCTGACGCCTGAAGTGCAGACCGTCAAGTTGGTTCCTGCGAAGCGCCTTCCAAAGAATTCGCTCTTGACCGGTCATCTCCCGCCGGAACTTCCGCGCAAGGTCGAGCTTGTCAGGAGCGACAGTCTGACTTCCGGTGATCCCGACCTCTCCCCTAACCCTCTCCATAAATGGCGAGGGGAACCTGGACTCTTCTGTTCCGTTTTTCTTCCGGTCTTTCCCATCTTTCTTTCCCCTTCCCATTCATGGGAAGGGGACACAAGGGGTTAGGTCTTCTGCGCTTCACAGCTTGTGGGAATTTAGCTGACTGTTGGATTACTAGACAAGGGCCTTCCTTCTCCCCGATATCAACGCCAGCACCCCCGAGTACTGCAGCAGCGACGTTTGCTCGCCGAGCGAACTGATTTCGAAACCCGGTGAAGAATCCCGCAATCGGAATCGGCCCAAGCGCGCGCCTGATATACGCGGAGTCATGCCCCGGGATGTTGTAAAGCCCACTGCCGCGCGACACGCAATTGAAGTACAACCCGAACGCGGGTGGCGCATTAAGATTACGATTGAGGCGATCGTTCACGTCGTCCAGCGTCGCCTTCAAGTCCTCGCGCGAGCGCTCGGCGTCGCGCAACACGAACCCGATCGTGTCGCCAACCTTCGGCTGGAACGAGACCGCGATCACGCCATGCTCCTCGCTCGCCCCCACGATATTGCGCACGACAAATTGTCCGCGCTCTATCGTCGTCGCGTTCTCATAGATCGGAATCGCAACGAAGATGTGCCCGAGCGCACGGCGCAGATCGTCTGCGAGAGGACCGGCCGCCTCGGTGAAGACTTCGTATGCCGGACGATCGTCGAGCTCGATCAGGATATTGTCGCGCGCCGCTGTCACCCGATGCGCCGTTCCAATCAGGCCGCACGCGATAGTGTTGGCGAGTGTCAGTTCGAAGTCCCCCGACAACAACATCCCGGAGACTGCGTTCGAGCTGATCGTATCGCCGCAGAAAACAAACGTCTCGCCGATCGATCCATCTTCGCTCGCGCCGCCGCCCGCAATCGTCACGCCGGGCAGTTCCTTTCCAAGCGCTTCGATCGTCGCTTCGGCTTCGAAGTTGTAAGTATCGGCGAAGAGAATCAGCAGGTTCGATTTGCCGAGCTTCGGTCGCACCGCGGCCGCTACGTCACTCGCGACGCCGGCAGCGCGGCCGCGCAAGCGTCGGCACGAAGAATCGAGTGGCGCGAATCTCGTCTTCGTCTCCGCCGAAGACCAGCACGGCGAGCGCGTGTCCCGATTCGATTTCGGTCTCGCCCGCGATGACGCCCATGCTTGAGCATCCGGCGACTTCGCGCGTGCCCGCTTCGGAAGCCACCGTGCGCAGGATCATCGGATACGCGGCGCCGTAAGCTGGAGTCGCGAAACACAGCGCGCCGCGTCGCTCGGCTGATTCCCGCCTGCGCGAGCGCGGCGGCTGTCGCCTCGGCGGCGGCGCTGCGCGGATTGCGCGCGCTCGAATGTCCGACGCCGGCTCGAATCATCGCGACACCTGCTACTGGCCTCCGAAAATCTTGAGCAACTGTACCATGCGCTGAATTCCTTCGGTGAGTTCCTTCACGCCGATACGTTCGTTGATGCCGTGGACGCCTTTGCCCTCAGCCGGGAGAACTTCGATCGGGATAAATCCGTAGGACACGATTTTTTTCTGCCGGAAGTAATGGCTGTCGGTGAAACCGACGACCAGCGACGGCACCACGCTCGCCTGATCGTGCACTCGAGCGAGCGAATCAATCGCGGTCATCAGCGGCGATCGCGACGGCGACGAGATCGGCGGGAAGTTCAGGATAGTGTCGATCTTGATCGTATCGTCGCCGATCGCTTTCTTGATGTCGCTCAAGACAGTTTTCGGATCGCTGCCCGGTAGCAGCCGGCAATCGATTTCGGCATACGCCGTCTCGGAAATCACGTTGGTCTTCTGGCTGGCGGACAGTACCGTCGGCGTGATCGTGTCGCGCACGCGCGCGTTCTGACTCGGATCGGAAAGAAACTTGTTCTGATACTCGGGATCCTTCAACGCGGCGGCGAGATCGAGCTGCTGCTTGGGCCCGTGATCGAGCATCGCCATCGTATGATAGTAGTCCTGCACCGGCCCGATGACGTGGACCGGCGTTTTGTACTCGCTCAATTTTTCCAGTGCACGCACCAGCCGCGTGACCGCTGTTTCCGCCGGCGGATCCGACGCATGCCCCGCGGGACCGCTGGCCGTGAGCTTGAGCCACAGCGGAGTCTTCTCCGTGACCGACACCACGTAAGCCTTGCGCTTGTTGTCCGACAGCGCGCGAATCCCGCCGCCTTCATTGAGCAGAAACCCCGCGTCGGAGAAAACGTTGCTCTCGTGATCGACGAACCATCCGGCGCCGTTCTTGCCGCCCTCCTCCTCATCGCCGGTCGCGACAAACAGCACGTCGCGATTGAGCAGGATTCCCGCGCGCTTGATCGCGAGCATCGCCATCAGCTCGATCACGCCCGGCCCCTTGTCGTCGATCGCGCCGCGTCCCCAGATTTTTCCGTCCTTGACGGTGCCCGAAAACGGCGGCACCTCCCATTCCTTTGGATTCGCCGGCACAACGTCCATATGACTCAGCAGGATGATCGACTTGTTATGCTTGCCGATCCCGCGCAGCCGCGCCGCGACGATCCCGCGCCCATGCTGCGGCTCCCAGGTCGTCGCGGGAATGCCGTCGGTGAGAAATTTCTCCTTGAGCATCCGCGCCGCCACGATCTCGTTGCCGGGCGGATTGGTGGTGTTCATCTGGATGTACTTCGACAGCAGCTCGGTAGCTTCCTGCGTAACCTTGTCCCAATTAATCGGCTGCGGCGGCGGCGCCTGCGTAACCCCCCGCGACTCAGCCGGCAGCAAGTTGGGAGTAGCCGAAGGCGAACCCGCAAAAGCGGCGCCGGCAATCACAACGCAACCCACCAACGCAGCCGCAGCAATTGCAATCGAGAATGCGCGAGTCATCGAGCACCGCACTTAAAGATTTTCATCACGCCATGAAGCAACACAGTCGCAACCGCCCCGTCAACCACTCGATGTCGAGAGCCGCTCGATAGCCGTCGCGTCGGACGAAAGCGTCCGTCGAGATTCTTCGCATCAGCAGCTTTCGCTCAAAATGACGCGTGGGGCTCACCGCTTTTTTGTGTCATCTTGAGCTTGCGAAAGATCTCGCGCGCCAGCGCGTATCTCCTGCACCGACAACAGCAGATGGAATCGCGCAAGAAAACTGCAACGACGCGCCGCGCGCCCCTCGATGCGCGCGCCGTCAGCCGCGCGCTGCAGAGTGCTCCGGCGCGAGGCGCCGTCGTGGAATGCGCCGATTGTCAGTTTCATCGCGGTGCAGCATCGCGATCCGTTTCGCACTCTCATCTCCTGCATCCTGAGTCTGCGCACCAAGGACGCAACGACTGCGGCCGCGTCGATTCGACTATTCGCGCGGGCGCATACGCCAGCGGCGATACTCGCGATGCCGCTGAAGACAATCGAGCGGCTGATCTTTCCGGTGGGCTTTTATCGCACCAAGGCGCGCGTTATCCGCGGGATTTGCCGCGACCTGATCGACAAATTCGACGGACGCGTGCCCGACGAGATCGATGCGCTCCTGACGCTCAAAGGCGTCGGGCGCAAGACTGCGAACCTGGTCGTGACCGAGGCGTACGCGAAGCCGGGCATCTGCGTCGATACTCATGTGCATCGCATTTCGAATCGATGGGGCCTCGTGCGCACCAAGACCCCCGACAAGACCGAGGTTGCGCTGCGCAATGTGCTGCCGCCGCGGCACTGGCTCGAATACAACGGAATCCTGGTCGCATTCGGCCAGACGATTTGCCATCCGACGTCACCATGGTGCTCGCGCTGCAAAATCGCATCGATCTGCCCGCGCATCGGCGTAGTCCACTCGCGCTGACTCTCCCCACGTCCGGTCCCCCTTCCCGCGCGGGAAGGGGTTAGTTTGATCATGCGCTACGCGCACCCTGATGGATGAAAGCCGAACGGCACATCTGTAAGCGCACGCCATCGAGCCACGCCCCTGAGAGCGAAAGGTTGTCCTCAACATTTCGCGCTTCTCACTGGGTGCAGGGTCACCCCTGCCGCCCGCCGCGCAGGCGATTATTCTTTCTTGATACGGGTTAGGTTCCTGAACAATTTCATTGCCCCAGTCGAGCCGAGTGCTAGCCTGAACGCATGACACAGAAAATTGGATTCGTCGGGCTCGGTGCGATGGGACTGCCGATGGCGGCTAACCTGGTCGCCGCCGGATTCCATCTGACGGTTTACAATCGCACTGCGTCGAAGGCTGATCCGCTCGTCGCCAAGGGTGCGCATCGCGCGGAGCGCGCAGGCGACGTCGCGCATCCTGGCGGTATCGTCCTCTCGATGCTTGCTGACGACGCCGCCGTCAAAGCGCTGGTCACGGGTCCTGATGCGCTCGCCGATCATCTTGCGCCGGACGGGATTCACGTCTCGATGAGCACAGTGTCGCCCGCGACGACGCGCGAGCTTGCCGCGTATCACGCGTCGCACGGGAGCGTGATGGTTGCGGCGCCGGTGTTCGGGCGTCCCAACGCGGCGCAGGCGAAGCAGTTGCGGATTTGCGTTTCGGGATCCGCGGAAGCCAAAGGCGAAGGTGAGACCGATCCTCGACGCGATGGGTCCGGAGGTATTCGACTTCGGCGACAACGTCGGCGCGGCGAACGTGGTCAAGCTCGCCGGCAACTTTATGATCGCGGCGGCGATGGAGGCGATGGGCGAGGCGGTTGCGATGATGCGCAAGAGCGGCGTCGATGCGGGCGCGGCGCTCGAGATGCTTGCCAAAACGATCTTTGCGGCGCCGGTCTACCAGGGCTACGGGCCAATCATCGCGCATGGACGCTTCACGCCGCCGGGTTTTCGGCTGCCGCTCGGGCTGAAGGATATCGACCTCGTGATTCAGACCGCGACGGCGGCGAACGCGCCGATGCCGACGGCGAGCCTGTTGCGCGATCGATTCATCTCGGCGATTGCCAAGGGGCGCGCCGACCTGGATTGGTCCGCGATCGCTTTGGGAGCGGCCGACGACGCCGGCCTCAAGGAATCGCGCTGAAGGATTTCCGCGAGACCCGCGTGACCAAATACGTCCGCCACATTTCCGCGATCCTTATATGCACGCTCGCGATCTTCGCGACTGCGCGTCTCTCTCACGCGATCGACTTCTACGAAATCCAGATTTACGACACCGACACGGCGCCGGTCGGCCATCTGACGCTCGAATTGCATTCGAACACGACCTCGACCGCGACCGGTCAGTTGGCGAAAAGCCAGACCGACGTTTACCAGCTTCACGAGACGGTCGAGGCCACTTACGGAGTCATCCGATGGCTTGAGATCGGCCAGTACTTCGACACCGCGAAGCTCTCGAACGGCAATTACGAATACACCGGCTCGCGCACCAAGGTTCATTTCGGAATCCCGCAGACCTTCGAGTGGCCGGTGCAGTTCGGCGGCAATATCGAGCTCGACTACGTGCGCCGCGCGGCTGAGGAGAATCCCCTGACCCTCGAGCTGCGTCCAATCGCCGGCGCCAGCTACAAAGGATTCCGTCTGGTGGGGAATTTCGCGTTCATCGATCCCTTCAGCGGTCCCGGCGCGCATCGCGGTTTTCAATTCGATCCGTCCGGCGAGCTCGTCTACAAGCTCAACAGCTGGCTCTCGCCGGCGGTCGAATATTACGGCGACATGGGCTCGATTCAGCCACTGGCAAAGGTGGACGATCAGCAGCACTTCATCGTGCCGGCGCTGAATTTTGATTTTCTTCCGCAGCTCGAGCTGAATCTCGGCGTAGGGATCGGGCTGACCCGCGCGAGCAACGGACTTTTCCTGAAATCGATCGTCGGCTGGACGTTCTAACTCGAGCGTCAAAAAAAGCGCCGGACATCGTGATGATGCCCGGCGCGTTGCGCTCTTCTATCGTTCGCGGCTAGTCGCCCTTTGGTCTTGGCGGTATCGCCCTCGGCCGGCGTTTCGCCCTTCGCCAGTTGGAGCTTGAACGTGCTCCAATGTTTCAGGATGTCGATCGCGCGATCGAGCTGGACGTCCTTTTCCTCTTTGGCCTTGGCGCCCTTTTGCGCCGGGCCCCTTGTCGCCCTTATCGGCGCCTGGAGCAGGCGCTGCGCTCTCGCCCGGCGCGGGATTCTTGTCGCCCTTCTTCTGGCCGTTCTGGAAATGATGCGGCAAGTCGGCCTCGTGGATTTCCGGATTCTCGTCGAACTCGCCGCCCTGCTGCGTTATCGACGCGAGCGTTTCCTTCGGCGGCGCTACATCGACATCGGGCGTGATCCCCACCGCCTGGATCGAGCGCCCCGCGGGAGTGTAGTAGCGCGCCGTCGTCAATCGCAGCGCCGAATGATCGTCGAGCGGCAGAATCGTCTGCACCGATCCTTTGCCGAAAGTCTGCGTGCCGAGAATCACCGCGCGCTTCGAATCCTGCAACGCGCCCGCCACGATCTCGCTCGCGCTTGCGCTGCCGCCGTTAACGATCACCACCATCGGATATTGAACGAAATCCTTCTTCTTGTGCGAGAAGTATTTCTGCTGCTGATTCTCCTCGCGCCCCTGCGTGTAAACGATCAGCCCGCCGTCGAGGAAATCGTCGGAGACTTTCACCGCCTGATTCAGCAATCCGCCCGGATTGTCGCGCAGGTCGAACACGACGCCTTTGATCTTGCCGTGATCCTTCGATTCGAACTCGTCGATCGCCTTCTCGACGCCTTCGCCCGTGTTCTCCTGGAAGGTGGTTACGCGGATATAGCCGTAGCCCTCAGGCAGCACCTTCGATTTGACCGACTGAATCTTGATCACGTCGCGCGCGAGCGTCACCGTGAACAGCTCGGGCACGTTGTTGCGATGCAGCGTCAGCTTGATCTTGCTGCCCTTCGGCCCGCGCATCCGCTTGACCGCCTCGGTCAGCGACATGTCCTTGGTGAAGTCGTCGTCGATTTTGATTATCTGGTCGCCGGCCTTGAGCCCCGCATGATATGCCGGCGTGTCCTCGATCGGCGCCACTACCGTCAACGCGCCGTTCTTGATCGTGATTTCAATTCCGAGGCCGCCGAAGCTGCCGCGCGTTTCGACTTCGAGGTCGCGATACAGGTCGGGCGTCAGGTACGCGCTATGCGGGTCGAGCGACGCCAGCATCCCGCTGATTGCGCCGTCGATCAGCTTCTTGGTCGTGACCGGCTCGACGTAATTTTTCTGCACGATCGCGAGCACGCTCGCGAAGGTGTCGAGCTCCTGGTAGGTATCGTTCGAGAGCGCCTGCGCCCGGCGAACGGCCACCTCTTGCAGGACCACGAAGCACGCGACCAATGAAACCGCCAAGGTGATGGACCATCGATGTCTTTTAATCATTCGACATTAAACCACTGTCGGAAACCTTGTATTGAGTCCGTTAATATAAGCAGATGCCGCGTGTTGATGCATACGCCTGCGACATCCCCTCGGTTACGTTAATAGTCCGTATTAGCCCTTTTTTGAGTCGAGCAATTGCTGCAATGCGTCCCGTACGTCGGGCCGCGACCAGTCAAAAGCGCCCATATGATGCGCCACAATCTGCCCTTTGCGGTCGATTATGAACGTTTCCGGCACCCCGCTCACCTCGTAAGTCTCGCTGATCTTGTTCTCGGGGTCGAGCAGATATTGTGAACTGATACCCGTTCTTGGCGACGTACGGCGCGACCGCGGCGCGGCCCTTGGTGTCCTGGCTGACCGCGATCATCACGAAATCTTTGTTCTTCTTGAAATCCGTGTACAGCGTCTCCATCGACGGCATCTCCTCGCGGCAGGGCTCGCACCAGGTCGCCCACACGTTGAGAAATACAACTTTGCCGCGCAGCGATTCGAGCGAGATAGTCGTCCCGTCCAGCTTCTCGAGCTTGAAATCCGCCGCCTGGCTGCCCGCCGCCACCGGCCCCTCTGTACCACCGCTGATTCCCGACGACGTCGCGATCCGCGCCCCGCGATGCCCACTCAACACCACCAGCGCCAGCCCCGTCATCACGACGATCCCTGCGACCAGGTAGAGGATTCGGTCCCTGACTTCCATCGTCGTCAGGCTCGCGCCGCCTTCATCGCAGGACCACGGTCACGATCCTTCTCGACGGGCTCCTGATCGCTCGAGGTTTGATTTTTTCCACGGGTGAGAATCAGCGCGATACCCCCGATTACCATCATCGCGAACGCAATCAGTTGCGCCTCGCTGAACATGTAGAAGACTCGCGGATTGATTCGCCAGAACTCGACGAGGAAACGCGCCGCGCCCGCCAGCACCAGGTACCAATACAGCAGGCGACCCGGCGGATAAGACGTCTTGCGCATCGACCACAGTAATGCGAACACGCCGAGATACAGAATAGTTTCGTACATCGGCGCCGGATGCACTCGCACGCCGGGGAAGAATCCCGATACCAACTGGTAGTGATCGTCCAGCTTCAGCACCGTCTGCGAGTTCCAGCCGACGATCGCGCGCGGATACGCCATCGCCCACGGCACGTTGGACACCAGCCCCCAGTCGCCATCGCCGGCCAGCTGGCATCCCATTCTGCCGATCGCCTGCCCGATCGCGAGCGCCGGTCCGCACATGTCCATCGTCGATCCGAACCCGATTCGATACCAGCGCGAAACCAGGAATGCGCCGAAAATTCCGCCGATCATGCCGCCGTAGAACACGAATCCCGATCCCGAAAAAATCATCGACTTGGGATCGGCAAGATAGGTCGGCAAGTCGTCGAGGATCGCGTAGAGCCGCGAACCGATCAGCCCCATCACAGCCGCGGTGATCACGATCGACGACGAATACTCAGGATCGTAGCCCGCGGCGGACGCATTCGAGGCGGATAACGTAGTCGGCCGCCAGGAATCCGAGCGCCATCATCAGCCCGAAGCTGTAAACGGTCAGCGGGCCCAGGTGGAACAAGACAGGAATCATCGTTGTCGAATTATAGTACGAGAGCGCCCGCACTGACCACAAAGATCTTTTTAATATCGCGTCCCACAAATGGTCTGGTTCGCCAGGAACAGCCGCTCACTGCGCTTTCGCGAATGAAAGCCAAACATCTGTTATGCACTCCATCGAGCCACCCACCCTGAGAGCGAAAGGTTGTCCTCAACATTTCGCGATTCTCACTGGGTGCAGGGGTCACCCCTGCCGCCCGCCGCGCAGGCGATTTTATTGATAGGGCTCTATTCTTCAAGATATCTGCGGGACGTCACACTAGCATCCAGACTGGCGCGGGCGTACGGGTACTATATATATGACGCAACTATGCGGGCAGTTGTTCAACGGGTCAGCCGCGCCGAGGTCCGCATCGAGGGCCAGGTCGTCGGCAAAATCGCCCAAGGACTTCGTCGTCCTGCTGGGCGTCGCCGACGGCGACACCGACGCAGACGCAGCATTCCTCGCAGACAGAATCATCGGGATGCGCATCTTCGCCGACAATGTCCGGCAAGATGAATCTCTCAATCGCTCAAGTGGCAAGGCGCACTGCTGGTAGTCTCGCAATTCACCCTGATCGCCGACACCAACTCCGGCCGCCGCCCCTCATTCACCAAAGCCGCCCCACCCAACGAAGCCCGCCGCCTCTACGACCACTTCCTCTCACTAGCCCGACTCCGCGGTGTAAAGGTAGAAACCGGCCAATTCGCCGCCACAATGGAAGTAGATCTCATCAAACGAAGGCCCAGTAACAATCATCCTCGACACCCGCGAAAAATAACCTCTCGGTGTCCGGTTCCCCTTCCCGCTCGGGAAGAGGTTACTCCCAACAATCCGGTTCCCCTTCCCGCTCGGGAAGGGGTTAGGGGTTAGGTTGCCAGCGCCACCGCCACGCCGGCCGCTCGCGCTCGAATTCAATACGCTCACAAACTCAGAGCGCACCGACTCGTGTCTAGAGGGGTTAGGTTCCTCCCCTTCCACGCCGCTCCTTGAGTCGTTCAGACCGAAGCGAAGAATCCCGGCGCTTTTTCTTCCCCTCGCCCTGTCAGGGCGAGGATCGAAGGTGAGGGTCCGATTACAGCGCGCGCTTCGCGCGCGATTCAAGATTCCGCTCCACATTTCTTGTCCTTGTGTCACCCGGGTTCTTTTCCTCACCCTCGCCCTGCATGAGTTGTAAACTTTCAGGCTCTGAGTCGTCTGCGGACTGCGGCTTCCGAATCCTCCCAGATGCCCTGACGGTCATACTTAGTTGCAATCTGCTCTACCAGATTGCTCACGTAAGGGTATTCGAACGCGAGTTGTTGAGACCAAGTGTGATATTTTGCTGCAAGTTCGCGCTCTTGAGCACCGCCCTCGCCACGAACACAGACTCCCCGGGCGTTGTAGACACCGATACCCATGCCAGTCGCTATGTCTGGGGACCCAATTTCCTCCAATACTTCCCTTACTGGCACACACGGCCATACGCCATCGTCTCCTACCGGCGCCGCTGCCAAAATCTGCCCTATCTTTTGGTCTCCTACTTTTGCTCGCCCGTATTCTAGACATAGCGCGCGCACTTCGATCATCCAGGCCTTGAGGTTTGCGGCCTTGATCGTGCCCTCGCCATCATCCGTACCTGGAATGCGTTGGATTTTGTTCAACAGCGAGTAGGTTGCCGAAAAAACGGCCTGTCTATGCTCGCCGTCATCGAGGCGCCACTCTGGCGGGTCCTCGCCATCATCGCTACGTCTGAACGTCAGCGCCAACACCTGCATGAACAGTGAGGGCGACTTGACAACCTGACGCTCCAAGTTAGGTATTCCATGGTCGCTAAACTCTAGTGCTCGAATGAATCGGAATTCGAGTCCTGCCATCTCATCAGGCGTGACGCCGGACCGCGCTTGAAGGATGCTGAGCGCGGACGATATGTGATAAGAATCGAGTTCGTAAGTTCCCTCTGGCTCAAGTTCGGAGGTCCCGACTTCATGAAGTAGGCGTTTAAGGCGGGATGTTTCGACCTGATCGAGCGCGTATTGAACAGACTGAAACGCTGCGCGAGGCCGTCTTGCTTCAAGAAGCCTGTCGATCACTTCATTTATCTCTGGCGCTTCCTGACTCAGCAACTCCGGGCGAATCTCACGCCAATATTGTTCGCGTATTTCCGATGGCTGGGAATCCAGATGCTGCCAAGTTTCCTTTTGGAACGGCGAGCACTTAAGCAAACGGCAGACTTGAGAAGGTGGCAGGACGGCCGTAAGAGCGGGCGTGATCTCAAGACGGACAGAGGCACCCAGTTTCGATAGAAAGCCAGCAGAAAGCGAGTCAAGCCTGTCGACGAGATTTGTGTCATCGACTGCCAGGCATCGCTTGATAAAGTCAGCCGCCCGCGACGTCTCAATCACACCGTCAGCCAGGTGCCAGCCGACAACGAAGGTCGCACCACTAGTCGTGATCAGAGCCTTGATGCCTTCAAACCCCTTTTCTCTCCATATCTCCTCAAGGGCTTCGACTCGCAGACGACCGACCCTCTCCTCGCGTTTCCGGAAATCATGGGCTTCGGATTCCAACTCGTCAGCAGACTCCTCCACCCAGTTTGCGGTAAACAGCCATCGATGGCGGATAACTACATCATTAGGTGTCAGCAGGGTATAAGCATCGTGCGCACGGTCTTTAATATCGTTGCTGATTCCGCGAATCTTGCTGCGGCGCGTGAAGGCGAAGCGGCGGATACATTCTCGCAGAATACCTTTACGACTATCGTCCTCCTCTTTGCTTGTCCAGTTGTTGATCGAATCCCAGACCTTATTTTGGTCTTTCTCTGTCAAACCCTGTAGACTGCCAACCAGATCACCCAACGTATTTTCGTCGTGGACCGGCCAAGCGAGAACAATATCAAGCGCTTTGCGCGCAAACTCATATGCCTCTTGTTGCGTGACGTGTTGGCCGGCTCCGGAAGCATCATTACGCCATCGCGGGCGATGGCTATAAGTCCCAGTCTGTGGTCCAGAGGAGAATTGAAGAAGACAAACCTGCCAACCTACCTGCGGAGATCGCTTCGTGAGAGTTTCCAATGTTTTCTTGCGCGCGTCGAGCGACGCCGCAGTCTGCGGCATCCACGAACGAAAAATTGACAAAAGGGAATTGTCGGGCTTATTTGACCAGTTGTCGGTGATCTTCTGTTCGGCAAGCTTGGCCAGTATCAAAGATACACGCGGCAAGTGTTCGGGCTTCCAAGCAAGGGTTTCCAGTGCCCAAAGTAGTCCTGTGCGGAGAGGAAAGCCGACTCCAAAGAGGCCCGTGTCTGCTGGTTTCATGAGCCTATACACTTGCGGCTTCGGACTTTTCAAATCTTCTTCGATAATTCTGAGAAACTCGTCGGGAGCGGCTTCAGCATAAAGCGGAAGATCGTCGCCCTGCGAAAGAAGTTTCTCAGGAGTTAAGGGAGTCAACAGGCGGCGAATCAAGAGATTAATTCTGGCTTCGACATTGATTCCGAGTCGTTCGCCGAAAAGGTTGTTACTGTGAACGGCCAGGAGAACAAGCGTCTCACAAATTCCTTCGCGCAGCGCGCCCGAATATTCGCGCTTCTTGTCATATAGAACCGCAAACGCTCTCTTATCTTCGGGTAATTCCAGTGCGGGATCGCTCTCCGATAGGACGACCTCTGCCACGAAGAGGAAATCATCGAGATCCTTTTGGGTTACGGCGGTTTGAACTGCAAAAAAGGCATCGATCTTAGAGGAGACGCCGCGAAACTGACCGACAGACCAGATTGGTGAGTCATCGAATTTGAGCAACTCGGTGATTTGCTTTTCGATTTCGTTGTATTCCGTGTGCGCTAGGAGCGACAGGACCTCACAGTCAGCATTTGACTGAGTATGCCACGCTCCAACGAGCATCATGGGAATAAGATTTCTCACCGCCCTCAAGTCTTGTGTCCACGTGGGCGTTCGGATAGCCGGAATTTTTGAGAGACGGCGACGCAAGATCGTAGACGAATATCCAGATTGGCGCGCTAAGTCCTCTGCGTGCAGATGATTGTCGATACCCATTGCTGCCAACGCTTTTCTGAATCCTTCGTGATTCAGAAGATCGAGCACAATGTCGCGTTCGGTATCTACTGTATTTTTTGGCCGGACGATAATCGTATGGAGCTTCCGGTGGAGGCCCCCGAGTTCTCGCTCTGTTTCTTCTGTAAAGACTATCGGAATCAACGCCGACGAAGATGTTACGAGCTTCCGCAGAGCCTCTGCCGAGGAAAATACGACCGCTCTGTCATTGTAGCCCGCGGCGGCGAAGTCGTCTCGATCAAAAATACACGACAGAAACGCCAAGGCTTCTATCTTGGAGTCGGCACCTACGATGAGCGGAGAGGAGGGTTCGTTCTCGATCCACAATTTCAATTTGACTTTGTGGTTCTCGACTGAAGGTTCAAATAGCTCTTTTGAGAGTTCTGGTTCGGTGACGGACGCCCACCTTTGCCACTGCTCGTCCAGAGAGTGAGCCCCTTCATAAGGTGATCCCATCTGCTCAGCCATCCATCCTTGTGCAGGGATAGATTGCTCGAGCCACTGTTCAAGGTCATTCGCGTCATAAGCCCTTACCGACTTCCACTCGCCAAGCGCTTCTTTTTCCTTTGCCCATTTCTCCTTCGCGTTCCATTTCCGGGGCGTTACAAAGATGAAGGTAGTTTCAGCTCGCTCACGAGCCGAGATCGTTTTAACGCGGATCGAATAGTCGTCATCCGCCTTTTTCTTACGGATCTACATTGCAGCCGAACTCCCAACCCGATTTCCCGATCGGAATCCATGGCGTCGCGGCACCGGCATCGACACGACCGTCCCATCCTTTCTTTTCGGCATTGTCGTAGCCTGGGAAGTCGACATGCGAGAGCTCTTGGCCCGTTGAGTTGACGAGCTTTCTGAGGAACACCGGGAGGTGTGAACGCGCCTGAAGATTGCCATCAGCCCATTGTTGGATGTCCCTAGCGGTGATTTTCAGAAACGATGGAACGTAGGCTCGGACCGCTATGTTCTGATTGCTGCTTTGTGCGTGGTATTGGTCAAACCTCGCTTGCATCTGTAGGAGCTCCTCTTGGCTCGCCCCAAAAGTCCTTTCCAGCCGGAGCGCCATCTCGGGCGAAAGATCGGCATTCCCGTTCAGCAGGTTTGACAGTGCGGGGCGCCCGACGCCAAGAAGTTTGGCAGCCGCCTTCACGGACAAATCAGGAGGCAATACCCTACTTTTGGCATACAATCCCGGATGCAGTGGCTGGGACTCATGTTTCTTGGCCATCTGGGAATTGTATCGTGTAGCGATACACAATACAAGATGCCGAACCGATAAAGCATTAGGCTGAAGCAAGCAGAATCTTGAATCGCGCGCGCAAGAACGCGCGCTGAACAAGAACCCTCACCTTCGATCCTCTCCCTGACAGGGCGAGGGGAAGATCAGAACCGGGATTCTTCGCTCAGCAGCTTTCGCTCGAGAATGACTCAAGGACAGAGAAACGCGGAGCAGAATCTTGAATCGCGCGCGAAGCGCGCTGTCAATCGGACCCTCACTTTCGATCCTCTCCCTGACAGGGCGAGGGGAAGATACGCGCCCGCCTTCCGCACCTCGCCTCCGGGACGCCCACAGACGGACTTTCCGGACGCCAACTGGCCTGAAAGGTCGGAGCGTTTCGGCCGCGGCCGCATTCACGATCTGGTCAATGCCGCGATCGCCATGTTGACCCCGCAAGCGCGCTGAACAAGGACCGGCACTCCGCCGGGGAACGAGATCATCGGGCTCGCTTCCCACGGAAACGCTAACGGGCGACCGCCCGTTAGAACTTCTTCCCTGAAAACCCTTCTCGCGAAAGCCGCGTTGCGCGGCTTTCGCTCTTCTCACTGCGTCCCCCGTCGTCGCTTTTTTTCACTGCGCGTCGCCGCCGCGACCGCCCGCCGCGCAGGCGATTGTGTTCCCCGACCGCCTCAGCCTGCCAACCGTTGTCATCCCGCCATGCCATAATACTCACCATGCCCACTTCACCCACCCTCGCCAACGCTCTATCTCACGACATGGGCCTCGCTAACATCCAAAATGTCAACCAAAATCCCAAAATCGCCAAATTCCCAACTCAGAACAATGTTTGTTTTCCGTCCTCACCCGACCAGACCGCGCGCCTCTACGATCACTTTCTCTCGCTCGCCCGAATCCGCGATGTTAAAGTCGAGACAGGCGAGCGTGAAAAGCAGGTAATGCCAATCGCGGGTTTCTATACCGTCGAATCGGGGAAGATCTCGTTTCGGCGCGACGGCAACTGGTACAGCGACGACGAGCGGATCGACAACCCGCGCATCGCGCTGCTCTTCAGCCAGAGCATCAAGCGCAACCCCGACGGCAGCTACTATCTGCAAGTCGCCGAAGAGCGCGCGTCGATCACCGTCGAGGACACGCCCTACGTCGTCAAGGCGCTCGAGGATGACGAGCTGGGCGGCTTCACGATTGTGCTGAATGACGACACTCGCGAGGCGCTCGATCCCGCCGCGCTCGAAGTCGGCGCGCGCAACGTCCTGTATGCGCGCGTCAAGGGCGGCACCGAGCGCGCGCGCTTCCTGCGCTCCGCCTACTACCATCTCAGCGACCGCTTCGAGTCCGACGACGCCGGCCGCTTCTACCTGAATCTCAAGGGCCATCGCTACCCGCTCGGCGGCGCACCCGCCGCAAACGCCTGATGCAGCTGGACGATCCGAATCTGCACATCGTCCTGGTGCGTCCCGAGATTCCGCAGAACACCGGCTCGATCGCACGGCTCGCCGCCGCAATCAAAGCGCGGCTCCATCTGATAGGTCCGCTGGGATTCTCGCTCGAAGATCGCTATCTCAAGCGCGCCGGCCTGGATTACTGGCCGCTGGTGGATCTATGCACTTACAACGGATGGGATCAGTTCGCCGAGCAGCATCACGATTCGCCGCGAGCAAAATCGAAATTCTTTTCGACCCACGGCCCGACGTCGTATCTCGACGCGCACTTCAAGCGCGGCGATTTCCTGTTCTTCGGCGGCGAGACCTCAGGTCTCGGCAAGGAATTCCTGGCGGAGAGAACCGACCGGGTCTATCGCATACCAATCTTCGAGGCGGGCGTGCGCAGCCTGAATCTTTCCAACGCGGTATCGATCGTGGTGTACGAAGCGCTGCGCCAGACCGGCGCGCTCAGGACTTCTTGACGCCGCAACTGCCGCAGCCGCGTGCTGCATCCAGTCTTCTCTCCCTCGGCGGGCGGCGGACCGAAATAGTAACCCGCCTGCTCGAGCTCGCCGGGCGATACCCACTTGAGATTTTCCGCAATCGGCGTATCGCAATGCACGCAGATGCGGCGTTCGACGCCATCGTCGTCGTCGAGCGCGACATAGGTCAGCACCGATTTGCCGCAGACTGCGCAATCCGCCATCGGAAATGACGCGTCTCTAAGTGAGAGGAGAGGCGTCGGCATCGAGATTCACACTACACGATTGTGCAGGTGAAGTTCGATGCCTACGAAAGGCTATTTACCGTGGTCCTGCGGAACATCGATCGTCTTCGAAGGTCCGACGGGATTCGGTGCGGGAGGCGGCAGCTCATAGTCTGACCAACCATCAAAACCATAAGTGTCAAAGCCGTAGCCCCACGGAACACCGACGTACGCCGGACCGTCGATCGACGGCCCGTACCCATAGGTCGGGTACCCGAATGTCGAGTATCCGTTTTCGTGTCCGAAGTACCCGCCATGTTCCGGGCCGCGGAAGGATCCTTGGGTCGAAACTGCGCTAACGAGCAGCGTCAGAGCTGCCAGGTTTGTCAAGATTTTCAGTTTCATTGCTTTGTACCTTCGTTCCAAGTGCGACGAGAGGAGTAGGCATCGAATTCACGTCACACCTATCATGCGTGAGATTTCACGTCACACGGTTGTGCGTGAAATTCGATGCCCGCGTGGGTCAGCCGCGATGGTGCGATTCGCTGTGACCCGAATGGGCGAAGTCATGTCCGCCGCCACCGTGACTGAATCCGCCTCCATGACCAAATCCGCCATGACCACCAGCAAACTCGTGTCCACCGTGAAATCCATCATGATCGAATCCGTGACCATGATCGAATCCGTGACGGAAACCATATCCACCGTAGTATGGATGGCCCCAGCCGTATCCGTATCTCGGGCCGTAGGCGTAAGTGGGATATCCACCGCCGTAACCGTAGCCACCATATCCCGGAATCCACGTCGTAGCAGCCTTGAGTAGCAGCCATGCAAACGAGGAGCGACAGAGCTGCTAAGGCTGTCAGTATCTTTCGTTTCATTGCTCTGTACCTCTATCTAGTTAGACGCGGAAAATGGGGGCGATACAGGACGAAGAATACGAATGGTCAAAAGTGAAAAATTGATACTTAGATGACAAAGTGCAAATAGTCGGCTGAAATCTCCGGCGCGAACAGGGCCGGATTATTGCCGCCGATAGGGCTCGCCGAGCGCGCTTGGTGCCGCTGCTTGACCGCCGAATCCGGCTAGCACTACGAGAGTCAGCGCGTACGGCAGCGCGAGGAATAGCTGGTAGGGAACGACGGTGCCGAGCGCCTGCAATCCGAATTGCAGCGCCATCGCGGCGCCGAATAGTAGCGACGCGGCGGCGAGACCCCACGAATTCCAGCGTCCGACTATCACCACCGACAGCGCGACGAAGCCGCGGCCGGCCGAGATGTTCTCGACGAAGGTGTTGGCGTAGGCGAGGGTCAAGAATGCACCGGCCAATCCCGTCAGTGCGCCCGACACCATCAGCGCTTGCCATCGAATTGCGATCACGCCGAGTCCGAGCGCGTCGGCAGCTTCGGGACGCTCGCCGCATGCACGCAGCCGGAGTCCATAACGCGTCCGCGCGATCACGTACCACAGCGCTGGCACGAGGAGGAACGTGAGGTATACGAGCGCGTTGTGATTGAAGAGCACCGGACCGATCAGCGGGATTCGCGACAGGGGACCAAGCGGGATCTTGGCCATCGGCGCCACCATGAACGCCTTGCCGGTGACGCCGAACAGCTTGCGATAGAAGACACCGGTTAATCCGAGCGCGAGGATACTGATGGCGGTGCCGGTGACGACCTGGTTGACCGCGAGATTGACGACGAGGATCGCGAAGATCGCATTGATCGCGACGCCTGCCGCGATCGCGCCCACAAGTCCCAGGCCATCGCTGCCGCTGAAAAACGCGATGGTCAACGCGGCGAATGCGCCCGACAGCATCGCGCCTTCGATTCCGATATTGACGACGCCGCTCTCCTCGACCAGCAGCTCGCCCAGCGCGGCCAGCAGAATCGGAGTCGCCATCGTGATCACGGAGACCAGGAATGCCTCAAGCATCGCGAATCTCCGCAACCGGCGGCACCGCGGCACTGTCGTCACCGGATGCGCCGAAAATATTTTCGCGCAGCCCGCTCCACGCCGGAGTGTCGAACGCGAGGATGATCAGAATCACGAGAGCCTGGATGACCTGCACCAGCTCGGGCGAGATTCCCTGCGTCCGCTGCATCGCCTGCGATCCGTTGTCGAGCGCGCCGAACAAAATCGCGGCCGGAATGATGGCGAGCGGATTCAGGCGCGCGACCAACGCGACCGCGATCGCCTCGAAACCCCATCCGGGCGAGAGCTTCTCGTACAATCGATGCGAAATCGCAGACACCTGCACGGCACCGCCGAGCCCGGCGAGCGCGCCCGACAACGCCATCACCCAAACGGTGAGCGCGGGAATTCGGACGCCGAAAAACGTCGCGGCGCGGCGGTTGCGGCCCATCGCGCGCAGCTCGAATCCAGCGCTGGTGTTGAACAACAGGACGTAGCACGCGACGGCGAGCACGACTGCGAGCAGCATCCCGAGGTTGAGGCGGCTCGGCGCGAAGTAAAATTCGAGCTGCGCGGCCAATGCGATCGGCGAGCTGGTCGGATATGCGCGCGACGGTTCCATCAGCGGTCCGTGCACCATCCAACTGAGCATCTGGACCGCGACGAAGTTGAGCATGATCGTGCTGATCACTTCGTTGACGTCGCGACGCGCGCGCAGCCATCCCGCGATACCGCCCCAAAGCGCGCCGCCCAGCGCGCCGGCGCAGAGAATGATCGCGATTGCGATCGCATGCGGAAAATCGCCGAGATGCGTCCCGATCGCGCCCGCCGCGATCGCGCCAATCGTGAGCTGTCCGTCGGCGCCGATATTCCACAGCGCGCCCGAGAATGCGATCGAGACTGCGAGTCCGGTGAAAATCAGCGGGCAGGATTTAACGAGTCGTATCGACGCAGGCGTACCAGTTGCCGAATGCGCCTTCGCCAAGCGCGGCGAACACGCTGAATGGGATCGCGCCGAGCGCGGCGAGCACGATCGAGATCAGCGCGAACGCGAGCGCAAGCGCCGCGAGCGGTTTCGCAATCGATGACAGCATCAGTCGCGCGCCCCGGCCATCAGCAGGCCCAGCCGCTCGGGATCGCGCTCACCGGGACTCGTCTCGCGAATTTTTCCGCGGCTGATAATCAGCAGCCGCCCGCAGATCGCGAGCAACTCGTCGAGGTCGCTGGAAATCAGCAGCACCGCGCCGCCGCCGGCTGCGAAGTCGAGAATCGTGCGATGCACTTCGGCGGTCGCTGCGAGATCGAGGCCGCGGCAGATATTGTGCGCGACGATTATTCGCGGCCGCGACGCGATCGCGCGCGCCACCTCGAGGCGCTGGCGATTCCCGCCCGACAGCGCGCCGGCGATCGTTTCGGGACCGGGCGCGCGAATCCGAAAACGCTCGATCAGCTCGCGCGACAGATCAATCGCGCGCGACGTGTTCAGCCATCCATGCGACTGTCACCTGCTCCCGGAGCGGTCGCGCGAGGATCAGGTTTTCCCACAGCCGCATGTCGAGGATCAGTCCGTCGAGATCGCGATTCTGCGGTATCACCGCCATCGCGCCGGTCGAGTATTTATTTTGCCGTCGCTCGACTGGCGCACACCGGCGAGCAATTCGACCAGTTCGGTCTGTCCGTTGCCGTCGACGCCGGCAATCCCCACAATCTCGCCGGCGCTGACGCGAAACGAAAGCTGATCGAGAATCCGGCGGCCGGTGTGATCGTCGAGCGAGAGATCTTCGACTTGCAGGACAGGCTCGCCGGGTTGCAGCCGCGTCGCGGCGGCGTCGGGCTGAGTCACGATTTCGCCGATCATCAGGCCCGGCCAGTTTTTCCTCGCTGGTCTCGGCGGGAGTCGTGCTGCGCGACCACGCGGCCGCGGCGCAGGACGGTGATTCGATCGGCGACCGCAATCGCCTCGGCCAGCTTGTGCGTGATCAGCACGACGATACGGCCCTCAGCGCGCAGATTGCGCAGCAACTCGAGGAACGCATTCAGCTCCGACGGCGCCAGCACGCTGGTCGGCTCGTCGAGAATCAGCACGCGCGGATTGAAGCTCAGCGCGCGCAATACTTCGAGCCGGACGCGCTCGGCGACCGAACGATTCTCGACGGTGGTGCCGGCAGGCGGCAGCTCGAATCCGAGCTTCGCGGCGAGCGCCCGCGCCCGCGCCGCGACCGCCGCGAGATCCAACAATGCCGCCGTCCGTGTCGAAGCCGCCGAGCGCGAGATTTTCCTCCCACGTCATCCGCTCGAACAGCATCGGGCTCTGATGCACCGCCGCGATCCCGGCTGCCAGCGCGGCGCGCGGCGATCCTGCTTGCAGCGGCTTGCTCGTCGAGCACGACATCGCCGCGGTCTGCCGCGAGCGAGCCGGCCAACACATTCATCAAAGTGGTCTTGCCGGCGCCGTTCTCGCCGACCAGCGCGTGAATCTCGCCGGGACGCGCCTCGAAATCAACGCCGTCGAGCGCGAGCGTGCGGCCGAAGCGCTTGGTTATGGCGATAGCGCGCAGCAACTAGGCGGCGCTTGTGTCGTAGTGCGCGCGCACGTATTCGAGCGCGGCTTCGCGGGTTTCGAGCGCGCCGTCGAGTTGATGGTCCTCGACGTCCTTCAGAATTTCCTTGAAGCGCGGCCCCGGCGTGAACCCCAACTGCTTGAGATCCTCGCCGCCAATCAAGCGCGGCGGACGAATCTCGGCCGGCGTCATCGTCGATCATCGCGCGTCGGCAAAAATGCCAGTAGCCGAGGTACGAGCTCGACGCCATCGCGTCCATGAACGCCACGTCCATCAATTCGTCGAAGCCATCTTCCGCGAGCATCCGCTTGAGCGTCGACGGACGCATCCGCGGCGCCATGCACAGCTTCAGATGATTCTTCACCAGGTACGCGACGCGCTCCTGCACCGCGCGCGAGCGCTTCAGCCGCGCGAGCATGTCCGCCGCCATCACCGCACCGTCGTCGGTATGCCCATAGAACGTGACCTTGTCGCCGACCACCGCGCGGCACTTGCGGCTTGGCGATATCGTGCAGCAGGATTCCGAACGCGACAGTCTCGGTGCAGTTCGCGGGCAGCATCGCGACGCCAATCCGCGTATGCGTGTACACGTCGCCCTCAGGATGAAAATTTTCGGGCTGCTCACATCCGCGCATGCGGACGACCTCGGGCAGCAGAATTTGCATCAGCCCGCTGTCCATCATCAGATCCATCGCGCGCGCGGCGGCGCCCTCGGTCATCATCATGACGATTTCTTCGCCGATTCGTTCGGCCGCGATATTTACAATTTTCGGCGCCGCTACTTTCATCGCGTCCCAGGTCGCGGGATCGATCGTGAAGTTGAGCCGCGCCGCGAATCGAACGGCGCGCAGGATGCGCAGATGGTCCTCCTCGAAGCGCTCGTAAGGATTTCCGATCGCGCGGATGATTCCAGCGCGCAGATCGCGCATCCCGCCGACCAGATCGATCAGGCGGTCGGCGATCGGATCGTAAAACATCCCGTCGATACGTGAAGTCGCGGCGGATCGCATCTTCCTCGATCGCGCCGAAGCGCACCGACGACGGCCGGCGTCCATCGGTGTATTCGGCATCGGCGCGGAACGTCGCGACTTCGACGGGTTCGTCGTCGATCGAGCACTACGCCGATCACACCGAACTTCGCGCCGACCGCCGACCGTGCGGTCGAACATCTTCTGCACGACTTCGGGACGCGCGTCGGTCGCGATGTCGTAGTCCTTGGGCTCGACGCCGAGGATTCGATCGCGCACACATCCGCCGGCGAGAACGGCGCGAAAGCCGGACTCGACCAGACGGCGAACGATGTACAGCGCCTCTTTCTCTCTCTCGCTCATGCGCGATGCGCCTCTCCAACCGCGCATTTTATAGCCTCGCGATTAGGGGGTGCTATATGGGCTGACGGGAATCGCGAATGAAACTAGCGCTGGCTGAATTGAGACACTGAACGCGGGAAGCGTGGTCTGGTAAGATCTGAGCCTATGAATTTTCGCCACGCTGCCGCGCTCGCGCTTATGATCTGGTATCTCATGATGCCGCCGACGCTTGCGATGAATCCGAACAAACCCGATCTATCGGCTCCGCTTGCAAAATGGGTCGCGCACGAAGAGATGGATACGCTGTCAATGTGCGAGAAACAGAGAAAGAAGGAAATTTTGCTCGCGCACAATCCATATTCTCTATTTCAGCAGTACACCGATGCCGAAAAATCCCCCCGTCCGAAAGGTTATGTTTTTAGCATAGCGAAAATGCAGGAGCTCGCTGACGCCCAAAAGTGTATCGCGACCAACGATCCCCGTCTCAAAGGAGATCACGATCCAGACTTAAGAGATACGGGACAGTGAACCAGTAGAGCGCCCACCTTGAGTTTGGCGCGGGCGATGCGCGATAAGTGACCAATGTTCAACGGCATCAAGGTTATCGACGCCGACGGGCATGTGATGGAGCCGAACGATCTCTATGACGAATACCTCGTGTACGCGTCGGACTATCCGCACTTCGATGGCAGGTTTCCGCACACGGTGAGTTTGACGGCGGGAAGGAAGGAGTTTGGGGTGGGCGTGGCGAGGAAGATTTTGGAAGAGAATCCGACGCGGTTGTACACGCGGCTGAAGCAGGCAACCTAACCCCTACCCCCTTCCCATAGTGGGAAGGGGAACCGGAACTATTTTGTTAAAGTGAAAGTTGAGAAAATCGCGGCGGGTTTGATGGCGATTGCGCTCGTGGCTTGCGTCGCGCGGAATGCCAGGACGGAGACGTGGAGCAGGAGCAGGCGGCGCAGGATTTGCGCGATGCCGAAGCGGCCGGCAAGCGCCATACGCGCCGAGTTGATGAAAATCCCGCATGTCACTGTCGTCACCGGCGAAATCGATGGACGGAACGAGGCTGCGATTCTGGTCGAAGTGGACGATCAGAAGAACGTCGATGCGGTGACGCGGCAATTGCCGTCGAAAATCGAAGGCTTCCCGGTTGAAGTCGATGAGAGCGCCCCCGAGATCGGGAAAACTGGCTCTACGATCTTTTTGAGGGACGACGCAGCAACTCCGATTCCGCCGACGATCGACAAGAATGGCTACTACCATCACACCTGGTTGAAGCCGTCCGCAGCCGCGACGAACTCAAGCGCTCAGCCGTGAACCTAACTTGACTGCAATTCCGAGGACTCCTTATAGTCTAGTTTCGGAGTCCGGCGACGCTGCGGTGAACGCAGAAAACCCCGTCCAGACAATCGATTCGGTGCTGGTTTAGAGATGCAAAGAAGCGAACAAATGACCTTCTGGGAGAAGATCTATATCCCCGAAATCCTCAGAGGTCTGGCGATCACCAACTATCACTTCGCGCGCAACTTCATGCTGCACACCGCGCATCTGTTCGGGATGAAGAAGGGCGTCAACGCGACTTCGACGACGCAGTATCCCGAGGAGCGCAAGCACTACCCCGACCATTTTCGCGGCAGTCATCGGCTGACGCTGCGTGAAGATACCAGTGTGCGATGTACCGCATGCTTTCTGTGCGCGACGGCGTGTCCCGCGCAATGCATATATATTGAAGCGGGCGAGTCGCCCGATCCGCACATCGAGAAGTTTCCAGTGCGCTACGAGATCGACACTCTGCGATGCATCTACTGCGGGCTGTGCGTCGAGGCGTGCCCTTGCGACGCGATTCGGATGGACACCTACGTGCATCCGCGCATCTGGGGTTTCGACCGCAAGGATTTCGTCGAGCAGAAGGAACTCCTGATGCATCGGTCGCGAGTGCTGGCCGAGAAAGGCCGCGACGGCAACATGAACGAGATGCTCGAGTGGTATCGCGAGCAGGACGCCGCGGTTTACGATCCTCAGCGGCCCGAGATGAAGACCTACACCAATCGCGAAGCGCCCAAGCATTACGCGGAAGCGCCGGACCGTATCGACGACCTCACGGCGATCGACCGGCACGCTCGCAGCGGCAAGTAACCAGATGACCCGAGTGACTATTGGCCTGACCGTGGCGGGCCTGATCGTTTTGTTTATCGCCTACGCGAAGGGCGTCGGCGTGATTCACGGCGGCGACGTGCTCAGTCATATGTACTGGGCGACGGGCGCGCTGACACTGGTGGCGCTTGCCAACTTTATCGCGGTGGCGCACCTGGCGCGCGCGGAGCGGATGATCCAGCAACTACGCGCGCTGTGCGAAAAGAACGGCATCGAGTACGGCGACGATTAAGCTATACTTTTAGATCCAAGGCCGTGCGCTTGACGGCCGCGGAGGTGACGCGATGACCCAGATTGAAGCCGCTCGCAAAAATATAGTTACCCGGCAGATGACCGAAGTTGCCGAGGACGAAGGTTTCTCGCCCGAAGAAATTCGCGCGCTGGTCGCGACCGGCGAAGTCGTGATCCCGCACAACCTCCATCACGATTTTCGCGCGATCGGAATCGGCAAGGGCCTGCGCACCAAGGTCAACGCCAATATCGGCGCGTCGAACTTCCATCAGCTCATCGAAGAAGAAGTCGAGAAACTTTACACCGCGGTTCGCTACGGCGCCGACTCGGTGATGGATCTTTCGACCGGCACCGACCTCGACAAAATCCGCGCGGAGATTCTGTCGCGATGCTCGGTGATCCTCGGCACGGTGCCGATTTACCAGCTCGGCTCCGAGCGCTCGATCATGGAGATGGAGATCGAGTTTTTTCTCGACGTTATCGAGCGGCAGGCGCGCCAGGGTGTCGATTACATGACGCTGCATTGCGGCGTCACGCGCGAGAGCGTGAAGCGGCTGCGCGGGCATCAGCGAATCGAGGGCATCGTGTCGCGCGGCGGTGCGATGCTGGCGTCGTGGATCGAGCGCACCGGCAACGAGAATCCGCTCTACGAGCATTTCGACCAAGTCTGCGCGGTGCTGCGCGAGCATGACGTGACGATTTCGATCGGCGACGGGCTGCGGCCGGGCGCCACCGGCGACGCGACCGATCGCGGGCAAATCGCGGAGCTGCTGCTGATGGGCGAGCTGACCGATCGCGCACGCGCGATGGGCGTGCAGGTGATGATCGAAGGTCCCGGCCATGTGCCGCTCGATCAAATCGAGGCCAACGTGAAGCTCGAGAAGCGGGTCTGCGGAGGCGCGCCGTTCTACGTGCTCGGGCCGCTGACCTGCGACGTCGCGCCCGGCTACGATCACATCACCGGTGCGATTGGCGGCGCGATCGCGTCGGCGGCGGGCACCGATTTCCTGTGCTACGTGACGCCCGCCGAGCATTTGCGATTGCCCGATATCGACGACGTGCGCGAAGGCGTCATCGCGACGCGAATCGCGGCGCATTCGGGCGACCTGGTGAAGGGCGTGCGCGCGGCGAAAGTGTGGAACGATCAGATGTCGCGATACCGCAAGGCGCTCAACTGGGAAGGCATGTACGCGATGGCGATGGACCCCGACAAGGCGCGCCGTTACAAGGAAGAGAGCGAGGCGGCGGGCTCCAACGTCTGCACGATGTGCGGGTCGCTGTGCTCGATCAATATCGACAACGCGGCGATCAAATTTACCAAGCGGCGATCGATTGCCGAGGCGGAAGCGCATGTCGCCGACTGACGCGAACAGCATTCCCGATCTTTCGACGGCGCTCGAACTTGAGCGACAAGACGCGCGCGGCGAGACGCATCGGCTCAGGGATTTTCACGGCCACAACGTCGTCGTTTATTTCTACCCCAAGGACGACACGCCCGGATGCACCGTCGAGGGCAAGGAATTTCGCGACAGTATCGAACAATTCAAGGCTCTCGATTGCGTCGTCATCGGCGTGAGCACGGACTCTGCCGAGCGCCATCGCGCGTTCGCCGAAAAGCACGCCCTGCCGTTCATTCTGCTGGCCGACGAAGATGGAAAGCTCGCGACCGCGTTCGGCGTGCTCAACGGCAAGTATGCGGCGCGCTCGACCTTCGTGCTCGACACCGACCTTCGCGTGCGCCGCGCCTTTCATGAAGTGACGCCGCGCGGACATGCTGCGCAAGTGCTCAATTTCATGCGCACGCTGGTCGAATCGCATCGCATGATTGGCGGATAGCAGACACCCTCGCCACGTAGCGTGACTCGCGCGCGTGGTTATAGTTGTATATTGAAACTGAATCCGCCGACGGATCGAACAGGATAAATTTATGGCGAAAACCTCGAAGAATATTCTCGACGAAGCGCGCTCGACGATTAAACAGATCGGTATCGACGAAGCGCGCACGATGATCGACAAGCCCGGCACCGTGCTGGTCGACGTGCGCGAGAGCGACGAATGGCGTCAGGGGCATATTCCGCAGGCGGTCGCGATTCCGCGCGGTTTCCTCGAACTTCGAATCGAAGAGAAGGTTCCCGACCACAAGACTCCGGTGATTCTGCAGTGCGCGTCGGGCACGCGATCGCTGCTGGCGGCGCGAACGCTGCGCGAGCTCGGCTACGAGAACGTCTACAACATGACGGGCGGCTTCAGCGCGTGGAAGGATCGCGGCCTGCCGTGGATTGCGGATCGCGCGTTCACCGCCGATGAGCTGACCCGCTACTCGCGCCATTTCGTGATTCCCGAAGTCGGCGAGAAGGGACAGGCGAAACTGCTCGACGCCAAGGTGCTGCTGCTCGGCACGGGCGCGCTCGGCTCGCCGTCGGCGCTGTACCTCGCTGCGGCGGGAGTCGGCACGATCGGCCTGATCGATTTCGACGTGGTCGATATGTCGAATCTTCAGCGGCAGATCATCCACACGACCGATCGCGTCGGGATGCCGAAGACCGAGTCGGCGCAGAAGGCGATCAACGCGCTGAATCCCGGCGTCAAGGTGATTCGTCACGACGTGCGGCTCACGTCCGAGAACGCGATGGACATCGTCAAGGATTACGATGTCGTCGTGAACTGCGGCGACAATTTTCCGACTCGATATCTGATCAACGACGCGTGCGTGTTCTCGAAGAAGCCGCTGGTTGACGGCGCGATTTTCCGCTTCGAGGGCAACACTACGGTTTTCTACCCGGCCAAAGGCGGCCCCTGCTACCGATGCCTGTATCCCGAGCCGGCGCCGCCGGACATGGCGCCGTCGTGCGCGGAGGCAGGTGTGCTCGGCGCGATTCCGGGACTCATCGGATCGATCGAAGCGCTCGAAGCGATCAAGCTGATCATCGGCGCGGGCTCTCCGCTGATTGGCAAGATGGTGTACTTCGACACGCTGTCGGACAAGGACTTCGTGCGAATTTTGAAAATCCGCAAAGATCCGAAGTGCCCCGTCTGCAGCGAGCATCCGACGCAAACGACGCTGATCGACTACGAGGCGTTCTGCGGTTTCGGCGCGCCCGCCAACGGTACGGCGCATACGGAACAACCGCGCAGACGAGCGCGGCGGCGTCGGCGCGGTAACACTCGCGCTGGCCTCAAGGGCCGAACATCTGGTTTGATTGCGGCGGGACGCTCAATTGCGAGGTCCCGCCGCTTTTTTTAGCTGGCATCTCATCACCGAGGCGAATCACGATGGCGCTGGGACCGTTTTACGTTGCGGACAAACTCAAAGGCGGCAACGGGATGAGAGGAATCGCGCTCTTGATGCGCCACGGCGAGACCGCGTGGAATCGCGAGGGCCGCGTGATGGGCCGCAATCCAATCGAACTCGACGCCGATGGACGCGCGCAGGTCGCAGCATCGATTCCGTTCGCTCGACTGATCAAACCCGAGTTGATCGTCACGAGTCCGCTGGCGCGCGCGCGGCAGTCGGCGGAGATAATCGCGGAGGGAGTCGGCGGCGTTCCGGTGGCGGAAGATCCGCAGCTATCGGAAGTTCAATACGGGCGCTGGGAAGGGATGGTGTACGACGATCTGGTCAACGATGCCGACTACCTGGAGTATCGCGACCATCCGCTGGATGCGCCGACGCCCGGCGGCGAGACGATCGCGCAGGTGCAATCGCGAGGCGTCGAAGCAGTGCGGCGCGCAATCGGCGAAAATAGCGGGCGGCGCATTCTGTTCGTCTCACACGGCGATATCATCCGCACGGTCGTGTGCCATTTCATGCGGCTCGAGCTCGCGCACTTCCGGCGCATCCGCGTGGACAATGCCGCGTTCTCGGGTTTCCAGCTGATTGGCGATTTCGCGGAAATGAAATTCCTGAACCTGTTGCCTGATCCGGATCGCGCGTTCGTCGCGCCGTTTGCATCGAAAAAGCGCGAGTAGTCCTGAACGGGATCAGGGCACGCTCGCGAACCCGGGCGCCGCGGCTGAGCCCACTTCGATTCCCTTGCGAACGCGAACGTCCGCACCCGGCTTGCCGGGAACATCGACTTTCAGGCTGCGGTATCCGCCGGCGCGACGGATCGGGCGCGAGAAATCCAACCGTGTATTGCTCACGCAATTCGAGACTGATGTTCTCGCACGCGCGACGCAGCGACTCGCCGTCGCCGGCCTCGCGTATGATGTAGGTCTTGGCGCCGCTTTCGGTCGAGAGCGAGTGCAAAGTTTCGGCGTCAACGTGCTCCATGTCGTCGCCGCCGATTACGAACGGGCCGATCGAGATGGAAGCTCCACCGCTGCCGCCGTTAGGGTCGCCGATGCCGATCGAGTACACCAGCACGCCCATCCGCCGCGCCTGTGCGACGACGTCATTGACCGTCGACGCGCTGGTGTTGTCCATCCCGTCGGTGACGACGAGCAGCGCCTTCTTGTCGTAGCGCCCTCGTTGCACCATCTGAAGTCCTTGCATGATCACGTCGAACAGCGCGGTCTGCCCGTAGGCGTGCAGCAATGCGAGCCGGCGCATCACGAGATCGTGATTTGTCGTAAACGGCTGCAGCAGAAATGGATGGCTGGAGAACGCGAACAGGAACACGTCGTCCTTGTCGTTCAGATCGTGCAGGAACTGTGCGATCGCAGCGCGCGCTTGCGGGATTTTGGGCGTCATGCTGCCGGAAGTATCCACCAGGATGCCGACCGAAACGGGAGTGTTCAGATCCTGTCGAAAAAATTCTATCGGGCGCTGCTGCCCGTCCATGTAAAGTTTGAAATCGCCCTTCTGCAGGCCCGTGACGTACGTCCCGCTCGGCTCGGTCACCGTCACCGTGACCTGCTCGTAACCCGGCTGCTGGCGCAACTCGCGCGTCGGCAGCACCAACTCCTGGCCGGTTTGCGGGACCTGTGGCGGGATGTTGAGCGAGTCGGCGCCCTGCTTCGCCGGCATGGACGGCAGCTCAAGCGTCGACGTTTCCTTGCCCTGGCTATGCGGGATTACGAGTGGCAGCGAATTCGACGGAGGCGGACTCGACGGCGGCGGATTTGCCAACCCTTGCTGGAGCTGTGCCGCGGCCGGCCCGCCGATCATGATCGCGACAGCAACCACGGTGACGACTATTGCGGAAATAAAGCTACGTCGTATGGCTGAGGTAATTGTAGTCATCTCTCGGACAGGCGGCATATCTAATGATCCTATTTGCTCCCGCCTTGAGCAAGCCGGACATTTTTCCGGCCCGCGATTCGTGATCCCTTATCCTTTGGACGAATTCGCCGAAGCAAAGTTTCAGCCGCCGGGATGCGCCGCGTCCATTGAAACCTTAGCAATTGTTAATCTTCCTGAACGATCGTTCAGCCGCGCGTCACGCTTTCTTGTCTCTAGTTCCGATTTCGTCGTAACCTGTTGGACCGCCGTGGCCCCTGGAGCCCCATTCAGACCCCGCCCGACCAAGGAGAAACGATGAAGTTCGGAATTTTCATGGCCCCCTTTCACCGCGTCGGCGAAAACCCGACGCTCTGCTTCGAGCGCGACCTGCAGCTGATCGAGTGGCTCGACCAGCTCGGCTACGAAGAGGCGTTCATCGGCGAGCATCACTCGTCGGGATGGGAAATAATCTCGTCGCCGGAAATTTTCATGGCGGTCGCCGCGGCGCGCACCCGGCACATCATGCTTGGATCCGGCGTCGTCAGCATCCCGTACCATCACCCGTTCCACGTCGCCAACCGCTTCGCCCTGCTCGACCACCTGACCCACGGCCGCGTGATGCTCGGATGCGGTCCCGGCGCGCTCGCGGCCGACGCGCACATGCAGGGAATCGATTCGACCACGCAGCGCAAGCGGATGGTCGAAGGCGTCACGGCGATTCTTCGGCTGTTCAACGAAGCAGGGCAAAATCTCGATCGACGGATCGTACTTCAAGCTGGTCGACGCACATCTGCAGGTAAAGCCGTTCCAACAGCCGCACATGCCGATCTTCGTCGCGAGCACTATCTCGCCGTCAGGCATGGTCGCGGCGGGACAACTCGGATGCGGCGTGCTGTCGGTCGCGTCGTACGCGCCGGGCGGGCTGGACGATCTGATGAAGCGATGGGCGATGGCGGAAGAGTCGGCGGCCGAACACGGCAAGACGGTTGATCGCAAGAACTGGCGGATGGTTTTCCCGATTCATCTTGCGGAGACGCGCGAAGAAGCGATGAACGATATCCGCGACGGCGCCAACGCGTGGATTCGCGACTACTTTATCGACACGCTCGGCACGCGCGTTCAGTTCGAGGAATATCCGAATCAACCGATCGAGGAGATGAACATCGATCGGATGAACGGACGCGGCGGCATCTTCGTCGGAACGCCCGACGATGCGATCGCGAGAATCAAGGAACTGCAGCAGGCGACCGGCGGCTTCGGCGGTATCCTCGGACTCGCGCACGAATGGACGACGCGCGAGAAGACGCTGCGCTCGTACGAGCTGTTCGCGCGATACGTCGCGCCACAATTCCAGGGCCAGGTCGCAGAGGGAGTGAAGTACTCGAACGACTGGGCACGCGAGAATCGTGACCTGATGTTCGGCAAGGCGGTCGCAGGAATCCTCACCGCGGTGCAGGATTACGCCCAGCACAAATCCGAGAAGGGCGAGCCGGTGCCCGACATGATCACGCAGCCGGGAACCCGCATCCGCCCGTAGAATATGCCGGAAAGTTGGGAGGACAGATTCGAGTCGCTGCGCGCGAGCCGGGTGCTCACGCATAACGCCGATTACCTCGAGTTCCTTGTCAGCAAAGTATGGCGAATTGATCGGCGTCCGCTGAAGATTGTGGAATTTGGATGCGGCTACGGCCGCTTCGCCTCGATGCTCCTGCCGCTGGTTGCGAGCGGAAGCTCTTACGCCGGCTTTGATTCTGCCGCCGCGCTCGTTTCCAAGGGCAAAGAGATTTTCGCGGAATCGCCCTACCCGACTTCGTTCCTACGAGGCGACGTGCATCATGCTCCTTTGCGCGACGCTCATTTCGACGTGACGATCGCTCATCTCGTTCTCATGCACGCGCCTGATGCTCAGAAAGTGCTGCGCGAGATGATACGCGTAACGCGGCCCGGCGGAATGCTGATCGCGTGCGACGCAAATCGCAACGGACACAATGCATTGCTAAATATCGACGAAGCCAATGAGCAGGAAAATTCTCAGCTGGACCTTATCCAGACCGTCAACCGCAGCATCCGGCGCGATAGCGGCGTCGACTACAACATCGGGATGAAGACGCCGGTCCTGATGCATCGCCTGGGATTGCAGAATGTGCAGGCCCGCATGAGTGACTCGGTCGTACTCCTTTTTCCGCCGGTGGATACGTCGGAGAAGGAGCAAATCTTTCGGGCGATGTGCAGCGAGGGACTTGGCTATCAGCCTACCGACGCGGCGGAGATCGAGCGCTGGCGACAGAATCTGATCGAGTGCGGCGTCTTGCCCGCCACGGTTGACAAAGAGATCAAGCGCGAGCTGGAGCGCGATTTCCTGCATAAGGGAATGAACTACCACACCGTCTCCGCGTGCGCGTTTACCTTCAGTTTCGGTACGGTGCCGAATGAACGATGATGTCCCGTTTGCGGTGCGGCGCGGCGAGCTGATCGATCGCGCGGTCGCGATTCTTTCCACCGATGCGCGCTTTCCTGCGGGATGGCTCGAAGGAAGTCTCGCCGATGGTTCCGCGGACGCGTACTCGGATATCGATTTGCATCTTAGTGTTGTCGAGAGCGCGTGGGATGAGGTGTGGAATGGGCGGCGGCGCGAGATCGAACGAATTGCGCCGATCCTTGCGTCGCTCGATATCATGGGCGTCTTCGGCGTCGGCTGTTTGATCGAAGGGCCGGTGAAGCTCGACGTCTTCTTTGAGCGGGAGGGTGGTCTCGCATCGAGACCGCGCATCGCAGTGAAGCGTCTTTGGGGCGCGCCGGAAATCTACGAGCGCTTCAAAATTGGCGACGACCTGGGCGATGCGGTGATCAAGCACGCGCTCGAATCCAACGTGCTTGGATTCCTTCAAGGAGCGACCTGGCCGGTCAGATTGCTGGCGCGCGGGCAAATCAAAACATTTCTGTTTTGCGAAATCCTGCTGGTCGAGACGGCGATCGTTCCGCTGATGCTGCTGGAAACGGATCGCCGCGCGTTCCATCGCAACATGTTCACGCGAGCGAAGCTGCTGCCGCCCGCTGAACGCGACGACTGTGCGCGGCTGGTGGATCAAATCGTGGCGGCGGTACGCGATGGCGATCGCGTCGCGATGCGCGAAGTGCACATCGAAATTCACCAAAAGATCTGCGAACTCGCGAGGGCAGCCTTCGCGCGTTACGGCCTGGAGTTCCCGCCCCGCGTCGAAAATGAAATGGTCGCGTTCTACAAACGCGAGTGGCCAATCTGATTCAGGATTAAGAGCAGAATCTTGAATCGCCCGCAAAAGATGCGCGCTGCATAAGGTCCCTCACCTTCGATCCTCTCCCTTTGGGAGAGGGGAAGAGTTGGATACGCAGCGTTTTCGGTGCTACTCAGAGTGCTACCCGCATCGAGAGGAGCACGTTGATGGACGCTCACGCCGAGATAGCCCGCGCGATCGATAACTACCGCGACAAGGTGGTCGCGCTCAGCCACGAAATCCATGAGCATCCTGAGCTCAAGTTCGAGGAGCATTTTGCCTCCGACCTGCTGAGTAAGGCCGCCACCGAGTTGGGGCTGGAGGTCGAGCGGAAAGTCGGCGGATTGAAGACAGCGTTTCGCGCTGAGTTCGGCGGCAAGGGTCCCACAGTTGCGATTCTTGCGGAGTACGACGCGCTGCCCAATGGGCATTCGTGCGGACATAATCTGATCGCGGGCGCTGCGCTCAGCGCCGTCGCGGGCTTGAAGAGCATCGCGAGCCAACTTCCCGGGCGAGTCGTTTTTCTCGGCACGCCGGCTGAGGAAGGCGGCGGCGGAAAGATAATCCTGATCGAAAACGGAGCGCTGCGCGGCGTCGACGCGGCTATGATGGCTCATCCGACCGACGCGGAATTCTGCACGATGCCGGCGCTCGCCACACAGCATCTCAAGCTGACGTTTCATGGTCATGGCGCGCACGCGGCGCTGGCGCCGTGGGACGGATCGAGCGCGCTGGCCGCGGTGATCCAGACTTTTCAGAGCGTCGATGCGATGCGGCTGCATCTGCGCGACGGCTCACGCATCCACGGCATCATCACCGACGGCGGGCAGGCTGTGAATATCATTCCCGAGCACGCCGAGTGTCTGTTCCTGGCGCGCGCGAAGACCAGCAAGTACGCGAAGGAGATCGGCGCGCGGGTGATCAGATGTGCCGAGGCCGCCGCGATGGCGACCGGGACGCGGCTCGATCACGTGGTCGAAGGCGCCTACAAAAATCTGATCAACAATCTCAGTATGGCGCATCGTTACGCGGCGCATAGCGAGTCGCTCGGTGCAATTTCCCGCGAGGCACCGGAGAACACGCCGACCGGCAGCACCGACATGGGCGACGTCAGTCACGTGATGCCGGCGATACATCCGTCGTTCGCGATCTCGAAACGCGGCGAAGGCAATTGCCACGAAGATGCGTTCGTCGCGCACGCTGACTCCAAGCGCGGCTACGACGCGATGATTCGAGTGGCGAAGTCGATGGCTATGACGGCGTACGATTTGCTCGCGGAGCCGGAGCTGCTCGCGGCGGCGAAGAAGGAGTTCGAAGCGCGCAAGGAGAGCTGAGCGGGATCTCCGCGCTTCCATCTGGCAGAGGAAGAGTTATGCGGAATCCTGAGTCGCGCGCCGAATGAGCAGATCTGGATCGGGATCTTCCGTGCTTCCCAGCCGCTCGAGATTTCTCTGATGTGTGGAGCGGTCGATGTCGTAGAACAACAGGACTGCGATCGCAATCGCACTGAACATCGCGACTATCGGAACAAACGACCATGCCGAGGCGATGCAGGATTGCCGGGTCAACCTGGCCCGGTGTCGCATGCTGCGGAAAGCTGACCCATGCGAGCATGAGTCCGGAAAGGAAGGTGCCGACTCCCGTGACGCATTTCGATATGAGGCCGTTGGCCGCAAACAGCAGGCCTTCCGAGCGTTGTCCGGTCGACACCGCCGCATCTTCGACCACGTCGGCCATCATCGAGGTTACGATGATGAATCCGCTAAGCCCGAGGGTCGCGGCGAAGAAATTGAAGCGAACACGATCGCGAACAATGCTTCGGTGCCGTTGGGCGGCAGCAGCCCCATCAAGCGCATCGCGATCGGCGCGACGGACGCGAACAGCGAGGCGAAAAAGACGACGATCATCGCACTGCTTCTTGCCGAACCGCTTCGAGATAGCCGGCGCCAGACCAACCCCGGCAAAGGCGGCGAACAGCGTGGCTGCGGCAAGATACGACATTTGCGCGGGCGTGAGTCCAAAGAAATACGCCGAGATGTAGAAGTCGAGTCCCTGCCTCAGGCCGGTAGAGATCGCGCCGACTATTCCTGAAATCGTCAGCGCCAGAAAGGATCGATTCGTCAGCGTTCCGCTCAGCTCTCTGAATTTCTCCCGCCATGTGATCCGTACTCTCGGCTCGTGGACCAGGCTCCCGATGAAGCGCTGCGTGCCGACGCACGAGATGATGATCGACAGGAAAATCACGATGCTCGCGACCATCGCGGTTTTCTGGTAGCCCGCGCGGTTAAGCAGGCCCAGCGGATGAGTCGCGTCTTTGCGCAGGAAGACCTGCAGCGCGAGCACCGAGATCGCCGCTCCGCCCAGGGTTCCGAAAAAGAAGCGCGAACTCATCAGCGTCGTGCGCTGGTCGTAGTCCAGCGTGAGCTCCGGTCCCAACGCTGAGCTGGGGATTTCATAAAGACTCAGCAGCACTCGCACCGTCATCAGCATCACGGCCATGTAGATGAGCAGATGGATCTGCGTCCATCCGATCGGAGGATCGAACAGGAAGTAGAATGCGACCGCGGTCGGAAGTGCAGAGGCGTACATGAACGGATGACGCCGGCCCCATCGCGATCGCGTGTGATCCGACCATTCCCCGATCAACGGATCGCAGATCGCATCGAAGATCAGCGTTAGCGCCATCGCGCCGCCGACCCACGCCGCCGGCAGCCCAGCCACCTGGTTGTAGAACAGCAGGAGCGCGGAAGTGAGCACGGTCAGATGCACCCCGAAGGCGATCGATCCGACGCCGTACAGGATATTGGTCCATAGGGTGAGTGGCGGACGGCCTGACGTCGATTGCTCTGCGCTCACCATGAACGTTCCCCTCGGGTCGAGCATTCAAGACCACCATCTACAAAAAGGATTTGTCCTGTCATCAGTGAATTCTCCGGGCTCACGCACCACGCAAGGATGGACGCCATCTGCTCAGGACGACCGGGATACGCACCGCGCATCGGCACCATCCGCGCGGCCTCCGCTCTCCTGCCGGGATCCGACAGGATGTACGAGGCGGCAGGCGTGTCGATAAAACCTGGTGCGACCACGTTCAGCGGGATTCCGGCGCCGGCCCATTCCGGTTTGCCCGCGACTCTTCGGCACCAACGGTTCAACGCATGCTTGGCGCTGCCGTACAGATCCAAAGGCCCCTTTCCCGCCGCGATTGCGTCCCTCGACGCGGCGATTGCCGCAGGTTCGTCCATGCTCAAACAAGCTTCGAGGAGTTCTGGAACGAACGGCCCTACGGAGGCCACCGAGGACACCATCACCGCACGAGGCGCCGGACTGTTGCGTTAGGAGTGGACGCAAACCTTCGAGCGTCGCCACCGCGCCGAAGAAATTCAGCGAGAGCATCGTCTCAATCGGTCCGCCGCCGGCATTCGCAACGATCGCATCGATCTTCCCTCCGGACAGGCGTGTCACGCCGTCGACCAACTCCGCACGTCCTTCGATTGTCGCTAAATCGCCAATAACATCAGCATCGTGAAGATCGCAAGCAATGACCCGGCCGCCTCGTTCCCGGAGGTAGCGCGCGGTCGCTGCTCCTATTCCGGATGCGGCGCCAGTGACGACATAAGTTCGATCCATGGTAATACTCCGCTGCTTTCGTTCTGGCTCTTGCGGCCTTTCATTTAAAACGGATATTCTAAAATGAATAGTTCAGTCAAGAGGAATGACAGAGAGAACTAAAGTAATGGCGTCGGATCGATCAAAGCCCGAACGTGTCACGCCTCCGGCAGTTGGCGTCCGAGGCTACCGGATACGCGACCTCGCCAAGGCCGGCGAGCGACGCCGCGAAATCCTGATGGGCGCGGCGCGCGCGTTTGCGCATGGCGGTTACGACGCAACCAACATGGACCAAATCGCACACGAGTGCGGTTTGGCCAAAGGGCACATGTACCACTATTTCCGCAGCAAGGAGGAAATCTTTACCGAGATCCGAACTGATGCGGTAAGCCGGCTGATTGAAAGATTGAAAGCGATCGCGCCGCTAGCGGCAAAAGATCCGGAGTTGGCTCTGCGCAAGGCGATCACAGCGGTAGTCGCCAGAATCTTTGAGGAGGAGGGGCGTTACGAACCTACACTCGCGGAACCCGTATCCCTCAGCCCGGAGAATCGAAGGCGCATTCGAACGTTGGGCAGGCGTTACGAGCAGATGTTCGCAAATATCGTTCGTAGGGGAATGGACCAGGGAATTTTCGTGCCGGGTGATCCGAAACTGACGACATTCGTAATCTTGCGCGCTGCGTTTACTGTCGTCACCTGGTATCGCGCCGGCGGAAAATGGAAGCCTCAATGGATTGTCGAGCAGGTCACTGAACAGCTGATTAGAAGTGTGCGTCGAGCGGGAAGGGGAATCGGAAAATCCGAAGGCGTCTAGTGGCAGCCGCAGCCGCCGCCGCAGCATCCACCGCCACCCGTGAAACCATTCGAAGTGCCGGAGTTGGCCATCGCGGACGCGACGGCTGATGCGCTGTCGCCGTTGCCGGCGCGCGACGCGAACGTGGACATTTCGCGCTTCAGTTTTGAGCCGTGGCAGTGCGGACATTGCGCATCGTCGTCGTTGGGGCGCATGAACATCTCGAACGACCGGTCGCAATCACTGCATCGATATTCGTAGATCGGCATGCTGTTACTTCTACTCCGCGAGCGGTTGCGCGTATTCGACCAGCACGCCGCGCGTGGCCTTGGGATGCAGAAAGCAGATCATGCCCGCCAGGCCGTGGCGCGGCTTCTGATCGATTAGCTGGATGTTCTTGGTCCGCGCCGCTTCGAGCTCGCGTATGACGTCGTCAGTCTCGAAGCATACGTGATGCAGGCCGCCGCCGCGCCGCACGAGGAATTTGCCGATCGCATTGTTGTCGTCGAGCGGCTCGAGCAGCTCGATCTCGCTCTCGCCGGCCTTGAGCAGTGCGGCGCGAACGCCCTGCTCTTCTATCGTCGCGCTCTTCGTGAAATGCAGCCCGAGCGTGTCGCGCCAGAACTTCAAGCCAGCTTCGAGGTTCGGCACGACGACGCCGACGTGATGGATCTTCTTGAGCATCGTCGCTCTATTGATGGTGATCGAGACACAGCGAGCGCTGCTCCTTGTCCCATCTCACCTTCATGTCGTCCGAGCCCAGGGTAGGATGCTCCGCGCGCGTTTGCGCCAGCTTACTGCATGCGCCCTGGATATTGCCCTGCTTCGAGTAAATTATAGCGAGATGGAACTTCGCTTCGTACCAGAGAGGATCGGACTCGGCAGCGGTATTCTCGACCGCGGTCCATCGCTCGTTCGCTGCTTTCCAGTCACCCTTCGCTTCCGCTCTTCGAGCCAGACCCGCGTTCGCATCGGGTGACGCAGGGTCGGCCTTCACGACCTCCTCGAAAACCTTGTTAGCCTCTTCGTCGTTGCCAGTGGCCTGAAGCGCCTGGGCGTAGATCGATAGCGTACCAGTCAGATTCTTGACCGGAATCTTGCCCGACTGCGCCGCTTCGGCGAAGCCCTTGTAGGCCGTCACGGTCAACCTCGCGTTAGCCTTATATGTCTTGTCGTCGTTGCTATCCTTGGCCGCCTGCGCGCTCTTCCAGAACTCGATTCCAAGTCCCTTGACGAAATCCTGCTTGGCGGTGTCGCTCTTGCTGCGTTCGACGAGTGCGGCAACGTCGGTATTAACTTCGTCGTACCGGCCCAGCTTATCGAGCGCCGTGATGCGCCAATCGATCACGTCCTGGAACTTCGCGCTCATCATCGGGTAATTCGATTCGTAGCCGACCAGCAGCGGTGCTACCTGCGCGTAATCGACATGGTCCTGATTTTCTTCGAGGATCGAGGCGAGCATGTAGGTCGCCTCGCCGCGAATCTCGCGAATCGATTTCTTGGCGGCGGGAGTGTTAGCTTTTGCCTCGGCGTCGTGTCCCATCTTGATCGATTGGTTCAGGTTGTCGACCGCCAGCTTTCTGAGCTGCTCGGTATCGGCCTTGGGTTCCTTGCTGTCCTTGGCCGTCGCGCCCGCGCCCACGATAATCTTGTAGTAGCATTCCGCGGCCTTGAATTTGGCGGTGAAGGTGAACTCGGGGTCGCCCTTGACCTGAGAATACAGCTTGGCGGCTCCCAGGAGATCGCCCTGCTTCTGGAGGCGCTCGGCAAGTGCCACTTGCAGCTCGGCGGCATGATCACCATTCGGACTTTTCTGCAGATAGTCGTTCGCGTCTTTCACCCACTGAGCTTTCGAGCGCCGTATCCTTCTGACCGCTCTTTTGCCATCGGTCATGATTGAGGCTGTACTTCAAAAACTCGGCTTGGTCGCATCGCCGCGCCACCGGCAGCAATCTTGGTGAGCATCGCCTCGACCAGGTCGTAGCGCTTCTCACGCTGATAGATCTCGGCGGCAAATCTGCATGCCTTCGGATATTTTCCGCTGTCGCAGGCCTCGGCATAGTACTTCGCCGCACCGGCTTCATCCTTGCGCGAGAGTAATACCGCGGCGAGCAGCCACTTCTCGAACGGGTCGTTCGAGCTGCCGAATTCCTCGACAGCATTGTTCGGGAACTTGGAGGCTGCCGAGACGTCGATCGCCCAACCTTCCTTGTCGTTCTCCTTGGTCTTCATCGCGTCGATGATCTGCTTGTGATACTCGGCCTTCTTGGCTGAATCGCTGGTCGCTTTTTCGGCCTGGAAGAGGGTCTGCAATTGAAGCATGAACTGGCCAGATCCGCCTTTCCCCGGGACTGCTTCTCCTCCGACCAGCTTCGCGGCTTCCTCAGCCTTGCCCATCTTGGCGTAAGTCGTCGAGAGTCCTTGCTTCGCCGCGGCGTATTGCTGCGTGCCGGTGCCGTCTTCCATTATTTTCTTGAAGTCGGCGATCGCGTGATCGTATTCGGCATGATCGAACTTGCCCAACTCGCGCTCGCAGTAAGCGCGTCCCAGCGTATTCTCGCGCACCAGGTTTGGATCGGGCATCGCCAGCATGCTGTTGGTGAAGCCGTCGATCGATTGGTTGAGCAGTTTCTTTGACTGCTCGGCGCTATCGTCGAACAGAGTGGTCGCGGCGGTGAACCTCAACCATGCAAGTGGATATGCGGCGCGCAATGCCAACTGCTCGGGCTTGTCGTAGTCACATTGCCCGCCGTTGTCGATCTGCGCGATACAATCGTCTTTCTTCTTTGACCAGGCCGTTTGCATTCGATCGAGCATCGATTCGAGCTGACGGTAAACAGGTATCAGCGATCCCTTGTCCACCTTGCCGCTCGACGTGAGCTTGGCGAAGGTGCCCTCCGCAGCGTCGAGTTTGGTGATCACCTGGTCGGCGGTCGAATCGCTGGACTCGGCCGATGACATCTGGCCCGAGATGCTTGACAGCTCGCTCTCGAGTTGTCCCGCGCTCTGCGCGGACGCGATGGTCGCGGTGAAAGCAAAAGCGAAAAATGCGGCTAGCATCACCGTCAGGCGATGCGAAAAAAACGGACGATTCATTTGTCTAGTCCCCAAGTAGTGTTCCCCAGCAATTGTGGCCTTAGATAAGGATAACACGGCGATAACGTCAAGCGAGTTCAAATACTTGCGCAACCTCAATAACGCTGGCAAGCGAGCAAATTCGCGCGGTGCGTCCCTCGATCGACGGGGCGCCGCGGTGGTTTTCGCGATCGATAAGCACTGCCGCCATGCCGAACGTGGCCGCCGGCGCGAAGTCGAGATGCTCGGAGTCGCCGACGTGCATCGCCTCGTGAGCAGCGACATCGGCGCGCGCAAGGGCAGCGTCGTAAATCTCGCGGCGCGGCTTGGCATAGCCGGCCTCTGAGGAGATCGTAATCGAATCGAAAAAACGGGTCAGATCGAGGCCGTCGAGAATTCGATACAGGCGAAAGTCGAAGTTGGAGATCACGCCCAGTTTGAGTCCATCGATCTTTAGACGTTGTAACATTGACGTAGCTTCAATATCGGCGATCCAGTGCTGCGGATTGGCGAGATGCGCAAAAAGGGCGTCGAAGTAGGCATCGAAATCCGGGAATTTGCCGATCGGCGCGAACGTCTCACTCACCCGTTCCCGCCACCATTGCCGCTCGAGGCGACGAACCTCGTCATGCCGCAGTCCGAGTCCGAAAGCCAGACCGGGCGCACTACCGAAAGCGCGGCGAAAACTGGCGGCGATAGCATCTTCGGGCGCGTCGAGTCCGAAGTCCCGCGCGAGGCGGGCGTAAGTGCGTCCGATAGGCTCGCGCGGCTCGAACAAAGTGCCAGCGGCGTCGAAAAAGACAGTCTTGATCAAGAAATCAGAACCGTCACGGAGTTTCGTCTTTCACTGGAACCAGCGCTGGCTCCTCGGCAGCAGGAGCGCGACGCGCCCACCAGAAGATGTCGCATAGCGCACCGCACGCAGGCAGATAGATTTTAGGAGGTTCGACCTGCCGCGAGGAATCGAAAGGAGCGCTTTTTCTTCTGAAGGCATCTAAAAAAATGCTAGCCGATTATTGCAAGCCGTCCCAGATTTGGATCAGTACCCCGAACGCCGAACTCGGCGAGATGAAGTACTGACGCTCGCCGCGCCAGTTCTTCTTCTCGTCCACCACACGGATGCCGTCGCGCTTGAGCTTCTCGCGAGTCTCGTCGAAATCCTTGAGATCGATCGATACGTGATGCATCCCCTCGCCGTAGCGCGCGATGAACTTGCCGACGAAGTCGTTGTCGGGCTTGTGCGCCGGGCTCTGGATGAATTCAAGCTTGAATCCGGCGACTTCGAGATGGCCGAGGTCGAAGTTGCCTTCTGAATTGCTGGTGTGAATCTCGTGGCTGATTTTCGTGCCGGGAAAATAGTTCGTGAAGAAGTCGTACGCCGATTTGATATCCTTGACCGCGAGCGAAACGTGATCGAAATACGCCAGGCCGTCGGGCGCGGGCTTGGGATGTTTCTGCTCCCAATTCGGCGTGTGCCAGAACTGGATCAATGCGCCGAAAGCCGACCGCGGCGAGATGAACGCGGTCGCGGATCCCGAATCGTATTTCTGCTCGTCGACGACGCGCACGCCGCCCGCTTTCAGATTCGCAACGAGTTGGTCGAGACCGTCGGTCTCGATCGACAAATGATGCATCCCCTCGCCGTGCCGCTCGATGAACTTCGTGACGAAGCCGGGCTTGCCGGGCGGGTCCTCGATCAGCTCGACGACGAATCCGCCGAGATGGAAATCCTGCCAGTAGAACGATCCGCTGACCTGCTCGTCGAGCGATTTGGCGCCGCGCAATTTGATCGGGAAGTACTTCGCGAAGAAATCGTAAGCGCGGTCAATCGATTTCACCGCGATCGAAACATGATCGAACCTCAAGCGAACGTCGTCAGTCGCAGCCATGCTTAAGCGAGTCTCCTTTCAAGAAAAATATGCGCCCAGTTTCGCGGCGCGTCAGGGCCGGAAGCGCCACAGTAGCCGGAACGAGTTGCGCAAAACCAGCGGCCACCCGTTGGCGATTTTTCCGGCGTACACGCGAACAGATTGATCGACGCGCGACATCGCCGGCACGTCAAAGAAATTCGAGCCTCGCGTCCAGCCCCTCGCGCCCGTCAATCGTGCGTACAACTATATAGCCGCCGCCCTTGAACGGGCCCGCGTTGAAAATCTGCGTCGGCCCGATCCGATCGACACCGGCCGACTCGTGGATATGCCCCGAGATGCAAACGTCGGGCTTCACCTCTTCGATAAATTGGCGCGCGGCCGTGCTGCCAACCGGTTTCCCGCTACGAATTCGATCGCACTTGGTCTCAAACGGCGGCGGGTGGCAGATCATCAGCAGAGGACGCACGTCGCGCACGAAGTCGTAACCGGCGCGAAGGGTCGCGTAGATTTCGTCCTCGGTGAACTCAAGCGGCGTCCCGAACGGCGAGATGTTCGACCCGCCGCATCCAAAGATCCCGACCCCGCCGATGACGCGTCCTTTGCCGTGCAGCGCGATGTTGTCCGCTTCGAGAAACGGAATCACCTCGTGCTGATCGAGATTGCCCGGCAGCGCGAGCACCGCAGGACATGCGCGGCGAACGTCGGTGATCACCTTGCGCGCGTCTTCGACGCCGCCGAAGTTGGTGAGATCGCCGGACAGGATCACAAGGTCGCAATCGCGCATCACCTCGCCCATCCGCTCGAGATTGCGAGTCGCCATGTGCACATCGCCGAAGGAAATAATCTTCATAAGAGAGACAACTTAATTGTAATGAAACCCGCGGTGGGTTTCATACTTCCTTCGGCAGGGGTAACCCCCGCACCTTAGTGGTAAGAAGAGAGATGTCCTCGCCGTCTAAATTTGCGTTCGTGCTCTATCGCCCACAATCCGCGGGCAATATCGGCGCCGTGGCGCGAGCGCTCAAGAATATGGGCTTCGACGATCTTCGCCTCGTCGGACGCGGGCCTCTCAACGATCGCGAGGCCGTCAAGATGGCGGTGCATGCCGACGACCTCCTCGCGAACGCTACCGTCTATCCCAGTCTTGCTGATGCGCTGGCGGATTGCTCGCTCGCCGTCGGCACCACCAGCCGCCGCGGAGGCTATCGCAGCCGCGCGACTCCGCTGCGCGCGGCTGCCCTTGAGCTCGACGCGCTGGCCAGCGCGAACAAAATCGCAATCGTCTTCGGCCGCGAAGATCGCGGGCTGACAAATCGCGAGCTCAAGCTATGCCATCGCTTGATCACGATTCCCACAGCACCTGAATATCCGTCGCTCAACCTCGCGCAGGCGGTGATGGTGGTCGCGTACGAGCTGATGATGGCGGTGAATCCAGCGCTCGAATCCGATCGCGCGCCCGAGTTCGTCGCCGCATCTGTGAGCGATCCGATGCTTGAGCGTCTCGCGGAGGCGCTGGTCTCGATCGGCTTTATTCCCGACGACAACCCCGACCATATCATGCTCGCGATCCGCGAGATTTTCGGGCGCAGTGGATTGACCGCGCGCGAAGTCGAGATTCTCAACGGGATGGCGCGCCAGATGCGATGGGTCGCCGACGGTGGGCATCGCACTCTCGCGGAGAAACGTCGCGCGGGCAAGAAATTGCGATGATGGTTTCCACGCGCGACGCTGATGCGCGATAATCGCGTGAAGACGTTAAACGTAAATGGCTGAGATAATCGATTTTGCGGAGATACAGGAGGCGCGGCGAAAAGCTCGCGCGCGCATCCCGGAGCGCGAAAATCTCGAGCGCGCGGTGCAGATCATGCGTGAGAATCTTGCCGCCGTCGCCGCCGAGCTCGCCGACGCGCCGCGCGAGGAGCAGGCCGAACTGCTGACGCGAGTCGAGCGCCTCGCCGCGATGATTCGCTACGGAATGCGAATGCTCGGCGATCCGTTCGTCGCTCGACGTGAAATCGAACGCAGGCGGATGACGTTGGACGAAGGAGTAACTCTCAGAATTACCGGGGTTGAGCCCGGCGACGAGATCGCGGGCGCGCGCAAGGTCACGATCAATACGACGCGCGGCGCGATTCCGCTCGTGTTGCATTCAGCGGCAGAGAAGGGGCGCGCCGTGCTGTGCGTCAGCGGCGCGATCGGCGGATTCGACGGTCCGTCGATGCTCTATCCGCGGCTCGGTCTCGAGATGCCGAAGCGCGGACTCACGATCGCGCGGCTCGACTATCGCGCGCCCAACGAGTTCGGCGAATGCCTGGTCGATGCGATGGCGGCGCTGACATTCCTCGGCGGAATCGGGAATGAGCGCGTCGCGCTGATTGGGCATTCGTTCGGCGGCGCGGTCGCGATCAACGCGGGCACGCTCGAGCCCGATTGTCACCACGGTGATCGCGCTGTCGAGTCAGCTCGCGGGCGCGCACGTGGCGGGCGAGTTGGCGCCGAAGCCGTTGCTGCTGATTCACGGCGGCGCGGACACGATTCTGTCGCATGAAAGTTCGCAAGCGCTTTACGATCGCGCGGGCGAGCCGAAGACGATCAGGATTCTGCCGGGCGTCGGACACGGATTGTCGGAAGCATCCGATGAAGTATTCGAGATGGTCAGCGACTGGCTGATGCAAAAGGGTTGAACGTAAGCTTCATGCTAGCGAGACGCGCTTCGCGCGAGATCCTTCGCTGCGCTCAGGATGACGGAGTAAACGTCCAATGATTCTTATGTCATTCTGAGCCGCTGCGGCGAAGAATCTCGCCGGACGCTCTTGCGTCCGGCGTCAACAGTGCAAGTCGCTTCACGAAGCGCAACAGAACTATTCACTCCTGCTGCCGCATCACGATAGAATCGCGCGATGGCTAATGGACAACGAATTGCGGTGATTGGTGCGACCGGCGCCGTCGGACAGACCACGCTCAAAATCCTCGAGCAGCGCAAGTTTCCGATTCGCGAGCTGCGCGCGTATGCGTCGGCGCGATCGGCGGGCAAGACCGTGACCTTCGCCGGCGAATCGATTCCGGTGCAGACGCTGGATGCAAATTCCTTCAAGGGCATCGATATCGTGCTGTTCTCCGCCGGCACGGAGCAGTCGCGCGAGTTCGCGCCGATCGCGGTCAAGGCGGGCGCGATCGTTATCGACAAGTCGAACGCATGGCGGATGGACCCCGACGTGCCGCTGGTGGTGCCCGAGATCAATCCCGACGCGGCGCGCCGTCACAAGGGTATCCTCGCATGCCCCAACTGCACGACGATCGTCACCGTGATGCCGCTGAAGCCGCTGCATGACCTCGGCCGCTTGCGCCGCGTGGTCGCGACCAGCTTCCAGGCGGTGTCAGGCGCGGGCGTCAACGGCGTCGCCGAATTGCGCGAGCAGACGATGGCGTGGTCGAAGGGCGAGGCACTCAAGTCCGAATTTTTTCAGCATCAGATTGCGTTCAACCTGATTCCGCATATCGATAAATTCGTCGAGGGCGGTTACACCGGCGAGGAGATCAAGCTGGTCAACGAGATCAGGAAGATTCTCGAGCAGCCCGAATTGCTGATTTCGCCGACCACGGTGCGGGTGCCGGTCTTCACCGCGCATTCGATTTCCGTCAACGCCGAGACCGAGACGAAAATCGCGGCGGCCGACGCGCGCAAAGCCTTCGCCGATTTCCCGGGAATCCGGCTGTTCGACGATCCCGCGCAGAATCGCTATCCGATGCCGATCCTCGTCGAGGGGCAGGACGACTGCTTCGTCGGCCGAATCCGCGAGGATCTCAGCTGCCCGAACGCGCTGAACTTCTGGGTCGTCGGCGACCAGTTGCGCAAGGGCGCCGCGCTCAACGGCGTCCAGATCGCGGAATTGCTTATCGGCGCGCGCTAGCTCTACTCCGCGTACAAAAGTCACCAGTCCGGCCGGCAGCGGCTCGTTCACCACGTGACCCGTTCGCGCCGCACTCAGCAATCCCTGGAGATCGACGATGGCTAGAAAGCTGAAGTCACCGATTCTCCAATACGCCATACGCCTTGCTTGCTGTTGGGGCTGACATACGCGGTAACAGTGTGAGGATCGAACCCCTCCGCCCACGGTGCGTCGGCCGGAGTATTCGGCACGGTGAATGCCACATAGTCGACGACGGCGGGCGTTCCGCTTCCCGAGGTGGATGGCAGCTGGATAACGCCCTCGACGTTGCCGCCAAACTCACCCGTCACGATGCCAAGGTGCGTGCCCGGTGCGACCGCGATGCCATTGGTGCCGGCGGCAAGTCCTCCGGTCGTAGGGTCGCAGGTGCAAATTCGGGAAAGTTCTGAATCTGACTGGCTGCGGTCCACGTGCCGGGCGTTCCCGGCGTGAAGACCGCCTGGGTCAAATCGGCGATGAACAGATTGCCCGTAAATTCAACTGTCGATAGTGCAATACCGGTGGTGCAATCTTCGCCGGCAGAGTCGAACTCCCCGGAATCAACGGCATTGTTGAAGAGCGCCGCCGTCGAGGTGGTGATATTGACCAGTCTGGTAAATCGAGGCCTCATTCGGTGACAAAATCAGATGGCGAATCGGGTCAATCGAGACGTCCTCTGAAGTCGCCGTTCCGGCAGGAATGGGTGATTCAAAGGTCGGCGTGCCGCCAAGGTCCAGGAATTGGTAGCCACCCGGGCCGCCGGATGCCAGGCCAATCGTGATCAATGCCTTGTTGGTCGTCGAATCCACCACCACGCCGCAGTTTTCGCAAGTGCCGCCGGAGAAGTTCTGTGTGGAGGTCGCGCTACTGGTTACTGTGCTACTCAGGGTCGTGCCGTTGATCAGGAAAACGTCGGTGTTGTTGCCGACGCATACCGTCTCGCCGGTGTTGGGAGTTGGAAGAGCAGGAATTCGGAACGCTGCCCAGTCACAACTGGAGACGGGGCACCACCGGTGCCGATACCGCGCTGGTTTCAATCGGTACAACTTTAACGCGGCCGAACCTCCTCCCCAGTTTCCCTGTGGAGCATAGACAGTCGCGTTCTTGCCCTGGACCAGTACCCCAAGGAACTCGACGGCAAGCATGCATTCGGAGCAGGCGTCGGCCGTAGGAGTCGGTTTCTTGTGATGGTGATTTTTGGTCGAACACGAATGGCAGGGATCGCATCCTGCCGAGTACAGTGACATCCCCGCAAACCCGATAAACAAACAGACAACCAGCCCCGCCCATCGAGAGGTCATAGTCGATCTCCTATATGCGATTCGTCGCGAAATTCGCAGCACGGCTCTGCGAGATTCGATTCCCCACCCAGAAACTCCCCCGAAACGTTGCGGCGACCATAGACAAATGGCCGGTCAGTATCAAGCCCATGCTCGCGTTACGCCTGACCGATTGGTTTGTCGATTGACAACGCACGCGTTCGCATATTACCGTTAGGCAACTGCAAACGATTGCAGCCTTATCGAGAGCGGCGGAGGGACATGGCCCGCTGATGCCGCAGCAACCGGCCCGTGATGGGTGCTGGTGCTAACTCCTGCAGGGAACCTCCGCGTGAGAGTCCCCTGGAAGATAAGGCGAGAGTATTAAGCCCTCGTCCTACCGTCTCCGCAGGATTTGTCACCCACTTACATCGGCACTGACCGCGTTGCACTCTCGATCAAGACGGGAGATGGGCGAAGTGGCAACTGATCGAATACTGATCGTCGGCGTCGGAGGACTTGGCGTCCCCGCATTGTGGTCGCTCGCGCGGGCGGGCGCGCGACGGCTGACGATTGTCGATCCCGATCCGGTCGAGCTGTCGAATCTCGCGCGCCAGGTGATCTTTCGCACCACAGATATCGGCACGCCGAAGGTTGAGGCGGCGGCGCGATGGCTCGGCGAGCATTTCCCCGACGTCAAAGTCGAGCATCATGCAATTGCGCTCGACGCGTCCAACGCGGCGCATCTTATCGACGCACATGATTTTGTAATCGACGCGACTGATAGTCCCGTCGCCAAATTTTTGATCAACGACACCTGTATCGCCGCGCGGACGCCGTTCGTTTATGGCGGCGTAGTCGGGATGACCGGGCAAGCGATGACGGTGATTCCCACCGAGACGGCATGCATCCGCTGCGTGTTCGAGACACCGCCCGACGAGGACGAAATCCAGACTTGCCGCGAGGCGGGAATCGTCGGTCCGGTCGCGGGCGCGATTGGCGAGATGCAAGCGGGCGAGGCGATGCGCGCCTCGCGCGCGCAGACCGTTCTTGCTCTCAGGAAAAATTCTCACATACGACGCGTCCGGCCAGAGCCGGGTGCGTATTACGGGGGTCAGTCCGCGCCCGGGATGCGGTTGCGGCGCATCGAAACAGGAGCATCGCGAATCGCAATCGCCGGGCAAGTAACAGAATCGAGGACACGATGAGCTACATCACAAATTTGAAATGTCGCGAATGCGGCCAGGAGTATCCGATAAGTCCGCTCCACGTCTGCGAGACGTGCTTCGGTCCGCTCGAAGTCACCTACGACTACGCGCGGATTCGCGCGGCGATCTCGCGCTCGATAATCGAGAAGCGCCCGCACAATCTGTGGCGCTATCGCGAATTGCTGCCGGTCGAGTTCAACGAGAACGACGTCGTCGGCCCCAACTCCGGCTTCACCCCGCTGCTGCATTGCAAGCGCCTCGGCGCGGAACTCGGCCTCAAACATCTCTATATAAAGGACGACACCGTCAATCATCCGACACTGTCGTACAAGGACCGCGTCGTGTCGGTCTCGATCACCAAGGCGCGCGAGTTCGGCTTCACCACCGTGTCGTGTGCAAGCACCGGCAACCTGGCGACGGCGGTCGCGGCACACGCGGCGCGCGCGGGACTGCAATGCTACATCTTCATGCCCGAAGGCGTGGAGGCGGGAAAAGTTGTCGGCTCGACGATCTACGGCGCCAAGGTGATCACGATTCGCGGCAACTACGACGACGTCAACCGGCTGTGCAGCGAGATCGCCGACAAGTACGGGTGGGCCTTCGTCAATATCAACCTGCGGCCGTTCTACACCGAAGGCGCAAAGACCTTCGGCTTCGAAGTCGCCGAGCAGCTCGGCTGGCGCCTGCCGGATCATATTGTAGTGCCGACCGCGGGCGGGACGATTCTGCCGAAGATCGCGAAGGCATTTAAGGAGCTGAAGGAAGTCGGGCTGATCAAGAGCGGCGAGTTCAAGATTCATTCGGCGCAGGCCGCCGGCTCCGCGCCGGTGATTCACGCATTGCACAAGCATACCGACCTGATAACGCCGGTGAAGCCCGACACGATCGCGAAGTCGATCGCGATCGGAAATCCCGCCGACGGCTTCTACGTGCTCAAGGCAGTGCGCGATTCCGGCGGATGGGGCGACGTCGCCACCGACCCGGAGATAATCGACGCGATCAAGCTGCTCGCGCGCACCGAGGGAATTTTCGCCGAGCCCGCCGGCGGCACCACGCTCGCGGTCGCGCTCAAGCTGGTCAAGCAGGGACGCATCAAGCCGGACGAAACGGTAGTCGTGGCGATAACCGGCAACGGCTACAAAACTCTCGAGGCAGTCGCGAGTGCGATCGATCAGCCGTCGATAATCGATGCGCGCCTGAAAGATTTCGACGCGCTGTTCGACCGCCTCACGAACGGAAAACGCACCGCCGACAGCGCCGCATAGGCTCTGTCAGTTGTGTCGAATACGAGGCGAGCATAGTTCTAAAAGTTCAAGCAGGAGGCTAGTCCCCAATCATGGCAGTACGCGTCAGAGTTCCAACCCCACTTCGCAGGTTCACCGCGGGCGTCGATGAAGTCCCGGCCGACGGCGCATCCATTAAGGCCGTGATCGAAGATCTTGAACGGCGCCACCCCGGGATGCGCGAGCGGCTGCTCGATGAAAAAGGCGACATCCGCCGCTTCGTCAACATTTATCTCAATGGCGACGACGTCCGCTTCCTCGATGCGATCAATTCCAAGGTAAAGGATGGCGACGACATCTCAATCGTTCCCGCGATTGCCGGCGGACGCTGACGCGCTACGCGCACGAGCGCGTGGTGCCGCTGGACGAAGTCGTCCCGGTCGGGCGCGCGCACGAGCGTGCTCGATCTCGTCGGCAACACGCCGCTGCTCGAGCTCAAGCGGCTGACCGCGGGACTGATTCCCGCGGGCGTGCGGATTTTCGCCAAGCTCGAAGGCTTCAACCCCGGCGGCTCGGTGAAGGATCGGCCGGCGAAGAAGATGCTCGAGGTCGGAATCGCGCAAGGCAAGCTGAAACCCGGCAAGGTGATCCTCGATTCCACGTCGGGCAACACCGGAATCGCGCTCGCGATGCTCGGTGCGACGCTCGGCTATCCGGTCGAGCTGGTGATGCCGTCGAACGTCAGCCGCGAGCGCAAGAAAATCGTCGAGGCTTACGGCGCGAAGATTCATTTCTCTGATCCGATGGAAGGTTCCGACGGCGCGATCATCATGTGCCGCAAGCTGATCGCGCAAGACCCAGCGCGCTACTTCAAGCCCGACCAGTACAACAACGAAGCCAACGCGCTGGCGCATTTCGAGACGACCGGCCCGGAAATCTGGCGTCAGACGCGCGGCGATGTGACGCATTTCGTCGCGGCGATCGGCACCGGCGGCACTATCATGGGCACCGGCAGATTTCTGAAATCGAAGAATCGCGCAATCAAGGTGATCGCGGTCGAGCCGGACGACGCGATGCACGGGCTCGAGGGCCTCAAGCACATGGCGAGCTCGATCGTCCCGGGCATCTATCACGAAAAAGAGCTCGACGACAAAATCCAGGTCGGCACCGAGGAGGCGTACGAAATGGTGTACGCGCTCGGGCAGACCGAGGGCATCCTGGTCGGTCAATCGTCGGGGGCTGCGATGATCGCGGCGCTCAAGGTGGCGCGATACGATTCGCGAAGGCACGATCGTCACCGTGTTCGCCGACTTCGGCGACAAATATCTGTCGACGAATTTGTGGATCGGATGGCAGGAATGGCGTCCCGAGCGCCTGCAACAAGTTATCGCCAAGTGGAAAAACAAATAACCGCAAATGGAACGTATTCACGAACGCTACTACCTGAGCTATCCGCGCACGCTGATCAAGGAGCCGATCCTTTATCAGCTGGTGAAGAAGTTCGATCTCGTTTTCAATATCCGCGGCGCCAGCGTGTCCGAAGAGATGGGCCTGGTCGCCGTCGAGTTCGAAGGCACCAACGATCAGATCGAACGCGCGCTGACGTGGCTGCGCAGCACCGGCGTCACGGTCGAGCCAATCGAAAAAAACGTGATCGAGTAGGTCGCGCGTGCGCGATGAGTCTCACGGAAGCGCAAATCGATCGCTACAGCCGCCAGATAATCGTGCCGCACATCGGCGGCCGCGGCCAGGAACGCCTGCTAGCCGCGCGGATATTGCTCGCAGGCGACGCGCGCGACATCGAAGCACCGCTCGCATACCTGGTCGGCGCGGGAGTCGGAACGATCTGCGTGAAGCTGCCGGCTGATCAAACGGTATTCACTCAAAAACGCGAACTGAATCCCGACGTAACCGTGACGGATGAACTAAAGGCGCCGATCGATCTGGCACTGCTGATCATAGGAAGCGAGTCGGCGCGGAAAGTCGCAGATGAGATCGCGACGCAATCGCGACGTGCGAGCATTGGTGATCGCGCGACTCGACGCGCCGGGAAAAATCGCAGTCATCCCCGATACGCACAGCCCGCGAACCGTCGACGCAGGAATTCGGCACGCGCGCGGAAGCCGCGGACTTTATCGCGATGCTCGCGACTGCGGAGGCATTCAAGCTGATCGCCGGCTACGCGGAAAATCCGTCGCGCGCGACAATCGAGTTCGACGGTTACGAGACCAGGGTTCGCGTCAATCCGTGATGTACAAACTCTGGATGTTCGATTTCGACAACACGATCGCGCGGCTCGAGCCCGAGGTCGATTGGGCCGGCGGCCGGCTCGTCCTCGAACCTTACCTGCGCTCAGTCGGCGCGCCCGACGAACTGTTCGCGAGAATCCCGCGCGGCAATCTCCCGCTCTACGATGCCTACCGCACCCTGACTGCTCTCACGAGTCGCAACCGCGCCGAAAGTGATCGAGACACTCCGAGCACGCTTCGGAGATAATCGAGAAGCTCGAACTGGCCGGAGTCGATCGCGCACAGCCGCTCGAAGGTGCAATCGAAATACTCGCGGCTCTGAAAGAAAGCGGCGCCACGATCGCGATCGTGACATCCAATTCCTCGAAAACGAGTTCAGCGATGGTTCGACAAACACGCCGGTGCTTCGATTGACGCGATCGTCGGACGCGACACATTGCTCGGACTCAAGCCGGCGCCCGACATGTTGATTCGCGCACTCGAAATATTTTCCGTCGATCGATCCGACGCCGCGTTCGTCGGCGACAGCGACGCCGACATCCGCGCCGCGCAAAGTTGTGGCGTGCGATTTTACGGAATCGCGCCGACCGACACCGCGCGCGATCGATTGCTCGCCGCAGGCGCCGAAGAGATCTTCGCATCGCCCGCGGCTCTCGCCATCCACCTGAAAGTGCCGGGAACGAGCGCCTGATTTCCCCTCCTATACGCGGCCTTGTTTCCTTCGATAAGATTAAGTAACTTGTAGGGTTCAGTAAGTAATCTATTCTTAAGGGAGCATCAGTTTTAGCCGATGGATCAAGGGTTTACCTTGTGGTTTACGGGCCTGTCCGGGGCGGGAAAATCAACACTTGCGAATCTGGCTCGCCGAGGAATTGCGCAAGCGCGGGCATCGCGTCGAAATCCTCGACGGCGACGAAGTCCGCACCAATCTCTCCAAGGGACTCGGCTTTTCCAAGGAGGATCGCGACATCAACATCCGGCGGATTGGCTACGTGTGCAATCTGCTGGCGCGCAACGGCGTGATCGCGATTTCCGCGGCAATCTCGCCCTACCGCGAAGTGCGCGACGAAGTGCGCGGCCTGCACCAGCGCTTCTTCGAAGTGTTCGTGCGATGCACGATCGACAAACTGGTCGAGCGCGACGTCAAGGGTCTCTACAAGAAGGCGCTGGCCGGCGAGATCAAATCTTTCACCGGCGTGTCGGACCCGTACGAAGAACCGCTGAAGGCCGAACTCATCGTCGATAGCAGCACCGAGACCGTCGAGCAGAGCCTGGGCAAGTTGCTCGGGCGGCTCGAGGAGCTGAACTACATCAACAAGGGAGCACGACGATGAGCGTGCGCGACAACGAAAATGCAATCTCGGCGCACGGCGGCGGCGAGCTGGTCGATCTGAAAGCGCCGGCCTCTGAGCGCGCTGCGCTCGCGGCGCATGCGGCGAAGCTCGCAACGGTCACGCTCAATGCTCGCGACATCGCGGATCTCGAGATGCTCGCGTCGGGCGCGTTCTCTCCGCTGACCGGCTTCATGGGCGAGGCGGATTACACTCGCTCGCGCGACGAGATGCGGCTTGCGTCGAGTGTGCCGTGGTCGATTCCGATCACGCTCGGCGTCGATGAGGCAACTGCGAAGTCGCTGAAGACCGGAAGCGAGATCGCGCTCGCGACTGACGACGGCAAGCGGCTGGCGATCCTCAAGCTCGCGGAAATTTACAAAGTCGATCGCAAACTTGAAGCGCAAAACGTGTTCGGCACGTCGGAGGACGCGCATCCGGGGGCGAAGAACGTCACCTCGATGCCGCCGTACTGCCTCGCGGGCAAGGTCACGCTGATCGAGGAGATACCGGGGCGCACGTTCCTGGAGTTTCCGCGCGAGCCGCGGCAGACGCGCGCGGCGTTTCGCGAGCGTGGATGGAAAAAGATCGTCGCGTTCCAGACGCGCAACCCGACGCATCGCGCGCACGAGTACATCCAGAAAGCGGCGCTCGAAATCTGCGACGGCCTGATGATCCATCCGCTGGTCGGCGAGACCAAGGGCGACGACGTGCCCGCCGCGAGTCCGGATGGAGACCTACAAGGTGCTGCTCGACGCGTACTACCCGAAGGAGCGCGCGATGATCGGCGTGTTCCCGGCGCACATGCGTTACGGCGGCCCGCGCGAGGCGATCCTGCACGCGATCGCGCGGCGCAACTACGGATGCACGCATTTCATCGTGGGACGCGATCACGCGGGCGTCGGCAATTACTACGGCAGCTACGACGCGCAGAAAATCTTCGAGCGCTTCAAGCCAGAGGAACTCGGAATCACGCCGCTGATGTTCGAGAACACCTTTTACTGCAAGCGATGCAACTCGATGGCGTCGTTCAAGACCTGCCCGCATAGCGACGCAGACCGCGTGATACTGTCAGGCACAAAAGTCCGCGAGATGCTGCGCGCAGGCGAAGCACCGCCGCCGGAATTCACGCGCCCCGAGCTGGCAGCGATCCTGGTGAAAGCGATGCACGACGCGAAGTAGATCGCGTGTCTTGATACTGACGATGCAAGCCGGCGGTCTTTGGGCCGCCGGCTTTTCATTTGATGAGGCGAAATCCGTTGCGCCCTGCCGCGCGACGGTCGAAAGTTGCGGTATATTCGCAGCCGAGTCGGGCGTTCGCTGCGGCAATCAAGCTGTCCGAGAAGCCCGCGCCATCTTCATACTCTCGAAGGGCGCCGCGAGCGTCCTCGACCTCTTCAATCGAGAGTTGGTTTGCGCCGAGGAGGAGACGTAGCGCGCTAATGATCGCCGAACGCGGTAGTTTGTAAGAGCTCTCCAGTACCCACACGACTTCCGCCAGCACTACGCGATTGACGAACCCGGGCTCTTGCGGTGAGCATTCATGCTCGATGAACCGCGCGGCGGCGCGGAACTGTGCGGGATCATCCGCGAGAATGTATCGAACCAGGATGTTACTATCGAGTCCTCTCACCGCCGGGCAAATCTCCGTCTGATCCCCTCGTCCATCTGCTCGACAGTGAGCCTCCGTCGGACAAGGGGAGCGAGCATACCTCTGAGCTCACGAACATCAACATTTTTCGGAGTAAGCACGACCTTGCCGTCGCGCTCGATAACGAATTCAATTTTGTCGCCGGGCCGGAGCTTGAGATGGTTCCGGACTTTTGCCGGAATCGTTGTCTGGCCTTTTCTTGTGAGTGTCGACGTTGCCATGATTCCTTACCTTTGAATAGATTCCTTACCTCAGGTAAGGATAGCGCGGAACGCCCCCACATGGCAAAGAGCCAGTATTTCAGCGCTTCAGCGCACGCTCTTTCGCGGCGCGCTTCGCGCGACTGGGGTCGCCGGACCAGGTCCACGCGTGCTCGGTGCGGCTTACTCCGATCAGCACGCCTAGAAATGCTGACGGGTGGATGAAGAGTTCTGCCAACCCGGCTTCGTCGCGAGTGTGGGCGGCGAAGCGGGAACCTCGTGCTTGCAGACGCTGCTCGAGGGCGCCGACGTCGTCGGTCTCGACGAAGAACATGTACAGCGAGTCGCCACGGCGTTGATGGAAGCGGCCCATCGCGAGGTTCGCGTCGGTGATCTGCGCGATCTCGATTCGGTCGAGGCGCGCGGGAGGATCGAACAGCGTGAGCGTGCCGGTGTAGCCGAACTGCTTGCTCTCGATCGGACTGAATTTTTCTGCGTTCAGATCAAACATACGCGCATAGCGTTCCGACTGCAGCCTTCCAATCGGCGACGACGTTGGTGACTTCGTAGATCCATTTGATTGCGCCGACGGGCGCGCGCTCATGATGCTGCGAGATTACGGTACGCATGCCGAACGTCGCGCCGGAGTCGAGATATAGTTGTCCCGCGGATTGCTCGAAGTTGACGCCGCATTTCGTCAGATGATGCGCGGCCGCGTCGAGGTCGTCCACTGAGAATCCGGCGCCGAAGAGTCCGCTGCCCCATTTGGAAACGAAGTCCTGCACCGCTCCAGCGCCGTCGGGTTCGAGAAGTTCTATGAGACTCGATCCCGCTTGCATCGTCGATCGCTTGGCGGAAAGCGTCGCCGCAGTGTCGCGACGCACGAGTTCGCCGCCGAAGACTTCCTCGACGACCTCCTCGGCAGCTTTGGTGTTCGCAACCGCAATCTGAACCCTGTCAACCCGCTTTGAGCATCGTCGAATTTTCTCCTCTCTCTATTGAAGGGGCGGCTCTTCGTCGGGCGCCTGCAAACACCGGCGATCCATGATGCATCACCATGAACCATGCGTTGCCGACGCGCTCGAAGACGTTGGTGGCGAGCACGTTCACGCGTTGCGCGCCGTCGTAGCCGCGCTGCGTCAGGTTCTCCTCGACGACAACGATCGCCAGGTCGCCGCTGATCATCACTTCGATTTCGCCGAGCTCGAACTTCATCTCGAACACGTTGTCGAGGATGCCTTCCCAGCTCGCCATGATCGGACCCCATCCGGAGAGTTTGCGATGTCCGGGATGGATACAAATGATGCGCGGGTCTTTGAGCCAGACCGCTTCCATCTTTTCGGCGTCGAGGCTTTCGAAGGCGTCGTAGAAAGCGCGGTTGGCGGCGAGCACTGCTTCACGATCTGACATTGTCTCTTTTCAGCGTAGTTTTTCGGATGACCAGTCGCCAGTCGGTCAAGCAGGTGTCGCGGGCGAAAGTTTTCCTGCGCCAGGACCGCGCCCGATGCCTTGAATCGAATTGCGTCGTCGATCAGCGCGGCGATTTTGCGGGACGCTTCCGCGATTGGAATTCCGCCGCGATGAATGTTCGAAATCACTGTGCGGTCGGGCTCGATCGATTTGAGCGTGGGGCGATAGATCACATACGCGCTCAGGCTCTCGGCGGTGACGAGGCCAGGACGCTCGCCGACGATCATGCAGATGACGATCGGGGCGCAGAATTTCGCCGAGTTGGTCCTCGATTCGGACGCGGGCGTTGCGAATGAAGATTGGCTCCAGGAGCCGGTATCGCGATGCGAGCATCTTCGTGAGCGTTCGCAGGAGAGGCGCCGCGTTTTTCTCGACGGCGGCCGATGAAAGTCCGTCGCCGACGCATAGAAGGACGGTCGGTGTCGGCGACCTAACCCCTAACCCCTTCCCGAGCGGGAAGGGGGACCGGAAACGGGAGACTTGAGGCGCGCGACGCGCTTTGCATCGGCATCGACAAGACGGCGTCCGCGCTCAGGATAGCGGATGTAGTCCTCGCGGGTGAGAGCTTGCGAGTGGACTTCGAGCAGGCCGTTGCGGCGCGGCCAATCTTGCGCGACCTCCGTCATCACAGCGTCGACGGCGCGCGCGTGATCGGCGCGCAGTGAGAGCATCGCGGCCGTCGTGTAGCGCGGACCCGCGCGTCCGAGGCCAAGGCGCGCGGGAGTCGATTTGCGCATCGTGTCGAAATCGGAATCCGGGCCGGGTTCGATTTTCTTCAATGCGAATCCATCACGATGCGGGCGTCGCCGGCGCGCTGCGTGAGGCGGCCGTCGCGGAGGATTCCACGACGCTCGCACCAATCTTCGAACTCTGGCGCGGGACGCAGGTTGAGCACTTGGCGCAGCGCGGCGGCGTCGTGGTAGCTGGTCGATTGATACGAGAGCATCACGTCGTCGCCCATCGGCACCGCCATGAAGTAGTTGCATCCGGCGGCTGCGAGCAGCACCGCGAGATTCTCGCAGTCGTTCTGATCGGCGCGCGCGTGATTGGTGTAGCATGCGTCGGCGCCGTGCGGGACGCCGAGCAGCTTGCCCATCAGATGATCCTCGAGGCCGGCGCGCGTGATCTGTTTCGCGTCGTACAGATATTCGGGACCGATGAATCCCACGACCGTGTTGACCAGCAGCGGCGAGTAGCGGCGCGCCAGCCCGTAGCATCGCGCTTCGAGCGTCACCTGGTCCGCGCCTTCGTGCGCATCGGCCGACAGCTCGGAGCCCTGCCCCGTCTCGAAGTACATCAGATTCGCTGAGCGCAGCCGCCCCGTCTCGCGAATCATCGCGTAGCCGTCGTCGAGCATCGCGACCGTGATGCCGAAACCTTCGTTGCCCTTCTCAGTGCCCGCGAGGCTCTGGAACATGATGTCCATCGGGGCGCCGGCTTCGAGCGCGCGCATCTGGGTCGTGATATGGCCGAGCACACAGTTCTGCGTCGGCACGCCGGTGCGTTCGATAATGTCGGCGGTGAGTTCGAGCAGTCGCCGGATGTTGTCGGGATCGTCGATGCATGGGTTGATTCCGATGAGCGCGTCGCCGGTCGCGTACGCGAGACCTTCGTAAGTTGCGGCTGCGATTCCCGTCAGATCGTCGCGCGGATGGTTGGGCTGCAGCCGCGTCGAGAGCCGGCCGGCGAGGCCGAGCGTGGTGCGCGCGTGCGTGACGACGCGAATCTTCGACGCAATCGTGATCAGGTCGAGATTGGTGCATAGCTTGGCGACCGCGGCGGCAATCTCGGCGGTGATGCCGCGGCCGGTCGCGAGGATCGCGTCGCCGGTGGTGGCGTCGTCGAGCAGCCATTCGCGAAACTCGCCGACGGTCTTGCGACGCACCGCGGCGAAAGCGTCGCGGTCGAGCGCGTCGTCGATGACGCGCGTCACTTCGTCGCGATCGTAGGCGACGACCGGGTTCTCGCGAAGATCGTTCAGCGTGAGATCGGCGAGCACGGTCTTGGCTGCGATTCGTTCCTGCTCGGATCGCGCCGCGATACCTGCGAGCTCGTCGCCCGATCGCGCTTCGTTGGCGCGTGCGAGCAATTCCTTGATCGAGCGGAAGCGGTAGGACTTGCCGAGCAGTCGGGTCGAGAGTTTCATCCTGCGGCTATGCGTCAAAATGAAAAACGCGGACGCTGCTGATGAGTGCGTCGCGCCATTCGATCAGCTCGAGCACGTGCGGAGGATTGGCGGCGTCGAGATTCGAATGGCGCCGGTATTCAATCGCGGCGCGATCGCCGGATTCGGTGACGGTGAGAATTTCGAAGCGCAGCTCGGTGTAGCGCTCGAGGCCGCGGCGCGCGTACACGCCGATTTCATGATGGCCTTGCAGCGACAGCCGGCGCAGCTCCGGATAAATCTTCGCGATAAGCGCGCTCTGATGAGTCGCGTCGCGAGTGTAGAGCGCGACGACGCGCGCCGGGTCGCGGCTTTCCCACGCAGACTTCCATGCTTCAACGCGAGCGCTCGAAGTGGGCATAGAGACAACCTAACGCGGAGCGACGATAAGTGGAAAGGGGGCGCGTGTCAGGATCATACTATCAATTGTGGTTTTGCGGCTTCCCTACCACCAAGGGTAGCTTCGTTCCGTCAGAAATTGTTTTTGCCGGACGCCGGCTAGGCCGATTTCGGCTGAGCTCAGAGGGAGTGCGGCATCTTGACGGTTGTGCATACCCTCTTATGTAGCACGCCAAATGCGGCGGCATCAGGCTGAATAGTTCATCCCTGGAAACTCGGTAGCGCGCGATGCAGTGCCGCCATAAGATACCTATCCGCCTATGAGACCATTTCGACTGTTCGCCGCTACTGCTTTGCTTGCAGTCGTTTCGATTTTCGCGACGTTTGTGTGCGCGGCGCAGACCGGGAGTCTCAAGCTCGATGTGATGGGCGACGACGGGGCGGGAGCGAAAAATCCTGCGCATGTGATTGCGGCAAACGGCAAGGAGGCTGGGCAGGTCATCGCGGGATCGTCGATTGCGCTGCCGCCCGGCGAATACAAAATTGTGCTGCCGATTATCGGCGGGAAGATCGTCAAGGACGGCGTTCAGATCGAGGCCGGGCGCACGCATACTGTGCTCATCGAGAATGTTGCGGTGCTGCAGGTCAGCGTCAAAGACAAGACCGGCACCGACCCCGGCTTTGGCGTGACTGTGACTACCACCGACTCGCCGCACACGAAAGTCGCCAGCTTTATTTCGGGTGATAAGTATCTCTTCGCGCCGAGCCAGGTGGACGTGCACGTCGATGCGCCGCCGCAGGGTTACGACTGGCATGCGGTGCCGCTCGCGCCGGGGCATCGCGCGCTGCTGACGATGGACGAAGTTGTGAAGGCCGAGTTGCTCGTGCAGCCGGTGATGTCGAAGATTTCGATCGACAACTCGACGCGCGTGGTAATCCTGCGCGCGGGCACGCAGACCAAAGTCGCGGAGAGCGATCCGGGCAGGAGCATCGCTTCAAACTCGAGCCGGGCAACTACGACGCTTACGTGGAAAATCGGTCGGGCAAGGGCAAGCCGTTCGCGACCTCGGCTGGAATCCATCTCGAATCCGGCGCAAAGGTGGAACGGACGGTCCCGCTGGACTAAGTAATAGAAGAGGAAAAGAGAGGTTAGATGGCAAGCGAACGGCAAAAAGAAATCAAGCGGCGGCGCAAACGGAAAAAATCGAGACTGCAGGCGAAGACTCGGGAGTCGAGGAAGAAGGCGCGGAAGAAGCGATAGGAGAAGATTAATCGCCTGCGCGGCGGGCGGCAGGGGTGACCCCTGCACCCAGTGTCAGGGGCGCGGAGAGTTGGCTATGGCTTACGAAACGATCCTCTATGACGTGGCGGACGAAGTCGCGACTGTGACGCTCAATCGTCCGGCCAAGATGAACGCGTACACCACCGCGATGGGTGCGGAGATCACCGACGCGATGCTCCGTGCGGACGCCGACGCCGATGTGCGCGTCGTCGTCATTACCGGCGCGGGCGATCGTGCGTTCTGCGCAGGCGCCGACATGTCGATGTTCGCGTCGGACATCAAGACGCGCGAGGAGCAGAAGACAAGCCGGCTGCGACCGAGCGTCGTGCACGCGCGGTCGTGTCGTTGCCGCAGGTGATGCGCAATCTGTCCAAGCCGACGATTGCCGCGATCAACGGTTATGCACTCGGCGTCGGATGCACGATTCCGCTGCTGTTCGACGTGCGAATCGCGTCGGACAACGCGAAGATGGGCGTCATCTTTCCGCGCGTCGGCCTGATGAGCGAGCTCGGATCGAGCTACCTGATGCCGCGGCTTATAGGACTCGCGCGCACCGCCGAGATGATGCTGACGGGACGACAGTACCCGGCATCCGAATGCCTCGCGATGGGACTGGTGAGCCGCGTCGTGCCGCTCGCGGAACTTCTCAGGATGACCCGCGAACTGGCGGACGACATGCTGCAATGCTCGCCGACGTCGCTCGCGTTCACGCGCAAGGCGCTGTACCAGGGACTCGACGGCACGCTCGAAACCGCGATGGCCTTCGAGAGCTTCGCGCTGGAGAAGTGCTACGTCAGTCCCGAGCACAAGGAATACGTCGCGGCGTTTCTCGAGAAGCGCAAACCGAATTTCAGGAAGGCAAAGGCTTAGGACCTGGTCGCTCGCAAGTCGATCGAGCCACGCGTCGTCGCCCTCACTTCAGCGCGGAGAACGAGGTCGGCATCAGGATGCTGTTGGTGATCGAGGCGACGATCGGGCCGCCGTCGGCTTCGCTCTTCGCGCGCGCCTCGATCCATTCGGGATCGGCAGCGAAGGCGCCGAACTTCTTGTCGCGATCGGCCATCGATTCCCATTGCAGCATATAAACCAGGTCGTAACTCGACTCGCCGATCGCCACCGTCCAGAATCCGACCTGCTTGATGCCGTGCTTCTCAAACAGCGGGCAGGTAACGGAGTCGAAGCGCTTCAGGATCGCGGGCATGCGTCCCGGGACAATGTGATATACGCGCAGCTCATAAACCATCTCGTGTACTCCTCAGCGATTTACTCGCAAGAAGAATCCGCCAATTGCATCTTGACCGCAACGACGCTTGACGATAGGTTCCGCAGTAGATAACTTAGTTAGTCTTATTTATCATCTTAACGGGAACCGTCCCGCTCTGTTCACGACAACACTGATCCGCTAAAACGAAAAAACCCCAAGAGGCAGGTAACGAATATGGCACTTCATATCGGAAGCGTGGCACCGGATTTTACCCAGGAATCGACCGAGGGGCCGATTCATTTTCACGAATGGATTGGCGACAAGTGGGCGATTCTCTTTTCGCATCCCAAGGACTTCACCCCCGTCTGCACCACCGAGCTCGGCACCGTCGCCAAGCTCAAGCCTGAGTTCGAGAAGCGCAATATCAAGCCAATTGGCGTGAGCGTCGATGACGTGACGTCGCACAAGAAGTGGGTCGGCGACATCGAGGAAACGCAGCACGCCAAGATGAACTTTCCGATCCTCGGCGACGGCGACAAGAAGGTCTCGAAGCTCTACGACATGATCCATCCCGAGTGGAATGACACGCTGACCGTGCGTTCGGTTTTCGTCGTCGACAACAACAAAAAAATCCGCTTGATGCTGACCTACCCAGCCAGCACCGGCCGCAACTTCCAGGAAATCCTGCGCGCCATCGACTCGCTGCAGCTCACCGACAAGTACTCTGTGGCGACGCCGGCCGACTGGAAGCAAGGCGAGGATTGCATCATCGTCCCCTCGTTGCAGGACGAGAAAGTTCTCAAGGAAAAATTCCCGAAGGGCTACAAGGTAGTGAAGCCCTACCTGCGCATCACGCCCGACCCCAGCAAATAGCAGGGCGATCCTGCATCTCCAAAAAAAGAGCGGCTCTCCCGAAACGGAGAGCCGCTTTTGTTTATTCCGTCACGATCGCTCGCGACCTGGACCGATCAAGATCCGTTATTGCTCGGTGAGCTCGAAGGTTCCTTTACCCTTGCAGTGCTTCTTGCTGCCCTTGACCAGGAACGTACCCATCATCGTCGCGGGCATCGCAGTAGGGTCAACTGTCGCCAAGACAGCGGCGGTACAATTGTGATTGACCCCCATCGTCGCGTGAAACGTGAGCTTGAGGTCGTCGCGCAAAATTCTCCCATTAACTTTCCCCGACGGTGTCGAACCGTCAGTCGTCAGGCTGAAAGTGCCGCCGATGCTTTTGCCATTCTGAGTCAGAACCAGTGTCGCAGGACCTTGGAGGCTGCCGTCCTGTGAGTCGGTCCCTGTCCAGGTCCCTGCGACTTGAGCAGTCGTTGAGGGCGCCGTCTCCACCGCACCCGATTCGTCAGCATCCTGAGCATGCGCTGCGTTCAGGCAAAGAAGCAGCATCGATGATGCCGCGACTGCCGTGATGCGACTAATTGACAATTTCATATCGTTCCTTCCCTTTTGTGCATTGAAAGCTCGCTGAATGATGTCTGGAAGCTGCGGCGTAGTCAATTCAGCGCAAAAGTGCGCGCCCGCTGGAAAGGTGCGCGTCACACCGACCGAGAAAAAGCGGCTCTCCCGAAAATGGAGAGCCGCTTATCTTTCACTAAGGTGCAGGGGTTACCCCTGCCGGGGAAGCGTGAAACCCACGGTGGGTTTCACATTCAAATGTGGCCTACGGATGCGTCGCGAGGAAGGTCAGCATCGGCTCCGTCCATGTCTGCGGCCATTCGACGTGATTCAGCGATCCGACGGTGACGCCGGGGACGTTCGAGCTGCTGCCGTCTGGATCGGTGCCGCATAGCGGATCGCAAAAGCCGACCTGCAGTTTCAGGTCGTTGATGATCACGTCCTCGTCGGGATTGGCGCCGATGTTCGCCACCTGGCTGATGATCAACTCGCTGTTGGGGCATAGGCCCGCGATGTCGCAGGAATTGTGGACCTGGTAGGCCTGAATTTTAGGATTCGGTACAAGAATTTCTGCATTGCTCGTCGGATGATCCTCGACCGGAGTCTGCGGGCATGGATCGTTGAAGGCCCTAAACGGATCGGGCGACGAGTACACTGCGATCGCTTTTACGTTGGGGCGGTTGAGCGCATAGATGTACGACATCGCTGATCCGTTCGACCATCCGGAGACGAAAGTCCGGTTGGTGAGCACGACTCCAGTCGCCTGCACTGCGCTGATGAAATGATCGATAGTCGCGGCGTCAACATTCTCCGGGTAACTCTGATTGCCGACCTTCTTGATGCCCGGAGAAAACTGCCGATACCAATTGTCCCAGCCGGGGCCTGAATCGTCCGGGGCGGGATAGAAATGCGTCGTATCGCGGCCCTCTGGCGTCAGGACCACGAAGCCCTTGGTGCCGGCGGAGAGACTGAAGTCGTTCTGGAACAACAGGATGTTGGTCGAGGTGATCGAGTCGGCCGTCACCAGCGATGGATGAATCCATACGAGCATCGGCAACTTGTTCGACGTCGTCGCAGACGCCGGCTGATACAAGCACGCATAGCGCGGAGTGCCGTCGGAGTCATTCCACGGCCCCAATCGCGTCCCGCCAACACAGTTCGGCACCTCATTCATGATGAAAGTCTGCGGAGGATTTCCAAACGGACTGCATCCAGCCGCGTCAGCGACCGAACCCGACCATGCAGCCAGCATCGCGAGCGCAACCGCAGCGAAGATCGAAACGGCAAGGCTGCGCGCCTCGCGGATATAGCAAAGATAGCGAACTGTCATTCGTATCTCCTCCCTCGGACTCCAGGATTCGGCCCCAAGCGTGTGGCCATCGGACCGGAGACGCAATTTCTGGGCCCAATCTGGTCTCTGGGGATTTCTACGAGAATTCCAAGGAACTTTGCTGACATCGGATGCCGCGGGGGAAAACTAAAAGTGTGAACCGGGAGGAAGCTTTTACACATCGGCGGGATTGGCTCGCACACCAAGGACGGTAAACTGATCAACAATCTTTGAAATCCACGGAGAGACTCACATGAAAATTCCGCAATCGCTGCGCGACGTGATCGAAAAAGGACCCAACGCACATCTGACGACGCTCAATCGCGATGGCAGTCCGCAGGTCACCGTGGTGTGGGTCGGAATCGAAAACGATGAGTTCGTGATCGGCCATCTCGCACAGCATCAGAAGGTCAAGAACATCCGTCGCGACCCGCGAGTCGCGTTGTCCTTCCTCAGCGACAAGACCAACGCGCAGGGGATGCGCGAATATGTGGTGGCCTACGGCAACGCACGCATCACCGAAGGCGATGCGGCGCCGCTGCTACAACGGCTCGCGAAAATTTATGTTCCCAAGGCAGTCTTCCCGCCACCTTCGATGCTCAACATTGCAGGCTTCGTCACCCGAATCGCACCCGATCGATTCACGGGCGTCGGACCTTGGGCTACTAAGTCTGCTGAGTAAGTGCTGGTCGAGCTACGGGGCCAGAAATGCGGGGACGAACAGGCCCATGTCGACGGTGCCCCATCCGCTGGCTTTGTCGTAGCCGGTCTTTGCGGGGAATCCGGGGACGCCGTTGAAGTTTGTATTGCCCGAGGTTACGTCGCGGATTCCGGTCGTCGCGCCGTCGGCTTCGGCGCCTAGCTGGTAGATTTGCGCGTTCAGATTTCCGATCGGAGCGCCGTTGGCCTGCGAGATCAACTGGCTGATGCCGGCCCATGCCGGAGCGCCGAGGCTGGTGCCGCCGATGCAGCATATTACCATCGGCACGCTCGTGACCGTCGCGGCCGCCGAAGAAGAATCCGGGCGTGGCGGGACTCGCGCCGAACGAGATGTCGGGAACGTCGCGCATTTTGTCCTTCTTGAACAGCCCCTTCTGAAACGCTGGCTTCTTGAAGAACTTGCTCTGGCCGCCGCCGGCCGCGCCGTCGCCGTCATTCCAGACTGCTTCCGAAACTGAACCGACGTCGTCGCCGCCCGAGTAGGTCCGGCGAGAACTCGGTGCCTCCGATCGCGGTCACGTTCGGCGACGCTCCGATTTCATTGACGCTGGCGCGACGTGCCGGTGACGCAGTTGCCCTTGCTGTTGACCCTGAGTCCCGCCGCGCCGTCGTCGCCGGTCGCGACGAACACCGACTGACCTTGCGCGGCCGCCTGCGCGAAAAATCCGTTCTGAGTTTTGTAGAAGTTCTTCGATCCGCCGCAGAAGCTGAAGCTGAGGCTGATCGCGCTGCACGGATTGTTCTTCTCCGTCACCGCCGCGTGGATCGCGTCGAGAATCGCGGAGACGACAGTGTGATTCTGATCGCCGAGATACATGCGGATGCTCGAACCGGGCGCGACCGCATGCGCAGTAGCTCACGTCGACCATCGCCTCGTCTTCATCGCCATTCAGGCCCGGGTCGGTGCCATCGACGAGCACCGTGCTGAAGTTCGAGTCGGTCAGCGCGGGCAGGCCGAACTGAGTGTTGAACGCGTCGGCGGCGGGCTGATCGATATTCGAGTCCTCGACCACCGCGATACATCCGATTGCCGCTGCCGTCGATGTTCGAATTCAGCAGCGGCGTTTCATCGTAGAAGGTGTAGATGTCGGGAGGACCGAAGGCCGGGCCCGCGCGTCGACGACCGACAGCGGGCGAACTCGCGCTCGGCGCGCGGCTTCGACACGCGATGCACCAGCGGCTTGCTGTGCAGCAGATTGTCGAGGCCGTGGATCGACTCGACGACGGACGCCAGATCGGCGGGCACGCTGGGATCGCTGGTGTTGGAATACAGATGGCCGTCGGTGCTCGCGGCAATCTTCACGCCGAAGACATTTTGCGCCTGCGCGATGGTGCCGGTGAACAGAGACCTCGCGCGTCGAGGCGTCGGCGGACTTGACGGTGAATCCTTTTTTCTTGAGCCATCGCGAGACGCGCGCAAGGTCGGCGTTGGTCGGGCCGAAGCGACTGGTGAAGGCGTCGGGAGTCAGCCATCGATGGTATTGCGATGACGACGGATCCTGCTGATCGGCGAGCAGGCGCGCGAGGTCGTCGCGATGCCGCAAGCGCCATCGTGAGACGCATCGCGAGCGGCTGCGACGTCGAGGCGGGCGTTGCGCCGACGACGTCGGACGCATCGTCAGGATGGTTGCCGTCGAGAGTCGTGGCAGGACCGTCGGCCGCCGCCGGAGGGCGCGACCGCGACAATCAGAGCGAATGCGGAAATCAGGAGAAACAGGCGCAACGCCCCAAATCTACTCATCAAGAAGTGCGGACCCTCCATTTGATATACGGAATCCGGCGGTGATTGATTCAATCGCGGCAAAAGACTCTTGAGAATGAGGCGGAATTTTTGCACATCAGGTCGCCGAGCGCGCCCGGGAAAATTACCTGCTTTACCTGCGCGAAGGGAGACGTTCTAAGTGAAACCCGCCGTGGGTTTCACGCTTCCTTGGGCAGGGGTAACCCCTGCACCTTAGTGGGGAGAAATCGTGAAATGTCGAGGACGACATTTCACTCCGGGTTTTTTGGAAGAGAATCGCGGATCCGGTGCGCGCTTATGGCTGCCAATTTTGTGAAGGTGGTCGAAAATGGTGCTGCGATGTTGAGGTTTTCATCAAAATGTTTCACGTGAAACGTCGGTTTGTTCAGGAGAACAAAACACGAATTGTTTTAGATTGCGTCATCGGGATGCTTTCGATTTCGCTGAGTTCAGAGCTCCACGAATCGCCTCTCCCGTTCGTGGGGAGAGGTCGCGCCTCCGGCGCGGGTGAGGGACAAAAATTCCGGGATGCTTTGCGCGTTGTATCCCCTCGCCCTGTAAGGGAGAGGATCGAAGGTGAGGGTCCGATTACAGCGCGCGATTTTTTCGCGCGCGATTCAAGATTCTGATTCTCCCGATGCCTCGCACGAATTTGCTGCAGCGCCTGGACGCATTGTCGTTCAGCTAATGTTTGTTGCGGCAGGTATAGAGGGCTTATGGCCGCATCACTCGCGTGGGTGAGTGTTGTTTCGCGGCCACAAGGACGGTCCGCCACGCGGTTCCACACTGAACAGGTAAAAGTGAAGGTACAGCATCTCCGAAGCGTTTACTCTATGATTCGATTTTCTAGCTCGCAACTTCTAAGGCTTGGCGTTCCGAAGAGCAAGGGACTGGAATGGCTTCGAAAATTCTTTATCTTTTTCCCGACACGAATCTATTCGTCCAATGCCGGCCTCTGCATGAGCTTGGATGGTTTGCGTGGAAGGAATTTGACGAAATACATCTCATTGTCACGCGACCGGTGCAATCGGAGATTGATCACCAAAGAAACCGTGAAGGCAATCGACTGAGTCGTAGAGCGCGAGCCGCTTCAACTCTTTTCGTGAAATCATACTTAGCGAAATTGGCCACAAGGTCGTGGTGAACGAAGTTACCTGTGTGAAGCTTCTCATTTCTCCGGAACTGAGGCCCAATCCTGAACTTTCTGAGCGTCTAGACTATCAAGAGGCCGACGACGTTTCGTTGGTATCGCGCACGCCGTCGGCCGAAAATCCCGACACCGACGTGCGGATTTTGACGCATGACACTGGACCTATGGCGAGCGCACGTATGGTACGGTTTAGCCGGTGGAGACGATACCAGATTCCTGGCTCCTGTCACCTGAAAGTACAGACACCGAGAAGCGGATCAAAGAGTTAGTAAAGTGAAATCGTGCGACTGAAAGAGATCGAGCCACAATTTCTGATCAAGTGCCTTGATAGCGACGCGAAGGAGCTGGCAACGATCGAAATCGAAGTGCCCCGCTACTATCCGTCTGTAACAACGGAAGAGGTTTCGGGCCTCATGAGCCGTATCAAAAGCCGATTCCCAATGGCGACTCAATTTGGTTCGCAGGAGGACAAGGCCTTCGACCATCAAAGACGCATGACCGTGATCGGAGCATCGAAGGAACGTCTCGGACCCGCGACGGACGAAGAGATTTCTTTTACAAGAACGAGAAGTATCTCGAATGGTCTAGCGCAAACTGCGAAGGATTTTACGTGATTGCCACAATCTTTTAGAAGGTCGCCTCCGCAGACCGGTATTCAACTCTCTATCATAAACGACGGCGTCAGCCTGCTAGAGCGCGCTGATCACCTTTGAAGCGAAGGGTCAGTTCGAAATTATGCCGCCGGAGGCAAACGAAAAAGACGATGAAAAAGACGATGCTGAAAATAAGCCGCTGACCATGCCTCGACCGCCGCGAGCCCCTAAGGGGCAAGTGGAAGGGTATAAACACTTTATATAGTGGTTTCGATTCAATGAGGAACTTATTTGCCATGACCTCTCATTTGGCAACCTAGGGATTCCAGAAATCCGGCCTATGCCGAGAATTCCAATGCTGCCTACCAGACGGGACCCAAACGGGTTTTATTGGAAGCCGTCGCTGCCGAAAATTCCCGCTTCGGAATTCAGCTTAGAATGCGAACAGTGGCGGCACGGGATCGGAGCTGAGTTGTTCGGGGTTGAATTAGACTTTGAAAAAGCGGGCAGCATCAACGGGGCATTGGAATGACGGGTTCATGCTGAAAGATCTATCACAGAAGATTGTGATGATAGTGCCAGTTCGAATTAAGGTCTCGGAAATTCCAGCGATGAAGCCGCCTCCGCGATCGTAGATGAATTAGTTCGGATGTAACCCCGAACAATTTTACGCGTCGGCTCTCTCCATTGTGGGGCGAGGTAAAAGAAGAATCCGGATTCTTCGCTTTCGGCTGCGCTCAGGGCTTCGGCTGGCGGATGCGGAGTTATCGGGATGCGCTTTGAATGACACTAATCAATGGCGGACGGCGGCCCGCCCCACTGGGATGAGAAATGCAGAGCGGAAGAGCGGAACAGATCTTGAAGCGCGCGCGCAGCGCGAGATTCTGAGTTGACGGAATAAATTCCGTCCTACTTCTCTGATCGAGAGGGGAAGAAGGAATCCGGGATCTTCTTCGGCTTCGCTCTGAATGACACGAGGACAAGAGCGCGCGCAGATGCGGAGGCGGAATCTTGAATCGCGCGCGTCAGCGCGCGCTGTAAGCGGACCCTCTCCTTTGATCCTCTCCTCACAGGGAGAGGGAAGGCGGAGCGGACTGGGCGCGGATTCATCACTTCGCTACATTCCAACTATTGCTGGTTTCTGGATAGAATCGGGGGCATGCCGGTTAGCGTTGCGCAGTCGCCGCTTGAGTTGATTGGGAATACTCCTGTTGTTCGGTTGAACCGGATTCCGGGGAAAGATGATGCGGAGATTTGGGCGAAGCTCGAGAATTTTAATCCTGGGGGGAGTGTCAAAGACCGGATTTGTCTCGCGATGGTCGAGGCGGCTGAGAAATCGGGGAAGCTGAAGGCTGGCGATACTATTGTCGAGCCTACCTCCGGGAATACCGGGATTGGGCTCGCGCTGGTGGCTGCCGTCAAAGGGTACAAGCTTATCCTGACGATGCCCGATACTATGAGCGAGGAGCGGCGGTCGCTGCTCGTCGCTTACGGGGCGAAGCTGGTGCTGACGCCGGATACGCGCGGGATGCATGGCGCGATCGCGAAGGCCGAGGAGCTGTGCCGCGAGAATCCCGGCTACTTTATGCCGCAGCAGTTCAGCAACAGCGCCAATCCCGATATCCATTATCGATGCACCGGGCCGGAGCTGCTCCAGCAGTTCAAGCGGATCGACGCGTTCGTCGCGGGCGTCGGGACCGGCGGGACGATTACGGGCGCGGGGCATTATTTGCGCGAGCATCTTGATAAGAAAGTTTTGATCGTCGCGGTCGAGCCGAAGAATTCGCAGGTGCTGTCGGGCGGCGAGCCGGGGTTCCATAAGATACAGGGGATTGGCGCCGGGTTCGTGCCGACTAATCTCGACACCAAAGTTTATGATGAGGTGATTCCGGTCAGCGACGAGGATGCGACGCTGTTCTCGCGGCGGCTCGCGCGCGAGGAAGGGCTGCTGGTCGGGATCTCGTCGGGGGCGCATTGCTGCGCGGCGGTGCAGGTGGCGAAGCGGCTCGGTAAGGGGAACATTGTAGTTGTGGTTTTCTGCGATACTGGCGAGAGATATTTGACTACCGATCTTTTTCAGGCTGAGGGGATTTAGAGGAAGAGACGAAGAAAGAGATAATCGCCTGCGCGGCGGGCGGCAGGGGTGACCCCTGCACCCAGTGAGAATCGCGAAATGTTGAGGACAACCTTTCGCTCTCAGGGGCGGTGAAGAGGGGTGCGTAAACGAAAATGTTGCTGCTTGATGCGGGCGACCTAACCCCTAACCCCTTCCCATGCAGCTCTCAGCACGGGAAGGGGAACCGGATGTGGGAATGGATACTTCGAAAACGCTGAATGCGAAGCTTGAGAAGATGCGGGCGGGGTTTGCGCCTGGGCGGTCGCTTATCGTGGCGTTTTCGGGTGGGGTTGATTCTACCTTTGTGCTCAGAGTGGCCCATGAGATGCTTGGGGATTCGGTGCTGGCGCTGACTACTACTTCGCCGACGATGCCGGATGAGGATCGGGAGTCGGCGATTGCGATGGCGCGGTTGATTGGCGCGCGTCACCTTATCGTCGAGTCTAATGAGCTTGAGATTCCTGGGTATGCGGCGAATCCGATTAATCGATGCTACCTGTGCAAGCACAACCTGTTCACGGTTTGCGAGGCGAAGGCGGCCGAGCTTGGGTATCGATGAGATTGTCGACGGGCTCAACCTCGACGACTTGAACGACTATCGGCCGGGGATGCAGGCGGCCAGCGAGAAACGCGTGCGCCATCCGCTGGTCGACGCCGAGATGACCAAGGCCGACGTGCGCGAGTTGTCGCGCGCGATGGGATTGCCGACGTGGGATCGGCCTGCGTCGCCGTGCCTGTCGTCGCGGTTTCCGTACGGCACCGAGATAACAGTCGAGGGGCTGACCAAGGTCGCCGCGGGCGAGCAGCTGTTGCATTCGATGGGGTTTGCGATTGCGCGCGTGCGATACCATGGCGAGGTCGCGCGGCTGGAGCTCGAGCAGAGCGAGATTGCGCGCGTGTTCGAGCCGGCGCTTCGCGAGACAATCGATCGGGAGTTCAAAAAGATCGGGTTTCGATTTGTCGCGATCGATCTGAAAGGCTTTCGATCCGGATCGCTCAACGAAGGCCTGATTGCGAATAGGGCTGAGCCGGCGGAATGCGATTCGCCCGCCCCGCAATCAAGTCTGAGCATCATGGCCGACCGCCCAATCGTCGACTCGTCGCGGCTCGGTATCCCTCGGGTTCGATTTTTTGGATCGAACAGTCCGCCCGAACCGGCGCATATGCTCGAGGCGCGCGGCCGTCGCCGCGATTACGACCGCGGTGCTGTACACATTGTCGGGGATCGATCCGCGATTCTGGCTGTGCGCGCTGTTCGCGCCGCTGCCGATTCTCGCGATCGCGCCTGAAATCCGGACCGAGACGGCGGCGGAGCTGGCGTTCACGGCGTTCCTGATCGGCAACCTGGTGACATGGGGCGGCGAGAGTTTCGCGGTGCCGCTGATGACGATGCTCGCGTCGCATGTGGCGGGCGCAATCGTGTTCGCGACCTTCGTGGCGTGCGCGGCCGAGGCGACGCGGCGATGGACGGGAGTGCTGGCGGCGCTGGTCTTCCCGACTTTTGAAGTCGCGTTCTACTACACGCTCTCGATGCAATCACCGCATGGCACGTGGGGCAGCCCGGCCTACACGCAAGTCGATTTTCTGCCGCTGCTGCAGGCGGCCTCATGGATCGGGATGTGCGGCGTGATGTTCGTGATGGCGCTGTTGCCGTCGGGGCTGGCGGTCGCGTGGTATCGGCGCCGATGGAACATGGTGTGGAAGAATCCCGCGATCATGGCGGTCAGTATTTTCCTGCTGGTCGCGATGTGTGGATCGACGCGTATCGCGCTGACGCCGCAGACGCCGGCGGTGCGGGTTGCGATGGTTGCGAGCGAGAACCTGGTACCGCAGTCGGAGTCGACCGATCCGACGGACGCCGCGGATATCATGACGCAGTACGCAAAAATGGTGCATCAGGCGGCGAGCGGCGGCGCGCAAATCGTCGTGACGCCCGAGAAAGTAATCGGAGTCGGGCCGAGCTACGAATGGGACGTCGTGATGGGACTCCAGCGAATCGCGCAGATGTCGCATGTGTGGCTGGTGGTCGGGCTCAACCAGATCGGACGATCGCCAAAAAGAAATATCGCGGTGGTGTTCGATCCCAACGGCAAGATTGCGGCGTCCTACGCGAAGCATCATCTGATCCCGAGTCTGGAATGGGACTACAAGGCGGGATCGAAGCAGGCGATTTTCGATCCGCCGTGGGGACGCACCGCGGTGCTCATTTCGCAGGACCTGGATTTTCCGGAGACGGCGCGTGAGCTGGCGGCGTCGAACGTGCGGACAGTGGTCGCGCCGGCGTCGGATTGGAAAGGATCGGAAGTGATCCATCAGCGGATGGCGGTGGTGCGCGGGGTCGAGTCGGGATTCTCGCTGGCGCGTGCGGCGCGCGGGGGGATGCTCTCGGCGAATGATTCACGCGGGCGGCAGATTGCGGCGCGCGTCCCGATGCATGGCGAAGATACGATGGCGATCGCCGACCTGCCGATCGGCACCGGGCGCACGCTCTACTCGCTCACCGACGACTGGTTCGGGCGACTGTGCGTGATGTTCACGATCCTGTTGATGCTGCGGCTGGCGGTGAGTATCGGGTTCTCGATGCGAACGCGGCGGCGCGGGGCCGCCTCGCGGATCAAGCGACCGGAAGGGGTGGTATCGGTTGAGGTGAACCGGCCGGAGCAGGAAGTCGAGAAAGTGGAGGAGCCGGAGGAGCAGAATGAGATCTATCGGCCTCCGGTGCGGCCGCGGGAGTAGTGATCAATGCGACAGCGACAGAATAATCACCTGCGCGGCGGGCGGCAGGGGTGACCCCTGCACCCAGTATTAATCGCAAAATGGCGAGGACGCCATTTTGCTCGAAGGGGTGTGCTGGCGAGATAGATCTTGCGACTCGCTTGATCCTTGCTCGCGAAACCTCTAAATGTGCGGCGCGCGCCATTTTTTCAATCCCTTAAAAAAGGAAATCGGTGATGTTGAAGTTTGAAGATATCGATCTCGATCGGATGGTCGAGGAAGTTCTGGCTGGGAAGGAAATCGCATCGCGATGTGGCTGCGGCGATTTTGAATTGTCCTGACGAGCGGCTGGTGGATTTGCTCGCGGCGACGCGGACTGTGCGCGAGGCGGCGTTCGGACACAGGGTGAAGATATGCATGCTGCGCAATGCACAGAGCGGAATCTGTCCGGAGGATTGCTCGTACTGCTCGCAATCGAAGATCTCGAAGGCTGAGATCCCGGTTTACAAAATGCAGAGCGTTGCGAAATTGATCGAGGGCGCGCGAATCGCGGTCGAGAGCGGCGCGCGCCGCTACTGCATGGTGTGCAGCATGCGCGGGCCGGCGCGGCAGGACGTCGAGCATCTCGGGGAGGCATGCGATCGAATCCGCGCGGAGCTGCCGGGGCTGGAGCTGTGCCTGTCGATCGGACTGATGAATCGGGAGCAGGCGGACGAGCTCAAGCGTGCGGGCGCGGGATGGATAAATCACAATCTCAATACGAGCCGGCGGTTCTATCCGGAGATTTGCACGACGCATACCTATGACGATCGTATCGAGACGATCGAGAACGTGCGCGCGGCGGGACTGTCGACGTGCTCGGGCGGAATTATCGGGATGGGCGAGACTGACGAGGACATTCTGGATCTCGCGTATTCGACACGGCGGCTGGCGATCGATTCGGTGCCGCTGAATTTTCTGCATCCGATAAAAGGCACACCGCTCGAAGCGCAGCGCGCGCTCACGCCGGAGAAATGTCTGAAGGCGGCGTGCCTGTTCAGGCTGCTGAATCCGCGCAGCGAGGTTCGCGCGGCGGGCGGGCGGGAATTAAACGTTGGGGCGCGGCAGGCGGATTTGTTCAACGCGGTGAATTCGATTTTTGTGAACGGGTATCTGACGACGGCGGGATGGGATTGGTCGCAGACGCGGGAATTGATCGAGCGGGCGGGGTATGAGCCGGAGGTGGGGTAGTGGGAGCGCTAGGAACGCTAACCCCTAACCCCTTCCCTGAATGGGAAGGGGGACCAGGAACGGAGAGGCAGCGCTCGCTTCGTTCGCGCCGTTAAAATGGCCGAGCCGCGAGGATTGCTTCTACGATTGCCAGATCTGACGGCGTTGTGATCTTCAGGTTGGTGGTTGAGGCTTCGACTACTTCTACGCGGGCGCCGGTGCGTTCGACCAGGTCGGCGTCGTCGGTTGCTACCACTTTCTCGGCGACGGCGCGTTGATGGGCTGTCATCAGCAGGTTGCGGCGGAAGGCTTGCGGGGTTTGTGCTTGCCATAGGTTGGCGCGGGCGATGGTTGCGGTGATTGCGCGGTCGGTGACGCGCTTGAGGGTGTCGGAGACCGGGATCGCGGCGATAGCGGCGCCGGTGCGTATCGCGGCAGTCAGGCATGCGTCGAAAATCTCGGGACTCGCCAGTGGGCGGGCGGCGTCGTGGACGATCACCAGTTCGCTCTCCGCACTTGTGAGAGCCAGCGCGATTCGGACTGAATCCTGACGCTCGATTCCGCCGGGCGTTATCTTGACCGGGACGCCAAGGCCGGATGCTGCTACTTCGGCGCGGGCGGCGGTTTCGAATCCTTCGGGAATCGTGATCACAACTTCGCTGATCGAAGTCACTTGCCGGATTGTGGCGAGTGAGTAGGAGAGCATCGTGCGGCCGGCTATTTTCACGAACGCCTTAGGCACATCCGAGCCGAGGCGGACGCCGCTGCCGGCTGCGACGATGATTGCGGAGGCCTTCATTTTGACGCGGCTTGCGACGATGGTGTGCCGCCGGCGTTTGCGATGAAGCTGGCGATAGTGCCGATCACTGCCGCGTCGACATGGCCGGGCGCGAAGTAGCCGGCCGGCGAGGGCTTGTCCGTGCTCGCCATGAACAGATGGTTGAGGCCTGGGAGCGTCTCGACCTGCACCCTGGCGTCGCCCTTGAGGCCGGTTTGCCAATCGCGGATATCGGCGTCGATTGCCGGGTAGTCGCGCGAGCCGTGAAGAATCATGATCGGCAGGTCGAGGCTGCGCGCGATCGCGACTTCATCGCGGGCCTCGAGGTCGTAAAAGTAGGACGCGGGGGTGCCGAAGAAAGTCTCGGTCGCCGGCATTTTGTGCGCCGACAGTTGATCGGCTTGCTGCTCGATCTGAGTCATTCGTATGGGGGACTCTTGACCGAGAAATCGCGCCTGCTCGACCATCAGCTGCGGCAGCTTGCGGCCGGCCGGCGCCAGCATCACGATTCCCGCAACCGGCCATGCCTTCTTCGCGATCTCCGGCGCCAGTGCCGCACCGAGGCCGTGCCCGATGACGAAGATTCGATCGTGCGCCACGTCGCGACGTTCACGCAGCATCCGTATCGCGGCGACCGCATCCTCGACGACTTCCTCATCTGCCGTGACTTTGGTCTTCGGGTCGAGGTTCGGGTGCGCGAAGGTGCGTTTGTCGTATCGGAGCACGACGATACCGCGCGAGCTGAGGCCGTCGGCGATGTCGGCGAAAGGATGATTGGCGCCGACGGTCTCGTCGCGATCGTTCGGGCCGGATCCCTGGATCAGAACGACCGCCGGACAGGGAGTTTTGCCTTTTGGAATCGTGAGCGTGCCGGGCAACTTGTAGGCGCCTACAGTCACCTCGTGGGCATCGAACTTCGTGCGATCCTCATACGGAGCCGAGGTCGCCGGCAACTTGAACAGCACCGACGTGATCTCTCCGGTCTGCGAGTTCACGACGACGATCGAATCCGCGGTCGAATGAGGGAAATTCAGTTGCACGCTGAGCTGGTCGCGGCTGTTGGGAATATCCTGGCGTTGGAAGATTTTCCAGCTGAGCAGCGGACCTTCCTGGGCATAGACCTGGTTCCATGAGCCCTTCAGGCCGGCCGGCGACATTGCTTTCATCCGGGCGCTGAAGTGTTTCGTGGCCGCGTCGAAATCGCCGTCGCGGACAGCGGAGAAGAAATGATTTACCGGCGCGTCGTCGGCGCCGGCTTTGGCGGCGGATCGCGTCGCGGGAAAAATAGCGAGCGCCAGGAGAATCGCGCTCAGCACAAAGATTCGCTTCGGCATCAGTGCAGATTCTCAGACTCGGGGGCCCTGTTCAATAAAGTCCACGATTGCTCCGACCACGGCGCCATCAACATGCCCCGGCGTGTTGTACTCGGCTGGACCCGGCTTGCCGGTACCGACGATGAACAGATGATTGAGCGACGGGAACGTCTGGACTTTCACCTTGGCGTCGCCCTTCAGCCCGTTCTGCCAATTGCGGATGTCTTCGTCGAGCACCTGGTAGTCGCGACCGCCGTGCAGAATCAGGATGGGCAGGTCGAGACTTCGCGCGAGCGCAACTTCGTCGCGGGCGTCGAGGTCATAGTAGTAGGAAGCGGGCGCGCCGAAGAAAAACTGCGCAGGCGGCATCTTGTGCGCCGAAATTTCGTCGGCCTGGCGCTCGAGATCCGCGAGTTCCTTGGGCGACGCCTGACCGAGGTATCGCATCTGCTGCACGATCACGCCAGGCAGCTTGCGTCCGAGTGGCGCGAGCATCACGATTCCCGCAACCGGACGCGCCTTGCCGGCGACTTCCGGCGCGATCATCGCGCCGAGGCTGTGGCCGATGACGAAGATTCGGTCGTGCGCGACTTCGGCGCGCGACCGCAGTAGTTTCACCGCCGCGACGCCGTCGTCGATGACTTCTTCCTTCACCGTAATCTTTTGCGGATCGAGCGTCTGGTACGCGTAGGTGCGTTTGTCGTATCGGAGCACGACGATTCCGCGCGAGCTCAAGCCTTCGGCGAGATCCTTGAAGACGCGATTGGCGCCAACCGTTTCGTCGCGATCGCTGGGGCCCGACCCTGCCAGCAGCACGACTGCGGGGAACGGCCCCGCGCCGGTTGGGATGGTCAGGGTGCCCGGAAGCTTCCACGGATCCTCGCCGACGGTCACGGCTTCCGACCGGAACTTCGCCGCGTCGGCATAGGGCGGCGAGGTCGGCGATGAAGACGCACCCGGCTGAGTTGTCAGCGGCCTGAAGTAGAGCCCGGCTATCTGGTTGGTCTGCGGCCGGACCGACACCGTCGCCATCACCTTGCCGTGCTCGAAAGCCAGCACGACTTCGGACACGTCGGTCCCAGCCAGCAGTCCGTGCTGGAGGACTTTCCAATTGTCGAACTTGCCCTCGGTAGCGATTATTTGGAGCCATACTGCCGACAGTTGATCCGGGGACAATCCCGCCTTCATGGTGGGATCGAAATGCGCGGTGGCCTCGGAGAATTTGCCGTCGCGAAGTGCGAGTGAACAGTTCTTCGATTGGATCGTCGGCGCTCGCATGGGCGGGCTGCGAGGTGGTCATCAGGATGGAGATTAGGAGGAGTAAGAGGATAGGGAGTTTCGCCATGGCCAGCGAGATTTGCATACCGAATGTTGGGCTTCAACATGGGGGGATTTTGAATGGGGAGGATTTTAAGTGGGGGGATTTAAGGCGACGGAATAAATTCCGTCCTACTTAGGGCGAAAAAGGAGCCGGGATTCTTCGCTTCGCTCTGAATGACACAAGAACAAGAAAGCAGAGCGGGACGGAATGTTGAATTGCGAACGAAGATACGCCTCAAAAGAAAGGCCGGGAGAAAATCCCGGCCTGATTTGCGGACTTGGTGGACGCGACTAGTTTGCGAAGATTGTTTTCAGCTCTTCCATGATTTTTTCTTCTGGGTGAGCCTTGGCGATGGACAGTTCCTTGACCAGCAACGATCGCGCCGTGTCGAGCATCTTGCGCTCGCCGAACGACAATTCCTTGTCGCTCTTGAGCACGAGGAGATCGCGGAGCACCTTTGCAATTTCGAGTGGAGAACCGGTTTTGATCTTTTCAGTGTATTCGCGATAGCGGCGATTCCAGGTTTGGGTATCGACCTCTACTTTACGCTGACGCAGGATACGATAGATTTTTTCCACCATATCTTTGCCGATCACGCGGCGCAGGCCGACTGATTCGACGTTCTCGGTCGGAATCATGATGGTCATCTTTTCGGTGCCGAGAATCCGGAGCATGTAAAAACGTCGCTCGGTCCCGGAAATGACCCGCATCTGGATGTCTTCGATTACGGCCACCCCATGGGCGGGGTAGACCACCTTTTCACCTTTCTTGAACGGCAAACTCATCGCAATTGTGGCATTCGACGGCAGGCCATAGATTTCGGACATGGGTTGATGACCGCGCAGTCATGGGTTCATCACCGATCCGATCAGCCTTGAATGTGAAATACAGTATTGCACAAAATTACCTGATTTGTAACCCCAGTCTCAAAAGGAAACTGAAATAGTCAGAATGATAGAACGGCGTTCCGCATTTGCGGGTAAAAAGATCAGTCTAACCGGAGCTCCATGATGATCGCGTCTTCGCCGGGGCCGTAGTAATGCCGTCTCAAACGTCGTTCTTCAAATTCAAATTTCCGGTAGAGCTGCCGCGCCGCAAGATTGGAACGGCGAACTTCCAGCGTAACTACGTTAGTTCCGGTCGATTTAGCCTCGTTTATTGATTCTGTCATCAGCACGCTGCCTATCCCGAGCCTGCGCGACTCCGGATGTACCGCGATGTTCAGGATGTGGCATTCGTCGGCAATTAGCCATCGACAGAGAAACCCGGCGACTGCTCCGATGCCGTTGTCGGGGATCGCGAGCATGATGCGTGAGAAAGGGCAGGGTCAGTTCGCGCTCGAAGGAGGCGAGAGTCCACGGCGCGGGGAAAGCGCGGCGCTCGATCTCGAGGATACGAGGCAGGTCGCGAGCTGAGGCGTCCCGAATGTGGATCGCCATTTCAAACTCTGAATCGTCGGCGGGCGGGTTTCAAATCACTTGATTGAATGTGAAACCCGCGGTGGGTTTCACGCTTCCGTCGGCAGGGGTGACCCCTGCACCCAGTATTAGAAGATGCGGGACTTCGTCCCTGTTCGAACTTGTTTTGGTCAGGCGGCGTTTTGGAACTGGGCCGCGTCCGCTTTCAGAACGATCACCTCGAGCACTTTGTCGCGCATCCGATGCTTAAACGTACCGACCGGCTTGCCGAACTCGATTCGCGTCGTGAAGTCGGCGGGGAACGATGACGACACGTACGACAATCGGCGGATCGTCTCGCCACGGACGCTCGCGCTGATCGTAATCACGTTGTCGCCGAGCACGATGTTGTAGTCGTAGTCGGGCATCTCGTCGGGCAGATTCCACAGGCGCTTGAGCGAGGACGGCGGCAGCATTCCGCGGCATCTCGAGCCGCACCAGGTACGCGTTCGCATATTCGGCGACGGTGTAGACGGTGCCGTAGCGGCGATCGCGCTCGGTCTTGTCTTCATGCATCGTGCCCTCGAAACCGTCGAAGGCGACTTTGCGCTCGGTGCGGCGCCCCGCTGCCGCCCGCGCGCACGAGCATCGAGCCAAGCGGCGCGAGCGCCAGCCCGTACCAGCATCCGCGATACGTCAGATCGCTGGCAGGCTTGGCGTGAATCACACCTTCGCGCAAGCGCCACGCAGCTTCGCCTGCGGCGATCAATACGCCGAGCATGATCCATCCGCCACTGTTTTGCGAAAAGAGTCTGTCGCCGAGCGCTGCAACCGCAAACGCCGTCAGCAGCGCGGGATAAAGAATCAGGTTGAAGATCATGTTGAGCGCGGTCGAGCGCTGTCTCGAAAATCCAGCGGTGCTGCCGACCGCATGCTCGAGGTCGGCCTTGACGCCGTCGGGCATCGCGCCGAGCACCGGCTCGCCGAGCCGAAACGCGACCATCACCGCGCCGGTGCAGTGCGAATCGGCGATGCGTCGACGGAAGCGAGCACGTTGTCGAAGTCAGCCTCGAGCTCGCCGGGAAAATGTTTCTCGGCGACAGGGCCGGGTAACGCGCCGATATCTTTCGGCAGATGCATCATCGCGAGTCCCGCCGCCGCGACCGGAGCAGGAGCGGCAGCTGCGGCAGGCGCAGCAGGTTTGGGCGCCGGCGCAGGCGCGGGCTTGGCTGCGACTGCGGCCCCATTGGTCGGCGGCTTCGGCGCCGGCACCTTCGGCTGCCGGCGCAGGTGCACCGCCTTCTTTGCGAAAGCGCGACGGCGCATCGTCGGGGAACGTAGTCTCGGGATGCAACTCACGCGCGCGCTGGAGCAAGACGCCTTCGCTCTCGAGATTGGCGGGATCGGGGATGCAGCAATCGACCGGGCATACCGCGGCGCAGGCTTCGTGGTCGTGGAAGCCGACGCATTCGGTGCACTTCGACGGCACTATGTAATAGATGTCCTGGGCAATCGCGGCGCCGGGCGTGCCGTTAAGTTCCCACGGCACACCGCCGGCGTAAATCGCGGTGTTTGGACATTCGGGCTCGCAGGCACCGCAGTTGATACATTCGCTCGTGATAGTCGTCGCCATCTCGCAACCGAACCTCTTGTTTCAGGAAAGTGCAACCGTACTTCTCGATTTGACTGAGTTCTTGAATCGAGCTGAACGATAACTGCTGAAAGTTTTGTCTGTCAATCCACGGTCGATTTAAGCCTGCTAATAGTCTAGCGCGCGGAATGTTCCGAACGGAACCGCTGGGGTTCTATCACCTTGCGTTCGCAAACGGGTTTTGCAAATATTGGCGAGATTACTGGTCCAGCCCTGCCCTGTTTGAATCTCATCTGACAGTGTACCGGGACTGGCTATTCACTTGAACCACTGGAGGAAAGCTCGGATGAAAACAACTTTGAAGCTACTTGGTGTCGTGGCAGTGACTGCGCTCGTGTCGGCGTGCGGCCCGGACATGAAGACAATCAACAACGCGACGGAGCGCGCGCAGGCTGACGCGAACAAGGCGGAAGCGTCGGCTAATGCGGCGGAAGCTTCGGCCAATCAGGCAGCGCAGGCAGCGGCGCAGTCGGACGCCGCGGCGAGTCAGGCAGAGGACGCGGTCCGTCGTGCCAACGACGCAGTGTCGCGCCTCGAAGCGGCATTCTCGACCTCGGTCACGAAGTAACCGACTCCCGTCGGTTGCACAGTTAGCTAGTTAGAAGCGGTGGCGAAGGGAGCAAGCTCCATTCGCCACCGCTTAGTCTTGTCCGCTCCCATACACCCGTAATGCAGGGTTAGCGACGCCTTTAGTCGTCCGCTGATTCCTTGTCTTTGGGATTCACAGTGTGTCTTAGCGCCTTGCGGACGCGCTCGCGCAGAGTGTCGTCGGCCTCGATTTTGTTTTCGAGGTTCCTGAACTGCGCAACCGTCAGGCCTTGCTTGGAGGTGGCCTGCTCGACGGTGATGTTGTGATCTTTCTGCATCGACTCGTAGACGCTGATGTACTTGTCGACCTGGCTGGTTGGAACGTCCTTGTCATCAGCCTCGTCAGTTTCTTCGGGCGGTGCGGGAGCGGTTGCAGGCTCGGCTGCGAATTGAAGGGCGTGACGCTGGAATTGAGAGTTAACTCTGGACGAGCCGTCAGACGATCCGATTTGCGCCGCCGACGCGAATGACGCCGGCAGCATCGCGAATGCGCCGCAGATTATGCCGATCACAGCGGTCGCCGCGCCGGCGCGGATCACCGCTATTCGATGGATATTAGTTTTCACGTTGAATAAGCCTCCACCGGAAGTCGAGTAGCTAACAGGATAATCCTTGCACGCTCGGCCGGTTTCATAAAGCCGGTTTCAAGATCTTCGATTACCGATTCCTTATGGATAGATGTTGAATTCGACGGGCAGAACCTGATCGGGGTGGGAACCATTGCATACCAGGTCGATCAACGAGATCTGGGTGCTCCAGTGGCCTGCCTTGGTTGGCGTTCCCTCGAACAACCAATCATTGATGCCGCTTTGCCGAACTCCCGGAGGAAGGCTGCGGCCGGCAACCAGCGCCTCGCCCGCCGCATGATCCTCACATCCGGCAGCTTTTTGATCGAGGATAATAGCGGCGTGGATCGGATGGCCGACCTGTCCCTGGGTTCCTTCAACGCGAAAGGGCAGCTCACGAGGCGCGCAACCTGCAAGGAGAAACATTAGAGCGATCGCAACGACGATAGAGGTTGCGCGGCGTGCCGATTCAGTTTCCATCGCTCAATCCTTTACCTAAATTCTGGCTAACTAGCCACTTGGAGCGTTAGCGGCGAAAGCGCGCTAACTGCCTGTCTTACAAGCTGCTTCAATTGTTCTTGACACAGTATAGGCGGTGTGAAAACGTCCCGCCCACTCATCTGGTTCGCGGGGGATTACTGGATGCTTCAAATTCATAACCGGAAGGCGGCTTGGCACAGGCCGGCTGTGCTCGCGTTCGTGGTGATTCTCGGGCTGATCGGAACTACTGCGGCGCCGGCCGCGGCAGCGGGACTGACGGTCACTCCGAGCGTCGCGTTCGGCAACGTGGTCTTCGGTGTGACCGGGGCAACCAGCGTCGCCAAGAGCGTCAAGATAACTAATCCTCTCAGTGGCCAGCCGGTCACCGGACTGAGCGTTCAACTCAATGGGGCCGACCCGAGCGAGTTTAGAATCACAAACAATGGCTGTGCTTCGACGCTGGCGCCCGGAAGCAATTGCACGGTGATGCTGACCTTTACTCCTGCCGCGCTCGGCACGAGGAGCGCATCGGTAGCGGTCAGCGACGATGCGAACGTCAACGCGGGAGTTAGCGCGCTCAGCGGCATCGGCGTCGCGGGCAAGCTGACTATCACGCCGCGCACTTTGAGCTTCGGCAAAATCCTCGTGGGTGCTACCAGCGCAGCGAAGGCAACGACACTCAAGAATCCGAATACTGTCGCGATCCATATCGACGCAGTGACGCCCGCGGGCGAGTTCAGCATCACGAGCGATGGATGCAGCGGCACCGATCTGGCGCCTGCCGCGACGTGCTCGATCGGCGCGACATTCAGTCCCACGCAGACCGGCGCGATCAGCGGAAGTTTGTCGATCGCCGACGATGCGGCGGGTAGTCCACAGTTGGTTGCGCTCGACGGCACTGGAATCCTGGCGAACCCGACGTTTTCGCCACTCTCACTGGCGTTCGGCAAAGTGCATGTGGGATCGGTGTCGGCAGCCAAGAGCGTTACGATAACGAATCCGAACATTTTGGCGCTCGATGTCACGTCGATCAGTGCGACAGCGCCGTTCGAGGTCGTCGCGAACTCATGCGGGTCGTCGATCGCGGCGGGCGGGAATTGCCAGGTATCGGTGACGTTCAATCCCACTACTGACAGTAACCCGGCAGGGACCGCGCAAGGCGGAAAGCTCATCGTCACGGACGATGGCAAGACTGCGTCGCAATCGGTGAACCTGAGCGGGACAGCATTTGGAGCGGTGCCGACAGCAACCGCCACGGCAACGGCGACCGATACCGCGACTCCGACCGCGACTGCGACGCCCACTGCCACCCCGACTGACACTGCGACTCCCACCGCAACATTGACAGCCACTGCCACTGCGACAGCTACGGCAACTGCCACCGCGACTGGCACTGCGACTGCGACGGCCACCGCCACTGCGACCAATACCGCGACGGCGACCGCGAGTGCCACGCCGATTCCAACAGCGACCGCCACCAGCGGGTTCAACGTCTCCGGTGTGGCGATACAGAATGGGATGAACGGCGCCGCGATTAGTGCGGTTTCGCTGAATCCCGACGGTTCGGATGGTCCGGCGCTGGGGAGTACGACGGCGGATAGCAATGGCAACTTTTCGATGTCGATCAACCCGGCTGCGTTTGGCATTCACTACGCCAACGCACCGGTGCGTTTCCGCGCCAGTGGCGGCAGTTTCGTCAGCGAGCAGGATGGCGCGACGATCAGTTCACCGAGTCCATTGTCCGTTTTACTGCCGAGCGTTCAGAACAATTTGTCGGGGCTGTCGATCAACCCGCTGACCACGTTCGTGGACTCGATGGCACAAGTAAAATCCAAGGGCGGGGAACTCGAAGACCTCGGAACCGCGATCAGCGATGCGACGGCGTCAATCGAGCAGGACTACGGCATCTCGACCGATCCCTCGACGCTGCTTCCTCTGTACACGCCGGCCGCGGCCGGTACCGACGCGGGCCGGCTCGGCTTGATCCTGGGCGCGATGATTAACGAGGACCAGATTGCATGCTCGGGCCATGGGGCTGGCGGACTGGTCAGTGCGCTATCGCTCGACATTTCCGACGGTGTGTTTGACGGAATGGAGGAAGGGAATCCGATTTTCTATTGCGGCAACAACCTGGCCGCGATTGCTGGTACCGCGCAGTTCAGCGACGCGCTTTCTGGTCTGCAAGGGCTGACGATTGCTACGAGTGGATTCACGTTCGGCGGGGCTCTTAACGAGCTAACCCTTAATGGCGTGACCGCTGCCGAGACGGCCGCTGATGTTGCGACGATCGAGAGCGCATTGGGCGCGGCTGCGCCGCCCTCAGTCAACACGTTTGCCGCCTCGACGCCGTCGATGAACGAGGCGCGTCAGGGCGCGACTGCGACGCTGCTGCCCAACGGCAAGGTCCTGATCGCCGGCGGGTTCGGAGCTGGCGGCATTCAGAGCAGCGTCGAGCTGTACGACCCGGCGACCAATACGTTCGCCACCTCGCCGCCGGTGATGAACACTGCGCGCGCAGACGCGACTGCGACGCTGCTGCCCAACGGCAAGGTACTGATCACCGGCGGTACAGGCGTTGGCTCCAACTCCCTCAGCAGCACGGAGCTGTACGACCCGGTGACCAATACGTTCGCGAGCTCACCGCCGATGATGAACGCGGCGCGTCAAAGCCCGACGGCGACGCTGCTGCCCAATGGCAAGGTGCTGATCGCCGGCGGCTTCGACGGCGGCTACGAAAATAACGGCCTTCGCGGTAGCAGCATGTTTGGCACCACACTTGACAGCACGGAACTGTACGACCCGGCGACCAACACCTTCGCGCCCGCGGCCTCGACGCCGGTGATGGACGATGCGCGTTATGGCTCCGTGGCGACGCTGCTGCCTAATGGCAAGGTGCTGATCGCCGGCGGCAATATAGAAACCATTGACAACAGCAACGGCTTTCTCATCATACTTTTCTCGACCATCAACACCACAGAGTTGTACGACCCCGTAAGCAACACGTTCGCTGCCTCGATGCCGTATATGAATAACTCGCGCTCCGGCGCCACCGCGACGATGCTGCCCAACGGCATGGTGCTGATCGCCGGTGGCGGCGACAATGCAGGCACCCTCAACAGCACGGACCTGTACGATCCGGCCACCAACACTTTCGCGGCATCGGGATCGACGCCGACGATGAACATCGCGCGTGCTAACGCCACGGCGACGCTGCTGCCCAACGGCAACGTGTTGATTGCAGGCGGCGGGAGCAGCAGCACTGACCTATACGACCCGGTGACGGGCACCTTCGCGGCACCGGCATCGACGCCGGTAATGAACATCGCGCGTAGTCGCGCCACGGCGACGCTGCTGCCCAACGGCAAGGTGCTGATCGCCGGCGGCCAGGGCAATGCGGGTTTTCTCAACAGCACGGAGCTGTACACTCCGTAAGCAGGGCATCCGTGCAGACGCGCGGATGCTCTGTTCTGACCTTCTGCGCGCCCTCCACTTGCATCGCGCTACGCGATGTTTAGATTCATAGCGGTTCGCAAACCGCTGATGTGGCGGTTTGCTTAAAACTGAATCCAGGACGCATTAGCAATACGGGGAGAAGTTTATATGCCAGCCAAAACGGTTGAGCTGCACGAGAGGGCGCGAGTCGGGATCGTAAAAGGGCGCGACGCTGGTGATGGAAGCGGCGCGCGTAACGCTTGGGCCCAAGGGCCGCAACGTCATGATCCAGCGGAGCTTCGGCGCGCCGATCGTCACCAAGGACGGCGTGACGGTGGTCAAGGAAATCGAACTCGAGAACCGCTTCGAGAACATGGGTGCGAAGCTGATTCGCGAAGTCGCACAGAAGACCTCGGACGTCGCCGGCGACGGCACCACCACTGCCACCGTGCTGGCGGGAGCGATCGTGCGCGAAGGGATCAAGCTGCTCGCCGCGGGATTCCCGGCGATGGAACTGCGACGCGGAATCGAAGCGGCGGTGGTCAAGGCGGTAGCGACTATCAAGGAGATGGCGCGGCCGGTGAAGGAGCGCGATCGCCTCGAGCAGGTCGCGACGGTGTCGGCCAACGGCGACAAGTCGATTGGCAAAATTGTCGCGGACGCGATGGACAAGGTCGGCAAGGAAGGCGTGATCACCGTCGAAGAGGCGCGGGGACTGGATACGGTGCTCGACCTGGTCGAAGGGATGCGCTTCGATCGCGGCTACCTGTCGCCCTACTTCGTCACCAATTCCGACAAGCTGACGGTTGAGCTCGACGAGCCGCTGATCCTGTTCCATGAAAAGAAAATTTCCAACCTGCGCGAACTGCTGCCGCTGCTCGAGAAGAATTGTGCAGACCGGACGCCAGCTGCTGATAATCGCGGAGGATGTCGAGAGCGAGGCGCTGGCCGCGCTGGTAGTGAACAAGCTGCGTGGAACGTTGAAGGTTGCGGCGGTGAAGTCGCCGGGCTTCGGCGATCGGCGCAAGGAGATGCTGCAGGACATGGCGATCCTGACCGGCGGCAGCCTGATCGCCGAGGAACTCGGCAGCAAGATTGAGAATGTCGAGATCGCGTTGCTCGGCAAGGCCCGGAAAGTTCTGATCGACAAGGACAACACGACAATCATCGGCGGGTCGGGCAAGAAGTCGGAAATCACGGGGCGGATCGAATTGATCCGCCGCCAGATCGAAGAGACCACCTCCGATTACGATCGCGAGAAGCTGCAGGAGCGGCTGGCGAAGCTCACCGGCGGAGTCGCGGTGATCAAGGTTGGCGCGGCGACCGAAGTCGAGCTGAAAGAAAAAAAGGCGCGGGTTGACGACGCGGTGCATGCGCTGCGCGCTGCGGTCGAAGAGGGAATCGTCGCGGGCGGTGGCGTCGCGCTGGTGCGCGCAATCGCGGCGGTGAAGTCGATGCGATTAAATGAAGATCAGAAAGCCGGCGCGGGAATCGTCGCCGCGGCGATGTCGGAACCGCTCAAGCAGATCGCGCGCAACGCCGGTCACGAGCCGGAGATTGTTCTCAACGCAGTGCTCGAAGGCAAAAACGATTTCGGTTTCAATGCCGCGCACCGAAGTTTACGAAGATCTCGTCAAAGCCGGCGTGCTCGATCCCGCCAAGGTCGTGCGTTCGGCGCTCGAGAACGCATCCAGCGCCGCGTCGATGATGCTGACGACCGAGGCCGCCGTGGCCGAGGCTCCGAAAAAGCCGGCGCCGATGCCTGCGATGCCCGGCGGTGGTGGAATGGGTGGCGGCATGGGCGGCATGGGAGGCATGGGTGGAATGGGCGGTATGGGCGGTATGGGTGGAATGGACGATTACGGAGACGATTTCTAGGCAGTCGGCAAAGGATTTCTGGATAGTGGTGAAACATCTGGGAGCGTTCCGCCGGAGACCAAAAGGGCGATTAAGCGGGAACCAGATGCCAAGTGAATCAAATAGCTGTTTTCGCCCATTCATTATAGTTACATGGCAAACAGTTATGAGTAGCTACAGGCAACTCAGTCGAACGCGAGAAAATTAACAAGGAAGCCGAATACCCTGCTGTGAGTGGACGTAAATGAACTCGACATCACAGGTTAGCCAGTGAGTTCCGGTCGCATCTTCACAAAATGCTATCGCGACGCGGTAAATGCAAATAGCCAGTCGGGTCAATGGTGCTTGCGGTAGCGAATTCGCGACAACCAACGCTTGCATAGGACTGGGTCTTTGTGAGACAAAATTATGGTCTTATTGCAGGGGTCGTGAATCACTTAGCCAAAGCTCCTGCACAATCCTTAGGAGGATGAAATGGAAGGGTTAATGAGAAAATCTTCAAAACTGGTCGGTCTTGCCGGGGCTGTGTTGGCCCTTTCGTTGCTCGCCGCGGGATGTTCGTCGAACGAGCCGGATCCGGAACAGCGCGCCGTTAACGCGGCGAACCAGGCTGACCAGGCGGCGGCTCGCGCTGACGCGGCAGCCCAGAAGTCGTCGGCTGCGGCAGCGCAGGCTCAGGCAGCGGCCAGCCGCGTAGAGCAGGCGGCCAGCGATGCGAAGGCGGCTGCGGATCGTGCGGAAGCGATCGCGTCGAAGACGATGAGCTCGCCACGCCACGTCCACTACCACACGCATCATCATCACGCGGCAGCGGCAGAGGGAGCAGCACCGGCTGACGCAGGCGCACCGCCGGCAGATGCAGGCGCACCGCCGCCTCCGGCTCCTGCGACTCCGTAATTTCGCTCAGGCTTGATAGTCACGAGGGCGGTTGCATCGGCAGCCGCCCTCGTTTGTCTATCTGTCCACCGCCGGACTGAGTAGTCAGTTGCGGCTGTTCGCTTTCCTGAAATTCAACTCGCGAAAGTTACTATCACTTTCAGCGATTCGGGCTTTTGCGCCATCGCAAATGCTTCGGTGATCTGCGCCAGCGGGAAGCGATGGGTCACGAGTTCTTTCGCGTTGATCACGCCGCGCTCGACCAATGAGAACGCCTCGCGCGTTTCGTCAGGGCCGCACGAGTAGCTCGGCACCAGCCGGGTTTCGTTGAAGTACAAGTCGTGCGGCTTGACGAGCAGCTCGTCGTCGGGCGGCGTCGCGGTGAACTGGACGACGGTGGCGCCTTTGCCGGCGGCGGCAATCCCGGTGGCAATTGCTTTCGAGGTGCCGGGTCCGACGATCACGACGTCGGCCATCGCGCCGTTGGTGATTTCGCGGACCTGCTCGACCAGGTTGTCGCTCTCGACGACGATTCCGCGATCCGCGCCGAGATCGATCGCGCGTTTGGCGCGGGAATGAAACAGGTCGGCGCCGATGATCGTCCCGGCGCCGAGATGCCGCGCCAGCTTCACGTGCATCATGCCCATGATGCCGAGACCGATAATCAAAATCGATTCGCCCGCCTTGAGACCAGAGCGCTTGAGCGATTTGACGACGCATGCGGCAGGCTCGATGAGCACGCCGTCGGCGTCGGCAATGGAGTCGGGGAGGCGTAGCGTGTCGCGCTGATTGGCGGCGCTCACGAGAAAGAATTCCGCCATCCCGCCCGGCACGATATTGGTCGCGCGCCACGTCGCGCATTGCACGTATTCACCGCGCCGGCATGCCGCACATTGAAAGCATGGCGCATGATGATGTACGAAGACGCGGTCGCCGATTTTGAAATCGCGTACGGCCGCGCCGGTCTGCTCGACGATGCCGACTGGTTCGTGGCCGAGCACGAGCGGCGCCTTGCGCTTGATGTACCAGGGCATGATGTCGCCCGGAGCAGATACCGCATGCGCTCGCGCGGACGAGAATGTCGCCGTCGCCGACCTGGGGCCGAGCACTTTCCTCGACGCGGATGTCGCCGAAATCGTAAAGCCGAGCTACCTGCATAAAGTTACCGCCATGTTAGAATCGCATCATGCCACGGCCGAAATGTCCTCCGATAGCTGCCGACATAATTACCGAGATCGGCGACAAGGTGGTTTTGATCGAGCGCAAGAATATTCCGCTGGGGTGGGCGATCCCCGGCGGCTTCGTCGATTTTGGCGAGACCGTCGAGGATGCCGCGGTGCGCGAGGCGCGCGAGGAGATTTCGCTCGAGGTCAAGTTACGCGCGCTGCTTGGGCGTTTATTCGCGGCCCGATCGAGATCCGCGCGGGCAGACGATCACGGTGGTGTACGTCGCACGCGCGTCGGGAACGCCGCGTGGCGCCGATGACGCGAAGAACGCCACGCTGTGCGATCCGCGCAATCCGCCGACGCCGCTCGCGTTCGATCACGCGGAGATTCTCGCCGACTATGTGCACTGGCTCGATAGACGGAGAATTTCCCGCGCCGTGGCGCAAGCGCTAACGCTTAAGCTTTACGACAGCGCGCTCGATGCGATCGAAAGCCTCGTTCAGATTCTTCACCGAAGTGGCGTACGACAGCCGGACGTGATTCGGCGCGCCGAAATCGTTGCCGCCGACCAGTGAGACGTGCGCCTGGTCGAGCAGAAATGCCGCGAGCGTGTCGCCGTCGATGATTTTCTTGTCGCCGAACCGGCTGCCGAGCAATTCCGAGACGTTCGGGAAAGCGTAAAACGCGCCCTGCGGAATATTGGGCAGCTTGAAGCCCGGGATTCGCCGCACGCGCTCGACGACCAGCGCGTTGCGCTCGCGAAACGCCTCGAGCATCGGTTTGAGCGCGTCCTGCGGACCGGTCAGCGCCTCGATCGCGGCGGCCTGCGTTATCGAATTGGGATTGCCGCTGTTCTGGCTCTGCAAGCGGCCGGCAGCCGCGATCGCTTCCTTCGGTCCGGCCGCAAATCCGATGCGCCATCCGGTCATCGCGTAAGTCTTCGACAGCGAGTTGAAGACGATGCCGTGCGATTTGAGCCGCGGCTCGATGTGAAACAGGTGCGGCGCGAACTCGCCGTAAGCGATGTGCTCGTAGACGTCGTCGGACATCACCCAGATGTCGGTGTCGACGAGCACGCGCGCGATTGCGGTGAGCTGTTCGGGGCCGTACACAGCGCCGGTCGGATTCGACGGCGAGTTGAGCATGATGCCGCGGGTGCGCGGCGTGATCGCGCGGCGCAAAGCCTCGGGCTCGAGCATGAAGCCACTCTGTTCGGAGCACGGAACGAACTTCGGCTCGGCGCCCGACAGCGAAACCATCGCGGCGAAACTGACCCACGCCGGGGTCGGGATGATCACCTCGTCGCCTTCGTCGAATAACGCGGCGATCACGTTGGCCTCGGCCTGCTTGCATCCCGCCGACGCGATTATTTCGCTCGGCTCGTAGTCGAGGTTGTTGTCGCGCTTGAGCTTCAGCTTGATCGCGTTCTTGAGCGCCGCGGTCCCGCCGACCGCAGTGTACTTGGTCTGTCCCGCGGCGAGCGCTTTGTCGGCGGCGCGCTTGATGTGATCGGGAGTGTCGAAGTCGGGCTCGCCGGCGGCCAGCGAGATGACGTCGATCCCGGCGAGCTTCATTTCAGTGGCGCGCGCGTCGGCAGCGAGCGTGGCGGACGGTTTGATAGCGGCGATTCTGCGATTGAGCTTCAACATTGGTTAAATCCGAATTTCACAGTGATGCGCGAGTTCTGCGTTGGCAGCCGCAGCGAGCCAAAATTCTATCTTTCCCGGCGTTTTGAAAGAACCGCTACGCGACTTTGAGCTTTTGCGCGCAGCCGCTCGATCACGATCTCCGGCACAAGTTCCGGCAGGCGCTTGCCATATCCAGCGACTTCCTTGATGAGGTGCGATGAGCTGAAGAACAGCCGCGGATTCGAGAACATGAAAACCGTCTCGACGTTCGGGCTCATCGTCTTGTTCATCTGCGCCATCTGCAGCTCGTAGTCGAAATCGGTCACGGCGCGCAGCGAGCGAATGAGCACCTTGGCGCCGATTCGTTCCGCGTAATCGACCGACAGGCCGCTGAACTTGTCGACGCGCGCGCGCGGCTCGAGGTCGCGGATGACCTCGCGGATTATTTCGACGCGCTCGTCGCCTGAAAACAGCGCCGCATCCTTGTGCGGATTGTAAGTCACCGCGACGATCACCTCGTCGAAAATCGCGACGCTGCGCCGGATAACGTCGACGTGACCGTTGTGAATCGGGTCGAAGCTGCCGGGGTAGACCGCGATCAGCGGGGTTCGTTCTTTGCCTTTGGTCATATTCCTGAAACCGTCAATCTGCACTCGGCGCCGGATTGGGTCGCCGGTAAAAGGCGATCCGGTGATCGCCAATGGTTGCAACGAATGCGCGCTCGTGGGCTTCGGGAGCCGACGGTGCCGCGGGCGCGCGCTTCGATTGTTCCACTACTATCCATCCGCCGGGCGCGACGAGATTGAATTCACCGAGACATCGCCACCACTTCCACGCTCATGTCGTCCTTGAAGGGCGCGTCGACAAATACCAGATCGAACGACTCGCGCGAGCGTCCGAGGTCGCCCAGTGCGCGATGCACGTCGGACACGACGACGCGCGCGCGATCGGAAAGTTCGAGCTGCGCAAGATTGGCGCGAATCGCGGTCGCAGCATCGCGCGAGGAATCCACAAAGGTCACGTGCGCGGCGCCGCGCGATAGCGACTCGATTCCCAGCGAGCCGCTGCCGGCGAAAATGTCGAGCACGCGCACGCCCGTCGAGATCCATCCGCACCGCGAGGCGCGAGAAAATCGACTCGCGCGCCCGCGCCGAGGTCGGCCGCGTGAGCAAGCCGCGCGGCGCCTTGAGCCGCCGTCCGTGAGCATGTCCCGCAATTATTCGCATCGGGTCAGTTTCTTCGTAGCATAAATGTTTTGATCGAAACGGGTAACGAGTTTAATCTAAACGCTAACGCCGATTATTCGAAACGGCTGCCGCCTCTTGCCTCGAAGTCGCGGACGATAGATAACCCGTTCTGCCCGGACGCTCGCAAGTTCGCGGTTCGGCTCAACGGTGACAGCTTCAGCCTCTGGCGGATTGACGAAATTTTAGCTACCAATCATTAGAATTCCCGAACTCAAGAACTTCGACGTTGAAGGCCCTGTAATACTTCTGCCATGCCCGATAACGATCAACCCAAGTTTTCCGACGCGGCGCTCGACGAGTACCGCCAACTGCTCGGCCGCTATCCGACGCGCCAGGCCGCGCTGCTGCCGACGCTGTGGATCGCGCAGCGCGAGTTCGGATGGCTGAGCGACGCGACCCAGGATTACGTCGCGCAGCTGATGGAATTGCCGCCTGCGCACGTGCGCGCGGTGGTCTCGTTCTACACGATGTTCCATCGCAAGCCGGTCGGGCGCTACCTGCTCGACGTATGCACCAATCTCTCGTGCCGGCTGCGCGGCGCCGACAAAATCGTGGACTGCATCCGGCGCAAATTGAAAATCGAGATCGGCGAAACGACGCCCGACGGCAAGTTCACGCTGAGCTCCGCCGAATGCCTGGCGTCGTGCGGGACTGCGCCGATGCTCCAGCTGAATCAGGACGCGTACGTCGAAAATCTCACCGAAGAAAGCACCCTCAAACTTATCGACGAGCTAGCCGCACGTGACAATTGAATTAATCGCCGGCGCGATCAAAGCGATCCTGATGATCGTGCTCGGACTGAATCTGTCGCTGTTCCTGCTCTACTTCGAGCGCAAGGGCAGCGCGCTCATCCAGGACCGAATCGGATCGAATCGCGTCACGATCACCGGAATCGGCAAGCGGATGGGGATGCCGAACCTCGGCATCATCAACACTACCATCGCCGACCCGGTCAAAATGTTCACCAAGGAAGATTTCATTCCGGACGGCGCGGACAAATTCCTGCACACGCTGGCGCCGTTCCTCGCGCTGTTCCCGGTGATGATCACGTTCGTCGTGATTCCCTTCGGCGACACGATTTCGATTCACGGCCATCGCATCGGGCTCGAGGCCGCCAACCTCAACGCCGGCGCGCTCTATCTGCTGGCGACGATCGGGCTTGGCGTGTACGGCGTCGCGCTAGCGGGATGGTCGTCGAACAATCGATGGGCGCTGCTCGGCGGGATTCGCGCGACGGCGCAGATGATCTCGTACGAGCTGGCGATGGGCCTCGCGATCGTGTCGGTCATCATGACCTTCGGCACGCTGAACTTGCAGGAAATCGTGCGCGGGCAAGGCGGCGTGTGGTTCGGATTTTTGCCGCGTTGGGGAATTTTCGTGCAGCCGCTCGCATTCATTCTGCTGCTCGTCGCGGGCGCCGCGGAATCCAAGCGTATCCCGTTCGACCTGCCGGAGAGCGATTCGGAGTTGATCCAGGGATATTTCACCGAATACTCCGGCGGCAAGCAGGCAGTCTTCATGCTCACCGACTTTGCCGAGCAGGCACTCGTCGCGATGCTGCTGACGACGTTTTTTCTCGGCGGATGGCAGGTTCCGTGGCTGATGCGCGACGGCTTCCATCTTCCGGGCGGCGCGTTGCTTCACGTTCCCGCGCTGGTCGTTTCGCTGCTAGGCGTCGTTGCGTTTCTCGTCAAGGTCGTCGCGCTGTGCATCTTCCTCGGCATGGTGCGATGGACGCTGCCGCGCTTTCGCTACGATCAGTTGATGCGGCTGGGATGGAAAGGGCTCGTGCCGCTCGGACTGCTCAACGTGCTGCTGACCGCATTCGTCGTGGTCGCAACCGGGAGCGCGCATTGATGCCGCCGTTCCTGTACATATTTCTCGGCGCGCTGGCGATCGTTTCTGCGCTCGGGGTGATCGTCCAGCGCAACCCGATTCATTCGCTGCTTGCGTTGATCTCAACGCTGTTGATCATCGCGATTCTTGTTTATTGGCGAGGACGCGGTCGTCGTTGGCTTCCTTCAGATTATCGTCTATGCCGGCGCGATCATGGTCCTGTTCCTGTTCGTGATTTGGCTGTTGAATCTTCAAGTCGAAAGCGGGACCGACGGGTCATCTTGCGCTCAAGACTTTCGGCTCGATCGCGGCCGCGCTGCTTGTGACTGAATTGTTTTTCATCCTCGCGCCGCCGCATCTGCAGGTGAAGTTCACGCGCGAGCCCGCCGGCTATGGTTCGCTGGCGAGCCTCGCGGGCAAGCTGTTCACCGACTACCTGGTCGCATTCGAGGTGACCTCGATACTGCTGCTGGCGGCGGTGGTCGGTTCGATAGCGCTCGCGCGTCGGCTGCCGGCCGTCCAGGAAACGCCACGCGCCGTTGAGCAGCCGCGGGCGGTGGAGAAGATCGCATCATGATTCCGCTCACCTACATGATGTCGCTGAGCGCGATCATTTTCGCCATCGGGGTGGCCGGCGTGATCATCCGCCGCAACATTCTCGTGATGTTCATGTCGATCGAGCTGATGCTCAACGCGGTGAATCTCGCGTTCATCGCGATCGGCAGCCGGCTCGGCTCGATGGACGGCCAGGTAATCGTTTTCTTCGTGATGACGGTGGCGGCGGCCGAATCTGCAATTGGCCTCGGCATCATCATCTCGACTTTCCGCAATCGCGAAACCGTCCACGCCGACGACCTGACGCTGATGAGATGGTGACGAACACCCAATGACAGTTGAGTTTCCAGCACTCTCGCTGATTCTGTTGTTCCCGGCGCTCGGCGTCGTGTTCAACCTGTTCTTCGGCGCAAGATGGGGACGCGCCGCGGTCAATGTCGTCGGACCGGGCGTGATGTTCGCGGCGTTCGGCGTTGCGACGTGGGCATTTCTGACGCTGCTCGCGATGCCGCCGGGTAGCGCTCTTGCGATGCATTTGTGGGGATGGATCGAGGCTGGCCAGCTTTCACGCCGAGCTGGGGCTGCGCGTCGATGCACTATCGGGCGTGATGGTGATGATAGTCACTGGGGTCGGCGCATTAATCCATCTTTACTCAGTCGGGTACATGGCGCACGACGAGGACTTCGCGCGCTTCTTTACCTACATGAACCTGTTCGCACTATCGATGTTGATACTCATTCTTGCGGACAACTTGCTAATGATGTTCGTGGGATGGGAAGGCGTCGGACTATGTAGCTACTTGCTAATCGCGTTCTGGTACACAAATCCTCAATTCGCCTATAACGGGCGCAAGGCGTTCGTCGTCAATCGAGTCGGTGACGCCGGCTTTCTGCTCGCGATGTTCACGATCGCCGGGACGCTCGGCGCGCACGGGGTGTGGACGCTCAACTTCGTCGAGCTTCGCAACAATGCGTCTTTGCTGGGCGGAGCGGGCGCGACCGCGGCCTGCGTTCTGCTCTTCATCGGCGCGACCGGCAAGTCGGCGCAGATTCCGCTCTACGTGTGGCTGCCCGACGCGATGGTCGGCCCGACTCCGGTCAGCGCGTTGATCCATGCGGCGACGATGGTAACCGCCGGCGTGTACATGATCGCGCGGCTCGGATTTCTCTTCACGCTCGCGCCCAGCACGCTCGACCTGGTCGCGACGGTCGGCGCGCTGACGGCGCTATTTGCCGCGACCATCGCGATCGTCCAGCCAGACATCAAGAAAGTGCTCGCCTACTCGACGATCAGCCAGCTCGGCTACATGTTTCTCGGCGTGGGATCTGGCGCGTACGCGTCGGGAATTTTCCACGTGATGACGCATGCATTCTTCAAGGGCCTGCTGTTCCTGTGCGCGGGATCCGTGATGCACGCGCTCGGCGGCGAGCAGGACATGAACAAGATGGGCGGGCTGCGCAAGAAGATACCGATCACATTTTTAACGATGTTCATCGCGACACTCGCGATCTCCGCGATACCTCCGTTCTCCGGTTACTTCTCCAAAGATCTGATTCTCGAATCCGCGTACGAGTCGGGACACATTTCACTCTGGATCCTCGGCGTGATCACCGCCGGGACTCACGTCGTTCTACATGTTCCGGTTGATCTTCATGACGTTCTTCGGCGACTCGCGGGTCGATTCGGAAAAAGAGCATCACATCCACGAATCGCCGGCAGTAATGACTATTCCGTTGATCGTACTGGCTATTCTCTCGACAGTCGGCGGATGGGTAAATCTTCCCGGCAAATTGCTGTGGGGAGATGCGTTCGTGCGATTCCTCACGCCGGCGGTTGGCACCTTCACGCCCCACCTGGAGGCGAGTTCAATTTCGGGGTACCTGCCACTCGTCGTTTCAATTATCGGGATCGCGCTTGCATGCGTACTGTATATTCGCTTGCCGGGCATCCCGTTCCTGCTCGCGTGGCGGCTGAAGCCTGCCTACGACTTGCTACTCAATAAGTACTACATCGACGAAGTGTACAATCTCGTCGTCACCCGTCCGCTGTTCTGGATCTCGGACAACGTACTCAATCGCGCGATCGACACCTACATGATCGACGGCGCTGCCGAAGGAGCCGGGCTCGCCGTGCAGACCGGGGGCCAGGTCGCGCGTCGCGCGGAGACCGGCAACGTCCAGCATTACGCATTCGTTTACCTGCTGGGCGCGTTGGGGATCGTGGGTTATTACGTGTTCCTGGTGACGGGCCGATGAACGGCGGTTTACTCACGGCGCTGATTTTTCTGCCGCTGATCGGCGCGCTCTTCATTCTAATGCAGAGCGAAGAGCGGGCGATCTGGAATTCAGCGTTTATTTTTTCGCTGCTTCCGCTCGGGCTGAGCTTCTACGTCTTCTGGCAATTCAGTCCGCAGACGGGGGACTACCAGTTTGTTGAGCAATACGACTGGATACCCGCATTTGGAATTACGTACCATATTGGTATTGACGGCATTAGCCTGTTCCTGGTGCTACTGACTACTATCCTGATTACTCTGTCGATCCTCTATTCCGGCGGCGGCGATATCGAAGAGCGTCCGCGCGAATTCTGCTTCTTCATGCTGGTGCTCGAAACCGGGCTGCTCGGTACCCTGCTCTCGATCGATCTGTTCCTGTTCTACGTGTTCTGGGAAGTGATGCTGATCCCGATGTACTTCCTGATCGGCATCTGGGGACACGGCCGCAAGATTTACGCAGCGATCAAGTTCGTATTGTTCACGATGGTCGGATCGTTTCTTATGCTCGTCGCGATCCTGTACCTCGTGTACCAGGCGCACGTGCATTTCAACCGCACCAGCTTTGATTTACCGCTGCTCTACCAGGTGCCGCTGAGCGCGACCGAGGGCCGCTGGCTGTTTGCGGCGTTCGCGCTGGCGTTCGCGATCAAAGTCCCGATGTGGCCGGTGCATACCTGGCTGCCCGACGCTCACACCAACGCGCCGACGGCGGGCTCGGTCATTCTCGCGGGCGTGATGCTCAAGATGGGCACCTACGGATTCCTGCGATTTGCGATTCCGCTGTTCCCGACCGTTGCCGTCGAAGCGATTCCGTTGTTCATGGCGCTGGCCGTGATCGGAATCATCTACGGAGCGTTGGTCGCGATGATGCAGCCCGACCTCAAGCGCGTGATTGCCTATTCGTCGGTTAGTCACCTGGGATTCGTGATGCTGGGGATTTTCGCGCTGAACCCCGAGGGCATCGACGGCGCGATTTACCAGATGCTCAGTCACGGCATTTCCACCGGCGGATTGTTTTTATTGATCGGAATGCTCTACATGCGGCGCCATACGCGTGAGATTTCCGAGTTCGGTGGTCTGTGGAAGAGCGTGCCGGTCTACGCCGCAATCTTTATGATCGTGATGCTCTCGTCGATGGGACTGCCGGGGCTCAATGGTTTCGTCGGCGAGTTTCTGATCATGCTCGGCGCGTTCATCCGAATCAGGCTGGCTGTCGTTATTGCAGTCGTGGGCGTCATCCTGGAGGCGCTCTACCTGCTTTGGACCTATGAGCGCGTGATGTTCGGGCCGATTACGAAAGCGGTGAACGAAACGATTCGCGATCTGAACGCGCGCGAGATTGCCGTGATGGTGCCGGTCATCGCGCTGATGCTGTTCATGGGACTCTTCCCGCGTCCGCTGATCAGCCGGATCGAGCCGTCGGTGACTGCGATGCTCTCGCGAGCAAATTTCGCGCAGGCTCATCTCGAGCTTGAACGACAACCGAATCGAATAGCTAGTTTGCCAATAGCAACTCACGAACCTGTGATCGCGGCGGTGGTGCGATGAGTCCATTCAATCTCGCCGCGATTAACTTCGTCTGGCTGCCGATTCTGCCGATGGTGATCGTGGCCGTGGCCGCGATGGTGGTGCTGCTGGCCGGCGTGCGCATCGACGACAGCGAGAGCGAAGGGCTGGGACTGTTGACGCTCGCGTCGCTCGGCGTGGCGTTCGTATTCACGTTGGGAATTCTCGGGCAATACGGTGTCGCTTTTGCGGGCGCGATCTCGATCGACAGCTTTTCGGCATTTTTTCAGCTGGTGATTTTGATCGCCGCGATGTTCACCGTGATGATGTCGCTTGACTATGCCGCCGAAAACCATATTCCGGGCGCCGAGTACTATTCGCTGCTGCTGTTCTCTGTGCTCGGCATGATGCTGATGGCGATGGCCGGCGATTTGATCGTGATCTTCCTCGGCCTCGAGACGATGTCGATTACGGTTTACGTGCTGGCCGGGATGATGCGCCGCAACGCGAAGTCGAATGAGGCGGCGATAAAATATTTCCTGCTCGGCGCGTTCTCGACCGGCTTCCTGCTCTACGGAATCGCACTGGTGTACGGCGCGACCGGCTCTATCAAGCTCGGTCCGATTCACGATGCGCTGGCTTCCGGCGGGTTGAGCTCGAACCCGTTGCTGCTGCTCGGAATTGGTTTGATGGTGATCGGGTTCGGCTTCAAGGTCGCCGCGGTGCCGTTTCACATGTGGACGCCCGACGTCTACGAAGGTGCGCCGACACCGGTGACTGCGTTCATGGCGGTGGGCGTGAAGCTCGCGGCGTTTGCCGCTTTCGTCCGCGTATTCCTGGTCGATTTTTCAAATGTCGGAGCGCAGTGGCAGACAGTCTTGTGGATAGTCGCCGCGCTGACAATGACCGGCGGAAATCTGATCGCCGTCGTCCAGACCAATATCAAGCGGATGCTCGCGTACTCGGCGATCGCGCACGCTGGTTACCTGCTGCTGGGCATGGCGGCGGGAGTGCGGTCGGGTCCGGCGATTCTGTACTACCTGCTCGGATATGCATTCACGAATCTGGGTGCGTTCGGAGTAGTAATCGCGCTCGAGCGGCGCGGCGAAGTGAGTAATCAGATAAGCGACTTCCGCGGGCTTGCGTCACGTCAGCCGCTGCTGGCCGGCGCGATGGCGATATTCCTGCTGTCACTGGCCGGAGTGCCGCCGCTGGCCGGCTTTGTCGGCAAGTTCTATATTTTCAGCGAGGCGTTGCAGCAAGGATACGTCGGACTGGTAATAATCGCAGTATTCAATAGTGTAGTGTCTGCCTATTACTACTTTTATGTATTAGTCGCGATGTATATGCAGGAAGGCGGCCTGGAAGTAAGGCGACTGAGTAATCGTCCGGCGCTGGTGGCCGCGATTGGACTGGCAGCACTAGCTACAATCCTGATTGGAGTTTATCCGCAGCCGTATATGGCTTCGGCCGCAAACGCATTTCATTCCGCCAGCGGCGCGGAGGGAATTCATACTGCGGCGTTTGAGCCGTAAGGTGAATGCGCGCGTTGGGTGACGGAATAAATTCCGTCCTACTGCGACTCAGGCACTATTTGCGGCGCGCAGATTTCTTCGACGGCTTCGCAGCTGCCTTCGGCTTGGCCGTTGCTTTCGGCTTCGCCTCGGACGTCTGACTATTCGCGGTGCCTGCGTATGCGTCGGCTTCGATCTCGATCATCATGTCGGGATTCGCGAGCCGGCGCACTTCGACGATCGTCGACGCGGGTGGCGAGTCGGCGAAGAATTCCTTGTGCGCGCGAGCGACTTCCGCAAAGCGCGACATGTCGGTGACGAACATCCGCGTGCGAATCACGTGATGCATCGCGAGGCCCGCGCGCTCGAGCGCCGTGCGAATATTGACCAGCGCCTGGCGCGCCTGCACGTACATTTGTCCCGCGCCGACGATCAATCCGCGATCGTCGGTCGCCGTGGTGCCTGAGACTGCGACTATATCGCCGGCCCGCACCAGCCGCGAATAGCCGACGATGGGCTCCCATGGCGTGTTAGTCGAGATTCGCGAGATCGCGCTCATCGTAGTCACCTGTCCGCGAGCGAAGCCCAGATGCGCGCCAATTTACATCTGGACGTCGCGGCTCGGGAAAGCTTCTTCGAGCTCGCGCGCCACCGAGCGCATCGGCGGGGCGACGAGCCGTCCCGAGGGCATCAGCCAGTTGCGAATTCGCGTGAGCGTGGGCACGCCGGCCGCCGGACGCTCCGAGCTTCGTACCATGTCGAGCTCATGCTCGACGATTAGAGAATTGTGCCGATTTGCGAGCCCGATGCCCGCGAAAATAACGCGCCGCTCTTCCACCGTACTACCTCCACCACATCCGCCACCAGAGACGGTAAATATTCACCTAGAATGATACAGATGCGCACGAAATAGTCAAAAAATTTCTCGCGCGGGTCGATGCGGCGAAAGTGCGACGGATTGTTAATTCCGGCCGAAATGCGCGCTTGAAGTTACGCCGCGCCTATCGTATTCTTGCCCCGTTTCGAGTTTCCGCGCTCATTCAGAGCCCCGAGCAACCAAGGAGAAAGCGATGCGCAAGGTCCTGCTTCTAGCACTAGTTACAATGTTCTTCGCGACGGCATGCAGCAAATCCGAAGAGACGGCTCCCGCGCCCGACGCAGCAGCGTCCGCGGCTGCGCCGGCAGACGCGAGCAGCCCCGCGATGGCGGCCAGCCCGGCGGATGCCGCAAGTCCCGCAGCCGCAGCCAGCCCGGCCGCGCCATAATTCAGTACGTTTCCTGAGCGGGTTCCCGCGCGCCGGTTTAAGAGCCGTCGGCGCGCGGGAAACTCGCTAACCGTCGCTTTCGGGGGACAGTCCGCTGAATCCGATCACTCGGATGCGAGCGGGCTAGCCGGTCCTCCTCGTCTGTAACGATTCCGATAAATCCTCCCTAAATTTTTATTCGCTGCATCCTTGCGATCAGGTGCAGGCGATTGCCGGTGCTGCTACGATGCGTTCGCGATGGCGACCGTTCCCAAACCAGCGGCTTCTTCCAATCAACTGAAGCCCGGTCTTTCGCTGTTCGATTCGGTGACGCTGGTTGCCGGATCGATGATCGGATCGGGCATCTTCATCGTCTCGGCCGATATCACACGCCAGGTCGGCACTCCTTTCGCGCTGCTGATGGTCTGGCTGGTCGCGGGCGTGATGACTATTGCGGGTGCGCTCGCGTACGGCGAACTTGCGGCGATGATGCCGCAGGCGGGCGGGCAATACGTCTACCTGCGCGAGGCGTACGGCGGGATGTGGGCGTTCTTGTTCGGCTGGACGCTGCTGCTCGTCATCCAGACCGGTACGATCGCGGCGGTCGCGGTCGCGTTCGCGCGGTTCGCGGGTGTGATGTGGCCGGTGTTTGGGTCGAGCCTCTGGTTCGGCGCGGGCGGCGCGGGATTGTCGGGCGAGCGCGCCGGGGCGATCGCGGTGATCGCGCTTTTGACGGCGGCGAATCTGCGCGGCCTCAACATGGGCAAGTGGCTGCAGAACTCTTTCACCACCGCCAAACTTCTTTCGCTATGTCTGATCGTCGCCGTCGGATGCGTGCTGATGCCGAATCCGGCTGCGATTCACGCAAACTTCGGCAGCTCGACTGCGTTCTTCGGCACGCCTTCGATGTCGATTGCGGGAGCGGGAATATTCGGCGCGGCGATGGTCGGTGCGCTGTTCTCGGCCGACGCGTGGGCGAGCGCCACCTTCGTTGCTGCCGAGGTGCGCAATCCAAAACGCGATCTTCCACTGGCGCTCGCGTTCGGAACCGGCGTCGTGATCGCGCTCTACGTCCTCACCAACATCGCCTATCTGTTCGAGCTGCCGACGTCGGGAAGCGCGGACGCGGCGACCGTGGTGGGACGCGGAATCGCGCACGCATCGAGCGATCGCGTCGCAGCAGCGGCGATGCAGGTAGCGTGGGGCAACGCGGGCGCGAAGCTGACCGCGGTCATCGTGATGATCTCGGGATTCGGATGCGCCAACGGACTAATCCTCACCGGCGCGCGCGTCATCTATGCGATGTCGAAGGACCGGGTGTTCTTCGCCGCGGCGGGACGACTCAATCGCGCGAGCGTGCCGGCAGTCGCGCTGGTGATGCAGGGAATCTGGGCAGCGGTGCTCACCTTGACTGGCACATACTCGGAGCTGCTCGACTACGTAATCTTCGCGCAACTGATGTTCTACGTGCTGACGGTATCGGCGGTCTTCGTGCTACGCCGTCGCAGTCCGGACGCGCCACGTCCCTACAAGGCGTGGGGCTATCCGATCGTGCCGGCGCTCTATGTAATTGCGGCGTCGGCGCTGATGATCGACCTGCTGATACTGAAGCCGCGGTTCACGTGGCCGGGATTGCTAATCGCGCTGAGCGGCGTGCCGATTTACTACTGGACGACGCGCGATCGTTCGCCGGGCGATAGCTAGCGCTGGATGTCGGGACTCGAAGTGTCGGGGGTCTGTTCGTTCGTGGGGAGCGGCGCCCCGGCCTCGGCGCAGTCGGACTGGCCGAGTTTGGCGGCGCGGAACTCCTGCACAATCGAATTGAGAATGTACTCGCTGCGCTCAGGCGATTGATTTCCCGCGAGCTTGAACAATTCGGCAGCATTGTGCGCCGCCTCGGTCGCGTCGTGATCGTTTTTCGGTAGTCCGTAGATCTGAAACACTTTGCACAGCGATTCGATGCCGTCCTTGCGATCGCCTTCGGTAATCGGAGCGCCGGAACCTTCGGCGGTCGGCGTGGAGCCGCTGCTTCCGCGCGAACCGGTAAAGTCGCGCAGAATTCCGCGAAGGAAGAAAAAAATCAGGAACAACAAAATCGCGCCGGCGGCGACGCGCCCTGCTCTCTGCCCCCCGGAAAGTTCGCTCCACGGGAGCAATTCGAATCCGCCTTTGCCCCTGCCGTCACCGCCGCCGGACGGCGGGGTCTGGTAGGTTGGCGTACGGACTTCAGGTTTGAGCGGCTTGGACGGCGGTGCCGACGATCCTCCACGGATTTGCGGCGCAACTATCGGCCTGCCGCCAGGCTTCGACGCGGCGATATCGCCCGGGGGCCGGGCGAGCGGAGTCGCACAGTATCCGCAGAATACTGTGCCCTGCGGGTTTTCCTTGCCGCATTCATCGCACGCAGGCATTAGATCACCCAAGCTCCCTCATCGATGTTTCGAGGAACCAGCACGAAAGTGAAAAAGTGGAAAAGCGAATAATCGATCGTAATTGTCCCCAGCCACGTCCCTTCCAGTATGAACACTTTGCCCGCGCGACGAGGCAGAAGCCACAACCAACGGCTCTACAGCTATGCAAGCTACAGCCAGTGTGGACAAAGTCAATACGGCTAACGGCGATAATTCACTCCGCGGCGGATTTTACCGCTCCAATCTATTTCATCGCGCTCGCGCGCTGATGCGCCGGACGCTCGAGGCATTGCTGCAACCATTTCTGCGCCCTCGGAGTCGGCGAGAGATCCAACTGAATATACTGCGCAATACTGAGGACTGACGCCACGTTGAGGTCCGCAATCGTGAATTCCTTTCCAAGCAGGTAGTCGGATTTCTGCAAATGGTCGTCGAGCACCTTCAGCGGTGCTTTCAGCTTCTCGATTCCCGCCATCGCCAGCTTTTCGTCCCGCTGATCGGCCGGCAGTATCAGCCGATGATAGACAACGTCGAGCATCGGCGTTTCCACTTCGGTCATGGCCCAAAGGCTCCACTGATAACAGGCGCCGTGACCCTCGACAGTTGACGGCCATAGCGGCGCCTTCCCGTATTTTTCGGCGACGTACATATTTACCGCCATCGACTCCCACAGGATCGTTCCGTTGTCGTCGAGAGCGGGAACGTGGCCGTTCGGATTTATTTTCAGGTACTCGGGCTTTCGCGTTTCGGACACCAGCACCTGATCGAATTTGACGCCAGCCTCTTCCAACGCCCACAGGCTCCGGCCCGCGCGCGACATCGACGATCCATAGAGCTTAATCATTCGTTCCTCCGGTTTTGCGATCAGTCGCCAATTGATAAGATCACGTTGATGCGAGCGCAGTCACAGGGCATTCGAGTTCCACGCGTGCATCAATCGATCGCGATGTCATTAGGACATGCCAAACATCTGGTCGCAATTGGCGCGATGCTGCTATTCGCGGCCGGGATTGCGCGTGCGCAGGAAGGGGCGGTTCCGATCCCGGATTCGTCTTACGGCGATAGTGCCAGCAGCTATCAATCTCCGACCGATCTGCCGATGCCCGCGCCGGATGATCTGACCAATCCCGACACGGTGACGATTCCGATTCCGGGCGGCGGCGACATAACGGTTGACGGTCCCGACGCGCCCATCGATACGCGGCTGTCGAATCTGCCGGGATCGCAATGGGGTGTGTCGCAGCAAACCCCATTCTCGCACGATGTCGGCCCGAACCTCCCGTAAGCGAATAGAATGTGCGGCGCAACAGACAATCGCGCCGCACAATTGTCCCTCACCCTAACCCTCTGACCTCGTGGGGCGAGGGAACCAGATCAATACGCGGCGTCGAGGATTCCGACTAACTGATCCAACGTCACTTCCGTGCCCACTGTATTTGACCGTTTCACTTCTTCGAGGACTGTTCCTGCTATGCGCGAGATTTCCTCGCGCGGGACGCCTACGTCTCGAAGGCGCGTGGGTACCTCGAATTTGCCGATAAACCTGGCCGTGCGATCGGCGCATTCCATCGCCGACGAACGCGGGTTGCGCGGATCGAAGCGCACGTCGAATCCGTCGGCGATCGGCGCGAAACGATCCGCGGCGACGCCCGCCATGAAGCGCATCACGTGCGGCAACGTGATGCATGACGTGACGCCATGCGGAACGTTCCACATCGGCCCTATCTGATGTCCCAGTGCGTGCGAGATTCCGCCGCGGGTGTTCGACATGCCGAAAATCGAGAGCCAGGCGGCGAGCTGGCATTGCACGCGATGCTCGAGTTCGTCTTCGCCATGCGTTTGCAGCGACGGCAGCAGATGCGCGTTCAGCAGGGCGATTGCTTTGGTCGCGAGCGTGTCGGTGACCAACTGATGCCGCGTCGAGTATGAACCTTCGACTGCGTGATCGAGCGCGCGCATCCCGGTCGACGCCCATAGCCATGCGGGAGTTTCAACGGTCAGCGACGGATCGAGAATCACCGACTTCGCTTGCAGGCGCGGATCGGCAACTCCGCCTTTCACTTTGGTCGATTCGTCGGTGACGCCGCCGGCCGGTGTAAATTCGCCGGCCGATAACGTGGTCGGAATCGCGATATGCAGAATCTCGCCGCCACCCTTCTTCTCGGCTGTCCCCTCGCTAAAATCTATGGTGCGCGATCCGGCGCGACCGCCCATCAACTGCCATGCGGCGTTCTTCACCGTGTCGATCGGACTGCCGCCGCCGAAACTCACGAGCGCATCGGCGCCGACGCGACGCGCCTCCGCCACCAGTTCGGTTACGGTCTGCGAAGGCACGTGTTGCGCGGCGCCGGTGAATACGCCGGCCAGCGCGGAACCGGCAGCACTTCTGACCTTGTCGAGGAGTTTCGAGTGGCCGAGCGTCTTGCCGGTCACGATCAGTGCGCGCTTCGCCCCGCGGCGCGACAATTCGCGTCCGAGTGCTTCAACCTTTCCACTGCCGAAGACAACCGTCTCGAGCCGCGTGAAATAGTATTCGCCGGCAGTCTTGTCCATTTTTCTCTCCGTGTACTTCCGAGAAATCAGATGCTGTGTGCTTATCGCCATCGCAACACGGCGTCCAGACGTAGCGATGCCGTCCCTTTTTCAAGAGACGGCATCGCCGGTTTCCCGCTACGAACTGGCGAGCTACGGAAGCGTTATCGAGGCCGGACCGTTGGTCGGCGTGAAGCCGGCGGCGAAAGCAGGCCCCACCGTCCATAGCCGGGTCGCCTGGCTGTAGATCTCCGAGTAATCGTTCTGCGCGTTGGTGCTGCCACAGGTGGTCGCCGCCTGCGAAGTGCCTATCGTCACCGACTGCAAGCTGGGCGATGCTGTCGTGCAGGCGCCGCCGATTATCAGCATATCGGTCGCGTCGGTGCCGGCTCCAATTACGCCCTGGCCCGCGCCTTCACGCGCCTGATTGAGCGAGCCGGTCGCGGTGAACGTACCGCCCACGCCAGTGCCCGGATCGTACAGGTCGGTCTCGCTCTGCGCGCCCTGCTTCAGTGCGGCGACTGTTACGCAGGTCGATGGGAACGTTCCGGCCTCAACATCGACGCCGCCCGGGATGATCACTTCGCCCGCCAGGCCGCCTGCCTCGAACAACGTCGCCGCGGCCGCGCGCTTCACGCCCATAGTATTGGCCGCCGGGCTCCAGGTCTGCGTGCTCGGGTCGAACACTTCTGCGCTGTTCAGAGTCGTCGCCACTACCGTGCTCGGTGTGGTGCAGACGTTCGAATTCGAGTCGATTCCGCCGTACGCCACCACGTGGCCTGACAACGGCCCGGTGACCACCGCCGGATCCATCCCGACCATCGGGAATAGTTCGCGCGCAGTTGCCAGCGACCCGCTGGTCCGCGAGAACAACTGGGTGGCCGGGTCGAAGATGAAAGACAGAGTCGATGCCTGACCCAGGAATGTCACCAGATCGCCGCCCGCCAGCAGCACCTTGCCGCCGTCGTTCGGAATCAGGGCCGATCCCTGATCCACCATTCCGCATGGAGCGGTGTCAGCCGCCGCGGTACCACCAGAACTGGCGGACAAACCGGAAGCGGCGGTGTACTGGAACGTGGTGCCGCTCGGAATCGCGGTCACAGTGAAGGTACCGTTGTAGCCCGACGCGCTGACGTTGGCGATCGTCACTTTGTCACCAACGATCAGGTTGACAGGATTCGCCGTGGTCATCGTGATGGTTACGGTCGTCCCGCTTTCGGATGTAGTCGAAATCGCGCTGGCAGGTCCGGCGCAAATCGCGGGCAAGCCTGTCGCACAGGACGTTCCCGTCGGGCACGACGGAATCGTGCCGGCGGCGATGAAGGCGTCCGTTGTCGGGTTGTACAATTCGGCCGAATTCAACGCCGCCTGTCCCGGAGGCGCTCCCGAACCAGCTGGAGGAGCGGTAAGGCTCAGGAACGAGCTGCCGGTCGATCCGCCTACGATGAGCACCTGGCCGTCCAGCGCGGTGCCGCTGCCTTGTATGAGGGTCGCGCTTGGGCCGCTGCGCGCGACGGTCATCAGGCCGCCGCTGCCGCTGCCGGCAAAGGTGAACGCCTTGGTGCTCTCGTTATACAGCTCCGAGGTCTGCACCGCGTTGCACTGGAACCCGTTGGTCCCGCCATAACTCATGGGCCCGCAGGTCTGGCCGCCGACGATCAGGGTCAAGCCGTTGGGCAGCGCAACTGCCACCGAGGACTCGCGGGCGGTGTTGAGCGAGCCTACCAACAGGAAGGTGTTGGTCGCCGCGTTGAAGATCTGGGAGCTGGCGCTCGAGTTGGTGTCGGTCGCCAGGTTGACGATACCGCCCAGCTTGCCGCCGGCGTCGCCGCCTGCCACCAGGATACTGCCAGCCTCGGGGCCCGCCGTGCTGGTGGGAGTTGCGGACGGAGTCACCGATGCGACGGTAGTTCCGGTCGCAGTGGCGGTTGCGGTTGGTGTCGGAGTGTCGGTCGGGGTTGCGGACGAGGTCGCCGTCTGAGTAACGGTGACGGTCGAAGTCGAAGTTGCGGTCGCCGTTGCAGTGTTAGTGACGGTCGACGTCGCGGTCGCGGTCGACGTTGCGGTTGCGGTCACAGTTGAAGTCGCCGTCGCGGTCCTGGTTGAGGTCGCAGTTGCAGTCCTCGTCGCAGTTACGGTCGCCGTTGCGGTCGCAGTGGATGTTGGACTCAAGGTTGCCGTGGGCGTCGCAGAAGTAGTGGGAGTCGCAGTGGCTCCGGTGGCAGTCGCACTCGGCGTGGGAGTATTGCTCGGGGTCGCCGTCGCGGCGGTGCCAAAAGCGATGCCGGTGAGGCTCACGATCTGCGTTTTCATCTGCGCGTTGTCGGTGAAGGTCAGCTTGCCGGTTTCGGTGGTTCCGTTGGGATTGCTGTCAGTGGTCGGGTTGAACGTCACCGAGACCTGACAGGTCGATTGCGCCGGCACCGAAGAGCCGCAGCTATTTGCGGTTATTGCGTAGGGTCCGCTGGTGGCGATCGAACTGAAAGTTACGGCCGCCTGGTTGGAATTGGACAGCGTGACCGTCTGTGGCGCAGAAGTCGTATTAACCTGGACCCTGCCGTATGACAGAGACTTCGGCGACACGGTCGGAGTAGTCAGGATGCCGTTTCCGGACATCGCGATGGTTTGCGTTGCAGGAGTCGCGTTGTCGGTGACGATGATCTTCCCCGCGATAGTCCCGGTCTGGGAAGGAGTAAAGACCACGCCAAACGTGCAGGTACCGCTCGCCGGGACCTGTGTTCCGCTGCAAGTGTCGTTGGTCACGGAATAGTTGGCGGAAGGCGCGACGCTGGTCACGCTGAGTGCAACCTTATTGGGGTTGGTCAAGGTGACAGTCTTTGCGGCGCTGGGAACATTGACTGGTTGGCTGCCGAAGCTCAGGCTGCCGGGCGAGAAGGTTGGCTTCACCAGGATGCCCTTGCCCGAGAGATTCACTTTTTGCGGACTGTTGGAGGCGTTATCGACGATGGTCAGGGTGCCCGTCCGCGTTCCGGTTTGAGTCGGGGTAAATTCCACGCTGACAACGCATGTTCCGCTGGGCGCGATGGTGGTGCCGCTGCATGGGTCGTTCGAGACGCTAAAATCTCCCGACGGAGTGACCGTATTGATTGATACCGAAGCAGAACTACTCGAGTTGGTCAGCGTTACGTTCTTGGCGGCGGAGGTCGTCTCGACTTCCTGAGCCGCGAACGCAAGTGAGAGCGGACTGACGGTCAGTTTTCCGGGGGTTGCCGTCGGAGTCGCCGTCGCGGTTTGAGTGGACGTTGCGGTTGCGCTGCTGGTTGCGGTGGCAGTCGCAGATGAGGTCGCTGTGATGGTCGGCGACGCGGTGGCAGTCGGCGTCGAGGTTGCCGTTGCTGTAACGGTTGCCGTCGCGGTGTCAGTGGCGAGTGCGGTAGGAGTCGCGGTCGCCGTGGCGGTGTCGGTCGCAGTCGGGGTCGGAGTAGGAGGCAAGAGGAATTGAGCAGCCAGGACCTCACCGTTCTGATCGATCAAAGCTGAATTCTTACCCGAGGCCGAGGGCAGTCCGACCTTCAAGTCGAGCGCCGCGTCGAGCGCCCCGAGAAGTCCGCATCCGCTGGCGCCAGGAACCGCGAAGGTGGTGTCCGCCACTTCCACGCCGCTGGAGATGAGTGCGTTTCCGCCCGGGCCGCCGGAGGTGAGCACCGGCGTGCTGGTCGGGGTCTCTACCAGGTTCAAAACGATCGGGCTGGCATTAGATCCGATGTAGCAATTCGGACCGAGCACTGCGTCGTTGTGCAGATGCACTTTGACGGGAATCGTGGTCACACTGAACGGACTGGGTCCGTCCAAACAGCTCCCGAGCGGGCCACCGCCGCAGAAGAACGCCGAGGTGGCAGTAGGATCGACGACCGTCGCCGGCGTAATCGGGCCGGCGAGCTCGATCGAAGAAGTGACCTGGTTGATAGGATCGGTTGGCTGGGAAAGCGGCGCGAGAGTGCCCGTCAATCCGAGCAAGCCGCCCGGCACCACTTGCGCCGGGCCGCCGAAAACCAGGCCGTTGGTCGGGGTGACTATTACCTCGACGCCGAAAAGTCCCAGGCCGGAATTGCTATAGGCGCCCAGGTCCACGGTATCGGGATTGTTGGAGATCGTGACAGTCGAATTGCCAATGGTGAGCGTGCCGCCAGTCGTCTCGCTATGCGAGCACAACAAGGTCTCCCCGCCGGGCGGTGTGAAGTTAATCGGGCACAAGCTGAACTCGGAGGGATCTCCAGTAACACTCGCCCAGGCACCTGTCGTAAAAATGAACGACAGCGATGCGAGCGCGATCGCAACCAGGATTACGGTGCGCGCAAATCCGATGTTTGTGAAAATTGAATTCCAGAAATGGGTATTCAGTGAACCTCGGTTAGACCGAGCCAGCCGTCGACTCATTTGCGCAATCCCCTCTGATGCGTTGTTCGGCCTCGGCTAAAATTCACCGTCGGCGCTATTTTTACGCTCTGCTAATCGAGCGATTGTTCGGAATGCAATTTTAGCGCCGTTTAGTCGTTATTGGTGCTTAGAATGCCCAGATGGAATCTGGACATCATTTAAGTTTCTTACTTAACAGAGGAAAGTGTGAAGCAGGAAGTTTCTACACACCGGGAATCGGAAGATTTTACATAACAGTCGCGGGAAGATGGCGATAACTATCCCAGCAGTTAACTCGATGAGGTCTTAGCAAATCAGAGAGTCTTCTTCAGGAAATAGTGGGTATGACCCTTAGGATGATTTTCCAACGTGCCGAAGACTTTGTAGCCCAGTTTTTCGTAAAGCGGGCGCGCCTGGAAGCTGAACGTGTCGAGAAAGGAGTTGAGGCATCCACGCTCGACTGCCAGGTGCTCGATCGCAGTCATAAGCTTCGTCGCGTAGCCCTTTCCGCGTAGCGAAGGATCGACCCACACGTCAGAGACATAGAGCCATAGCCCCCAGGTGTTGCCGAGCGCGCCGCCGAGGATCTCGCCGGCTTCACTCTTCAGAAAGAAATTGCCGGCAAACCACATCTGCTCGGGCAGACCTATCGCGGCGCTGGCATGGGTCTGGATGCCGCGATTGACGGTCTCCACAACGTCGCCGGCAGCATACGGCTGCATAACGATGTTCGCGCGATCGCGCCCATCGCCGCCATTATCGATTCCGGACAGCGGCTGCTTCGCAAGGAAATACCGATTGTGTCCCTTGGACGGATGATCGCTGAGATCGGCGAATACGCGATAGCCCAGCTTCTCGTAAAGCGGGCGCGCTTCGTAACTGCCGGTTTGCAGAAACGATGCGATGCATCCTTTGGCGATGGCGTAGCGCTCGGCGGCGGCCATGAGCTGGGTCGCATAGCCACGTCCCCGCCACATCTTATCGACCCACAACGATCGTATGTGCAGCCATCCGCCGACAATATTTCCGAGTAGACCACCGGAGATGTTGTTGCTCGCATCCTTGATGAGAAATACCACCGGGTAGGACTCGACGATCCCGGTCGCCGCGGTGTTGAAGCTGATTAGCGATCGATGGACCGCTTCGATCCATGCTTTCGGCGGATTCGACTCGCCTATGATGCTCGGCGTGCTCATCTGACTCAGCGCAATGCTCCTTCGAGCCTGCGATTATGCACCGCGCGTTTACCTGGTGGCTAGTTGTTCCGTTCGCGGCACCCGGCCATATTGTGCGATGCGCAAGTCGGCGGCCTCATGCGCATGGAGTTCTTGATGGGACGTTTCCTGAGAATCGCAGGTATTGTTATCGGCACGATAATCACGATCGCGCTGATTGCCCTCGTCTTCCTGCTGCAAGGTCCCTCGGTTCCCGATCATTCGGACTACCAGATCGATCTCGCAACGTTGCGAAAACTCGCCGACCAGCCGACCGGCGCGCATCCGGTCAAGATCAACGCTGCTGAAATCGCGCACGGCAACCCGCCCGCGGCGTTCTTTCTTGGCGGCGTCCGCTTCGATCGCCATCCGATGGTCTTCCCTTCATACCAGGTCCTCTATGCGGACGGCTCGATGGTTATCGTCGACGCACCGCCTGGACGCGCCTTCTTCGAGAAGAATTTCCCCGGCGGCTTCGACGACGCTCAGTACAAGGCCGAGCAGGACGCGCTGACTCACGCGCGCGCGATCGTCATCACGCACGAGCATGCCGACCATCTGCAAGGAATCGCCGAGTCGCCGAATCTGCCGGCCTTCGCCGATCACCTGATGTTGACGCGGGAGCAGCGCGACGACACCCGATTCCTGAAGGAGAACAAGTTTCCCGAGAACGTCCGCACGTCGCTGCATCCAATCGACTACGATCACTACTATCCGCTGGCGCCCGGCATAGTCCTGATCAAAGCGCCCGGCCACACAGTCGGGAGCCAGATTGTTTATGTCCGATTAGCTGACAACTCGGAATATCTTTTGATAGGCGACGTAGCCTGGGCGATGGAGCAAGTAACAATCCCGAAATGCCGCCCACGGCTGGCCGAACTGGCGATGCGCGAGAACAGCGATCAGGTGACTTCGGAACTGCGCACGCTACACGACTTAGCTGCATCCAACCCTGACGTGCACATAGTAGTGTCGCACGACGTCGAGCAACTAGCGGGCTATGAAGCAATCCGGAAAAATCGGAAAGGGATTCGCCACCAGCGCAGGCAAGTAGTCCTTAAAAGTTGTTGTCAGTCTCTTCGAGGGCGGCGCGTGCGGGATCATCTGCCGGGATGAGGTCGATTCGGGTGGCTGGCTTGCCCGACATCAGGTCGTTGATGTTCTCGGCGACTCGATCGACGAATCGCTGTTGTCCCGGCATTTCGTCCATCCGATTGTAGAGCACCACGATTGCGCGATTCTCGTCCGGCGCGAATTCTACGTGAGCGGTATAGCCGGGAGTGGTGCCGCCGTGCTCGTACCGTCGGGCATCGACGTCATACAGCCAACTGAATGCCACCTCGGTATTCGCTTTCACGTTCCCTCGTAGCTGATGGTCGATCGCAAACGCGGCGGGGAGAGTCGCGCCGGGTGACGCGGTCAGCGGCGGCGTATCGATCGGGATGCAGATTCGCGTCGAGATAGGTGAGCAAATCCTGCACCGTCGACTTTGCGCCGACCGCGCCGGTAAACATTCCGCTTTCGCCAAGTCCCGCGTCGACGGGCTCCATTCCGGCGTCGTGACCCTGGATAACTCGGCGTTGCTGCTCTGGCGAGAGGGCGAACACGGTATCGTTCATCTTGAGCGGTCCCGTGATCTCAGTTCGGACCAATTGCGCGTACGGCACGCCGGCGCGTTGGGCGAGCGCATATCCGAGCAGGCCGATACCGAAGCTGCTGTACAGATACTTCGCGTCCGCGGTCTCGCAGTCCCGTGACTCACGAGAAACTGACGCATCGCGACGCGGTCGTAGTCTGCAAACGGGTTGCTCGGATCTTTCGGCTGGAGATTGTCGGGGACGCTTGGAAGCCCCGAGCGATGAGTCGCGAGATCGAGCAGGGTGATTTCTGCGCCGGTCGATTTCGCCGCGAGGTCCGGGAAGAGAATCGGGCGTAGCGGTTCGTCGAGACTGATTTTCTTCTGTGCCGCGAGTTGCGCGAGTACGAGTCCGGTGAAGGTTTTCGTGACAGAGCCTATCTCGAAGATCGAATCTGCGCGCGCGGCGCCGTAGGTGAACACGCGGCGCTGGCCGTGATCGATTACGCCAATCGCAACTCCACATCCGGTCGATTTTCTGAGCAGGCCGTCTTTCACGATCGGTGTGAACTCAATGTCGAGCGCATGCTGCAGATCGGCAAGTGCGATCGGCGGTCGCGCCGGAAACTTGTCCGTTTGAGGTGTCGGCGATGGACTCGACACTCCATAGTCCGACTCGCAATCCGGTGGCGGCGAGCGCGCCGATCACCACCAGCCGCTTGAGCCATTTGATATAGCCCTGCCGGTTCATCGAATCAGCCTGAGCGGTAGGTTCACTGGAGGTTAACTATCACAACTGTGCGCCCAGAGCGCGCAAATAGGTTTCGACGCGCTCTGCTCTCGATGGCATACATTTCGCTTTTAGTCTGCGCGCCAGAGCGGAAATAAATAGCTCAATGCACCTGCCTCTTTGAGAAATCGGCTGTTTTTTCCCATGAGCCATCAGAACTCACGGTCGTACTAGCGGAGAAAAATTTACCAGCCTTCATGCACTGAAATTTTTACATCACCTGGGAGGAATCCGGATGACTTCGCATCTACAGAAAGGGAGTTTCGGTCTTTCGTTCGCCCTCAGCATCGCTTGCACAATATCGATCCTGTTCGATTTCCGCAGTGACGGTCTCGGCTCAAACGTTTTCGCCGACTGGGAGCATGTCCATTTCGCGAAGCGGTAACACCGGCACGCAACTATTGAACGGGGAAGTGCTGTTTGCTGGAGGATTCGATGGGACCGGCGCCGCGACCGACACGGCCGAACTTTACAATCCAGCTACGGGCACCTTCACTGCAACCGGAAGTATGGCAGCTGCGCGAGCCGACCATACGGCAACACTCCTGACCGATGGCAAGGTGCTGATCGCGGGCGGGATTGATAGCAATGATTCTCCTTATGAGACATTTGCTACCGCCGAACTGTACGATCCCTCCACCGGCACGTTCACTTCCACAGGGAGTTTGAGCACGCCGCGCTACCTTCACGTGGCCACCCTGCTCTGCAGCGGAAAGGTGCTTATTACAGGTGGGAGCACACAGCCTCCGGCCGCGGCCTCGACGGCGGAGATTTACGATCCAGCTACGGGCGCTTTCACCGCGAGCGGCACCATGGTCAATGAACCAGGAGACCATACGGCAACACTTCTTCCAGATTGTAGAGTTCTGATTGCCGGCGATGGCAACACGGGTAAAACAGCCGAACTGTATCATCCTTCAACGGGCACCTTCACCGCCACCGGTAGCATGAACACCGGACATTCCTTTGGTCATACCGCGACATTGCTCTTGGGTGGCCGAGTGCTTGTGGCAGGCGGACTCGACCGGGTGTCAGATATCACAACCAAGACCGCCGAGATTTATAATCCGTCCAGCGGGACCTTCAGCTCAGCCGGTAACATGACGACTGATCGAAGAAATCATATCGCTGCATTGTTACCGAACGGCCAAGTACTGATTGCCGGCGGACTGGAAGACACTAATAACGGTCCCCAACCTCTCAATAGCGCTGAGTTGTTCCACCCCTCCAGCAATTCCTTTACCACCACGGGAAACATGACTGAGTTCCGGGTTGGAGCCCTCGCGTCAACCTTGAACGACGGATTGGTACTCGTGACTGGCGGCGACACCGACCAAACCAACCAAACCCCGGAGTTGTACACGCCGGCGACGATGCCGGCGGCAAAAATCCTGTCGCCGGACAACAATTCGGTCGTGCAGAACACAGTGATCATTTCGACCACGGTTGGTTCGCAGGTCCAATGGATCAATCTCTACGTGGACGGCAATTACATCGTGTCGAGCCCGCCGTACAACTTCACGTGGGACTCGACCACGGTCGCCAACGGCTCGCACACTATTTCCATAGAGGCATTCAGTAGCGCCAGCGGCAGCAGGACCGAGGTCGGCTCCGATAGCATTACCGTGGACGTCGAGAACGGTACGAGCACTTCGACTCCAACGGTAACCGCAAGCCGAACGCCAACTCCGATAGCGCCAACTCCGACACCGACACCCACTCCGATACCGCCAACGCCAACGCCTACGCCGATCGCGCCGACTCCGACACCGTCACCCACTCCCGCGTCGGGGGCGGTCGCGATCACGGCGCCTACCAATGGCGCGACGGTCAGCGGCACTGTGTCGATTGTCACGACCAAGAGCTCGAAGGTGCAGTGGGAGAATATCTATATCGACGGCAACTACCTGGCGTCGTCGCCGCCGACCACATTCAGTTGGGACTCGACCACGGTTTCAAACGGCAGCCATACGATTCTCGCGAAGGGCTTCAATTCAAGCCGTACAGTGGTCGGAAAAGCCAGCGTGACGGTCAACGTCCAGAATTGAAAATTTAGGGCCTTCATGAATTGAAATTTTTACCATCAACCCTTGGAGGAACCTGGGATGGCTTCGCAACTACATAAAAGGAGTTTCGGGCTTTCGTTCGCCCTCAGCATCGTATCGATCCTGTTGATTTCCGCGGTGACGGTCTCGGCTCAAACGTTTTCGACGACTGGGAGCACCGCATATCCACACACCAGCGGGACGGCAACGCGGTTGTTGTACGACAAGGTGCTCGTTGCTGGTGGTGGAAATGGAGTCAGCGTTCCCCAAGCCGAACTCTACAGCCCCGACTCGGGCACCTTCGGTGGAACGTACCGCATGACAACCCAACGGACCGCACATACCGCAACGCTGCTGACCAACGGCAATGTGTTGATGGCTGGCGGGCAAGACGCTGGCAACAACATTCTGAGTAGTGCCGAAATATTTGATTCCATCAAAGGCACTTTTACCGCGACCGGCAGTATGAGTTCCGCGCGTGAAGATGCTACAGCGACGCTGCTCACCGACGGCAAAGTGCTGATCACCGGCGGGGTCACTTTTGCTAGCTCAACCAGCGGCGGCTACGTGCTCGCCTCGGCGGAAATCTACGATCCGACGACCGGCAGCTTCACCGAAGTCGGCAACATGAACGTTCCGCGCGCCTTTCATTCAGCGACTCTTTTACCGAATGGTCAAGTTCTGATTGCCGGCGGCCAATATGCCACCGATGGGACCAACTCAACCAACCAGGCCGAATTGTTCGACCCGTCAAACAATACCTTCACTCTCACCGGAAGCATGGCGACGCCGCGCTGGGGCCAGACGGCGACGTTGCTTTTCGATGGACAGGTACTTGTAGCGGGTGGAGATGACAACGGCCCCGTTAACACGGCTGAAATCTACGATCCCACTAGCGGAAGCTTCAGCCCGACGGGTGATATGGCGATCGGTACGGGTCGCGAAAGTCACACAGCGACCTTGCTATCCAATGGTCAGGTTCTTCTGACCGGCGGGTGGACAAAAGCAGGATCTGGCGGTGTCACCGTGACGAACACCGCAGAACTGTTCGACCCTCCAACGGGAACTTTCGCCGCAACTGGCAGCATGAGCACCGAGCGAACTTTTCACCTCGCATCGTTGTTAAGCAGCGGTCAGGTGCTCGTGACCGGCTTTAGCCAAACCGGGGAGTTGTACACGCCGGCGACGAAGCCGGCGGCGAAAATCATGGCGCCGGTCAACAACTCGGTCGTGCAGAACACAGTGATCATTTCGACCGCGGTTAGTTCGAAGGCCCAATGGATCAATCTGTACGTGGATGGCAACTACCTCGTGTCGAGTCCGCCGTACAACTTCACGTGGGATTCGACCACGGTCGCCAACGGCTCGCATACTGTTTCCATACAGGCATTCAGTAGCGCCAGCGGCAGCAGGACCAAGGTTGGCTCGGATAGCATTACCGTGGACGTCGAGAACGGTACGAGCACTTCGACACCAACGCCAACACCGAAAGTAACCGCGACCCTAACGCCTACTCCGAAACCGCCAACGCCGACACCTACACCAATAGCGCCGACTCCGACGCCGACACCGGTAGCTCCGACCCCAACGCCTACCCCGATCCCGCCAACTCCGACGCCGACGGCCGCTCCCACGCAGGGGCGGTCGCGATCACAGCGCCTAGCCAATGGCGCGACGGTCAGCGGCACTGTGTCGATTGTCACGACCAAGAGCTCGAAGGTGGAGTGGGAGAATATCTATATCGACGGCAACTACCTGGCATCGTCGCCGCCGACCACGTTCAGTTGGGACTCGACCACGGTTTCAAACGGCAGCCATACGATTCTCGCGAAGGGCTTCAATTCAAGCCGCACAGTGGTGGGAAAAGCCAGCGTGACCGTCAACGTCCAGAATTGAAGCGGAGGTGTGGCTGTGAAAATAACCGATCGGTTCGGTTGGGATGACGCAAACGCCGGAATGCAGATCGGGCGTCACACATCGCGGTTGATCCGTGGTTGGGGGTGCGTAGGCTGGCGTCGAGAAAGATCCGGGGTCCCTCGGCTACGCTCGGGATGACACAATGAAAAGAACTCCGCCCCAACCCTTTGAACAGGGACGAAGTCCCGCATCCTTTCTTATCACCGGGTGCAGGGGTCACCCCTGCCGAGGGAAGCGTGAAACCCACCGCGGGTTTCACATTTGATAAAGTGATTTACCGTTCCCCTGTCACGGATTGATTATCACCAGCGTGCCTTTGGGGAGGATGCGCATTAGTTCTTCGACGTCTCGATCGTCCACCGAGATGCATCCTGTGGTCCAGTTGACGTCGCCGCGGTTCAGCAGTCGGATTGTCGGTGCCGTGGATTCCGATTCTGCCGCCGACGCCGACCGGGATGTCCGTCTTCGGTCGGCACCTCGCCGCCGGTGCGCATTTGTTCGTAGCGGTAGCGGTCGAGCGAGTTGGGATAGTTCAGGGTCAGGAACCAATCCCAACGGGCGCTCGGATGCTTCTCGACGATTGCGTAAACACCCTCCGGCGTGCGGCGATCGCCTTCCCACAGTTTCGTGCCGGGCTCGAAGCTGCGGCCGAACACCGCGTGGTAAGTCTTAAACAGCCGGCCTTTGTAATAGACGATCAGCTGGTGACGTTTCTTGAATATCGTCACCGACCAATTGAAGCGGATCCTCGAAAGCGATGGCGCGGGTCTTGTCGAACAGGAGCTGGCCCGGGGTCGGCACGCGATCGGTCCGCACGCCTTCGATTTTCACTTGCGGCGGTAGCGGAGTGGGCTTCGGCGTCGGTGTGGTTGTCGGCGTCGGCGTCTCGAGGATGTCGGGCGGAGGAGGCGCCGGCATCCCGGAATTGACCGCACTTCTGGCCGGGAGGATAGTTCGGCGCCGGCGGCTGCACGCCTGCCTTCTCCGCATCAGTGGCTGTAATCGGCGTCGTCGACTGCGCGAGCGCAGCGGCAGGTCCCGCGAGCGCAGGGTCGGCGTCACACGTCATCACTATTGTCGCGGCAATTAATGCGACGGCGATCGATCCAGCAATCCTGCCCATCAACTCCAACCAAGCTTCAGCATCGCGGTCACATTATGCATTTTGTAAACGCTTGGTGCGAAGGTCAATTGTAACGTAGCGTAAATCTGAAATCTGTCGCCGAGCAACTTCGGGAGCATTCGTTCGATGGACAACAACCTTGCGCGCGCGATGGCCGGCCTCACCACCGGGATATACGTTTTGACCACGCAGGAGAATGGGCGATGCCATGGGATGTCGTCGTCGTGGGTCGCGCAGGTCTCGGGCGAGCCGGTGATGTTCACGGCGGCGGTCGATACTGCTCATTTCAGCAACGCGGTGATCACGAGAACGGGCGCGTTCGGATTGAACATCGTGGGTCGCCGCGGTCGAGAGCTTGAGGATTATTTCTATTCGGCGCGTGCTCGTCGCGACAACAATCTCGACGCGATCGAGTTCGAATTGTCGCCGACGCTCTCGGTGCCGTGGTTAAAACTCGCGATGATCGCCCTGGAAGCTCGCGTGATCGACAGCCACGTCGCCGGTGATCACACAATATTCGTGGCGTCACCGGTGGGCGTGTGCGTCAGCGCGAACGATCGGCCGTTGACGTCGCTCGATCTCGACTATGTTTACCTTGGTGGGAAGAATGTGGTTGCGCGCGATCGCTCGGGATGGGACTGAAGGAGTTTAGGAGGGCGGGCACGGCGGCCCGCCCCACTGAGGCGCCGTCCCACTGCCCTGCTTGAGCTTTTGCGGTTGGCGAGTGTTTGATAGCATCCGCGCGCGGAGAGATTTGGGATGGCAATCGAAAAGAATGAATTGCGGCGCGTGATGGGTCATTTTGCAACCGGCGTCACCGTCATCACGTCGATTCGCACGTCGGGCGAGCTGCATGGCCTGACTGCCAATGCGTTTACGTCGGTCTCGCTGATTCCGCCGCTGGCGCTGGTCTGCGTCGACAAGAAAGCCGACAGCTATCCGTGCTTCGACGAGAGCAAAATCTTCACCGTCAATGTACTGGCGTCATGACCAGGAAGCGTTGTCGCGCAGGTTCGCGGTCAGCGGCGGCAACAAGTTCGAAGGCGTCAGTTACAGGATCGGCGCGAACGGCGCTCCGATCCTCGACGGCGCGCTCGCCTACCTCGAGTGCAAGGTGACGACTGCGATCGACGGCGGCGACCATACGATTTACCTCGGCGAGATCGAGCAGGCCGAAACTCCGCACGAAGGCAAGCCGCTGCTGTTCTTCCGCGGCGGCTATCGCGAGATTGGCGATTAGCTCGCACTACGCAATCGTGAGCGCCGCGGCCCGAATCCCCGGAATCAGCGTCTTTCTGCCGTCGCATAACGAGGAAGGCAATGTCGAGCGCGTCGTGCGCTCGTGGATTGCCGAATGCCCGCGCGTCGCTGACAACTTCGAAGTGATCGTGGTCGACGACGGCAGCCGCGATCGCACCGGTGAAATAGCCGAGCGCCTCGCGGCTGAGGATTCGCACGTCAAGGTCGTGCGTCATCCGGTCAATCGCGGCTACGGCGGAGCGGTGATTTCAGGAATTCGCGCCGCGACTCAACCGTACGTATTGCTATGCGACGGCGACGGGCAATTCGATCCAGCTGATCTCGAGCGGCTGACGCCGTTCGTTCCCGAGTACGACGTGGTCTGTGGACGCCGCGCGCATCGCGCCGATCCATCTGATGCGACGCGTCAACGGCAAGGCGTGGACGACTCTGGTGCGCGTTCTGCTCGGCATCACGATCAGCGATATCGATTGCGGCTTCAAACTGTTCAAGCGCGAGAAGCTCGACGGGATGGAACTGCGCGCGCATGGCGCGATGATCTCGACCGAGTTGATGGCGCGGGTGGCAGGGCGCAACGCAAAGGTAAAAGAGGTGGACGTCCAGCATCTGCCGCGGCTGACCGGCGAGCAGTCGGGCGCTAATCTCAAGGTGGTTGCACGGGCGTTTAAGGAGTTGATAGCGCTCTATCGCGAGCTAAGAGACGAGCGCCGGAGAAAGGGATAGGAAGCGCCGGCGACGACGCAAAGCGGATAGTACGATAGACCGATTGCGTCATCGCGAGGTTGACGTCGAAAGAAATTGCCGCAATCTTGCATGTAGATCTTGCCGTGACCCCGATGGCACAGGTATAGCAATACGCTTAATAGTCATTTTGCGTCCCATTAAGGGCCGCACCAGATCAAGGAGATCCACGAGTATGAAGCGCACCCTATCAATCCTCTCCGCAGCTTTCTTCGCCACCGCGATGGCATGCCGGCTTTCGCACAGGCCCGGCAGCTGCGCCAAGCATGGCAGCGCCTGCGGCTGAGGCCAGCATGGCGGCCCCGGCGGCCGAGTGCATCGGTCGCAGCGGCGCCGAAGAAGCATCATCACCATCACAAGAAGACGTCGAGCCGCCGACAGCGGCGACGATGGCGTCACCGGCGGCGGAATCATCGCCGGCGCAGTGACTCCTCCGGCCAATCCGTAACAGTTTGAGGGACAGTTCGACAGGGCGACCGCGCAGAGCGGTCGCCCTGTTTCGAATCGCCTAAGGCAGTTCGATCCATTCAGGGTCGGGGGGTGGAGTTGGCTTTGCCTCCGGCGATCGGTCCGTCGCGCGAAACCGGATTGATTCGGCTCGTGATGATTGGCACGACGCCTTTTTTTGGCGCGCAGCGTTGCAAAATACGCTGCGCGTTTTTTTGTAGCGAAAATTCCTGCTAACATCTGATTTCTTCCTGCGGGGTATCGCGGGCCGCGGGGAATTAAAAAGTTGTTGAGCTTTCGCCGTTCGGGCATTTGCCTGGTTGCACTGATCGCGCTGGTTTTCCAGTCGCCGGTCAGCGCGCGCGCCAACACCAAAAGCAGTTCTTCCGACGAGCAGGTTTGCGATCCGCTGGCCGACTATTTCCTGGGCATGGAAGACTATCCCGAGGCCATCCGACGTCATCGCGTCGTAATCGAAGGCGATCCCGGCAACGCGCTCGCGCACTATCATTTGGGTTTTGCGTACGGGGTCGTCGGCGAACATCGCCAGGAGCTGGCCGAATATCAAAAGGCGATCGAGCTCGGCCTCGACGACTGGCAGTTGTTCCTTAACCTCGGACTGCTCTATCTCGAAGGCGGCCAGACTCAGGACGCGACCCAGGTGCTGCGACTCGGCCGCGCTGCTCGGACCGGATCGGCCCGAGACACATTTCAACCTCGCACTCGCTTATGAGCGTCGCGGAGCACTCGCGCAAGCCGAGCAGGAAGCGCTACTGTCGCTGCAGATCGATCCGAGTCAACCGGACGCACGCAACACGCTCGGCGCAATTTACGCCGAGGAAGGCAAGTACGTCAGAGCAAGCCAGGAATGGAACGAGCTGGTAGGTGAGATTCCCGATTACACGCCGGCGCGGACCAACCTCGCGATTCTGCAACACGTCGAAAGCAGCGGCGGCGCGAAGGGCGGATCCGACCCAAGCGGTTTCATCCGCAATCCCTGAGCGCGGCGAATCGGACTAACGAGCAGACGACGAAGGCAGGTGGTGGAATTGGGGAAGCGGTGGAATTTGTCGAGATGGCATCGTGCGGTCGTTAATTTGAAATCAACAATATCGTTCGGCTCGGCATTGATGTTGAGCGCGGCGATCTTGCTCGCGGCATCGCCGGCCGGCGCAGACCACGGAATGGCACCGAGTGCACAAGACAGTTCATCATTCGAAGCGGCCGGCGCGGGCGGCAACCTCAGGCGGTCCGCTCTACAAGGGCGCACTGCTCGAGGATGCGGACAGCGGCCGCGTGCTGATGGCCTACAACGCCGACATGGAATGGCCGCCGGCCTCGATGGCCAAGATGATGAACCTGCTGATAGCGCAGGAGCAGATCAATGCGGGGCGTTTCAACGGCAATGACCCGGTCAGAATTTCCGAGCGAGCCGCGCATACCGGCGGCTCGCGCGTCGGCCTCAAAGAGGGCGACGTTTATCCGCTGCGCGAACTGATGAAAGCGGCGCTGGTCAAGTCGGCCAATGACGCCGCAGTCGCAGTCGCGGAAAAAATCGGCGGTTCGGTCGAGGCGATGGTCCGCATGATGAATCAGCGGGCGCGCGAACTCGGCATGAACCATACGGAGTATCAGACCGTCGACGGACTGCCGCCGCGTCCGACGCACGACGCTGATCGCACGACTGCCTTCGATCTGGCGATTGTGGGCCGCGCGATAATCCGCGAGACCAACCTGCTGATGTGGTCTAGCCAGGAGCATATGGACTTCGACAACGGCGTCGCGATTCTGAACAACACCAATCATCTGATCGGGCATTTCGAAGGATGCGATGGGCTCAAGACCGGCTTCACCTACCAGGCGGGATTCAACGTCACCACCACGGCCAAGCGCGGCGACATGCGGCTGATTGCGGTGATCCTCGGCGCGCCGTCGAATGCACAGCGCTTCGCGCAGGCGGCGAAAGTGATGGAATGGGGCTTCGATCAATTTACCGCGGTGTCGCTGCTCAAGTCCGGACAGCCGATTCCGGTTCAGGTGCAGGTCCATCAGGGTCCGTTGATTCAGCCGGTCGCAGCAACCGATCTCAAACTGGTGGTGCGTAAGGCCGATGCCGCGACGGTAAAGGTAGTGTACGATGTGGCACCGGCGATCGACGGGCCGATCACGACGGGAGAACCGCTCGGACGAGTGATCGCGCAGGACGAAGGACAAGCAGCAACCGAAGTGATGGCGATAAGCCCGATCGCGTTCACGCCACCCCATTCACTGGGCGGCGAGGCATACAACGCGGCCGCGCCGGTGCCGAACAATAATCCAGGTCAGGAGAACCAATGAAGGTAGCCTCGAAACAGCGAAACCGCCGCAACCGCAAACTAGCCCGCAAGAAAAAGAGCGATCCGCATCAGGCGAAATCGCGCCTGCGGAAAATGCGCCGCACAAGGATTCGCGGCAAGTAGATTCGCGCGCGCGTTTGCGATTTGATCTCAATGGGCGGCTCTTTCGGGCCGCTCGTTTATTTGTGATGAGCGAAAACTCCCGCCATGTTTACACCTCAGCAGCGCGAAGAATTCGATCGATCGGGTATCGTGCGCGTCCCGGGCGCGATTGCGTCTCGCGACGCTGCGAAGATGTGCGATCGGGTCTGGGAGATGCTTGGCCGACGGTTTCAGATCCGTCGCGATGACTCGGATACGTGGAAGGCGCCGGCGGGTAGCCGGATTTCATGATTTGCCGAAGTCTGAAAATTTCGAACAGATCGGCAGTTCAACGGTTTGCGAGGCGCTCAATAACCTTTTGGGCGATGGCAATTGGCAAAGGCCGGAGCGATGGGGATCGCTGCTCGTCACGTTTCCCGAATCCACCGAGCGATGGGACGTTCCTCATAAGAGTTGGCATCTGGATTTCCCGGCGCCGTCGCGTGTGCAAGAACTCTTCGCCGTGCGGATCTTCGTGTGTTTGGCAAAGTTGCGGCCGACAGGCGGGGGCACGCTCTTTCTCGCGGGATCGCATCGGCTCGTGCAGGATCTCGCGGACAAGGAACCGGCCGGGAAACTGCGATCAGCCGAGGCGCGCGAGGGTCTGATTCGGAATTATCCGTGGGTGAAAGGACTGTGCTCGTTCGATGAGAAGGTCGATCGCGTGCAGCAGTTCATGAAAGACGGCGGCGTGATCGGCGACGTCAACGTTCGCGTGATCGAGATGACGGGCGAGGCGGGCGACGTCTTCGTGACGCATCCGCTGATTTTGCATGCGGGATCGACGAACTGCGCGTCGGATCCGCGCCTGGTGCTGTCGAGCACGCGTGTTTCGCTCGGGAGTAAACGTGCCCGCGCTTTACGAATAGCGGCGGCTTATTCCGACTGCGTCTCCCCGCCGAGCGTCGATTTCTCGTGATGCTCGAAAGGATCGGAGATTCTTTCCCAGGTTCGATCGCGATCGAGAATGGCGTCTTGAATTGCCTTGCGGCGGCGCTGGAGGTATCCGTTTCGCACCGCGGCGTACAGGTCGAGTGAACTATCTTCGACGTCGTCGTACAGTTTCATGTTTTGAGCGCGTTCGTTGATCTGCTTTGGCGGCGCTACGGCCTATGTCGGCGCCGATCGGGGTGACGAACCATGAAAGCGGATCCATGAATGAGTCTGCGGCGAAGCCGAACGCGTCGCGCACGTCCAGCGGCGGCAACAATGGCAATACCAGGTATGGCCCGGGCTTCGCGCCGTAAAGGGCAAAGGTTTCTCCGCTGTCGGCGTCACTCTTCTCGAGACCCATGCGCGAGGCGACGTCGAAGAATCCCGCGACGCCGACTGTTGTGTTGACGACAAAGCGCGTGAGTTCGATGCCGGCGCTGGGCAGCCTGCCCTGGAAGACCTTGTTCACGAACCTCCTCGGCATATCCAGGTTGTAGAACGCGTTAGCCAGACTTTCTCGGAACTGCGCCGGCAATCGCGACCAGAATTTGGCGGCCGGCTTGATTGCGTAATGGTCGGCTATATTGAAATTGAAGTAGAAGGTCTTGTCGTTGATCGACTCCCACGGATCGTAATCCATCTGCTCGATCGCAGATGGGGAGTCTGAAGCCATCGCTTCCTCGTCGCGCGCGGAGCGATGCGTCGAGCATCCGACCAGTCCCATACTGGCGAGCAACAGAAGAATGATCGCAATTGGCAAAAGCGAGCGGTAGATCGCTCTCGATATTGAATGACTCATGACGATTGAACCTCGCCTCCGTAGCGGAAGAGCCGCAATGCGATCAGAAAAGACACGAGGCCGTAAGCAACGAGCACCAGCAGCTCGGTTGAAACTGCCACGAGGCTCTTGTCGCGCAGCATCACGTCCTGCAGCGCGGACATCGACCATGTGGTGATGAGCCCGCTCGCGACGTGCTGCATCGATCTCGGCAGGTCATACAAAGGCCAGAACAATCCGCCGAGCGAAGCCAGGATGAACGCCACCGCCAGGCCAACCGGAATCGCCTGCTCGCGAGTGCGCACGAAGGATGCGACGACGGCGGCGAAGCAGGTCATCGAGGCGACCACTGCGCTCGCCACCAGGATAATCGCAACCGGTGAATGGCCGAGCCTGAGCCCGTAAACGAAATGTCCAAACACGAGCAGCAGCAGCAATTGCGCGGTGCCGACTATCAGACGCGCCAGCAGCTTCCCGCCGAGCAGACGACGCTGCGCGGCACCGGCGCGACCGAGAGCCGCGCACTCGTGCCCCATACTTCCTCTTCGCGCAGCGCGAGCGAGACGCTGAAGATTAGAGTGAGCAGCACGAACATCAGGCTGAAACCCGGGATGTTCTGTTCGAGCGACGAGAACGAGACGTTGTCGCCGGTGATGTTGCGCTCCTTGACGCTCAGCAATTCCTGGCTGAACGGATCGCCGAGCGACGCAGTCTCGCGATCGGCCAGCAGCATCACCACTTTGATCGCCTCGAGCTCCCGCCACTGCGCGGGATCGGTGAGCATCTCAACCGTCGTGGGCTTCTGCGCGAGATAGCGCTTGCTCAAGTTCGGGCGGCAGGATGAGCGCGGCGGGAGCGTCGTTGGCCTCGGCGACCAGATGATGAGCCGTCGCGCGGGAAACTACGCGCACGTCGAGATGCTCGCGAAAGGCGCGGATCAGCGCGGTCGCGACGGGACCCTGATCCTCGTTGACGACGGGGAACAGGATGCTCTTGCTGCCGTCGCCGGACTGAGTCGCCGATGCGACGACCATTATCACCACGATGGGAACGACCAGCAGCGCAATCAGACCGTAAGCGGTCGCGGCGATGAGCCGCAAGATCTTTCAGCATCATGGCAGCGGTCTTCATGACTGCGCCTCTGCGCTCGGCGTTGCCGTATTTCCGCCGCATCAGCGTCGAGCACGTCGTCGACGCTCATCCGCGAAAGCAGATCGTTGAGCTGACTGCCCAGGTTGGCGGTCAGGCTCACGTCTTCGACTGTGATCGAAGTCGCCATCCAGGTATCGCCCACCGGTTTCAGCCGATAGGTGACGTCGAACTGATCGCGCGGCGTGACGATCTTGGTATCGACGACTGCGCCCGCGCCGGTGGATTGCTCGCCCGCGTAGACGAAGTTTGGATTCTCGAAGAGCAGCAGTTTCTGCACGTAGGTCCGCTGAAGAAGCTCGCGGAACAAACCAAGGAACGCTGTCTGCTGTGCGGTCGTGAAGCTTGTCCAGTGCGCCCCGAGCGCCTCGCGACCCATCGCGTCGGTATCGAGAAACTTGCTGAACAGCGTGGACAGTGCCGCCAGTTTTTCATTGTGAGTCTGACTGCCGGCGACAATTGTCTTCGCCTGCTCGAGAGTCGTCCGGGTACAATCCAGCGCGCTTCCAGCCCGAGCCGGCGCGGCGAGGAGAAGCAGAACCATCAGCATGATCGACAGTGTGCGCATCAATCGCGAAGCTCCGTTCCAGTCATTTGTAGGAAAAGATTTTCGAGGCTGAGCGGCGCAATCTTGATGCGCACGTCTTCATCGGAACGATTGATAATTTTCTGAAGCGGCCACAGGTAATCAGTGGCGCGTTTTACATACAACCGGACCACGCCGTCGCTGCGCTCGATGCGGCTGACTCCGCCCAGGGCCTGCATCGCGGCGAGATCGATCCCGACCGGCAGTCCCCGCACTTCGATGATCTCCGCGAACTCGAGTCCACTCAGCAACTCGTCGAGAGTGCCCGTAGCGACGAGCTTCCCCTCGCTCAGGATTCCCAGGCGGTCGCAAATTCTTTCTGCCTCTTCCATGTAGTGCGTGGTGTAGAGGATGGCGTTGCCGTCATCGCGCAGGCTGCCGATGATTTTCAGGATCTGCTCGCGCGATTGCGGGTCGACGCCGGCGGTCGGCTCGTCTAGCAGGATGAGCTTCGGCCGATGCACCAGCGAAACCGCGAGATTCAGACGGCGCTTCATGCCACCGGAGAAAATGCCGACCTGATTGTCGCGGTGCGCATCCAATCCCACCAAGGCCAGCAACTCGTCGATGCGATCGCGGAGATCGGATTGCCTGATTCCGTAAATGCTTCCGAAAAATCGCAAATTCTCCGCCGCAGTAAGCGCCGGGTAGAGCGATACTTCCTGCGGCGCAAGACCAATCATCTGACGAACGCGATAAGGGTTCTTGCACGCGCTATGACCGAACAGCGTCGCGTCTCCCGATGAGGGCCGGCGCTGCGTCGCGAGCATCGCAATCGTCGTGGTCTTGCCGGCGCCGTTGGAGCCGAGCAGGCCGAAAATCTCGCCTTCGTGGATGTCGAAATTCAATCCACTGACAGCAGTGGTAGTGCCGTAACTCTTAGTCAGGCCCGCAACGCGCAGAGCGACAGCCCTTCCGTTCGTTGGATCGTGCTGAACGAATGTATCGACACGAGTACCGGAATCGATCCTCAAATTATCGCGCAATGCGCTAGTCGCGGGGTTGATTCGCATTTTGAAATTGCCTGCTGGAACAAAATCGCGGACTTGCCGCGCATATTGAGACGCGTGAATAGCAGAAGCACAGGCTGTGCCGTCCGGTTCCAGCTACTTTGCGAGATATTCGCTTCGATCGCTGCTCGCCTATGCTTTTGTTCGACGTGCTTGCACCCGGCCGCCAATATGGACCGCGGAGCGCCGAATCAATCGCGGCTTGTCACCGGGGCGTTTATTTTTCTCCCAGCGAAAAATCAGAGTTCTCAATCGATGCGGGTCGATGTCCAAAGCGCCGCACACTTCGTCGAAAGAGAAAGGACCGCTACCCTTGTCGTGGAAAATCCAGTACCGGGCTTCCCTGAATTCCTGTCGCCTGCCCGCACTGGTCGCGTCGAAATTGCGCTGAAAACATCGGACCGCATCGGCAAGGATACCGCCCATCAGGCGCATGATCGGCTCGACCGAAGCCGAGCGGCGGCGTGCCGGATAAAATTGTGCGGGCATGAGGGCGTCGGCGCTGAGATCTTCGCCTACACCTGCCGCGCCCACTATCGAATCGATTCGCGTCACTGGATCGTCCATGACCTGAGGTACCTCCCAGCGTGGTTTGCCTAAGAACGAAAAGCCCACACGGTCGGCGGAGTTATGAGGGGGAAGGGGACCGAAGCGGAGCCTCCAACCGTGTGGGCGATTTTTTCAGCGATTACAGGTCGCAACCTTTCCGTTCTCCGGCGTGAAAAGTGACCGCACAAAATCGTGCACTACGGTGCCACTTGGCCAAAGCATGCGTGATCGCTCGCAATTCGCGACGCTTTCGCAATTTTTTCGAAATCGTGCCCTCGGAAACAGGCGCGAGACAAGTCATCGATCGAGAAATTGTTGGCAATTCGTAACTGCGAAATTGACAAAGGTCGCGGCGGTCGGTTACCAATGTATGTGCCCCTTCGATCGATAATCTCGAATAGCGGAGAAAGTTTCTGGCCGATGTCTCGGTGATTGCCGTCGTACCGGCGCGGTACGGATCTTCCCGCCTGCCCGCAAAGGCGCTGGCGGAGATCGCCGGAGTGCCGATGATCGTACGAGTGTGGCGGCAGGCGTCGAAGGCGAAATCGCTCGCGCGCGTGATCGTCGCGACTGACGATGAGCGAATTGCGGCGCCGGTGCGCGCGGCGGGCGGCGAAGCGATGATGACCTCGCCGGAGCATCAGAGCGGCACCGATCGAATCGCCGAAGTCGCATCGAAGATCGTCGCCGACGTTTATCTTGGCGTGCAGGGCGATCAACCGTTCATCGCGCCCGCCGATCTCGACGCTTTGGCAGAGGCGATGCGCGCCGACGCGTCGATTCAGATGGCGACGCTGGCGACGCCGATCGTCGACCATCTCGAATGGACCGATCCTAACAAGGTGAAGGTCGTGTGCGGCGCTGACGGGAACGCGCTATACTTCTCGCGTAGCCCGATTCCACATGCGCGTGACGGCGGGATGCCCAAAGAGGCGCTCCGCCATATCGGTGTTTATGCATATCGGCGCGACTTCCTCATGAAATTCGCCGCCCTTCCGACTGGGCGCGTTGGAGAGCATCGAAAAGCTCGAGCAGTTGCGTGCGATCGAGCATGGTTACGTTATTAGAGTGGTCAGGTCGGTGGCGCCGTCGCTTGAAGTAGATACCGCGGACGACCTGGCACGCGCCCGCGAGGCGGCCTCGGATTCAACTCGTTGACGGTGGGGAGGGATTCAGCGTGGAGCGGGGAAAAACAAAATTTATTTTCGTAACGGGCGGCGTGGTTTCGTCGCTCGGCAAGGGCCTGGCCGCTGCGTCGCTCGGCGCGCTGCTCGAGGCGCGCGGGCTCAAGGTCACGATGCTCAAGATGGATCCCTACATCAACGTGGATCCCGGCACGATGAGTCCGACGCAGCACGGCGAAGTATTCGTAACCGACGACGGCGCCGAGACCGATCTCGACCTCGGGCATTACGAGCGCTTCGTGCAGACGCCGATGGGCAAGCGCAACAACTGCACCACCGGCCAGATCTACGACACCGTCATTCAGAAGGAACGACGCGGCGACTATCTCGGCGCGACCGTGCAGGTGATTCCGCATATCACCGACGAGATCAAACGACGCATCCTCGCCGCCGCCGAAGGATCGGATCTGATCATCGTGGAGATTGGCGGGACCGTCGGCGATATCGAGAGCCTGCCGTTCCTCGAAGCGGTGCGCGAGTTCCGATGGGACCACGGCCGCGAAAATGTTTTGTACGTACATCTGACGCTGGTCCCGTTTATCCCGACCGCCGGCGAGCTCAAGACCAAACCCACGCAGCACAGCGTGAAAGAATTGACCGGACTCGGGATTCAGCCGGACATCCTGCTCTGCCGATGCGATCACCAACTCGAAAAAAAGCTCAAGGCGAAGATCGCGCACTTCTGCAACGTCGAGGAGAACTGCGTCATCTCGGCGCCCGACGTGCCGACGATTTACGAAGTGCCGCTGCGCTATCATGACGAGGGTTTCGATCAGCGCGTGTGCGAGAAGCTCAACATCTGGACCGGCGAGCCGAACCTCTCGAAGTGGCGGCGAGTGGTCAAGACTGCGCAGAATCCGAAGGTCACCGTCAACGTCGCGGTGGTCGGCAAGTACGTCAACCTGAAGGACGCGTACAAGAGCCTGCACGAGGCGATCGCGCACGGCGCAATCAGCAACGAGGCGCGGGTCACTATCGACTACGTCGATTCCGAAGAGCTCGAAAAGCAGAACGTCGAGGAGCGACTGGCGCAGGCGCACGCGATAATCGTTCCCGGCGGCTTCGGCGAGCGCGGCACCGAGGGCATGATTCGCGCCGTCCGCTATGCACGCGAGAACGCGCGTGCCGATTCTCGGCATCTGCTACGGCTTGCACATGATGGTGATCGAGGCGTCGCGCAACCTGCTCGGCCTCAAGCGCGCGAACACGTCGGAGAATGCGCCCGACTCGCCCGATCCCGTCATCCATATAATGGAATCGCAGAAGCGACGTGTCGAAAAAGGGCGGCACGATGCGCCTCGGCGCGTATCCGGCGGTGCTCACGTCGGGATCGATTGCGGCGTCGCTGTATCGCAAGGCGCGCATCTCGGAACGCCATCGCCATCGATGGGAAGTTAACAACTCGTATCGCGAGCAGCTCGAGAAAGTCGGACTCGTCGCGACCGGCATTTCGCCCGACAACAGCCTGGTCGAGATAATGGAGTTGAAAGGACATCCGTGGTTTCTCGGTGGCCAGTTTCATCCCGAGTTGAAGTCGCGCCCGCTTGATTGCCATCCGCTGTTTCGCGGATTGATTCGCGCGGCCGTGCAGCGCCGCAATGAACTCGGAGTCAAGCCGTCGAAGGTGCGGGAGCTGCGATCGGTTTCGTGAGCGTCGCGCAGGTCAAAGCCGGCGACGCTGTCTTTGGCGGGCCGGAGCTCGTGCTGATCGCGGGACCGTGCGTGATCGAGAGTTACGATTCATGCATCCGGCACGCGACGAAGATCGCGGATATCGCGCGCCGCGCCAAGCTGCCATTCATTTTCAAATCTTCGTTCGACAAGGCCAATCGCACCAGTCACAGCTCGTTTCGCGGCCCCGGTCTGATCGACGGTCTCGAAATTCTGGCGCGCGTGAAGCGCGAGGCAGGCGTCGCCGTATTGACCGACATTCACGAACCGTCGCAAGCGGCGCCGACTGCGCAGGTCGTCGACGTGATCCAGATTCCCGCGCTGCTCTCGCGCCAGACCGATCTGATCGATGCGGCCGCGAAGACCGGCTGCGCCGTGAACATCAAGAAGGGGCAGTTCCTTGCGCCGTGGGATATGAAGGCGGTCGTCGCGAAAGCGGAGAACGCGGGAACGCGGAAAATTATTTTAACCGAGCGCGGATTTTCGTTCGGCTACAACAATCTCGTCTCCGACATGCGCTCGCTCGCGATCATGCGCAGCTTCGGCTATCCCGTAGTCTTCGACGCGACTCATTCGGCGCAGCTTCCGGGCGCCGGTCAGGGTGGCGAGCGCTCAGGCGGTCAGCGCGAGTTCGTGGCACCGCTCGCGCGCGCGGCGACAGCGGCCGGAATCGACGGGATTTTTATGGAAGTGCACGAGGACCCCGACCGCGCGCTGAGCGACGGTCCCAATTCGTATCGCCTCGACGACCTGGCTGCCCTGCTCGAAATCCTCAAGCGAATCCATCACATAGCTCGCGAGGCCAACTGACGCGCCACCCGGGATTGGCGTGAGATTGCGGTTGGTGCTTGGATTATAGTGAGTGCGAGACCGCTGTGAATTGCAAGTATGATGCCGAAACGAGGCTCGGTTTACTTGGAAAAAGTCCCTTGATACCGTGATGATTGGAGAAATTGAACTTGAGTCCCAAGCGAATTGCTAAGGCGCTGGCAGGTTTCGGCGCGTTGGCCCTGGTTGTGCTGCTCGTCGCGACCATCTGGATCGTGCGGCATCGCTCGGCCACCCAAGTCCTGCAAACCGCCGCCGGACTGGTGCCCGGGACTCTCCTTCGCGCGCATAATTTTCATTGGACGCAAATGAAAGCCGGCGAGCGCCAATGGGTACTGACCGCGGGCGAGGCGGACTACTCGGCTGACAAGACAACCCTGAAACTCACCGACGCCGTCGTCACGATGGTTTCGTCAGACGGCAAGCCGGTAGTCGTCAACTCGCCGCACGCCGATTTGACCATGAACGGGAATCACGTGACGAAGGCGTATCTGACCGGCGGCACCGTAATCCATTTTGGCGACTACGTGCTCAGCACCGATTCGGCGACCTTCATGCCCGATGACGACAAGGTCGAGGCGCCGGGTCTCGTGACGGTTATCGGCGATGGACTCAAAGTGACTGGAGTAGGACTCAGCGGGCATCCCAAGACGCGGGTCTTCGATCTGCACACGCAGGTTGAGACTGAAGTGATGCCGAAGAGCAAAAGTGAAAAACCGAAGCAAAGTTAGCCGGGCGGTGAGTATCGCCGCATCGGCGGTAGTCGCGATCGCGCTGGCGTCATCGGCGTGGGCGCAAGATGGCGTCAATGCGCCGATGGGGTCGCCGGATGCGGCATCGGCAGTGCATGGTTCGGGCACGGTCGGCGATTCGATTCGCAACGTGCCGGCGAATCCCGCGCCGCATGTAGCGGCGGCTCCGCAACCCGCCAGCAGCGATGATTCAGGTGACGATTCGATCAGCGTGACTGGCGGAGTGCCCGGCGCGGCGCCTGCGGCGGCTTCGTCAGACACGACGCAGGCACAGCCTGCGGTGGCTGTCGCACCAGCGCCGGCAGAAGCGCCCGCGGCACCCGCCGTTGCGACGGCGCCAGTTCCGGCACCGCTTGCCGCGCCGGACGTGCCGGTGAAGGCCGCGGACGTGGCGCCAGTCGCCGCGCCATCGACGGCAATCGCGCCGTTCGAGCCGCTGCCCTCGGCACCGGTAGCGCCCGCAGTCGCGATCGCGCCTGCTCCCGCGCCGCCGTCGGCGCCGGACGTACCGGTGACTGCCGCGGACGTCGCACCAGTCGCCGCGCCGTCGACGGCAATCGCGCCGATCGAGCCGCTGCCCTCGGCACCGGTAGCGCCCGCAGTCGCGATCGCGCCTGCTCCCCACCGCCCGCCGCGCCGGTAATCGCAGTCGCCCCTGCTCCCGTACCGCCCGCAGTCGCGATCGCGCCTGCTGTCGCACCAGTTTCAGTTCCTGACGTCCCAGTGACTGCGGCAGACGCCGCTCCCGCTGCGGCGCCTTCGATTGCCACGACGACCACGAACGCTCCTGCAGCGTCTGTCCCCGATTCAACGCCGGTGACGACCGCCGCGACAGTTCCACCGGGCGCGATCGCGCCGCCGATGACGCTAGCGCCGGTGCCGGCTGACGCTGCCAATCCCGAGCCGCTGTCTATTCCGGTGGCGGTCGGTTCTCCAGCGCCAGCGAGCGCTCCGGCCCAGGCCGCTGCGCCGCACAAAGCGCATAAGGCTGCGTCGGGCACCACTGGCGGAGGGGCAGCGACTGGCGACAATCTTGCCTCGAATCAGCCGCAACAAGGCGGTGCATTTGGCGGGATGCAATTCGGCGGCAACAGCAAGGCGCCGATCAACATCAAGTCCAATTCGATGTCGCTCGACTACCAGAATCATTCCGTTCTATGGACCGGCAACGTGCATGCGACCCAGGCGGACTCGCAACTTACCAGCGACCAGTTGCGGGTGAACTATTTCGACAAAGATTTCAAACAGATGAAGGACATGATCGCCGACGGCAACGTGCGTCTCAGCCAGGGCACGCGATGGGCCACCGGCAAGCACGGCGTCATGGATCAGACCAAGCGCACAGTAGTGTTGACCGGCAGTCCGGTCGCGCATGACGGCAACGATCAGATCACCGGCTGCAAGATCACGGTATTTTTGAACACCAGTCAGAGCGTGGTCGATTGCGCTCATGCGGTGCTTTTCCCTCATTCGGACGCGTCGCCGGGCGCCAGCCCGGGGCCGGGGGCAACTACGGCACAGTAGGCAATTATCCGATGGCGTTGGAAGTAAAACTCGGACAGGATTTGCGGCTTCGCCAGCAACTGGTGATGACGCCGCAGTTGCAGCAGGCGATCAAGATTCTTCAGCTTTCGCTCCCTGAACTGGAAGCGATCGTGCAATCCGAACTCGAGCAGAATCCGATGCTCGAGCCGCTCGACCAAAGTCCGGCCGAAGCCGCTTCCGAATCCGAGATGTCGGAGCCCGAAGCCGCGGCCCAGGCCGACGGCGAACCGCTGCCGCCCGAGGCCGACGCGCTTAACGGCGCCAATTCCGACGACGACTGGGAAACCGGATCGCGCGAGGAAAAACCAGCCTCCACCGTCGAGGTGGAAGCGCGCGACGCCGCGCTCGAGATCAAGGAACTCAACAATCTCGAAAAGCTCGACTGGCGCGAGTACCTCGAGACCTATTCGAACAACTGGCAGGAAAGCGCGCCCGCCGACAACGACGACGACCATCGCAGCGCGCTCGAAAACACTCCGCTGCGCCGCAGCTCGCTCGAAGACTACATGATGTGGCAGCTCAGGATGTCGAGTCTGCCCGAGTCCGATCAGCCGATCGGCGCGACTATCATCTACAATCTCAACGAAGACGGATATCTCGAGACTCCGGTCGAGGAGCTCGCGGCGCAGCTCGAAGTTCCACCCGCCGAAGTGGAGCGCGTGCTTGAGCGCGTGCAACGTTTCGATCCGCCCGGTGTCGCCGCGCGCAATCTCCGCGAATGCCTGCTGACCCAGTTGCAGAACCTTGGGATGGAAGAATCGCTGGCGGCGCGAATCGTCAGCAATCACCTGGACCTGCTCGAAAAGCATCGCTATGCGGAAATCGCCAAGGTGCTCAGCGTGCCGGTCGACACGGTCGGGCAGGCGGCCAAGGTTATCTCGCTGCTCGAGCCCAAGCCGGGACGCGACTACGGCGGCGACGAGCCGACCTACGTGGTGCCCGACGTGTATATCCACAAAGTCGGCGAGGATTACGTCGTGACGCTCAATCGCGACGCGGTGCCGCGCCTGCGCCTGGCGGGCTACTACCAGCGCGTGCTGCAATGACGTCGACGTCGCGCCCGAGACGCAGCGAGTATCTGCAGGAGCGGCTACGATCGGCGCGATGGCTGGTGAAATCCATTTACCAGCGCCAGCAGACGATCTTCAAAGTCGCGACCTCGATCGTGAAATTCCAGCGCGCGTTCTTCGACCACGGCATCAGCCTGCTGAAACCGCTGGTGCTCAAGGACGTCGCCGAAGATATCGGGATGCATGAATCGACGATCAGCCGCGCGACTGCCAACAAGTACGCGCACACGCCGCAGGGAATCTACGAGCTGAAATTTTTCTTCACCTCGGGCGTCAAAGGCGCCGGCGGCGAAGACGTAAGCGCCGAAACCGTCAAGGAACAGATCCGCGGGATGGTGACGACGGAGACGCCGCAGAATCCGCTCTCGGACCAGGCAATCGCGGAGATGCTGCGCGCCAAGCAGATCAATATCGCGCGGCGCACGGTGGCCAAGTATCGGCAGGCGATGGGAATCCCGCCGTCGGCAAATCGCAAACAGATCGGATGATGGCTGGGACTCGGGCGGTAATCAGATGAGCAAAATCGACAAGCAGGGCAAGCGCGGCCGCGCGACAGTCCGAAAAGTCCGGCGCGCCGAGCGGATCGCAAACGTGCCGATGACTGAAGTGACGGTGACCTTTCGACACGTCGAGCCAACCGACGCGATCCGGCTGTACGCTGAACGAAAATTCGCGCACCTCGGCAGGTTGATCAAGCGGACTTGCCAGGCTCATCTGATTCTGACGGTTGACAAATATCGGCAGCACGGCGAAGTTACCGTCAAATCGGGGCGCATGTCGGTGGTGGCGGAGGAAGAGACCAAGGATCTTTACTCGGTGATCGATTTGCTCACGGACAAAGTCGGACGCCAACTGAAGAAGCATCTGGAAAAATTCAAGGCGAAGAAAGTCAGATCGCCCTCGACCGGCGAGGTCCTGGCCGCCAGCGAGGAAATTTGATTCGGCGCAGTTTTCTCGCCGCGAGTTCGCCAATCCTTCTATCTCAAATAATCGGACGTAAAACCATTAGATGAAAATTACTGATATCCTGAGCCCGGACATGGTCGTTGCCGACCTCAAGGGCACCACCAAGCCCGACGTTCTCAATGAACTCGCGAAGGCGCTGGCGGCCAAGTACAAAGAGATCAAGCTCGGTCGATCTGACCGCGGTGCTGGCCGAGCGCGAGCGGCTGGGCTCGACGGCGATTGGCGACGGAATCGCAATCCCGCACGGCAAGTTGCGCGGCGTCACCAAAATAATCGGAGCGTTCGGGCGTCATGCCGAGGGCGTCGATTTCGATTCGCTTGACGGCGAACCGTCGCAAATATTTTTCGTGCTGGTCGCGCCGGAGGATTCCGCCAGCCTGCATCTGAAAGCCCTCGCGCGCGTTTCGCGACTGCTCAAGGAGAGCTCTTTTCGAAGCCGCCTGCTCGCCGCCCAAAGACGGTGACGAGCTGTATTCTCTGATCAAGGAAGAAGACAACAAGTACTGAGACGGCCCACTCCATTCCGATGAGCGCGCCTCAGCCACCTCGCCTGATAATCGTCACCGGTGTCTCAGGCTCGGGACGCGCGTCGGCGATGCGTGTGCTCGAGGATCTCGGCTTCTACTGCGTCGACAATCTGCCGGTCGCGCTGGCGCAAAATGTCGCGATGCTCGCGGCCGGACGCGATCCCGCGCTGAAGGGCGTCGCGCTCGGGGTCGATTCGCGCGAGCGCCTGTTCTTCCCGCAGTGGCCGCGAGTATTCGCGGAGCTCGATGCCGCCGGAATTCATCCCGAAGTGATTTTCCTCGACGCCTCCGACGACGTGCTCGCGCGCCGCTACTCAGAGAGCCGCCGGCCGCATCCGATGGCTGCGAGCGGTGCCAGCGTCGCCGAGAGCATTCGCGCCGAACGTCTCGCGCTGGCCGAGATGCGCGAGCGGGCCAATCGCGTGATCGACACGACTACGCTAACCGTCCACGAGCTGCGCGAGGTAGTCACCGCGGCGGTGCTCGGCGCGAGCACCGGATCGCGGATGTCGGTATCGATCGTCTCGTTCGGCTACAAGTACGGCTTGCCGGTCGGGATGGACGTCGTGCTCGACGTGCGCTTCATCCCGAATCCGTTTTTCATCCCCGAGCTGCGGCCGCTCACCGGCGACGACCCGCGCGTGCACGAGTACGTGATGGCGCAGCCGGAATCGAAGCGCTTCATCGACGAAGTCGGCCGCCTCCTCGATTTTCTGATCCCGCTCTATCAGCGCGAAGGCAAGAGTTACCTGACGGTCGGCCTCGGATGCACCGGCGGCCGCCATCGCTCGCCCGTGCTCGCGCGCGAGCTAATGAAGCGCCTCGAGAGCAGCGGCGTCGCCGGCACCGTCCGCGACAACGACATCGCCCGCTAATTCATGATGCTGCCGCAGTCGACGTTCATCGTCTGACCGGTCATTCCCGCCGACGTGTCGAGCGCGAGGAACAGCGCGACGCGCGCGACTTCCTCCTCCGTCGCCATTCGGGCCATCGCCGCCTGCGATACGAAACCGGCCCTGATCTGCTCGTATGGCTGCTTGAGCGCTTCGGCGCGCGCGCGCATCACGCGCTCGATTCGTTCGCCCTCGATTGCGCCAGGACAAATGCAGTTGCATCGGATGCCGCGCTGACCCCATTCGCCGGCGATTGTTTGCGTGAGTCCAATCATCGCCCACTTCGCCGCCGCGTACGGCGAGCGCAACGGAAAGCCGCGCCGCCCCGCTCCCGACGAAATGTTGATGACGTTGCCGGAGCGCTGCTTATCCATCGTCGGCAGCACGGCGCGAGTCGCGAGCCACGTCCCGGTCAAGATCGATATCGATCGTCTCCTGCCATTCCGCGAGCGACATGTCGGTGATTCGCTTGGTCGGTCCCGAGATGCCGGCGTTGTTGACGAGAATGTCGATGCGCCCGAATGCTTTGACTGTCTCGGCGGCCATCTTCGCGCAGTCGGCTTCCTTGGAGACGTCGGTGCTCACCGTGAATTGCGCGCGCGCCGAGCCGCTCGAGTTCGGCGCAGGTCTGCTTCATCGGGTCGACGGATCGCGCCGCGATCACGATCTTTGCGCCAGCCGCGCCGTACTTAAGCGCGATCTGTTTGCCGATTCCGTAGCCGCCGCCGGTGATGATTGCGACTTTATCCGCGAGTTCGTTCATTGAAATGTTTTCCTTTGCGATTTTGTTTATCGTTCATTGCGCCGACTTTAATAGCATCGCGATTCGCCTACAACGCACGCGCGAAGCCTTGTCTAACCGCGCGCGCCGCCCAATATCATTGAAGGATCGTGGCCGCGATCAATCCCATCAACACTGAATCAGACCAGCCGAACGCCAACGGCTCGTGGCTGATGAACGCACTGAAGATCGCGATCATCGTCGCCATCGTCGGCGGCTCGATCTGGCTTCTCATCGAGCACTGGAACTGGATCAGCGATCCCGCGACGGTCAAGGCCGAGGTCATCAAGTGGGGCGCGTGGGGCCCCGTCGTCTACATGCTGCTCTACGCGGTGGGGCCGTCGTTCCTGGTGCCCGGCGCGGTGATGACGATCGCGGGCGGACTGGCGTTCGGCACCAAGTGGGGATCGGTGTATTCGCTGATCGGCGGCGATATCGGCGCGGTGGTCGCGTTCGCGGCGGGAAGATTTCTCGGCAAGTCGTTCGTCGAGCGAATCGTCGGCGAGCGATTCCATGCGATGCTGCAGAGGATCGCGAAGCACGGCTTCCAGATAATCCTCTACCTGCGGATTTGTCCCGGTGATTCCGTACAACGCGCTGAACCTGCTGGCGGGCGCGTCTCCAATCACGTTTTACGATTATTTCTGGGCGACGATGATCGGCATGATCCCGGGAACGATCCTGTACGCGTTTCTGGGCGACGCCCTGTGGCATCCGATGTCGCCGAAGTTTTTCCTCGCGCTGCTGCTAATCGGCGCGTCGATCGGATGCGGCGAGATCTACCGCCGCTGGACGCACGTCACAATCGACGACTAGCGCGCGTCTTTCAAAATTCCTGCGATGGAACACAAGCATCACCGCGACCACCTGCCGGTAACGCTCGACAACGCGAGTGCGGCGGAAATGTCGACCGTCGAGCGGCTCAAGCAATCGAGCGAGGGGCTCTTCTACGTCCACTCGACGCACGAGAGCCGGCATACGATGCGATCGGAGATCGACGCGCTCAGCGCGCGCCAGGCCGAGACTATCAGCGAGCACGCGAAAGAAATCTCGAAGCATTTCGGAATCTACAAACAGCGCGAGCGCAATGAGAGCGGTAAGAAGGACGGCGATTTCATCTTCATGGTGCGGGTCAAGATTCCCGCGGGCGAGCTCACGCCGGCGCAGTGGCTCGCGCTCGATGCGGCCGCCGACGACTACGCCGACGGCAGCCTCCGCCTGACGGCGCGGCAGGGCGTCCAGTTTCACTACGTGCGCGGGCACAATCTGAGCGCGCTGATTCGGCAGATCAACGCGAAGCTCAGCGACAACGGCTACCAGCTCACGACGCTCGGCGCGTGCGGCGACCTGAATCGCAATACCGTCGCGAGCCCGATCGATGATTTCGATGCGGAGCTGCCGCTCGATTCCCACGAACTTGCGCATGCGGTCGCGCGCGAGATGGCGCCGCGCAGCTCGGCCTACTACCAGGTGTTTCTCGCCGATCAGAACGGGCAGCAGATCGCGCCGTTGAACTCGGAAGAGCCGATCTATGGAACACAGTATCTGCCGCGCAAGTTCAAAGTCGGCTTTGCGCATCCGCATGACAACAGCGTCGATCTGCTGACGCAGGACGTCGGCTTCCTCCCGCGGGTCAGCGGTCGCACTGTCACGGGTTACGATCTCTACAGCGGCGGCGGGATGGGCGCGACGCACAATCAGCCGGCCACGATGCCGCTGCTCGCGCTTCATCTGGGCGTCGTCCAGCGCGAGCAGGTGGTGGAAACGGTGCGCGCGATTGCAACGATTCAGCGCGAGCACGGCGAACGCCGGAATCGTCGCGCGGCGCGATGGAAGTACACGATTCGCCGCCTCGGCGTCGAGGCGGTCAAGCAGACGCTGCGCGACCGCTTTGGAATCGCGCTCGCTGACGCCGAGCCGCGTCCGCTGCCGCCGGTGCGCGATCATTTGGGATGGCATCGGGAAGCCGGCGACGGCGATTTTCTTTACGTCGGAATTCTGATTCCCAGCGGACGAGTGCGCGATGAGGCGACGATTCGATATCGCAGCGCGATCCGCCGCATCGTCGCGGAGGTGGAGGGAATCGGCGTGCGCATCACGCCCAATCAGCATCTGATATTGACGCACGTTCCGGCGGCGCGCCGCGAGTGGATCGAGCGGACGCTCGCGGAATACGGCGTACCGTTCGACGGCGCAAGTGCCTGCGATCCGGCGGCTCGCGATGGCGTGTCCGGCGAAGCCGACCTGCGGCCTCGCGATGACGCATGCGGAGCGCGCGCTGCCCCGCTATCTCGCGGAGCTCGAGCGTGACGGTCTCGGCAACATTGACGTGATGATCCGAATGGCAGGATGCCCGAACAGTTGCTCGCGTCCGCCGACCGCCGAGATCGGAATAATCGGCTACGGCAAGAATGACTACGTGCTGATGGTGGGCGGCGCGCGCGACGGCAGCCGCCTCGCGCGAGTGCTCTATCCGCGTCTGACCGAGCACGAATTGATCGAAGCGCTGAAGCATCTGGTGCGAGCAATCCGCGATCGCAATCCACAACGGCTGTCTTCAGGCGACTACCTCAATCAAATTTCCGACGAAGAACTCAAAGCGCGCTAGCCGACGATCAAGCAGCTTTCAGTTTTTTGACGCGACGAAGAGCCGGGTTTTTTCGCGCGCGGTATAGGTCATATTGCTGCTGCATGTTCAGCCAACTCTCGGGCGATGTGTCGAATGCGATTGAGAGCCGCAACGCCATCGAGGGGCTGACTCCCGACTTTCCATTGAGGAGTTCGGACAGCGTCTTGCGCGTCACACCGAGACTCCTGGCGGCGGCAGTAACAGAAACGCCAAGTGGCTGGAGGCACAGTTCGCGGATTACTTCGCCGGGATGCGGCGGATTGTGCATGTTCATCGCGATTCTCCTTCAGTGATAGTCGAGGTAGTCGACGTCGAGCGCTTCGCCTTCTTCGAATCGAAAAATTACTCGCCAATTTCCGCTTACCGACACGGACCAGAACCCAGAAAGCCGCCCTGATAACCGATGAAGGCCAAGAGCCGGCAGTGACATATCTTGAATTGTCACGGCGGCGTTCAAGACGCCCAGGATCAGCCGAAGTCTCTTGCCGTGCTCGGGCCTGATGCCGCCGCTGCTCCCGGTCTCAAAGAATTTGCGCAGCCCCTTATGGGTAAAACTGCGAATCACGAAACCCAATGTAACCTATAACGTAATAGGTTGCAAAGAAGTCCAAGCTTGCCACTCTTGATAAAATACGACCGGTCGTGCTATTGGGAACGCAATGAAAGAGCCTGAAACATCGACGCGTGAACGGATACTCCATCAGGGACTGGCCCTGATGAGCCAGTCCGGGCTGGCCGGCGTTACCCTCGGGGTTCTGGCTGACCAGGTCGGGATGTCGAAGAGCGGACTGTTCGCGCACTTCCGATCGAAAGAGGACGTTCAGATCGAATTGCTGTCGCATATGGCGGAGTTCGCGACGGTGCATGTTCTCGAACCGTCGATGACTGCCAGCGAAGGTCTTCCGCGGCTGCAAGCGCTCGTTCGCAATTGGTTCGGATGGGCCCAGCGCGCGGGTCTGCCGGGAGGATGTCCGGTGGCTGCCGGCTTGTTCGAGTTCGATGACGTCGAGGGACGCGTCAGAAACAAGATCCTCGAAATGGAAGCTGAGTGGCGAATCCTGTTGACCCAACTGGTTCAGCGCGCCGTCGATCTCGGGCACCTTCGCCGCGATCTCGATGTCGACCAGTTCGTGTGGGAGCTCTGCGGTATCTACCTCGGGCATCACGCGGCGCATCGATTCCTGCGCTCTGCCGATGCTGACAGGCGCGCGCAGATTGCGGTTCAGGCTCTCGTCGATCGCGCGATGCCGCCAAACAGCAAGCGCAGGGTCGTCAGTAAAAACGTGCGAAGCAAAACCCGTCCAGCGAGGAGACGAAGACCATGAAACAAGAACAACCGCGGCTTGAGATTGGCATGCTGCTTTACCCCGGCCTGACACTGCTGGATCTATTCGGTCCGCAGACTGTCTTTTCGTGGTTCGCCAATACTCATCTCGTGTGGAAGACCAAAGACTTGGTCATCTCCGACACCGGGATCGGCGTCCAGCCTACCGCCACGTTCGAAACGTGCCCGCGTGATCTCGACATCCTGTTTGTGCCGGGCGGGTTTGGCCAGCAGAAGATTATGAACGATAGCGAGGTGCTTGCGTTTCTCGCCGACCGAGGATCGCGATCCAAATATGTGACGTCAGTCTGCAGTGGATCGTTGCTGCTCGGAGCGGCGGGTCTGCTGAAAGGATACAAAGCCACCTCCCATTGGGCGGCGCGCGATGGATTGCGCATGTTCGGAGCGGAGCCGGTTGAGGCGCGCGTCGTGGTGGATCGAAACCGAATCACCGGAGGCGGCGTTACAGCCGGCATCGATTTCGGACTGGTGGTGCTGGCAAAGTTGCGCGGAGACGACGCCGCCAAGTTGACGCAATTGGCGATGGAGTACGATCCCGAACCTCCATTCAATGCGGGCAACCCCAAGGCCGCCGGTCCCGCGGTCGTCGAGCAAGCCATGGCCTTCATGGCCGCGGAAATGGAGCGACTGGCGGATAGGTGGACGCTACGAAAGATCTACCGGCAGCTCGAGGTAGTTCTTGAAGATGAAATCGCGATGCTCGATCAGGATCGGATGGGTCGCGGCTACGATGGTCGGTTCGGTGATCGTGAACGATTGGCGAATCCGCGGGTGCATCGGGCATAGCTCGGGCGCCAGCGGTTTCATCGCATTCGAGAATGCGGCCCAGTAAACGTCCATCGCGGAGAGAGAGTCGCCGATGAAGAATCGGCTGCCGCGGGACTTCTGCTCCTGGAGCCTCTTTGCGAGCGCGGTGATACCCGACGCGACTCGCTCGGTCGCGCGCTCGCCGATTTCCGGGGTGTAGCCGTATTTCTTTCCCAGGTATGCGGAGACGCCCGCCGGATCGCCGCCGGGTTTCGTGATTTGCTCATGCACTCCGCGCAGCCGCTCGGTCCATCCGATGCCATTCTCGCCGCATAGCTCGTTGCAGTAGCCGAACATCAGGATGCGATCCGTCGAACTGTTCCGGAATCAGGCGCGGCGTCGGCGCGAGACGCTCGGCGAGATTGAGCTGATCGATCCAGGTGCTGCGTGGCGGCTCGTCGTTCCACGCCATGATCGGAAAGCTGTCCTGCCCGCTCCATTCCTGAAGAGTCTGAGTCGGCGAGCCGAAGACATGGCCGACCCGCGCGTGCGGGAGTTGCTTGATATGCAGGATGCCCTTGAGCGCTTCGCCCCATGGGCTGGGAATGTGCGCGAGCGTGACGATGCGGAGTCCGGAGGCGCGGCGCGCCTGTTCGATGTCGATTCTTTCCGGCTTCATTGGTGGAACCTCAAAGCGCACACTGTTCCCGTCTTGGGAACGGTGCTACTATTTCGACAGTGCGAGTGATGGCACGACGAACCCTTCGACAGTTTGCGGAATCGCTTAAGGGGCAGCAAGGTGAAAGGGCGGTGAAGGCGGCGCTTGATGCGTGGTTTCGCGAAGTGCGCCTTGCCGAGTGGCGCAGCCCAGCAGACGTGAAGCGGGACATTGGCGCCGCTAGCATCGTCGGCAGCAATCGTGTGGTTTTCAACATCAAGGGGAACGATTACAGACTCGTTACAGGAATCAATTATCATCGTCAGATCGTCTTCATCAAATGGATCGGAACGCATCGCGACTACGATAAAATCGACGTAAGGACTGTTAGCTATGGAGATTAAGCCGATACGTACCGAGCGTGACTACGAGCGGGCGCTGCGGGAGGTCGAGCGTCTGATGGACGCTAAGCCAGGGACTGCAGAAGACGACAGGCTGGACGTGCTCGCGACGCTGGTCGATGCTTACGAGAGTGAGCACTTCCCGATCGATCCGCCCGACCCGATTGAGGCGATTCGGTTCCGGCTCGAGCAACAAGGTCTCGACCCGAGCGCATTGGTCGGGGTGATCGGCGGTCGCAGCCGAGTGTACGAAGTGATGAACGGCAAGCGCGCGCTTGTCGCTCGAGATGATCCGGCGTCTGCATGAACGCTTTGGGATTCCCGCCGAAGTATTGATTCGGCCGGTCCGCGCCAAGCGTCGTCGCCGCGCGGCGTAGCCGCCTAGGTGCCGGATTCCCAGCTTGCCAGGTATTTCCGCTGCTCGGCAGTCAGCGTGTCGATCTTGATGCTCATTGCAGCCAGCTTTACTGCGGCGATTTCTTCTTCGATCTCTATCGGCACTTCGTGGACTTTCACTGTCATCTGAGTGCTCTTTGCGGCCCACTCTGAGGCCATCGCTTGCGTGGCGAAGCTCATGTCCATCACCTGGGCGGGATGGCCTTCGGCGCAGGCGAGGTTTACCAGGCGGCCTTCGCCGAGCAGATAGACGATGCGGCCGTTGGAGAGATGGTAGGCGTCGATGTTGCGGGTTACGTCGCGATCGACTTTCTTTGCGGCGTCGTTCAGGTACGCGACGTCGATCTCGATATCGAAATGGCCCGAGTTGCTCAGGAACGCGCCGTCTTTCATCTGAGTGAAATGCGCTGACGTCAGTACGTGCTTGTCGCCGGTTGCGGTGATGAAAATATCGCCGACCTTCGCTGCCTCGATCATTTTCATCACGCGGAACCCGTCCATCGCCGCTTCAAGCGCGCGAATCGGATTCGACTTCCGTCACTACTACGTCGGCGCCGAGGCCGCGCGCGCGTGACGCGATGCCGCGGCCGCAATAGCCGTAGCCCGCGACGACCACGACCGAGCCTGCGATCAGGACGCCGGTCGCGCGGATGATGCCGTCGAGCGTGGACTGTCCGGTGCCGTAGCGATTGTCGAACAGATGCTTGGTCTGCGCGTCGTTGACGGCGACGACCGGAATCTTGAGCGCGCCGTCTTTCGCCATCGCGCGCAGCCGGATTACGCCGGTGGTGGTTTCCTCCATGCTCGCTTTCACGTCGTCGGCCTGGTTGGCGAACTCGGTGTGCAGCAGGCTGACGAGGTCGGCGCCGTCGTCCATCGTGATCGTCGGGCGGCGTTCGAGCACGGCGCGCAGATGACTGTAGTAGGTGTCGCGATCTTCGCCGTGGATGGCGAACGTCGGGATGCCGTATTGATCGACGAGCGCCGCCGCGACGTCATCCTGGGTCGAGAGCGGATTCGACGCGCATGCGATCACTTCGGCGCCGCCCGCCTTCAGAGTGCGGAGCAGGTTGGCGGTCTCGCAGGTGATATGCAGGCACGCGCCCATCCGCTGGCCCTTGAGCGGCTGCTCCTTGGTGAATCGCTCGCGCAGTCGGCGCAGCACGGGCATCTGCTTGTCGGCCCATTCGATTCGCTTGCGGCCGGCCTCGGCGAGTCCGAGGTCGTGCACGTCGAAGTCGCGGCCGTTGCCGTTGGTGCGGGATTTGGTGACTGCTTTGAGCTTTCTTGCGGACGTGGCCATTATTTTTTCAGACTCCGGATTTTTTCTTTTTTCAGTAAAGTGTTTTTCTCAGTAAAGTTGTCTACTGAGGTTAGTGAGGCCGCTTGGCGTTGCTATCAGCCGCGGCCGTTGAGACCGAACGCGTTGCGCAGCGTCTCGGCCATGTCGGTGCGCTCCCACGGGAACAGTCCGTCGTGCGGGTCGCGGCCGAAGTGCCCGTAGGCGGCGGTCGGCTGATAGATCGGACGCTTCAAGTTCAGCGTCTTGATAATTCCGGCGGGCCGGAAATCGAACAGCTCGCGCAGGGTTGCGGAGAGTTTGTTCTCGGGCACGATGCCGGTGTCGAAAGTGTCGACCAGCAGCGAGACCGGCTCGGCGACGCCGATCGCGTAGGCGACCTGGATTTCGCACTTGGTCGCGAGTCCGGCCGCGACGACGTTTTTCGCGACGTGACGCGCCATGTAACAGGCCGAGCGATCGACCTTGCTCGGATCCTTGCCCGAGAATGCGCCGCCGCCGTGACGGCCGTAGCCGCCGTAGGTATCGACGATTATTTTGCGGCCGGTCAGTCCGCAGTCGCCATGCGGTCCGCCGATGATGAAGCTGCCGGTTGGATTGACGTGGTAGATCGTCGAGCGCGTCAGGTACTGCGCGGGAATCGTCTTCTTGATCAGCTCTTCGATTATCGACTCGCGGATCGTTTCGTATTTGACGTTTTGCTGAATGCTGCGTCGAGACGACGACCGCCGTCACTTCGACCGGGCGGCTATCGACGTAGCGCACGGTGACCTGGCTCTTGGCGTCGGGGCGCAGAAAATCGAGCTGCTTGCTTTTGCGGAGCTTGGTGAGATTTTCCATCAGCCGATGCGCCATCGCGATCGGCAGCGGCATGGTCTCAGGCGTCTCGTCGCACGCGAATCCGAACATCAGGCCCTGATCGCCGGCGCCCTGTTCCTTGTGGAGGCCTTCGCCCTCGGTGACGCCTTGCGAGATGTCCGCCGACTGCGGCTCGATCGCGGTCAGCACGGCGCACATGTTGCCGTCGAAGCCGACCTCGGAGCTGTTGTAGCCGATGTCGAGCGCGGTCTGTCGCGCGATTTTCACATAGTCGGGACGCGCCTTGCTGGTTATCTCGCCGGCCAGAACTATCAGGCCGGTCTTGGCGAGGGTCTCGAGCGCGACCCGCGAGTTGGGGTCTTCCTTGAGCAGCGCGTCGAGGACGGCATCCGAAATCTGGTCGCACATTTTGTCCGGATGGCCTTCGGAGACCGACTCGGAGGTGAACAGGAAATCCTTAAGCGGCATTATTCGCGATTGCTCCTTGGAAAGCGCATTGCAAGATGGCCCGACGCAGACCGGAATTCAACTGACGCGGGCGGCGCGCGGGACTGAGAGGTTCAATTTTGTTTCGTTCCAGAGGGTCAGCATAGCGCCTGCCAGACAGCGAAAAACGGCAGTACGCCGCAAGAGTTTCAGGTAGTGAAGGTATAACTGACCAATCGGACAGAATCAAGATAGCGCTGCCGAATCTCTCGGCCAGGAGGTGGGCGATCTTGTCGGCCAATGCCAGGATAAGGTCCACTTGATCCGGCACATTCTGCTTTGGAACTCGCGGACGCAGAGCGCCCGTCGATCCGCTACAGCAGCTCGCTCAGAAGACCGTAGGCCCGAACCCCTGAGGCAGGAAGGATCCGGACGCTTCCTTGCGGGCGAGGTTATGCAAAGTCGGGAGCGTGAGAACTGATGATGCCAGGCTCATTCCTCGCCGAATCGGTCGTCGAAGAGGGTTTGTACTGCCTTTAGTGCTTCGCGGGCGTCGGGGCCTTCGCAGCGGAGTTTTAGCTTTGATCCTTGGGCGGCGCCCAGCATCATCAGGTTCGTCATGCTCTTCGCGTTGACCAGGTCGTCCTGGTCGGTGCCGATCATCACCTTCGAGGTGAATTGCGCGGCGGTTTGCGCGAGCGCTGATGCGGCCCGGAGATGAAGTCCGAGCCGATTCTTTACCTCCACAGTCGCCTCCGCCACGTTCACGACGACTACGATAAAGGTATCGGCGGGCTCGGTAAACGACTGCGCGCGATCAATCGGCTTCGGTGACGGTTTGCGGGGTGCGCGAAAGCTCGACGTTGCGCTGGCGGCCGCTCACTTCGTCGCCGGCGTGATATTCGAGCGGCAGGAAAAAGATCGACGAGAGCAGCGCGAGAAATCCCATCACAATGAAGGCCGGCGTGAAATCGTGCGTCGACAGATGAGATGAGCCGCTCGCGCGCAGACTCATGTGCAGCAGCATCGCGCCGAGCGCCACTCCGAGGCTCAGGAACAGTTGCTGCGCCATGCTCGACAGAGTGCTGGCGCTGCTCATCAATCGGTCGGAGACGTCGGCGTAGGCGAGAGTTCCCAGCGCGGTGAATTGAAGCGAGCGGAAAAATCCGCCGGACAGAAGAGCTGCGACGATAAGGAAGTGCGGCGTCGTCGGACGGAACAGCGCGTAGCTCATCATGATGAAGGCGCTGAGCACGCCGTTGGCAATCAGTATCGTGCGAAAGCCGAGGCGGCGAATGATCGGTGTCGCAGTGGCCTTCATGAACAAGGCGCCGGCGGCGCTGGTGAACGTCAGCATCCCGGAAGCGAACGGGGAGAGGCCGAAAACCACTTGCAGCAACATCGCCAATAAAAACGGCAATGCGCCGATGCCCATGCGAAAGAGTCCGCCGCCGAGCGTTGCCACCAGGAATGTCGGGATTTTCAACAAGCTCAGATCGACTATTGGATAGTCGATGCGCCTGGAATGAAGAATGTAGAGCGCCATGCAGACGCCGCCGGTGGCCATCACGCATCATGATGATGCTGGCGGGAATCACGCCGCGGCCGATCGACTCGAAGCCGGAGACCAGGCCGGCCAGTCCGAGGCCGGTCAGCAGGAAGCCGCGGAAGTCGAGCGGGAACGCCACGTCCTCGCGGATGTTGGGGATGTACCAGGTGACCAGCATGAAACCGATCGCGCCGATCGGCACGTTGATGAAAAAAATCCAGCGCCACGAATAATACGTCACGATGAAGCCGCCGAGCGGTGGCCCGACCACCGGACCCAGCACCGCGGGCACGGTCAGGTACGACATCGCAGTGACCAGCTCGGACTTGGCGATGGTCTTCAGGACGATCAGGCGGCCGACCGGGACCATCATGGCGCCGCCGAAGCCTTGCAGTATGCGCGAGGCGACCAGCTCTGGCAGCGAATTCGAGAATCCGCAGAATACGGAACCCGTCGTGAAGATGATGATCGCCGTGCGGAACACCGTGCGCGCGCCGAATCGATCAGCCATCCATCCGCTGATCGGAATAAAAACTGCCAGGCTCAGCAGGTACGACGTAATCGCGAGATTCAGCTTGATCGGATCTTCGCCGAGCGACTTGGCCATCGCGGGCAGCGCGGTCGAGATGACCGTCGCATCGAGCATCTCCATGAACAGCGCGCAGCCGACGATCATGGGCGCGAGAAATTCGAGCGCGGAAATTTTAGACGGCGTCGGACTCATCGAAGCAGATCAAGCATAGATACCAACTACGATATGAAAATCGGCGAAACCGGTAAACTGATAATTTGACTCGGCCGGTTGAGCAAGTCAGTTGCCATTGCGTGAGCCGCCGGGACGACCGGCGGCGGCCTGTGCCTTGATGGCCGCGGTGAACAACTCGCGCAGGCGCGATTCGATTTGCGAATCGCGCGTCGTCCCTTCGCGTCGCCGCCACGCCCGCAGCGGAATCACAGCCTTGGACATGTTGCGATGCCCGCCGGCGCTGCCGATATCGGCGAACAGACTTTTCACCGCCTCACCGGCGTTGTTGCCGTGCATGCCGTGGTTGCGAACGCTGATCACGAGCTTGCCTTCGAGTTTGCCCGCGACCGCGACCCACGACACGCCCTCGAACTGCAGGCAGAAGTCCGCCATCTGCACGATCAGATCGTCGCGCTTGACCGTGCCGAGATTGAGCACGACCAGGTGATCCTTGACGACCAGCCGTTTCATCGCGCTTGCCAGGATTTGTGCGAAGCTGAGCGGCAGCTCGGGACGATCGATCTGTCGAAGCATGCTGTAGTTTGCGAGCGGAGTGAGATGCGCGAACGCTTGCAGGTCGTCGTCGGTGACGCGTCGCGACAGGGCCAATGTGTCGCTGCGAATCCCGTAGAGCAGTGCGGTCGCCAGGCGCTCACTGATATTTTGGTCAGCCGTGACCAGGTACTCGGTCATAATGGTCGCCGTCGCGCCGTACTTGATGCGCACGTCCTCGAACGGAGCGGCGCCGCCCGGGTAACCGGGATGATGATCGATCGCGATGTCGGCACGCGGAATCTTCTCGCCGAAGAACGGCGGCTGTACATCGACCATCGCAATTTTGTCGAAAGCGCGCAGGTCCTCCGTCGTAGCCGGCTGGATTTCAATCTCCAGCATATGCACCATCGTGAGGTTTTCCGGCCGCGTGACGGGCTTGAACGCGAATAACGGGGTAGTCTGCTTGTTGCGCCCGAGCAGGCTGCGCAAAGCGATCCCGCTCGACATCGCGTCCGGATCGGGATCGTCCTGCAGCACGATTGCGACTCGATCGCCGTCGCCAACCATCGCGCGCAATTCTTTTATTTTCTGTTTTGTGAGCGCCTGATCCATAGTTAGACAATCCCGCGTCGCATCGCGACGACGGGTAGAGTCGATGCTTTAATCGCGGAGAGCTCGAGGGCAGGCGCGTGTGGCGTGATTGGTACGGAATAACGGGACTCTCGGTCCGAAAATCGGCGTGAGTGATTCCGATCCTCGCGAATCGTGGTGAAATTCATCGGTGAAAGGGAATTATCACAGCGCAAAGAGTTGACGCAATGATATAGAATAACTGCGTCTATGAACTCCACTGAATCACATTCTAGCAAATTTCACTGCGCGATATGCCGCCGCGAATTCTCCGAGTGGCTGCTGCGCATTTCGGTCGAAGATACCGCCGGGTTCTCGCAGCAGGCCTTTATCTGCGGCAACTGTGCGGTTAAACTGCGGCTCGCTTCCGAGAAGAATCGCGACTTGCAGATAGATCCCTGGATTCACGAAGCAGTCGCCAGCGTGCTGCGCGGCAAGAATCCCGACAAAGAGTAACTGAGGAAGATTTTCGATCGATGGCGGACGCATCGAGATCAGAGTCCCAAACCGGCAATGCTGCCGCCGCGGAATTGTGGCCGCGCGAAGAAGCGCGGCGCCTCGTCGAGCGCGTCGCGGCGTACGATCCCGCGCGTCCGGTAATTTTCGAGAGCGGCTTCGGGCCGTCGGGACTGCCGCATCTCGGCACCATGGCCGAGATTCTTCGCCCGTCGTTCGTGCGCAAAGCGTTTCAGCTGATCGAGCCGTCGCGGCCCTCGCGACTGATCGTTTTCATCGACGATCTCGACGGACTCCGCAAAGTGCCGGAGAACGTGCCGAATCGCGAGGACGTCGCGCGGTACCTGGGCGTGCCCGTGTCGAAGATTCCCGATCCGTTCGGATGCTGCGCCAGCTTTGCCGATCACATGATCGGCCAGCTTGGCGGATTCCTCGCGCCAGTCGAAGTCGAGTTCGAGCTGATGCGCTCGGCCGAGATGTATGCGTCGGGGAGCTTCGACGAAGGGCTTAAGCTGATTCTCGACAAGCACGCGGAAATCATCGCGATCATTGCGCCGACGCTGCGCGAAGAAAATCGCACGGGGTGGTCGCCGTTCATGCCGATTTGTCCGAAGTGCGGGCAAGTCGTCGAGCGCGCGGTTACCGCGTACCACCCCGAGCGCTCGTCGATCGAGTTTACCTGCGAGAAGAGCGCCGGCGGCACGTCAGGATGCGGCTTCAGCGGCGAGCAGTCAGTGCTCGGCGGCATGGCCAAGGTGCAATGGAAAGTCGATTGGGCGCTGCGATGGTACGTGCTCAAGGTCGATTACGAATTGTACGGCAAGGATCTGACCGACTCGGCGCGGCTGTCGGGACAGATTCTGCGCGTGATGGGCGCGAGGCCGCCGCTCGGATTTCCGTTCGAGATGCTGCTCGACGAGCAAGGACACAAGATCTCGAAGTCAATCGGCCGCGGCGTGTCGGTCGAGCAATGGACGCGTTATGCACCGATCGAAGTGCTGAAGTTTTTCCTGCTGCTCAATCCTCGGCGCGCGCGCAAATTGTTTCTCGAGGCGATTCCCCAGTACGTCGACGAGTACCTCGACGCGGTGCGCGCGTACGCGGCGGCGTCCGAAGATCAGCGAATGGAGTCGCCGCTCGAATTTGTGATTCAGAGCACGACCCCGAAGCGATTCAACTCGACCCTCACCTTCGGGCTGATGATGAATGCGGTGGCGGCGCTGGGCAGCTCGGATCGCGATTTCATCTGGAAGTATATCGTTAGCTACGACGCGTCGATCGCAGACGATCCCGAGACCGAGAAGATGGGGCGCGCGCTGATGGAATGCGCGCTGAACTTCTACCGCGATTTCGTCGAGCCGACGAAAAAGATCTATACACCGTCGGATCCGGAGCGCGCGCAACTGAAGACTCTCGAGGCATATCTGCGCGAAAATCAGAACGCGAGCGCCGAGGAGATCGAGAAGAAGATTTACGATCTGGGCCGCGAGAATTACGACAAGCCCGGCAAGATTTTCCCGCTGCTGTACCGCTCGATCCTCGGCCAGGAGCGCGGCCCGCGCCTCGGTGCATTCATCCGTCTCGCCACGCCGTCCCGCGTCGCCGACCTGCTCGACACCACGATCGCGCGCCTCGCCTAGACGAATTCCGCGAATACCGAGTCGGCCATTTCGAGGCCGCGATCTGTCAGCTTGATTCGGCCGCGATCGAGCGTCAGCAATCCGTTGTTGAATAGCGGCGTGGCGACGCCGCCGAAGATGCATTCGAAGTTGCGGCCGAAGCGCTCGTGAAAATCGGACAGCGCGAAACCGTCGCGCAGCCGCAGATTCAGGAACACGAATTCACTCTGCGCGGTGGCTTCGTCGATCGTTTCGGCGCCGGCCTCCGCATTTTGACGTTCTTCGATCGCCGCGATGTAACGCGCCGGGAGTTTCTCGTTCCACCATCGACGCCCGCCGCCAGCATCACCTGCATAGCTGTGAGCGCCAGCGCCGATTCCGAGGTACGTCTGCCCGCGCCAGTACGTCAGATTGTGCCGCGCCTCGTGGCCGGGCGCCGCGTAGTTTGAGATTTCGTACATCGCGTAGCCGCGTCGCGGGATTTCCTCGCGTACGGTTTGATACATCGCGGCTTGCTCGTCGGTCGCGAGCTGCTTGATTCGTCCACGCTTCATGTCGGTGAAAAATGCGGTGCCTTCTTCGAAGGTCAGGTTGTATGCGGAGATGTGATCCGGTTCGAGCGCCGCGACTGATTCGATATCGAAGAGAACGTCGGCCACCGTCTGTCCCGGAACGGCGAAGATCAAATCGAGATTGAGCCGGTCGAAGCCCGCGCGATGCGCCATCTTTGCAGCCGCGCGGGTCTCATCGGCAGCTATGGATGCGGCCGAGAAACTTGAGCGTCGCGGCATTGAACGATTGCGCGCCGAAGCTGATTCGATTCACGCCCGCCGCACGCATCCCGCTGAGTTTCGCGAGGTCCACCGTGCCGGGATTCGCCTCGAGCGTTATCTCCGCGTCGTCGTCGATTCCGCAAACGCGATCGGCAGCTTCGATGATCTCGCCGATCGATTTTGGATCGAACAGCGACGGCGTGCCGCCTCCGAAAAAGATCGTCTTGATGCGCTGACCGGAATACGACGGACTGCTCGCACGGTTTTCGAGCTCCGAAATCAGCGCGCGCGTATATTGCGCTTCCGGCCACGACGACGCCGCGTGCGAATTGAAATCGCAGTACGGGCACTTCGATTGGCACCATGGAATATGGACGTAAAGCGAAAAGCTCACGCGTCGATTGTAGCGCGCCTGCGACGCCCGCTACTACGCAGTTGAAACGGTCGGTATACTGCCAGCGTCAGAGGCAAATTTGTCCGAGGTAGCACCAATTCAGGACCGCATCGAACCGCGCCCCGCACGCTCCGGTGCCAGCGGTTCCGGCGCGAACGCCGCCGGCACTATCGCCGCCGGAGTATTGCTCAGCCGCATCGCGGGTCTTGTCCGCGACAGTATCTTCGCGCATTTCCTCGGCGACTCGGCCACCGCTGACGCCTTCAAGGCCGGCTTCCGCATCCCGAATATTCTGCAGAACCTGTTTGGCGAGGGCGTACTCTCCGCCTCGTTCATCCCGGTTTACGGAAAGCTGCTGGGCGAAGGCGACGAGGAAACCGCCGACATGCTCGCGTGGGGCGTCGGCGCGATCATGACGGTCGGCGTGACGGTGCTGGTCGCGATCGGAGTGCTGGTGACGCCGTATCTTATCGACGTGATCGCGCCCGGCTTCGAGGGTGACAAGCGCGACTTGACGATCCAGATCGTGCGCATCCTGTTTCCCGGCGCGGGATTGCTGGTGATGTCGGCGTGGTTTCTCGGCGTGCTGAACAGTCATCACAAATTTTTCGTCTCGTACACGGCGCCGGTGGCATGGAACGTCGCGATGATCGCGGCGTTGCTCTATTACGGCCCGCGCCGATCGCAGGACGGGCTCGCGATCGCGATCTCGTGGGGCTCGGTCGTCGGATCCGCTTTGCAAATCGCGGTACAGGTTCCGCAAACGCTGGCGCTGCTCAGAAAGCATCGCATCGACTTCGCGCGCGTTGCGGCGCCGATGCGCGCCGTATTCCACAATCTGACTCCGGTGGTCATCAGCCGCGGCGTGATCAATCTGACCACTTACGTGGACAACGTGCTCGCGAGCTTGCTGCCAACCGGCGCAGTCGCGGCGCTCAACTACGGGCAGTTGCTCTACATGGTGCCGATCAGCCTGTTCGGCTATTCGGTGGCCGCGTCGGAATTACCTGCTATGGCGCGTGCGGCGGGCGCGATGCCCGAGCAGATGAGCGCGATTCTGCGCACGCGACTGAATCGCGGGCTGCGCCAAATCGCGTTCATGGTGGTGCCGTCGTCTGCGGCCTTCCTGATTCTTGGCGATGTGATCGTCGCGATGATTTATCAATCCGGCGCATTCACGCGCGCCGACGCGGTGTACGTGTGGGCGGTGCTGGCAGGCTCGGGCGTCGGACTGCTCGCGGCGACGATGGGCCGATTGTACAACTCGGCGTTTTACGCGCTGTTCGACACGCGCACTCCGCTGCGATTTGCGATCTATCGTGTCGTTTTGACGATGATCTCAGGATACTTGTGCGCGATTCCACTGCCGCACATGCTCGGAATCGCGCAAAAGTGGGGCGTCGCGGGACTGACGGTGTCGGCCGGCGTAGCGGGATGGGTCGAGTTCGTGATGCTGCGGCGCGCGCTGAACAAACGCATCGGATGGACCGGGCTCGAGCGCTCGTATCTCGCGAAGTTGTGGGCGCTGGCTCTGGGAGCCGCCGCGGTCGGCTTCTTCATGAAGCTTCACATGGCGGGATTCGGACCGCGCATCCAGGGATTGGCAATCCTTTCGACCTACGGCGGACTCTATTTGTTCGGCGCCTGGATGCTCTCAATCCCGGAGCTCAAGCAGTTCACCGATCAGATCACGCGCCGTTTTTCTTCACGTTCATCCGATCGATAGTCGCGCTGGTCGAGCGTCCGCCCAGCAGCGGAGCAAGTGCAACTCGTCCGCCGCGCGACTCGACGAATGCCTGCCCGTCGACCTGCTTGTCGCGCCAATCCTCGCCCTTGATCAGCACGTCGGGCTTGACCGCGCGAATAATTTTCTCGGCGCGCGTTTCCTCGAACACCACGACGTAATCGACTGCTTCCAGCGCCGCCAGGATTCGCGCGCGCTCCAATGCGGGATAAACCGGACGCCCACTCCCCTTGAGCGTCCGCACGCTGCGATCGCTGTTGAGCCCGACCACCAGCACGTCGGCCTGCGCGCGCGCGAACGCGAGACTCTGGATGTGCCCGGCGTGCAGCAAGTCGAAGCATCCGTTGGTGAAAGCTATTCGCCGGCCCGCGCGACGCTCGCGCTCGAGCGCCGCATCGAGTTCCTCCGCCGAATGAATTTTGCGCTCGTAGCTGGCGTGCGCCGGACTCAACGCGCGAGAGAGATCTTCGCGCGTGATCACTTCGGTGCCGATTCGCGTCACCTCGATACTCGCCGCCAGGTTCGCAATCGTCGCTGCCGACGAGAAGCCGAGCCCTGCGATCGAGAACATTCCGAACACGCTAAGCACAACGTCGCCCGCTCCGGTCACGTCGTAAACCTCGCGCGGGACCGTCGATACGTAAGTGTCTTTGCCGCCGCGCTCCGCCAGGTACATCCCGTCGCGATCGAGCGTGATCAGACACGCCTCCAGCCCGAGTTTGCGCACCAAAGTTTCCGCCGCTTTGCGCCACGCGCCGCGATCGGTCAAGCGAATCCCGGTTGCAACTTCGGTTTCGTGACGATTCGGCGTGAGCGCGGTGGCGCCGCGATAGATCGAAAAATCATCGGTGCGGCGCGGATCGACTATCACCGGGATTCCGCGCGCGCGACCGCCGTCGATCAGCGCGCGCAGCACCACAGGCGTCATAATCCCCTTGTCGATATCCGAGATCAGCACGCCGTCGCAGTTGCGCAGTTCAGACTTGAGCCGCGCAATCAGCTCGCGCTCGCGCGGGGCTTTAAGCGGACGCGGATCTTCTTCGTCAACGCGCAGCAGTTGCTGAGTCGCGCGATGCGCCGCCTGCACGCTGCCGAGCATCCGATCCTTGACGATTGTGGGGCGGTCCGGATCGATCAGAATCGCGCGCGTGTCGATTCCGAGATCGGCGAAAATCTCGCGCAGCAAGCTGCCGTTGCGATCCGATCCGACCACGCTGAGCGCGCTGACGTCCGCGCCGAGCGCGCGCAGATTCGCCATCACGAAGCCCGCGTTGCCGGGTTTCTCCTCGCGCCGCTGCACGCGCAGAATCGGAATCGGCGCCTCGGGCGAAATCCGCGAGACGTCGCCCCAGATGTAGCGATCGAGGATCACCTCGCCGGCGACCAGCACGCGCAAGGGCTTGAGCGCGGGCAGACCATTTTGGTGGCGCGCGGGTTCAGGATGCGCGGAGGAATTCGTTTTGCGTCGAGCCATGATGCGGCATCTTACGCCGCCGCGCCGCCCGCGTTAAACCGCTTGCGCGAGTCGATCGTTGAGTTCATCGCGGCTCGCGAGGAACCACACTTCTTTGCCGCGGTTCGATTCGGCCACAAAGGCGCGCAAGGCGGAGCTTTCTGCGAGGAAGCCAGAGATGTCGCCGAGGATCACCAGCCGCCGCCGATATTGCACGAATTTCTGGATCAGCTCGCCCGCAATGCGCGTTTTCAACTGGAAGAATTCATCGTCGAGGCACTCAACTGGAATCACGATCAGCGTAGCTCGATTCTCGAACGCTCTGCCGACCAGGTCGACGGTGTCCTGGTAAGTTCGCAGCCGCTGCCCGTCCGCCGCGCATTCGAGGACGCGCAGGCCATGAAGTTCGTAGAATTTCGTCGCCAGCATTTTTCATGCTCACCGGATCGCGTAGCCGCCGTCGACGTACACGATCGATCCCGTGACGAAATCTGACGCGTGCGAGGCGAGAAAAATCGCGGCGCCCGCCATCTCCTCGGGCTTGCCGAAGCGGCCGGCCGGCGTGCGCATGATTATTTCCTCGAACATTTTTCCGCTCTGCGCGCCGACGGTCATGTCGGTAGCGATCCATCCCGGCACGATCGCGTTGACCTGGATATTGTGCGGCGCGAGTTCGATCGCCATCGTCTTGGTCGTCTGCACCAGCGCGCCTTTCGCCGCGGCATAAGGGATTCCGCTCTGCGCGCCGAAGCGCGAATACTCGCTCGCGATATTGATAATCTTGCCGCGCTTGCGCGTGACCATCGATTGCGCCGCGATCTGCGACAGAAAAAAGCACGAGTTCAGGTTGGTCTCGATCACGCGATCCCAATCTTCGGCCCTGAACTTCAACGTGCTGCGCATGATTGCGATGCCTGCGTTGTTGACGAGAATCGAGATTGGTCCGAGCTTGCGCTCGACTTCTTCCATCGCGGGGCGCAGGTCGTCGCGCCGCGTCACGTCGAGCTGCACCGCTATCGCGGGCACGCCCGCCTTCGCGAGCTCGTCCACGACGACGCGATTCTTTCTCGTCGTTGCGCGCAAGGATCGCGACCGCCGCGCCAGCCTCGGCAAGTCCGAGCGCGATACCGCGCCCGATCCCGCCGTTGCCGCCAGTGACGACGGCGACCTCGCCGCTCAGATCGAACATCTTCGGACTCGCCATTACGGTTCTCCTTCGCAAGTAAGTTTTGCATAACCGGACGCCGGTGCTGAAGCGAGACGCGATGACGCGTCGAGATCCTTCGCTGCGCTCAGGATGACTCAAAAATCTGATCGCCCCACGTGTCATTCTGAGCGAAAGCTGCTGTAGCGAAGAATCTCGACGGGCGCTCCTGCGTCCGGCGCTATCTACGCAAGGTCGCTACCTAAGCAGTTGGACAGCGAATGCTCACCGCTTCTATATTGGCGTTTCGCACGAATCTCCGACGAGGACAAATCGACCATGGGACTACGGACGGCTGAACAATATAAGAGCTCGCTGCGCGATGGACGCGCGGTGTTTTTTCGCGGGGAGAAAGTCGCCGATGTCACGACGCATCCGGTGATTGGAATCGCGGTCGAGCATGCCGCGCTCGATTACCGGATGGCTGACGATCCGAAGTATCGCGAGCTCGCCGTTGTCAAAGAGGGTACCGACGAGTACAGCCGCTACTACCATGTTCCGCAAAATGGCGACGACCTGCTCAAGCGCAGCGCGCTGATCGCAGCTTCGACGCGCGAAGGTGCGACGCTGGTCGTGCTGATCAAGGAAATCGGCACCGACGCTCTGCTTGCGCTGCGAATCATCGGCGAGCGGCTCGCGGCTGCGGGCAAGCCCGAGTATCGCGAGCGCATCCACCGTTACTACCGCGAATGCCGCGACAACGATCTCGCTGTGGCCGTGGCGCAAACTGACGTGAAGGGCGATCGCGCGCTCGGGCCCACGCAGCAGGACCATCCCGACTACTACGTGCGAATCGTCGAGGAGCGTCCCGACGGAATCGTCGTGCGCGGCGCGAAGGTCCATACCAGCGTCTCGACCAATACTAATGAGGTAATCGTGCTGCCGACGCGTGCGATGCGCGCCGAGGACAAAGCTTACGCCGTCGCGTTTGCGCTGCCGATCAATACGCCGGGGATGAAGCTGCTCGCGTCGCCGCATGGCAGCTCGCACAAAAATGATTTCGAGCATCCGATTAGCGCGCGGCACAAGATGATGGAGACGCTGACGGTCTTCGACGACGTGTTCGTGCCGAAGGAGCGCGTGTTCCTGCAGGGCGAGATCGATTTCGCCGGATTGCTCGCGCTGACCTTCGTGCGATTCCATCGCTTCACCGCGGTGTCGTACAAGTTGCCGCTGCTCGAGTTGATGGCGGGCGCCGGCCACGCGATCGCCGAGGCCAACGGCATCTCGCGCGCCGGACACGTGCGCGACAAGCTGACGCATCTGGCGGCGTATCACACGACGGTGCGCGGACTGATCGAGCATGCCGCGCGCACCTGCACGATCGAAGACGGCGTCGCGGTGCCGAATACGCTGCTGACGAACGTCGCGAAGTATCACTTCGCGCACAACTACCATCAGGCGGTGCAAATCGTGCAGGACCTCGCGGGCGGTCTGCTGGTGACGGCGCCGGCCGCCGAAGATCTCACGAGCGAGGCGACGCGCGCCTACGTGCTGAAATACATGGGCGGCGCGAAGGGCTTCGATGCGGAGAAGCGGCTGCGGCTGCTGAACCTGATTAGCGATCTGACGTCGTCGGATTTCGGCGGCTACCAGGAAGTGCTCGCAGTGCACGCCGAAGGCGGCTTCGAAGCCGAGAAGCTGCAAGCCTACCGCGAGTACGACTTCAAGACGGTCGCCGCCTACGCGCGCAAGCTCGCGGGAATCTGAGCGCTTACTTCTCGGTGCGCAACTCGACGGTGTTGCCGTCGGGATCGAGGATCCACAGTTGACGGCCCGCGCCCATGTTCGCTGGCGCCTCGAGGAACTCGATGCCCATCTCCTTGAGCGAGCGCTTGGTCTCGTCGAAGTCTTCGACATCGAATGCGACGTGCGCACCGAGCGGATCGGGCTTCTGGCCGCGATTCTCGCTCGAGATGATATGCAGCGCATTGTTGCCGATCCCGTACCACGCGCCGCCGAAGCCGAAGTTCGGACGTGGAATCCGCTTCAGCCCTACCACATTTTCGTAAAAGGCAGTCGCCTTCTCGACATCGCTGACGCGAAACGCCGCATGATTGAATGCTTTCAATTTGATCATGACTAACTCTCCATCGCCCGAAATTTCTAATGCACTTCGCCGCCGCCTGCGACGTTGATCGTCTCGCCGGTAATGTTTTCCGCGCGGCACAAATAGACTACCGCCTCGCCGATGTCGGCCGGCGTCTGCTCGCGCTTGAGGTAAGTGTTGCGCGCGATATATTCGTCGAACGCCGCCTCGCGATTCACCCCGTACTGCGCGCCGATGAGCGGATCGAGCACGTCGGTCCACATCGCAGTGCGCAGGAACCCGGGGCATACCGCGTTGACGCGAATGTTCAACGGTCCCAGCTCTTCCGCGAGCGCTTGCGTGAAGCCGACCACCGCGAACTTGCTCGCGCAGTACGCCGACGCGCCGCCGTGACCGGTCTTGCCCGCCACCGACGCGATATTCACGATCGCGCCCTCGCGCTGCTTCGCCATGTGCGGGATGCACGCCTTGGCGCACAGGAACGGTCCCTTCGCATTCACCGCCATCACGCGGTCCCACGCGTCTTCCGCGAAATCGCTCACCGGCCCGACCGCGATTATTCCCGCGTTGTTCACGAGGATGTCGATCGCGCCGAGTTTCGCGACCACCTCCGACGCCATCCGCTCAAGGTCGGCGAATCGCGTCACGTCGGCGAGAATCGGAATCGCTTTCACGCCCAATCCTTTGACCTCATCGACCGTGCGATTCAGATCAGCCTGCGCACCGAGATTGTAGGTCAGCGCGCGGTCTGCCGGATTCCCAAGATCGACAATCGCGACATTTGCTCCCGCCGCCGCCAGCTTCAGCGCGATTCCGCGCCCGATTCCCCGCGCCGCGCCGGTGACGATTGCGTTCTTGCCCTTAAGTTCCATGCAATCCTGTCTAGCACGACCGCCGGCGATCGCGGTAAGCGCCGACGTCTACTCGAACGCGCTCTCGCCCGTGATGTCGCGGCCGAGAATCAACGTATGCACGTCGAACGTTCCTTCGTACGTGTTCACCGTCTCCAGATTCAGCATGTGACGAATCACCGGGTACTCGTTCACGATTCCGTTGGCGCCCAGCATGTCGCGAGCGTCGCGTGCGATCTTCAGCGCCTCGTTGACGTTATTTCGCTTGGCGAACGACACGTGCTCAGGACGCATCTTGCCCTGATCCTTCAGATGCGCGAGGCGCAGGCAGACCATCTGCGCCTTGGTGATCTCAGTCAGCATCTTCACCAGCTTCGCCTGTACGAGCTGATAGCCCGCGAGCGGCCGCGAGAATTGCTTGCGCGATTTCGTGTAGTCGAGCGCGCAATGGAAACACGATCTCGCCGCGCCGATCGCGCCCCACGCAATTCCGTAGCGAGCCTGCGTCAGGCATCCGAGCGGACCCTTCAGCCCGCGCGCTTTCTCGAGATGCGCGGTCTTCGGAATTCGCACGTCTTCCAGAATCAGCTCCGACGTGATCGACGCGCGCATCGAAAATTTTCCGTGGATGTCGCGGGTCGAGAATCCCGGCGTCCCCTTCTCGACCAGGAATCCGGTTATGCCCTCATCGACCTTCGCCCACACAATCGCGACGTCGGCGATCGATCCGTTGGTGATCCATCGCTTGGTTCCGTTGAGAATCCATCCGTCGCCATCGCGCCGCGCCCGCGTTTCCATCCCGCCCGGGTCCGAGCCATGGTCCGGTTCCGTCAGCCCGAAGCATCCGATCAATTTTCCCTTGGCCATCTCCGGCAAGTAGCGTTGCTTCTGTTCCTCGCTGCCGTTTGCATAAATCGCGTACATCGAAAGCGCACTTTGCACCGACGCGAACGAGCGCAGGCCCGAGTCTCCGGCCTCGAGTTCCTGCATGATCAGGCCGTAAGCTACGTTGTTCATACCCGCGCATCCGTAGCCTTTGAGATTAGCTCCGAACATCCCAAGCTCGGCCATTTGCGGTACAAGATGCATTGGGAAGGTTTCACTAGCAAAATTGCGCTCGATCAGCGGCAAAATCTCGCGGTCGACGAAGCGCTTGGCCGTATCGCGCGCCATCCGCTCTTCATCGGTCAGCAGGTCGTCGAGGTGAAAAAAGTCGAGGTCTCTCAATAAATCCGACATCTTGCGCTCCATGCGATTTCTGAAGGGTGTTTTACTTCTATTCGTATTGCTGCCCATTGCCCGAATTCCGATTGTTCTTTGGATGACCGAAATCATACCCCCGGTATTGCCCGCTCTTGACCCGCGCGCTTCCGTTCCGCAGGCTAATCGGAGGTTGATAACTGTCTAATCGCCGCTACTAGTTGCCTCCGATTTGAGTATCACGTAGCCTTATACATCAAGCAATTGATATGCACATAGAAACGCTAAAGGTCTTCTGCGACATAATCGAAAGTGGAAGCTTTTCTTATGCCGCGTCGCAAAACTTCGTCACTCAATCAGCGGTCAGCCAGCAGGTCCGAAGCCTGGAAGAGAAGTACGACTGCCGATTGATAGAACGCGGACGAGCCGGAGTCAAACCGACTCCGGCCGGACAGATTCTGTACACCGCCAGCAAGGAAATCGTGCGCCGCTTCCTCGAACTGGAAAATCGGCTGCGCGAAATCGGCTCGGTGGTCGCCGGCTCGATTCGCGTCGGCACCGTTTACAGCGTCGGTCTGCACGAGTTGCCGCCCTACCTCACCGAGTTTTTGCGCAACTATCCTGCGGTCAACGTCCATCTCGAATATTTGCGCTCGAACAAAATTTACGAAGACCTGATCGAAGGCAAAGTCGATCTCGGCGTCGTCGCCTATCCGGCCAAGCGCAGCCAGATCGTTTCGGTGCCGTTTCGCCACGACGAACTCGTCCTCGCGGTGCCGCCCGACAATCCGCTCGCCAAACATACGAAGGTAAACGTCGGACAGTTGGCGGGTCAGAAGTTTGTCGGCTACGAACGCGACATCCCGACGCGCAAGGCCTCGGACCGAATCCTGCGCGAGCACGGCGTCAAGCCGACCTACGTTCTCGAATTCGACAATATCGAGACGATCAAGCGCGCGGTCGAGATTGGCCTCGGATGCGCGATCGTGCCGCGCATGACGGTCGAGAACGAGGTCGCTACGCGGCACTTTGCGGATGCTCGAGTTCCAGGAAGGCACGTTTCTCCGCCCACTCGCGATCATCTACAAGCGCGGGCGCGAGCTGTCGCCGGCGGTGCGCAAGTTTATCGAAGTGCTGACGACCAGCAATATCGTGCCGCGCGCTCGCGGCGACAAGACGGTAGACAAGACCGGCGACAAGGCTGAGCGCGCGCCTCGCGGAGAACGCGCTGAACGCAATCAGCGATGCAGGCGCCGAAAAGGCCGAGAAGACGGCGTAGCCGCCGCAGATTCAACGACATCAAAACGGCCGGGTCATCGCGACTCGGCCGTTTTTGTTTTCAGAATCTGTGCTACAGAAGAACCTACGATGACTCCGGAAGCAAAGATCCTGCTCGGCGCTGTCCGCGATCTCGCGCCCTCTATCAGCGCACGCAGCGCGGAGATCGATACGGCCCGCCGGCTTCCTCCCGATTTGCTCGCGCAACTCACGGCCGCCGGATGCTTCCGCATGTTCGTCCCGAAAAGTCACGGCGGTCTCGACATTGACGTGCCCGCCAGCATGGAAATCATCGAGATGCTGGCGACCGCCGACGGTTCCACCGGATGGGTCGTGATGATCGGATCCGAAACGCCGATGCTGCTGGCGCTCCTCTCCCGCAAGCACTTCGATAGCCTCTATGCCAACACTCCCGACCTGATAATCGCGGGCGCCTTCGCGCCTCGCGGGCAGGCCGAGCTGATTGACGGCAATTATCGCGTCAGCGGGCGATGGGGTTTCGCCAGCGGATGCCAGCATAGCCAATTCCTGTTCGGCAACTGCATCGTAACCGAAAACGGGACTCCGCGGGCCGGCGTGATTCCCGGCACGGCACAAGCGCGCGCGATGATGTTCGCGCCGTCGAAGGCGCAAATCCTCGACACCTGGTCGGTGAACGGACTCCGCGGGACCGGCAGTCACGATATCGCCGTCGAGAATCTCACGGTGCCCGCCGACGACAGCTTCGATATTTTCTTCGGACAGTCGTCCATCGAGACTCCCGCGATGGCGGAGCCGCTCCTCTACGCCGCCTTGCACATCGGCACGGTCGCAATCGGCATTGCACAGCGCGCGCTCACCGAGATCGTCGCACTCGCCAACACCAACAAGCGCCGCCTCTACGCGAGCGCGTCGCTCGCCGAGTCGTCCGCTCTTTCAGTACCGGGTAGGACACGCGGACGCGAGTCTGCGCGCCGCTCGCAACTTCCTGCGCACTCAGGCCGACGCCGTATGGAATTCGGCAGTCGCGGGGAATCCAGTCTCAATCGACGGACGCGCGCCGGTGATGGCCGCGATCAATTGGGCTGTACACACGTGCGCCGCAGTCGTCGATACGTGCTACAAAGCCGGCGGCGGCACATCGCCCTACGACAGCTTCTCCGCTCCAACGATGCATGCGCGACATCCAAACGCTGACCCAGCACGCCGCCGTCGCAGAGTCATGGCTAACAACGGCCGGCGCAACAATCCTGGGCCGCCCCAGCGGCTTCGCGGTGTAACGATTCCTTCCTCGCCTCTCCCACGATGGGGGAGGCCGACGCTCGTCCGCGAGCGTCGGGTGGAGGACCATTATTCTGAATTCTCTTCTGCAAGCACGCCGCGCAACACTTCAGAGCTGGATTTTTCTGATACCCGCCGAGCGGTCTCCGCCGTCTTCGCGATCTGATCCCCTCCACGTTGGAGGAGGGTTAGGGTGGAGGACATTTGCGCCGCGTGATTCTCTGTCGCGCGGCGGTTCCGACGCACACGCAGAATTTCAGAATCAAAGGTCCTCCACCCGATGCTCGAGGACGAGCATCGGCCTCCCCCAACGATGGGGGAGGCGAAATTCCTCAGCGCGGCGAACTCAGTTTGTCACATCGGCGGTTTCTGATACCCGCCGAGCGCCGTCTCCGCCGCCTTCGCCACTGCGAGCACGGTCTCCTCGGCGAATGCGCGCCCGTTTATCTGTAGCCCGATCGGCAGCCCGTCGCGATCTTTTCCGCATGGCACGACGACGCCCGGCAGCCCTGCGCAATTGCCCCACGCCACCGGCCATCCTGCGAGGAAGTGCGGAAATGTTTTCCCGTCGATATCGACTTCGGTCGCGCCATGCTTGAACGCGGTCACGCAGAACGTCGGTCCGAGGATGATTGGATAACGCTCCATGAACTCCGCGAGCTGAACACGCCACGCGTCGCGTTGGAAGGCGATTTTGAAGAACTCGGCCGCCGACTTCCCCTCTCCCGCAACCATAAAATTTCGCAGCCGGTCGCGCGACAGTTTCAGGCCCTCGCCCAGCGCCGCGACCACCAGCTGGTTGCCGTCGGCGCCGTTGTACTCCCACCACAGGCGCTCGCCGTCGTCGACCGGCGGTTTCACCGCTTCGACGACGATCCCCATCTTCTGCAGCTCGCGTCCGGCGCGCTCGATCGCGGCACGAATATCGGAAGTGACCGGAACCTCGCACGCGTCGGTAAAGATCGCGCATCGAATTTTTTTCAGATCGACTTTCTCAGGATGCGCATCCGGCGTCGGCACGGTGTACGGCGAACTCGGATGCGGTCCTTTCACGACGTTGTAGGCGAGCGTGAGGTCGTCCACGTAGCGCGCCATCGGCCCGATCGTCGCCATGTGCGCAATCGGCGGCGGCGACGCAATGCTCGGCGCCATATGCCCGCTGCCGGGAATCGTCCCCCACGTCGGCTTGAGCCCGACGATACCGCAGAAATGCGCCGGCACGCGGATCGATCCGCGATAGTCGGATCCCATCCCCAGCGGCGACATCCCGACCGCGAGCGCAGCCGCCTCGCCGCCGCTCGATCCACCCGGCACGCGCTCATGATTCCACGGATTGTTGGTCTGCCCGAAGACAGGATTGTCGCAGTCGTAGTCCATCGTCATCTCGGGCGTGTTGGTCTTCCCGATAACGATCGCGCCCGCAGCACGCAGCCGCTCGACGGTGGGCGCATCCTGCTTCGCGACATAATGCTCGAACATCTTCATGCCCCAGGTCGAGCGCACGCCCTCGGTGATGATCGAATCCTTGATAGTGATCGGCAGCCCTTCGAGCGGGCGAACCTCGCCTTTCCCGGAGAGCCGCTGTGTCAGACTCCTCAGCCTCACGCGCCGCACGGTCCTCGACCAGCGTGACGACCGCATTGAGCCCATGATTCACGGTCTCAATCCGCTCAATAAAAGCATCAACCATCTCGACCGAAGAGACCTCTCGCTTGCGGAGCATCGCAGCAAGTTTGTGCGCCGGAGCAAAAAATAGTTCGTCAGAAAATGCCATAAAAAGACACCTCGCCTAACTCACGAAATAGCATCGCGTGCGAGCTATTGCACGCCCGGACTAACGAGGGTCTCGAGGTTCCGATTCGGTTTTGACAGTAGTAACGTATATGTTACCATCATTCATGATCGAGGTTCGAGAATATCTCGATAGTAGCGGTCGCAGCCTTTACGCAGCATGGTTCGACAGTTTGAACGCTCAAGCCGCTGCGAAGGTCGCGACGGCGGTGACACGGATCTCGCTTGGGAATTTCTCAAATGTCGAGGGTGTCGGTTCCGGAGTGTTCGAATACAAACTGGACGTTGGCCCCGGCTACCGAATTTATTTTGGCAAGGACGGAGAGAAGCTCGTCATCCTGTTGGGCGGTGGTACGAAAAGGCGCCAACAGCGCGACATCAAAGCCGCCCAGGCTAATTGGCAGGATTACAAACGAAGGAAATAGGAGACGCAATCATGCCGCTCACTCGCGATTTCAAGGAAACCATTCGGGCCCGCGTCGAGCGCGATCCCAGGTTCCGCAAAGAGCTTCTCCGCGAAGGAATCGAAGCCATGCTGGCGGGCGACGTAGCCACGGGCAAGACGATCCTGCGCGATTACATCAATGCAACCGTAGGATTCACAGAACTAGCCGAGGCGACACGCATTCCTTCCAAAAGCTTGATGAGAATGCTGGGACCGGCGGGAAATCCGCGCGCCGCCAATCTTTTCGAGATCGTCGGTTTTCTCCAGCGGCGCGAAGGCGTGCATTTCGAGATCAAGGCCGCACACGCAGCACCGCGGCGAGCCAGTCGGCGACTTCGCGCTCGCGCATAACGTTGCGCGCGCGACGGTCGCTACTTCAACGCGGCGCGCAGCCGGTCGCGATCGAACCCGGCAATCATTTCTTTGCCCGCGACTACGATCGGCCGCTTGATTAGGTTCGGCTCTTTCGCCATCAGCGCCAACGCCTGCTGCGACGTCAGCGACTTCCCTGCGAGGCCCATTGCCTTGAAGGCCGGGCTGCGCGCATTTAGAAAGTCGCGCGGGTCCCGGCCTGCGAATAGATCGTTCAGCTCAGCCGCATTAAGCGGAGCTTTCGCGTAGTCGCGCTCGTCGAGTTCAACGCCCAGATCCTTACGCAAGAAACTTCTTGCGTCGCGGCACGTCGTTCACGTCGATTTCCAAAGAAAGCGAATCTTCTTCATTCGCGATCGGCTACTCGATATTCGCGTTCGATGGCGACCCCGTTGCTGGACCGGCGCCGTGATCGAGCGGCTGTCCGCCCGACGTGGACGACGGCGCATTCCCCGACGTGCCCGACGCCGGCAGCGGCGCTATCGGCGCGACGCCGCCTGAACTCGCAGTCGTCGTGCCTGCCGACGCGTTCGACACTGGTGCGATCGCCGTATTGTCCGGCGGCGTATTAGTCGGGCCGCTGAAATTGATCGGCTGCTGACCCGCGAGCATCTGCGGCGTCACGACGTAGTCGCCGCCGAGCGCGCTGCGCCACACCGTGTTGGCCGCCTGCTGATTGCCGGCGGTCACCAGGTACGTCCCGCCGCCAACGACTCCGCCAAGAATCGCGTAGGTCAGCTTGGCCGGAATGTAGAGCACGTTGCAGAGCAAGGCGCCCGCGCCGTATCCCGCGCCCGGCCAGTTGACGTTGTTGTCGGCCGGCTGCGGGACCTGCGTCGTCGACGGTTGGCCTACTGTCTGCGATTGTGCGCCCGCGTATTCCGCCATCGGACCCGCGAGCATTGCCGCGAGCCCGATTGCGATCACTGCCAATCTGAAATTTCCTTTCCTCATATATTCCTCCACCACCCAGTTTTTCAGACGTTAATTGTTCATTCGGTTTTGACCACCGCTTCGGCCGGCAGCAGGCCCATCAGATGCCGAAACGCGCGCTCGAGATAATCCGCGTTCTTCGACTCGAGCGTCAACTTCACGCGGTACTCGGGATCTCCGATCCGCGGATACGAACCCAGCATCAGCTCCGGAAACTTGCGCATGCAGTCGTTCAGATGCTCCGCGATCACGCCTTCGTTCGCGCTCAGATAAATCGCGCGCATGAAATACGGATCGGTCGCGAAGCGGCTGCTCAGCGCGCGCAGCTTGGCCTCGAACAGTTGCGGGATTCCAGGCAGCACGTAAACATTTTCTATCTGCACGGTCGGAAACCGGATGTCGCCGGCGTCGTTCAGCACCGCGCCCTCCGGCACCTGCGCCATCCGCAGGCCCGCGTCGAGCGACCGCTCGCGAAAATGCTCTCGTATCAGGCTTTCGAGCACCGGATTCATCACGAGCCGCCGCTTGAACGCGCGCGCCACACCTTCCATCGTGAGATCGTCGTGAGTAGGGCCGACGCCGCCCGACGTGATCACAAAATCAAAAGTTGCGCGAGCAGTACGCCACTTCGCCCGCAATCAGATCGAGGTCGTCGGGGATAGTCGCGATACGCGCGAGTGCCACGCCAATCTTGCGCAGCTCGCGAGCCGCGAAGTACGCGTTCGAATCTTGAACCTTGCCGGAAAGGATTTCGTTTCCCACCACCACCAGCGCGCAACTGCGTTCTCGCATCGACGTGCAGCTCCTTGCGCGATCCGCCTCGACTCGCATTATCGCAAGCCGCGCCTATCAGCGGCAATGGGGTAGATAAAGAATGCTTACGACGGACCCGAGCCCTCGACGTCGGGGGCCGACGCCTCGATAAACTCCTTCAGGCGCCGTTTGAGCCGCGTTTCTATCTGCCGCACGCGCTCGCGGCTGATCCCAAACCGCGCGCCGATCACCTGCAGGGTCTCGGGATCCTCGGCCAGCAGCCGCGCGTCGAAAATCTCCCGCTCCTTGCCCTCGAGCGTGTCGGCAAACTCCTTGACCTTGTCGTGTGCGAAGTCGCGCCATTCGCGATCCGCGGTCTCGGTCTCCGGATTGTGCCCAGCGTCAGGGATCACATCGAGAAGCCGCGTATCGTTGTCCTCGCCGCTGCCAGTCGGCTGGTCGAGCGACACCTCGCTCTGCCCCATCCGCTCCTGCATCTCGCGCACGTCGCTCTCCCGCACGCCCATTCGATGCGCCAACAGCAGCGGCTGCGGCTTGAATCCTTCGCGCTCGAGGCGCTCGGTCTCCTTGCGCAGATTGAAAAACAGTTTGCGCTGCGCCTGCGTCGTGCCGATTTTCACCAGCCGCCAGTTGTTGATCAGATACCGATAGATATACGCGCGCACCCACCACACCGCGTACGACGGAAAGCGGATCCCATGCTCGGGGTCGAAATTCTTGACGGCTTCCATCAGGCCGACGTTCCCTTCCTGGATAAGGTCGAGCACGTTCTTGGTCGCGCGCGCGAACTCGTACGCGAGCTTCACGACCAGCCGCAGATTTGCGGTGACCAGCCGGTAGGCGTCCGCGGGATCCTTGTCCTTGACGTAGCGCCGCGCGATCACGGCCTCCTCCTCGCGCGACAGCAGCGGGAAGCGGCGAATCTCGGTGAGATATCGTCCGAGCGGATCGGTGGCGACCAGCGCGCCGCCTTTTTTATCGGCGTCGTCGTCGGTGTCGGCGTCATCCGGATCGGCGGATTCGGCAGTCGTTTCAGATTCGGTGCTTTCTACCGGATGAAACTCGGAGACTTCGATTGGCGCATCTTTGTCGTCGGCCGCGCCCGTCTCGGAATCGAGCTCCAGCTCAGCCTCGTCGGCTACGACCGGCTCGGCAACGACGCGCCCGCGACGAACCGCGCCGCCAGCCTTGCCGGCCTGCTTCGGCTTCGTCGTGTGCTTGCGAACGATAGGTTTGCCGGGTTTGCGCGCCACAGGAAGGCTCCAGCTTTACCTGCATGATGCCAGAGATGCGGACACCGACCCCGCCGTCGGCGGCGAGAAGCGGTGTCGTTTCTTGTCTGATTCGATCGCGCCAGGTCAGGCGTCGGGTTCTTCGATCGTAACCTTGCCGGCGGCGATTTCGCGCAGCGCCGTGACGACTTCTTTATTATCCGATTCCACCAGCGGCCGCGCACCCTTGAGCAGTTGCTTCGCGCGCCGCGCCGCCCCGAGCACAAGCTCGAAGCGGTTAGGAATATTCTCCAGGCAATCTTCAACAGTAATTCGTGCCATTGGAGATGATTCTCCGGCCCGCGCCCCCCCGTGTCAACGCGTCGGGCGGGAGGAAGGGTAAATCACTTGATTGAAATGTGAAACCCTTCGCGGGTTTCACGCTTCCGCGGCAGGGGTGACCCCTGCACCCAGTGAGAAGAAATCGCAAAACGGCGAGGACGCCATTTTGCTCCAAGGTTCTTTTTTCTTTTGTGTCGTTCAGTTCCTGTGTCATTCAGAGCGCAGCGAAGAATCCCGGATCCGGCGTGCGCAATGGTCGCCAATTTTTGAGGAGTGGTCGAATATGGTGCTGCGATGTTGAGGTTTTCACCAAAATGTTTCACGTGAAACGTCGTTTAGTTCAGGAGAACAAAATACGAATCATTTCTGTGTTCTGGGTGCAGGGGTCACCCCTGCCGAAGGAAGCGTGAAACCCATCGCGGGTTTCACTTAGACTGTTCCAGATGGCGAAGGGGAATCGCGTGCTGGTTATTTTTCCGGGGGCGCTGGGCGATCTGATGTGCCTGATGCCGGCGCTTGTTGCGATTTCGCGGCGGCATCCGGGGGCGTCGATCGAGCTGATGGCGCGGGTTGAGCTGGCGCGGTTCTTGGTGGGGAGGACTGTTGTTGCGCGCGCGCATTCTATTGATGCGCGCGAGGTTGGCGAGTTGTTCTCCGACGATACGTCGGGCGGTGCGCGACGGTTTTTCGGTGAGTTCGATCGCATTTATTCGTTCTTTGCTTCTGATGATCAGCGCTTTCGTGCGCGACTGACGGCGGCTACCGATGGTGACGTCTCGTTTCATCCGTTTCGTCCGGATGGCGACGGGCATGTGTCGGCGGGCTATCTGCGGGCTATCGGCGAGGACGCGTCGCCGGTTGATGCGCGTCTCGAACCGACGCCGGATGATCTCGCGGCGGCATCGCGAGTGCTGACGGAATGCAAATGTGACACCGCAAATCTGATTGTGATTTTTCCTGGGAGTGGGAGTCCTGCCAAGAATTGGCCGGCGGATAGGTTCGCGGCGCTGGCATTGAGGCTATCGAAGCGAGCCTGCTTCGTGGTCGTTCTCGGGCCGGCTGAAATTTCGATGGAGCCGATCTTTCGCGAGGCTGGGGTTGCCGTGCTGAAGGATCTCGATTTGCCGACTGTCGCCGGCATTGCGCGATTCGCGGCGGCGTTCGTTGGGAACGACTCGGGCGTGTCGCATCTTGGCGCTGCGGTCGGTGCGTCGGGCGTCGCTATCTTCGGGCCGACCGATCCTGCGCGATGGCGGCCGCTTTCTGCCGGAGGACGTGTCGAGGTTTTGCGGGGCGATCCTATCGATTCCATCGAGGTTCGCGATGTCGCAGGCGCTCTGTTGAAATTTGTGGAGCGGCGGCAAAGATAATAGACTGTCGGCCATGAGCTTCATCAAGACGACGATCCTGCTGGGCCTGATGACGGGGCTGTTGATGCTGATCGGCGGTCTGATTGGAGGCAGGCACGGCGTCGTGATCTTTTTCTTTATCGCCGCCGTGATGAACTTCTTCAGCTACTGGTTCTCCGACAAGATCGTGTTGAAGGCGTATGGCGCGCAGGAGCTCGACGCGTCGTCGGCGCCGGAGCTCTACTCGATCGTCAACGAGCTGGCGCATTCGGCGGGAATCCCGATGCCGCGCCTGTACCTGATCGATTCCGACACGCCCAACGCGTTCGCGACCGGCCGCAACCCGCATCATGCGGCCGTCGCAGTGACCAAGGGCATCATGCGAATCTGCACGCGCGAGGAGTTGAAGGGCGTCATCGGCCATGAACTTTCGCACGTGATCAATCGCGATATTTTGACCAGCTCGATCGCCGCCACGCTGGCGGGCGCGGTGATGATGATCGGATCGATGATTCGATGGGGCGCAATTTTCGGACTCGGCAATCGCGACGACGAAGAAGGCGGCATCGCGGGATTGCTGGTCGCCGGTATCCTCGCGCCGATCGCGGCGACGCTCATCCAGCTTGCGATTTCGCGCACGCGCGAGTACCAGGCCGACGCGAGCGGCGCCAAACTCACGCACAATCCGCTGTACCTGGCCAGCGCGCTGCGCAAGCTCGAGGCCGCCAACGAGCGGATGCCGCTGGATGCAAGCCCGGCGACGGCTCACATGTTCATCGTGAATCCGCTGAGCGCGGCGGGAATCTCGCGGCTGTTCTCGACGCATCCGCCGATCGAGGAGCGAATCCATCGGCTGGAGCAGATGGCGTCGACGGGACAGGTTGCGCAAGGCTGACGGTGATCTCGATGGAAGATCAGGAAGATAAGCGCGGATTCAAAGTTCAGGATCGGCGGCGGTTCTCATCGGAAGGCGAGACGAAAGAAGGCGGCGACAACGAACCGGCGGCGACGAGCGATGAACCAATCGATCTGAAATCGAAGGCCGCACCGAGCGCGTCGGAGCCGCGCGCCGGCGCGCATCCGTCGTCGAGCCGTCAATCGAGCGAGCCGCCGCCCGAGCTGACCTTCGCCGCATTTCTGTGGAGCCTGTCCGAGCAGGCACTGGCGGCCTTGGGCGAAGTGCCGGACCCGTCGACCGGCAAACTTTCCCGCGACCTGGTGATGGCGCAGCAGATGATCGATATCATCATAATGTTGCGCGACAAGACTCGCGGAAATCTCGACAGCGAAGAACAAGCGATGCTCAAAGAGATTCTTTCCGGTCTGCAAATGAAGTACGTTGAACTGGCGAGACAGCCGAACCGTTGAGCGGCCGTCTTCGTATTAATCACACATGACGAATAAGTTGTTTCGACCTATCGCCTTTGCGGGCGTCGCTTTCTTTGCGATGTCCGTCACGCTGATTACCTCGCGCGGGCAAGCCCGCGCGGCCGATTCCGCGCCGCCGGCGCCCGCGCACTTCTGGACTGAGTTGTCCGATCCCGCGCACGCGCCGAAAGCGCAGACGATGCCGGACTTCGTCGATCTTGCGGCCAAGCTCAGCCCCGCGGTCGTAAACATTTCGACCGACGAGGCCGATACGCCCGCGGAAGGCGCCGAGCCGGGGCCCGAAGATGCGCCGCAATAGTCCTCCGCTCGCGCCGCATTCGCACGGTCCGTTGGAGGAGTTCGGCGGCACGCCGCATTCCAAGGCGCTCGGCAGCGGCTTTATCATCACCAAGGACGGCTACATCCTGACCAACGAGCACGTCGTCGACAGCCCCGGCAAAGTTACCGTGACGACGCAGGACGGCCGCAACTATATCGCGAAGATTATCGGTCACGACGAGAAGAGCGACATCGCGCTGCTGAAGATCGAGGCGAAGCATGACCTCGCGGTCGCGCCGCTCGGCAACTCCGACGATTTGCGCGTCGGCGAATGGGTGATGGCGATCGGCAATCCGTTCGGCTTCGATCATTCGGTGACGGCGGGAATCATCAGCGCCAAGGGACGCTTTATCCCGGGCAACTACGAGGACTTCATGCAGACCGACGCGTCGATAAATCCCGGCAACTCGGGCGGCCCACTGATCGATCTGCGCGGCGACGTGATCGGCGTCAACTGCGCGATCTACACGCACACCGGCGCCAGCATGGGGATCGGCTTTGCGGTGCCGATCGATCTGGTCAAGGAAGAGCTGCCGCAACTGAAGAGCTCGGGCAAAGTCGTGCGCGGATGGCTCGGCGTGTACATCCAGAAGGTGACGCCGGAGCTGGCGGAGTCGCTCGGCCTGGACGACTCGCGCGGCGCGCTGGTCGCCAAGGTGCTGGACAACGGGCCGGCTAAGGCGGCGGGCGTCAAGCGCGGCGACGTGATCGTCGCGTTCGACAATCAGCCGGTCGACGACTCGCGCGAGTTGCCGCTGCTGGTCGGCCGCACCGACCTTGGGCATAAAGGGATTCTCAAGGTGATTCGCGACAAGCAGGCAATCGATTTGCCGGTGACGATCACGCAGTCGCGCGAGCCTGAAATCGTGGCGGCGGCGGAAAAAACAGAGAAGCCCGACCTCGGCGCCGTCTCGCCGTTCGGTCTGCACGTCAAGGATCTCAGTCCCGATCTCGCCAAGGAACTCGGCCTCGACACGCCCGGCGGCGTCGTGATTGCGTCGGTGCAGCCCGGCAGCCGCGCCGACGAAGCGGGACTGCGCGCGCGCGACGTGATCATCGAGGTCAATCGCGCGGCGGTCAAGGACGTGGGCGCATATCAGAACGCCGTGAAGACCAGCGCCAAGGGCAGGATCGTCCTGCTGCTGGTCAGCCGCGGCGACACGACAGTCTATGTGACCGATCAAACCGGAGGCCTGAGCAGGGGACGACACCCGATGTCCCCGAAACGACTTCTGAAATTCGCGCTGATCGGCGTCGGCGCACTCGTGCTGTTCGCCGTGCCGCCGACCCTGTGGCTGTTCTTCAGCTACTATCATCAGCTCGAAAATGAAGTCGTCACGCGCTTCTCGGGCAAGCGCTGGAACATCCCGTCGCGCATCTTTTCAGACTCGATCCTGATTTATCCCGGGCAGAGCCTGCAGGACGTCGGCTTCTACGAGCGGCTCGCGCGCCTGAATTACCATCCCGTCGATACCGGTAAGGTCTCGACGCGGGGCGAGTACAGCTTCGACAAGAAGCGCGGCAAGCTCGACATCTTTCTGCACAGCTTCGCGTATCCGTACGGAAATTTCGGCGGCGAATTCGTCGAGCTGAATCTCAAGGGCGATGCGATCGATTCGATGAGCGATCCGGTTACGCATAAACCGATCTTCTCGATCGAACTCGAGCCCGAACTGATCAGCGGCATCTTCGAGGGCGAATGGGAGCAGCGCCGGCTGGTGCGTCTCAGCCAGATTCCGCCGACGATGATCAATGCGATCCTGGCCGCCGAGGATCATCGCTTCTACGAGCATCACGGCGTCGATATCGTCCGCACGATCAAGGCCGCCTACATCGACTTTCACTCGGGGCACGTGCGCCAGGGTGGATCGACGCTCACGCAGCAATTGATGAAGAACTTTTTCCTGACGCGCGAGCGCAGCTACAAGCGCAAGCTCAAGGAAGCGATGATGGCGTACATCGCGGAGCGCGATTACTCGAAGGATGAAATCCTCGAAAACTATATTAACGATATCTATCTGGGTCAGCGCGGACAGGAAGGTATATACGGCGTGTGGGAAGCGAGTGAGTACTACTTCTCGAAAGAGCCGCGCGATCTGACTATTGGCGAAATGGCTACTATCGCGGGACTGATTAGCTCGCCCAACCGGCTCAATCCGCTGCACCATCCTGATGCGGCGCGCCCGCGGCGTGACGAAGTGCTGGCCGCGATGCTCCAGGACGGATACATCGACAAGAGCGCGTACGATAACGCGGTGAGCGAGCCGCTGCATGCGCGCGAAGTGTATGCCGAGGGCAACGACGCGCCCTACTTCGTCGATTTCGTAAAGAAGGAACTGGCAGAGCGATACCCCGCGCAAGTGCTGAACGGCGAGGGTTTGCGCATCTTCACGTCGCTCGACGTGCACACGGAAAAGCTCGCCGAGGCGGCAATCACGCACAATCTCGCCGACCTTGAAGCCAAGCATTCCAAGCTCGCGCGGCGCGAGACCAAGGATCGCCTCGAGTCGTGCCTGGTAGCGCTCGAGCCGCAGAGCGGAAGGATTAAAGCGATGGCCGGCGGACGCGATTATCGCACGAGCCAGTTCAATCGCGTTACTCAGTCCAAACGTCAGCCCGGTTCGGTGTTCAAGCCGGTGACATACTTAGCGGCCTTCGACGAGACGCTCTCGGGTGGTGCTGAAAAATTTCTGCCGACTACCTATATCGAGGATGCGCCGTTTACGTGGCAGTACGGCGACATGAGCTGGACGCCGAATAACTATCGCGACCGATTCTTCGGGCACGTCACGCTCGAGTTTGCGCTCGGCGAGTCGCTCAACTCGGCGACGGCGCGGCTCGCCAACAGCGTGGGACTCGATCGCATCCGCGCGATGGCGTCGAAGCTCGGGTTCGGCGATTTGCCGGCATACCCGTCGATCGTGCTCGGCGGAATCAGAAGTCTCGCCGATGCAGGTCGCGCGCGCATACGCGGTGATCGCCAACGACGGAATGGAAATTCAGCCGTACGCCGTCACTTCGGTGGTCGATGAAAATAACAAGGTGATCGAAGGTCACGAGCTCGCCGCCGAGCAGGTTATCTCGCCCGAGCTCGCGTACATGATGCAGTTCATGCTCGAGAACGTGATCAATCACGGCACCGGCGCGGCGGCGCGCACGATGGGCTTCACGCGGCCGGCGGCCGGCAAGACGGGCACCACCAACGACGCGAAGGACGCGTGGTTCGCGGGCTTCACGCCGAACCTGTTGACGGTGGTCTGGACCGGTTTCGATCAAAAGGAAGTGCTGGGGCTGACCGGCGCGCAGGCCTCGCTGCCGGCGTGGACCGCGTTTATGAAGGCGGCAACGGCGTCGCGTCCGCCGCTCGATTTCACGGCGCCGCCCGGGATCGTCGAGGAAAAAGTCGATCCAACTACCGGCTACAAGGCGACGCCCTATTGCCCGCTGACGATGGAGGGCGTGTATCCGCAGGGGATGGCGCCAACTCAGGACTGCCCGTATCATACTTCACCAACGTCGTTGACCGCCGTCGACCACAAGATACCTGCGGAGCCGAATCCGGTGGCCGATCCCAACGACTAGCTCACGACGATGCGATTCAGTTCATTCGCTGTTGCAATATTTCTGTCGATGCTGCCGATTTCCGCGACGGCGTCGCGCGCGGAGTGCCGCCCGATAATCCTGGCGGAGCTGCAAGAGGAATCGATTCCGGCGCAGGATCTTGCGTCACCAAGTCCCGCGGCTGCGACGAGTCCCGGCGCAGTGTCGTCTCCAGCCGACGACACAAATTCTGATTCCGAAAAATGGGAATCCGTTCCTCCCGGACAGACGCCGCCCGCCCAGCGCGAAGAGCCGGCGGCAAATGCACCGGCCGTTGCGCCAGCGGCAGCATCGACGCCCGCGGAAATTGCGCCCGCAATCGACGCCGGCTCGATTGCGACGACGCCGCAAATCAGCGACTCGTCGCTCGCGTCTCTAATCGCGAGTGCGCCAACTCCGGCCCGTGCCACATCCTTAAGAATCACCGAGCAGCAGCGCGTCGAGCTCGACCGCGGGCATACTGACGATGCGATTCGCGAGCTCGCGCATGCTATTTCGATCGATCCGAGCAACTCGTACGCGTACTTCTACCTGGGCCGCGCCTACATCGCGCGCAAGGACTACGGGCAGGCGGAAACATTTTTCAAGCGCGCGGAAATTGGAGTCGCGTCGAATTCCGCGTGGCTCGGCGAGACTTACGCGTTCGAGGGCGTGTGCCTCGAGCAGGCGGGCAAATCCGCCGACGCCGCAGCAGCTTATCAGAAAGCGCTCGCGGCAAATCCGGGCAATCTGACGGCGCGCGTCGGCGTCACGCGGCTGTCGGCGTTCATGCCGGCTTCGACGAGCGCACCGGCGCCAGCCGCGGGCTCCGATGAGACCGCGCCGGCAGAGCCGGACGCACCGGCACCGGACGGATTGAAGAACTAATCTAATGTGAAACCCGCGGTGGGTTTCACGCTTCCTTCGGCAGGGGTGACCCCTGCACCCAGTGAAAGAGAAGATGCGGGACTTCGTCCCTGTTAGAAGGGTTTTGTGTCATCCTGATCGGAATTGCGATGCTGATACTTGGAATTGAATCTTCATGCGACGACGCTGCCGCCGCTGTGATCGAAACCAGCGCGCCAGGTATCGCCGAAATTCGCTCGAGCACCGTCGCCAACCAGGACGATATCCATCGCGCCTACGGCGGCATCGTGCCGGAACTCGCGTCGCGAAATCACGTCGTCACGATTGGGCCGGTGGTCGAGCGTGCGCTAAGTGTGGCGGGATGCAGCCTGGCCGACGTCGAAGGAATCGCGGTGACGCGCGGGCCGGGCCTGGTCGGATCGCTGCTGGTCGGCCTGATGTTCGCGAAGGGTCTCGCGCAGGCAAGCGGCGTCGCGATGGTCGGGGTGAATCATATCGAGGGGCATCTGCTCGCGCCGCTGCTCGAAAATCGAATCGCGATGCCGTACCTCGCGCTGGTCGTGTCGGGCGGCCACACCGCGCTGTTCGCGGTCGAGGATTTCGGACGTTACCGGCGAATCGGGCGCACGCGCGATGACGCGGCGGGCGAAGCGTTCGACAAGGTCGCGAAACTGATGGGGCTCGGCTATCCGGGCGGTCGCGCGATCGACGAGCTGTCGCGGCGCGGAAATCGAAAGAGCGTGCGAATCCCGCGCGCGCACGTCAAAGGCGCGCCGATGGATTTCAGTTTCAGCGGCGTGAAGACGGCGGTCGCGACGTTGCTCGCAACTGAGAACGGCCGCGCTGGACGTCCCGAGGATCTCGCGGCGAGCTTTCAGGAAGCCGTCGTCGAGATGCTGGTCAAGCCGACGATCGCGGCGGCGCGCGAGCTGGGCGCGGACACGATCGCGCTGACCGGCGGCGTCGCGGCGAATTCGAGATTGCGCGACCGGTTGAGTGAGGCGGCCGCTGCCGATGGGCGCCGGCTGGTCGCACCGGCGCTGAAATACTGCACTGACAATGCGGCGATGATCGCGCTCGCGGGCAGCTACCGATTGATGCGCGGCGAGCGTGACGGGTTGACGATCGACGCGGAAGCGAACCTCGCGCTGTGATGACGATCGTACGAAAATCGCAGATCGAAGTACCATCGCGTCCAGCATCGGCACTCGCGAGAGTGGGGGTGCGGCCGGCAAAGTCGCGCGGACAGAATTTTTTGACCAGCGCCGGCGTCGCGGATCGAATCGTCGCGGCGGCAAATCTTTGCGATACTGATTCTGTCGTCGAGATTGGGCCCGGTCTCGGCATCCTCACTGAAAAGATCGCGGCACAGCCACGACGCTCGCTGACACTGGTCGAACTCGATGCGCGCCTTGCGGCTCGTCTCGAGGAGCGCTTCGCAGATGTTCGCGTCGTCAATGCGGATTTTCTCGCGATCGATTTTGCGGCGCTGGTGAACGATTCGCCGATCAAGGTGATCGGCAATCTTCCGTTCAACGTCGCGGCGGCGATTCTGCGCAGGTTGTGCGATAACTCGCGCATGATTTCCAGGATGGTGCTGATGTTTCAACGTGAGGTCGCCGCACGAATCCGCGCGGTGCCGGGCGACGACGCGTACGGCGCGCTCAGCGTGTTTACCGCGCTGTATTGGAAGATCGATTTGCATTTCACCGTCGCGGCCGGCAGTTTCCATCCGCGTCCCAAGGTAGACGCCGAAGTTCTCGCGTTCACGCCGCTAGCGACGCCTTCATTCGATGCCGATGACGAGCGCGACGTGCTCGAAACCGTGCGCGCGTCATTTTCCGCGCCGCGCAAGACGATTCGCAACGCGCTCGGCCATGCGCTTGGAATCGACAGCGCGCAAACCGTGCGGGCGCTCGAACGCGCGGATATCGATCCCGGCACGCGCGCCGAAAAACTGGGCGTACCGGATTTTCTAAGGCTCGCGCATTCGCTGCGCGTCGAACTGAACGGCAAGGTCGTCGCGCGCGATGCCTGAACTGCCGGAAGTCGAATCGCTGCGCCGGATACTGGTTCGCACCGCGGTCGCCAGAACGATCGTAAAGGTGCGAATCGGCGAGAAGCGGCTGCGCCGTCGCGTCACCGTGGATTTCGGCGAAACAATCACCGGGCGGCGAATCGTGAAATTGTCGCGACGCGCCAAGTACCTGATCGTCGAGTTCGACGGCGATCACGTGATGCTCGTGCATCTCGGGATGTCCGGCAGCCTGACGCATCGGCACGCCGGCTTCGACGCCGGCGACTTCGATCCGCGCCACGACCATCTCGAATTTTCGCTGGACGACGGGTCGCGGTTGGTTTACAACGATCCGCGGCGCTTCGGCATGGTGCGGCTGGTCGAGCGCGCCGCGTTGGCTTCCACGGCGGAGCTGAAGGGTCTCGGCCCGGAGCCGCTGTCGCGCGAATTCAACGCCGACTATCTTGCGGCGAAGGCGCGCGGGCGCACCGGCGCGATCAAGAACCTGATAATGGATCAACGAATCGTCGCCGGTATCGGCAATATCTACGCGTCCGAGATTCTGTTTCGCGCGGGAGTGCGGCCGACGCGGCGGGCCGGGCGCGTGACGCGAGGCGAGATCGAAAAAATCGCGGCGGCGGTGCCGGTGATTTTGCGCGCCGCGATCGGCAGCAACGGCACTACGTTTCGCAGTTATCGCGACTCGCGTGGACAGCCGGGACGATTCGCGAAGCGCTTGCGCGTGTACGGTCGTGAGGGAAAACCGTGCTACACATGCTCGACGCTGATCAGGAATGTGGTGGTGGGCCAGCGCGCGAGCTTCTATTGTCCGAAATGCCAGCGATGATCCGAGGTGCGTTACGATTGATGAAGCATCGACTGAACTCTGTGATCCAATTTTTCTGCGCGATGCTCGCGTTGCTCACGGTCGCGCCTTCATCATTCGCTCAGAGTGCGCCGCAGATTGACTGGAACAAGATCAATTCCGAGGCGCTCGATGACTTCCGCACCTATCTGCGCTTCGATACGACCAATCCGCCGAGCAATACCACGGCAGCGATTGCATATCTGAAAGGGATTCTCGACAAGGAAGGGATCGCGACCGAGACTTTCGAGAGCAAGCCCGGGATGGTGACGCTGGTCGCGCGAATCCCCGGTCCCGCGGGCGTTAAGCCGCTGCTGTTGATGTCGCATGCCGACGTTGTGCCGACGGTCGCCGCCAACTGGACGCATCATCCGTTCGACGCCGACGTGAAAGACGGTTACGTGTGGGCGCGCGGCGCGATCGACAACAAGGCGCACGGGATCATGGCGCTGATGACGATGCTCGCGCTCAAGCGCAATCACATCGCGCTGCGCCGCGGTGTCGAGATGATGGTGAATCCGGACGAGGAAGCGGGCGGCGATAACGGCGCGACGTGGATGGTGAACAATCATTGGGACGCGATCGATCCCGCGTTCGCGTTCAACGAGGGTGGCGAGGGCGTGCCCGACTGGCTGGGGCTCAAGGGCATCACGTTCACGGTTGCGGTGTCGGAGAAACGCGTGAACTGGCTACACATCACGGTGCGCGGCAAGGGCGGGCACGGATCGGTGCCGAAGCCCGACAATCCGAATCTCATCTTGATCAACGCGCTGCATCGGCTGCTCGAAAAACAGCCGCCGATTCGAATCACGAAAATATTTGCCGATGCGATGGAGTCGATTGCGCCGCTCGAGCCGAATCCGGCGTCGTGCGAACTCGCGCATCTCGATCGGCCCGCTGTCGCGCAGGCTGCGATTGCCGGCGTGCTCAGCCCGTACAACGTCCAGGCGCTGATGCGCGATACGATTTCGCTGACGATGCTCAACGCGGGACTCAAGGTGAACGTCGTGCCGACGATCGCCGAGGCGGGACTCGATTGCCGCCTGCTGCCGGGCACCGATGCAGAAGCGTTCATGAAACGTCTTCGCGATCTGCTCGGCCCCGGCGATTTCAAGATTGAATATATCCAGCGACCCGATGACGCTCCGCCGTCGCCGACTTCCGGCGAGGCGTGGGATGCGATCAAGCGCGTCGTGGCGAGCGATTTCAAGGACGCTCGCGTCGTGCCGTGGATGACGACCGGCGGCACCGACTCGCGCGTGCTGCGCGCCAAGGGCGTCCCGGCCTACGGCTTCGTCCCGATGATTCTCGGCGAGAATGAAGTCTCGCGGATTCACGGCGACGACGAGCGGTTGTCGATCGACAATCTGAATCGCGGCGTCAAGGCCACTTACGATTTGACGATCGACTTGTGCGCCGCGCAGCATTGACGGCGCGTATGTTATGGTGACGCGATGAGCTTCGACATGCCCAACGGAATCGGCGCCACGATTGCGTTCCTGTTCGGCGCGAGCGTCGGCAGCTTCGTCTGCATGGTCGCGTACCGGCTGCCGCGCGATCTTTCGATCGTCACGCCGCGCTCATATTGCGAGAGTTGCGAGCGCGCGCTGCCGTGGTGGGCGAACATCCCGATTCTCGCGTATCTCGGATTGAAAGGACGATGCGTGATGTGCGGCGCGCCGATTCCGTTCCGCCATTTCCTCGCGGAGATCGGCCTGGCATTCATCGCGCTCTATCTCTACTTCGCATTTCCGATCCCCGACGCGATCGCGCGCTTCGTGCTGTGCGCGGCGCTGTGGATCGTCGCGATTATCGATTACGACTGGCGGCTGATTCCGAACATCATCACGTGGCCTGGGACGCTGGTCGGATTCATCGCCGCGTCGACGATGATGCCGGAGGTCGGTTGGAAAAGTTCGCTGCTCGGAATCCTGTTCGGCGGCGGCGTCCTGTTCGGCACCGGCTATCTTTACCAATTGGTGCGCGGGCGCGAGGGCGTGGGACTTGGCGACGTGTGGCTGCTCGGGATGGTCGGTGGATTTCTCGGCTGGCCGGGAGTTTTCTTCACGATGTTTTTCGGCTCGCTAATCGGCGCGGTGGGCGGAATCGCATTCGCGATGACCGGGGGCGGTGCGACGGCGCCTGCTCCGCTCGGCGAGCCGGCGACCGATCCGGAGGAAGCGGACGTTTCGATTTTGAAGACCGAAGTTCCGTTCGGTCCGTACCTGGCGCTGGCCGCCGGCGTGTTCGCGCTCTTTCAGCCGCAGCTGGCGCACTGGTATTTTTGCCGTTAGGAAAGATGGCAGCCGGGATATTCATCACGCTCGAAGGCGTCGAGGGAAGTGGCAAGACGACGCAGGCCGCGATTCTCGGCGACGCGCTGCGAAAGGGCGGTCGCAAAGTAACGGTCACGCATGAGCCGGGCGGGACGCGCGCGGGCGAAACGATTCGCGCGATTTTTCTCGATCCCGCTGTTTCGCTCGACGTCGCCGCGGAACTGCTGCTGGTGCTTGCCGATCGCGCGCAGCACGTGCGCGAGAAACTCCGGCCCGCGCTGGCATCGGGCGAGATCGTGATTTCCGATCGCTACTCCGATTCGACCACCGCCTACCAGGGCTACGCTCGCGGCGTCGATCTCAAAGTGCTCGGCGAGTTGAATCGTCTCGCGACCGACAACGTGACACCCGATCTGACTATCGTGCTGGATCTGAAAGTCGAGACCGGACTCGAGCGCACTCGCGCGCGGGCGAAGGGCACGGGCCGCGGCTCCGATCGCTTCGAGGGCGAGCGCGCGGAGTTCCATCGCAAGGTGCGCGACGGTTTTCTCGCGATCGCGAAGGCCGAGCCCGTCGCGCGTCGTCGTGATCGACGCCGACCGCCCGGTGGCCGACTGTCACCGCCGACATCCAACGCGCCGTTGACGAGATGCTCGCGCGCCGATGACGGAATCGCAATGCCGCTAGCATCGATCCTCGGGCATCGCGAAATCGCGACGCGGCTGCTCGCCGAGATACGCGCGCGTCCTTCGCATGCGTACCTGTTCTCGGGGCCGCGCGGCGTCGGCAAGGCGCTGGTCGCGACCAGCCTTGTGCATGCGCTGATGTGCGAGCGATCGCCGGGCGAGAATTTTTGCTGCACGACCGCGCGATGCCCCGTGCGAATCGCGCCGCAGACCGAGCGCACTCGCGCGCGCGCCGGCGACGCCGACGCTCCGCATTGCGAATGCTGTTCGGCATGCGTGCAAATCGCGACGGGGGTGCATCCGGATTTCACGTATGTGTCGCGGCCCGTCGGCCGCTCCGAAGTTTTGATCGACCAGGTCCGCGATCTGATCGCGCGGCTTGGCGTCCGGCCCTCGCGTTCTCCGGTTCGCATGGCAATTATCGACGACGCCGAGGTGCTCGGTGAACCCGCGCAGAACGCGTTGCTGAAGACGCTCGAGGAGCCGCCCGGCCACGCGATTATCATCATGGTATCGGCGAGCGAGCGCGCGCTGCTCGACACCGTACGCTCGCGCACTGCGCACGGTGCGGTTTCCAGCGCTGCAGATCGCCGATACTCGAACAGATACTCGCCGCGCACGGGGTCGACTGACAAAGCCCGCGCAAGTGCGATCGCGTTGCTGGCGCGAGGCAGCGCGGCGAATGCGATTGCGCTGGCCGACGGCGACGAGCCGCCGATGAAGGAGCTGATCGACGCGCTGAGCCATGCAAAATCGATCGACTTCGCGCGCGCGCAATCGATCGCGCAGGAGTTTTTTGCCAATCGCGACGCCGCCGCCGGCAATTTCGAGCTACTCGCAAGACTGCTCGAGGAAATACTATGCTACAAGCTGTTGAAGACCGACTTCGTCGCGTTTCCGCCCGAGGCGCGCTCGCGGTTGGTGAGCCTGGCAGATAGTCTGGGTGTCGATGCGATCGCGAAATGTATCGACGCCGCGGTCCGCGCCAGCGCGGCGGTTCGGGAGAACGCCAATCCGCGGATGCAGGCGGAGAATTGGTGGACGATAGCCGGGCATGCGATGCGGGGTGAGTGAAGATAGTGGCAGATATCGATCCATTTGAAGGCGCACCGTCGCTGCCGAAAATTGTTGCGGTCAGTCTGCAGCAGACCGGCCATCTGTACAATTTCCTGGCCGGCGACCGCGATCTGCGCCGCGGCGAGCGCGTGCTGGTCGAGAGCGAGGCGGGCGCGCGTGTCGGCACCGTCGAGATCGAGCCGCATGAGCCCGCGCAGACGATCGATCTTTCGCAGTTGCGTCCGATCATCCGGATCGCGAGCGACAACGACTTCCACCTCGAGCAGGAAAATCTCTCGCGCGAGGCGAACGCGCGCCGGATGTGCGTCGAGCGCATTCGCGAGCGGCGTATCCAGATGAAGCTGGTCAACGCCGACTACACCTTCGACGGGCGCAAGGTCACTTTCTATTTCGTCGCCGAGGGCCGCGTCGATTTCCGCGACCTGGTCCGCGATCTCGCCAACACGCTGCGCGTTCGCGTCGAGATGAAACAGATTGGCGCGCGCGACGAGACCAAGGTCACCGGCGGGCTCGGTCCATGCGGTCGCGAGCTATGCTGCTCGAGCTGGCTGCGCGACTTCGAGGCGGTCACGGTCAAGATGGCGCGCGAGCAGGGCCTCGCGCTGAATCCGTCGCGGCTGGCCGGGATGTGCGGACGTCTTAAGTGCTGCCTGCGCTACGAATACGCCACTTACGTCGAACTCAAGCGCGCGCTCCCGAACCTCGGCAAGCGCGTGCAATGCGTCAAAGGCGACGGCAAAGTAGTCCGCCAGAACATCCTCAAGCAGACCGTCCTGATCCAGCGCGAAGAAGACGGCGGCGTCGTCGAAGTGACGCTCGAAGATCTGGTCGCCTCGCGCCCGCAGTAACCCGCGCGCCCTACTACCGCCCCCGGCGCACTCCGCGCCTGACGCTGTGGCCCGGCGTCGGAATCTGATTGCCGACGATCGCGTTCGTGATGTCGAAGCATCCCTGATCGTTATCCGAGTTCCTGAGTATCAACGCGAACGGGCCATTGCCCAGAGGCGTCAAATCAAGACCGGCCAGCTCCAGGTTTATCGTCCATTCACCGCACGCTGGCGCCGCGGGCAGCGGCAGTTCGACCATCCTGATCGAGAGTGTCACCGGTGGCTCCGCAAAGAAGACAGTTCCGTAGCTCTGGTGGTTGACCGTTCGCACTGTGAAAGGACCCGTGCTGATTTCCAAAATGGGACCACCGAGATCGGCACAGCTGCCACTAATAAGGTCCATAGTGAGGCCATTGAACGCATCGTTGGCCGCATCGCAGGTCGGGAAGCCATTCTCGATGAAGGTAAACGCCGTGTTGAGCTGATTTCCGCTCGGATTGCTCGAATGAACTATCTGCAACCTCTCGCTGTTCGGCGCGAGCACGAAGGGCATCGTCGGCTGCAGCTCGAATGCGCCGGCGTCGCAGAAGTTGAGATTACCCGGATCGGGCCGGGGAAACCCACGCTGATCGGTCGTCAGCGGTTGCGGCGTCGGCGAGGACTCATCGGTGCAACTCGCGATCGGAATAAAGTCCACCGCCTCGCTATCCGTCTCTAACGCGATAGTCTTGGTCGGCCCGCCATTCTCCTGCAATCCTGCCGGGTCCAGATGGAGCGTCGTGCTGTTATTGATGCTGGTGCCGCTGGGCGCCATCGTGAATCCGCACGTACCATCGTCCGAGATGTTGTAGCCGTTGTCGGTGGCGACTGTGCCGGCGCAATTGCCGCCGGTACTGCCCGCCAAAATGCTGCTCTTGAGACTATTGGGGCCTGGGCCGCCCTCAATGTATATGGCGCCGCCGCCACTGCCGGTGCCGGGTGCGGCGTGGTTGCCCGAAAAAGTACTGCTGACAACAATCACCGAGTCATCATACTCATAGATGGCACCGCCTCTGCCGATGCCGTGCGTACCGTTGTCGAAGCCGCCGGTGGCCTGGTTGTCAGAAAACGTGCTGTTGGTGATGGTCTGCGGCACGCCGTCATAGATGGCGCCGCCTTGGCCTGATCCGCCGGTGTCGGCGCCGCCGCCGCCGATGGCCTGGTTGCCCGAAAACGTGCTGTTGGTGACGGTGAGCGGGAAGCCGCCCCAGATGGCGCCGCCTTGGGCGAAGCCGCCGAACATGTTGCCGGTACCGCCGAGGGCCAGGTTGTCAGAAAACGTGCAGTTGGTGACGCTTAGCGTGCCGAAGCTATCAATGGCGCCGCCCGTTACGGAGCTGCCGGACACGCTGCCGCCAGTGCCAATCGCGCTTCCATGCGCCAAGGTCAGGTTTTGCAGGTTGAGCGTGGCGCTGAAGTTCACATTGAAAATTCGAAACGAGCTCGCGCCATCCACCGTGATCGCGTGTCCACTGCCATCGATCGTCAAGCTATCCGGCGAGGTATTCGCGATTGCGGGAAGCGTGCTGCCTAGCGTGATCGTGCCGCTGATGCTGAATACGATCGTGTCGGCGCCGGTCCCGCCCGTGCAATTGGCCGAACCCGACTGGTTTTTCCCGTTGGCATTGGTGATCGCGTCGCGCAGGTCGCAGGTGTCGCTGACCCCAGGATCGCCAACCGTATTGACCGTAATTATCGCCGCCCGCGCAGCTCCCGGCATCGCCAGGAACAAAAATGGGAGCACGATTGCCGCGAGCACAACGCGCCGACTTCGATCTGCCATGGACCCCTCCCCGCGGCGCATTCCGCCGCGCTGGCAAATTTCTACGCGCTAAATCAGTTCAAGCAAGGCGCGGCTAATCTCCCATTGTGCGAAGCCACTGTCAAATTCAGCGTCAAAGACGGCTATGCCAGCGAACTTACCGCCGCCGCGTTCCGCGCCTCACAGAATGGCTCGGTGGCGTCGGGATCTGATTGCCAACGATTGCGTTGGTGATGTCCAAGCAGCCCGTGTCGCCGTCTGAGTTCGATAGTATCAACGCGAACGGCCCATCTCCCAGGAACGTCAAATCGAGACCCGTCAATTCGAGGTTCATCGTCCATTCACCGCACGCGGGAGCCGACGGCATCGGCAGCTCGACCATTCTGACCGAGAGGGTAAACGGTGGATCACCAAAGAAGAAAGTTCCGTAGCTCTGATGGTTGACCGTGTGCACGCTGAACGCATCCAGGGACAGACCCAATGCGTTGTTCCCGAGATCGACACAAGTGCCGGTGGAAAGCGTGACTGTGATGCCGTTGAAGGCGTCGAGGGCCGCGTCGCAGGTCGGAGACGCGTTCTCGATAAAGGTAAACGCGGTGTTGAGTTGATTTCCGCTCGGAGTGCTCGAGTGAACTATCTGGAGCCGTTCTCCATTCGGTTCGATCACGATGGGCGTCGCCTGCAATTCGTATGCGCCGGCGTCGCAGAAGTTTAGGTTGGCCGGATCGGGCCGGGGAAAGCCGCGCTGATCGGTAGTCAGTAGCTGGGGCGTCGGCGATGACTGATCGGTGCACTTGGCGATCGGAATAAAATCGACCCCCTCGCTATCCATTTCCAGGGCGATGGTGTTCGTCGGGCCACCATTGTTCTGCAATCCCAGTGGGTCCAGATGCACCATCGTGCTGTTGTTGATGCTGGTACCAGTCGGCGCCATCGTAAATCCGCACGTATCGTCATCCGAAATGTTGTAGCCGGCGTCGGTGATCGGAGGAGTAACAGTAGCGCCGCAATTGCCGCCAGTTTCGTCCGCCAGAATCGTGCCCTTTAGCGTTGCGCTGCCCCCGTTGAAGATGCCGCCGGTGCCGGGGGCGATGCCATCGAAGATGGTGCTGGGCTTTATATCCTGTTCGGCGCCGCGGTTCTCGAAGAAAGTGCTGTTCGTGACCCTCAACGTACCGCCGTTGGAGATAGCGCCGCCGCCGATTTCGCCGTCGGCCTCGTTCCCGATGAAGGTGCTGTTAGTGACCGTCAGCGTGCCGGAGTTATCGATGGCGCCGCCTTCATGGATCACGTTGTTGCCGGAGAAGGTGCTGTTGGTGACCGTTGCTGTGCCCTGGTTGTCGATGCCGCCGCCGGCGCCGGGCGCGAAGTTGTCAGACAAGGTGCTGTTGGTCACCGTCAGCGTGCCGTGGTTCAAGATACCGCCGCCCGCGAAGGGCGAGGTGGTTTGGGTCGAGCCCTTGGCGATGGTCAGATTGTTCAGGGTAAGCGTGGCGCCTGAATTCACAATCAGAATCTGAACAGCATTGTTGCCATCGACAGTGATGGAATGTCCACTGCCGTCGATCGTCAAGCTGCCGGGCGAGGTGTTCGCGATTGGGGGAAGGGAGCTGCCCAGTATGATCGTGCCGCTGACGGTGAAATCAATGTTATTGACCGCTGTGGGGGCGGCGTTCGCCGATGTGATGGCGGCGCGCAGACTGCCCGAGCCGGTGTCATTCGTGTTCGTGACGGTGAAGGCGCGCGCAAACCCCGACATCGCGAGCAACCAAAACGGGAGCACAATTGCCGCGAGCGCAACGCGCCGACTTCGATCTGCCATGGACCCCTCCCCGCGGCGGATTGGCCGCGCTGGCAAATTTCGATGCGCCAAACCGGTTCAGATAAGGCGCGGCTAATCTCCCATTGTGCGAAGCCACTGTCAAATTCGGCGCCAAACACAGCGGTGTCGGCTATACCGACAAACTTACCGCCGCCGCGTTCCGCGCCTCACAGAATGGCTCGGTGGCGTCGGAATCTGATTGCCGACGATCGCATTCGTGATGTCGAAGCATCCCTGATCGCCATCCGAGTTCTTGAGTATCAACGCGAATGGGCCATTGCCCAGAGGCGTCAAATCAAGACCGGCCAGCTCCAGGTTTATCGTCCATTCACCGCACGCTGGCGCCGCGGGCAGCGGCAGCTCGACCATCCTGATCGAGAGTGTCACCGGTGGCTCCGCAAAGAAGACAGTTCCGTAGCTCTGGTGGTTGACCGTGTGAACTGTGAAGGGACCCGTACTGATTTCCAAAATGGCACCACCGAGATCGGCGCAGCTGCCACTAATAAGGTCCATAGTGAAGCCATTGAACGCATCGTTGGCCGCCCCGCAGGTCGGGAAGCCATTCTCGATGAAGGTAAACGCCGTGTTGAGCTGATTTCCGCTCGGAACGCTCGAATGAACTATCTGCAACCTTTCGCTCTTCGGCACGATCACGAAGGGCATCGTCTGCAATTCGTATGCACCGGCGTCGCAGAAGCCGGGATTGCCGGGATCGGGCCGCGGAAGGCCGCGCTGGTCGGTGGTCAGTTTCATCGGAGTCGGCGACGACTGGTCGGTGCAACTCGCGACCGGAATAAAATCCACCGCCTCGCTATTCCCCTCGAGCGCGATCGTGTTCGTCGGCCCGCCGTTGTTCTGCAACCCTGCCGGATCCAGGTGCAGAGTAGTGCTGTCATTCAGACTGGTACCGCTGAAGCCGCAGGTATCGTCGTCGGAAATGTTATGGCCGACGTCGGTGATCGTACCTGTGCAATTGGCGGGATTGCTGGAGGCCAAAATCGTGCCTTTGAGACTTAGCGTACTACCGTCGTTGAAAACGGCGCCGCCGAAGTTCTTGGCGTTCCCGCCGGAGCCGGCGGTGGCCTGATTGCCCGAAAACGTTGCGTTGGTAAGAGTCAACGCGGCCTCGGAAAAGATTGCGCCGCCGTCGCCGTCACCGCCGCCGATGCCGCTGCCACCGACGACCTGGTTGGCCGAAAATGTGCTGTTGATGATGGTCACCGTGCCAACAGTGTGATCGATGGCGCCGCCGATCCCGTTGCCGCCCGAGGCGCCGTCGCCAACGCCGCCGTTGGCCATGTTGGCAGAAAACGTGCTGCCCATTACGGTCATCGCGCCATCGTTATAGATTGCGCCGCCTTCGCCGCCGCCTCCAGAGACGCCTGGACTGACGCCGGCGCCCCCGATGGCCTGGTTGCCCGTAAACGTGCTGTCGGTGACCGTCAGCTGGCCGAAGTTCGAGATTGCGCCGCCCTGGCCGGGCGCGCCGAAGCCGCTGCCTTCGACATCAGAGCCGATGGCCCGATTGTCCAAAAACGTGCAGTTGGTAACCGTCAGAGTGCCGCCATCGTTAAAGACGGCGCCACCATCGCCATCGCCCTGCTCGTTGCTTAGCGCGAGTCCGTGAGCCAAGGTCAGAAATCGCAGGTTGAGGGTGGCGCCAGAGTTGACCATGAAAATTTCAAACATACTCGCGCCATCCACAGTGATGGCCCGTCCGCTGCCGTCGATCGTCAAGCTGCCCGGTGAGGTGTTCACGATTTCGGGAAGAAGACTGCCCAGCGTGATCGTGCCGCTGACGGTGAAATTAATGGTATTAACTGCCGTGGGGGCGGCGTTCGCATTGGTTATCGCATCGCGGAGGCTGCCCATCCCCGTATCGTTAGTATTAGTGACCGTAAACATCGCGGCGCGCGCCAACCCCGGGATCGCTACGAATAAAAATGAGAGTGCTATTGCCGCAAGCGCAACGCGCCGACCTCGATCTGCCATGGACCCCTCCCCGCGGCGGATTGGCCGCGCTGGCAAATTTCTATGCGCCAAACCGGTTCAGATAAGGCGCGCCTAATCTCCCATTGTGCCAAGCCACTGTCAAATTCGGCGCCAAACACAGCGGGCAGGGACCCATCGACGTCCCCGCCCGCAATCGTTCTCCTTCCCAAATATCAAGCGACACTCGGGAAAACGTTATAGGTGTCGGCTATACCGACAAACTTACCGCCGCGATCCGCTCGTCACAGCATGGCTCGGTGTCGGGATCTGGTTACCGACGATCGCATTGGTGACGTCGAAGCATCCCTCTGCGTCATTAAAGTCGGTGATCAGAATCGCAAACGGATTGCCGCCTCCGAGGCCCAGTAAATTAGTGTTGAGACCCGCCACTTGGAGATTCAGGGTCCATTCGCCACACGCGCCGTTAGGCGTCGGCAACGCTACCAGCCTGGCTGACACCGTCTCGGTCGACTGTTGGATCAAGGGCGACGGAGACGCCTGAAAGAGCGTTCCGTATTGCTGCTTATTGACGGTACTCACCACGAAGGGGAACAGGTTCAGGAACAGTCCACTATCGGGAAGACTGGCGCAGGTGCCTTCAACCAGCGCGACGCCGACGCCAAAATTCAGCGCATCTTCATCGCCGAACGGACCGAGGTCGCAGGAATCATCACCATTCGAAGTGAAGGTCATCCCGATGTTGACCTTGTCTGAATTTGGAGCGCTCGCACGTGCTATTTGCACGCGTTCACTGTTCACCTCGTACGGCGGCTGTGAGCCAGCCTCGTATGCACCGCTGTCGCATCCGACTGGTAAGAAGGGATCGGGCCGGGCGAAGAGCCGCTGGTCAGTTCCAAGCGGTTGAGGTTTAGGAGAGGACTGATCGGTGCACTTTGCGAGCGATACCAGGCTGAGGGCGGGACTCACTAACGGGAAAGTTTCAATCGCAAAGGTATCGGTCGGGCCGCCGTTGTTCGCCAACGGTTCCAGCAGAGGATTTGTGTTGTTCATGCTCGGAGAGACGCTGAAAAGACAACTGTCGTCGTCGGCAATGTTTGCCCCGAGGTCAGTCGGCGTTCCGCCGCAGTTGCCTCCGGTGTTGTTGGAGAGGATCGAGTTTTTGAGTCTCAAGCTGCCAATACCAAAATCGATGCCGCCGCCAGTATCGGCGCTATTCCCGGAGATAGTGACGTTGGTGATCTTCAGGTTGTCGCCCTCGGCGCTGATTGCGCCACCTTCACTGGGGATCGACGAACCATGCACAGCGGTATTGTTCGCAAAGGTGCTGTTGACGATGACGACGGTGCCGGATACGCCGGCATAAAGCGCCCCGCCCTCGCCACCAAACGCGCTAGTGAAGCCCACCGCCTGATTGTTCACGAACAGGCAATCGTTAATCGTGAGATTATTGCCAAATGTGAATATCGCGCCGCCACCGGTGTTAACGGCAGACGTCACCCCGTGTCCATGGGCAAGAGTCAGGGCTGTCAGGGAAACCGAAGTGTTCAAGTCTGCATGGATTATCTGAACGGTGTTCCCGCCATCGATCGTGATGCCGCATGGCCCCGGGCCGGAGCAGCCGAAGAGCGGGCCGTTGATGCTCAAGGTGCCGCTCATAATCTCCAACGACGCCTTAATCAGGATTTTTCCGGTCACGGCAAAAAATATCCTGTCGTTCGAGGATCCCTGGCCGCATCCACCAACAATTGAATGAGAGTTATGCGCCGCGACTGCGTCGGACAGGCTGCATAACGGAGAGAGCGCACCCGCGCCGCTGAGTGTAGTGACCACGAAATCGTGGGCGCGCGCCAACCCCGACATTGCGATTAACAAAAGCGGCAGCGCTATTGCCGCGAGCGTAAAGCGCCGATTTCGAATCTGCCATGGACCCCTCCCCGCAGCCGACTCGGCCGCGTTGGCAAACTTTTTTCGGTTAGATGTTATGGCAAGGTATCCAATGTCCCATTGCGCCAAGCCACTGTCAAACTTATAGGTCGAGTAAGCTCCCGATACAGCCCAAAACAGCGCGGGCGGAGTGCTGTTGCACACTCCGCCCGCAACTCAAGCATCTATAAGATCAGTTCTGCCTATCGTCGTCGCGTTCCTCGCCTGACACTGTGTGCGGGCCCCGGCGGAATCTGATTGCCGACGATTGCATTCGTGACGTCGAAGCAGGCCTCTGCGTCCGAAAGGTCGGAGATCAGGATTGCGAACGGATTGCCGCCGCCAAGATTCAAGCTGCTGGTGTCCTTAGTATTGACGCCCGAAACTTCGAGGTTCAGCGTCCATTTGCCGCATGCCCCCTCCGGTGTCGGCAACGCGACCAGCCTGGCTGATACCTTCTCACCCGGCTGCTGGAGCAGGTTTGGCGGAGATGACTGGAAGAGAGATCCGTACTGCTGTTTGTTCACCGTAAACACCTGGAAAGGAGATAGATCCAGGAACAGTCCGTCAAACGGGAGCGAGGCGCAGGTGCCCTCAAACAGCCCGAATCCGAAGCCACTGTTCAGCGCGTCTTCGTCACCACCAACACCCAGGTCGCAGTCAGGATCGCCGTTCGCCGTGAAGGTCATCCCGACGTTGATCTTATCGCTATTTGGAGTAGTCGAGCGCGCTATCTGCACTCTTTCACTGTTCAGCGTGTAAGCCGACACCGCATCAAACTCATATGCGCCGCTGTCGCAGGCATTAGGGTTGAGAGGATCCGGCCGGCCAAAGAGCCGCTGGTCGGTTAGCAGTGGGTCTCCGTCTTGTTGAGTGCAATTCGCGACCGGAATCAGATCGAGTGCGACGCTACCGTCTTCCAGCGCGACCGTCTCTGACGTTCCGCCATTGTTCTGCAGTCCCAAGGGATCGAGATCGAGCTCTGCCGCAGTTTCGTTATTATAGCTGAGAGCGGCGGTAAATCCGCAGCTATCATCGACCGAGAGGTTATAGTTCTCGTCGGTCACCGGCGGGGTGGCGGTCCCGGCGCAATTACCGAGCGGCGTCACTATACCCGTGCCTGCACCTTCGAGGTGATCCGCGAAGATGGTGCCTTTGACGTCGACGATTCCGTCATTGTTGAAGACGGCACTGCCTTCTTTAGCGTAGTTGTGCTCGAAGGTGTCGTTGGTGAGTTTCAGGGTTGTAGTTGTGATAATGGGACCACCAGCACAGATGGCACCTGGCAACCCGGATTCAACACACGGTGAACCACCCACAACGTATATGGCGCCACCGGCAGTGCCGGTGTATTTCAGGGCGTCATTCCCGTAGAAGGTGCTGTTGGTGACCTGCATCCTGCCGGAGCGTACGAAGATTGCCCCACCCTCGCCACCGCCAGTGACACTCGCGGTGTTGTTCAAGAAGAGGCAGGTCTTGATATCCACGTCCCCGCCAGACAGCGAGAATATTGCGCCGCCGTCCTCCGCGAGTCCGTTCGTGAACGTCAGGTTATTCAGCTCGAGAAACTTGCTGGTCGACTGAACCACCATTATCCCGCCATCGCCCCCAGCCTTGGCAGAGCCGTCGATCAGAACGGGGCCGTCGCCAAAAGTGGTGATTTGCAGAACCTTGTCCTCGATACTCAGCGGAAGACTACCGGCGGTCAAGAAGATCGTGCCGGTGACGCCGATAACGATCTGATCGTCTCCGGTGCCACCAGGACATCCGGCGACGGTGGAACCGCTGTTAGCCGCCTCGACTGCGTCGGGCAACGTGCAGACGGGATTAGAAAAGACCCCCCCCGCACCGAGCGTCGTATTGACGAATATCGTGGTGGCGGCCGCCAGCCCCGACATTGTTAGGAATAATAGTGGTAGCGCAACAGCCGTGAGCACGAAGCGCCGATTCAAACCTGCCATAGGACCCCTCCCAACAGCCGTTTACGGCTGCGTTGGCAATTATCACCAGTTAACTAACTCTGGCGCGTTCGGCCAGACTCTCGCACGATGACAGTTTACTGTCAATATAGAGCCCGAAAACGCGACATACCGCGAGCAGAGTATCGATTACACTCCGCCCGCCAAATTTCTCTTCCCGCTCCCTTGCAATCAGTTGAGAAGCAGAATCTGCAAGTTACTCTTAGCGCCGCCGCACGCCGCGCCTTACGCTGTGACTCGGAGTCGGGATCTGATTGCCGACGATCGCATTGGTGATGTCGAAGCATCCCGCGGCATCACCGAGTATATCAGCCAACGTCAGGGCTAGATCGACCCCCGTCGCTAACTCGTCTCCATGCAGATCAGTCACCACCAGCGCGAAGGGACCGCCGCCTCCCAGGCCCATGCCTGACGTATTGAGACCGTTAACTTCGAGGTTCAGCGTCCATGCTCCGCATGCACCCGACGGCGTCGGCAGCGCGACCATCCGGGCCGACACCGTCTCCATCCCGAACGATTGAAAGAGCGTCCCATACTGCTGGTGATTCACCGTCCGCACCTGGAAGGGATCCAGATACAGGACTAGTCCGCTCGCAGAGAGGTTGGCACAGGTGCCGCCCAACAGCGCGACGCCGACGCCCGAATTGAGCGCATCCTCATCGCCGCCCGTCGAAATATCGCAATCCGGATCGCCGTTGTAGATGAAGTTAAAGGCCATGTTGACCTTGTCCGAATTTGGGGTTGACGAACGCGCTATCTGCACTCGCTCAGACTTCGGCGCGAGCACGATAGGCGCTACCGCACCGGACTCGTAAGCACCGGCGTCGCAAACACTTTCCGGTACGCCGCCATCGGAATCGGGCCGCGCAAAGAGCCGCTGGTCGTTGGTGACTGGCTCGTCAAAGGGGCCAACGCAGCTTGCGATGGGAACAAAGTCGATGGCCTGGCTGCCCGATTCGAGCGCGATCGTTTGAGTCGGACCGCCATTGTTCTGCAATCCCATCGGATCGAGATTCAGCGTAGTGCTGTCGTCGACGCTGGTCCCGCTGAAGCCGCAGCTAGTGTCGTCGGAGATGTTGTAGCCGTCGTCGGTGACACCGGCACAATTGCCGCCAGCCAGGCTGTTCGCGAAGATCGTGCTGTTGACGCCGGTCTCGCCAGACTCGCGTAAATATATCTGCGCCGTTTCCCGCCGCACTGTTCCCGGAGAAGAGTGCAGTTGCTGACTGCATTCGCGGCGCCATCGTTAAGGATAGCGCCGCCTTCAGCAGCAAAATTTCCAGTGAAGGTGTCGTTGAGGAAAAATACGAGGGATCCTTGCGGCGACGACTGCCCCGCCGAACGCCGCTTCATTATCGACGAAGGTGCAATTTTCGACCCCCACAACGCTGGTGACAGCGAGTAGGGCGCCGCCGGCTTCACTACTACCGTCAGCCAACGTCAGGTTTTCCAGGTCGAGCTCGGCGTCTATCGGCGACGATAAGCTCAATGTTGTGCAGCCCGTCAATCGTAATGCCGCATGGGCCGGCGCCCGAGCATCCGAAGGTCGGTCCGATGATGGACAGGAATCTCATTCGGGTTGTTAATCGTCAGCGTATTGTCGGGGAAGATCGTGCCGGTGACGATGAACTCGATCGTGTCGTTGTGTCCGGTTCCCGCCGGACACCCGCCGTGGATCGCGTTCGATTGTTGGCCGCCAGCGACCGCGTCCTCCAGCGTGCACAGCGGAAAAGGCTGAGCTGCCGCTGTCGAGCGTGTTGACGACGATAGTGTTGGCGCGCGCCAACCCCGCCATCGCGATGAGTAAGAACGGCAGCGCAATTGCCGCAAACGTATAGCGCCGATTCCGATCTGCCATGGACCCCTCCCCACGGCGTCCCCCGCCGCGTTGGCAAATTCTTCGCCGGTCAAACTGACTCGGAAAGTTTCGCGCGATCTTTCCATTGCGCTGATCGACAGTCAACCCGAAGCGACAGTCCTGCGAGGAACCCAGTCGCGTGACACCGACTCTCCCGCTATTCTCAATCTCCTGATGGACACCCGCATCCACATCACCAGCGCGATCGCCTACAGCAACGGCCCGCCGCATGTCGGCCATGCTTACGAACTGCTCGCGACCGACGCGTTCGCACGTTTTCAGCGCCGCAAGCTCGGCGCCGCAAACGTCACCTTCGTCACCGGCACCGACGAGCATGGCGACAAGAACAAGCGCGCCGCGGAAGCTTTGGGACTCGCATCCCAAGGCGTTCGCCGACAAGATCAGCGCGCTCTTTCGCGCAAGGATGGGCCGGGCTCGACATCAGCTACGACTACTTTGTGCGCACCACCGACCCGGTGCACCAGGCCTTCGTGCAGAAGATGCTCGCGCGCAGCTACGATTGCGGTGACATCTACTTCAAGGACTACGAAGGTCTCTACTGCGTCGGATGCGAGCGCTTCTACACCGAGAAGGAACTGCTACCCGGCAACATCTGCCCGGTGCATAACACTCCCGTCGAGCGCATCAAGGAGGGCAACTACTTCCTGAAGCTCGAGAAGCATCGCGAGGCGATTCGCCGCCAACATCGAGAAAAATCCCGACTTCATCCGCCCCGAGCGCTATCGCAACGAAGCGCTGCGGATGCTCGATGAGCCGCTCGAGGATCTCTGCATCTCGCGTCCCAAGGCGCGCCTCGATTGGGGTATCACGCTGCCGTTCGACGACAAGTACGTGACCTATGTCTGGTACGACGCTTTCTGGGCCTACCTGAGCGAGCTGCCCGATACCAGCGACGCGTCACTGACAGAGATACTGCCGGTGACCGAGCATTTCATCGGCAAGGACATTCTGAAGACGCACGCGGTCTACTGGCCCGCGATGCTGCTGTCGGTCGGCTTGCCGCTCTATCGTCATCTGAACGTCCACGGCTATCTGAATTTCGGCGGCGCGAAGATGTCGAAAAGCTCCGGCAATATCCAGGATCCGGTCGCCTATCAGAAGACGCTCGGCCCCGACGTGCTGCGCTTCTTCATCCTGCGCGAATACACCTACGGCCTCGACGGCGACTTCACCGAGCAGCGTGTGATCGATCGCTACAACTCGGACCTCGCCAACGATCTCGGCAACCTGACCAGCCGCGTGCTCACGATGGCGGCGCGATACTTCGAAGGCGCAATCACCGCGACGCCGGGCGCCGGCAACGATCCGCTCGACGCGGCGCTAATCCGAGACGTTCAAGTCGATACCGTCGCGAGTCGCGCCGCTGGTCGAGGAGCTCGCGTTCAATCGCGCCCTGGAAGCAATCTGGCAGGCGCTCGACGCGGCCAACAAATACATCGTCGCGACCGTCGCCCTTCACGCTCGCCAAGGATCCCGCTCAGCTCCCGCGCGTCGCACAAATCCTCGCCAATCTGGTCGAAGGGCTACGCGTCGTCGCCGACAACCTCGAGCCCTTCATGCCGGTGACGTCCAAAAAGATCCTCGCCCTGCTAAATGTGGATGACAAACCAGCGCGCGCGCCTTACGGCGACGGCATCAAGTCCGGGCCATCGCGTAAATCCGACGACACCGCTGTTCCCCAGAATCGACAAGAAAGCTCCCTTGACGATCGTCGATACGCACTGCCATCTCGCGGACGCGAAGTTTCGCGACGACGTCGAGGCGGTGATCGCGCGCGCATCCGCCGCCGGCGTGGTGCAGATCATCTCGGTCGGCGCGATCGGACCGATCGAGAACGATCGACTAACCGTCGAAATCGCCGAGCGTCACGAAAATATTTTCGCCGTCGTCGGCGTGCATCCGCATGACGCGAAAGATTGCACGCCAGATCGAATCGCACAGTTACGCGAACTCGCCGCATCGAAAAAAGTCGTCGCGATTGGCGAGAGCGGCCTCGATTTCCACTACATGCACTCGCCTGTCGACGCGCAGGAAGCGTCGTTGCGTGCGCATCTTACGCTTGCCGCGGAACTCGACCTGCCAATCGTGATTCATTGCCGCGACGCGGAGCAGCGGCTGGTCGAGATCGTGCGCGAGACCGGGATTCCACCGCGCGGCGGCGTGATTCACTGCTTCACCGGCGATACGCAGATGCCGCGCGCGAGTTCCTCGCGCTCGGATTCTACATCTCGTTCTCCGGCATCATCACGTTCAAAAATTCCGCGCCGATTCGCGAGGCCGCGTCGATCGTCCCCGACGATCGCGTGATGGTCGAGACCGACTCCCCCTATCTCGCGCCCGAACCGTATCGCGGCAAGCGCAACGAACCCGCCTACGTAACGCGCACGCTGGAGATGCTCGCGAATCTTCGCCGCGTCGACGCTGCGACTCTCGGCGCGCAGGTCATCGCAAACGCATCGCGAGTGTTCAATCTTCCTGCACAGTAGGACGAAATTTATTTCGTCGCTTTTGTACTTTTTTTCTTTCGGACGAAGACGACGGAATAAATTCCGTCCTACATCTCTAGCCCATCGGGTTGCCGCCGAAGATCATTGGATGCAGTGCGACGATCGCGATCGTCAACACAACGCCCGCGCCGATTGCGGCCCATGGCATGTCGTTGCTGGTCCATCGGACGCGGCCGCTGACTAGCGCTGCGAATGGCATGAACGAGGTCTTCGCGAGGAACTCGCGATAGCTCTCGCCGAGCTCGCGAATCTTGCGCGCGTCCTGATGCATCCCGCCGATGATTCCGAGTGCCGGGAATATCCCGAAGAAAATCACGTCGCCGGCCCATCCGTTCATCATCATGTGCGCGAGTCCGAACAGGCTGAATGCGACAAAACTCGGATGCCGCGTGATCTTCAGGATGCCGTGCGGCTCAGTGCGATTCGCCGGCGCCCCGAGTCCGCCTGGATTCGGATTGATGAAACTGCCGACGAACAGGATGAACGCCACGAGCATCAGGATCCACGCGAGCCATCGAATCGGCGCGACCGCGCGCAGGTACCAGAGGATCGGACCGGCGTGCTTGTTGCGCGCGAACTCGTAGATGAGCGGTCCGAGAGTCGCGGCCGCGACGAGCGAATAGATTCCGCGATACGGCTGCTCGCCGACCGCACTTATCAAACGAGCGCGCACGACCGACGACGAGATGATCAGATGGCTGCCGAGGAACGAAAACGCCCACAGCGCGATCCATACACGTCGCATCCATAGCGCGATAATCTCACTATCGCGGCTTGCGTCAATGCAGCGCGCGCGTTGCACCGCGACTACCACTTCACAAATCGGCTGGAGCGGGGTTGTAGGTATCAGGAGAACAAAACGATGATACCGACAATCCAGATTGACGAGGCGGGATTCACCGAAATTGCGCAGCGCGGAGCAAACGTCGAAATCAGCGACGGCGTGCGGCTTGCGCAAGCGTGCCTGCTCGAGGAAATCCTCGGCGCGGTTTTCGGATCGATCACGCTGTGGTACTTGGTGAGTTCTATCGCCAGCCTGGCATGACATCCGCGATGCCGACGTTCAATCTCAAGCTGCCGCCGCCGTTCGAAGACGCGGTGAAGACCATGGAGCGCGAGATCATGCGCTTCCTGATGCGGTCGACCGGCGATCGCGACGACGCGATGGATCTGTTCCAGGAGACCTGGCTGCGCGCCTATCGCGCCTATCCGACGCTGCAATCGAACGATGGACTGCGGCCGTGGATTTTTCGCATCGCGTCTAACCTGTGCCGCAATCGCGCGCGCGATCGGATGCGCCGCGGGCGCGTGATCTCTCACGAGAGCGCCGACTGCGAATCGATCGAGCGTCGCGCGCCGCATCATCTGAATGGCGGCCCCGAGGGCGCGCTTCATCTGAAGCGATCGATCGCACGGCTGCCCGGCAAGCAGGGGCAGGCACTGATGATGCGCAAGTTCGCGGGACTCGAATATGCGGAGATCGGCACGGCGCTGAATTGCTCGGCCGAGAGCGCGCGCGCGAGCGTATACCAGGCGCTGAAGAAACTCAGGCTCGAAGAGTGACCATTATGAAAAGCAATCAAACAATTTCGCAGATGAAAGACGTTCACGATCGACGACCGGATGATCGACGCGATGATCGCGCAGACGCGGCCGCGTATCGAGCGCGCGATGAAGATCATCCGGCGGCCGCAGGCGCGGGTCGGCGTGATTCCGTCACCGCTTGGGAAACTGCTGGTCGCGGAGAGCGATCGCGGACTCGCGGCGATTCACTTTCTATTCATCAGCGGAGGCGATCGCACGCTCGAATTGCTGCGCAAGAAGTTCGACCTGATCGAAAACGAACCGAGCGCGCGCCGCATCGAGAAGGAAATCGATCGCGTGTTCGACGGCGCCATCGACGCCGTCGACCGTCCGGTGGACTTGAGCCTGGTCGAGAGCGACTTCCAGCGGCGCGCATACACCATGCTGCGAAAGGTGCCGGCGGGCGCGGTGATCACTTACCAGGGGCTCGCCGCGACCGCGGGAAATCCGGACGCGCAGCGCGCAATCGGCACTTCGATGGCGACGAATCCGATTCCGATCTTCGTGCCGTGCCATCGCGTGATCAAATCCGACGGGACGATCGGCAACTACGGCGGCGGCGTCGATAACAAGATCAAGCTGCTGCGCGCCGAGGGATTCGACATCGGACGCGACCTGCGATTGCCGCGCGCCGTGATGGGACATCGACATACCAAAATATTCTGCCGGCCCGACTGTTCGGCGGCGCGCCGCGCGGATCCAAACAACGCGCTGCTCTATGCGGATTCGAAACACGCCCGCCATGAAGGACTCAGGGCATGCAAGCTTTGCAAACCGGAGTAAATCGTGAGCGGCGTCAAAAAGTGGGCATCGTGCCGCCGTCAAGAATGTAATCTGCGCCGATAACGAATCCTGCTCGATCTGAAGCGAGGAAACATACCAACTCGGCTACCTCCTCAGGCGTGCCTGGCCGCCCGACGGGAATGCCTCCCAGCATGTCCATGATCTGTTGGCGCGCGGCCTCCTCGCTGACACCGGTGCCCTTTGAGATGTCCAGGATCATTCCATGGGCCCCTGAGGTTTCGATGAAACCAGGTGAGATCATCGTGACGCGCACGCCGTTTTTCGCCACTCCCCTTGCGAGACCTTTACTGTAGGTGCTTAGAGCTCCCTTGGCCGCTGCGTAGGCCAATGTCGAATTGGAAAACGGCATACGGTGGGCGATCGAGGAGATGTGGATAACGACGCCCGACCTGCGTTCGATCATGCCGGGAATGAAGATGCGGTCGAGTCGAACGGCCGCCAGCAGGTTGAGTTCAAGTATCTCCTGCCAATCCTCGTCCGAGAGCACTTCGAACCCGCCCGGCTTGGTTTCAGTTCCGCCCGCGTTATTGACCAGAATGTCGAGCCCGCCCCACTCCTTCTGAATGCGATCGGCCACCGCGTTTACGCCGGAAGCGGTGGCAAGATCCGCCTGTACGAAGAGATTGGCAGCCTGGTCATGTGGTGATCGAGAGCGCGCGGTGGTGGCGACAAGCGCGCCGCTTAGTTGAAACCGGCGAGCGATAGCTTCTCCGATTCCTTTCGTGCCGCCCGTCACGAGAACACGTTTATCTTTGAACTCGTCGCCAGATACAGAAAAGGGATAGTCGTTTGTCATGATCGATTCTCCAAATTCAGGTCGGGCTCTGGATCAACTGCCTAAGCACTTGTCTCAGGTCCGGGGGTTTGTAGAACGGATGTCGGCGGTAAATCTCGGCGCATTGATCGTCGAGGGTCTTGAGGGTCTCAAACACCTTCGGCGCGGCCTCCCGGACCTCACTCGTTCGGCCTCGGGAGAACAGAAGGTTGTCCGGATCGACGTAACCCTTCTGGATGAAGCCGCGGGTTTTCCTGGCACATCGGCACGGGTTCGATTTGTTTACCAGTCCGCACTTGTCGTTCATGAAGTTGCGCAAGTCGCGACGAGCGCGGGTCAGCCGCTGACGAAAATTCTCCGCGGTGATTTCCAACAGATCGGCGCCGACAGTATCGCTCACGCCGAAGATCTCGCCGAGGATGTAAGTCAAACGCTGCTCGCGATCGAGGCAAAGCAACATACCCGAGGTGCAGGCAAGCATAACTTCAGTCACGAGCAGGTTCGCGTCAGGCGATGCACCTTTCGGATCGGGCAGCTCAAGGTCAGGCGTGTTGTCCAGCGCATCGCCGTAGGCTGAAAAGGTTGTTATTTTCAGCTCTTCTCGCCCACGCTTCACGTTGAGCAGGTGATTGAACACGACCCGGTAGAGCCAGGTGCGGAAGCTGCTTCGCCCCTCGAACGAAGAGAGCCGGGTCATCACTTTGACGAGGATCTCCTGGGTTGCGTCCTCGGCATCCTGGGGATGGAAGAGCATGCGGAGTGCGATGTTGTAGATCCACCCTTGATGGCGCTCAATTAGATGTTCGAGTGCCTCGCGGTCGCCCGAGCGGGTGCGCATCACGAGAGCTTGATCCTCGTGATCGGTGGGTGCGTTGTCGGCTAAAGGGTTATTCATGCTCATCACACACCTCCTGCGGTCCGCATGCTCTCTTTCCGCATGCTCTCCTGGCTCCTTCAGGGCGTATGAGGCATGTGCGAGAAGTGGCAGCTTACAATCTTCCATTGCGTGCCCTGTTTGACAAAGACCAAGGTGGTTCGGCCATCGGCGGCTATCGGCTTGCCGTCCTTGGTGGCACCCCTGAACATGTCGTAAGCATTCACTATCCCCACAGTATCGTTGTAAACGCGGCAGGATGGCTGCCGAAAGCCGAAGCTGGTTGAGGCGATACCCTCGAAAGCCTCGTTGAGAAACTTGGCAAAAAGAGGCTTGCCGTCGAACCGATAGGGAACGGTATCAAACACCTCGACGTCGTCTGAAAGCATGTCGAGCACGGTTTTGATATCCCGCCGGTCGAAGGCGTCGGCAAATTTTTGCGCCAGGGCCTGAATTTCATTGACGCTCATGGTGGTTTTCTCCTCTCTATTTAATTAGACCCGCGGATCGACCGAGTGTGACAGATGCGCCAAGGCTTCCGGTCACCGAAAGGGTGGGAGGAGAGCATTGCTCGGTTAACCGTAGCCGCGTGTCAGGGTGGTGGCGGACCCGATTCGTGGAGTCGAAGAACCTTCAGTCACCCCGCCGCGAGGAGTGCCGTCGCTAGTCATTTCGATGGTGCTGACGGACCATAGTGAGCATGAGGTCCCACGCGTTCCGGATGTTGGCGATCGTCAATAGCAAAAGAGCCCCCGCCAGCGCATTCAGCCCAAAATCCTTTTCCCGATAAATCGACACAGCGGCCACGAGCACGACAAGGTAGGCGACACTAGGTAACAAGCCGTACGCTAAGTAGTCCTGTATATAGTTCGTCATGTCGGTGCGCACGACCTGAATCGTGATGTAGGTCGAGATGACCGCACCGATCAGAGCGGTGGTACCAATTAGGGCGGCGAGGAATTTAGGCTGAGGCGATGGAAATAACGCGACTGCCGACAAGAAGAACACGCTAGTGAAATGTACAATTACGGGGCTCATGAACGTGCGCATCCCCAATTGATGCTTTTCGGTCAAGTAACCCGCACCGAGCGAAACGGCAACGAACAGCAGGCCGAGTAAGGTCGCCCCTGCCGTTCCTACCAGAGTGTAAAAGTCGTGCCATTGCTTCAGCGCTTCGACCATCCACATTGACCGAGAATTTCCTATTTGACGCTTCGAATTGAGCCATTCGTAACCCCGCCGGCGCTGTAGCGCAAGCAGTGGCTCTTCCCCCCGGGGAACCCTGGAAGTCAACCCTCAAGCTACCGTTGAATGAGAGCTGACTGCGGGCATGCAAGCTCTGCAAACCGGACGGAATCGGGGCGGAGAAAAAAGAAGAGCGACGCCATCTGGGGCGTCGCTCTTTTGTTCGTCAGATCGCTGCGGTCCGACTACTCGGTTTCCGACTGCGACTTGAGCTGTTGGATCTGCTGGCGCTGATTCTCGATCTCCGTCTGCTGCGATTGCACCTGGGCCTGGGTCTGCTCGTTGGCGTGTTCCTGATTCTGCATTCCATTGCCAATTGCGTAGCCGGTACCACCGCCCAGCACACCGCCAATCGCGGCGCCTGCCAGCGGATGGCCCACAGCCGCTCCGATTAGTGCTCCGCCACCTGCACCGATTGCCGTGCCGCCCAGCGTGCCTTTCTCACGAGTCGAGAGCGGATCTCCTGAACATCCCGCAAGAACCAGCGATCCCGCTAATGCCAAACTCATGATGATTGTTGTTAAACCTTTACGCATACGAACCTCCATCTTTCAACTCTCTATACGTCAGCCGGGTTATTCGGTTTCCTGTTGTCCTTTCAATTGTTGGATCTGCTGACGTTGTTCTTCCAATTGTTGTTGTTGCGATTGCACCTGCGCCTGGGTCTGCGCGTTAGCATTATCGTTATTCTGCATCGCGTTGCCGATCGCGAAACCGCCCACTCCTCCTGCCGCTGCGCCAATAGCAGCCCCGGCCAACGGCGCCCCGACTGCGGCACCGATAATCGCGCCTGTGGCCGCGCCGATACCCGCACCGCCCAAGGTGCCCTTCTCGCGCGTGGACATCGGATCTCCCGAGCATCCGCCAACGATGAAAAGCGCGGCGAGGGCCAACGAAGCCGTGATTATAGCATGTTTGCGCATGTCATTATTCGCTGGTTATTCGGTTTCGCTTGAACTCTTCAATTGTTGAATTTGCCGTTGCTGGCTTTCGATCTGTTGTTGCTGGGAACTGATCTGCGCCTGGGTCTGGGCCTGGGCCTTCTCGTTGTTTTGCATCTCGTTGCCGACTGCGTATCCGCCGAGCGCTCCAATACCACCGCCGATTGCCGCTCCTGCCAACGGATTGCCGACCGCAGCGCCAATAATCGCACCAGTAGCGGCGCCGACGCCGGTGCCGATGAAGGTGCCCTTCTCACGTGTCGAGAGCGGCTCTCCCGAGCATCCCATCACCATCGCGATCGCAACCACCACGAACAGACCTTTGATTATCGACACCGCATTTGTCCGCACGAGCAATCCTCCCTGCACTGAGAGCAGTTTTCATGCCCGCCAGGGCTGCGCAATTTCCCCAGCCGATAGCGAGCCAGTTTCATATCAGACGAGCAAGTTTTCTACCTTCTCCGCGGGCGATCAACCATTTCAAACATCCATCGCAAATTGAAATTTTTACCGATTTCTCGTTTTTCGACGCGCCACGATTAACGAACATTCATCTTTTTACACCCGCAGCAACGATCACGGAAGGACGGCAAAAATTCTGGTCGGGCCGCCGGTACCGTTCCCGATTTTCATCGGGATGCAGAATATCGTCGCGCCCTTGGCCGGCAGTTTATCCGCGTTGGCGACGTTTTCGAAGCCGGGCTTGTTCGCCCCGAGCCAAAGGCGATGCACCGGGAAGTCCTTCGAGATGCCGGGATCCATGCTCGCCGTATCGATCGCGATTGCCGCGACTTTGCGATTCTTCAAAATAAATTCCACCGCTTCGGCCGAGTAGCCCGGAAAGCGCAGGCCCGCAACGTCGCCGGGCTTGTCGGTGCCCATGTATCGTTTCTTGTCGGGATAGTATTTGCCCCATCCCGAGCGCGCGACGACGATCGCACCGTCGGGAATCGGGCCGTTGGCAGCTTCATAATTCTTGATGTCGTCGACAGTGAGCATCGCGTCGCGATCGCTGGCGGCGCGCGCCGAAAAATCGATCACCGCGGCCGGCCCGATACAATCGGCGAGCGGGACCTGGTCGAGGGTGAGACCGTCGCGATTAAAATGATGAGGCGCGTCGGTATGCGTCCCACCATGCTCGGGCGCCGCGTAATTTGCGGACGAGTAAAAGTAGTGCTCCGGGGTATCGCCGTTTTTCTCGAACTCGTGCACGAAGCCCTTCTCGGTCGGCCAGTAAATTGTCGAGGCGTCGAAGGTATAGGTGAGGTCGACGATTTTCGCGGTATCGATTTTCGCGGGCGTATTCGCATCAGCAGCAAAACTGACGCGCATCACGCCGAGGATGATGAGCGTAATCGCAATCGTCGCACTTTTCGCGATTCTGATCATCGCGGGAGAATCATAGGCAAGACACCGTCTCATTGGAATGTCTCTTTTTCCCCTCTCCCGGTGATTCTGTTTCTGCTGCGTACGCTCTTGACCTTATCTCGATATTTCGATAATTATGAAAATATGAAGAAAGAGAAAGCGATCGTGGCGCTCGCCGCCCTGGCCCAGGAATCGCGACTCGATGTGTTCCGGATGCTGGTGCAGAGCGGCCCCGACGGATTGCCCGCCGGCGAAATCGGCGCCAAGCTCGGCGTTCCATCGCCCACGCTCTCGTTCCATCTGAATCATCTCAAGCACGCGGGCCTGGTGAGCTGCCGCCGCGACAGCCGCTCGATAATCTACAGCGCCGACTACCTCGCGATGAACGAATTGCTTTCCTACCTGATGGAAAACTGTTGCCGGGGAAACGCGGAACAATGCGCGCCGGCAGCCTGCAAGCCAATGGCGAAGACCGAAAAAAGAGAGGAAGGGTGAGCGCATGAAACGGATGCATATCCACGTCGCGGTCAAGGAAATTCCCGAGTCGATCAAGTTCTACTCGACGATGTTCGGCGTCGAGCCGTCGGTGGTGAAACCTGATTACGCGAAGTGGATGCTCGACGATCCGCGCGTGAACTTTGCTGTGTCGACCTTCGGGCAGGCGACGAAGGGCCTCGATCACCTGGGAATACAGGTCGAGACTCCCGACGAACTGCGCGAGATTGCCAGCCGGCTGAAGGCTGCCGAGCAGACCTTGGTCGAGCAGACCAACGCGGCATGCTGCTACGCGCGATCCGACAAGGCGTGGGCGACCGATCCGAATGGGCTCTCGTGGGAGACCTTCTTCACGATGGGCGAGACCACGGTTTACGGCGAGGATTTGCGACCCGTCACCGAAACGAAGACCGTCGCGCCCGCGACCGCGTGCTGCGCGAAGACGAGCGCCTAAGAGCTGACGGCGATGGCAAATCGGGAATTCAACGTGCTGTTTCTATGCACCGGAAATTCTGCGCGCAGCATCATGGCGGAATGCGCGATGAATCGATGGGGCAAGGGCAAGTTCAAGGCATTCAGCGCCGGCAGTCATCCCTCGGGAGCGGTGCATCCGATGACGCTGCAACTGCTCAACGAGCTGAACTACGAGACGCGCCGTTTGCGCAGCAAGAGCTGGGACGAGTTCGCGCGGCCGGACGCCGCCCCGCTGGATTTCGTGTTCACAGTCTGCGACAACGTCGCGGGCGAGCAGTGTCCGGTATGGCCGGGGCAGCCAATCACGGCGCATTGGGGCGCATCCGATCCCGCAGCGTTCACGGGTAGCGAGGAAGCGCGGCGCCGGTTCTTTCTGAGAATCTACACCGAGCTTGAAAACCGGATAAAAATCTTCGTCAGCCTTCCATTCGATTCGCTCGACCGCTTCGCACTCGAACGCCGGGTCAGGGAGATCGGAACCGTCAAGCCGCCCGAACGACAAATGAGCACGGACCTCGCGCGCAGAGCGACGGCGGAGTGTGTCGGCACTGCGATGCTGCTGGCGGCGGTCGTAGGATCGGGAATCATGGGCGAGCGGCTCGCAGGCGGCAACGTCGCGATAGCGCTGCTCGCCAACACGATGGCGACGGGCGCGGCACTGGTCGCATTGATCCTGACGTTCGGCCCGGTCTCGGGCGCGCATTTCAATCCGGCGGTGACGATCGCAGACGCGACGCTCGGCGGAATCGCATGGCGCGAGGTTCCGGTGTATGTCGGCGCGCAGATCGTCGGCGCATTCGCAGGTGTCGGCGCAGCTGACGTGATGTTCGGGCTGCCGATCTATTTCGCGTCGCGGCATGAACGCAGCGGACCGGCGCAACTGTTCAGCGAATTCATCGCGACGTTCGGCCTGCTCGCAGTAATCTGGGGATGCTCGCGCCGGCGTTCGTCGGCAGTCCCGTTCGCAGTCGGCGCGTATATCACGGCGGCATACTGGTTCACCGCCTCGACGTCATTCGCAAACCCCGCAGTCACATGGCGCGCGCCGCCAGCGACACCTTCGCCGGCATCCGCCCCTCGGATGTCCCCGGCTTCATCGTCGCCCAGATGATCGGCGCAATGACGGCGACCTGGCTCTTCCACTGGCTAGTCCCAGCGATATCCGAGGGAGCAAGCGACGTGCTCATGCAGCACAGCGAAACTGAACACGCCGAAGAATCAAGACGAACTTCATCCGGCCGATGAGAAAACAAGACGCTCGCGCGCTCGCTCTTTGTGTCATCCCGAGCGAAGCCGAGGGACCCCGGATCTTTCTGAACGCCGGGACACATCGACCCACCTAAGGCACACGGAGCTGAACTGTTCCGGTTGCGCCGTGGTTGGGGTGCGTCGGCAAGCATCGAGAAAAATTCGCGGTCCCTCGGCTTCGCTCGGGATGACACAAGGCAAGCTCGGGAGAAACAAAACGAGAAGAACGGCGGTCTACCGTGGTTTGAGCCGCAGATCGTCCTCTGCAAGTAGCAGCCGACACGGTCTGCGGCGTGAATGGTGCGCTGGAGAACCTTAATCTGCGGATTCAAAGCAAGTTGGCGGGAATACACTGAGATTCGTTCCGCTCGGGACACCCATGCGGTGGCGCACGCCGCATGTATCCCACTAAAAATGAATCATGAAGAAAACGAAGACTCTAGCAACGGTTGCGATTCTGTTCTGCTCGATGCTTCTGGCGCCCAGCTTGGTCAGGGCCGATCAGGACGATTACTATCAGGGACGCCAGGGCCAATGGGTCCAAAAGTCAAACGCGTGGCAGTTCCACGACCGCGACGGCAACACATACCGCCGGTCGGGCACCAGCTGGGCATGGTACAATGGGCGTTATCATGGCGCAGAGGGACAGGCGTACCACTACCGCGCGGCCGGCGACAATCGAAGCTACCAACAGTTCCAGCAACAGGGCGGGCATTAGGCCGAACGTCCCTATTATCGCGCAGGCCTGACTCGTTCTCCTACGAGTCAGGTCGCGTGGTTCCTTTTCTCCTACCAGCCAATCACTTGAGCGGGCATCGATGGGACGGCTTGGCCGCGCGGGTCGGCGCCGCCTGAGAGCACGCCGGTCTTCGAGTTAATACTTACGCCGAGCACGTGACCTTCGGACCACGGCGGGCGCACTTCGATTTGATGGCCGCGCGCGGCGAGCGTATCGCGCACATTGGCGGGGATTCGATCCTCGATGCGCACGACTCCAGGGCGATTGTCGTGCGGATAGAACGTCGAGGGGAAATGCGGCGTCGAGAACTTCGGTGCTTCGATTGCGGCCTGCAGGTCCATCCCGAAATCAACGACGTTCAGAAAAAATTGTAGCGTCCATTGATCCTGCTGATCGCCGCCGGGCGTGCCGAACGCAAGGTAAGGCTCACCCTTCACCATCGCGAGCGACGGCGACAGCGTCGTGCGCGGACGCTTGCCGGGCATCAACGCGTTGGGATGACTCTCGTCCAGATAAAAAGTCTGCATCCGGGTGCCGAGCGGAAAGCCGAGCGCGTCGATCACCGGCGAGCTCGGAATCCATCCACCGCTCGCCGTGACGGCGATCATATTGCCGTCGCGGTCGGCGGCCGTCACGTGAATCGTGCCCGCGCCCCACGGACGCGCGGCGGCGGCGGGAGCGTCGCGCATCGCACGCATCGCAACCGGATCGCCGGGACGTTGATCCATCGAAGCGTGCGCGGGATCGATTAGTTCGCGACGAATCGCCGCGTAGCGATCGCTAAGCAGGCCGTCGAGAGGAACGTCGATGAATTCGGGATCGCCGTAGTAGGCCTCGCGATCGGCAAACGAAAGCTTGGCGGACTCGACGACGGTGTGAATGTAGTCGGCGGAGTTGTGGCCCATCGCGGAGAGATCGAAGCCTTCGATCAACTTGAGCTGCTGCAAAAATACCGGTCCCTGCGACCACGGCGCGCACTTGTAAACCGTGACGCCGCGATAGTCGGCGCTCACCGGCGATTCGAGGCGCGTCGTGAAGCGCGCGAGGTCTTCTGCCGCGAGCAAGCCGCCGTTGGCGTCGGACCATGCGACGATGTCGCGCGCGATGTCGCCGCGATAGAAGCGCTCGCGCGCTGCATCGAGGCCACTCTCGCGCCCGCGATTCTTCGCTGATGATTCCGCATCGAGCACGCGCTTGAAAAAATTTGCGAGCGCGGGATTCTTGATCACGCTTCCCGGCATCGGCACTTTGCCCTCGGGAAGATAGACCCGCCCCGACGATGGCCACTTGGTAAGGAATCGATTCGCGTTGGTGCGGAGCGACGCTCCCGCCCCGGCATAGGCTTCGTCAGGAAGATTGGGATCGCCTGACAATCCGACATGCATTGGAAAACCTTCACCCGCGAGCTGCAGTGCAGGCTCGAGTACGTCGGCCAGCGACTTCGTACCGAAATCGCGGAGCGCAGTGACGAGCGCGTCGAAGGCCGCGGGCACGCCGGCCGCCAAGCAGCCCGGCGCCGGGAATAAGCTTCGAGGCCAAGCGATCGAAAGTGGGCGATCGTCGCGCGCGCCGGCGCCATCATATTGCCGTTGATGGCAATCACGCGGCGGGCAGTTGCCGAGTAAATCAGCATCGGCGCCTCGCCGCCGATCGTGTGCATATGCGGGTTGACGACGCCTTCGACGAATGTAGCAGCGATGGCGGCGTCGATAGCATTGCCGCCACAAGCGAACATTCGCGCACCGGCAGAGGCGGAAAGATAGTGCTCGGTCGCGATCATCGCGCGACGGCCCATAGTCAGCGGGTAAATTGTGGGCATCTTGTAATTCTTTCCTACGCGGTAGAGTTATTTACACGCTCTCCAAGGCATGCGAATTTTCGCGATTTGCTGTCGCGGGAAATATTCTAAATATCACGACGCGAATTTGGCAAAAAGATGCCTCTATTCGGGCATTCCTCCGCGATGGCTAATCGTCATAGCGAGAACAGGCGACTCAAAGCCTAAACCCGGCGGAAAAGGAAAATCGTTGCATTTTTGAGGTTATCCACAGCTCTGGACAAATGAAACAGAAATGTTCCCCAGACGTCTAAATATTAGGCCCGAAGCTTGCTAGTATGTTGGCTAAGGGTGATGTGGCCGGAATGACCGGGAGGAAGTGGAGGGGTAAAAATATGATGACGAGCTTTAAACACAGAAGGAACTGATCGGAAAGCATTGCAAGCTGCAGAAACCGGTGCGCGACCACGAGGGGCGCAGTCGATTCAGCGAACAGCCACGCATCCTGCGTGAGGTCAATAATCTGGACCGGCGCATGTACCTGGTGCAATTTGATGACGGCGCCACCACGTTTCTCTTTCCGGACGAAGTAGTAATCCAGTAGCGACTGAACGGCGCTAGATGCCGTTCAGGAGCAATGGATGCGCTCGGATAGCGCGGGCTGTCGGACGGACCTCGACCCGCGCAATTCCGGGCGACTCGCACCACCGTCGCCCTACTTCTTCGATTCATATCGCGGCCGCGGGTCGTGACCCTCGGTCTGTACCTTGCGCCAGTATCCCCACGGATAGTGCACCAGTTCGAGCTTCATCCCGTCAGGATCGGCGAAGAACACCGCGTAGTAATTTTCCCCGTAGTGCGGATAGTCGGCGGGAGGATCGAGCACCTCGACCTTTTCGCGCAGCAGGAATTTGTGGAACGCGTCGACGTCGCCATGCGAGCGCGCTCGAAACGCCAGGTGATGAAGCCCGACGCGGTAACGGTCGAATTGTGCGTCGCGATGCACGCCTGAAGCCTCACGAATCGCTATCGTCATCTGTCCGTTGGACCAGTGGACGTAGTCGTCGCCCTCGAATTTTCGAAAGCCGAGCTCTCCAAGCACTTTGTCGTAGAATGCGCGCGAGCGCGTGCCGTCGTTCACCGTCAGGTCGATATGCTCGACGCCTAATACTTCGATTGCCACGAAATTGGGCCTCCCTTAGCCGCGGCGTTCCTGTTCGAGAAAATCGCGCGCGCGATAAAGCGCGACGATTGATTTCGCGTCGACGATCTCGCCGCGGCGAATCATCGCGAAGGTTTCGTCGAATGGCACGCGGCTGACGCTCAGCACTTCATCGTGATCGAGCGTGCCGGTTCCCTCCGACAACTCGCGCGCGAGGTACAGCTCGATTCGTTCGTCGCAGAAACTTGGCACCGTGATGATCGAGCCGAGATGGTCCCATCGCGCGGCCGCGACGCTCGCTTCCTCGCCGAGCTCACGACGCGCGCATACGAGAAAATCTTCGCCACTGTTGCGGCATCCGGCGGGAATCTCGCGCATCCAGCCGCCGATCGTGTGGCGATATTGACGCAGCATGAGCAACCGACATGTCGGGATACAGCGCGACGATCGCGCTCGCGCCGGGATGGCGGATCACGGGAAGATCGACCCGCACGCCCGAAGGCAAGCTCCGCGGTTTCGACGCCGAAATCGACCACACCTAATTTGAGAACCTGACGACGATTTGCAGCCATTCCGATCAAGAATGTGCGCGCTGCACGATTCAAGCAAGCGCGCGGCAGTTCATGCTGGATGTAACCAATCGCTGTGCCGCTGCGAACTAACCTGTACGAACGCACCCGAGAGCCGACCTTCGGCACGTTCGCCTGAGCAAATGAGGAAGGTTCGAGTCGTCGCACGCCCAGAAGGGCCTTGACGACGCGACTACACTAGAAAGTGCTAAGCGACTATAGTCCCCGCGAGCAGGCATGCTCTTCGGCCGAAGACGACTTTCGGTTGGCGCAGGTCGGTGACAGCGATGAAACCGACCTGAAGGAGCTTTTCAACTTACCTCCGCCCATCGCGAAAGAGTCCCGGACGGTCTCCTTGAAAGGTGAAGCGTGTGCCTCGAATCACGTCCAATGTGAAATCGCGCACAGCTTATCCGTGGACGAACCGGGTCAATCCCAAGAACGCGAGCTTCGAGCTCTAATGACCGCCAGTCTCGATGGCGACGGGGCAGCATACCACGCACTCCTCAAGCAGCTGACGGGACATCTGCGCGCCTACTACCGCCACCGCTTCGCACGGATTGGACATGGTCCGTCAGAGGCAGAAGACCTTCTGCAGGAAGTGTTGATCGCCGTCCATACCCATCGGCACACCTACGATCGATTGCAACCTTTCACGCCGTGGATCCATGCAATCGCGCGTTACAAGTTTCTGGACTATCTCCGACGCACCAAGTCGTCGTTCAAGGACCTGCCTATAGCGAGCGCCGAAGAAGTTACTGCCAAAAGCGACATGGCAGCGGTCGAGAGCGGCCTGGATTTGCAACGTCTCATGTTGAAGATTTCATCGAAAGCAAGAAGAGTCATCCAGTACGTGAAGCTGGAAGGACTAAGCGTAAGCGAGGCGGCAGTGCGATGTGGAATGTCGGAATCGGCGGTAAAGGTAGCCGTGCATCGCGGCTTGAAGGCATTGGCATTGCAGATTCGCAAGGAGAGCGAAGCATGAACACCGATCGGCTCATCGACATGCTCAGCGCCGAACTGGAGGCCGTAAACAGCGGCCGGCTTGGAAAGACGCTTATCCTGGCAATAGTAACAGGTGGAGCGATTGCTTTCGGTCTTATGTTGGTGACAGTCGGTCCGCGACCTGATCTTCAGTCGACGGCGCATATCGAATGGGTGGCGGTGAAGCTGCTTTTTGCCCTGAGCGTGATCGGCACGAGCGCCCTGCTATTGAATCGATCGATGCGTCCTGGTCTGGAGGACGCGACCAACTGGACGCTGGTCCTCTTTCCTTTCCTTGCTGCCCTGGCAGTTGCCCTCGCCGTGCTGCTTGGTCAGCCGCAGGCGTGGAAAGAGTTGATTGTTGGAGCGACGACAATTTCGTCGATGCGCTGCCTCCTTCTCATAATGTTCTTTGCGGCGATCCCATTGGCATCGGTGATCTACGCGATCCGTCAGGGCGCACCTACTCGCTTAAAGCTTTCTGGCGGCATCGCCGGGATTGTCGCGGGAGGAATTGGTGCAGCTGCTTACGCGTTCAACTGTTCGAGCGATACGATTCCCTTCATTGCGATCTGGTACGGCACAGCAATAGTGATCTGCGCGGTCATCGGATCGCAAATCGGTCCCCGCGTTCTTCGATGGTAATCCGATCGCCGATGTAACACGGGTGCGACGAAACTAATTCGTACGTTCGCGTCATCGATCTCCTTCTCGATTCATTAGCTGAAAATTTCATTTCGGGTTTGACCGCCGCTCAGGCAGCCCGTCGGCCTGGAGCCCGAGTGTGTCGCCTCGATCGGTAAATAGCGAGTGTAACCAAACGCGCGCTTGCTCCGAACTAACCCACAGTAAGCACAGTCCCGAAAAGGGACGGGAGGAATTTTTTGATGCAACCGAAACGGATCGCAACCACCATCAGCGCCACGATGGCGCTAGTCGTCGCAGTCATGGCATCACCCAATGTGTCTGCGGCGCAAGACAGCTTGCAGTTCGAGCTGACGCCGTCGTCGCCACAGCTGGCCGAATGCATGTCCGACGCGCGCCTGGTCGTCAAAGTCAGGCCGACCACTGACAAAAGAGGCTTCGACACCTTCGACATCAAGGCTCACAACCTGCCACCCGACCGGAGCTTCACGGTCTTTCTGCTCGAGCAGGCCGGATCGCCATTCGGGGCCGCCGAATACATCGGTGACGTGAGCACGAACTCGCAAGGCAACGGTGAATCGAAGTTCAACCTGATCGTGAGCGAGGCCTTTTCCTCGACGGTCGTCAACGGCGCCCGCGTGCGCAAGGAGCTGAACCAAATCGGCGTCTGGTTTGCTGACCCGGCGGACGACGACTTCTGCTTCGGCACCAACGGCGGTTCGATGACACCATTCGACGGCGACGGCGTCGCTGGCGTGCAGGCGTTCAACTCGGCCAACACCGACCCGCTCCCCGCACCGTAGCAACGGTGTAATGACTGGTACGGCGCCCGGTCCACTGCGGCCGGGCGCCGTTGTTATGCTGTCTCGCGTCAATTGCGGCAGATGCTCGAAACGGGCGATTATCATCCTCAGCAACATGAGCCGCCTGCGAATTCCCATTTATTTCGATTACGCCTCGACGCTTTGCTACATCGCGTGGCGAATCGTCACGCCGCTCGAGGACGAGCTCGGCTTCGAGGCGCTGTGGAAAGGCGTGCCGATCGCGTTGCGCGATTTTCGCGCCAAGCCTGGCCGCATACTCGGCGAGCGCGAGCGGCAGAAGGTGCTGTTCGTCGCGGCGGAGACGGGAGTTCGCGTCGCGCCGCCGTCGAGCTGGATCGATTCGATACCCGCGTTGCAAGGGTCGGAAATCGCGCGCGATGCCGGCGTCTTCAGGGCATATCACGACGCGGTCTTTCGCGCGGCGTTCGACGACGGCGCCGATATCGCGGACGCCAAAGTGCTCGACGCGATTGCGGAGCGCGCCGGCCTCGACCGATCGAAGTTCCGCGCCGCGCTCGACAGCGGAGCGATGGCGTCGCGCCTCGACGATCACAAACGCGAGGCCGACGAGTTCTCCGCGCTCGGCTATCCGACGTTCATCCTGGGCGACTTCCCGATGATTGGAATCCAACCGGTCGAATCGATGCGCCTGTTACTGGGCCGCTTCATCCGCCAGCGCGCCGAAGAACCGCAAGCCTGATTACGCTCGCGCGGAGATCATCATAAATGTCGGGCGCCGGCTTTCCTGACGAAGGTCGGGACGCTCACGGATTGCATCGGCCGTCGCCTCGGGCTCGAGCAGCCGCACAATCGTGAAACCCTTGTCTATCAGCGTGTTCACGTAGGTCTCGACCGAGCGATGGTACTTGATGACGTCGTCGACGAACCACTGCGTGTGGCGAACTCCGTCGAGCTTGTAGTTGTCGATCTCCCAGTGTTGATTTTCGTCTCTGGCCCCGAGGTACCCGGCGACCGGATACGCCGTCGCCATCGGATGCTCGACGGAAAACACGAACGCACCGCCCGCGACGAGCCACGACTTTACGTTCGCGCAAATCAAATCGAAGCGCTCGACGTAATGTATCGCGAGCGAGCTCACGACAACGCCGAAGCTGGCCGGCGCGAAGTCCAGATCCTCGAGCGCGGATTGTAGGTAGCTGATGCGCGGGTCGGCAGTATCCTCACGCGCCTTCGCGAGCATTTTGGTTGAAATGTCCACGCCGACGACGCTTGCAGCACCTTGCGTCGATTGCATAGCGGCACATTTTGCCGAAGCCACAGCCGAGATCGAGCACGCGCTGGTCGGCGAGCGGCGGCATCAGCGATCGCATCGCCGGCTGATCCACCGCCATGTTGAGCCCGCTCTCGTGGCGCCGCAGTTGACTGTAGCCCTCGAAGAATTCGCGGGTCGTCGTAAATATTTTGTTTCACGGAGCGAACGAACTAGCGCGCGAGGAACACCGGGCACGGCGAGTTGCGCAGCACGTACTCGGTGGTCGAGCCGAGCACCATCTCGATGATCCTGCTGTGGCCGTAGGCGCCGATGAACAGCATGTCGGCGTCGTGCTCCTTGAGGAACTTCACGATTTCCTCGTTGGCGTGTCCCTGCAGCAGCTTGAACTCGGCCTTGGGCGTGTAGTTCTCGAAGTAGGTGCGCGCTTCGGCCAGCGTCCGCTCGCCGAGCTTGGGATCGCGCGCGCAGGTGATGACGGTGATCGGAACGCCGAGGCCGTTGGCGATTTCCGCCGCCGATCGCATCGCACGCGACGCCCGTTCGCTGCCGTCGTAGGCCAGCACGGGACGTTTGACCTCGCGAAATTGATTGGGCGAGATGAACAACTGGCGCGGCGATTTGCGCGCGACGCTTTCCGCCGTCGATCCGAGCAGCCCGGTCGAGAACTTCTCGTTGACACCGCGATGACCGATCATCACGAGGTCGGCGCTGCGCGCCCGATCGCAAATCTGGTTGGCGACTATCCCCATGTCGAGCACGGTCTCGACCGCGAGATTCTCGCGGCGCGCGGCGGCGGCGAACTCGTCGAGCACGCCGCGGCCGCGGGCGGTCAGCACCTCGCGCATCTTGGACGAGAAATCCAGATATGGTTCCAGCCCGAGCGAACCTGATATATCATGGAAAAACGAGCCTTCGATCGAGACGATATCGACGACATGCAACCCAATCAGCGACGCATTGAAGACGCGGGCAAAATAGAAGCCGTAGGCCTGCGCGTTGCGGGAATGCTCGGAGGTGTCGATGCCGACCAGGATTTTCTTGATCAAGCGCGTGACCTCCGCGTCAGTTACCGCGATAACATGCCGCGCGGTTATGCCTCAAGAGGCGGCGCTATCGCAACCGAAATCGATCAGCGCGGGGATGCAGGTGAGATGAGCGAACTTAGCGAAGCGCGAATGATGAAAATCGTGGACGAGCTCGCGGAGGCGGCGCAGCGTGTCGGGCTCGAAGTCCGGCGCGAAAAGATCATGCGCGAAATCGGCTACCGCACACGCGGCGGCGCATGCCGGCTGCGCGACAAGAACCTGGTCATAATCGATCGCGATCAGCCCGCCGCGGAGCAGCTCGAAGTGATCGCCGAAGCGTTGCGCTCGCGCGATCTCGAATCCTTGTACCTTTCCCCGGCGGCGCGGCGCGTCGTCCATCGTCGGAGACGCTTCAACCTGAGTGCCGAGATGCCGCGTACTCGGCGAAAGCACGACGCCTGGCCACACCGTAATCGATCGCAAACCCGCGATCAGCGCGGAAGAGCGGATGCTCACCTTCCACACGCGCCTCAAGGAGCGCGGGCTCAAGTCCACCGGCCAGCGCGACGACATCGCGCGCGTGTTTTTCGATCACGGGCATCACATCAGCGCCGAGGAATTGTACGCCGAGGTCAAGAAGATCAATCCGCACGTCGGCTATGCGACGATTTACCGGACGCTGCGTCTGCTCAAGGAATGCGACCTGTTGTACGAGCGCCATTTCGACGAAGGCCAGGCGCGTTACGAAGCGGTCGGCGAGCGTCATCACGATCATTTCATCTGCGAGCGATGCGGCCGGATCATCGAGTTCGAGAACGCCGCAATCGAGCGCATGCAAAATATCGTCGCGCGCGACCTCGGCGTGACGTTGACCCGGCATAAGATGGAACTGTACGGAATCTGCTCACGACTGCCATCACGCCCAGCAGGGCATGTAGCCACTCACACGTACCAGCGTTAGAACTGGGGACCGGATCCGCATGCCGGTCAAAACGAAAAAAGAAGCTCTCGATTTCGTCAAGCGTCACGGCGCCGTGCTCGAATCCGCCAAGGGCAGCATCCCGAGTCTCGCGCATGCGATCGCGGGCGAGCCGATTCGCGGCAGTTGGTGGGGCCATCCGAAGGGCAACGAGATTTATATGCTGCTCAACGAGGTTTGCGATTCCCCCGACATAGCAAGATGCCGTCTGGTGGACGGCAAGATCACTCTGGTGCATCGTCGGCTGTGGCCGGCACTGGTAAAGATGGCGTCCGCGTTTGATGCGGATCGGTTGTCCGTGGTTCGCGAGGAACACACGGCAACCGGAGCGCATCGAAGGACTACTGTAAAATTTCCCGATTGGGTACCCGCCGATGTCCGTACTGCGGCTAAGCGCATTTCAGCGGCGGAAGCGGAAGAGCAGTTGGCTTCACTGCTGACTAGTCGAACGGCATCGGATGCTCGAGAATCTTCGCTGGTCGGGAGGGAGTCGCGATGACCGGACAGTGCTTCTGCGGAAGCGTCGCCTTCGAATTCGACGGTCCGACCACGAATATTGAGATCTGCCATTGTTCGCGATGCCAACGCGCGACCGGTTCCCCGTTCGCCGCGGAATTCCGCGTGCGTGCAGAGAAGTTTCGCTGGCTTCGAGGCAAGGAACTGATCTCGTTCTTTGACGCACCGATCCTTCGCGAGCCTCCTGCTTATCGCAGGTCCTTCTGCAAAACCTGCGGTTCGGCAGTACCCTCTGTCTTTGCCGGAAATCCAGTCGTAGCAATACCTACCGGGCTGGTTGATGGTAGCGTTCCCGCGCGCGCCGCCGACCACATCTGGATTAGCAAGAAAGCAAATTGGCTGAATCTCCGCGAGATCGGGACGCTACCGGAATATGATGGCGATCCGACCCCGGAATCCAGCGCCAGACTGCTCGAACCACTGAAACTTGAGTAGAGCTTTTGTCGTATCGATTCCGGAGGCATGGCGATGATCAAAGCGCGATTGAACCACATCAATCTCAACGTCAGGGACATCGATCGCTCGCTCAAGTTCTATCAGGAAGCGTTCGGCCTCGAAGTCAAATTTTGGGCAGGCAAAGAAATGGTCTTCCTTCATTCGTCCGGTGCGGACGACACGATCACCTTGTGCCAAGCCGCGGCGGACGATCCGATCGCGGGTGGCGGCGTATCGCATTTTGGCTTTTCGACTGCGAAGAACAGCCTCGACGAAATGGTCCAACAGATTGTAAGCGCGGGCGGAAAGCTACAGCGCCGCGGCGAACATTCTCCCGGCGTGCCCTACGCATATTTCGCCGATCCCGATGGCTATGTGATCGAGTTGGGAACTCGTGATTAGCTACTTGGTATAGTCAGTCGCCGTAGAGAATAGTCAATGAAGCACGCGGGACCAGATGCGCTCGACCAGCTTGAGCCTCTCCTAGAAGAAATTCGGCGGCTCGGCGGACTCAAGGAGAAAAAACGTGGAGCCTTCTACTGCGGCTCGAGCGGATTTCTGCATTTCCATGAAGACCCGGCTGGATTCTTCGCCGATCTGAAAGTTGGCGACGACTACGTCCGCTTACCGATCAACTCGAAGACGCAGACGCAAACTTTTTTGCGCCGTGCCGCCGCTGCACTCAATGCCGCGAAGAACGGTCGCCGGTAGTCCGGCGCCTGCCGGAGCGTAAGTCTGCCGCTGCTCGCGGTATCGCCTCGGGACCCGCGCGATGCCGAAACTTCATGTCGTTGCCGCAGTGCGGACAGTTGACGTCGTCGTACTTCACGATGCGTCCGCAGTACGGGCACTTGTACCGCCGCCGTGCGACCCAGTAGAAGAACGCCGCCGTCAGCGCGACCATCAACAGGCCGATGATTGTTTGCCGCACGAGAGTGTTCTCCCTACTCGATCAGAGCATCGGCACCACGGGACAATATGCGGCGCTGAAAATCGCGTGACCGCTGAGCGCCGCGTGTATCAGCTCGATGACCGGCTCGACGAGCCGCGCCGCCGGACGCTGCGTGAACAGCGCGGACACTTTGCCCTTGCTCAGTGACTGCAGGAGCCCAGGCTGCTCGGGAAGCTCGACGATTCCGACCTCCTGATCGGGCGCGATCCGCGCCAATCCTTTCGCGGCCGCCATCGCGTCGTCGAGTCCGCCGAGCGAATCGACCAGCTTGAGCTTGATTGCCTGCTCTCCCGTCCATACCCGCCCCTGCGCAACCGCGTCGGCCTGGTCGAGTGGGATGTGGCGGCCGTCTGCGACGAGTTTCAGGAAGTACTGGTAGTCGCGCGCGATCTCGTCCTGAAACTGCTTCGATTGCGCGGGCGTGAAGTCGGTCCACATATCGAACATCCCGACGTTGGCCCCGCGGGTCACGGCGTCGGTGTTGGCATAGATCTTTTGCATTCCGGGAGTGATGTTGAATTTACCGCCGAGTACGCCAATCGAGCCGGTGATCGTGCCCGGCTCCGCGATAATCTTCGCCGCCGGAATCGAGATCAGGTATCCGCCTGACGCGGCGTATCCCGACATGCTGACGACCACAGGTTTCTTCTTCGCGGTCAGCTCGACTTCGCGCCCGATCAGTTCCGACGCGAGCATCGAGCCGCCGGGCGAATTCACTCTCAGGATCACGGCGCGCACGTCGTCATCCTCGCGCGCGGACTTGAACGCTTCGGTCATGTCGTCGGAGGTCATCGCCGTGGTGTTGGGACCTGAGAATGGATCGAAGCCCTCGCCGCCGCGCTGGATCTCTCCATCGCCGTAAATCACCGCGATCTCATCTCCGCTGGACAGATTCGAGAACAGAGTCGCACGAGCGTAATCGGTGTAGTCGACTTCCCGATGAAACGATCCGCCGTGATTTTTCACGCGCTTGGTGAATTCATCTTCGTATTCAAGCCGGTCCACCAGCCGCTCCTTCAATCCGTCGTCAGCATTGATCGGCGCCTGATCGATCAGCCCCTTGATTTTGTCCGGACTGAGATTGCGCCCGGTGCTCATCGCGGCGACGATCTGATCGTACAGGCTGCCGGCCAGCCCTTCGTCTTCTTCCTTCTGCGCCGGCGTGAAATCCTTGTTGGTGAACATGTTAGCCGCGCTCTTGTACTGCCCGGCCGACGCGAAATTCGGCGTAATCCCCATCCAGTCGAGCGTCCCGCGCATGAACAGTTCGCGCAGCTGTACGCCCATCAGGTTGAGGTCGCCGTGCGGCATCAGCGATACTTCGTCGGCCGCGCTCGCGACGATGAACGGTGTGTTGCCGAGGCCCGATTCGCCGGCCGTTTCGATATATGCCTCGGTCCATTTGCCGTGGCTCTTGAACGACTTGATCAGCGCGACGATTTCCTGCGCCTGCGCAAGCTCCATCTCTGGGTTGAGCACTTTGATTTCGAGGCCGACGATTTTCGGATCTTTCGCGCCGCGATCGATCGCCTCGCGCAGCGTGTTGAGCGCCGTCTCATTTTTGCTGAGCAGTCCGAGCACGCTGCTGCTGCCGCGCTCGACGATAGTGCCGTCAAGCTTAACGGTCAGAATCGAGTTGGGCTGCACGCGATGCGAGATGTGCTCCGAGATGGCGACGATCGCGACCAGCACCACGATGATGATCACGGTTCGTAAAATCCATCGAAAAAAACGTCTGATCATTCAAACCTCCGAAACAAACGCGAGCCGCATCCTTGACAGTCGCAGCTGGTATGAATAGCCAACCACACCCGATTGCATGGAGCCAGTAGCTGGGTGCAGGGGTCACCCCTGCCCAGGGAAGCGTGAAACCCACGGTGGGTTTCACATTCGATTAAGTTCCTCGCTATAAGGAATGTTGGGCCGCGACGAAAATCTCGATTCACGCGGACCCATCATCAAGGGAGATCTGGAAATGGCCAAGCTCAAAGGCAAAGTAGCAATCGTAACCGGCGCCAGCCGCGGTATCGGCAAGGCGATCGCAGACTTGTTCGCCAAGGAAGGCGCGAAGGTCGTGTGCTCGGCGCGCACGCTCAAGGAAGGTGAGCATCCGCTGGAAGGCTCGCTCGAAACGACAGTCGCCGGAATCAAAAAGGCGGGCGGCGAAGCGACCGCCGTCACCTGCGACGTCTCGTCCGAAGCCGACTGCGAGAAGCTCGTCGAAACAACGCACAAGCTCTACGGACCGGTCGACGTGCTGGTGAACAATGCCGCGCTGACCTATTTCATCCCGGTCAAGGATTTTCCGCCCAAGCGATGGATGCGATCGTTCGCGGTAAACCTCCACGGCCCGTTCATGCTGGCGCATCTCGTGCTCCAGGACATGATCCCGCGCAAATCTGGATCGATCGTCAACATCTCGTCCGGCGCGGCGATCGGACCGGGCCGCGGACCATACAAGAGCGCGACGGTGTTCCGCGGCGGCGTATGTTACGGCGCGGAGAAGGCGGCGCTCGAGCGCTTCACGCAAGGACTCGCCGAGGAAGTTTACGATGACGGAATCTCAGTGACGTGCGTATCGCCGTCGCAAGTCGTCGCAACTCCCGGCACGGTGCATCATCATCTGGTCACGGGACCCGACGATCCGACCGGCGAGCCAGTCGAATGGATGGCGCAGTCGGCGCTCATCCTCGCGACCGAGCCGCTCGACAAAGTGACAGGCCTGGTGACATACAGCCAGCCACTGCTCAAGCAGTTCGGCGTGAAAGTGAACAGCCTCGGAATCGGATTCGAGCGCAAAGGCAGCGGCTACAGTTTGATTTAGTCGCGCGATTATCGCTGAAAAAGAGAAACGGCGCGGCGATCATATAATCGTCCGCGCCGTTTCGTTTCTGTTTTCTTAAGCTGCTTGCGGGATTCGCAGCGAAATAATTCGCGACACTCCCGGGCGATCCATCGTGACGCCGTGGATCTGGTCGGCGCGCTGCATCGTGCGCTGGTTGTGCGTGATCACGATAAACTGCGAGCGCGTCTTCAGCTCGCCCATCAGCGTCGTGAACGCGGCGAGACTGAACTCGTCGAGCGGCGCGTCCACTTCGTCCATCACGCAGAACGGGCTGGGGTTGAGCAGGAACAGCGAGAAGATCAGCGCCATCGCGGACAGCGCCTTCTCACCGCCCGAGAGCAATCCGATCTCCTTGACCTTCTTGCCGGGAGGCTGCACGAGGACGTTGACGCCCGCTTCGAGCACGTCGCCGTCGTCGGTCAGCTCGAGGCGTCCCTTGCCGCCGCGGAGCAGCTTGGGGAACAGCTCGGCAAAGTTCTTCGCGGCGCCTTCGAAGGTCTCGGCGAAGCGTTTGCGCGCCTCGCGATTCAGATGCGTGATCGTCTTGGTCAGATCGTCGAGCGCGCTCTGCAAGTCGGCGCGCTCGGTGCCGAGCACTCCAGCGCGTTCCTCGAGTTCCTTGACTTCGCTGTCAGCGGCCAGGTTCACCTCGCCGATTCGCTCCATCTTGGCGCGCAGCTCGACGATGCGAGCGTCGTCCTGCGCGGCGATTCTGCCGTCGAGCGCGGGAATAATCTCTGCCGCGATTGCGTCAAACTCGGCGCCGAACTTTTCGATGAAGGCACGCGCCAACTCTTCGCTGAGCGCGCGGGCGCGTTCACGCTTGAGCGCGCATTCGTTCGCGTCGGCTTCCAGAGCCGTCAGGCTTTCTTGCGCATTCTTGAAATCCGCGCGGCGCGCTTCCAGTTCGTGCTCGGAGGCGTCGCAGTCCGCGCGCAGGCGCGACGAGTTCCGCTTCGAGTTCGGTTTCGCGGGCATGCGGCTGCTACATCCTGCGCAGAAAGATTTTCGAGTTCGCGCTCGAATTCCGCGCGTTCGATATGCGAGCGTTCCAACGTTGCGCGATGCTCGTCGATTTGCGCTTCGAACGAATCGGCTTCGCGCTGTGCATGCGCCAGTTCGCTCTCGAGCGCGCCGAGCCGAGACTTGCGCGCCTCGACCTTCGATGCGACCTCGAGCATCACGGCGCCGATTTCTTCGGCCGTCGTGCGCAGCGTCGCGATTTCGGCGGCCATCACGCTCAGGCGGGCGCGCGCTTCCTGTTCGATCTTCGCGAGTTCTTCCAGCCGTGCGTTCGACGTGACCACAAGATCGGCCAGCTCGCTCAGACGCCTGCGCGAGTTGCCGCCGTGAGCTTCCGCGAGCGCGACCGATTGTTCGGCGCGCGCGAGTGCGCTGCGGCGTTCGTTGGCCGCGCGCTCGGCTTCGCGCGCCTTGCTCCGGCCTTGCTCGAGCTCGGTGTCGGCGCGCTCGCGCTCGGCACGAATTGAAGCGAATTGACCGACGCGGGTGCGATGCTCTTCTTCGGCGCGCGCCAGTTCGCGCGTCTCAGCTTCGATTGCGGCGAGGTCGACTGCCGCGTGGCTGTCTTCGACGCTGCCGCCGCTGATCATTCGACCCGGCATCACCAGGTCACCGTCGCGCGTAACGAATACAGTGCCGTGACCATTGAGATTCGACGCGGCCAGCGCGGAATGCAGATCGTCGGCCAACATCACATGACCAAGCATCGCTTCGGCGACCGGCGAGAAGCGCGATTCGACTTCGAGCATCTCGACCAGGCGTCCCGCAATACCGGGCGCGGTGATCGCCGGATGCGCCGCGATCGCTGCGTCGGGTTCCTGCACGAAGTCCATCCGGCCCGCGCGATTCTCCTTGAGGATCTCGATGGCGCGTAGCGCGAACTGCGGCGATTCGACTATCACCGCATCCATCTGATCGCCGAGCACGGCTTTGAGAGCCGGTTCCAGCGCGATAGGCGCGCGGACTACCTGTTTCAGAATTGAAGGATCGGTGGCGGGACGATCGCCGTTGAGCGATTCGAGTATCGTGCGCAGCCGCAGATCGACGCCGCTGGACGAATGATCAACCTGGATTTCGCCGCGTGCGACGAGAACCGCGCGCAGCGAATTGACGCGTGCCGTCAGATGGTCGAGCGCGGTGCGCGCTTCGATTTCCTGCTCGGCGGCATGGCGGCGCGAGCCTTCGAGATCGGTCGCAACTGCTCGCGATGCTTCCAGGTCGGCTTCCGCCGCGCGCATCAATTCGCGCGCGGTTTCGAGTTCTGCTGCGAGCGCTGGCGCTTCGACCGTGGTCGTTTCGAGACGCTTTTCGAGGTCGGCGCGCTCGCCGGCCAGATCACCGAGCCTGCCCCGAATCACCGCGGCCTCGCGGACGACGTCGGACAGGTCGTCCTTGCATTCTTCGCCGCGGCGCTCGGCCCGCTTGAGTTCGTTGTTGGCGGTATCGTGCTTGAGCGTGATTTCTTTCAGCGCTGCGTCGGCATCGCCGCCGCCCGCAGAGATTTCGCGCGCAAGCGTCGCGCCTGCCTCGGCGCGATTTGCGCGCGCGAGCGTCGCGCTGGATTCCAGCTCGACCAGCCGCGCGCTCAGCTCGACTTCGCGATGCGAAGTCGCTTCGAGCCGATGCTGCAGGAATGCGCGCGTGCGCGCGCGTTCATTCGCACCAGTGTGTAGATTCTCCAGCTCGCGCTGCGCGCCGCCCAGCTCCGACCGCGCCGATTGCGCGGCCGCCGCCGCAGCCTCGACCTGCTCGCGTATCGCCGACGCGCCCGCGCGCGCGCCGTCGAGCGCGCGCTTCAACTCCGCGTCGCGAATGTTCTGTGTCGCCAGTTCTTCGCGCTGATCGATCAGCCGCCGCGACGCCGCGAAACGCTCCAGCTCGCCGAGTTCCGCCTTCACGACTTTGTAGGTCTCGGCCTTCTTGGCTTGCCGGCGCGCGAAGCTTAGCTGACGCTCGATTTCGCTGAGCACGTCGTCCACGCGCGCGAGATTTTCCTTGACGCGCTCGAGCTTGCGCTCGCTCATCTCGCGCCGGCCCTTGAACAGCGACAGCCCCGCCGCTTCCTCGACCAGCGTCCGCAGCTCGTGCGGCTTGGCCTGGATAATTTCCTCGATTCGGCCCTGCTCGACCAGCGAGTAGCCGCGGCTATGAATCTGCGCGGCCATGAAAAATTCGGTGATGTCTTTGAGCCGGCACGGAATTTTGTTGAGCAGATATTCCGACTCGCCGGAACGATATGCACGCCGCGTCACCGCGACTTCGCTGAGCGCGGAGTACGGCTCTGGAAGCTGGCTGCCGTCTTCCGCCTCGAGCACGAGCGACACCTCGGCCATCCCGGCCGCGGGATTCGACTCGTTGCCGGCGTAGATAAGATCCTCGACGCTCTTGCCGCGCAGCCGCGTCGGGGCCTGCTCGCCGAGCACCCATCGGATCGCGTCGACGACGTTCGACTTGCCGCATCCGTTGGGACCGACCACCGCCGTCATCCCCGGCGCGAAGCTAATCGTCGTCGAATCGAGAAAGGATTTGAAGCCTAGTAATTCAAGGCTCTTAAGACGCATGCTTTCTCCGCCTCCACCACATCCACCACGTCGTACGAAGTTTATCCTAAACTACCCTCAGAGGGTCAAGAGGATACCCAACATATCGTGGGTCGGGCGACGGGTATCCACAGCTAGTAGTGGAATTGGGGAAGGGGAAATCACTTTATCTAAATGAAACCCACCGTGGGTTTCATGCTTCCTTGGGCAGGGGTGACCCCTGCACCCAGTACCAATCGCAAAGTTGCGCGGACGCACTACTTTGCTCTCAGGTTCATTTTCCTGCGTGACTCAACAATCTGGTTCTATCTACCTCTCCCAAGTGAGCTGATGGCGACTGCGTCGCCAGCAGCGGGAAAGATCCCTCAACTAGTTCTAACAGGGACGAAGTCCCGCATCTTTCTTTTTCTTATTACTGGGTGCAGGGGTCACCCCTGCCGCCCGCCGCGCAGGCGATTAATCTTGTATTAGCTCGGTGTTCCAGTACGCGCTGTCGACCTGCGACAGGTACGGCATCCATTCGCGGTAGCGCTTCAGGCTGAACATCTCCGACGAGAACGGCGTCCACTCCGGGCGGCGCGGACGGCGTACCAGATGCATCCCGGCTTCGTCCGGCGTGCGGCCACCCTTGCGGCGATTGCAGTGATGGCACGAGCACACGATGTTCTCCCACGTCGACATTCCGCCGCGCGAGCGCGGGATGACGTGGTCGAGATTCAGCTCGGTGCGCGGCAGCTTCTTGTGGCAGTACTGACAGGTGTTGCCGTCGCGGGCGAAGATGTTGAAGCGCGAGAATCGCACGTGACGCTTGGGCACTCGCTCGTACGCCGTCAGCAGAAGGACCCGCGGCACTCGGATGAAGCCGTTTACAATTCCCAGCCGCTCATGTTGGACCTCAATCGACAGATCGCGCCAACTGTCGAAGTCAAAGGTGTGATACTGCTCATCAACCGCCTTCGCAACGCCCTGATAGAGCAGCGCAAACGCGCGTTTGACCGACGTAACGTGAACGGGGAGATAAGAGCGATTGAGAACGAGGACCTTGCTGTTGAGCAGGCCCGCTCCCGGGAGACTGGGCGCAACCATGTCGGCCGCAGCAGACATCCCCATGAGCAGTATCGGCCCACGGATACCATGTCAAGATAGCTGTGGATTAAAAGCCCGTTATCGATTCGCCAAGCGAGCTTGCTTGCGGAGGTCGGGCATGCCTCGTATGATCCTGCACAAGTTGTCGACGCAAAGGGTAAAACGATGTACCAAGGTACGCGAGGGTTTCTTTGAAAGCTCGCGACTGAAGCGCGGCAACTCCCGGCGCCTCATCGTTATCCTTCCCAGTGCGTCGCGTTTGATCGAATAGAGAGTTCACCTTTGAAACGAGAAATTGCAATTAACGCGTCCGCACTCGAAGTGCGGGTCGCGCTGCTTGAAGACAACGATCTCGCCGAATTTTATCTCGAGCGCAATCGGCAGGTCGGCCTGGCCGGAAACATCTACAAGGGCAAGGTCACGCGCGTGCTGCCTGGGATGCAGGCGGCGTTCGTCGATATCGGTCTCGAGAAGGCCGGCTTTCTGCACGTCTCGGATTTTCACGACGGCGTTTCCGCGCTCAACACGGTGGCGGAAGTGCTCGGCGAAGAAGACGTTGAGACCGAGCCGATCGGCGACAACGAATTCGCCGATGCGGAATCGAGCGTCGCGGACGAGGCTGCTGGCAACGCGAACGGCGACAGCGAGGGCGGCGAGCCGCGACCGTCACGCGGGCGTCGTCGCGGTCGCGGCGGCCGTGGTCGCAGGCCAGGCGCCACAACGCTCGCATCTGCCGATCGAGCAGCAACTGCGTCGCGGCCAGGACATCATCGTGCAGATCGCCAAGGAGCCGATGGGCACCAAGGGCGCGCGGCTGACGTCGTCGATCTCGTTGCCGGGACGCCATCTGGTGTTTACGCCGACCAGCAATCACATCGGGGTGTCGCGGCGAATCGCGAGCGCCGAGGAACGCGCGCGGCTGCGGCGAGACGTCGGAGAGCTGCGGCCGGCGCAGGGCGGATTCATCGTGCGGACGGCGTGCGAGGGCGTCAGCCGTCGCGAAATCCAGCGCGACGTCGCGTTTCTGACCAAGCTGTGGACCTCGATCCTGCGCAAGAACGAGAGCATGCCGCCGGCGTCGATCCTGTACAGCGACCTCGACGTGGCGCTGCGCGTCGTGCGCGATATGTTTTCCAGCGAAGTGGACCGGCTATGGTGCGACGATCCGACGACCTACAGCCGCGTCGTGCAGTTCGTGCAGAATTATATGCCGCGGCTGCGGGCGCGCGTGTCGCTGCATGACGGGCCGCAGCCGTTGTTCGATCGTTTCAATATCGAGCCGCAAATCGAGCGCGCGCTCGATCGCAAGGTATGGCTCAAGTCGGGCGGCTACCTGATTTTCGATCAAGCTGAGGCGCTCACTGCGATCGACGTGAACACCGGGCGCTTCGTCGGCAAGCGCAGCCAGGACGACACCATCTTCAAGACCAACCTCGAAGCGGTCGAGGAAGTCGTGAAGCAACTGCGGCTGCGCAACATCGGCGGCATCATCATCGTCGATTTTATCGACATGGCGCGCGAGGGCGATCGCAAGAAAGTCAGCGACGCTGCTGGCGACGGCGCTCAAGCGCGACAAGGCGCGAACCTCGGCGCTCAAGATTTCCGAGCTGGGCCTCGTGCAGATGACGCGCAAGCGCACGCGCGAGAGCCTGGAGAAATTGCTCACCGACAATTGCCCGCGATGCGAAGGGCGTCGCGTCGTCAAATCGGTGCCGACGCTCGCCGCCGAAGTGCTGCGCGGAATTCAGCGCGAAGCGGTCTCCAAAGTCGGCGGGCGACATGCTGATCGTCAAGCTGAATCCCGAAGTCGCCCGCTACCTGTACGATCACGGCGCAAAGGATCTCGAGACGCTCGAGCAGCGTCTCTCGACCAAGATAGTCCTGCGCTCGAACGACGGCATCGAGCTGGGCGCCTTCGAACTCGCCCGCGCCCCCGCCGCCGCCTAGTCACCCTCGTACCATTGAGCATGGAATGTCTGGATCGATGAGCGCAATAGTGAACACCAGAACGAACTACAATCTGGCCTCGCCCTTCTACGAAAACTCAGTCACCACCCCACAAGCGTTGGCGTTGTTGGTGGGAGAGACGCGATATTCTTACGGAGAACTGGGAAATCTCGCGCGTCGTATTTCGGGCTGGATCGGCCAGAGAACTGGCGAAGCGTCGGGCAAGGTCGGAATTCTTGCGTCTCGCACTATAGAAGCCTACGCGGGCGTGCTGGGAACGCTGTGGTCTGGAGCAGCTTACGTCCCGATCAAGCCTAACACCCCCGAAGGCCGCCTGATTAGCATTCTTCAGCAAACGAAACTGGATGCATTGATCGCCGACCAGGCCGGCCTGGACCTGCTTTCAGATCGCGTGCTCGAACACGCTCCAGGCCGGATTCTATTCGGGACCGGCGCCAAGCCGTCGCAGAGTGCCTTGAGATTCCCGGGAGTCGACTTTCAGAGCTTCACAGATTTGGCTGACGAGGGCCCCGATCAACCTATAAGTGTCGCAGGAGACGCGCTGGCCTACATTATCTTCACTTCCGGTACGACCGGTACGCCGAAGGGCGTGATGATCGAAACGGAGAGCGTCGTCCAATTTATCGAGATCATGGACCAGCGTTTCGGATTCAGCGCTGACAACCGGATGGCGGAAGCGTCAGAACTCACCTTCGATGCCTCCGTGTTCGATATGTTCATGGCATGGAGCGTGGGAGCAGGGCTTTATGTAGTGCCGGCCTCTCAGCTTATGGCTCCGGCCAAGTTCATCCGCGACCACGAGCTGACTATCTGGTTTTCCGTGCCCTCGACCGCATCTTTTATGGGACGCATGAAGATGCTGACGCCCGGGGCATTTCCATCGTTGCGAGTTTCTATCTTCGCAGGCGAGGCGCTGACAGTTGCTACCGCTCAAGCGTGGCAGATCGCCGCGCCGAATAGCATCGTCGAGAATTTCTATGGGCCAACCGAGGTAACCGTTGACTGCATTGCGCAGCGCCTTGAAGATCCTCCGTATGTCACCAGGAACCGCGGCACATTGGCCATAGGAACCGTTTTCCCGGGTATTCGGGCCGGCATTGTCGATGCGGATCTCAATTTTTTACCGCCAGACAAAGAAGGGGAACTGGTGGTCGCGGGTCGACAGGTGGCGCGCGGATACTTTCAGGATCCCGAACTCACTGCGGCTCGCTTTCCGACGCTCGAAGGAACCCGCTGGTATCGCACGGGAGACCTGGCTTTCGAGGACTCTTCCGGAAAATTTCACCATCTGGGCCGAATTGACAATCAGGTCAAGATACTCGGCAATCGCGTCGAGCTCGAGGAAGTCGAAGCTCACTTGCGCGAGTTTTTAGGAATAGACATGGTGGCCGCCGTGGCATGGCCTCTCACCGACGGCCGCGCTGCCGGAATCGTTGCCTTTCACTGCGCGCAGGGAGTTACTCGTGATCAGGTCCGCGAGGAAATGAAAAAACGCGTGCCTGACTATATGGTTCCACAACGGGTACACCAACTGGACACTCTGCCGTTGGGATCAAGCGGGAAAATTGATCGAAAAGCATTGGTCCGCCTGCTCGATGAAACTAAGCTCTGAATGTCCTGAATCCTAGGTCGATCTGAGTGCCAACAATTCCTGGTTGGCTACCGCTCCATCCGCATGTCTTAGGAATCATATCCACCAGCACAATTTCGGCAGGCCCTAATCCTTCCGGCAAGTTCCGGCTGCAATGCGCGACGAGTTGATTGATCAACTCATTGCGAAGCTTAATTTGTCCGGGCGCATTTGCTAGGCGCGCCAACTTCGAAGCATCCGGCTCTGGCCAACCGATTGCCGGTGTAGTCGTCCCCTGCATCGATCGTCTCGGTATAAAAAACGCGTCATAGCTTCCGTCAGGACGGCCAGCCGCCCAACTCAGGAAGACCGTGAATCCCATACCCTCCGTTTCCAGGTCGAGAAGCGCCTGAGGATGAATTCCTTCCTCCACATATTGTTCGAGACCGTGCCGCAGATCCCCGGCGGTATGCCCAGCATCTGCGACTCTCAGAATCTCTAGCGCAGCGAGATCCTTCTCGATCCGTGCATTTCGTATGCACTTAATGCCGACACGCTCGTCCGGATGCTGACGCAACATTGAACGAATATCATCCAGTGCCCATTTGCGCTCAGTCCAATCTATGAATTCATCATCGAACGAAGCTCCTGGTTCGCCGGCAACATGAAGGATGGCTTCGTATCGGAATCGGGTCATTTCGTTGTCGGCACGGCCGCGAAGAGGTCGGATATCTACCCTGGATATTTTTGGAAATCGATGCTGCAAGGAAAGAAAATATGCGGGGGATATGACCAGCTCCGGCTCTCTCTCCAAACGCCGGCGAATCCGGTCACGGAGTTCTCCAGCACTCATCTCATCGGCGGCTTGAAACAATTCAACTGAAGACGCAAATGCTTGCAGCAGTGGCAGGCTTCGGACATCGCCAACATAAACATACCCACCAGGCCTTACGATGTTGATTGCGTTTTCCAGCACTTTCGTCAAATAGGCAATGTTGGGGAAAAACTGCACGACGGAGCTGAGCACCACCGTATCGAACAACTCTTCATTAAGGCCATCCAGGTTGTCGGCCCTGCTCTCGATCACTTTGACTCGCGCCGCCACGGATGGAACTGTCCGCAATTGTTCTCTGAGCCTATCCAGTACCGCTGGCGAGAAATCCACCGCTACATATCGGTCGCAGCGTGGCGCTAATTGCATGACTAACAGGCCGGTCCCACAACCGATTTCACATATAGTCTTTGGCGAAAGCTGAAGAATATCGCTTACGGTATTTTCAACCCACTCTTGCATCTCATCCGCGGGGATTTTACCCCGTGTGTAACTGCTGTCCCAGCCTACTGTGTTGAATCCAACCGATGCAGATGCCGCATCCTTGGTAAGTTGGCTCAAGTTGAATACCTTTCGCCATTTCCCTACAACAGTCGAGCCTATAGTCACGCGGCCCAGGACATCATCGACATATACGTCATTCGGTACGACGAACGCTACTAAGTCATCAGGGTCATCATGAACAACAACAGCCTCTCGCACGCCTGGATGCTTATGCAGTACGTTTTCGATCAGAGGTGCCGACTGGCGCATTGTGTCTCTTTGTTTGTTGCGGTGTTTCCAGCGTTGTGAATCAGCGGGGCCTTGGCGGTTCAGTTGCCGTTGCCGGCGGTCTGGGTAAGAGCGTAGATAGCGTCGACGCTGTCGATTTGTTCTCTATCAAAACCGATCTGGGCAAAATCGATTCCGAAATTCTCTTCGAGAAACACAACGATTTCCACCGCGTCGATCGACTGCAAGCGTCCATCCAACAGTAGCGAATCGTCATCCGCCAGCGGTCGATCATCGCCGCTGCCAGTCAGCAGACCCCGCACAAACTCGCGTATTTCTTCTTTTCCTTTCATAGCACCCCTTACAAATGGATGAAGAACAGACTCGCTAGATATTTCAAGTGCTCAGCCAGTGGATACATCCGCTCATCGGCGTCAAACACGTTCAAAATACAGTAAAAAACACCAACTCCAAATATGGGCAAGACGCGCCCGCGAACAAAGCCGGCCGGCCTGGGTCCACGCGTTCGCAGTTGAGAAATGCACAGCGCAGTCGCCAGCACGGCGTTGTAAAAGAACAATACCTGGTAGTTCGCGATTGCACCCCAGAGTCCATCATCTCGAAAAAACTGCCAATCCCGAATGAGGTGGAATAGCGAGTTGCCGAAGAACGCGGCCGCGAAGGTCGCAAAGATCATCCGTAGTCGTTTATGCCCTTTCCAGTAGCGGAGAAAGGTCGGATAAAAAAAGAAATCTACGAGCAACTCTTTGAAATAGTAATAAAAGCGGTTGAAGAATTCAGCGATCGTTTTAGAAGATAGCGGCCGATAAGTGTTCCTCAGAGCATTGAATCCAGCCATGCGGCAAGTGGCGATGAATCTGTGCCCAAAAATGGAAAAGATGAAAATGACCTCAAAAAACGCCAGAATCTGACTTTCCCAGCATAGATGCCAGGCAAATGGCTTTCCTTGCACATTCATGATCAATGCTTGATCCGACGTCGGAATCTGCAAGTAACCGTGAAAGAAACGAATCCAACAGACCTGAGTCACCGCCAGCAGGATCGCCCATGCAAGCAGCTTGAGACCTTTCAGTTGCGCAACTGCGAACTGTTCCGGATTCTGTGCTTCGATGCGGCGAAGATATGCGGCGCCTTTGGGAAATGGGGTGGTCGTGGATCCCCACAGCGGACGATAGGTTGCCAACTCGAGCGTCAGATCGCGGACGGGCTTCGAACTTCGGTCGGTCAGTGAATATCCGATGAACCATATATAACTTGCGATGAGGCCGACCAGATCCCAGAGAATCGAGTGCGGCAACGAACGCGGCGCAGCGGCGCACGCGAGCAGGGTCAGCATCGTGAACCCGACAAGAAGAGCGGCGACTGGCCTTTCCCCGAACCACGATTTGGGCCATCGCATCGCGCACCAGTACAGAACAATCCCCAGGGCGATGACCGCCAGATTCAAACCCACAAGCAATGGCTCGTGGCTGGATTGCAGCACGACTAAAATGGGGAATATCGCCAAAATGAATCGGCGGCGAGCGGGCATAAAAGTGATGAGCGCGAGAAATATGAACTGCGCGAAGACCAGATATGGAGAAAAAAACCGCAAGCCCAGACCGAACGCGGCTAGCATCGTAATTTTGCCCAAGGTGGTCTGGGCAAAGGCCACTACCTTGGGAAAGGTTTCTATACGCGGAATAAGGCGGAACTCAGATAGGGCACTTCCTGTTTTTCGCTCTTTGACCAAAGGATCGACCGAGCGCACTTCTGTAGTTTGCCTTCGCTGCAAAATCAGATCCCGCTCATACAAACCACGATTGCTTCTGTCGGACAGCGCTTAGGTGGGAGTGAGTATTCCATGTAGAGCACCCAACTCAAAGCGAGCAGCACTCGGCAGCGTGATACCTGGCTCGGATGACGGCATCGATCTGGGCGCATTCGAACTCGCGCCCCGCGCCGCCTAGTCCCATTTTCCGAAACGCTCTACGCTAAAGAGAGCGGGCTCGCCTCCGCGCGACTCTCCGTTTCCGAATCGCCGATTCGATTACTGGGAGTCCGAGAAAAATATTTAAGTGGCTATCCGCTAATCCCACATGAAAATAATCAAGAGTTGGCAAATTAATCTGGGCGGCGCGCTGATGCTGACAAGCCTGCTGCTGGTGGCTTCATGCGCGACGCGTCAGCAAACGCAGCCGCTCCTGCCGCCGCCTGCTCCAGCGCCCGCGCCGGTCTTGCTGCCGCCACCGCAAACTCGCGCGAAGTCGTCGGGAGCGGTCAGAGTTTCCTATCAAAGCGAGAGAACGGCCGGCCGTCTGACTGCCAGCGGGGAACGGTACGACCCTGACGATTTGACGGCCGCATCGAAGACTTTTCCGATTGGATCGAAGGTGCGGGTAACCGATCCCAGGACGGGCAAATCGGTGATCGTGCGGATCAACGATCGCGGACCTCACATCCGTGGCCGGAGCCTGGATCTCTCCAAGCGCGCGGCGGAAGAACTCGGCATCACCGACAAGGGTGTCGCGCGGCTTAAAGTCCAACGCATCGATTCCAGACCAGCGAGGAGCAAGTCCACGATTGCATCTGAAGATTCGACGTCTTCGGTTGATGCCTCGGCACGTTGATTCCTGCGCGGCCGCCGGCTGCATCAGGGCAGTCTGCCGACTGTTTGCGTGAATCGTATCGGCTCGTGTAGTGCTTCGGTTTCTCGCGATGGCAGGATTTTGTTAGGCTTTGCGCTACGCAGCTTAGTGCTTTGATGCGTTCGGTTCGGTGGCCGTGGCTAAAACTTCAGGCACGACGAAGAGAGCGGTGAACGCCGAGCCGCAAGAATCGGAGGCACACTCCCGGCAGATCCCTAAAGCAAGCGACCTCGAAAAACTCGTCGAAGAATTGCGCGAGTCAGTCAAAGCTCGCGACGACTTTCTCGCGATCGCGACTCACGAGCTTCGCAATCCGCTGACTCCGATTTTGCTCGGTGTCCAACTGATTCGTGCGGCCGAGAAGTCTAAGGATAGCGCCAAGCTGATCCATGAGATCGACCGCCTCGAGCGTCAGATCAAACACTTCGTGGCGCGGACCAACCTTCTGCTCGAAGTTGCGCAAATCACGTCGGGCAAGTTTCATCTTGATCTTTCCAGGTTCGACTTGTCCGCGTTGATTTTGGGTATCGTGAACGACTATATGCCGCTGATAAATCGAAGCGGTTCAGAATTAACTGTAAATATCCAGAACGACGTTATAGTGACGCTCGATCCGATGCAGGTGTCGGGAATCGTGGAAAATTTACTGTCCAATGCCGTCAAATATGGCCAGGGTAAACCGATCGAGCTCGCTTTGACCGCGACCGCAAATGTGGCGCGGATAACTGTTCGCGATAGCGGTATCGGCATTGACGAGAAGGACCAGGCCCGCATATTTGAGAGATTCGAACGCGCCGTCGGACGTCAGGTTCAATCCGGTTTCGGAGTAGGACTCTGGCTCACGCGCAGCTTCGTTGAGTTGATGGGCGGTACGATAACCGTTGTCGGAGAACCCGGAGCGGGCTCGCAATTCACCGTCTCCTTACCGATCAAAGCTGGGGAAAATCCATGAGTAACGATGTTCGGCCGCTCAGGCGTGTGCTTTCCGGGGTCAAAGGCCTCGACGATATTCTGCACGGCGGCTTCTTCGGAGGCGGTCTATATATAGTCGAAGGGCCGCCCGGAGTGGGCAAAACAATTCTCGGGAATCAAATTTGCTTCAATCAAGCTGCAACGGGAAGCAAGGTTCTGTATATGACGCTGATCGCCGAGACCGTCGGTCGGATGCTGCTGAATATCAGAGACCTGAAATTCTACGATGAAGGAGCGGTCGGCAACGGCATCTTCTATGTCAGTGGATTTAACGCGCTGAAAAAAGACGGGCTGTCGGGTTTGCTCCATCTGTTGCGCCGCGAGGTGGCTGCGCGCAAAGCGACTACGCTGGTAGTCGACGGATTTGCGTCGGCATCGGATCACGCCAAGTCGCGCGAGGACTTGAAGCTGTTCGTGCAGCAATTGCAAACCCAGGCCGACGCCGCGGACTGCACCGTTTTTCTGCTGACTAATCCTGGTGATCAGAAGCCCTCATCCGAGGAGACTATGGTCGACGGTATTATCAACCTGGGCACCACGGTTCACGAATGGCGATCGGCGCGTGAACTATGCGTTCGCAAATTCAGGGGCAGCGGTTATCTGCAAGGCGTCCATTCTTACGACATCACCGAAGACGGCGTTACCGTCTATCCACGATTGGAGACGCTTATCAGCCGCGACTCCGACGCCAACGGAGAACTAAAGAGAGTTTTGTCGGGCAATCCCCGGCTCGATGGGATGCTGGGCGGTGGCTTCCCGGCCCGCTCGTCGACGATGGTGATTGGACCATCGGGAACGGGCAAGACCACGCTGGGTCTACAATTTCTTGCGCAATCGAGCGCCGCGGAACCGGGACTGCTGTTCGGATTCTATGAAACACCCGAGCGAATCCGCACCAAGGTAAGCGCGATTTTTCCGTCGCTGTTGAAGCAGCTCGATGCCGGTCACGTACAAATTTTATGGCAAGCGCCGACCGATCAATTTCTCGACGAGCTGGCGGACCGGATGCTCCGCGATATCAAGCGGAGAAAGGTCAAGCGTCTGCTGATTGACGGTCTCGGCGGTTTCAAAAAAGCCCTTCGCTCCAGGCCGATCGAGCCGTTCTTTTCCGCCCTGGTCCACGAACTGCGCGCGCAAGGAGTTACTTCGATCTGCACCGCGGAAGTTATGGAAATCGTGGGACCGACGATGACGGTGCCGCTCGAGGGCCTCTCCGACGTGACCGACAATCACATTCTGATCCGCTTTATCGAGACCAGTGCGAGCTTGTACCGGTTGCTTTCAATTCTCAAAGTGCGTGACTGCGCGTTCGATTCCGATCTGAGAGAACTCCATTTCGCTGCAAGCGGACTTGAACTCGCCGAAACCTCCGCGAGCGCCAAATCGATCCTGCTGAGCGCCGCCAGGAGACCCGGAACAGAGGTCACTCAAGAATAAGAGATGAGCTGCAACGGATGGAGAAAGGCAAAAAGGCTGGTCCGGCCAAGACCGTACTGATCGTCGACGATGAATTCGGAGTCCTCGAGGTCCTTGAGTTCATCCTCAGCGATGCCGGCTTTAACGTGGTGTCCGCGGTCAACGGACAGGACGCGCTCGCTCGCCTCGAAGAAACCACGCCCGACCTCGCGATCGTTGATTTCATGATGCCGATCCTCGACGGCAGCGAAGTGATCAAGGCGATTCGGTCGGACCCTCGAACCCGCAACATCCCGATAATTCTGGCCAGCGCATTGCCCGAAAAAACAATCAGAGAACGCTGCGACGGTTACAATACTTTCCTGCGCAAGCCCTACAAGACCGAACAGCTGATGGAAGAAATCTCCAAATTAATCGATCGCTCGACGACCAAATCCGGCCCGAAAATTGTCCGCTGAAAAATCCTCCCCTGACTGCGGGAAGTAGAGCGCGATTGTCGCCTTCGTTGAAAAAAACATTGCTGAGAACCGGCCTCGTCTGCGCGACAGCCCTGCTCTCGATAGTAATTTTCGTCTCAGTCGTCGCGTACAATGGGCGTCGGCTCGACAAAGAAAGCAAGGCGTACGCTGACTCCGCAATCATCGCAATCACCTCGCAATGGAACGAAAAGGATCTCACCGAGCGTGCCAGTCCTCAATTCATGGCTACGGTGAAAAATCCAGCCGACTTCAATCGGGTCGTCGGTATGTGGCGGACCCTCGGTCCGTTGAAGAAATACGAAGGATCGAGAGGCGAAGCTCGCATCGACTTTCAGAGGCCTCACGGATACATCATCACCGCCCTATACGTGGCGCACGCGGATTTTAGCGCAGGCCCAGCGCAGATCACGATCTCACTCATAAGAATTGATAGGAAGTGGAAAATCCTCGGCTTCTGGGTCACTCTAAATTTCTCCCCCGGCTTGCGGGAAACGAAACCTGAGCAGCGACCGAAGATCTAATTCCTTAGTTGGAGTCTGCCACCGAAGTCGCGGCGGCGATTTGCGCTGCGGCGCGAATCTGCCCGAAGTGGATTGTGCCCAAATCGAATTCCTCGAGGGCTTTGATCATGCTGTTCAGCGCCGCTTTGCAGGTCGGTAGATTTTTTCGCGCACGGGTTAGCGGGTTTGATCGCGCGATTATGAAATTTTTCAGATAGGGATGCATCAGGCCGCGCTTCTTGCCCGCCGCCACCAGTGCGACCGCCAAATCGTCGGCGCGCTCGACCTGCGCCGCGCGCTCCTCGCGATCTTCGATCGCTTCTTTGAGCGGCTTGGCCAGGAAGTTGTCGACGCGGCTAAGCAACGGCGCGTACACGCCGCCCGAGAAGCGGGATTTCTTTTCGTAGATCAGCCCGAGCGTGATGTAATGCGCGCGCTCGAACTCGAAAGCGAAATCCTTCTCGCCGGATTTGGGACGATCCTCGAGGCGCGCGCGATACATCCGGATGACCTCGAGCGCCTTGTCGCGCAGGTTGTGCGCCTTCTCGGTGTTGAGCGCGAGAATCTGAAAAGCGACCTCGGGATCCGGTATCACGATCGCGGGAATCATCTTCGCGCCGGACTTCACCGCGGCCGCGCGCCGATGGTTGCCGTTGGGCGTCCAGTAGGTGCCAGCGGTGTACACCGCGACGATCGGCTCGGTGAAACGATCGAGCTTCTTCATCACTTCGATCATGCGCTTGAGATGCGCCGGCGAGAGATCGCGCTGATACGGCGTCGCCTCGACCTTCGACAGCGGAAGCATCGCGAACAGATGCCAGTTGTCGCCGACCGGTTCCTGATACGCGGCGAGCGCCGCACCGCCGTCGGCCTCGATCGACGCCGCCAGCTCGGTAACCGCCGCCGGAAGTTTCGCGCCGCGCGGAGAAGTCGCTAGTTCATCCATGTCTCAAGCTTGTAGTTGATGCACGCCCTCGCCGACAACCGCCTCAAATAGTGGGGCGGGCCGCCGTGCCCGCCATCGACGCGCGTGCGTCCGCGCACGCGCCTACCGATGAATTTGCGGCGCTACAGACAATCGCACCGCACAGGAGAGCGCCTTACTTTGGAGCCGCCGGTTGGCTAACCGCAACGATATGAAAGCGCACCGTTGCCTCGTCGCCCGCCAGCAGCGTGTGGAACAGAACCGTGGGAACGTTAACGCCGAAATCTTCGTAGTTGAATTTCACTTCACCGTCGCCGGTGAAGACGCCGTCGGCGCCGAGCGTCGCATGCACCGACATCGTCATCGCGTGCGATTCGCCGTGCAGGGTCAGGAATCCGCTCACGATCGCGGTTCCCTGGTTGGGCCCGGTCATGACCTCGCCGACCACGCTGCTGGTCTCGAATCCGATGGTGGGAAATTTATCGGACTCGAGCGATTTTTCCGTGACGTAGCGATCCCGCGACGCGTTGTCGCTGCTATAGCTGCTCGCGTCGATCAGGACTCTCGCCTTGGCGGTGCGCGGGACGTTTATCGGATCGACGCTCACTGCTCCGTCGATAATCTTGAACGTTCCGGTTGCGCTCCCGCGGATCCATGCAGCCGGTTCCGCGACTGCCACGCTGATAGTGCTGCGATCGACATCGACCTTGAATTGCAACGGCGCCGCGCTCGCAGCGCACGGATCGAACGCAAGCAATGCGAGTACACCGGACAGTGCAATCAGCGCGCGCGCGAAGACGTCGCGAAATTCATTTGCGAATTTTTTCAATTGGCAAATTCCCCTTCCGTGCGATCAACCGAAGCGGCGGCGCGCGATCGCGACGCCGACAACAGAGTAGATGATTCCGAAGCCGAAATTTACGGCGGTGGGTATCAATGCGCTCGACGCCGCCAGATTGCGGATCATCAAATCGTTAAAAGCGCGCATCGCCCACGTCGTCGGCAGCGCAAGCGCCACCTGCTGCATCCACGGCGGCTCGAAATCGATCGGCCACCAGCAGCCGCCGATCGCCGCCATCGTCATGATCACAATTGCACCAACCGGCAGAACGGCGTCGCGCGTTCGTCCGATTCCGGCGACGATCAAGCCGAACGCCGCGCCCGCGAACGCGATCGCCGCCGCCGGCATTATCAGTGCCGCCGGTGTGCGGCCCAGCGATATTCCGAACAGCACGTATCCGGCGGCGAACAACACCGCCATCTGGATGAAGCCGACGACGAAACGCGCGAGTAACTTGCCGGTGAGCGTTGCCCACAACGGCGCCGACGCGGATCGCAGGCGTTCGAGCGTGCCCCAGTCGTGCTCGTCGATCAGCGCCAACGACACGCCCATCAACATCCCGATTAAAAGAAAGGTCACGGCAAAGCCGGGCACCTGGAGGTCGAAAGCGTTGAACCCGGTGAACTGGCCGACTTCGTTGCCGTGCGAATCGACTTCGGTGATTCCGAGCGATCCGGGAATCGAGAGGCCCGGATCGATCACCGGCATCTCAGGAATATTGAGCAGCGGAATTTTCGGCGCGGGCGGCAATTCGGGCAGCTTGAGATCGATCGACGGAATCTTGAGCGCATTTTCCAGATTGGACCGCGCGTCCCGCAGGTCCCCGACCGGTGCCAGGTTGATCCCCCCAAGATTCAGATCGGCGGGCGCACTTGGAAACGTCGGCGGCGGCGGGATATCGGCGGAGTGGCTGCCGGCGATCTGCTTGAGTTGGCTGAACCAGCTCTCGAATTGGCCGTGCGCGATCTCGAGGCGGCCGAGGTAGTCCTTGAGCTCGTCGAGTTTCGCCTGCCGCGCCGCAGTATCCGAATCGAGCTTGCGCTGGATGCGATCGAGCTCGGTGTTGAGCGCGAGCCGGGTCTGTTCCCGCGCGGTAGTCAATGCAGTTTCGAGGCGCGCGCGAATCTTCGGCTCGATCGCGGCGCGCGATGCGTCGGCTTGCGTCGCCATGCGCGCGGCGTCGGCGCGGGCTTGCTGGGCGGACACGCGAGCTTGCTCGAGCTTCGTTGTAAAATCACGGGTCCTTTCGCCGGTTTGACTGCGCGCTTGAGCTGCTGCGCCGGCGGTAATTTTGCTGCATAACTCCGAAAGCGCCAGTTCCACTTTGATGGTTTGCAGGTACTTGACCGGATCGGTGTAAAGGATCAACCGCGCGCCGCGGCCGTGCTCGATCGCGTCGGTGGTTCCATTGGGAATCACTATTCCAACCACCGCCAATTTTCGCTCGCGGACCGTCTGTTCGGCGTCGCGCCGGCTCGACGATTGCATGATGGTCAAGTCGGGCTGCTGCGCAAGCGCGTCGAGGATCGCGCGCGCGATGGCGCCGCGGTCCTCGTCGAAAACGGCCACCGTGTATTCGCCGCGCGGAGCGGTCCGGCCGCCGTAAATTTTTGCCAGCGAGAACCCGGCGGCAGCGATGACCGCGATCGGCGCCACCAGCAGCATGAACAAGCCGACCCGGTCACGCCGGATGAGCAGGAATTCCTTGCCGATCGTCAGCCACACCGCCCGCAGCATCATCGCCTCAGCAAGAACATCATACCGCTGGCGCGTCGCGCAGCGCGTGGCCGGTGAGTTTCAGGAATGCGTCCTGGAGATTGGGGCGATGGACGTGGAATTCGATCACTTCGTCGCCAACCTCGCCCGCGCGCTTTATCACGTCGGGCACCTGGTCGAGCGAGTGCAGCGTGGCCGCTACCGCGAATCCGTCGACGACTTCCCACGGCATCTCGCCGACGCCCGCGAGACCGTTCGACCATCCGGGCGACAGCGCTTTTTTTGTCATGATTTCAATTCGCGGCTCGGTGCCCGCAAGCGCAATAAGTTCGCGGTCGGTGCCCTGCGCAACTATTTTTCCGTGATCGATCAGCACGATTCGATTGCACAGGCGCTCCGCTTCCTCCATGTAATGCGTGCTGTAAAGGATCGCGCCACCCGCTTGTGCCGCCGACTCGATGACCGCGAAGATCCGCCCGCGCGATTGCGGATCGACCCCGACGGTCGGCTCGTCGAGCATGATCGCCGCCGGAAAATGCATCATGCCGCACGCGATGTTGAGCCGGCGCATCATGCCGCCGGAAAATTCGTCGACTACGTCGTTCGCACGATCTCCCAGGCCAACCTCCTCGAGCAATTTGCGCGCGTGAGTCAGCGCGTCGCTCGACGCCATCCCCTGGATTCGTCCCCAGAATAAAAGATTCTCGAGCGCGGTCAGTGTCGGATACAACGCCAGCGATTGCGGCACCAGCCCGAGGCTTCTGCGCGCCACCCGCGGCTCGGTCGCGAGATCGTGCGTCGCGATCAAGGCGCGGCCCGAGTCGGGCGCGATCACCCCGGACAGAATCGAGAGCGTGGTAGTTTTGCCGGCGCCGTTAGGACCGAGCAGCCCGACCACCTCGCCGGCGTTGACGGTGAATGACACGCCGTCGAGCGCAACCCGGTCGCCGTACTGCTTGCGCAGATCTTCCGCGCGGATCATCGGCCCCGAGTTCATCGACAGTGAACCACGGACGCACGCGATTTCGGCTCGGCGTTCAGCGGTAACTCACCATCTCGAGCAGGTTGCCGTCGGGATCGAGGAAGTAGATGCAATCGTGATCGCCCCAATCGATCGGCGCCGCACTCTCGACCCCGGCCGCCGCAAGTCGATCGCGCGCGCCGGCGAAATCGCTCGCATTCACTTTGAACGCATGATGACCGCGGCCGAGCGGATGTGCGATAAGCGATTTTCGCGCGGCCTCGTCCAGCGGGGTGTGCGCGACCTCGAACAGAGCCAGATTCTGCCCCCCGCATTCGAGCAGTACCTGGTCGCCGAAGCGGTTAACCACCTCCAGCCCGAGGACGCCGGTATAGAAACGTTCCGCGCGCGCGAGGTCAGCAACCTCGATACCGAAATGATCCAGCCGCTCGAGTTTCATCGCGGGTACCGGATCAGATTATCCACGAGCGTCAATGATTAGGAAGATGCGGCCACCGGGTGACCCTCGACCTCGAGTAGCCTCGACGCTACTACCCGGTCCTTCTCGCGGCGGATGAAAGCGGGATCGAAGGTCACGATCAGCACCGGCAAAATGGTCATCGCACCAAGCATCGAAACGAACATCCAGACCGCCAGCAGCATGCCCATCTCGGCGTCGAAGCGGATGCTCGACCAGTACCAGAACAGAACCGACGCAACCAGCGTCAGCGCCGTGAAGGCGACGGCCTTTCCCGAGGTGACCAATGAAGTATAGGTACTCGTCTTGAGGTCCTTGCCTTCCGCCAACTCCTCGATAATCCGACTTACTATGTAAATAGAATAGTCAATTCCGAATCCGACACCGACAGTGACTACTGGCAGGGTATTGATGTTGATACCTATATCGTGAGCGCCCATGTAGGCATTGATCGCGGCATTGGCTAATGCCAGCGGGAATAGCAAATAGATACCCGCCATGAATGAGCGATAGGTAGCCAGCAGTATTATGTAGATAGTGGCGAACGCCAGCACGTTGAGCAGAAGGTCGTTGTTGATGATCTCCTGGTTGGCGGCGGCTAGCTCGCCGATAATTCCCGCGGCGAGCGAAAACGTCACGCCGGGCACCTGGTGCTGAGGTTCCTTAAAAAATCGCTGCGTGCGCAGCACGACTCGCTGGACGTTTTCGCCCTCGCGATCCTTCGTGTACACCGTCATCTGGGTGGCGTCGCGCCGCGGCGTGATGATGTACGCAATCGAGAGTGGAGACGCGCCCGCCAGCAATCCGCCGAGCAGCTGCCCGGTGCCGCGCGCGGTCGTCGGCAGTACGTTCCACTTGGGGTGGAATTCTTTCAGCGCGGAGCCGCCGTTCGATAGCAGATCGGCAACCGAAAACGTACGTCCCACCGCCGGATCGCGTTCCATGTAGCGTTCGTACTCATCCATGACGTGGTACAGCTTGGGATCGTTGAGCGAATCGCGCCCCGCAAGCTCAGCGACGACGACGAACTGCTCGATCGCGCCGAACTCCTCCTGGATCGCGGCCATCGAGCGATTGTACGGCGAGGTGGGCCACAGGATCGGCGATTCGGATGACGGGTCGCCCACTTTGAGGCCGGTCCAGAAGAACGCGCACAACGCGATCACCGCGAGCGTCCCCACGAACGTCGCGATGCGGCCGGTGCGCTCGAGCATCGGCCGGGCGATCGACTCCAGCATTCTTTTGAAGAAGCCATGCTCGCGTTTTTCGATCACGTCGATGTGCGGCGGCGTCGAGGTAGTAGTACACGATCGGATTCAGTATCAGCTCGCTCACGATAATCGCGGCGATCCAGAAACTTGCCGTGACCGCCAGCTTTTGCAGAAACAGCACCGGCACCAGCAGGATGACCAGCACGCCGAACGCGTCGGCCAGGATTCCCGACAGCGACGGAACGAACAACTCGGCGAACGACGACAGGATCGCCTTTTGCTTGTCGCGCAGGCGGTAGAATTCCTCGTAGTACCGATCGTGCATCTGCACCGAATGGCTGACCGCGCGCGCGGTTATCAAGAACGGGATGACGAGCACCAGCGGATCGAGTCCGTATCCGAGCAGCCGAATAAAGCCGAGGCCCCAGATGGCGCAGATGACGCCGGAGATCGTCGGCCGCAGCGCACCGCGCCAATCGTGGAAGTAAAGATAGAGCAGGATCCAAACCGCGAGCACCGTCGCGACGAAGATCCACAGAAATTCCGGCGTGTAGTGATAGACCCATCCGTACAGGATCGGTTGTCCGCCGATAGTAGATGTGCACCGTGTCGTCGCGCTCAGGCAGGACGACGATCTTGCGAATCTCGTTGAAGATGCGCGTGTAGTCGAGCCGCGATTCGAGGAAGCTGCCCTCGATTACGGCCGCCTTGTCGTCGAGCGAGACGAAGCGGCCGAAGATCACGCCGGGGTTTTTGTGGACGTTGCTCTGCAGTTCGTCAAGGTCAGACTGGGTCTTGGGAATCTCGCCGTTGGGCAGCACCGGGGTGTTCAGAATCACGCCGCCGGCCAGCGGGCGGAAATAGCTGGCGGTCGTGAGCGATCGCACAGATCCGTGCTGGATCCCGTAAACGAGATCCATGTTGTTCGTCATGTTGACGATCTTCTTGATGATCTTGGCGTCGTAGATCGTCCCCTCTTTCGCCTCGATCATGATCGTGACGTTGTTGACGCTGCCGAAGTATTGGTCGTACTTGTGCGCGATCTGGATGAACGGATGGTTCTGCGGCAGCAGATCGCCGAAGCTCGTGACCAGCTGGGTCTGCGCCGCGAAGTAGCCGAAGAACGCGGTGAGCGCGCCGACCACCGCCAGCACGAGAAAGCGCCAGCGCAGAATCCATTCACCAAAACGGTACCAGGTCATTGCGTTCTCCGAACTCCCTTTGCTCGCGCGTCCGCGCTCAACCCTGACAGAAGCGCCAGGTCTTGCCGCCGTCCTCGGTGTAGAGGATCGTGCCGTAGCCGACGATCCATCCGTGCTGCGCGTCGAAGAATCGCGCCTGGCTGAGCGGGAACGGTATCGCCGGAACCGATGGATCGTGCGCCCACGCGCCGTTGGGCTGAAGGCGCAGCACGGTGCCCGTCAGTCCGGTGGTGATTCCCTGGTCGCCGGCAAACAGATCGATCGAGAACAGCGGATCGCGCGCCGGAATATGCGGCGCTCCCGGCACCAGCGTGTCGGGCGGCCCGCCCGGCTTGTCCGCCTGATGCGCAAATCTCCAGGTCTTGCCGCCGTCGTCGGTCTGTATCACCCAGCCCTCGAGTCCGCACGCCGCGCCATGCTTTTGATCGCGGAACGAGACGCTGAAAAAAGTCGGCAGCAGAAAATCGCTGAAGCGCGGATCGTCGTTGGGTCCCAGCGGGTATTTATATTGCGGCACCAGCACTTGCTGCTGCTCATTCCAGCTCTTGCCCGCATTTTCGGTCGCCCAGATTCGCCCCAGCTCGCCGACCACCCATCCGTGATCGACGTCGATGAAACTCGTGCTGTAGAGGACCGGCTCGTCGTACGGCAGCGCGTAGTCGGCAATCTCAGGCGGAAAGATGTGTTGTAACTGGCGCTTGATGAAGCTCTCGCCGCCGTTGGTCGTGCTCACCACGAGCGCGCGGTCGCCGACAAAAAAGCCGTGATTCGCGTCGGGAAACGACATGCCGAAAATGAACAGATGCGTCCGCGAGTTCAGCCGCTTCCAGGTCTTGCCGCCGTCGCGCGTGCGCATCACGAGGCCGTCCTGCCCGCACAGGTAGCCGTTCTGATCGTCGGTCATCTGGATTCCGAACACGCCGAGCTGGGTGCCGATGTCGATCCGCTTGAAGTGACGGCCGCCGTCCTCGGTCAGCAGCACCTTGCCCCGATCGCCGACGACAAACGCGCGCGTCGGACTGGTCGGCCATACGTCGAAAAACTTGTCGGTCAGCGTGATATTGCGCAGCGGCAGCGGCGGCATCGCAACTTCGCGATGACACCCCGCGTTGCGAGCGCGATCACCACAAAGAGCGTCTTGACTAAGCTGTATGCGCGCGAGTTTTCGCTCCATTCCGCCCGATCCCATCGAAAAATTTGCTCTATACTCAAGCAAACCCGCAGCTTAGCAAGCCGTATTTTGCGCCGGATAAACGAGTACGAAAATTACAGATCCGCCAGCAGCAGGCCGGTCAGGTACTCGCCTTCGCCATGGCCGAGCAGCACCGGATGGTCAGGGCCGGGCCCGAGATGCGCTATCAGCCGGAGCGTGCGGCCCGCGTTGGATGCGGCGAATCGCACCGCGCGGACAAAATCGTCGGCGCGGAAATGCGTCGAGCACGAAAACGTCATGAGACGCCCGCCCGGCGCCAGCGCGCGCATCGCGACCGTGTTGAGCTCGACGTAAAGGCGTCCCGCGCGATCGGCGTCGCCACGGCTGCGCGCCAGCGGCGGCGGATCGAGTACGATCAGATCGAAGCGATTCTGTGTCTCCGCCATGAACTTGCCCGCTTCGCCATGGACGAACTCGACGGCGCTCGCTGGATGCTCGTTCAGTTCGAGATTCTGCCGCGCAATCTCCAACGCCCGCGCCGACGTATCGACCGCGACGACCTTGCTCGCACCGCCCGCGATCGCCGCGAGCGAGAATCCACCCTGGTAGCAGAATGCGTCGAGCACCCGCGCACCGGACGCGATCGCGCCGACAATCGCGCGGTTGTCGCGCTGATCGAGAAAATAGCCGGTCTTCTGTCCATGCTCGAAATCAATCTTGATCTTGATCCCGTTCTCGATCGCGACCGTCTCGGTAACAGGCTCACCGGCGAGAACCGCGATGTGATCCTCGAGGCCCTCCTGCTTCCTCACCGCGCCATGACTCCGCTCGATGATCGATCGCGGATGAATCAACTCGATTCAGCGCGTCGACAATCGTCGCGCGCATCCGATCCGCGCCCGCAGTCAGGATTTGCACGACGAGCACATCGCCGAATCGATCGACGACCACGCCCGACAGCCCGTCGCCGTCGCCATTGACGAGTCGGTACGCATTTGTATCGTCGCGGATGAATCGCTTTCTCAGTGCGAGCGCATTCTTCAGCCGTCGCGCGATCAGATCCTCGATTGCCGGAGTCTCGCCCCACGCCAGCATCCGGATCGCAATCGTCGTCGCAGGATTGCAGTACCCCATCCCAAGCAGCGCGCCCGCCGCGTCGTGCACACTGACGAGCGCCCCAGCCTCAACCGACGCCGGCTCAATCCGCTCGATCGCCTGCGAGAAGATCCACGGATTGCCCCCGCGCACCGGCCCTTCCCTGCCACGCTTAAGGATCGCCCGCGCGATTACAGAGTCTTGCGAATGTTCCGACGGATTCCTCGCCAAATCCACTCCCAACTCTTTATCTCTGGTTCCCCTTCCCACTATGGGAAGGGGTTAGGGGTTAGGTAGCGATACACATCGCACACTCTAATCGTCTCGCAGCTCCCGCTCCAAGAATAAGAACCCTTACCGACTCGTGACAATCACGACGCAGCGACAACGGAGCGGTGACAGCGCAACCCCAAAAATACTGGGTGCAGGGGTCACCCCTGCCCGCTGCGGCCGCCGCGCTTTGAGACCAGCCGAATCGCGCCGATTTCCATCGCGCGATCGATTGCCTTCGCCATGTCGTAAATCGTCAGCGCCGCCGCGCTCACCGCGACCAGCGCTTCCATCTCGACGCCGGTGCGCGCAGTCGGTCACCGCGCGAGCCTGAATTTGCAGCGTCGAGTTTGCGGTATCGGGATTGAAATCAACTTCGACGACTTCAAGCGGAATCTGATGGCACAGCGGGATCATCTCATGCGTCCGTTTCGCCGCCATGATTCCCGCAATCCGCGCCGCCGCCAGCGCCTCGCCCTTCTTGAGCTTCCCGCCGACAATCGCATCCAAGGTCGCAGGCGCCATCCTGACCTCGCCGCGCGCGATCGCCTCGCGCCGCGTGACCGGCTTCTCGCCGACATCGACCATCCGGATTCGCCCGCGCGCATCAAGATGCGTCAGCCGCGCGGAAGCGGCGCCTGCTTTTCGGATTGTTTCTTGCCCGCCATCCTGAAAATTCTTGTCCCCTTCCGGGAAAGGGCCGCCATCCCGAAAATTTCTGGTTCCGCTTCCCGCTCGGGAAGGGGTTAGGGGTTAGGTTGCCCTACTCAACCTCAGCGCGCGACTAAGATTACTATGTTGACCGACCCTGCATATACAATAAACTCTTGATTCTCGGTTCCACCAAACACCTCAAACAATTGCGCAGACGATTTATATGGCTGACGAAATCAACAAGGTCGTAATTCTCGGCTCCGGTCCCGCCGGACTCACCGCGGCGCTCTACACGGCGCGCGCCAATCTGAGTCCGCTGCTGATCGAGGGTCACGAGCCCGGCGGCCAGCTCACTATCACCACCGACGTCGAGAACTATCCGGGCTTCGAGCACGGCATCCAGGGCCCCGAGATGATGGACGTGTTCCGGCGCCAGGTGACTCGCTTCGGCACGCGCTTCATGAGCGGCGCGGTGACCGAGGTGCGCTTCAACAAGCGGCCATTCGAACTCGTCGCCGACGACAAGGTGATCAAGGCCGAGTCGGTCATCATCGCGACCGGCGCGACGGCGAAGCTGCTCGGAATCGAATCTGAAAAACACCTGATGGGTTATGGCGTGAGCGCATGCGCCACCTGCGACGGCGCATTCTTCAAGAACAAGGATGCGATCGTAGTCGGCGGCGGCGACACTGCGATGGAAGAAGCGACCTTCCTGACCCGCTTCGTCAACAAAGCCACGGTGGTGCATCGCCGCGACACGCTGCGCGCGTCGAAGATCATGCAGGATCGCGCGCGCAAGAATCCGAAGATCGGGTTCATCTGGGATTCCGCGATCGAAAAAATCCACGGCGAGCAGAAAGAAGGCGTCAGCAGCGTGACGTTGAAAAATCTGAAGACCGGCAAACTGAGCGACATGAAAACCGACGCCGTCTTCGTCGCGATCGGCCACAATCCCAACAGCGCGCTCTTCAAGGGCCAACTCGAGATGGACGAGATCGGCTACCTGAAAGTGAAACCCGGCTCGACCTACACCAACATCGAAGGCATCTTCGCCTGCGGCGACGTAGTCGACAGCGTCTATCGCCAAGCCGTCACCGCGGCAGGCACCGGCTGCATGGCAGCAATCGACGCCGAGCGCTGGCTCGAATCCAAGGGCGAGTAGCCACGAGACTTCTCTCCTGCCTGATCTCCCTCCTCCAACGTTGGAGGAGGGTTAGGGTGGAGGACCATTTGCTGCGCAAATCTCTGTCGCGCAGCACACTCCGCGGCGAGCCGAGAGCCCTCTTCTCCTCGCCCTGTAAGGGAGAGGGAAGAAGGAGAGCCGGGATTCTTTCCCTTCGGCTGCGCTCAGGGCTTCGGTAGTCTGGTGGAAGCGGAGTTATTTCCGAGGCGCTCTGGAATGAGACGGAATCAATGGCGGGCACGGCGGCCCGCCCCACTGATAAGAAACACGGGACAGAATCCTGAATCGCGCGCTAAGCGCGCTGAATAGGGTCACTCGCCTTAGATCCTCTCCCGCCGGGCGCGGGGTCGCCAATTGGCGATTGCTGTGATAACAAAACGCTCTATGGCGCATACATCATTTCCGAAAGGTTTTTTGTGGGGGACTGCCAGCGCGTCCTATCAGATCGAGGGTGGCTTCGATCAGGATGGGAAGGGCGAGTCTGTTTGGGATCGCTTTTCGCACACGCCTGGCAAGATTAAGCATGGCGATACCGGCGACGTGGCTTGCGATTTTTACCATCGCTATGCCGACGATATCGATTTGATGTCGCAGCTTGGGCTTAATGCGGCGCGGATTTCGCTCTCGTGGCCGCGGATCATGCCCAACGGCAAGGGGGCGGTGAATCAGAAGGGGCTCGATTTTTATCGGCGCGTCGTCGACGAGATGCTCCGCCGCAATATCCAGCCGTGGGTGACGCTCTATCATTGGGATCTGCCGCAGGCGCTCGAGGATGCCGGCGGATGGCCGAATCGCGACCTCGCCGAATATTTCAGGGACTATGCGGGCGTCGTCGCAGATGCGCTCGGCGATCGCGTGAAGCATTGGATGGCGTTCAACGAGCCGTGGATTTTTACGATCCTCGGGTACCATCTCGGGATACATGCGCCGGGACGCCAGCGAACTTCGCGAGGCGATCAAGGCGACGCATACCGTCAATCTCGCGCAGGGCATGGCGGTGCGGGCGATTCGCGAATCGAATCACCATCCCGAGGCGGTCGGCACCGCGTTCAGCATGTCGTCGGTGCATCCGGAGACCGGGTCGCTCGAGGATCGCACGGCGGCCGAACGATGGCATCGATTTTACAACATGTGGTTTCTCGACACCGTGATGCACGGCAAGTATCCCGAGGCTTACCTGCACGGGTCGGTCGAGGATCACGTCGAGATTCGCGCCGGCGACATGGACCTGATCAAGGCGCCGCTCGATTTCATCGGAATCAACCTGTACACGCGCGCGGTGGTCGCGCATGACTCGAGCGATCACTACATGGGCGTCAAGCAGGTCAGGCCCAAGGCTGACGAAGTCACCGAATTCGGCTGGGAAGTTTATCCGCCGGCGCTGTCGGAAATGATTTTGCACATCAACGAAGGCCTATCCCGGTATTCCGATCTACGTGACCGAGAACGGATGTTCATACGGCGACGGGCCGGGCGCCGACGGCAAGGTCAACGACGAGCGGCGCGTCAGCTTCCTGCGTCGTTTTATCTTCGAGGTGGGGGAAGCGATGAAAGCCGGCGCCGACGTGCGCGGTTATTTCCTGTGGACGTTCACCGACAACTTCGAATGGGCCGAGGGATTCCAGCAGCGCTTCGGAATCGTGCACTGCGATTTCAAGACGCAGCAGCGGATCGTCAAGGAAAGCGGGCATTGGTACTCGCGACTGGCGCGCAGCGGCGCGCTCGATTTCGACCCGGTCATCTGATCACGTGATCTGCAGTCCGGGGCCGCGATGAGTGGCGGCGAATTCCTGATGTGGCTGCATCTTTGCGCGATGGCGTCGTATGTCGGCGCGCAGTTCGCGGTCATCTATATGCTGATTCCGGCCGCTGAGACTGCGCCCACTGAGGCTGCGCGGCGCGCGAGCTTGATCGCGGGGTTTAAGTTCTACAACCCGTTCACGATCGGCGTACTGGGAATTATTGTGATTAGCGGGGCGATGCGGCTGACGGATTTGAAAGCGTCGATGAAGTTCGACTACTTCGCGCGAATCGGTTCCGCGCTCGAACTGAAACTGGCGCTGGCGTTCTTGCTCATCTTCATCCAGACCTACATCACGTTCGGACTGGCATTCAGGATCGGCCGCCAGGAAGAAGTAGCCGCACACGGCGACGGCGACGCGTTCACTGTCGAACAGTTGAACTCGATGCTCCGACGAATCCGCGCGATGGCGTGGTTCACGATCGTGCTGGCAGCCGCCGTCATCTGGGTATCACTCACCATGGTCGCGCGCGCGGTGGACGAACCTGCTCCGGTTCCGCGCATCTCCGCGCGCTCGACATCGAGCCGGGTACCCATGTTGGCGACGCGCGTCATGACTTAGTGCGCGAGCGCGAGCAGCGATCCGACGATGTACGCGACGGTGATGACGCCGAAGATTGCGCCCGGCAGTTCGTTGAGCATGCTGTACTGCGCGAACCGGATCTCTTCGCTGACCGGCGCTTCGACGATCGAGGTGATTCCTGCGAACCTTGCTTCTGTGGTTGATGCGTTCATTTCAATTCTCCCGTAAAATTCTTCGGCCACTTAGGCCAATGCCACCAGCGAGCTGATGACGTATCCGAGTGTGATCAAGCCGAACACGATACCGGGCAGTTCGCTGAGCAGACTGTTCTGCGCGAGCCGGGTTCCCGCGGTGGCTTCGACCGCTGCGTTGGTGTTTACGATTCCGTTCAGGGTTGCTTCGTTGGTAGTTGCGTTCATTTTCGGTCCCTCCGTATTCGTTGACTGACAGGGGGTAAAGCAAGGCCGGTGCCATCGCAAAAACTCTCGATTTAGCAACGATCTTCCAAAGAGCGGCTCTCTTAGTCAGGCTCGATCATTAATGAAAAGTTATAAAAATCAATGGGTTAGATCGAATCGCAGAATGCGAGATGGAACCGGGTCATCTTCGGTTTTCGCGCTATATTTCTTTTTTCGCGAATCGATGCAACTGCAGTCCCGCAGCTATTGTGCTGCGGCATCGGCTCTCGACGGACTCTCTTTGATCATCGTTCAACGCATCTGCAAAAGTGTCGTGAATGGCGAGTGAGATAAATCACGACGCGCCGCAATCGAACGGCAAAGCAACCGGAGGATTGGAGCCGACCACGGCGATGCTGCTGGCCGAGGCGATTGCGTCGCCGGGCAAGCATCCGCATTTCGTGCGCGGGCTGGCGCTGCATTTCGCGGAGACTGCGATTTTCCTGGTCGCGGTTATCGGGGCGATCGCGTTGGGACTCGGAATCACCGCCTACTTCGCGGAGCATCGCTATGTGCTCGCGTACCTGGTCGCCTACGCCGGGTTTCGCTTTTCGGATTTGATCGTGCGCGACGACGTTCCGGACAGTTCGCCGCACGAGGAGCTATCCCGCCGGATCGTCGCGCAGCTTCCACTGCTCGTGACGTTTGCGGCGGCGCCGTTCGAGCGCACTTACGTTTACGGTGGAGCGGCGCCGGTGTTGTTCGGCGCGCTCGGGCTGCTACTCGCGCTGCTTGGGATGTGGCTGGCGCTTGGTGCGCGCATTCAGTTGGGATTCTTCACTTCGGGCCGGACGCTGGAGCATCCGATGCTGGTGACGCGCGGCTTTTATCACTACCTCAGGCATCCGATCTATGCCGGGCACATTTCTGGTGACGTTCGCATGGACGCTGATCTACGGTGCGCCGGTCACGGCGATCCTGACGGTGATCATCGGAGCGATTTTAGCGTATCGAAGGATCAACTCTGAGGAAGCAGCGCTGCGCGCGCGATTCGGCGAAGAGTACGACAGTTACAAACGCGAGACGGACGCGCTGATCCCCGCTATCTGGTAGCTATTGGCGAGTGCGGGCTTCGAGCTGACAGCGGATCTGCGAGCAGTAGTCGTCGTCGCCGATGGTCAGGAATTTCGTACCGCATGCCTTGCACTCGCGAATCGATTCTCCCCGTTTGAGGCGCGTCGCTATTTCGTCCAGTAGTTCGTCAGTGAGACCGCTTGCGCTTTCAGGTTTGATGCGCCGTCGGCGACCGAGCCTTCCGTTGCGCGCCCATCAGTGCGAGTTCGTCGGCGCGATTGTTGATCGGATCGTCGCCGTGTCCGCGCACCCATTCGAATCGCACGCGGCGCGTCGCTGTTTCCGCGTCGAGCTGTTCCCACAAATCATTATTCTTGTTGCGCTTGTAGTGCAGCGTCATCGATTTCACGACGTACTGGCTGTCGCTGCGCAGGATCACTTCGGCGCCGGGCGCGGTCGCGCGCAGACCCTCAATCGCACCCATCAATTCCATGCGGTTGTTGGTGGTCGAAGGATCGTAACCGTTGAGTTCGGTCACGCGGCCATCGGGATCGCGAACCACGACGCCCCATCCGCCGGGGCCGGGATTACCGAGGCATGAGCCGTCGGCATAAACGAGATATTCGGGAGACGACGGGTGCCACTGATCGGAATTCTAGCTGAGGCCGCGAGCGTTTCGCAGCCGCGTGAACCATTCGACGTATTGATGCGCCGCACGATCCCACGAGAAATCCGACGCGAAGCAATTTGCCATCAGCGTCCGCCACTTCGCGCGATCGCGGAACGTCGTCGACCATCCGATCCAGCGCTGCGACCATTTCAGACGCGTCGAACTTTTCGAATACGAAGCCGTTGCCGGTCCCTCGCGCGGGATCGAATTCGCGCACCGTGTCGCGCAATCCTCCGGTGGCGCGGACGACGGGCGCGGTGCCGTAGCGCAGCGCGTACATCTGGGTGAGTCCGCACGGTTCGAATCGCGACGGCATCAGGAACGCGTCACTGCCGGCCTGGATTCGATGCGCCGTGGTGTTGTTGAATTCGATTATCGTGCGAAGTTTTTGCGGGTAACGCTTCTCCGCGTCCTTGAAGAATTTCTCGAGCACCGCGTCGCCGCTCGCGAGCATGACGAGCTGCAAGTCCAGGCGCATCACGGCGTCGAGCGCGTCCCTCAGCAGATCGACGCCTTTCTGCCCGGTCATGCGCGTGACCATCCCGACTACCGGGCAATCGTCGCGATTCGGCAGGCCGAGCGAATCGCGCAGCGCACGGGTGCATTTGCGTTTGCCGTCGGGCTTCGCGGGCGTGTAGGTCGCCGCGATTTCGCGATCGGATGGCGGGATTCCACTCGTCGTAGTCGGCGCCGTTGAGGATACCCACGAAATTTTCGCCCTTGTCGCGAATCACGCCCTCGAGCCCAAAGCCGAGTTCCGGGTCGGTGGTGATTTCGTGCGCGTAGGTCGGGCTCACGGTCGACGCGCCGTCGCACAGCACGAGCGCGCCCTTCATCAAATTCAGGTGATTGTAGAATTCCAGGTAGTCGACGGAATTGTAGGCCGGGTCGAGATTCAGCAGGGCGAAGTCCTCGCGCTGGCCGATGCCCTGGAAGGCAAGATTGTGAATCGTGAACACTGACAGCGCGTGCCTGAAGCGCCGGCGAAGCGCGTCGTCGGCGCGCATCACGATCGGTGCGGACGCGGCATGCCAATCGTGCGCATGCACAATATCCGGCGCGACTATCTCAGCCGATGCGATCGCGGCGGCGCGGCCGAAGAAGATGAAGCGGCGCATGTTGTCGGGATAGTCGGTGTCGTGATCGCCGTAGATTCCGGGTCGCGCGAAAAATCCGGGATGGTCGATCAGGTACATCGGGACGCCGTGCGGATCGGTCGCGCGCAATACTGAGAAACGTTCGACGCCGTTGCCGAAGCGCATCGCGATATCGCGCAGGACCGGCGCGGTCTCGACATTGTCCTTGATCGAAGAGTAGCCGGGGACAAACAGCGACGGTTCTTCGCCCGCGCGCTGCAACGCTCCCGGCAATGAGCCGATCACGTCGGCGAGACCGCCGGCTTTAGCGTGAGGCGCGGCTTCAGCCGCAACGATGGCTATCTTCACGGGAGGCTAGGAAGGATCCGGGATTCTTCGCTTCGCTCTAGAATGACACAGGAAAAGAAAGACACAAGAAAAGAGTGTCGACGTTGCTCGGTTGTCACGGCGGATCGACGCGGGGTCAGTCGTTTCTTAGCAGGCCCGTTACTCCGGCAACAAAAATCGCACTCAGCAGCCATCCCGCGATTACTTGCAGCCACAGATAGTAGCGCAGCATGCGGCCGCTGATTCGCATCCCATGTCCGAAGATCGCGAAGCGGCCGGACGCCGTGGCATCGGGCCACCAGTAATGTTCCTGATGCAGGTCGACGAACGGCAGGAATACGTCGAGCGAGTAGATCAGCGGATGAAATTCCTCGTAGGGGGCGTCCAGCGAGTGCGGCACCGACTCGGGCCACGTCGGCCGCATCAGACCGGTACGCACACCGATCGCGGCAAACGCCCATCCCAAGAGCACAACGACTAACGACCAGAACAACGTCAACAGCGGTCGATGGCCGTACCCGATGGTCACCTTGAGGAAGCCACCCCAGATGCGCCCGAACCAGCCCTTGTTTTCCAGCCGCGAGTCCTCCATGGCAATCAGGACCTTGACCGCGCCGGCGTCATCGCCCTCTTCGCGCATCACCTTGGCCAGTTGGCGATACGGTTGCGGATAGAAGCCCGGCTGCAGTCTGAGCCACTTTAACCGCGAGGTCGCGTCTCGCGGGCTATCGCTGGCGATCGCGTTGTAATCGAATCCATCGAGCCAGAGTTTGCCTGGCGCCGGCCAGCTTTGCTCGTCGTCCGCGAGAGCCCGCGCGCTGACGCCGGAGAGATTCACAATTGCTCCATGCTCCAGCTTGAGCTGATGCATTCCCAGCACGCCAACATTCGCCCCTCTCGCGTCCAGGCCGTGCTGATCGCTCGCCTTGCCGCCGAAAGTCGAATCATTAACCCAAAAGAGGCCCCCAACATGCGCTACGACCAGGCTCACCAGGCCGTCCGATCTGAATTTCGCGCGGTAAGCGGCCTCTAGATCAGGTGTCCCGACTGCGTCGCCTAGCTCGAACGGAGCAATGACCACGTTGCCGCCGATTGTAGCTCGATCGAACGAAATGGCCACGTTGTCCGGATTAGTGAAGTGTCCGCCCGAGAAATTCAGACTTCCTCCGATCACGGCTTGATCAAGCTCGACTGCACCGACCGCCTCGAGCTTGCAGCACAGGTCCACACCCTGCTTCACTTCGATACCCGAAAGGTGCAGCGCGGGCTTGCGCTGCGGAAGACCGTTCCACACGCCGTCATCGCCATAGTGGAAATGACCCCCGCCAAACGTCGCACCGCCACCGATTTTGGCGGATTCCAGCCAGACTTGGCCCGATGCCTGGAAAGGGCCGTAATCGTGATTGTCCCAGCCGATGTCGAGGTCGCCTGCCACCGTCATGCTCGGCGCGAAGATCGCTCCTGTGTGGCTACCGTTAAGGTCGAGGAACGGGATTTGCGCCTGCTCCATCCAGATGCGTTCTGGTATGGAGCATCTGAGTAAAGCGAGCGCGAACGGCACGCGCATATAGGAAAGGTTGATTGATCCGACTATCCGCGCGCCAAGAACTCGGACCCCGGTCGGATCGATCCGGGCGCTCGCGTCATGATCGACCGCCAGCCATCGAATCAATCCGGCGCGGATATCGCGATCGTGAGACCATTGAGCGGCACCGCTCGGATCGTTGCTAGGGTCAAGAGGAATCGCGCTGATGCCGGCGACCGCGAACTCGCCGCGATCACCATTGGAGACGTCGGCGTAATCCAGCAGCGCACGCTCGGCGCGGGTCAGGTTGGGAAATCTTGCGGCAGCAAGTTTTACGAGCGGATAGTCGATGCTGGCGCGGCGCTGATCAGCCGCCGCAGCGCAAGACGGCATAGCTGCCGAGAGCTCGAAGGCAATCGCGAATCCGAGTGCGGCGGCGATATAGGGGAACCGCGAAGATCGTAGTAACAAAATGGTTGCATCGCTCGACGTTCAAAACCGGCCGGCCGAGTCTCCTCTAAACCGGCTTTTATATAGTTCCGGTCGGCCAATTGATATTGGCCTATTCCGGCTCGATTGACGCGATTGCGCGCGGGCGATGCAAAGAACCTAACCCCTAACCCCTTCCCATAGGGGGAAGGGGAACCGGATTGTTGGACCAGAAGAAGCCGGGATTCTTCGCTACAGCGGCTTTCGCTCTGAATGACACAAGGACTGGGTGCAGGGGTCACCCCTGCCGCGGAAGCGTGAAACCCGCGGAGGGTTTCACATTCAATAGTTCTTCTTCCCTAGTTCAGGACGGTTCTTTCCGTGCGCGCGGTTGCGGGGGTTGCCGCGACTGCTTCTGCGCCCGGTTGCACGGCGTCGCCGTCGCGCAGGGCGTGGCGGATTACTTCGTCGACGGTGTCGACGAAAATCATCTCGAGTTCTTTGCGGACTTCGGGCTGGATATCTTCGAGGTCGCGCTCGTTGCGACGCGGCAGGATGATCGTCTTGATTCCCGCGCGCCTGTGCGGCGAGCACCTTCTCCTTGATTCCACCGACCGGCAGCACCTTGCCGCGCAGCGTGATCTCGCCGGTCATCGCGATATCCGAGCGCACCGGTCGGCCGCTCAGCAACGACGCCAGCGACGCCGCAATCGTTACGCCGCCTGACGGGCCATCTTTGGGAATCGCGCCTGCGGGAACGTGAACGTGGATGTCGGATTTGTCGTAAAAGTCCGGCGCGATTCCGAGCGCCGCCGCATGCGTGCGCACGTAGGACAGCGCCGCTTGCGCCGATTCTTTCATCACGTCGCCGAGCGAGCCGGTCAGGTTGAGGCCCTTCTGCCCCGACATCCGCGTGCTCTCGATAAACATTATCTCGCCGCCGTTGGGCGTCCACGCGAGCCCGGTCGCGACTCCCGGCTCCTGCGTGCGTTCCGCGACTTCGGAGAAAAAGTTCGGCGCACCGAGATACTTCTGAACGTCGTCTCCGGTGACGATAGTCGGCGCCGTTTCGCCTTCGGTGATCGAACGCGCGATCTTGCGGCAGACGCGCGCGATCTCACGCTCGAGATTTCTCAGGCCCGCCTCGCGCGTGTAGCTGTGAATTATCTCGCGCAGCGCGTCTTCGGAAAATTCGATTTTCTGATCGCCGAGTCCGTTCTCGATCAGTTGCTTGGGGATCAGATGGCGCTGCACGATTTGCAGCTTTTCTTCCTCGGTGTATCCGGGCAGCTCGAGCACTTCCATCCGATCGCGCAGCGCGTGCGGCATCGGGTCGAGCATGTTGGCGGTGGTCAGGAACAGCACCTTCGAAAGATCGAACGGCACATCGAGATAATGATCGGCGAACGTGTTGTTCTGCTCGGGATCGAGCACTTCGAGCAGCGCCGACGCCGGGTCGCCGCGGAAGTCCATGCCGAGCTTGTCCACCTCGTCGAGGATGAACAGCGGATTGTTCGAGCCCGCGTTGCGCAGCCCCTGGATGATTCGTCCCGGCAACGATCCGATGTAAGTGCGGCGATGCCCGCGAATTTCGGCCTCGTCGCGGATGCCGCCGAGCGACAGGCGCACGAATTTGCGTCCGAGCGCGCGCGCGATCGATTTGCCGAGCGAAGTCTTGCCGGTGCCCGGAGGTCCGACGAAGCACAGGATCGGTCCCTTGGTGTCGTTCTTGAGCTTGCGCACCGCGAGAAACTCGAGGATGCGCTCCTTGATTTTTTCGAGATCGTAGTGATCCTCGTCGAGCACCTGGCGCGCGTGCCGTATGTCGAGGTTGTCTTCGGTCGAGACGCCCCACGGCAGGCTGACCAGCCAATCGAGATAGGTGCGCACGACGGTGTGCTCGGCCGATTCCGGCGGGATCATCTTGAGGCGTTCGAGTTCCTTGTCGGCGACCTTGCGCGCCTCAGGCGACATCTTCGCCTCTTCGATCTTCTTCTCGATTTCCTCGACTTCGGAAGTGCGCGCGTCGCCCTCGCCGAGCTCTTTCTGAATCGCCTTGAGCTGCTGGCGCAGATAGTACTCGCGCTGATTCTTGTTGAGCTCGGTCTGCACCTGCGACTGGATCTTGTGGCCGAGTTCGAGCATCTCGATCTCGCGGCCCAGAATCGCGATCAGCTTTTCCAGCCGTCCGCGAACGTCGAGCGTCGCCAGCAGATCCTGTGCCTCTTCGATCGGTATCTTCAGGTACGAGGCGACCATGTCGGCGAGCCGGCTGGCCTCCTTCACCTGCATCGCCATCACCTGCAACTCGTCGGGCAGGTACGGCACCAGGGAAACGAACTTGGAAAACTGACTGACCAGGTGCGCGTGCAGCGCGTCGATTTCCTTGTCGGACGACACCGGCTCGACCAGCCGCTTGACGTGCGCGAGGAAGTACGGCTCGCGCTGGGTGAATTCGCCCAGCTCGATTCGCGCCAAACCCTGCACCAGCACGCGCACGCTCTGATCGGGATAACGCAGCATCTTGAGGATGCGCACGGCGGTGCCGCTCGGGAACAATCCCTCGGGCGCGGGCTGTTCGTCTTCCGGATTTTTCTGCGCGGCGAGCGCGATGACCTTGTTGGTCTGCCCGCACTCCTCGATAAGCTTCAGCGATGACGGCCGCGAAACCAGGAACGGATGTATCTGACTTGGAAAAATCACGATGCCGCGCAAGGGCAGCACCGGCAGAATCTCGGGAATTTCGGCCTTGCTCAGGTCCTCTTCAATCTCGAAGCGTTTTTCCCCTTTGGGTTTGTCTGCCATAGATTAGTCGAACCTCTTAAGGAGGGACCCCGCCGCGCCTTCTGCTATTCCCCGCAACCCAAATTTCACCGTAATATACGGTTGTGATGCAGACAAGGTTACCTCTGACAAAGAAGCTAATCATGGGGACCGGCCCGCGCTACTGAACGAGGAAACGTTGCCCAATATTGGATTTGATAAGCTATTCAGCGAGGAAGAAGCTAACGAGCTGATTCCGCGGCTGGAAATTTTGATGCGCCAGCTGCAGATGCAGGCGACGTCGTTGCGCGCGCGAATCGAGGAGCTGTCGGTCGACGATCCTTCGATCGTGCATTCCGCGATGAGCGAGATCGTCGGGCCGCTATCCCGAGCTGCGGTCGTTCGCGACCAACATGGCCGACGCCGCCGAGCAAATCGAAGCCTTCGGATGCATCCTCAAAGACATCGACCTCGGCCTGATCGATTTTCCGTACGACGCGGGCGACGACATCGTTTTTCTGTGCTGGCAGTTCGGTGAGTCGCGCGTCGTCGCATGGCACAGCGTCGACACTGGATTCTCCGAGCGTCAGCCGCTGCCCGGCGCGCCGGACAGATACCTAAACTGATCACTACGCCGATCCCTTAATACTAAAAAAAGATGATCATTGTATTGACGATCTACCTCGCCGCACTCGGATGCTGGCTCGGGGGAATTGTGTTCTTCTCGTTCTTCACCGCGCCCGCGGTCTTCACGGTGCTGCCGCGGCCCGAGGCCGGCCAGCTGATCCGGCAATCTTTCCGCGCTACTACATGCTCGGCTACATCGTCGGAACGATCAGCCTGGTGCTCGCGATCTACCTCACCGCGGTGCGAGTCCCGCGGATCTGGTGGGGTGGCACGACGGTCGCGATCGCAATCGCGCTGGGGATCACCTTCTATGCCGGCACCGTGATTCTGCCGCGCGCTGACGCGACTTCGCACCGTGAATGAAGATCCGAATCCCGACGCCGTCAAAAAAGCTGAATTCGACAAGCTGCATCGCAACTCGGTGATTCTCAACGGAACTGTGCTGCTGTTGAACCTCGCCGCAATCGCCGGCACCGCTGGAGCGTTGACCTCGCGTGGCTGAGCATCGCTACAAAGCCGTCGTGATCGATCTGTTCGACACGCTGGTCACGTGGAATCCCGAGGGATTGCCGCTCATGCAATTTCGCGGGCGCGAAATTCGCAGCACGACGCCCTTGCTGTACTCAACGCTGGAAACTGCGCTCGGAAAGAGCTTCGACCGCGAGAAATTCTCGGAAGCGCACGCGTCAGTTTTCAGCGAGATATTCAATGCGCGCGCACAGCGTGACGCAGTCGAGATCACCTGCCTCGAACGCTTCGCGCGCACGCTCAAAAGGCTCGACGTCGATGAAAGCATCGCCGCGCCGCTCGCCGAGGATCTGCGCCGCATCCACATGGCGCGCGTGCGCGAAGTCACCAAGGCGCCGGTCGCGCGAATCGAGGCGATGAAAAAAATCGCGACACGCCACCGCCTGGGCCTCATCTCGAACTTCGACGATTCCGAAACCGGCCATCTGATCATGCGCGATACCGGCATCCGCGAGATGTTTACCGCTGTGATCATCTCGGCCGATACCGGCTATCGAAAGCCGAACCCGCTTATCTTCAAAATAATTCTCGACCAGATGCACCTCGAGCCCGCGGACATCCTGTTCGTCGGCGACACTCCGCTCGACGACGTGCTCGGCAGCAAGGGCGTCGGGATGCATTCGGCGTGGATTCGTATGCACAATCGCGAGCTGCCCGAGGGCATCCCCGCGCCGGACATTACTATTCCCGACCTGGCCGAACTCCCCGCTGCGCTCGGCCTGTAGGGAATAATTCCGACGATGGAGACCGTTGCATAAGCTCTCCGGAGGCGGTCTCCTGAAAAATGAAACGGCAGTTAGTAATAGCGGTTATCGGCGCGGGGGACGCGTCGCGCGCTGTCTGCAAGCTCGCGTTCGAGGTTGGCCGCGAGATCGCGCGCCGCGGCGCTGTGCTGATCAACGGCGGGCGTACGGGGGTGATGGAATCGGCGGCGGCCGGGGCGCGCAAAACAGGTGGCCATACGATCGGAATCCTCCCGGGGTATGATCGACGCGACGGCGAACCGGCATGTCGAATTCGTGATTGCTACCGGTATCGGCGAGGCGCGCAATGCGGTGATTGTCGCGAGCGCTGACGCGGTGATTGCGCTGGCCGGCGAAGGCGGCACATTGGCGGAGATTGGCTTTGCGAAAAAATTCGGCAAGCCAATCGTGGCGCTGGATTCGTGGCCCGAAATCGACGGATTGCATCGCGCCGACACGCCTGTCGACGCTGTCGCACTCGCGCTCAAGCTGGCCGCCTCAAATTCGCGACGGAGAAATTGAATGGCTGTTCAGGATCGAAGCGGCCTTGTCCAACTGCTGGAACGAGCGCCGTTCGCGGCGATGCTCGGTCTTAAAATAGAATCCGCCGCCGACGGCGTCGCGAGTGTGCGGATGCCCTTCGATTTGCGCATTCTCAACGACGGCGGCCCGATGGCGCCGATTCACGGCGGTGCGATCGCCGCGCTCGCCGACGTCGCAGCATGCGCCGCCGTATGGAGCCTCGCCGCAACGACGCGCACCGCAACCATCTCGCTCACGGTGAACTACACCGGCTTCGCGGTGAATTCCGATCTGATCGCCCGAGCGCGAGTGAAGCGCACCGGCAAGCGCATCGCGAGCCTCGGCGTAGAAATCATCGACGCGTCCAACGCTCTAATCGCCGACGCGTTGGTAACTTACAAGATTGCTTGATTGTTACAGAGCCCCTGCTGAAACGCGCGGCGGGTTTCACTACAATGAAATCCTTATTCACAGAAAGTGGAGAGGGTGTGGAATATGTTTTCCCGATTCGATCGCAAATTTATCTTCGGATCGCTCGCGATTTTGACTCTCGCACTATCGCTGACGATGGCTCCTGCAGCCCGCGCCCGCAATAACGTCCCCGACGCGATGCCGACCGGCACCGAGACCGTGCTGCATTCCTTCGGCGAGGGACCCACCGCCGGCAAATGCAAAATCGATGACGGCGCCGATCCCAGGGGCTCCCTGACCTACGTCGCCGCCACCGGACTGCTCTTCGGCGACACCTCGACCACAACCTCTCAGGGCAACGGCTTCGGCACGATTTTTCAGATAATGCCCAGTGGCGCCGGCTACCTGGTCGATCACTTCTTCACCGGCAGCAAGTCCGACGGCAGCGACCCGCAGCACAACGCGATGACCCTGGTCGGTACCGTCCTCTATGGCACGACGCTCAACGGCGGTCAGCATAACAACGGCTCGATATTCAGCATCTCCGACGACGGCACCAGCTACTCCTCGCCGCTCCTCTTCGACTTCCAGGCCAGCGCGAAAAACAACTCCGGCGATATGCCGTACAGCAATTTCGTCGCGGTCGGCAGCGTGCTCTACGGCATGGCCTCGCAGGGCGGCCACAACGGCGGCTCGACCGGCAACGGCGACATCTTCTCCTTCGATACCTCGTCCGACACCTACACGCGCGTCCACTCCTTCGGCGGCGCTGACGGCTTCGATCCGCATGGTCAGCTGATCCTCGATCCGAACGGCCACGCGTTCTACGGCATGACACCGATGGGCGGCACCGTAGCCGCCGGGGTCGTGTTTTCTTTCAACATGGCCAAGAACAAATACAAAGTGCTGCACAACTTCAGTTGCCCGCATAGCGGCTTTCCTATGTGCGTCGACTCCAACAACGGCGCCACCCCCGACCATGGGACGCTGGTGCAGAACAATACGACGCTGTTCGGCTTGACGACCTTCGGCGGCAAGTACGGCAACGGCACGCTTTTTTCGATTCAGACCGACGGCTCGCATTTCAAAATCCTGCAGCAATTCGGCAAGCCGGGTACCAACGACGGCATAAATCCGTTCGGCTCGCTGCTGCTCAATGGCACCACGCTCTACGGCACGACCAGGCTCGGCGGCAGCAAGGGCAATGGCACCGTTTTTCAAATCAATACGGACGGCACCGGCTACGATCGAATTTGGGAATTCCAGGCTTCGCCCGACGCCGCCAAGCCGATCGACAACGTCATCCTGCTGGACAACACGCTCTACGGGATGACCGAGTCCGGCGGCGTATGCGGCAACGGCGCAATCTTCGCGCTCGTGCCTCCTTCATGAGCGGTGCGGATGTCATCGACGCTGGATAAAATCCGTCGCGCGGCGGCGCCTCACGGGCTCAACCTCGTAGCGGCAACTCCCGTCGCGCGCTACGACAGCACCGTCAAGGAAATTTCGCGCGCCTCGGCGATCGATCCGCTCGCACGCTCGATCGTCGTGATCGGCAACGGCGGCGGCGCGCTGTGGGATGCGCTCAGGGCTCATGCGGCGCGCAATCCCGGATGGTGGAATCGGGAGAACCCGCTTGACGATTTCACTCGCGAAGTGGTCGAGCGCGACATCGCCACACCGCTGCGCATGTCGGGCCTCCGATGCACGACGGTGTATCCGTTCATGAGCAACGGCCGCACGCTCAGCTTTATCGAGCTCGGCAAAGTCGCGGGCATCACCGGCCCGAGCATCCTCGGCGTCACGGTGCATCCAGTATATGGACCGTGGATCGCATTTCGCGCCGCACTACTGATCGACGAAGATCTCGATTCGCCGGGCGAGGCCCTCGGCTTCGACCCATGTCCGAGCTGCACTGCGCGCACCTGCATCCCCGCATGCCCCGCGAACGCAGTGACCGTCGAATCCGGATGGGACATCCCGAAATGCCTGACGCATCGCGTCGAAGTGGAGCCCGATTGCACCCCGCGATGCCACGCGCGCGCCGGATGCGTCCTCGGCCCCGAGCATCGCTACCCCGACGACGAACTCGCCTATCACCAGATGCGCGCGCTCCGCTCGATGCGCCCGTACTACGAAGCGCACATCAAACCGAAACTGACCTCGTCCTGAATTACCTCTCCCCTCGGGAGAGGTCGACGCAAGTCCGCGAGCGTCGGGTGAGGGCGCCGGTATTCAGCAAGATGCCAGCGCCCTCACCCGCGCCGATGGCGCGTCCTCTCCCGAAGGGAGAGGTGTAGGAACATGCGCGAGCCTGAATATATAATCCACTCGAGCACGACGATGCCCTTCCCAATCAATCGACCGCGCCGGCTGCGACGCACCGAAACAATCCGCCGGATGATTCGCGAGACGCGTTTATCAGCGGACGACCTCATCCTCCCGATGTTCGTATGCGCCGGACGCGGCGTGAAGAACGCAATCAAGTCGATGCCCGGTGTGGCGCAGATGTCGGTCGACAATATCGTCGCGGAAGCGCGCGAGACCTGGGCGGCCGGCGTCCCCGCAGTCATCCTGTTTGGAATTCCGGAACGCAAGGACGCGAACGGCAGCGAGGCGTGGAACGACGACGGCGAGGTGCAGCGCGCGATCCGCGAGATCAAGGAACGCGTGCCCGGGATGGCGGTGATCACCGACGTCTGCATGTGCGAATACACCGACCACGGCCATTGCGGCGCGCTGAGTGGCAACGACGTCGATAACGACGCGACGCTCGAGCTGCTGACGCGATCGGCACTGTCGCACGCGCGCGCGGGGGCGGATATCGTCGCGCCGTCGGACATGATGGATGGGCGGGTCGGCGCAATCCGCACCGCGCTCGACAGCAACGGCTTCAGCCACGTCGCGATCATGGCGTACTCGGCCAAGTTCGCATCCGCATTTTACGGTCCGTTTCGCGAGGCGGCCGAGTCGGCGCCGAAATTCGGCGATCGCCGCTCGTACCAGATGGACCCGCCCAACGGCGACGAAGCGATGCGCGAAGTTGCGCTCGATCTCGACGAAGGCGCGGACATCGTGATGGTAAAACCCGCGCTCCCTTACCTCGATCTAATCTACCGGGTGAAACAGGAATTCAACGTCCCGGTGGCGGCCTACAACGTGTCAGGCGAGTACTCGATGATCCGCGCAGCCGGTATCAACGGATGGATCGACGAAGAACGCGCCACGATGGAAGTGCTTACATCGATCAAGCGCGCCGGCGCCGATTTGATCCTGACGTATTTCGCCAAAGAAGTAGCCCGCAAACTGCGCGGATAGACGATGATTGAATGTGAAACCCTCCGCGGGTTTCACGCTTCCGCGGCAGGGGTGACCCCTGCACCCAGCGATAAGAAAAGAAGATGCGGGACTACGTCCCTGTTGGAACGGTTTCGGGTCGGAGGCCGGCCTAATTCTTACCTCGCCCGATTCGGGAAGAGGTCGCGGCGCAGCGCAGAGGTGAGGGCGCTGCGATTCAGCTGATACCACGCACCCTCACCGCTCTCTCAGCTCACGTCGTTTCTTGCCGAGGGAATGGAGATACTCGCGAATCGCTTCTGTCAGAGCCTCAATCGTGTACTTGCGCGGCTTCACGACCACCTCGAATCCCATCTCCTCCGCAGTCGCCGCTGTGATCGGCCCGATCGCCGCCGCTTTGATTCCCTTCCCCGACGCGCCGATCAGCTCGCAGAAATTCGTGACAGTGCTGGAACTGGTAAACGTCACCAGATCGATCTTCCCCGACGCAATCAACTCGCGCATCCGCGCTATCTGCGCGCCCTTCGGCTTGATGGTTCGATACGCCGGCGCGACGACGACTTCCTTCGCGCCCTTGTCGCGCAGAATTTCCGGCATCGCCTCGCGCGCAACTTCGGCCCGCGGAATCAGAAATCGCTTGCCGCGAATCCGCTTGATTCCAATCGCGGAGACAATGTTCTCCGCGCGATATTCGTCGGGAACCGCCGCGACCTGCAGCGCGTAGTCAGCAAGCCGCGCCGCGGTGGCCGGTCCGATCGCAGCAATCGACGCATGCCCGAGCGCGCGAATATCACGCCCACGCGATTTCAGCCGCTCGATAAAACTCTCGACTCCAGTCGCACTCGTGAAAATTATCCAGTCGAAGTTGTCGATACGTTTGATCGCGCGATCGAGGACTGCGTAGCTACTGAGCGGCGCGGTTTCGATCGTCGGAAATTCCACCACCTCCGCGCCGAGCCGCCTCAGTGACGTCGCGAACTCAGACGCGGACGCGCGCGCTCGCGTCACTACGATCGTGCGGCCGAACAGCGGCGTGCGCTCGACCCATTTCAGATGCTCGCGCAGGCCCGCGAGTTCTCCGACGACGATTACTGCCGGCGCGCCGATTGCCGCACGCGCCGACACGTCCGCGAGCGTCGCCAGCGTCGCGCTCACGGTCTTCTGCGCCGCAGTCGTCGCCCATTGCACGCAGACCGCCGGAGTTTCAGCCGGAAGGCCCGCCGCGCGGATTCGATCGAGCGTCGCGCGCATCCGCGCCGTCGCCATCAGGATCACGATCGTGCCGCCGCGCCGAGCCGCCGCGACCAGGTCCTCCCACGGCACCGCGCTAGCACCCTTGCTTTCATCTTCATGGCCGGTGACGAACGCGACGAACGAGCCGTGTCCGCGATGCGTCAGCGGAACGCCCGCGAACGCCGGGCCCGCAATCGCCGACGTAATTCCCGGCACGACTTCGAACTCAACCTGCGCACGCGCCAGCGCCTCAGCCTCTTCGCCGCCGCGCCCGAAGATAAACGGATCGCCGCCCTTGAGCCGGACAACGACGCGCCCCTTCCGCGCGTGCGCGATCAGCATCGCGTTCAACTCCGACTGCTCGATACTTTTTTCAGAGTCGCCGCCCCTTTTGCCGGCGTAGATCAATTCGGCATTCGGCGGCGCGAGCCGGATCAGTTCGGGACTAACGAGATTGTCGTAGATAACAACGTCGGCGCGGCTCAGAACATCGGCGCCGCGAATCGTGATCAAGTCGGACGCGCCGGGCCCCGCGCCAACCAGGAAGACTCTGCCGCGATTGGGTTTCCTGGCGCGCGCGCTCATTCGCGCCCAAGCAGTGCCGCAGCGCCACGCGCGAGCATTTTTTCCGCCAACCGCCTGCCGAACGCTTCGGCAGCGGCAGGCGCAAGATCGGATGCTAACGGTTCTTCCATCGACTCCGATAATTCTCGCGCACCGTCGGGACTGAACAGCATTGCCGCTAACCCGAGCTTCTCTCCTTCGATACTCGCGCGCACTCCCACCGGCGTCGTGCATGACGCGTCGATCGCCGCGAGGAATGCCCGCTCGGCCGCGGTTTCATAAAAAGCGCGCGCGTCGTTGATCGCATCGAGCGCACCGTCGAGTTGATCTCCTTTGCGATCGGCCAGCGTTTCGATCGCGAGCGCGCCCTGCCCTCCCGCTGGAATAAAATCGCGCGCGTCGAGCTCGACGAACTTCACATCCTTGATCCTTCCCAGCCGCTTCACTCCCGCCATCGCGATTATGATCGCGTCGAAGCTGCCGTCGGCCAGCTTCGCCAACCGCGTATCGACGTTGCCGCGCAGCGGCAGAATCTCGAGTCCGCGGTTTATCCTGAGTGCCTGGAAGCGGCGCCGCGACGACGACGTACCAAGCCGCGCGCCCGCTGGCAAAGCAGACAGCGTCGAGCCGTCGCGCGTCACCAGGATGTCCGACGTATTCTCGCGTTCCAGAACCGCCGCCACGCGAAACTGCTCCGGCAGCACGGCGGGAAGATCTTTCATCGAATGGACTGCCGCGTCGATCGTGCGATTGGCGAGTGCCTGTTCGAGTTCCTTTATGAAGAGTCCCTTGCCGCCGACATCCGCGAGCGATGCGGACGTCATCTTGTCGCCAGTGGTGCGGATCTCGACAATTTCAATTTCGATTCCAGGGATCTGCGCCGCGAGACGGTCGCGAACGATCGACGCCTGCGCGAGCGCGAGCTTGCTTGGGCGTGATCCGATTCTGATCTTGAGCGCCAAGGAACCTAACCCCTAACCCCTTCCCGAGCGGGAAGTGGAACAAGAGTGGAGGAAGTCAGAGCGCCAGACAGTCACTCGATTCCGGTGTCGTCGTCATCATCATTGTCGGCGTCGTCGACATTGTCGTCTTGCGCGTCGAATTCGGCGCCTAACAGGCGGCGCGCGACTTCTGCGGCGAACGCGGCGTCGAGCGTCTTGTCGTCGCGTTGTTTTAGACCCGACAAAATACGGTGAAGTAATTTGTTGGTCAGGCCGCGGGTCAGCAGCTCGACGCGTTCGCGCTCGGCGGGAGCTAGTTGCGCCATCCATCCGCGCGCGCGGCCCAGCTCGTCGTCGCGCAATCGCTCGACGCTGTAGCGGATGTCCTTGATGGTCGGCGTCAGGTCGAGGCCCGCGAGCCATTTCAGGAACGATTCGAGTTCCAGCTCGACGATCTGCTCGGCCTTCTCGGCTTCGCGTTCGCGGTCTCCAAGCGATCGTTGAACGAGCGCGCCGAGATCGTCGATGTCGTACAGGTAAACGTTTTGCAGCGCGTTCAGGCGCTCGTCGAAATTGCGCGGCACGCCCATGTCGATCAGAAACATCGGCCGGTAGCGGCGCTCGCGAATCACCGACTCGAATTCCTCGGGACCCAGGATTGGCTTGGTCGACGAAACCGAACCGATCAGCACGTCGACCATCTTCAGGTACGGCTTGTAATTGTCGTACGGCACCGCGGTGCCGCCGAGGTCGCGCGCGAGCGCGACCGCGCGATCGAAAGTGCGCGAGGTTATCAGGATCGACTCGATTCCGAGCGCGCCCAGTTGCCGCGCGGTCAGCTCGGCCATCTTGCCCGCCCCCATCAGCATCACGGTCTTGTCCTTGAGCGTGTCGAAAATCTGGCCGGCGAGCGCGACCGCCGCGCTGCTGACCGAGACCGATCCGTGACCGATAAGCGTGCCCTTGCGCACGCGCTTGGCGACGGTGAACGCCTTGTGAAACGCGCGATGCAATATCAAACCGACGCTGCGCGCCTCGGACGCCTGCGCGTACGCGAGCTTGAGCTGACCGAGAATCTGCGGCTCGCCGACGACCATCGAATCGAGACTCGCGCCGACGCGGAACAGATGACGCGCGGCGTCGCGGCCGGCGAAACTGTAAACCGCTTCCGAAAATTCGCTCTTGCCCGACGCTTCGATCGGCCGACAAAAATTTGAGCGTCTCATCCGCCGCGCGCGACGCATCGATGGCGACGCCCACCACCTCGACGCGATTGCAGGTGGATATCAGCGCCGCTTCGGCGACCGCCGGCGACGCCTCGCGCAGGCGTGCCCAGCGCGGCAACGATCTCGTCGTCGGCAAACGCGAGCCGCTCGCGCAACGCGACGGCGGCGCTGCGATGGTTTATCCCAACGATGAATAAAGTCTGATCCATTTTCTCGGTTATCAGCCGAAACTGCCGCCGTGCTTGCCCGGAAAAATCAGGTTAACGCCGACGAACGAACCAACCAACACGCTCGCAAGCACGATTGTCAGCGCTCGCCGCGCGCCGCCCGCGCCATCCTACGGTGAGGCGCGATTCGAGCAGGCCCGCGTACAGGATCCAAATCACCAGCGACCATGATTCCTTGGGCTCCCACGACCAGAAATGACCCCACGTCGCGTCGGCCCAAATCGCGCCGCTCACGATCGCCAGGCTCAGCATCATGAAGCCCCATCCCAACAGGTGATAGTTGATTCGATCGAGCTTTTCGAGACTCGGCGCGCCTTCATTGGCGGGACCGAGCGCGCGCTTGGATTTGAGCCGCGACTCGTACGCGAGATAGACGATACTCACGCTCGCCGCCAGCACGAACATCGTGTAGCCGAGAATCGCGAGCGTCACGTGAATCGGCAGCCATACGCTGCGCAGCGTCTCCGGCAAAACCAGTCGCCCGCTGCTGGTCGTGAGCGAAGCCGCTCCCAGCGCGATCGTCACCGCCGGCGCGACGAACGCACCGATCACCGCAAGCCGCAGCCGCACGATCATCAGCAGTCCCGCCAGCGCGGTCAGCCACGCGAGAAACGACAGCGCCTGCGCAAAGTTGGCGACCGGGAATATTGCCGGCCTGCAATCCGCGCGCGGTCAGATCAAGCGCATGGAAGATCGCGCCGGCGCCGAGTATCGCCACCGCGTAGCCGGTCGCGCGCGTGCGTCCCGACGAACGATCGAACACAAACAACGCCGCCGAGAGCGCGTAACACGCAAGCGCGGGTAGTAGCCACAATGTGTCCATTCTTTTTCAGTGAATGTCGTCCGCGCGCCCGAGTCCAAGCGCAGCGAGACTAACACCATCACCAAGATGAGTAGAGAGTATCCGATCGATCGCGGCCACATCGCCAGTGGCAATCGCGTCGGGCAGCGCGGAGTTGGCGAGGTCTTTCAGCCGCCGCATCCGCTCGGCCGGATCGATTTCCTCGGCATGCAATCGGCGGCGCGCGGCGCGCAGCACTTCCAGCGTGAACGCGTAGTCAGTCGCCGAACTGATCCTCCAGCGTGCGCCGGAGCCGCGCTGCGAATGCCGGCGATGCGCCGCCCGTCGAGATTGCGATCTGTAATTCGCCGCGCTTCACCACCGCCGGCGCGATGAACGTACACAGCTCCGGCACATCGACGACGTTCACCGGGATTCCCAGTGCGCGCGCCTCGGCCGCAAGCTCGCGATGCAATTTCGGATCGTCGGTCGCGGCATACACCAGCACGCATCCGCGGATATCGCCGCGCTGATAATTACGCGCGAGGTGCGTGACCGATCCGCTGGCAGCGAGTGATTCCAGGATCGGCGACAGATGCGGACTCACGACCGTCACGCGCGCGCCCGCCTCGAGGATCGACTCGACTTTGCGCGCGGCCACCTCGCCGCCGCCGACTACCACGCATTCGCGGCCGGTCACGTCGAGAAATATCGGGATGTATGCCATGAAACTTACGCGATTTTATTACATGATGACGTAATGAGACAGTCCCAACCAATGCGCGCCGTCAATCAAACCCGTGGCACTGTGCTATGCGCGCGGCTCGAGGACGCCGAGGGTCTCGCGGGCAAGGGCCGCGGCCTGCTGGGTCGCGACGGTCTCGAGCCCGGCACCGGGATGCTGTTCGAGAACGGGCGATTCACGCCGTTCATGTGGATGCACATGTTCTTCATGCGCTTCGCAATCGACATCGTATTCCTGGGACGTGGTGACAAAGTCGTGAGAATCAACCGGCGGCTGAGGCCGTGGCGGGTATCGTCGGTGGTATTTGGAGCGCGAAAGGCGCTCGAACTCCCCGCCGGCGCCTCCGACGAGAGTTCGACCGACAGTCGGCGACCAAATTGTCATCGAAGCCGCCGATTAACCCCTACTTTCCGCTATCTGGGTAGTGGGTCAATTTGAAAATCGCTGACCTCGACGGCTCGGTCCCGTTCGTGCCAGAATGGGCGATGCCTACCCGTTCAAGCACCAAGAAGAAACCCAAGCCTAAACGCGAAGGCACTAGGCGAGTCGTTGAACAGGCCATCGGCGAAGGGCTTTCAGGAAGCTGGGATCGCGGATCACGTCTGGTCGATTGAGGAAATTGTTAAATTGCCACTAGGGGCGAGGTGGTCTTCGCAAAGATGATTGACCAGTCTCTCCGTTGTCGGATTTCCGATGCCGTTACCCAGGCTTTAAGGCCGCTTCCGACCGTCTTCGCCGGGTGGGAGGGTGGCAGTGCGGCCTTTGGTGCCGTGGATGCTTACTCGGACATCGACCTGGAGTACCTAGTGGCCGATCATGCGTCGTTCGATGACCTGTACGCGTGCGCGGAGCGAGCCCTCGAGGCGGTATCTCCCATTACCGCCAGCCACACCCCGCTGAAGGGCCGGTACTACAAGCTAAAAGATGGTGGCGATTTTCTTCTGGTCGACCTGATCTTTTTCCGGGCCGGAGACCCTGATTGTAATCTCGACATCGAGCGACATGGTGAGAGAGTGCCTCTCTTCGACAAGGGAACTTGGCTGCGGCCCAGGCCCTTGGACGAGCGAGCGTTGGCGGTGCAGCGGGACCGGCGCTATCGGGAACTGCAGACGTGGTTCCCTATGAGCCAGGTCTTTGTCCGCAAGGCCATTTTGCGCGGCCAGCACGTCGAGGCCGTCAATGCATTCTGGGCATGTACGTTGAAGCCGCTCGCTGATCTCTTGCGCATGCGCTACTGTCCCGCGCGATGGGATTTCGGGGTGCGCTACCTTGATCGCGATCTGCCTCCTCTTGTGTACGACCAGGTCCGCGACCTCGCGCTCGTCAGCGACCTTGGGGACCTCGAGGTCAAGTTGGCGAGGGCTACAGCCTGGGGTGCCACTCTATTGCGAGAATTGGAATCGGAGTGAACTATCAGCCTCAAACTGACCCACTACCGCTATCTGGTGGTGGGATTTCTTGGACCCACCACACGTTGAGGCTTGTCGCTTAGTCTATCCCTATAGAATCCAAGCCTCATTATTCGTCTTAATCTTCTAAATTCAATCCCTTTGTCCCCTAGTCTGTTGCGGGTTCGCAACCAACAGTTGCATCTCTGCGGCTGACGTAATCCGCCTTGAACCGAAAAAGTCGATGAAATTGCTCAATAGATCAGAGTGGCACGAGAGATGCTCACGATAAATCTCGCTCTGGCACTGTAGAAGTTGCCGCAACAAACTTGGCGCTAGTCTGAGGGAAGGTGAGCGCAGATTTCACTTCCGACGGGCTGGCTGCGGCACAAACGACGAGAAGGTCGCAACCAATTACGGGGACAACGGCCAATTAAGGCCAAAAAACAGGAGGCACGGGACAATGGACAAAATCACGGGATTGTTTCTGAAGGTGCGTGAGTATCAGCGCGGACAGACGATGGCGGAATACGCGCTTATCCTCGCCGCGGTCGCGGTTGTGGTGTTCGTCGGATACCAGACGATGGGCACGACGATCACTACGCTGCTTTCCAGCGTGGACGGCAAGCTCTAGGGATACCTCAAAATAAACGATGAGTGGCGGACCAACGGTCCGCCACTCGACTAAACCCAAAATAGCTACGGGGAGAATCATGGAAGGCATCACGAAGTTTTTCGTACGGGCACGCGAGTCAGCTCGCGGACAGACCATGGCTGAGTACGCACTCATCCTGGCAGCAGTGGCAGTCGTCGTTTTCGTCGGTTATCAGACAATGGGCACGACTATCACCACGTTGCTGTCAAGCGTAGACGGGAGCCTTTAGTCGTTCGATGGCCTGACTGGTCGTCGGTGGGGGAAAGGAAAACTCGGAGCGGGGCTGCAAGCCAGCCTCGCGAAGAGTTTACCCGCAATAGCACGACCACCTTGGGAGAGGGGTCAATGAGCCAGCGAAAGGAAGTTTGTCGGTTAACAGTTGTTTCGCGCGGTCAGACGATGGCCGAGTATGCGCTAATACTCGCGACGATCGCCCTCGTAGCTGCTGCGCTCGTCACAAATGCCGGTGCTATCGTTAATAGCCTGGTCCATAACGTGAGCGACCTACTGTAATAGTTCAGCTACGTGACACTTTGGACAAATTAGCTATGACGAGGGACCCAATTCGGCTTCATGAAAGCAATCTTCGTCTCTTCGTCACTAAATCAAGAAATATTCGGGGCTGCGGTTTGCTAATCAATTCCACCGCCAGCCTATTGTTACTGAATCTACTTTTAACAAGTGCAAGATGCTAATATGCGCAACTATTCTTCGAAGATAGCCGGCTGCGAAGTGGCCGGAGGGGAGGGGTGATATGAGACGACCGATGGTATTCGTCTTGCTGGCTGGATTAGCGGCGATGTTGGCCTCGGTGATGGTTTACTCCGCGCTGAAGCGTAGAGAAGCCGAAGTGCAGAACGCGATGTCGCACAATGTCGAGGTGGTGGTCGCGGCGATGGACCTTCCGCTCGGCACCAAGATCGAGCTGGGCGAAGTCAAGTTGGCGAGATGGTCGGCCGACAGTCTGCCCGATGGCGCGTACACCGATCCCAAACAGGTAATCGGTAGCTATGTGAAGAACTCGTTGGTCGCCAACGAGCCGATCGTGCAGACCAAGCTCTTCACCGGAGACAAGACGGCGGGCGTGATGCCGCTGCTGATCCCGTTCGGGATGCGCGCAGTGTCGGTTCCAGTGGATGAGGTCAGCGATGTCGCCGGCTTCGTACTGCCGCATACGCGTGTCGACGTGCTGGTCGCGACCCAGGCTGAAGGCGGCGACGGCAAAGCGTTCTCGAAAGTGATTCTGCAGAACGTCGAAGTCCTCGCGGTTGCGCAGGAAGTCGAGCAGAAAAAGGACGAGCCGCAAATCGTGAAGGTCGTCACGCTGCTGGTGACGCCGCAAGAATCCGAGCGTCTGGCCCTGGCGAGTCACTCGGGCACGCTGCGTCTCGCGATGCGCAATTACAATGATAACAAGATCGTTCTGACCAGCGGCAGCAATGTCGCGCAGATGCTGCGAGCTTACAGCCTGGCGCCCGACGTTCCCGTGATGGCAGTACAGCCGGAGCCTCGGCATATGGCCGCGGTGCCCCATCGCGCGAAGCCGGTTGAAATAGAGATTCTCCGCAACGGCAAGTCATCCGAGTCAGTGTCGTTTGTGAATGAAGCGGCCGCGAACTTTGACGGCTCGAGCAAGCCTTCGCACATCCGCAAGGCCGCGGCGAAAGTCGACGCAGAAAGTGGCGATGACGATGAGACGAGCGCCAGTGCCGATGAGACAGGTGCAACTACGGTGGCCAGTGCTCCCGAGCCGGACCATCACGATCTGTCATCGCCGATCACGGTTACAGCGACCGCGCCAAACGTGACGGCGAATCATGCGCCGACGCCCAAAACAATCGACATACCGTAGCCGCGAGGAAGATGAGGGGAAGAAGATGAAATCAATACAACGACATCGACTGCTTCCGTGGCTGGTTGTAGCTGTCAGCATGCTTATGTTTCGGCCCGGCATGCTGTTGGCCGACGACGGCACGACAATGGCTCTCTCCTTGAATGCCGGTGAGAGTTATATCATCAACAACGTCAGCCCCGGTGAGACGCCGGCGGTGAACGTGATCACCAATCCGCATGCGCTGGTGGTGCATAACGAGGAGCCGGGCAAAGTCGTCCTCCTCGGCGCGGAATCGGGCGAATGGACTGTCGCCGTCAAGACCACGGACGGCAGCACGATCAAGTATGACGTGACCGTCAAGTCGCTAAGCAACATCAACAACATCAACCATCCGGGCATGAGTCCGGCGCCAATCGTTGGCAGTGGCGCGACCACGGGCAGTGCGGCTCCGGTAGTGGCCACGATGGATCCCGGCACCGGTCCGGTTGCTGCGGCGTCATCGTCTTCCTCGTCGAGAAGCTATACGAGCACCACGGAGACTGCGGCAATCAGTTCGTCAAGCGCACCTGCGCCGGCGATGGGAGTTCCGACTCCACCTGCCCCTGTCAGTCATTCGAGCTTCGATTTCAATACGCCAGCCGCTTCCTATGCTCCGCCGCCGGCCGCATCGAGCCAGGCCGCTTCGGCTGCGCTGTCGAACGAGCGGTATCGGGTCGATCCATCAGTCAGTCTAAATGGCGGCGAATTGCATTCGGGTGCGGTTAACGGAGGACGCCATTATCTACCCGAGGATGGAGTGCAGCTGCAGACCGGGTCTTCGAGAATTATCGATTTCGCGACCAAGCTGCGCCGTGTCTCGATCGCCGACACCGCAGTCGCGGACATCCAGGTGATCAATCCGTTCCAGGTGAATCTGATTGGCCATAAGCCCGGCTTTACGACACTTGCGATTTGGGACCAGACGGGTCAGTACGAAGAGCGTCCGGTGCGAATCGATCCCAACGGCAAACAGCAGGTGTTGCTCAACACGATGGTGGCTGAACTGGATCGCTCCGCAATGGAGAACCAGGGCACCAACATGGCGCTCTCTCTGCCCAATGCTGGAGTGTCGCTGGTGAGTTTGCCCGGCGCCGTAGCAACGCCGTTTTCACCGACAACAAGCTCCGTGGCCAACAACGGAACGACTGTTAACAGCCCCTAATTCCTTGGGAGCGGGCGGAACCCTCACCGGGCTGCTCTTATCGCAGGGAATAACTTATGGTTTGGCCGTAGGCAACAGCAACTACCAGTTCCAGGGATTGTTCCAATACCTTGAAACGCACAACCTGGCGAAGATCCTCGCGCAGCCGCATTTGCTGGCTAATTCCGGTGAAGAAGCAAAGTTCCTGTCGGGTGGTGAAATTCCAATCGTCATCGCGCAGGCTTTGAATACCTCGATCGTTTTCAAGCAGTTCGGAACTTCGGTCGAGTTCGTTCCGACCGTCGTCGGTCGTAATGACATCGAGTTACTCGTGAAGCCTGAAGTATCGGAGCCCGATTTCGCACATGGCGTGCAGCTGTTCGGATTCACCGTACCTGCATTCGTGACGCGACGTGCGGAGACTCTGGTGCAGCTCAAAGACAATCAGACGCTGATCATTGCGGGCCTGATCCTGCATGAGAAGAAGACCAACATTAATAAGGTCCCCTATATGGGTGATATCCCGTATCTCGGCGGACTGTTCCGCACCACCTCGTATTCGAATTCAGAAACGGACCTGGTTATGAGTGTAACGCCGCAAATCGTGCAGCCGCTGCCCGATGGCGCGTCGGTCTACAATCCGACTTCGGTGCCCGATCTCACGCGTGAACAGATCGAGACCCGTCGCTCTGGCGCAGCCTGACGTGACGCGGCCGCGTTTCTAGTTCGACGGAGGGACAAGACATAGCCGGGTAATTAGTGCATGATATGGCACCGCATAGCTGAAGCAAGGGGAATGTGAAGTGTCATCGCTCGGTAAAAAAAATGACGGTAAGCACAGTGGACTGAAGGTCCAACTGGTCGGCCAAGGCGACGAGCACCGGACGGAAGTCCGCGACGCTCTGGCCGCCTTGGGCGACCCTGTGCTTAACATCGACGAAATAGAACCCGATCTGGATGGCACCACCGACGTCAACTTTGACGTAACAATGGTGGTCTTCAACGGGAACGACGAACTTTCTCTTAGCTATCTCAACAGCCGGGCGGGCCAAGAACCCCGTCCGGCTCTTTTCGCCCTGCTCCATGATCGTTCTCCCGATCTAATGAAGCGAGTGCTCCGCGCGGGCGCCGATGAGCTGCTGTTCCTGCCTCTGGATCCCGGCGACGCCACTCGCGCGCTGCTCAAGATCAGCGAAACCCGCCGTCGTGAAGAAGTTCACGTCGGTGGAGGCACGATCGTCTCACTGGTGAGCCTGATAGGCGGCACCGGGGTCACCAGCCTCGCCGCCAACCTCGCGCTGGCGCTGCGCTACGCGTTCGACAAGCGGGTCGCAGTGGTCGATCTCGACCTGCAGACGGGCGGGCTCTCGGTGTTTTTGAATCTCGAGCCCGAGCGCACGATCATGACGCTGACCGAGGGAACGCGAAAGCTCGACTCGATTCAACTCGAATCGGCGCTGAGCAAGCACGCGTCGGGAATCTACCTGCTCGCGGCGCCCAAGCGGATCGAAGACAGCGAGTTGGTCAGCGACGCAACAGTCGGTGCGACGCTCGACCTGATGCGCCAGTTGTTCGACTTTGTGATCGTGGATTGCGGAACGCATATCGACTCGAACACGGTCGCTGCCTGGGAGCGCTCGAGTCATCTGTTTTATGTGCTCGACCAGTCGATCGGCGCGGCGCGATGCGCGTGGCGATTCGTCGACCTGGTGGGACGGCTGGGACTGCAGGGCATCGAACCCAACTTTATTTTGAGCCGCTTCGTGCCCGGTCATCCGATCACCGAAGATCAGTTGAGCCATACCCTCGCGCAAGTCGATTCACACGCGAATTCCGCGCGATGAAAAAGTCCTCGAGCGGGTGCAGCTCAGCGCGCAGGATTTGTGGCAGGTGGCGCCAAACTCGCCGCTGGCCAAGAGCGTCGAGGACCTCGCTCGACGACTCGAAGTCGGCAACGATGTCCCGGATGCGGACTCCTCGAATTCCCTGGTATCGCGCCTGCTGAACGTTATCGGCGCCCGCAGTTGAGGTACAACCATGAAACTCGTTGAAAGAATCTCACAACAGAACGCGGCAACGCCCGGCGCCCTTCCAGCGTTCGCTGATGTCCAACGGCGGCGCGAAGCGGACGGTCAAAGACGCGCAGGCAGAGGGCTTTCAGCAGCTCAAACTCGCAGTCCACAACCGTCTGTTCGAGATGCTCGACGTTACCCGGCTTGAGAGTCTCGAGCCGGCACTCGCCGCGTCAGAAAGTCACCGAGGCTATCTCCGCGATTCTCGACGACGAAGGTCGGCTCCTCACCGATACCGACAAGGCTCATCTCATCGAAGAGATCAAAAACGAGCTGCTCGGACTCGGGCCGCTCGAGCCGCTTTTGTGGGACGATGAAATCACCGATATCCTGGTCAACGGGCACAACCAGGTCTACGTCGAAAAACGCGGCAAGCTCCACGCCACTGAGGTCAAGTTCCAGGACGATCAGCACTTGATGCTGATCATCGATCGAATTGTCTCGCAGGTCGGACGCCGGGTTGACGAAGCGTCGCCGATGGTTGACGCGCGCTTGCCCGACGGCTCGCGTATCAACGCGATCATCCCGCCGCTGACCCTGGACGGCCCGTCGCTCTCGATTCGCCGATTCGGCCGCAAGCGCTACAACATCGACGACCTGGTCGATAAGAAAACGATAGTCCCCGAGATCGTCGACTTCCTGCGCACCATCGTGCGCGCGCGCCTCAACATCCTGATTTGCGGCGGCACCGGCTCGGGCAAAACGACGATGCTTAACTGCATGTCGCTGTTCGTCCCCGCCGACGAGCGAATCGTGACGATCGAAGACTCGGCCGAGTTGATGCTCCAGCAGCCGCACGTGGTCAGGCTCGAGACGCGGCCGCCCAACGTCGAAGGCAAGGGCGAAGTCAGCCAGCGCGACCTGGTCAAGAACACGCTGCGTATGCGCCCCGATCGCATTATCGTCGGCGAGGTCCGCGGCGGCGAAGTGTTCGACATGTTACAGGCGATGTCCACCGGTCATGACGGCTCAATCGCCACCATCCACGCCAATACTCCCCGCGACAGTATGGGTCGTCTTGAAATGATGATGCTGTTGTCCGGCGTGCAGATTCCGCAGCGCGCGATGCGCCAGCAGATCGCGTCGGCGCTCAATATCATCGTTCACGTTTCCCGCCTCTCCGACGGCTCGCGCAAAGTAATGCGCATTTCCGAGATCAGCGGAATGGAAGGCGAGATGGTGATGATGCAGGATTTGTTCGAATTCAAACGCACTGGAATCGGCCCCGGCGGCGAAGTGCTCGGCGCCTTTCTCGCCACCGGAATTCGCTCAACCTATTCGCAGCGCTTGGAAGCTGCGGGTTACAAACTCGACGGCAAAATTTTCCGCAACACTATCGGATAAACATCTATGGACTTTTTGATGGCAAGCGGCATATTCGCGATCGTCTTCGTGGGCGTGCTGATCTTCACCAGCAGTCGCGGCACCGAAGTCGAGCAACAGCGCGAGGTGGCACGACGCCTGACCCGCCCCGCTGACGAGATCGACATCAACGTCATGCGCAAGCAGCGGCCCCAGGAAGGAGCGTTGCTCGGCGCGCTGTACCAGATAAACGTGGCGCGCAAGGTCGAAGAGGCGATGTGGCAGGCGGGCATGTACATGAGAGTCGGCGACATCCTGCTGATCATCGTACTGCTGTTTGGCGCTGGTTTGTTTGGCGGCAACATCATGTTTCACGACATGTGGTTTGCATTCGTCACCGGAGTGGTGATGGCCACCTTGCCGCTGCTCTATATTCAATTCCGCAAGAAGCGGCGTTTGAAGGCTTTTGCGACCCAGCTGCCCTTCGCGCTCGACCTGATCAAATCGTCGCTCGAGGCCGGCCATTCGCTGCAGCGTGCGCTGCAGGTCCTGGTCAGCGAGTTCGCCGATCCGCTCGGCAGCGAATTCCGCACCGTGCTCGAGCAGAACCGGATCGGCCTGCCGCTGCCACGCGCACTCGAGGACATGCTCAAGCGAATTCCCGAAGACGACCTGCGGCTGCTGGTCGTCGCGGTGCGGGTACAAACCGAGGTCGGATCGAGTCTGGCGCAGATTGTCGGCCGGCTCTCCGAAATCGTGCGAATCCGGCAACGCTTGCGGATGCAAATCCGGGCGCTGACCGCGCAATCGCGCTTTGGCGGTACTGGTTGTCGGATGCCTGCCGATCGTCGTGCTCTGTATTTTCAGCTTGATTCAACCGGGCTACACCGATCAATTGTTCCGCGATCCGACCGGGCAGAAGATTTTGAAGTTTGCGGTCGGATCGGATCTGCTCGCCCTGATCACGATCAGGCGGCTATTGAGGGTGAATTACTGATATGAGCCCATTCTTTATTGGCATAGCGGTCTTTTTCCTGGCGGCCGGCGCATGCGTAGCCTTGTACATGGCCATCTCACCGCCGAGTCGGGCAGTCGACGAACGATTCGCGGATCTGGCGGTCAAGATGCGCGCTTCGCAGGGTGCACTGGATGGAGACCTTCAGGACGACAACCTGCTCCGGATGCTTTTCCGATGGGCCGCCAAACGCGTGCCGCCACCGGACCTTGATTCTCCCACCGGCGAGAAGCTCCAGCAGACTCTGGCGCAGGCCGGATTCCTCAAATCCAGCTCAGCGCATTCTTACCAGGTCACGCGCGTGCTGATGGCAGTCGGAGGTGGACTACTCGGTCTGCTGGTCGGACTCATCTTCCACCCGGCGTCGGCTACGCCGCTGCTGCTCGCAATCGGCGGCATCGGAATTGGTATCTTCGTGCCCAGCTACTATTTGGGACGTCGCGCGCGGACCCGGCAAAGCAATATCGCCAAGCAGCTCTCCGACGTGCTCGATCTATTGGTGGTATGCGTCGAGGCAGGCATGGGACTGTTCGAGGCGATTCGAATCGTCGGCACCGAATGCGAACGTCATGGACAGGAAATCGGAACTGAGTTGAGCCTGGTCGCCACCGATATTTCAGCCGGCGCCAGCCTCGGGCAGGCGTTGCGCGGATTGGCGGATCGGACTGCGGTTGACGATATCAAACCGCTTGCCGCCACCTTGATTCAGAGCGAACAACTTGGCGCGCAGATCGGACCGGCCTTGCGCGCCAGTTCCGACGCATTGCGCCAGCGTCGCCGTCTGCATGCCGAAGAAGATGCGCAGAAGGCATCGATCAAGATTCTGTTCCCGCTGGTCATCTTCGTGCTGCCCTCGATGATCGCGGTAATCATCGGACCGGCAATGATCTCGGTCTTCCATACGCTCTCCAATCCAGGCGGCTGATCTCCCAAAAAATGCCTCTCCCAAGGGGGCCTCGGACCGGACGCGCCAAGCGCCTCCGTTCCGGGGCCCGTCCGTTTTCTTGTGTCATTTTTCCTCGTCTCATCCCGAGCCCGTTCGGCTTCGCTCAGGGCAGGCTCCGCCGAGAGACCGCGACTCTTTCTGAATCTTGGCCGACTCACCCCAACCAAGGTTCAAGCGATCTCCTCGACACTCTCGCACTCGCCATCTTTTTCTTGTCGTCACTCTCCTCGTGTCCCCTTCCCACCGGAGCCGCGCGTTTGCTTTTTTCTGTTCCCCCTTTCCAACTGGAAAGGGGGTGGGGGGGATAGGACGGCGCGATTGCGCTGGTGTTCCCCTTCCCCATTTTTTCTGGGGAAGGGGTCAGGGGTTAGGGTGGCTTCCTTCGCCACCCCACAATGCTGCACCAAAGCCGCGCGTCGCTTTTTTCTGTTCCCCAATCTCCACCGGAGCCGCGCATTGCCATTATTTCTCTTCCCCGTTTCCGCCCCGGAGCCGCGCGTCGCCTTTTCTGTTCCCCCTTTCCACTTGGAAAGGGGGCGAGGGGGATAGGACGGCGCGATTGCGTCTTGGTGTTCCCCTTCCCCATTCTTTCTGGGGAAGGGGTTAGGGGTTAGGGTGGTTTCGTTCGCCACCCCGCAATGCTGCACCGGAGCCGCGCGTCACCTTTTTTCTGTTCCCCAATCTCCACCGGAGCCGCGCATTGCCATTATTTCTCTTCCCCGTTTCCGCCCCGGAGCCGCGCGTCGCCTTTTCTGTTCCCCCTTTCCACTTGGAAAGGGGGCGAGGGGGATAGGACGGCGCGATTGCGTCTTGGTGTTCCCCTTCCCCATTCTTTCTGGGGAAGGGGTTAGGGGTTAGGGTAGTTTCCTTCGCCACCCCACAATGCTAATCACCACCAGATGCCACTGTTAACTCTGCGTGAACAGAGAAATCCGGAACTGATGCGCCGAGCATCGGAGTTGCGACAACGCATGACTCCCGAAGAGCTAATCATTTGGCGAGAGCTCCGCAGTAATCAGCTCGGCGCACATTTCAGGCGGCAGCAGGTGCTCGCGCCGTACATCGTGGATTTCTATTGTCATGCCGCGCGGCTGGTACTCGAGATCGATGGAAGCCCGCATCGCCAGCAACAGGGATACGACGCGATGCGCGACGTTTATTTCAGGCGCCACGGGATGATCGTGCTCAGGCTGTCGAACGCATCGGTGCGGAATGATTTCGCATCGGTGATTGCCGCGATTCGAGCAGCGCTGAGAAGACAGAACCCTAACCCCTAGCCCTTTCATAAAGCAGTCGATCTCTTCGACCACTTTCACCTACGATCCTTCGGGAGTGTCAACCGTAAGCGGCCTCGCAAATTCATTTCCCGTTCCTGTATCAGGGTCTGGAGCACGAGGTCAGCGACCCCGGCCAGCTTTACTTCGAGCCGTCAGGCAATGTGTACAATCCGCAGCTCCAACGCGAGCTGTCGCAACTCGGCCAACAAGGATTAACCGGTCCGCCATCTGGCGGCGGCGATAGTGCTGGCTACGGAGGCTTCGGCAACTTTGGCCACCCACCTCCGGCTCAGGTCGGGCCAGTCTCTCGGACAAACATTCCAGGACCTCGGCACCGTCGCCTCAGCTGCCTCGGCCCTTTTTCCAACTACCTGGTTCGGGTTTTCGATCGGCGGGTCTGAGGGCTTCTCTGGCGCAATACCCATTCCCTTTCTCAGCGCCCTGCTAGGCGGCGGCGGCGACGATCAACCAGCACCCGCACGTCGTAGAAGCGAAAACTATAAGGAAGTGGGCGTACCACTAGACTATACCCCGCCGCAGGAAAGCATCGGAAACCCAGGGCGTCCATTAACTCCTTGCGAGAAGGATTGTCTAAAGCCGTACATCGCTCAGGTCGATCTCGACAACGCTAGGCTACATACTAACGGCTTGCCTTGGTACACCACTCCCTTTCGAGGGTTGGTGGACGGGACTACGCCTCCTGGCGGCAGTGATATCTATATTCGTGCTGGTAAATACGACGGATCACCCGAAGCCTTGGCGCTACTTGGCCATGAGCTGAAACACGTTGAGCAGTGGCGAGAGGACCCTACTGTCGGAATACCAGGTTACTTTTTTCATATGAACAAGTACGAAGCACCGGCCTACGATCTGCAAGACCGAATAAGCAAGGACTTCAGTGAGGAGCACTTTGGCGGATGCAAGTAGCCTCAAGAACCATAGTATGTACGGTGGGCATGACGCTGCTGTTTTTCTCCTGTAGTTGCGGCGGCGCGCCTAATGAGTTCTTTCTGATGCCTGCGGAGCAACGTGACGCTGAATTCCAGAAGTACGATATCGAAACTCAGTACAAAATATACATCTGCGGACAGCAAAGAGAACCGCCAATGTTGGAATTGGCTTCGCCTTTCGCGCAAGAGGGAGGTCGGATCGTTCCTCTTCTGAAAATGAAGTTAGAGAGCACGGATAACGACTTAAGAATCCGAGATATAGTGCGCCTTTTCAGAGAAATGAACGACCTGGGTACCTACAATGTCGCTGGTGATAAATCGCTCATGGAAGAACTACGGTCGAAGGTCAGCGGGATGAAGGATCCCGACTGGCAGAAGGTAACCGAGAAAATGCTACTCGAGATCCGAGAGAAATCGCCAGTAACGTCAAAGCCGTGAAGTGAGGAGTCCCGGTAGCAGTGCAGTGCATAAAAAACAACTAATGCCGCGAGTAGTATGTGCGGCGTGCATGACGCTGCTATTTTTCTCCTGTACTTGCGGCGGCGTTCCCAATGAGTTTTTTCTGCTGCCTAATGAGCAACGGGACGTTGAATTCGAGAAGTACGATCTCGAGACTCAGTACAAAATATGCATTTGCGGACAGAAAAGAGAACCACCAATGTTAGGATTGGCTTCGCCTCTCGCGCGCGAGGGAGGGCGGATCGTTCCATTTCTGAAAGCGAAACTTGAAAGCACGGACGATGACTCAACAGTACAAGCTATAGTATACGTCTTCACAGAAATGGAACTGCGCGGAACCTACGATCTCGCTGGAGACAAATCGCTCATCGAGGAACTACGGTTGAAGGTCAGCGGGATGAAGGATCCCGATTGGCAAAACCTGGCTGAAAGGAATCTACTTGAAATTCAAGGGAAATCGCCCACAACTTCCAAACCGTGAAATGGGGAGTCCCGAACAGCCGTACCACCTCGAGGACTCCCGATAATCTAGATTGCTCCGTCGGCAGACAGGCGGCCGCGGACTGGCTCCGCGACCGCCTTAGAAACCCCATATTGCGGTGATGCTCTGCTTCCCCCGAAACGCCGACCCCACGCACCGACGGATGCCCCCGTGCCAACCGTTGTCATCTCGCCATGCCATAATACGCACGATGACCACTTCACCCACCCTCACCAACGCTCTACCTCGCAACATCGGACTCTCGCCAACATGCACTCACCAGTCGCGGTCGGTCGAAGAAATGGAAGACAAAGAAAATGTCAACCAAAATCCCAAAATCATCGAATTTCTAATTCATAACGATGTTTCTTTTCCGTCCTCGCCCGGCCAAACCGCGCTGTCGACAAGCGTCAGAACGCGAAAAGCAGGTAATGCCATTCGCGGGTTTCCATTTCCCAGAACGGTGGCACATGGGTTGCTCCCATTAGCTTGTGCGTTGCTTTTGCGCCGAATTGCTAATGAAAACGGAGACAAATGTATGAAATATAGAAGTTTCGTTACACTGTTTTCAGCCGCGGCATTGGCGGTAGGAACGATCTCTCCAGCCTTCGCGCAATACCGCTATCCCGAGTATGCCTTCAGCGACAGCGACATGAACCGGAGCGACTCCGGCTACGGCAACGATGCGGCGCGGCGCTGGGATCGATTCCTCGATCAGGATGAAAACCGGAATTTCGCGCGCCAATTCCAGGGGAATCCCAATATCGTGCGCGATGACCGCGAGATGGATCAATGGTCGGGAGTCCGCGAGCTCTTCAACGATCATCCCGAGGTCCGTGACTACGTGTACCGAAAGGTCCACGAGTACAATCAGGATACGCGTCCCGCTGAAAAGTGGAATCGCGAGATGGCGGCGAATCCCAACTTCGCGGACCGTTATCGCGACAACCCCAACATCATAAACGACTCGGACCTGCGCCACAGCGAACCGGAGATCGCCGAATTTCTGAGAACCAATCCGGACGTGCAACCCTACCTCAACAGCTATGCGCGCCGATCGGACCGCGATTCCCGTGACGACGATTTCCGCGCGGACTCCGGCGGCCTCGACTCGTTCATGGCCAGCCATCCGAATGTCGCGCGCCAGCTCCGCGACAATCCTTCACTCATCAACGATCCGAACTTCGTCAAGAACCATCCGAATCTGCACGAGTACCTGCGCAACCATCCTGACGCGCGTTACTAGTTCGGCTACGCGGGCTGACGATGCCTGATGCTACGAGAAAAGCGGTCGCGGATTTATTCCGCGGCCGCTTTTCCATCTCGGTCCGGTGCCTGATCGCAGTGCCGGTCGGTCCGCGCCCTTCTTTCGGTCGACCGGGAATCCGACGCCTACAGGCTCAGGCGTTTCATCAACCGGTATAGTGTCGTCCGATCGACGCCCAGCGCCGCGGCGGCGTCAACCCGGTTGCCGGCTGCGGCGGCGAGCGCAGCTTTGATTCGCACTGTCGCCGCGCGGTCGAGGCTCTCTTGCAGGGTACCCTCTTCCGAGCTCTCCGCCGGCTGCGCAACGCTTTGTGCGTGATTCGAATTTATCGCCGACTCGGTAACAGCTTCGGGCGCACGGGCGATGCCGGCGACCTGGACCAGGTCTTCGTCGGAGCCGTCGTCGTCGAAGGCGAACGCCTCGGGCATCAACGTCTCCTGCCCGCTCATTACGACCGCGCGCTCGATAACGTTTTCCAACTCGCGTACGTTCCCCGGCCATCGATGAGCGAGCAGCGCCTCTTCGGCTTCAGGGGAAAGCATCAGCGGACGTCCAGCCTCGGTGGAATGAAAGGCGAGAAAATGATGCGCCAGCGGCAGGATGTCTTCGCGGCGCTCGCGCAGCGGGGCGATCCTGAGAGGGATGACGCTAAGACGAAAATACAGGTCAGCGCGGAAGCGTCCGGCTGCAACTTCGTTGCGCAGCTTGCGATTGGTCGCCGTGACGATGCGGACATCCACCTTGCGCGGTTTCGATCCGCCGACCCGCAGCACCTCGCCGTCCTCGAGGACGCGCAGCAGCTTGGCCTGGAAGTCCGGGCCCGCCTCGCCAACCTCGTCGAGGAACAGCGTGCCGCCCGAGGCTCGCTCGAAGCATCCCGCGCGATCGCGGATTGCGCCGGTGAACGATCCCTTCTCATGGCCGAACAGCTCGCTCTCGACCACGCCGTCGGCCAGCGCCTTGCAATTGATCGCGAGGAACGGACCGTCGGCGCGATTGCTCCAGTAGTGAAGCATCCGCGCGACCAGCTCCTTGCCGGTGCCGGTCTCGCCTTCGATAAGCGCGGTGGTTCGCGACGGCGCGACTCGCCGTATCATCGCGACAAGCTGGCGGCTCTTGGGCGCCTCCGCGATGAACGCGGCCGCGACGCTGGCGACGTCGAGTTGCTCGCGCAGCTTGCGATTCTCGCGCTGAAGGTCGCTCATCTCGACCGCGCGGGTGACAACCGCGTTCAGCTCGTCGTTGTCAAATGGCTTGGTCAAACAATCGAACGCGCCGCCTCGGAGCGCCGCCTTGGCCGACTCTGCGGCGGGCAGCGGTACGCTCATCACAACCGCCATATCAGGGTCCTTGCTGTGCACCTTCTTCAGTAAGTCCATCCCATCCATCCCCGGCAACCTCATGTCTGCGATGATTACGTCTGCGCCTTCGTGTTCCAGCACCTTTAGTGCGGCTTCGACATTGGGACACGTTTCGCATTCGTAACCAGCCTGTGAAAGGACCATCGCGGCGCCGCGTGCAACGTGAAACTCGTGATCGACGATCAAGACCCGCGCCTTGTTCTGTCCGTTGCGCTTTTGCACGCTCATTCCCAATAGCCAACGTTTTTCCAGAGGGGCAAACGCGGCTGAGTGTAGCATTCTCGCCCTAGTCTGTAGGGCTGTCAATATGGGGTAAAAGTGCCGTGCTTTCCTACAGTTTTTCCGGATTTAGGCGTTGCGAAACTGAAACGAGGCAAGTCTTACAATGTGCTGGTCAAGTATCGGAGGGCTTACGCGCTACATCTGCAATGGGCGCACGGACGATAACCTCGTCTGTTCGGCTTGGCTAATTCGAGGAGGTGTTACGCGACGTGAGTGGTATCGGCAGCATTCCCGGCGGCGACTGCAGGTATCCGAGCGAGGGCTCGTCCTGGTAGTCCACTTCGTCGCGAATCTGGCGGGCGTTATCGCGAGCCTCGCATTCACTCTGATCCTGGCAGGCGTTGGTTGCGGTCGCAGCGGCCAATTGATCTGCGTCCGATGATGCGCACCCGTAGATGCCGGTCGCCATTGCGAGGATCGCGACGGCCATGAACGTTTTCATCGTACTGCCAATCATGGTTCCGCAGATAACCTAGCAGATTGTCAAATCACGTCGATACGACCCGGATGAATTTTCGGAAAAGAGCCGCCGCGCGTGGGAAGATTGCTCGCTCAGTATTCGGATTTCCTCACACGGCCGTTGGGTAGTGTCTCAGTTTGAATTTTGGCGGGCCGTTCCGCCCTTGTCCGTGAGCTAGCTGCACTTTTCCAAAATCTCATCCACGACGCGTTCAATCGGCGCAGTGGCATCGATTACGACACCACCCTTCGGGACATCTTCTTTCGTTGCATACAATCGCGCAATGAGTTCGCGTTCCTCTGGTTTTCCGCCGAAGTCAGTTGGGTCCAGTGCCACTCGCTCATCAATCCGCCGGTTCATGGTGTCCAGGTCGACCTCCAGGACAAACACGCCGTCAAATAAGTGGATGAATTTGGCAAAATTCCTCGAGCCACCACAGAAAAAAGTGACCGCCTCCTCCTGGTTGGCGACGAAGGCTTGTACTTTCTCTACATCCCAAATCTGGTGCTCGGACATCCAGGTAGCCGTCGGTGTGCCCGTTTCCGGAGCCGTCGGTAGACCCGTTTCCGGATCGCCTCGATACACCAATTCCCGGTCACCATGAATGGCCTGGTAGCCGCGCCGCTGCAATTCTGTGCAGACCGCCGTTTTGCCGGCGCCGGAAACGCCTTCGATCAAATAGTTTCTGATGCCCATCAAACCGGCCCATCGCGGCCCCTAGCCTGACGCCTTCTTGCAGCTCCCGCGCTTCTTCGGCGCGTTCGCCGCGTCCATGATGGCAGACAGATGCGTCATCTACTGGAGTCTTGGTGGCTCCCCGGACCGGATTCGAACCAGCGACTCCCGCCCCCCATCGCAATACCTGGTGGCCAGGTGATTCATTTGGAGCAATACACGGTGCCGCTGTAGTCTCCGACAGTTGAGCCGTCGGGTTTGGTGATTTGCGAGAATTTACCAGTTCCGCGGAGGCCCGCCAGACCGCCGGTGCCGCTCCCCTCGATCATTTGCCATTGTCCTTGGAAGTTACCCTTGCTTTCATAAGAAAATACCGCCTGATAAACCGCGCTCCCGGTACCGCAACCACTAATCGTTCCAGTGAAATGGTCTACCCCGCTGCCGTAGGAATTGCCCGAAGGAAGTATGAAAAATCCGTATGCGTATTCGCTTTGACCTTGCCAGTCTCCCGTAATCCTCTCTAGTCCGGTATTCCGACCTAGTCCTCGACAGGTTCCTTTACTCGGGACCGAAGTCCATCCCGAGCAAGGCTGCGCTATGTCGTATTGGTCGGGAGGCGCTTCGTAATGCGCCTTGATTGCTACTGGTGGTCCTGCCTTCTTATCTGCCGCGTCAGCGTTCGCAAATCCATGCAGGAATAGTAAGCCGCACGAGCTGAGGATTATCACCGCCGAGCTGATTCGAATGGTGCTCGGACGCCGGCGTTCGGCTCGCGGGACTCTTGCGCACACACGACGCGCTTCCTTTTCGTTCACGAGGGAAGCTTGTGCTTCTCGCAGATGAACTGTCAACGCGGGCCGATCGCGCGCATTCAGATTTCGAGAATCCAATGAAATGATTCTCACGAGGTCCGCGTCGTGACAGCCCTACGAAAAAGAGTGTGTGGCTCCCCGGGCCGGATTCGAACCAGCGACATGACGGTTAACAGCCGTCCGCTCTACCGACTGAGCTACCGGGGAGTATTTTCGGTTATCTGCGCCGAGCCTGAACTACTCTCGATATACGCGCATCGCCGCGAGATCAAGAACCGACATTATAACTGCAAATCGGCTGTATGAATCAATCCAAATCGCGCATGGCTCGAGGTCATTCGGGAACTTTGGCTTTGGAGCCTTGCAGCGTCTTATCCTGCACCTCACCCATCTTTCTGCACGGTCTCGGCGACGAACTTCGCAGGGAGAACGCCGGCCAGGCCGGAAAAAACCGGATCGGTGTTGAGCGAAGTGTTGGCCTCGAGAATTCCCCATAGCGCGAAGCGAAGCCCGGCGCTGACGAAGACCGGAGCGCCGCTGGAAAATCCCGGCGCGCCGCCGCCGTCGAGATAGCAGAGCTGCTGCAGGCCCGGCGCCGATGACCTCGGTGTCGGCGGGCGCGGGAACCGAGACGTGACCGAAGCGGGCGAGCGCCTCGAAGCGATGCGGGTTGACGCCGACGGTCGCGGCGGTCAGGTAGTACACCTGCGCTCCGGTTTCGGGGCGGGCGAACGGATCGTCGCTGCCGAGCAGCGAGCGCGAGCGGGATTGGCGCGATGCTGGCGCCGTTGGGCGTCAGCGGAATCGCGGCGACGTCGGCCTTTTCATCGATGGGATCGAGCACCCAGCGGCTTTCGGGCGGCAGCGGATCCTCGCGCATCGCACTGGTCTTCGAGTCTTCGAGCGTCAGCAGGAGGCCTTCGCGCGGCTTGCGGTCTTCATCGAGCAGATTGTGATGCGCCGTCACCAGGTAAACGAACGACCGGCCGGGAAACGCCTTGCTCGGCACGGCGACGAAAAATGCGGTGCCGACCTGCACGACACGTCCGCCGTCGTGAGTCACGATGCCGGCGACGTTGCGCAGAGTTCCGGACGGGAAGGTGCCGGCCTCGTCGGCGCGGTGAGGACGTCGATGGTGCGATGGCGAGGATGGACGCGAGCGCGACGATGGCCGCCGCAATCGAGAGTGTGGCTTTTCTCATTCGATCAGATTTCATCCAGAGGTTGTTTTGCGGGTAGATCCGGTTCCGTTTCGGCGCATAACGATAGCAGAAGAGCGCACGAGTGGAAGCGGCTCGCGGCCGTCGAATACGCGGAGCCAAAAGCAAAGCGGCGCGGCCTGAGCTTTCCGCTCCGACCGCGCCGCATTCGGCCTGCTATTCTAATCAGATCGCTGGAGGTCTACCAGCGGTTGCGATTTCCACCGCCGCCACCGCCCTCTCGGCCGCCGCCACCGCCGCCGCCACGACGACGATCTCCGCCGCCGCCGCCACCACCGCCGCGCGGACCGCCGGTGCTCGCGCGAGCCTCGTCAATTTTGATCCGGCGTCCCTTCAGGTCGGTGTCATTGAGAGTCTGGATTGCAGTGGCCGCATCGGCCGCCTCCACCATCTCGACGAACCCGAAGCCGCGCGATTGTCCCGAAAATTTGTCGGAGACCACCACCGCGCTTTCGACTTTCCCAGCCTGCCCAAAGAGCTCTGCCAGGTCTTCCTGCGTAACCGCGTAGGCGAGGTTGCCTACATACAACTTAGTGGGCATAAAAGCCCTCCTTCTGAATTTGCCAGGAAGCTCCTATACAGACGACCCTGCCGGGATTTGACCGGGATGCGTGAGAAAGGCCGCGTCCGAGGCGTTTTAGATCCTGAAATAAAGATAGGCGCGAGGCAATTCTGAGTAAAGTCGGATTAAAAATCCATCGGGACGGAAAGTGCCATAACGTGACTGAGTTAGTTTTGTTAAGTTTATACAAGTTTTGCCTCTTGCCTCCCGCTGTTAAACAATCTAGTAGTAAATTATGACAACTAGATCCTTCTTGCTCAGGCCACTGGCCTTCGGCGCCGCCTTGTTCGCCATCTCCACAACCGCGTTGGCCTATGCTTCGGGGACCGTGAAACTTCACGGGAATCATCCCGCGGACATCGCGAGTCTTGCGACTGCGACGCGCGCCGATAGCGGCGCACAGCTTACGCTCAGCGTCGTGCTCGGCCTGCACAATCAGGCCGCGCTGGAGAAGTTGCTGGCAGCCCAGCAGGATCCAACCTCGCCGAAATACCATCGATGGCTGAGCACTGCGGAATTTAACCAGCGCTTCGGCCCGACCGCGGCGCAAATCAATACAGTGAAGAAATGGCTGGCCGATGCCGGTTTTGCGATCGCGAAGGTCGATCAGCGCTCGCGAACGATCACAGCTAAGGGCAGCGTCGGGACTGCCGAGGCGGCGTTAGCGACCGAGATCGTCACCGACGGCTCGAGTTTCGGGAACACTTCCGACCCATCGGTGCCGGCCGAGTTGACCGGCTTGATCGTCGACATCCAGGGCTTGGACAACATGCGCAAAGCAGTGCCCGCAGGGTTGCATCGCACGTCCTCGATTCGTCCCGCGATAGTTCATTCGGCGACCGAAGTAATACTCGCGATGGCCGATGCGGCCGATCCGTCCACATCGGATCAAAACGCGGCGACTTCTCCTGGTGTCAGCTTTGGCGGTTCAACTGCTTTCGGCCCGTTCGATATCGAGACATTTTACAATGAGGCGCCGCTCATAAGCGCAGGCAACAGCGGCACCGCGTCGCCGGATTGCGTCGCGTTGGCCGAGGATTCCGATTATCTCGATTCCGCGCCGACGCTGTTCGATTCGGATTTTGGCTTTCCCGCGATGAATATCACGCGCGTGCTCCCGGGCGGATCCTCACCGGGCAGGACAGGTGACGAGACCGAAGCGCAACTGGATATCGACTACGCGCATGCGACGGCGCCCGCGACGCCGATTCACGTTTACGTCGACGGGAACCTCTACGGTTCGATTTCGTCGGCAATCAGCGACAATGTCTGCGGCGCGCTAAGCATCAGCTTCATCTACTGCAGCTCGTCGAGTTCATTTTTCACCGGCCTGGATTCCTTATTTTCGCAGGCAGCGGCGCAGGGACAATCGGTGTTCATAAGCTCGGGCGATTGGGGCGCGGCCGGACTGAACAGTAGTTGCGCAGTCGGTACGAGCTTGAATCCGAGCGAGATGGCCGCCAGTCCGCACGTCACGGCGGTTGGCGGTACGCAGTTCTCGCCGCAATACGACGGATCGGGCAATGACACCAGTGTTATTGGAGTCGCGCCGGGCGGAATCGAAGCCGCATGGAACTCGAGCGGCGGCGGCGTCAGCAACGTCTTCTCGAAGCCGTCGTGGCAGACCGGCACTCTCAACGACAACAAACGCGACATCCCCGACATTTCGATGATCGCGTGGTCGCCCGGCGTTTTCATCGGCGCTGATTCATCGGGTACTCCAATCATCCAGTGCTGCTGGGGCGGCACCAGCTTGTCGGCTCCGTTGTGGGCCGGCTACTCGCGCGCGGTCGCCAGCCAGACCGGCCACGCTCGCCTCGGTTTAATCAATCCGACCACCTACGCGCTGGCCAATGCCGGTGCAGCCGCCAACGGGCTCATCGATGTGACCAGCGGCAACAACAGTTACAACGGTGTGACCGGTTACAATGCCGGCCCGGGCTACGATCTGGTCACGGGATGGGGCAGTCCCGATATGGCCAAGTTCGCCGTCGCATATGCGAGCGGGGCACCACCTAGCCAGACTCCGACGCCGACGGCCAGTGCGACAAGTACGGCAACTGCAACCAAAACGGCGACAGCGACAGCCACGCCGACTGCCACCAAAACTGCGACGGCGACTGCTACGAGGACGGCGACGGCGACCGCCACCGCAACACTGAGCGCGACGCCAACGGCGACTGCAACCAAGACGACGACGCCGACTGCCACCGCAACACTGAGCGCGACGCCGACGGCGACTGCAACAAAGACACCGACGGCCACTGCGACCAGGACGGCCACCGCGACGAAGACAGTGACCCCGACCAAAACGGCGACCAAAACTGCTACGAAGACGCCGACTGCGACTGCCACGCCGACGCTCAACATGAACGTCTCGCCGGCGTCGGTAAATTTCGGCACGGTCCAGGTCGGACACAATAGCCCCAACGGGAATATAACACTGTCGGATCCGGCTTCAGGACCGGCTCAGACGATCTCGTCTGTCGCGCTGACCACCGGCACTCAATTTGTGATTTCGTCGAACAATTGCAGTGGCAAGAAGCTGAACCCCGGACAGTCGTGCACCGTGCAAGTCGGCTTCCGCCCGAAGATCACTGGAGCGAGTGCGGATACGTTGACGTTTACCGACACGGCCGCGAACAGTCCGCAGACGGTATCGCTTTCAGGTACGGGAAACTGATCGCGCGCTCTTACAGCGATTGATTGAAATGGAAACGGCCGCTCACAAAAATGGGCGGCCGTTCTTTTTGTCAGGATTTCATCGGCGTGGATTCATTGGCCGTGAGAAAATCGCGGACGTACTGATTCACCAGCTCCGGTTTTTCCTGCTGCACCCAATGGCCTGAGTCCGGGATGTACTTTATCTCGAACGGACCGGTGAACAGCGGCTCCATGCCGTAGGTCAGCTCCTTGCCCAGCGCGAAATCCTGCTCACCCCAGATCAAAAGCGTGGGCGCCGATATTTTGCGATCGATCCATGTATTGGAGCCCGGGCGCGCCATGAAGCCAGTGCGGAAGTTCGCGCGGTAGTAGTTGATTGCGGCCGTGATCGAGTAGGGATTGCGGAACGCGGCGCGGAAGTATTCGAGATCGCCGTCGGTGAACACATCTTTTTGAATCGTGCCGTTGCGCAGCGCGTTGATCAGAGCCTGGTAGTTGTTGCGGCGGAACGCCCACTCCGGAAGGCGGCGAATCTGGAAGAACAGCATGTACCAACTGCGCAACATCTGGCGAGGATTGCGGCGCATCGCGCGGCTCATCCGCTCGAGATGCGGGCAGTTCATCACGATGAGACGCTCGACGACGTCCGGACGCATCATCGCAGTCGCCCATGCGACCCCGCCGCCCCAGTCGTGACCGACAACAGTGGCGCGCTTGTGGCCGAGCGCCTCGATCAAATCGGCGACGTCGCCGACCAGCTTCTCGAGCGTGTAGTTCGCGACACCGACTGGTGCGTCGGACTCGCCATACCCGCGCATCTCAGGTGCGACGCATTCGAAGCGGTCGGATAGCGCGCGCATCTGATGACGCCACGAATACCAGCATTCGGGAAATCCGTGCAGCATGATGATCGGCGGTCCCGATCCGGCGCGTGCGACGCGCAGAGTGATTCCGCTCTTGAGTTTGATTTTTTCGAAGCGCCAGGGTTCGGGCATCGGGTTGATGAATCAAAGGCTGGTGCGGATGAGCGCTGAACCTAACCCCTAACCCCTTCCCATAGATGGGAAGGGGGACACAGAAAAAAGCTTACGCGGCGACTTTGGTCGTACCTTGCATCGCCGGAAGTTCTGGGTTGCAGATGTAGCGAATCTTCGGGAGCGTTACGTCTGCGGTTGTGAACGTCGCGGAGATCGGATTGTCGAGGCGCAGATTAGTGCCCGCGCCGAACGCGTCGTTGTCCATCAGGACAATCCGCGGCTTGCCACGCTCTGCTTTCGAGAACGTGAACTCGGGATCGACCTGCACCAGCACCAGCTTGCCGTCGTCCTTGTTGCGCGCGAGATGCATGCTCGCGATGTACTGGATGTCGCCGCCGGAGATCATGTCGCGATCGAGCAGCTCGCATTCGAGCACCGGCTTGCCGCCGGCATTGACGCGCGCGACGACGCGATCGTGGCGGATATCAATCTTCACGTCGCCCGCGACCGTCGGATAACCCCATCGCGCGGCCATCTCGCGGCGCGCGTCGTCATTGTCGCAATAACTGCGCAGCACGAAGCCGCGCGGACGAACGCCGGTGCGTCCCGAGACGCGGACCTCGGCAATCGAGAACGCGCCGACCGGGCTTTCGGGATAATTCGTAACGCAGAAAATCGCGTACTCGGGAATCGACGGATGCATCGTGGCCGGGATCAGATTGTCGGCGGGGTCGTCGTCGATCTCCATGTTGATGCTAAGAATCTTCGCGCCCTTCAGAACCCACGGCTCAGTCTTGTAGCCGTTGATCGTCGGCACCGACTTGGCCCATGCAGCGAGATCGAGTTTTCCAAACCGCGGCGGCATCAGCGGCCTCCTGCGGCGGCGGAAGCAGTGTCGCTCGCACCCTGAAAATGAGGCATCACTTCTTTCGCGAACAGGCGCAAACTGTCGAGCACCTTTTGCTGCGGCACCGTCTCGAGCGCGTTCAGCAGGAAGTTAACGCGATCGCAGCCGACCGCTTCCCACTTTTTCATCTCGCGCAAAATGCGCGCGGGATTTCCGATCGCGATACCCTCCGGCGCGCCGGACGCATCGCCAGGCCCGGACGCATCCTGACGCAGCGACGGCAGCAGTCCGAGCGACGGATACGATTTGCTCGGATACGCCTCGCGCGCGGCGAGCAATTGCGCGGCGAGATAGTTGAAAGTGCCGGTGAGACGTTTGCCGACCTTGACGCCCTCGGCATCGTCCTCATGACAATACAGAAAGTTCACGGTCGAGACCGCTTCGTTGACAACGTCGCCGACCGGTGTGCAGTTGCGGATGATCTTCCGATAGCGCTTGACCTTCTCGTCCTGCTCGGCGAATCCGCCGAAGGTCAGCCCGAGACTGCCCATCCCGCGCTCGGCCGCATCGATCTCGGTGCCGGGACTGGTTACCGCAACCCACAGCGGCGGATGCGGTTTCTGATACGGCTTGGGCACGATCGTGCGCTGCGGCATCGACCACGACCGTCCCTGATACGAGAAGCGCTCCTGCGTCCACATTTTCGGCAGGCAATGGACGAACTCGTCCCAGGTCTTCTTGGTCTCGTCGGGGCTCGCGCGAAATCCTGCCAGCTCGGTCCACGTCGCGGAGCGGCCGGTGCCAACGTCGAGGCGTCCGCCGGACAGAATATCGAGCACGGCGGTGCGCTCGGCAATTTTAATCGGATGATTGAATTCGGGCACGCACACCACTATGCCGTGACCGACGCGCATTTTCTGGGTCTTCATCGCGCATGCGGTCAGGAACAACTCGGGCGCGGGGCAATGCGAATATTCTTCGAGAAAGTGATGCTCGACGGCCCACACGGAATCGAAGCCGAGCGAATCGGCGAGAGCGACCTGCTCGAGGCAGTTGTCGTAGACGGTTTTTTCGGTTTCGCGCCCCCATGGTCGCGGTACCGAGATTTCATAGAAGAGGCCAAATTTCATCGCATCACCTCCATACCGTTCGTTTAGCGCAATCGCGGAAAGATCGAAAGTCCTATGGGAATGACAGTAGGACGAAATTTATTTCGTCGATCTTTGATGGAATCAATTTCACCTCAAACAAAGATCGACGGAATAAATTCCGTCCTACGTCAGGCATCCAGCATTAACACAAGGTTCCCCTTCCGCGTGGGAAGAATCCGGTGGTTATGCGGAGCGGGCTGGTTCCTGACTTACGGGCGCACCGTCGTCGAGGTGGTAGCGCTGGACTTTGCGATAGAGGGTCGAGAGATGGATTCCGAGGACCTGCGCGGCTTTGACCTTGTCGTTTTCGACCTTGTCGAGTACGCGCTTGATGTGCTCGCGCTCGAGCTCCTCCAGCGTCATCCCGGTGTTCTCGATACTCGCCATCACGGGTGACGTGCTGCGCAGTTTGTCGGGCAGGTCGTGCGAGTGGATTACGTCGGTCTCGGCAAGGATCGCCGCGCGCTCGACGGAGTTTTCCAGTTCGCGGACGTTGCCCGGCCATGCGTAGTTGAGCATCAGACGCATCGCGCCCTTCGAGAATCGCATCGCGGTGCGCGACAGCGACTTTTCGTACTTGCGCAGGAAGTGATTGGCGAGCAGCGGGATGTCGTCCTGGCGCTCGCGCAGCGCCGGCAGATTGATGTTGATGACGTTGATTCGGTAGAGCAGTTCCTCGCGGAAGCGGCCGGCTTTGACCTCGTTCTCGAGATTTTTATTGGTGGCGCAGAGCACGCGCACGTCGAATGCCACCGGATCGTTGGCGCCGAGCGGGTAGGCCTCGCGCTCCTGCAGTGCGCGCAGCAACTTGACCTGCAGCGCAAGCGGCAACTCGCCAATCTCGTCGAGCAGGATGGTGCCCTTGTCGGCAGCCTTGAGCAGGCCGACCTTGTCCTGGCCCGCGCCGGTGAACGCGCCGCGTTTGTAGCCGAACAGCTCGCTCTCGAGCAGGTTCTCGGGCAGCGCGCCGCAGTTGATCGGCAGGAAGCGGTTGTTCGCGCGCTCCGAGCTGAAATGAATCGCGCGCGCGACGAGCTCCTTGCCGGTGCCGGACTCGCCGGTGATCAGCACGCTCGAATCGGTGCGCGCGACTTTTTCCATGACACGGAAGGTCGCTTCGATCGCGTCGCTTTTGCCGATGATACTCTCGAAGCGATACTTCTCGCGCAGTTCCTGGCGCAGGAACCGATTTTCCCGAAACAGCGCCTTGCCCTCGAGCGCATTGCGCATCACCTTTTTCAGATGATCGTTGGCAAACGGCTTCGTGATGTAGTCGTAAGCGCCCTGATGCAGCGCTTCGACGGCTGACTCGACGCTGGCGTACGCGGTGACGATTATGCCCATCACCTCGGGATCGAGCTCGCGCATCTTGCGCAGCAGATCGAGTCCGCTGCCGCCGCTGGTCAGGTTAAGGTCGAGAATCGCGAGATCGATTTTTTCTTTTTCGAAGATGTGCAGCGCGACTTCGGCGGCCGGCGCTTCCATCACCTCGTAGCCCTCGCTGCGCGCGAGTTGCACGATGATCGAGCGCATCAACGGTTCATCTTCGACGATTAGCAGCCGATAGGGTCCGCGTTGCTGCGCGGTCCATGAAGCGTCGTTGTTCGAGACTTCGGTGTTCATCGAACTGTCTTCAGGATGCTGCCATTTCCGCGGCCTGTTGCGCGCGCACAGTTTCCTCGGCGGCGCCCAGCGTGATCGTGACCGCGGTGCCGCGGCCGACTTCGCTGTCGACGCGAATCGTGCCCTGGTTGGACAGGATCATGCGCTGGCATAGCGACAATCCCAGTCCGACGCCGGCGCCGGCGGGCTTGGTGGTGAAGAATGGATCGAACACGCGCTCGAGATGCTCGCGCGGGATTCCGATGCCGTTGTCGATAACCTTGATAAATACGCGACGCGATTTGTCGGAGCCCTGCCCCGAGCGCTGGTTTTCGGTGATCACCTTGATAACCGCGCCTTCGGCCGGGGCCGCATCAGCCGCGTTGAACAGCAGGTTGAGCAGCACTTGCTGAATTTCGTTGTCGTCGGCGAATGCGCGCTTGAGATCGGGCGCGAGAATCGGTTCAACCCGGATACCGCTGAAGCGCTTGTTGTAAGTGATGAGCCGCAGCGTCTCGGCGATGAGCCCATTGACGTCGACCGCCTTGCGCTGCACGGTGGTCGGCCGCGCGAAATTGACCAGGTCCTTGAGCGTGCTCGAGATGCGCGTGATCTGCGAGAGGATCGTATGCATCAAAGTGCGGCGCTCGGGGTCGTTCTCGCCGGTGAGTATCGATTGCACCAGCGACGAAATAGACGCGAGCGGATTGTTCACCTCATGCGCGACGCCCGCCGCGAAGGTGCCCGCCGCCGCAAGCCGCTCGGACTTGAGCAGCGAGTCGAGCATCTCACGACGCTGGGTGACGTCGCGCAGGATCATCTGGATGAATTGCTTCTTGCCGTAGGTGATGAGCGCGGAGTTGACGTCGAAGAAAAATGGCCCGATCGGGAACTCCAGGGTCTGCGCCGAGCCCTCGCGCATCACCGTGCTCGAGGGTCTCGATCACGCCCGCGTCTTATCTTCCGGAACCAACTCCGGCGACTGTTCTCCCGACAATATCGCTTGTGAGCGTCGGGGTAGTGTTCGGATTCCATTTTATGAAGCTGCATTGCGGCCGCGTTCAGCGCCCAACACCATCCAGCGTGTGCGGCTCGATCTCGTACATCGGATCAGGCGCGTGATCGATCAGTGTTGCGATACTTTTCTTCGGACTCGCGCAGCAACCGTTCGCGCGATTCGATGTAGAACTGCGAGACCATCAGGCGCCGCTCGTCGATTGCCGCGACCATCAGATCGCGCACCCGCTCCATCGAGGGACCGGTCATCGTGGATTTTACGTGATTGAGAATTATTTGCTTGAGTGCGATGTGGATGACGTTGAACTGAGAAGGCTTGGCCCGCGCGAGCATCCCCTCCTGGCAATGCCGGCGAAGATAAACGTAGGTGCAAATGTCGTCGGGGTCGCGCAGATGATCGATGAAGCGGATGAGAGAATTGACCATGTTGTCTTTGCGGCCGCTCTCGTCGTACTTCGAGTGACCGTGGACGATGTAGGCGATCGATTCTCCCCATTGATCGACGATTCCATCGAAGTGCCGTTCGATCAGGTCGGCGGCCTCGGCGCGAACCTGGATGCAATCGGGCGTGCGGCTCCAGATTGTCTCGCCCCAAAGTCGGGAGAGAGATTGTTCGATTTCGGCGAGTTGGCTTCTTATCGCCTGCAACTCCTCTGGAGTCGCCTCGATTGGCGCGTCGTTCGTTTCACGACGTAAGTTCGACTTTGATGGTCTGTGGCATCCGCAGGCGAACGATAGTTTCATTGAGATATAACTCGGCGGGAAGATTTCATGGTTGCTTGCCTGTTTGACCTATAACATTCGCAAAATAACCAATCTAGCGTGCGCATTGTGGGTGCATGATGCCTGATTTTGCACCGTGCGAATCACATCGTCAGAAATCGCGCCGCGCAAATCGTACAGCGCCCATACCAATTGGTTTGCGCAAGACGGGGGTCGAGCGAAAAACCCCGACAACCATTGAGGTTTTGCGATGGCATGGCTCTGGCAATTAGGTCCTCATCGAGAGGACATCGACATCCATGCTCACCGCCACCACCGAATCCATCCAGCGCATCACTCCACACGGTAAATTCTTTTCTCGCACTGGACAAAAATTCTTTTTCAAGGCGATGCGGCTCGCCGATGTGAGCGCGACGCTCGACTTTGGACAGAAACTCAAATTACGAAAACGACTTGACGATCTGAAGGCGTCGCATACGACTGGCCTGGTAGTGACGGAGGCGCAGTCGCAGCCGTGCCTCGACATCGCGGAGCAATCGGGACTCGTCGCGATGGTCGAGTTGCGAATCACGGCGGATGAACTCACGAGCCGCCGCGGATTCAAATCGGTTGTCTCGCGAATCGCGCATACGGCAAATATTTTCAGCCGGCATCCCGCGCTCGTCGGCTACATTGTCGATTGTGAAATCGGACAGGACGCGTTGCGCGCGGGTGGACTCGAAAACGCGCGGCGTCGAGTGCGCAACATCGTGAAGACGATCAAGGAGCGCGCGCCGGAGGCAATCGTCGGAATCAAGGTGCGTCCGGAGACGCGAGCACTTTCAATATTGGAAGAAGATTTTCTGTACGCGGAAATCCCGGCGCTCGCGCCGGTCGAGATTCGCGATTTCGTCGTCGCGCTGCACAACGTCGCGGAAGCGCGGCCGGTCGTCATCGAATTCAAGGATGCTTCGCCGGGGCAGGACGAAGCTGTGGCAGTTGCGTTCGGCACGGGTGCGGCTGGCGTGGTTGCTCCTCCGGTTCCCGCTCCGGTCTCTCACGACTGGCTCGGCGTGCGGATGATGCGCGCGTCGGACGTGATGCCGTTCGTCACGCTCAACGGCACCTGCCCGCCGCGGCCGGCGACGATGCCGATGGTGTCGGTCGTGATTTGCGCATACAACGCCGAGCGCACGATGCGTCCGTGTCTGGAGTCGCTGCGACGTCTCGACTACCCGAATTTCGAAGTTGTGATCGTCGACGACGGATCGCGCGACAAGACCGCTGACATCTCGATGGACTTCCCGGAGTTCCGGCTCATCCGCCAGCCCAACAAAGGACTGAGCGTTGCGCGCAACGTCGGGATGCATGCGGCGCGCGGCGAAATTATCGCCTACACCGATTCGGACTGCGTCGTCGATCCGCATTGGCTGACGCTGATGATCCGTTCGATGACCGAAAATAATTTCGACGGATGCGGTGGACCGAATTACGCGCCGCATGAAGACGGATGGATCGAAGCGAGTTGCGCAGCATCACCGGGCGCGCCGTGCCACGTGCTGGTCGCCGAGGATCGCGCGGAGCATCTCGCGGGCTGCAACATGGTGTTCACGAAGGCGGCGCTTGCGAAGATTGGCGGATTCGATGCGCAGTTCAGGACCGCGGGCGACGACGTCGACATTTGCTGGCGCATGATCGCGGCGGGCTACAAGCTGGGATTTTCGCCGGCGGCGTTCGTCTGGCACTTCCGCCGCAATACGATCAAAGCCTACTACGGACAGCAACGCGGCTACGGAAACGCCGAGGCGATGCTGTATCCGAAATATTCCGAGCGCTTCAACGTGATGGGACAGATCGCGTGGCGCGGCACGATCCCCGGTCTGGCGCGCACGATTCCCGGCGGCAATCGCAAACGCGTGCTGTGGAACGCGACCGCGGGAGCCCAGTCGCTGTTCGATCCCGGCCTGACGCTGCTCAAGGTTCTGCCGCAGACGCTCGAATGGACCGTGCTCTCGGCAATCGCGATGGTCGCGTCGATCGTGCTTGGCGTCTCGCTGATTCCGGCGGCAGCGATGCTGGCGCTCGGGCCGATTTGGGCGCTCTACTATGCGTGGCATGCGCCGCTCGATAAATCTCACGAAAGTTTCGCGGCGCGAATGCTGATCGCGTATCTCGCGTACACGGGGCCGATGGTGCGAACGATGACGCGCTACAAGACGCGGGCGAAAGCCCTGACCGGACTCGCGGGCAACGACGGCGTGCGCCAGCGCGCGACGATCAACTGGCTACGGCGTACAATCCGTCTGGACTACTGGAACAATGAAAGCATCGCGCGCGACCGGCTGATCGACAAGATGCTGAAGATGTTCTCGCACAGCGGCCACGGCGCAATCGTCGACGCCGGATGGAACGACTTCGACCTGGAAGTGCGCCCGAATCCGTGGACGCGAATCGAGCTCAAGACCGCCGACGAAGAACACGAAGCGGGCAAAGTCACCAATCACGTACTGGCGCGAGTAAAGCTCACGCGAATTTCGACAATGGCCCTGGCAGCAGGCGCGCTGAGCGCGACAGTCGTGGCAATCGCGGGCCTGCCTGAGATCGCGCTCGGCCTGGGCGCGCTCACGATGGCCGGCGCAGTATGCATCGCAGTGAAGATGGTCGAAGCAGGACGCCTCGCCCATCGCGCGACCGAAGAATGCGCCACCGAACTGAACCTCGCCCCGCTCGGCATTCTGATACGTCAGCCCGCTACTGTGGGAGCCGCGGGCCGCGACCAAGCCAGCGCGCGCGCAGTTGGCCTCGCAAGAACGCATCGCGGAGTAGTCGTCGGATTCTATTCGCCCGGTCTCGACTCGTAGCAGCAAACGACAGTCGCCGCACACGAGCGTCCCCATTTCGTCTTTGTGTCATCCCGAGTGTAGCCGAGGGACCCCGGATCTTTTACGACGTACGGGATGTCGACTCACCTACGGCACGCGGAGCCGAGCTGCCCTCAATCGGATGATGACACAAATAACTAGCGACGACACAAATGATTGGGATGACCAAAGATAGATCAAACGGCCAAAGAAAGGCCAGAAGACAGGATCAGTCTTCTAAAATTTTGTGGATTGATTCCAGGTCGCGGCGCACCTCGTTCAGGACGCGGCGTGCTTGGCCGTCGATCGCGGGCGATTGCGACGATGCGCGCTCTGGTGACGACGCCGGTGCGTTCTTCGGCAGCGATTTGCCGCTCATCAGCGCGTCGATGCCGAATTCCTTGATGTGCTTGTTGGCGCCGACGATTGTGAAGCCTTCGTCGTGCAGCAGGCGCTTGATGAGCCGCAGCACTTCGAGATCCTTTTCCTGGTAGAAGCGATGCTTGGTGCGCGTATGCTTGGGCTTCAGGAACGGGAACTGGGTTTCCCAGAAGCGCAGCACGTAGGTTTCGACGCCCAGTGCGCGCGCCGCTTCGCCGATCTTCAGCCCGCGCTCGGGAATCGCAGTGATCGTCGTTGGCTTTGGCGGGGCAGATTTTCGCCGCCGAACTGATGGCGGGCGCGCGCGCGGCATCCTCTTCATACTCCCGGCTTGGACCCGTTGTTGACCCGCTCCTTCAACACCTGGCTCGGCTTGAAGGACAGCACGCGGCGCGAATCGATCGTGATCGGCTCGCCGGTCTGCGGATTGCGTCCGCGGCGCGCATGTTTCTGATTGACGAGGAAAGTGCCGAAGCCGGAAATTTTCACCTTCTGACCCTGGCGCAACGAATCCCTGATGATCGCGAATACCGCTTCGACCACGTCACAGGCTTCCTTCTTCGAGGAGCCTACTCGCTCGTAGATCAGATCTACGAGATCTGCTTTGGTCATGCCCTGCGGCGTAACGATCCCCACCCGCTCGCGTTAGGCACGCTGCTACTGCCGCAACTCCGCACCCAATCGCATTCGCGCCTGCTCGACCAGCACTGCGTGAATGCGGTTCACCTCCTCATCAGTCAGCGTGCGATCTTTTGCACGGTAACGACAAGCCAACGCCACACTCTTCTTACCGGCGGCCACTGCGGTCCCCTCGTACACGTCGAACACCTCGACGCTCTCCAGCAGCGACGCGCCGCATTCCCGAATGGTCTTCACTACCATATCCGCCGGGAAATTCCGATCCAGCACGAGCGCCAAATCGCGCCTGATAGCGGGAAATTTTGGCGGCGGCTCGAACAGTTTTGCGCGGCGAGAAACCATAAGAAATGAGACTACTCAAGTCAAGTTCGCAGATCGCGCACGGTTCATTCAGATCAAGGCGCATCGCTTCCGCCGGATGCAATTCACCAATCAGGCCGATCGGCGCATCGTCGAGCGATGACGATAGCGCTGCGCCCCGGATGCAGGAATGGCGCGTCAGCCCCGTCGATTGCCTTGAATGTCGACGCGCGGCGAAATACCGATCGCGTCGAAGTACGTCTCGAGGATTCCCTTCATCGTAAAGAATCCTGCCGCGACGCTCTGCTCGCCGATCGCGGAGATCGCGTAAGGTCCGTAGCTGACGGCGGCGAGATGATTGTGCTCGGTCGCGATATCGCCGTTCATGCGGAAGATCTTGCCCATCTCGAATGCGTGAAAACTGCGCGCCTCGCGATTCAAGTTAAAGCGGAGCGAGGTGACGAGTCCCGGCATCAGGCTGACGCGCAACTCGCTGAGCTCGGCCGATAGCGGGTTGGTCACTTTGACCGGACGCGCCGTCGGCCTGAATCCCGGAAAAGCGCGCGTTGTCGGCGGGCGCGATGAACGCGATGGTCGCGGCTTCGGTCAGACCGCATCCCATCATCACCTCGCGCGTGCCCTTGATGAACTCGCGCTCGCGATTTACCGGAGCCAGCGCGCTCACACGCGGGGGCAGCATCGCGGGAATTTCCTCGAGACCGCCGAGGCGCGCGACTTCCTCGTACAGGTCGGCTTGCTCGACCAGGTCGGAGCGGAACGACGGCGGCACTACTGCGAGCACGCCTTTGGCGCGCGTGCTGACTTGCGCGCCGAGCGATTTGAGACGGCTCCTCGCGACGGTTGGTGGAATCGACGCGCCAAGCAGCGATTCCATCGCGCCCAGGTCGAGCGCAATCTCGCGCGGCTCGGCTTTGCGCGGCTCGAAGTCGGCGATCGGCGACGCCTCGCGACCGCGCGCGATTTTGCGAATCAGTTCGGCGGCGCGAATCAGCGCGCCGACTTGTCCCGCGCGATCGATGCCACGCTCGAAGCGGTAGCTCGCCTCGCTGCGCAAACCCAGGCGGCGCGCCGTGCGCGCGACCGTCATCGGCTCGAAGTACGCGCTCTCGAGCAGAATAGTCGTGGTCGAGTCGCTGACCTCGGAGTTGAGACCGCCCATCACGCCCGCGATCGCGAGCGCCTTGTCGCCATCGGCTATCAGCAGATCGTTCGGATCGAGCGTGCGCGTGACGTTGTCGAGCGTGACGAACTCGCGCGTCTCGCCGGCGCGCCGGACGACGATTTTGCCGCCGGCGATTTTGCCGTAGTCGAATGCGTGCAGCGGCTGGCCGAGTTCGAGCATCACGTAGTTGGTCGCATCGACGACGTTGTTCAGCGCGCGCATCCCGCACAGTTCCAGCCGGCGCTTGAGCCACGCCGGCGAAGGTCCGATCTTGATTCCGGTCATCGCCAGCGCGGCGTAACGCGGGCACAGATCGGGCGCGTCGATCGAAACCGAAATTGAAACCTGCGCGCTGTCGCTCGAGCCGGGCGAATGCGCTGCTCGCAACCGCGGCGCGCGAAGTCTGGCGGCGAACAATGCGGCGACCTCGCGCGCGAGGCCGAGAATCGACAGACAATCGCCGCGATTCGGCGTGATCTCGACGTCGAGCACAGTCTCGTCGAGGTGCAAGTACGCGGCCACGTCACCACCGAGCGACGCGTCACTGCCGAGCGCGAGAATTCCCGCGTGATCCTGCGAGAGGCCGAGCTCGCGCTCCGAGCAGAGCATGCCCTCCGACTGCACGCCGCGAATGACGGCTGCCTCCAGCGGCGGCTCTTTGCCGAGCTGCGCGCCAACCAAAGCGAGCGGCGCGACCATGCCGGCTTTCACGTTGGGCGCGCCGCACACGACTTTGAATTTTCCTTTTTCGCCTGCGTCGACGTCGACGAGATTCAACCGGTCCGCGTTCGGATGCTTCTCGACGTTAGTCACGCGCGCGGCGAACACGCCCGCGAATCCCGGCGTGAGCTTCTCGATGTGCTCGACCACGAGTCCCGCGAAACTTAAGCGTCGCGAAATTTCCTCGACCGGCGCATCGACGCTGACGAAGTCGCGCATCCAACTCAGCGGCAGCTTCATCGCACACCTCCGCTCAGCGCCGGGAACTGGTTCAGGAAGCGCAGGTCGTTCTCGAAGAACAGGCGCATGTCGTCGACGCCGAGTTTCAGCAGCCCGGTGCGCTCGACGCCCATGCCGAATGCGAAGCCCTGGAACTCGTCGGGATCGTACTCGACCGCGCGCATCACTTTCGGATGGATCATTCCGCAGCCGAGGACTTCGGTCCATCCGGAATGCTTGCAGACCGGGCATCCCGCGCCGTCGCATAGCAGGCAGTGCATATCGAGCTCGGCGCTCGGCTCGGTGAATGGAAAATAGCTGGAGCGAAAGCGCACGGCGGTCGCGCCGAAAAACGCGCGCACGAATTCCGCCAGCACGCCCTTAAGATGAGCCATCGTGATTAACCCACGCTTGTCGACCATGAAGCCCTCGATTTGCGTGAACATCGGCGAGGCGCGCACCGACAGGTCGTCGCGCCGGTAGCATCGCCCGGGACACACGACCGCGAGCGGGGGCCGCCGTTTTTCCATCACGCGAATCTGCCCGTTCGACGTATGCGTCCGCAGCAGCATCCCGCCGTCAACGTAAAAGGTGTCCTGCATGTCGCGCGCCGGATGATGCGGCGGGAAGTTGAGCGCCTCGAAGTTGTGGAAGTCGTCCTCGATATCCTGGGTCATCGCGACTTCGAAGCCCATCGACTCGAAGATAGCGAGCATCTGTTCGAGGATGTCGGTGATCGGATGGATATGGCCGCGCGCGATGCGCATTCCCGGCAGCGTCACGTCGAGGCGTTTCTCGTTGAGCGACTTCGTCAGCGACGCGGCTTTGAGTTTCTCGCTCAGCGCCTCGATGCGCGCTTCGACTTCGCGCTTGATCTGATTGATGAGCTGGCCGATTGCGGGACGCTCGGCGTTGGGAACCTCGCGCATCCCGCGCATGATTTCCGTCAGCTCGCCGGAGCGCCCGAGCACACGCACGCGGACCGCGTCGATTTGCGCTTCGTCGGCGTCGTCGCCGAGCTCGGCCATCGCGCGTCGCCTGATTTCTTCGAGTTGTTCTTTCATCGTGATTTCCCCGCCCATCTAGTTGGCTCGCAATCCGCGTAGATACTAAAAAAAGAAAACCACGTGGGCGATCACCCACATGGTCTCCTGGTGCGCGGCGCTTTCGAACGCGCGGCTCTATGCTGCTTTTGAGCCGAGCGCGCTAATCGCGGTGCGCACCAGCTCGGTAAACAATGCGTCGCGCTCCTGCGCGAGCTTCGCCAGCATCTTGCGATCGACCTCGACGCCGGCCTTCTTCAGCCCGTTCATCAGCGCGCTGTACGAGATTCCGCTTTCGCGCGCCAATGCATTGATACGCGCGATCCACAGCGTGCGGTAATCGCGCTTCTTGGCCTTGCGATCTCTATAGGCATAGGTGAGGCCCTTCTCGAGTGTCGATCGAGCCTGCCGGTAAAGTTTGCGCCCACCGACGAAGCCGGAGGCAAGTTTCATTTGACGCTTATGACGGCGGCGCGTCTTGGGTCCGCCTTTGGCGCGAGGCATCGGAGTTCAGTCCTTCCTTGATAGATATCGTGCGAGTTACGAGGCCGCGCTCAGGCGTACGGCATCATTATCTTGATTTTTTCGGCGTCGGCCTTTCCGAGAATCCCGGTCCGACGCAGACGCGCCTTCTGTTTCGGATTCTTGGCCGTGAACATGTGGCGCGCATACGCGTGCTTGAATTTGACCTTGCCGCTCTTGGTCACTGAGAAACGCTTGGCGGCGGTTCGGCTGGTCCTGATTTTCGGCATCGTTTTTCCTGAAATTTATCTTTTTAACGCGGCGTCAGCAGCACGGACATGTTGCGTCCTTCCATCCGGGGCGTGCCTTCCGCCTGCGCGATATCCGTTACCGTCGCAATAATTCTCTCGATCAAAGCCCGTCCGAGTTCGGGATGTGTAATCGCGCGGCCCCGGAACGAAACGGTGAGCTTAACACGGTGACCCTCTCCAACAAAGCGCTTGATATGCGCGGTTTTGAAGTCCACGTCGTGCTGCCCGGTCGCCGATCCCATCTTCACTTCCTTGATCATGCTGATGGTGTGCTTCTTGGAGTCGTGCGATTTCTTCTTCTGCGCGTAGCGATATTTGTCGAAGTCGGTGACGCGGCAGACCGGCGGCGTTGCGGTCGCCGAGACCTCGACCAGGTCCAGGCCGCGCGCCTCGGCAACTTTGATCGCATCGCGCAGCGGCAGGATTCCGACCTGAGTCCCGTCGGCGTCGATCACACGGACTTCGGTCGCGCGAATCAGGTTATTGACCCGAATCGCGGGCTCCCTTGACGGTGGGGTTCTGAAATCTCTTCGGATAAAGCACCTCCTCCGGCTTGATGGCCGGACTAATTTTTCCTAAGCCGGTATCGGCTCCTGTTTCAATTTTTCGATGAGCGCGCCCAGTGGCATCGCGTTGCTCTTCTCACCGCGCAGCAGGCGCAGCGACACCGATCGATCGGCCGCCTCGCGCTCGCCGACTACAACCATATACGGCACCTTGGCCAATTCCGCTTCACGAACTTTGAAGCCCAGCTTCTCGTTGCGGATGTCGGCGTGGGCGCGGAATCCTTCACGCTTGAGCAGGTCGGCGACTTCCTTGGCGTAATCCTCGACCTTCTCGCTCAGCGACAGCACTCGCACCTGCTCCGGCGCGAGCCACAGCGGCAGCACGCCGCCGGTATGCTCGATCAGCACGCCGATGAAGCGCTCGAGCGAGCCGAGGATCGCGCGATGGATCATCACGGGACGTTCCTCGGCGCCAGCGCTGTTCGTGTACGTCAGGTCGAAGCGCTCGGGCATATTGTAATCGAGCTGAATCGTCGCGACTTGCCACCTGCGCTTGAGCGCATCGGAAACATAAATCTCAATCTTGGGACCGTAGAACGCGCCTTCTTTCGGATTGATCTCGAACGGGATTTCGCTCCACTTCAGCGCGTCGGCGAGCTTGCCCTCGCTCATCTGCCATTGCTCTTCGGTGCCCATGATGCTGATCGGGCATGGTCGCGAGTTTGAACTCGACGCCATCGAAACCCAGCGCACCGTATACGTCGCGCACCATCCCGAGATTCATTTTGACTTCGTCCACGATCTGATCTTCGCGGCAGAAGATGTGTGCGTCGTCCTGCGACATCGCGCGCACTCGCATCAGGCCGTGCAGCGTGCCCGAGCGTTCCGCGCGATGGAGCCGGCTGAATTCCGCGAAGCGCAGCGGCAGGTCGCGATACGATCGCTTCTCGGCGCGATACACGAACGTATGCCCGGGGCAATTCATCGGCTTCACGCCGTAGCCGTGACGCCATCCTTCGGAGCTGGTATCGACGGTATGCGTCTCACTCTCAGGATCGGGCGAGAGAAACATATTCTCGCGAAAATTTTCCCAATGCCCCGACGTGTTGAACATCTCGTTCTTGAAAATCAGCGGCGTGACGACTTCGTCGTAGCCGTAGCGCCGATACAGTCGCCGCATGTAATCGACGAGCGCATTAAAGATGATGACGCCCTTGGGCAGGTAGAACGGCGATCCCGGCGAGATCGGATCGAAGATATACAGGCCCATCTCGCGGCCGAGCTTGCGATGGTCGCGCTGTTTAGCGAGCTCGACCAGCTTGAGATGCTCGTCGAGCGCTTCCTTGCGTCGCGAACGCGGTGCCGTAGATTCGCGAGAGCATCGCGTTGTGCTCGTCGCCGCGCCAGTACGCACCCGCGACACTGGTCAGCTTGAATGCCTTCAAGTAGCGCGTCGAGGGCACGTGCGGTCCGCGGCAAAGATCCATCCAGTCGCCCTGGCTGTAGATTGAAATCGGATCTTCGGCCTCGTTGATAATCTCGACCTTGTACTTCTCGCCCATCGCCGAGAATTTCGCGACGGCCTCCGCGCGCGGAACTTCGGTCCGCGTGATCTTGTGATCGGCCTTCGACAGCTCGCGCATCTTCGCTTCGATCTTCGGCAAGTCCTCGAGCGTGAACGGCGTCGCGGGCGCGAAGTCGTAGAAGAAGCCGTCTTCGATAACCGGACCGATCGTCACCTGCGTGCCGGGATAGAGCGACTGCACCGCCATCGCCATCAGATGAGCGGTCGAGTGACGGATGACGTCGAGACCTTCAGGCGTCTCGGCCAGCACCGGCTCGACGGCGGCGTCGTGATCGAGCTTGCGCGTCAGATCGACGACTTTGCCGTCGACGCGCGCGGCGACGAGGTCCGGCTCGGGACGTCCTTGAGCAGGTCGCGAACGACAGTGCCAACCGGCACGACGCGAGACTCGCCGTTCAAGGTTACGGTTACGTCGGAACTCATCAAGCGAAGAATTTAATCATTGCGAGGAGAGTAAATCGCGCGCGCGGTTGTGGGCACGGACCTGGTAGGCACGGGCGGGATTGAACCGCCGACCTCTTCCGTGTCAGGGAAGCGCTCTACTACTGAGCTACGTGCCTTCACGGGCGAGGGGTATTGATTAAACACATCAAGCAAACGCTGAAGGTAACCGATTATGCGCTGGCGGGCAACCGAAGTTTCACGCTTCGCGCCTGCTCCTAACCTCGCCTTGTCCGAGGAGCAGTTAGGATGCAGTCCTTCCGCAGGCGACCGTCGCGGGAGCATCTGCTAACATCTCGCGCCAAGTATCGCGCGCGCACGGAGGGTCGCCCACGCCTCAGAAAATGGATCGCGAGCGCATAGTGCAGCTCTTCTTCTTCGGCTTCCTGGCCGTGATGGCCTACGAGCTGTACGAATTGATGCTGCCGTTCCTGACGCCGCTGGCGTGGGGAATCCTGCTCGCCTTCATGGCGCATCCGCTTCTCGAGTGGGTCGAGAAGTACGTCAAGCGCCGCTCGCTCTCGACCGCGATCATCAGCATCCTCGTCGCATTGGTCGTCATCCTGCCTGCGATATGGGCCTCAGGCCGCCTGGTGGTCGAGGCACAGTCGCTGTACACGCAGGCCACGGTGATGGTGAATACCGGCGGCGTGACGAAGTTCCACGATTGGGCGGTCAATACCGATCTCGGCGCATGGGTCGCGAAAAAAATGGCCGACCGCGGCTACAAGCTCGACGAAGAGCTGCCCAAGCTCACCCTGCAAGCCGCGACGATCACCAGCGACTACGTCGCCAAGAACGCGACCCAGGCCGCGAAGAACGTCTTCGGGTTCATCGTCAGTTTTGGTATCGCGCTGCTCGCGTTCTTCTACATGCTGCGCGACGGCGACTACTACTATAAAAGTCTGCGCGACCTGACACCGCTGCACGACGACGACAAGATGGCGATTTTCGACACGCTGCGCACGACGCTGTCGTCGGTGATGCGCGGCCTGATGCTGACCGCGGTGCTGCAGGGCGTGACGATCGGCATCGGGATGCTGATCTTCGGCGTGCCGTACTGGCTGTTCCTCGCGATCGCGTCGGCGGCCGCGGGCCTGATGCCAATCGGCGGCACCGCGATCGTCTGGATTCCCGCGATGATCTACCTCGGCTTCGCGGCGAGCTGGTCGGCGGCGTTCGGCTTGCTCTTCTGGTGCTCGATAGCGCTCGCCGTCATCGACAATTTCATCAAGCCGCTCGCGATGAAGAGCGGCACCGGCCTGCCGACGATCGCGCTGTTCCTGGGAATCCTCGGCGGCCTCGAAGCATACGGCCCGCTCGGCCTGTTCCTCGGCCCCGCAATCATGTCGGTATTCGCCGCCCTGCTGCGCGTTTACAGAAAGGAATACTCAGGCACCCGCAAAGAAGCCGCGTGATCCGATTTCACAAACCCCGAACTCCTCTCCTCAGAAACAATCCTCCTTAAATCCGGTTCCCCTTCCCGCTCGGGAAGGGGTTAGGGGTTAGGTTGTTTGCGTCATTCGCGATGCCCCATTTCGTGGGGACGACAAGCATAGCGGCAGTGCAAGCGCGCATTTCCGAAAAACTCACACACTCTCAAAATTGCAAAATTGGCCGTCTGGCGTGCAGATTCACCGCTAAGCGCAACAGAAAGTGCGCTCTCTCTTCGATCATCGAAATTTAATCGGCGCGATCGCTTCTTTGCTTGACCTATCTGATGGATCAGTGAAATAGCGGCTTGTAGGACTGGCTGATCACTTTGTTCTTCGGCCGGTCATCAACTCACGGGGGGTAATTGCAGTGAAGGGTCCCTCGAGCGCCGGCCTTTCCCAGGCCAATAGTCGTGCGCCTCCGCGGCCGCACTTATGTCCGCTGCCAGTAAGTCTCGGTGGAGATTGAGGGGGGCAATCTCAAGTTTAAAATCATCACACGAATCGAGATGGGAGGCCTGGCTATGCGAGACCGATTAACCAGAACTATAAACTTGCTTTCGTCGATACGCGGAATCGCCCGCACCTGTCTGCTGCTCGCGATATTGCTGGCGACTCTGACACTACAGATTGGAAACGCTTATGCAGGAGCGATTCACGGCGCGATTTACACAACTAACAAGACCGGCACCGTGGTCGATCAGAACATCTATCCAATGGGTACGGACGTCTATCTGAGCGGCGGCCCTCAAAACATGAACGCAGCCGGTCTGACCGACGGCACGTATTATTTCCAGGTCACAGACCCCAGCGGGAAAGTGCTCCTTTCCACTGACAACGCCTCATGCCGCCAACTGGTGGTCTCGGGCGGGAGGGTCACAGGAGCGTCGCCGGCCGCGGGAGCCTGCGCGCATACCGATGGGACCTTCAACCCTGCGAATGGCGCCACCCCGGTTCAACTCGCGCCGTTCTCGCAGACGCCGAACGCTGGAGACGAGTTCAAGGCGTGGCTGGTTGCCCAGAACAGCTCGACTTCGATCTCAAGCACCGATCCGAAGGTCATTATCTTCAAGAACCCGGATTCCAAGACGGATAATTTCAAGACCCAGGTTGCTGTGATCCCGGTGGGTTCATGCCAGCCGTCGAGTTCGCTGTCCGTGCTGGTCAGCGGGACCAACGTGACGTCGTACGTCCCCAAGGGCAATTGGAATATCAAAGCGGCGGTCACCGGCGTTTCCGTTGTCAATGTCGAGGGCAGCAGCATCGTACCCACCGCAATCACGACGGCTAACGCGGTGAATTCCTGCGCCTCCAACTCTGTCACCGGCACTACCGTATGCACCGCAAACAACACTGACGTGTATTTGCTGAGCGGTACGACGCTGGGGAGCACGCTGACGAGCGGCGGATCCGGACTAATCGCGTTCTCGGGCGGCATTTGCACGAACTGCGGCGTCGCAATGGACGCAGTTCACAACAAGGCGGCGCTCGGGCTCAGCATAGCCGGCGCCCCAGGATTCCAGTTCCTGGACCTTGGCACCTCGACCTTCGAAACCGCGGTCGCCTCGCCCGCCGGAGAAATTTCGGAAGATCCGCTGATCGACCCCATCCACAATCTTCTGTTGTCGGCCTCGGAGGGGAACAACTACGAGATCGCCAACGTGGCGGCGGCTCCGACGTCGCTGACTCCGCTGACCTCATTCTTCGAGAACCCAGGAATTCCCTCCGGCGGAGAGCTTGATTCCACGGCGGAGGATTGCAGCACCGAAATCGCTCTGGCGGGCGTCGAGTTTCCAGAACCATCCAGTGTGTACATCGCCGATTTGACCCAGGCCACCTTCACTGCTGGAGCGCCCGGTACCTGGACAGATCCGGTGGGCTCGCAGGTTCAGAGCCTGTCAGAGTCAGTCCTGTTCTTTGGCGCAACCAGCATCGCAGTGGCGCAGGGTACGCACACTGGCATGCTGTCGGGAGAATTCGGCGGCAATGCGATCACCGCGATTGCACTTCCGACGACGTCCGGCAGCGGTACTCCCGCGATCAGCGACTGGGTGACCTGCAATATTCCAAACGATCCCAGCGGCATGGTCTGGAACACAGGTGACGATCCGCACACGCTGACGGCGTACCAGAGCCCGAGCAGCAGCGACGCGATCGGATTGCTCGCCAATGGAGGGGGGGGATTCCCGGTGACCTTCCTGGCCCGGGTGGACCTGGCCCAGATGCTCAATCCTGCGATCGTGCCTCGAACCGTCGGCGGCCATGGATGCGCGGCAGGTACGCTCCCGGCGACCGTGGCGAGCTTCATCGCAGTGCCTTGACGCTGTGAAACTCCACCGTTGTTAATTCCGTAACTCGCGCGTGAGGTCATCACCTGATGGCCTCACGCGCCCGCTCTCCTTTCGCCGCCGCGCCAGTTCGATTAATCATTGCTCGCCATGGATTCTTCCGAACTCGCGCTCGAGCCCGTCCGCTCGATCACTTCCGCCGAGGCTGCGCACACTCTGCTCGCGAGCTTTCTCGGATGGGCGCTCGACGCCTTCGATTTCTTCATCCTGATCTTCGTGATGCCCGCGGTTGCGCGCGAATTCCATCGCCCCATCTCGCACATCGCGTTCACCATCACCGCGACACTCGCGCTGCGTCCGGTCGGCGCGCTCATCTTCGGCTGGATTGCCGACCGCTACGGCCGCCGCATCCCGCTGATGATCGACGTGATCTTCTATTCCGTCGTCGAAGTGCTGAGCGGCCTTGCGCCGAGCTACGGATGGTTCCTGTTCATGCGCGCGCTGTACGGAATCGGGATGGGCGGCGAATGGGGCGTGGGCGCGTCGCTCGCGATGGAAGCGGTCTCGCCGCGATGGCGCGGATTCTTTCTCAGGACTCCTGCAGGAGGGATACGCAGTCGGCTACCTGCTCGCGGCGGCCGCGTTCTTTTTCGTCTTCCCGCACTACGGATGGCGCGCGATGTTCTTTCTCGGCGGTGCGCCCGCGCTGCTGACAATCTACATCCGCACCAAGGTTCCAGAGTCCGAGGCATGGCAGCGCACGCGTCCCGACATGACGAAGATTCGCGCCGCGATTCGAGCCAACTGGAAATTGTTCGTCTACCTATGCGTGCTGATGACGATGATGAATTTCGTGTCGCATGGCACGCAGGACATGTACCCGACGTTTCTCGAAAAGACGCGCGGCTTCGACACCCGCACCGTCGCGACGATCGCACTCATCTATAATGTAGGCGCTCTTCTCGGCGGCCTGACCTTCGGCTACTTGTCGGATCGATGGGGCCGCCGCCGCACGATGGCGACGGCGGTGATCTGCGCCGGCTTCGTCATCCCGCTGTGGATTTATCCCTCGACGCTCGCAGTGCTGACCTTCGGCGCGTTCGTGATGCAGTTCATGGTGCAGGGCGCATGGGGCGTAATCCCGGCGCATCTGACGGAACTCTCGCCGCCGGAAGTCCGCGGCCTGTTCTCAGGCCTCGCATATCAAATCGGCGTCTTGATGGCCTCCGGAGCCGCCGTCAGCCAGGCACTGCTGGCAGAACGTTTCGGCTACGCCGCAACGCTAGCGAGCGTCGCCGCAATCGTGATGGTCCTTGCCGCGATAGTCATCCTGCTCGGCCGCGAGCGCAAAGGCCGCGACCTCCACTCCAGCTCCCCATGAAATTAAAACTCCGCGGGATGGAACTGAGTCCGGCTACCCTGGTCGGCCTCGCGATGGCCCTACTTCTCCCCATCCCTCCTTATCGCGAACCTTTCCTCCACCTCTTTATGACAGCTTGGGGGATGCTCTGGATTTCGGCATGGGAGACTGTTGGTTTGATCTCCAAGTTGACGGTGATCATCGCTCTACCGCTACTGGTCGTCTATTGGGAACGCAGATCGCTCAGATCGATTGGTCTCCACGCTGTTTCCGCAACGGACTTCTTAGCCGCCATAGCAATAGTCTTAGCCTACCTTCTGATCAGTCCACGCCTGATCTGGATGGCTGACAAAATACCAGCCGTCGCGGCGGAGTTGACGCTAGGCGGTACTCTCTATGCGTCACTGCCAAGATTGCTGGATTGGTCAGGCTTGTTTGCTAACGGAATCGCTGAAGAGGTCGGATTCCGTGGCTATGCGATGGAGCGAATCGAAGAATTGACCGGAAGCAGGATGTTAGGCGCGTCGGTGCCGTTTGTCGTTAACGTGCTCGTCCATGCGCCGGTGTGGGGACTATATGGCATGTTGGTAAAGGCGCCGACCCTGCTGCTCCTTGTCGCCCTCTATCTCTGGCGCAGGAGTCTGCCGGCCTGCGTGCTCGCGCACATACTCATTGATATTCGCGCCTTCGAATTTTGAGGCATCACCTCAATTCCTCCGCGGCGTGAATTAGAATGGACGCACCGAAACTCGACACCACCAGTGCCTCGGCTTGAGGCGTCACATCGGCTCCTCCTCCACCGCCCTAGAGAGCAAAGTAGCGCGCCGCGCGCAACTTTGCGCTTCTCACTGGGTGCAGGGGTCAAACCCCTGCCGCCCGCCGCGCAGGCGATTGTTTGATTGATTTTCATAGCCACTTTCTTGATAGGTTGCTGAGACATCTATCCCGCCAGCCGAGCGCTCTCGAACAATCGCGGCAGATGCCGCCGCACCTGCACCTCCATCTCCTGATCTGAAATCGACGTGGTGCGCCCATCGTCGTACTGCGCGTCGACCCACTTCGCGATCTCCATCACCTCGGGCGAGCGCTTTTCGACCTGCGCGCCGCGCGCGAGACCGAAGTACGAATTGATCCACCATGCGATTCCGGCGACGCCCGAAGTCTTATCGACTGCAACGCGCGGCGGCCGGCCAAGAATCTTCGCCGTGTCGAAGACGTTGTAGATTTCCTCGTCCTTCAGCAGACCGTCGGCATGAATCCCCGCGCGCGTCACGTTGAAATCGCGCCCGACGAACGGATAGTTCGCGGGAATCTTGTACCCGGCTTCGCGCTCGAAGTACTCCGCGATTTCGGTGATCACCGACAGATCCATCCCGTTCGCGTCACCCTTGAGCGAAACGTAATCCATCACCAGACCTTCCAGCGGAGGATTACCGGTGCGCTCGCCGTAGCCGAGGATCGTCCCGTTCGCGTACATGCATCCGTAGAGCCACGCCGCCGTCGCGTTGGCGAGCACTTTGTGAAAGTCGTTGTGCCCGTGCCATTCCAGTTGATCCGGCTTCACACCGCATTCGCGACGCAGCCCCAAAATCAGCTTCGGCACGCTGCGCGGCAGCGCGACGCCGGGGTACGGCACGCCGAATCCGAGCGTGTCGCAGACGCGAATCTTCACAGGAATGCCGGCGGCGTCGCCGAGTTCCATCAGACTGCGACACGAACGGCACGACGAAGCCGTAAAAATCCGCACGCGTCGCGTCCTCGAGATGGCAGCGGATTTTGAGACCCGCATCGAGCGCCGCATTGACGATCTCAAGGTAATCGTCCATCGCCGCGCGCCGGGTTTTCTTGAGCTTGTTGAAAATATGGTAGTCCGACGCCGAGGTCAGAATTCCGGTCTCGGCAAGCCCCATCTCCTTGACGATCTTGAAGTCCGATTTCACCGCGCGAATCCATCCGGTGACTTCGGGGAACTCGTAGCCACGCGCGAGGCATCGATTCACCGCCTCGCGATCGGTCTTCGAGTACAGGAAGAACTCGGTCTGCCGGATAACGCCGTTGGGGCCGCCGAGGCGATGCAGCATGTCGAACATCGCGACGATCTGCCCGGCGGTATACGGCGGACGCGCCTGCTGTCCGTCGCGGAAGGTGGTGTCGGTAATGAAAAAATCCGGCGCCGGATCGGGTTTCTCGAATTCACCGTCGAAGATAATTCGCGGCACCGCATCGTAAGGGAATTGCTCGCGGATGAGATTCGGCTGAGGCACGTCGATCAGTTCGTGTTTCATGGGAGGATCCTCGACCTCAATCTAAACCGCATCAATCAACATATGTCAAGCGATATACAGGATCACTTATGATGCATTATGGGCCTGACCCGTAGCTCCCAAGGGTCCCCCCAGGCCGGGAATAGACTTGGCATTCCAACAGTCAAGGATATAGACTTTCAACAGACGGCAGACGCCGCCGCCGGAGAAAAATATGGACCTCTTTGCGCCAACTCACCTGCTGATCATTCTCGTGATCATTCTGGTCATTTTCGGGCCCAGCAAGCTCGGCGATGTCGGCGGCGCGATGGGCAAAGCAATCCGCGATTTCAAACGCGCGATGAACGAGCCCGACAACGCAACCACTCCGCTGGCCAAGCCCGACGAAGTAAAAACCGCCGAAACCGAGAAGCCGCCGCCCTACAAGATTTCCTGACCCGCCCCGTCCGCTGGTTCCACGATCATTCCTCTTTCTGTCTCCTCGCCCTGTTAGGGCGAGGATGAAGAGCCTGCCCTGAGCCCTGCCGAAGGGTGAGGGTCCCCTATTCAGCGAGCGACTTTTTTCGCTCGCGACTCAAGATTCTGCCTCTTTGTAGAGGTCCAAGGTTGAGTACGAAAAATTTATGAAACGATACATCCTCACCGGCACTCCGGGATGCGGCAAGACTTCGATTCTCCGCTCTTTGGAACTTTCCGATTACTGCGTCGTCGAAGAGGCCGCGACCGACATCATCGCTCTGCGACATGCGCAAGGCATCGCAGAACCATGGACGCATCCCTCCTTCATCGACGACATTGTCAATCTGCAGAAGCATCGCCAGATGCGCATAGCTGACGCATCGGGCGTCCAGTTCTACGACCGATCACCTATCTGCACCTACGCGCTCAGCGTCTGGCTCGACTTTCCGATCTCCATAATTCTCGCCGATGAAATGGATCGAATAAAGAACGCGCAGATCTATCAGAAGCAGGTGTTCTTCATCGATAACCTGGGATTCTGCGAACCTACCGCCGCAAGAAAAATCACGTTCGAGGATTCTCTGCGCTTTGAAAAAGTCCACGAGGAGACCTACCGCTCCTTCGGCTACGAATGCATCCGAGTCGCGCCTCGCGAGCTATCCGCCCGAGTCGAACAAATCACGCGCTATGTCTCTGCTATCGGTTAGCTATGCGGCCGGCGCACTGGTCGCGGGTATCTGAAAACCGGACCGCGCGAGGTATCTGGCGGGGAACCGGCCGTTGAAAACGAATCCCAATCCCAGCAATGCCATCGGCAACGCAAAACTTAAGATCGGCTTCGCTATGTTGCCGCCAACGATCACACCTATCACCGCGAAGCCTATATTCACCGTCATCAGTCCGCACCAGACCAGCGTCATAAGTAGATTGAGGCGGATGAAGACCGGATGCTCCCAGAATTCAGGCGGCGCATTTTCGCGGGCATAAGCTGCCGTGAATGGACGCCCGATTACGACCGATCCCCACACCGCAAGCGCGAAGCACGTCCACACCACCACCGCGCTATAAACCGGGAATGTAGTCGATCGCAGGCCTATCATCATCACTGACGCCATCACGAAGAAGGTCAGCGTCGTCCAGTCCGTCAGCTTAATCGAGATACCCTGCCGGACCAGCACCCCGAGATACACCATGCACAGAATCAACCCGCAGCCAGTCGCCACGCTCCAATGATTCAAACCGGACGCAACCCCGAAGACGATCCATGGCAGGAACGCCATCACGCCAATGATACGACTCGAAGATTTTTTCTGTTCCGCCACGCGCCGCCACTCCCCGCTCGATAATACCGGAGCGGCAGCCTCTTACGCGACGCTGATTCGCATCGGTCAGTGCTGCCGCTCCGCAGGCGAAACAGTTGCTTAGTTGTTGGTGGTGCTGCTGCCCGAGGAATGCTCACTCGAGTTGCCGCTCGGCGAACTGTCGCTCGACGACGACGAGTGTTGCTCGCTGGTCGTGGTCGCAGGCTCCGCGACTACTACTGCAGGTGGCGCCTCGACTACTGTCGCAGGCTCGGCGACCACTACCGCAGGTGGCGCCTCGACTATCATCGGCGCCGGCGCCGCGACGACAACCGGGGCCGGGACAACGACGACCGGCGCCGGGGCCGAAGTTGTGGTCTCGCTCGTCGTGTTCGAGGTGGTGGTGTCAGTTTGCGCGAGTCCGACTGCGACGCTGCCGAACAGCACCGCGACGCCGAAAGCCAAAGCTGCAGTTTTCGATGAGTGTTTCATAATTGATCTCCATTGTTTCTCGTGATGACTGGTTCGATTCAGCGTAAGGTCGCGTTGATCCAAAGGACAAGGATGCGCCCGTCGCCGAATGCACTTTGAGTGCTACGGAGCACGCGCAATGACGGTATTTGCTGCACGAGAGACACTTGCATGCCGGGTCGTTTAGGCAATAAATCCCTTCTGACGTGAGACCCCTTCGCATCATCCTCTGGATCGCCGTCGCAATCCTCGGCGCGTCCGCGCTCGGCGTGCTCGCCCTTTCGCGTGGCGAGGAACCGAGCGTGCTATGGTTCGTCGTCGCCGCGGTCTGCGTTTATTCTCTCGGCTACCGTTTCTACTCGCGCTTCATCGCAGACCGCGTGCTCGAGCTCGACGACGCTCACGTCACGCCCGCAATCCGCCTCAACAACGGCCGCGACTACGTGCCCACGCAAAAGTGGATCACCTTCGGCCATCACTTCGCCGCGATCGCCGGCCCCGGTCCGCTCGTCGGCCCGGTCCTCGCCGCGCAATTCGGCTACCTGCCCTCGACGCTGTGGATCATCATCGGCGCCGTGGTCGGCGGATGCGTCCAGGATTTCGTGATCCTCGGCTACTCGCTCAAGCGCGACGGCCGCTCGCTCGGCCGGATGGCGTCGGACGAAATCGGCCCCGTCGCCGGCTTCACCGCGCTGGTCGGCGTGCTGATGATCATGGTGATCCTGATCGCCGTGCTCGGCCTGGTCGTCGTCAACGCGATGAAGCATAGCGCGTGGGCGACCTCGACCGTCGCCGCGACCGTTCCGATCGCGATGCTCGTCGGCATCTACATGACGCATCTGCGCCCCGGCCGCCTGGTCGAGGGCTCGGCGCTCGGCGTCGGTCTCGTGATGCTCGCGGTCTTCGGCGGACGCTACGTCGAAGGCTGGAGCATCGGGCACTACTTCGTGATGGAGGCGCCGCAACTTTCCATCTGGATCATCGGCTACGGATTTCTCGCGTCGGTCCTGCCGATCTGGCTCCTGCTCGCGCCGCGCGACTACCTCTCCGCGTTCATCAAGATTGGAACGATCATCGCGCTCGCACTCGGCATCGTCGTGATGCATCCGCCCGCCCTGATGCCGCCGCTCACACAATTCACCAACGGCCTCGGCCCGGTCTTCGGCGGCAAAGTCTTTCCGTTCGCCTTCATCACAGTGGCTTGTGGAGCCATCTCGGGCTTCCATTCGCTGATCGCGTCGGGCACGACGCCCAAGATGCTCGAGCACGAGCGCGACGCGCGCTTGATCGGCTACGGCGCGATGCTGATGGAATCGTTCGTCGCCGTGATGGCGATGATCGCGGCCGTGATGCTCCAGCCGGGCGTGTATTTCGCGATCAACAGCCCCGCCGGCATCGTCGGCACCGGTCCCGCCGCGGCGGAAAAAATCAGCTCGTGGGGCTACGCCGTCACCGACGCGCACATGCAGGAACTCGCGGCCGACGTCGGCGAGACTTCCTTATATGCGCGCACCGGCGGCGCGCCGTCGCTTGCGGTCGGGATGGCGCACATCTTCGCCAGCTCGCTCGGCGGCAAAGCCGTGATGGCACTGTGGTATCACTTCGCGATCATGTTCGAAGCGCTGTTCATCCTGAGCACCCTCGACGCCGGCACCCGCGTCGCGCGCTTCATGCTGCAGGACCTTGCCGGTCATCTCTACGCGCCGCTCGGCGACAGCGCGTCGTACGTGAATATCGTCGCGACCTCGGCGCTGATCGTTTCCGCGTGGGGCTACTTCCTTTACTTCGGCACGATCGATCCGTTCGGCGGCATCAATTCGCTATGGCCGCTGTTCGGAATCGCCAACCAGATGCTCGCGACGATCGCGCTATGCGTCGCGACCAGTGCGATGATCCGAAGCGGCAAGGCGCGCTACGCGTTCGTCACGCTGATTCCGCTGGTGTGGCTGGTGGCAGTCACGATGACGGCGGGCATCGAGAAGATTTTCTCCGCGATGCCCAACGTCGGCTTCCTCGCGCACGCTGCCACGCTCGCATCCGAGGCGCTGCGGCCGGCGTCAGCAACGCGCGCGTCGCTGAAATAAGCAGACTCATCTGGAACGATCGGATCGACGCCGCACTGACCGCATTCTTCATCGCAGTGGTAATAATCGTCCTCGCAGATTCCGCCCGCGTCTGGACCAAGCTGACTCTTGGCTCGGGCAGCGGCGCACGCAACGCACATCAGGCAGCCGCATGACGCCATCACGATCACAAATCTCGCGAAGAGTTCAACGCGCAGCATCAGCGCTCGCAGACGTTGCCGTCGCGATTGCGATCGAACTACAACGGCTCAACCACGCACGGATCGATTCAGCCACGCTCGCAACGCTGCACGCGCCGCGCGATCGTCGGCGACGCAGTGAAGGCGGCGCTCGCGGAGCATCATTCCAACAACCCGCGCTGCTGCTGATGCTCCTTCAATGACCGGTTCCTTCGCGCATCCGGTTCCCCTTCCCACTATGGGAAGGGGCTAGGGGTTAGGTTCCGTCAGATTTCCCTAGGTACTCTTTCCCCGCTATCTAGGTACTTTTCCCCATCAATCTAGGCACTTTTCCGATTCACCTCCCCGCTCTTTTACTGCAACGTGGGATAGCAATTGGCGCGCATAGCTCGCACGAAAAATTTACTGCGCAGCGAAGCCAGCCATGCGGAAAGACGCACTTGTCGAATCTTTCAAATAACGGTCATGCACCCACCACCTCAGCGGCGACAGCGGACCCCGGTCGCGGACTTCACGCAACCCAATGGGAGCAGGGACTGCACATGGAAGCGCTCGCCAACCTCGCGCACGAACTTCGCTCTCCCGTGCAGGCGCTCCTCGGCTACCTCGACATCCTGCGCGACGAGCTGAGCGAAGCCGTGGACCCTCGCCATATGCAAATCATCGAGCGCATGAACGCCAACGCGCACGATCTGGCGCAGACCGTCGAAAATGTTATGGACTTTTCAGTCGCCGATGCGATGGCGGAGGCGTCTGACGAGGAAGAAATCCGTCTGCACGATCTGATGGGAGACCTCGCGCCGGCGCTCGAAGCTGCCAACGACATGAAAGGCCTCGAAATCAGATTCGATCTCGAAGCTGCGCCCGCGGTCTTTCGCTCGCGGCGCCGGCCGATCAGGTCGATCCTGCTCAATCTCGCCGTCAACGCAATCAAGTTTACCGACCGCGGCAGCGTCACGATCGCGATTCGCCGCGCGAGTTCATCCCAACTCGGCACCGCCATTGAACTTGAAGTTCGTGACACCGGCCCCGGCATCGAGGCCGAACTGGTCGAACAAGCATTCGAGACCTGCGCCCAACTTGTCACACTCGAGTATCCGCAGTCACCGCGGAATGGGCCTCGGCCTCGCGGTTGTTCAGCGCAACGTAAAAGCCCTCGGCGCAAGAATCTTCGTCAAGACCGCGCCTCAGCAGGGCTCGCATTCGTCGTCACGATTCCGATCCGCGCCTAAGGAGCTTGGGCGATATAGTGTGGACGCCGGCCCGAAGTTTGATCCAACAGGCAAATTGTCGTTCCGAACGGATCCTGAATGACCGCGCATTTTCCGATCAGCACGTCGAACGGCGGCACCACCACGCGGCACCCTTTCTCCGCATAGCCCTTCACCGCCGCCACCACATCATCGACCAGGTAATGCACCTCGACCCTGTGCGGTATCTCAGAGTTGTCGTGAAGAACAATTTCGGCGTCGGTTTCCGGTATGCCGCATCCCGACACTGCGAGCCTCACGCCAAAGCGTCTTGAGCCCGAAAACTTCCGAGTAGAATTTCTCACCCGCCGCGAGGTCGTCCACCCGAATCATCACGCAATCTATCTTCTTAAACACAGCGATCCCTCCAGGCTTGGCTGTGCAAACCCTTTCTAACAGGGACGAAGTCCCGCATCTTTTCTTAATACTAAGGTGCAGGGCTTAGCCCTGCCGAAGGAAGCGTGAAACCCACCGCGGGTTTCACATTAAATCAAGTTCCGCGCTTAGCGGTAGTGACGCATCAAGCCCACGACCACGCCGCGAATCGCCAGATCGCTCTCTGTCACCATGATCGGTTGCATCGCCGCGTTCGCCGGCTGCAGCCGAACCTGCCCGCCCGATTCGCGATAGAATTTCTTGACTGTCGCCTCGTTGCCGATCAGCGCAACCACCGTCTCGCCGTTGTCGGCGCTGTCGCGGCCTTCGACGATTATGTAGTCGCCGTCGCGGATGCCGTCTTCGATCATCGAGTCGCCTTTCACCCGCAGGCAGAATGTATTGTCGCGCCGGATGAAGTCGTCGGGCACGCTGATCGTCTCGTTATTCTCGATCGCCTCGATCGGCGCGCCCGCGGCAACCGTGCCCAGCAATCGGATCGTCCTCGGCGCTTCACGCTTCTCCGACCCGACGACTTCGAGTGCGCGGCTATGATTGTGTTGCCGCTTGATGAACCCCTTCTGCTCGAGGTTGTGCAGATGCTTATGCACGGTGGCGAGCGACGACAGCCCGAAGTATTGGCCGACTTCGGCGAGCGTGGGCGCGTAGCCGTGTTCGCTGATATAGTCGTTCAGGTAATCGATTAGCTGCTTCTGCCGCTTGGTCAGCGTCGCCATTGGGATTCTCCCCTCGCTGGTCTTCGACTGTTCCCGATGATGGCGAAAATCAGGCGAAGATGCAAGCGCGTACGCTTCGAGTCCACGTGACGGTTTCGCGGCGCGGCGCAGCGCATAATCTCAATTACGACCTGACTCCGATGGCGAAACTGCGAATCCAATTCGAAAACGGCGACCCCGAAAAGGTTATCGAGTTCGACCCCGCCAAGGCGCCGTTTCATCATGACGGCGAGCCCGGCTCGATTCTCGACGTGATGCTCGGCCACGGCATCCATCTCGAGCACGCGTGCGGCGGCAATTGCGCGTGCACGACCTGCCACGTGATCGTCAAGCAGGGTTTCAACAAGCTCGGCGAGTCCAGCGAGCAGGAAGATGACCTGCTCGACAAGGCGCCGGGGCTGACTCCGACGTCGCGGCTCGGATGCCAGGCCGTCATCACTGACCCCAACGCGGAAATCGTCATCGTCGTTCCGCGCTACACGATCAACCAGGTCAGCGAGTCGGCCGAGGAATGACGGCCGACACACCGAGCAAGCGCTCGACGCTGAATGCGCGCGTCGAGAAGATTTTCGATCACGCATCCGACACGCGTTCGATTTTTCTCTCGCTCACCAGCGGCAAGCATCTGCGATTTGCCCCCGGCCAGTTCATCTCGATAACGATTCCGCTCGGCGACGAGACGCGATCGCGTCCCTACTCGATCGCGTCGGACCCTGAAGACCGCGGTCCGTTCGAGATTTGTTTCAATCGCGTCGAAGGCGGGCGCGGCGTCGAATGGCTCTTCGAGCGCCGCGTCGGCGACACCCTCGATTTCAGCGGTCCCTTCGGCAATTTCACGATCGACCGCGCACCCGATGCAGAACTGGGCTTTATCGCTGAAGGCACGGCGATCGCGCCGATTCGCCCGATGCTGAAGCGGGCGCTCGCCTCGTCGCCGCAGCCGAAGATCCATCTGATTTATGCGGCGCCGGATCGCGATCACATCCTGTACGCCGCCGAACTCGATGCGCTCGTTCGCACCGCGCCGAATTTCTCGTACGAGCCGGTGATCGTGCCTGCCGATCAGATTTACGATCGCCTGTTCGAGATGGCGCAATCGCGATGGATCACCGCCGACGCCGATCGCACGCGCCACTTCTACATTTGCGGCGTCGGCAAAGGCGTCATCCGATTGCGCGACCTGCTCCGCGGCGCCGGCTACGAACGCCGCGCCGTCCACTACGAGCAATGGTGACGATGCTCGCCGCTACTTCGCGAACGCTTTCCTGAGCGCCTCGGCTGATTCGTCGATCGCGAGCTTGCCCTTGTCGAGCATCTCGTACATCGAAAAGAATCCGTGAATCATTCCCTCGTAGCGCGTGACGGTCACCGGCACGCCCGCCGCGCGTAGCTTCTCGCCGTAAGTCTCGCCTTCGTCGCGCAGCGGATCGAATTCCGCCGTGATAATCAGCGCGGGCGGCAATCCCTTGAAGCTCTTCGCCAGCGCAGGCGCGACGCGCGGATCTTTGCGGTCGGCAGGGCTGCGCAGGTAGTGGTTCCAGAAATAAGTTATGTCGTCCTTGGTTAGAAAGTAGTCGGTGAAGGTTTTGTGCGAGTAAGTATCAAGCTCAGCCTCGGTCGCCGGATAGATGAGTAGCTGGAACGCGATCTTCGGACCGCCCGCGTCGCGCGCAAGCTGCGAGATCACCGCCGACAGATTTCCGCCCGCACTGTCGCCGCCGACCGCCAGCCGGTTCGCATCGGCGTTCAGCTCTTTGGCGTGCGCGGCGACCCACTTGGTCGCGGCAAAGCAATCTTCGACGCCGGCGGGAAATTTGTTCTCAGGCGCGAGCCGGTAATCGACCGACACCGTCACGCATCCGGCCTTGTTGGTGAGCGCGCGGCACGGCCCGTCATGCGTATCGAGCCCGCAAATCACCCATCCGCCGCCGTGAAAAAACACCAGCACCGGAAACGGTCCCGCGCCCTCGGGAGTGTAGATGCGAATCGGTATCTCGCCGGCCGGACCCGGAATCTTGCGATCCTCGACCTTGGCGACTTTTTCGGCGCGCTCCGGCGGCACTCTGAACATGCCCGCGGTAAGGCGGCGCGCGTCGGCCGGTGTGAGCGAACTCAGCTTGGGTCCAGGCGCGGCAGCAAGTTGATCCATCAATGCCTTTAGCTTGCGGGTCGAGCGGCATGGCGTCACCTCCGAACTGGAATCTTCGCGGAAATTCGTCGAGCTGTTCGATTCTTAGACCGAAACGGTCTCCGCCGACAAGCGCCTACTGCTACGGCGCGAACTTGGCGAGCAATACTGATCGCTCCGGGATGCCCATCGACTCTCACGCCGCGCGACAACCGTGCCCTCACGCTCGAGTCGGCGCGCCGCTCCTTCAACCAGCGCGGCGTCGATTCCGAGCAGCCGCGCTATTGTGCGCTCATTCCCAAACGCCGCAGTCTCAAAATATTTGTCGACGATCACGTACGCGGCCTGCTTGCGCGTGAGGCGGCGCGCCTCCGCAATCGCGTCGGGCCATCGATGCGCCATCGTGTCCCACACGTAGCTGAACGGGTCGGCGCGCTCGTCAACTTTGAGCGCGAGAAATTTTTCCTGCAGTTCCGCCATCGCACGATCGAACACCGCCCGCCTCGACGGTTGCGCGTAGCCGCTCGACAGCTTCAACACGCGCGTCTCGGCCGCGCCGCGCTTCGACAGCGCGTCCATCACCAGCTTGCCGCAATGCGACAATCCGCCGCGCAAGTACAGTTTCCGATAGCCGCCCGGCTCGATGCGCAGCCTCAAAAACGCGCCGAGCATCTCACGCGCGATAAAACTCGGGCGTCGCGCGATCACTTTGCCGTAATAAACCGCGCGCCGCTGCGGCAACGAATCTTTTATCCGCCAGGTCATCCCAATCGCGTAGTCGTGCTGGATATGCTCGGGCATCGAGGGTTCGCGCGTTCCCGCAATCGCCTCGCGCAGGCACGGCACACCCATCCCGGCCGTGAACCCGGTGCAGAACCCAACCTCGTCGATAAATTTGAGCGCGCTCTTCTCGCCAGTCACGCGCCGCGAAGCGACACGCCTGAAATGATAGTCACGATAACGCTCAAGCGCGTCGACAGTAACGCTCATGCGCGCCGATGGTAGCCGAAGAACCTAGAGCAAAGTAGCGTCCTCGCAACTTTGCGATTGACACTTTTTCACTGGGTGCAGGGGTCACCCCTGCCGCCCCGCGCGCAGCGGTTCCGCTCTCCTCCTCCGCTGCGCTCATCCCGCGATTCGATCGACGCAGTCCGCGAAGATTCGGCGGTAGTTGGTCTTCACCGCGAGTCCGCGCGTGATTCCCTCGAGCCCGACCAGTGCGCGAATCAGAAACACGCTGTGCGCTGGAGATTTGTAGAGCTGATTCTGCAGCGCAAGCTCTCCCACCTTCGCCGCCTTGCCGACCGTGTCGTATTCGAGCGGATCGACACTGCGATTCACTCTCATCGGCTCGAACAGGAGGTGGATGATTTTGACCATCGGCGCCGCATCCTGATTGCGATCGAGATAGCCGAGCTTGACCATCGCAGCCGCCAGCGATTTGTCGTCGCCGCTCAAAATCGCGCGCGCGACTTGCAGATTCGCTTTGCGCACCGGCTCGGGAAAGCGCCGAATCGATCCGAAGTCGAGCACGCCCAGCCGCGGATGATGGCTGACGAGATAGTTGCCCGGATGAAAATCGGTGTGCAGCAATCCAAACTCCAGAATCTGCCGCCACGCGAACTCGTGGATCTTGACCGCGACCCATTCGCGCAGTTCCGCATCGACCTCGGGACCCATCACGTCCGCCAGCGGATAGCCGTCGACGTACGTCATCGTCAGCACGCGCCGCGAACTCAGCTCCTTGATGTACCGCGGGATCATGATCTCGCCGTCAGCGCCCAGACGCCGCCCGAACTCGACGATGTTGCGCGCCTCGTTCACGTAGTCGAGTTCCTCGCGCAGCCGCTGCTCGAGTTCCCGGTACACCGACGCCGTGTCGATCTGCTGGCGCATCACGTCATGCCCAAGCGCCTGCAGCGTCCGCAGCAGCAGCTTGAGATTTTGCAAATCCTGCTCGACGGTATCTTCGACGCCCGGATACTGAATCTTCACCGCAACGTCGACGCCGTCGCGCGTGACCGCGCGATGCACTTGGCCGAGCGACGCTGCAGCAAACGCGGTCTGATCGAAACTTCTGAAAATCGCTTCGGGCCGCTTGCCGATCTCCTTGCGAATCTGTTCCGAGATTGTGCGCGTAGCTCATCGGCGGCACGCTCGATTGCGTCGCGCGCAGCACGTCGAGCGCCTCGCCCGGCAGCAGATCCTTGCGAATCGAGAGCATCTGGATGAGCTTCATGAACGCGCCGCGAAGCTGCGTGGAGCCCTCGACAATTCGCTGCGCGTTGCGGATGTGCGTCTCGAGCAGTTCGCGATCGCGCGCCGGCGCACTCAGAAACGGCCGCCGCAATTGATTCCACAGGTAGCTGGAGCCGACTTGCGACGCGAGCTCACCCATCTTGATCGCACGGCGCGCGCGTCCGCTCGTGATTGACGTGCGCTTCGCCATCAACGTCCGTCGCGCTCGATTCCGACGCGGTTGATCAGCGTCGCCGCGAGCGCCGCGCCGAAACCATTGTCGATATTGACGACGGTCACGCCGCTCGCGCACGAATTCAGCATTCCCAGCAGCGCGGCCAGCCCGCCCATCGACGCGCCGTAGCCGACGCTGGTCGGCACGGCGATCACGGGCTTGTCCACCAGGCCCGCGACGACTGACGGCAGCGCGCCTTCCATTCCTGCGACGACGATCAGCACGCTCGCCTCGCGAATCGTTTCGAGATTCGCAGTCAGGCGATGAATCCCCGCGACGCCGACGTCGTAAACGCGCGCCACGCGATTTCCGAACAGCTCGGCGCACAGCGCGGCTTCCTCGGCGACAGGAATATCGGAGGTGCCCGCGCTCATCACCATCACGACGCCATGCCCCGACGGCTTCACGCGCTCCTTCACCACCGCGCCGATGCGCGCGTCCGCATGATAGATCAGCGCGCGAATTTTGCGTTTGACGACGCGCGCCTTGTCCGCGTCGAGCCGCGTGATTATCAGATTCGTTCCCGACGCGAGCACGCGCGCTCCGATCGCCGCGAGCTGCGCCGCAGTTTTGCCTTCGCCGAAAATAACTTCGGGAATTCCGCGCCGGAGGCTCCGGTGGTTGTCGAGCTTGGCGAATCCAAGATCCTCGAACGGCAGCTCGCGGATATGCTTGAACGCCGCACCGGCCGTCATCTTGCCCGCCGCGACGCCGTCGAGGATTTCACGAATTCTTTTTTCGGTCATCGCCGCTTGAGGAGTTCCGGCCGGATCGGATGCGCCAGGGTCAGCATCAATTCGCGCACGGCGCGTGCGTCGCTGCGCGTGACCGTGATCGTCAACTCGCCTTCAATCAATTTCTCGCCGGGCTTCGGGAATATGCCCGAGTCGTTCGACCACCAGGCCGCCGATCGTAGCATACTCATCCGCCTCCGAAAGCTTGAGGCCGAAGCGGTCGTTCAATTCCATAATCGGCGCGCGTCCGACCACCGACAGCACGCGCGGACTGACGACTTTGGCCAGCTCCTCGTCGAGGTCGTGTTCGTCTTCGATATCTCCGACGATCTCTTCGATCAGATCTTCCAGCGTCAGGATTCCGGCCGATCCACCGTACTCGTCTACGATCACGGAAAGATTTTCCCCGGTGCGTTGCATCGCGACCAGCGCTTCGTCGAGCGGCATCGATTCGGGAAAATAGCTGACCGGCCGCATGATGTCGCTGACCGGCCGGCTGAGATCCGGCGCCTGCAAAAGATCGAAGACGTGAACTACGCCGACGATGTCCGTGATTCGGCGGCGAAACACCGGGATGCGGCTGAAGCCTTCGCGCCGCACGGTTTCAATCGCCGCCGCCAGCGAGGTTTCTTCCGGCACCGCGTCGACACCCACCAGCGGCACCATCGCCTTGCGCGCCTCTGCCTGCGAGAAGCGAAAGATCCGGCTGATCATCATGCTGCTCGGACGGGCAGGATCGCGTCATGATGCGGCTGCTCGGAGGCGTCGCCCGGCCGCCGGCGCATCAATCGCGCCAAATCCTCGCGGCTCAGGAACACGCTCTCGGCGTCGGCCGGCACGCCCGCAAGCCGGCGCAGCAATCGGCTCAGAAGAGTCTCGACGTAGAGCAGCGGCGCCAGCATCGTCGCGAGGAAGCGCAATGGGCGCGCGGCATACAGCGCGAACTTATGCGGATTGGTAAGCGTCAGCAGCTTCGGTATCGACTCGCCAAGCACCAGCGTGATCGGCGTCAGGATAAACGGCGCAAGGTAAATCAGCTCCGGCCTGGTCCGATGCAGAAAACTGGTGAGCACAACTGCCGCGACCACCGTGGCGACGTTGGTGCCGGTGAGTGTTAGCGCCAGCAACCGATCTCGATTGAGCAACAATTCGTCCCAGCACTCGCGATCGCGCATGTCCGCTTTCGCTGGCGGCGCGAGCTTTCAAATCGTCCGCCGAGACCAGTGCGATCTCGGACGCCGCGAAGAACGCCTGCACGATAAGGCATCCGGCCAGCGCCACGATAAGCCAGATCTCGGTCATCGATGGAGCCTCGCGAGCTCGACCGCCGCGCCGCGCACGCGCTCGACCGTCGCCTCGAATTCGCCGAGCCTCAGTTTCTCGCCCGCGCGCGGCACTCGCCCGAGCCTGCGCAGAATCAAGCTGCTCAGCGTTTTCCCGCCGCCGTAAACTTCGATGACCCGCGCGGGTGCCAGCGCGTCGGCCAGCTTGCCGAGCCCGACCGCGCCCGACGCCAGCCATTCGTTGTCCGATATTCTGGTCAGCTCTGGAACTTCGCTGTCGAACTCGTCGCGAATCTCGCCGAACAGTTCCTCGAGCAAGTCTTCGAGCGTCACCAGGCCAAGCAGCCGGCCGTACTCATTGACCACCAGCGCGATCTGAAAGCGCCCGCGACGCATCTCGTCGAACAAGTCGGCCAGCCGCTTGCCGGGCGGAATGAAATACGCCGGACGCACCAGCCGCTCGACGCGCGGCGGCGACGGCTCCAGGCGCCGCGCCGCGAGATCCTTGGCGTGCAGAATCCCGACGATATTGTCCTGGCTGCGACGATAAACCGGCACCCGCGAGAAACTTTCGTGCGCGATTTCCGCCACCAGCTGCGCCACCGGCATATCGATGTCGAGCGAGAATATTCGCTCGCGCGGAGTCATCACCTCGGAGGCGCGCCGCGCACCGAAATCAAACACGCGATGAATCATCGCGCGCTCCTCCGGCTCAACCTGTCCCTGGTTTTCGCCGAGCCTGAGCAGCGTCTTGAACTCCTCTTCGGAAACCGGGCCGGGACGCGGCGCCGTTTCGATCGGCGCGAAAATATCTCGCGAACGGATGAACCAGGTCGGTCAGCACCGCCAGCGGACGCGCCGTGATCCAGGCCAGCGCCGACGGAAATCCAAGGGCAAACGTCTTCGGCGTGATATCGCAAAACAGAAGCACGATCACCAGCATCGCCGGCGCCGCGACAATCGGCCCCCATTTGTCGCCGAGCCACGCCAGCAGAATGATCGTCGCGAGGCAGTCGGCGAAGATGTTGCACGCTTCGTTCAGCCCGATGATCACGATCAACGATTCGACCGGCCGCCGCATCAGGCGGTCGAGCGCGCGCTGCACCGAGATGCTCATCTGCTCGCGCGTATGCTCAAGCCGCGCCATCGAGAACAGCGCGGTTTCGGACGCAGCCAGCGTCGCGCTGAGAACGACGAGGATCAGGACCACCAAGGGCAGGAGGGAGATCATCAATACAATCTAGCCGCGCGACCGCAGCTGATCCCATCCTCCGTTAATCGGCGCGATAGCACCAATCACGTCCAGCGCGCTTGCCCCGAACGATCCTTCCGATTCGGTGCACGCCGACCCTCAAGCGACGCGACAGTTCCGATTCGCTGTGCCCGGCCTTCATGCAGAAGATAAGTTCGTAGTCCTCGCCGCCGGTGAGCGCATGCTCGAGGTCGTCGCCCATCAGCGCACGGTACGCCGGCGATACCGGGATTCGCGATGCGTCGATCTCGGCGCCGACCCCGCTTCGCTCGACGATATGCCCCAGGTCCTGCATCAGTCCGTCGCTGATGTCGATCGCGGCCGGCGTGGGCCGAAGCGTCGCGAGACGTTGCCCGGCATACAGTCGGGCATGCGGACAGATGAATCGCTCGACGCAATATTTTTTTGCCGCGACGATGCTTTTCGATTTGCCACGCGCCCTCAACTTACCCGCCAGGATCCGCCAGCCGAGCGCCGCGTCGCCGAGCGTGCCCGTCACGAAGATTTCGTCGCCGACTCGCGCCGCATCGCGCCGCATCACACCGCGCCCGGCCTCGCCAATCAGCGCAATCGTGATCGACAGCTCTTTCGCGCGCGCAATGTTGCCGCCAACTATATCCGTGGAGGCTTCACGCGCCGCATCGCGTAGTCCCGCGTAAATTCGCTCGAGTGTCCGCGACGCAATCCCTTCACGCACGCCGAGATTCACCACGCAGGCCGTCGGACGCCCGCCCATCGCCGCGATGTCGCTCAAGTTGACGGCCAGCGCGCGTGCGCCAAGCGCTTCCGGAGTGCCCCATCGCAGATCGAAGTGAACGTTCTCGACCATGCTGTCGATAGTGAACAGCATCTGCCCGCGCGGACGCGCGACAACCGCACAATCGTCGCCGACGCCAAGAATCGTCCGATGGCTGGTACGGATTCCCGCGCTGAGTCGCGCGATCAGTTCAAATTCGTTCGAGAGTTTGCCCGACGCGTCGGAAAGTTTCCTCACGGCATGCGCGCTTTCATTACTTGCTCATCAAGCGGGAATTCCACTACCAGCGTCAGTCCACGCCGTCCATCCGCGAACCGCGCGCCGGTCCTTCCCCCCGACGCTTCCGCCATCGCCCGCGCGATATACAGTCCAAGTCCACGCGCCGCACTGCGATCGCCGTTTCTGTTCGGCCGCTGGAATAGTGCTTCGAGTTGTTCCTGCGAAAGCAACGGTCCATTGTCGGTGACCTCGATCGCGATCGCGTCATTTCGCACCCCGGCCCGCAACGTGACATCTCCGGTCGCCGTTCTTCCGATCGCATACGCGAGCATGTTCCTTACGATCCTCTGAAAATGCCGGCCGTCGAGTTTGCATGCCGGCAGCCGCGTGATTTCGACGCGCAGATTCAGCCGCCGGCGCTGCGCCTGCAGCCCGCAATCTTCCGCGACCTCGGCCAGCAGTTGATTCGGATCCAGTTCGACCAGCGCGGCGACGATGTCCCGTCCTGTGCCTCGTAGTAATCCAGCACGTTGCTCACCACCAGGTCCATGTTCCACGCCGTCGATCCGATTCGTCCCAGCAGATCCGTCCGCTCCTTTGCATTGGTGTCGACGTCTTCGATCAAATTGACGTAGCCGCTCAGCGCCGCGACCGGACTGCGAATGTCATGCGCCATCGTCGCGATCTGCGTCTGCCGAAACCGCGCCGCTTCTTCCAGATCCTCGACCTGTTTCCTCAGACGCCGCCGGTACCGCTCGATGAAGATCGAGGTGTATTGAGCGAAGATGATCGCCGCGATCGAGCCCCATCCAGCGGTAGATCCGGTATGGCGATTCGATCGGCACGAAGTGTTCGCCCGCCGCGTAGCCCGCGACCGCTGTCAGAGCCATCGTAAACTGCCAACGCGTGCCCCAGCTGACGAACGACGCGGTCGCCAGCGGACACAACATGATCGCGATAAAGCGCGACTCGGGATCTCCGGTCTCTTTGCTGATCAGGATGAACGTCGCCATCAAGACGAAGTTGTACAGCAGGATCCAGAATTTCCAGCGGCGCTTGAACGCCTCGCGTCCACGACAGACCGAATAACAGGCAGGTCGCGGCCAGGATCAACCAGTGCGGATCGTTGCCCGGCGCGTGCAGTCCGAGCACTCGCTGATCGTACGCAAGGTACGCCAGCAGCATGAAGATTCCGAGCGCGCCGGCGAGTTTCAGGACTCGCAGCGATTCCTCGTCATCCTCGGTCCAGCGGAACTGGCCGAAGCGGCGCGGCCGACCCCGAATTTGTCAGCCCGGATGAGCCGTTGTATTTGCTGCTCTCCGCCAATCAGACTCCCCGTTTTCTTCCAGGGCCGGTCCCCGACCTCTAATCGTGACTTCAGCGCCGGATTTCATCAAGCGCTTTCTTCATCGCGCTCAATCCAAAATCTATCTCGTCCGCCGTGATCGTCAGCACCGGCGCCAGCCGCACGACGTTGTCCGCGTTGAGCGTCCAGTTCACGATCACCCCGCGCGCCAGAGTCGCCGCGACAAACCGATGCGCCAGTGCCGCGTCGCGAAACTCGATCCCCACGATCATACCAAGCCCGCGCACCGACGCTATTTCCGGCGCGCGCATCGCCGACAAACGCCGCACGATTTCCTTGCCAATCGTCGCGGCGCGCTCGCACAGACCGCTCGCGCACGATCACGTTCAGACTAGCCAGATCCAGCCGCACACGAAAGCGGATGCCCGCCGAACGTAGTGATGTGTCCGAGCGGCGGATCGTGCGAGAGCGTGCCAAGAACCTCGTTGCGGCTGCATAACGCGCCCAGCGGCAATCCGCCGCCCAGCGCTTTGGCCATCACGATAATGTCGGGCACGACGCCGAAGTGCTCCAGCGCAAACATTTTGCCGGTGCGTCCGAAGCCGGTCAGCACTTCATCGAAGATGAGCATCGCGCCCGCGCGATCGCATTGCTTCACGAATCGCGCGAATGAATCCTGCCTCCGGAATCCGCACGCCGCCCTCAGCTTGCACCGGCTCGACGATCACCGCCGCAATCGTCGAGTCGATTTTGTCGATCGCGCCAACATCGTCGAACGGCAGATGCGTCACCGGCCCGGGCAGCGCGCCGAACGGCTCGCGCATCGCGCGATTTCCAGCCAGCGCGAGCGCGCCCATCGTGTCTCCATGATACGCGCCGTCGAACGCCACGAATCCCGCGCGTCCGGTAAACTTGCGCGCCACCTTCATCGCGCATTCGATCGCTTCCGCCCCGCTGTTCGTGAAATACACGCGCTCGAGCGGCCGCGGCAGCAGCTCGACCAGCCGCCGCGCCAGCATGACCTGGCTCTCGATCACGTACTCGCCGTACACCATGACATGCAGATGGCGTCGCGCCTGCGCCGCGATCGCGTCGAGCACTTCGCGATTTCCATGGCCGAGCGCCGACACTCCGATCCCCGCGATGAAATCGAGATAGCGCCGCCCGTCCGACGCGACCAGCCACGAACCCTCGGCGCGCGAAATCTCCAGCCCGATCGGCGCGTCGGAAGTCTGCGCCAGGTTCTGGCGGAAGTAGTCGCCAAGTTGAGTCATCGCGGACGCCACCATCATGTCGAGGAACTCGCCGCCACCGTGACGCCAATCGAGCGGCGGCGATTGCATCTCACCGGGCGCGCAAACGTACGGTATCCCCATCGCGCGCGCTTCGATTTCACAATCGTCGCCGACCACCGCCATCGCTTCGATTCGTCCCGACACACCCGCGATGCAATCGCGGAACTCCGCGAGATCGCGCACTGCGGAAACGTGCACCGTCCTGAATCCCGGCGAAATTTTGAATGAATCCGCCTTCGCCTCGAATATCACCGTCCACTCAAGTCCGCGTCCCTCGAACAGCTCGACCGGCTCGCCCGCAATCGCACGCCATCGCGCGCGCTCCCGCACTCCGCGTATCGCGGCAGCGTCACGCAACGGGATGCGCGCCGGCGGCATCGACTCGCCAATACGTTCGAGCGCCGCTGACATCCGAATCGCCAGCTCGCGCGCCGCACGACCGTCGGCACTCACAACGAACACCTGATGCAGCGACAAGCATCCGAGTTGCTCGAACAACACGACATCGCGCGCGAGCAAATTCCGGCGATCTCGTCGATTCGCGACGGAATCGATCGCGATCCAGCTCGCGATCAGCGCGCCACTCACTCTGCTGCCGAATCCAATCACGTTGCGCCGGTGAAGCGACTCGATCGTCGCGTCGTCGCCGTACGCGACCACCAGCTCGCAATTTCGCGAGCAACTCCGCGGTCAGGTCGAACGCGATCGCGGCTCCAGTGACGCACCTCGATACGCGCGCCGACGTCGCGATCGATCTCGCGCGAGCGTCCGCGCAAACTCCGCAAAAAATATCGGCTCAGCCGACGCAGTTTTGATGATCACCCGCGCACCCGCGATCAGCGCGATCACAACCTCATGGATTCCCGCACCCGCGACGTTGCCCGCCGCGATGAATCCAACTGTCTTCGGCCCGACTACAGTGGGGCGGGCCGCCGTGCCCGCCCTCTTCAATGCCTCACTCGTGAACGGTTTCAGCAGCGCGTCGATCGAATTTTCGAGCATCGCAACCGAATATCCCGCCGAATGCGCGATTGCCGCGATCGCGTCGCGTCGTCGCGCGTAGTTCCGGTCGCGCCAAAGTGCGAACGCCCGCGCCAGTGCGTCAGCCATCCGCTCCGCACGCCGGACTGACATCTTCCGCTCTCTGCCCGCGCGCCGCGCTGGCTGTACTCGCGCTCATCGCGACGCCTCCGCCGCTTCAGTCGCCGAGAATTGCCCGATCCCCAGCGCGCAGCCGCGAGCTTCTCCGCCTGCCGCTCGACCGATCACGCGAACTCGCTCCACGCTCGACGAATCCCAAGGTCTTCCGTCATGACCGCGGACACCGACCCGACGTTGGCGAGATCGAAAAACGTCAGCATTCCGATTTCCCCATCCGGCACCGGCCGCAACGTGACCGGATCCCGCGCCGTCACCCGCAGCCACGGCGGCGGAATTTTGAATCTCTCTTGCGCATCCGACAGCGCCGCGGCAGTTGAACGACGTCGCGTCGTAAAGCTGCGAGCACAATTCCGTCATCCCGTATTCGTTGATGACCATCGCGGGCGCGATCGCGAGCATTTCGCCGGCCCGCGCGATCACCTCCGACGCTTGCATCGGCACGACCTGCCCCTTCGCCCCGCCGGTGTCCATCATTCGCGAACCCGCTGCGAGCCGAAGTTTCATCCCGCTACTGCTCAGCCTCGGAAAACAGCGCCGCGAACGCAGCCGTCGTCCCCATGATACAAACCGGCTCGCGCCGCGCCTCGCACTCGCGCAAGAAACCCAATCGCCGCCGCAACATCGACCCTCTCGCGCGACGCCGCCGCCAGATGCGTGCCCGTCGCGAACTCTTCGATACTCCAACTGATCATCGCCGACAGCGACGACTCCGGCATCACGTCGGCCGTCGGATGCATCGCGAGAATCGCCATTCGGCGTGCGTCGGGGAACAGCATCGTTCGCAGATGAGCGATCGCCGACGCTCGATAAATCTCGGGCCGCGCAACGATATGACGTCCGCGCCGCGTTCGCCCCTGCGTGGTCCCGCTGGTGAGAAAAACCGCCGCATCCGGCGAGAGCGCCGCGCCATCAATCGCAAGGTCGGCATACTTGAACGCGACATTGCTGACCGCCGGAATATCGTCAACGCTGCGCACCGTGCCAGGCTCGACGCCGCGCGCCTCGCAGTAGCGCCGATACGCGCCGCAACTGTTTCGAATTGATGACGAAAGACCGTCCAGCGCGAGCCGCTGGAACGATTCAGGCTCAGGCTTGTGGATAAACGTGAGGACCTGCTCGTAGATGGACATCGGCTTTTCGCCACGGGATTTGAGTTGACGGGCACGATCATGGCACCGCGCGCGCGCGCTCATTCAATCCTGTTGGTCCCGGAAAGCACCTTTTTGGACGGTAAATCGGTCATATTTACCTAGCTCTTGAAATGTTCTACACTTCGCCTTGTTGATGGGTGGCGGGGATGGCCTCGGTGGCGGTCACTGAGGACCGGGTAGGCGGGGCTTTCGAAAGGTTACTGCGATATTACTTAAGCGTTACCGTCCTATTCACCCCCAATTCGGGATGTAACGATTTTGCGACAGATACGTAACTTTGCTAAACAGGTTGCCATCGGGTCTGGGAGAACCATCGCGAAATGAAGAAATTCGCCGCCGGCGTAATGCTAGGCTTTGTGGCTAGTTGGGCAGTTGCTTTTGCGTCGTCCAACGTCAGCCACAATGGCAGTTTCTGGAACCGCCTCAACACCACCGCCAAAGACGGTTACGTCAATGGTTATTCCGATGCGATGCGCGTCAGCGTCGGCAAACTCGACGTCCTCAATTCGGCCGCCGACCTGTTTCATTGGAAGGGCGCTCGCCGCATTATCCATCAGCTCTCGGGTCAGCTCTCGATGGGCGATGTGAGCGCGAACCAGGCCGTCAAGCGGCTCGACGAGTTGTACTCGAATCAGAAGTACAGCGAGCTCGATCTCGGCGAGGCGCTGCAGACGCTCTCGATCCGCGCGAACGAAACTGCGATGCCCGACGCGCCCGCGAGAAGATAGTGGCCGAAGTACCCGCATCCAATGCCCCTCAGACGTTAATCATCTGAGGCGGCCTCGCGAGGGACCGCCTCTTTTTTTGCATGACGATCGCCGCTTGAAACCGCGAGTGCGCGGTCCTAGCCTAATTCGCAGGATATCCATCGTGAACGCACCTCCATTCCTGCTCGAAAAAGTTCTGCGCGCCACCGTCGGCGTTCATTCGCACATCCCGTCGGACGCACGTCTCGACCGCGATCGGCCTCGGCACCGACCGCCGCGGCACCGGCACCGTCGTCAGCCCCGACGGCCTGATCCTCACCGTCCACTATCTGCTGCTCGGCGCGAAAAACGTGATCGTCACGATGCCCGGCGGCGATCAGCTCGAGGCGAAAATCGTCGGCAAGGACTACAGCACCGGCATCGGCCTGCTGAAGATCGATCGCAAGAAGCTCGCGAGCGTCGAGGTCGTGTCGTCGGAAAAATGCGTCGTCGGGCAGGAGGCGTTCACCGTCTCGAGTCTCGGCGGCGAAAAGCGATGCGCCGATTGCGGCATCATCACCTACCTCGGCCCGTTCGACGCGGTCTGGGAATTCGTGCTCGACAAATGCGTCAGCGTCACCGCCTCGTCGCTGAACATCGGGATGAGCGGCGGCCCGATCTGCAATCTCCAGGCGCAAGTCGTCGGCATCACGTACCTGAACTTCGCCGACTTGAGCCGCGCGATTCTCGGCGTCCCGGGCGAGAGCTTCCTCAACGTCCGCGACGAGCTGATCAAACACGGCCGTCGCACCACCGCGGCGCCGCGCGCATGGCTCGGCGTGCTCTCGTACACGCTGCGCGAGCACGTCGTAATCGCAGGCGTGATGCCCGGTGGTCCCGGCGAAAAAGCCGGCCTGCAGCAGGGCGACCTGGTCATCTCGATCGACGACACCGACGTCAACGACCGCCGAGTCCTCTACGAGGCGCTCGGCAATCATCGCCCCGGCGAAAACGTCAATCTCAAGGTCCTGCGCAACAACCGCGTCTACCAACTAGACATCCCCGCCATCCGCGCCGAAGACTATTTCGCTTAAATCGAGGAGAGCCGTGCGACTCTTATTCCTAACCTCCCCTTGTCCGAGGGGAGGTCGCCGCGGGCCGAAGGAACGCGGCGGGTGGGGTACAACGCCCGCCAACTTCACCAAACCCAACTCGTTTAACCGACACCCATGACACACTACTCCGCCGTTCGCATAGGCTGAACCCAAATTGAAGACCATCTCGATAACCCACCATCGCGCCCGCCAACTGCGCAACAACCAGACCGATGTCGAGAAGGAACTCTGGTAGCCGTCTGTCGATCCAGCAAGACTCTCTGATCACCGTTTGCGCCGGCAGACAATCTATCGCCGTCGAGCACGATCTTCATCGCAGGACTTCGGCTGCCCGAAGTCACGACTGGTAATCAGCCGATCGGCGACTCGACACCTGGACCGCACCGCACGAAGACACCTGGCGCACAAACTGATCGACGCCAGCATGGCTACGGGGTAATTCGCTTCTGGCGACAACGAAGTAGCTGCGACGCCGATGCAGAGCCGGCGAATGCTTGCAGATTCGGATCGAGCAAGCTCTCGAAAGACTCAGTGACTGAATCACGAATGACCGATTCGAACTTGCCGTTGGATCTGGTTGATCTGTCTAGCGTTGCACCCCGCCCGCCGCGCTCCTTCGGCGCGCGTCGACCTCCCCTCGGACAAGGGGAGGTTAGGAATTAGGAATTTCCGACGCGGCCGCGCCCTACACGTCCTTGAACGCGACCTTCTTCTGCGATGCCTCAATCGCCGCCTGCGCCGCCGCCAGCCGCGCGACCGGAATCCGGTACGGCGAGCACGACACGTAGTCCAGCCCCAGCCGATGGCACAGCTTGACGCTCGCCGGATCCCCGCCATGCTCGCCGCAAATCCCGATCTTCAATTTCTTGTTCGACCGGCGCCCGCGCTCGATTCCGATTCGCATCAACTCGCCGACGCCGACCGGATCGAGCTCCGCAAACGGATCCTTCTTATAGACTCCGGTGCGAATGTAGTCCGGCAGAAATTTCCCCGAGTCGTCGCGCGAAATCCCATACGTCATCTGCGTCAGATCGTTGGTCCCGAATGAAAAGAATTCCGCGACCTCGCCGATCTGATCCGCGACCACGCACGCGCGCGGCACTTCGATCATCGTGCCGATCGTGTACGCCACCTTGATGCCGCGTTCCTTGAACACCGCGTCCGCCACTTCGCGAATCTGCGCCGCCAGGATGTCGAACTCGCGACGCTCGCCGATCAGCGGCAGCATGATTTCCGGCATCGCCTTGACGCCCTGCTTGCGCAGCTCGCACGCCGCCTCGATAATCGCGCGCGCCTGCGCCTGGTAAATCTCGGGGAAGCTGATTCCCAGCCGCGACCCGCGATGCCCCAGCATCGGATTCACTTCGAACAAACTCGCGCGCACCTGCTTCAGATGCTCGAGCGTGGTGCCGATCTTCGCCGCCAGCTCGCGCATCTCGTTGTCCGCATGCGGTAGAAATTCGTGCAGCGGCGGATCGAGCAATCGGATCGTGACCGGCAGCCCCGCCATCGCTTTCAGGATTCCGACGAAGTCCTCGCGCTGCATCGGCAGGATCTTCGCCAGCGCGCGCCCGCGCTGCTCCGCATTCTCCGCCATGATCATTTCGCGCACCGCCGAGATTCGCTCGGGATCGAAAAACATGTGCTCGGTGCGGCGTCAGCCCGATTCCTTCGGCGCCAAAATCGCGCGCGATCTTCGCGTCGTCGGGAGTATCGGCATTCGCACGCACGCCCAGTTTGCGCACCGCGTCCGCCCACGACAGAAATTTTTTGAAGTACGACGGCATCTCGGGATCGACCGTCGGCACCCGCCCCTCGATCACTTCGCCCGCCGATCCGTCGAGCGTGATGTACTCGCCGCGGCGCACCACCGCGCCATTCGCCGACAGCGTGCCCGCGCCGTAATCGATCTCCAGCGCCGACACTCCCGCCACGCACGACTTGCCCATCCCGCGCGCGACCACCGCCGCATGACTCGTCATCCCGCCGCGCGCCGTGAGGATTCCTTCCGCCACCTGCATCCCCTGGATATCTTCCGGCGACGTCTCGACGCGCACCAGAATCACTTTGCGCCCTGCTTCCGCGACCGCGACCGCTTCGTCCGCCGAGAACACCACTTCGCCGTTGACCGCACCCGGCGACGCCGGCAGTCCGCGCGCGATCACGTGCTTCTTGCTCGACGGATCCAGCCGCGGATGCAAAAATTGCTCGAGCTGTTCCGGCTCGACGCGCTTCAGCGCGGTCTTGCGATCGATCAGCTTCTCGTCGGCCATATCGACCGCGATTCGCACCGCCGCCTGCGCCGTCCGCTTGCCGGTGCGCGTCTGCAGCATGAACAAGCGATTTCGCTCGATCGTAAATTCCATGTCCTGCGTATCGCGAAAATGCTTTTCCAGCTGCGCCGCGATTTTCAGGAACTGTTTGAAAACGTCGGGGAAGCTTTCTTCGAGCGTCGAGTAATGCGCCGCGCGCTCAGCTTCGCTGATCCCCGCGCGCTTGGCCCATTCACGCCCCGCCTTCACGCTGATCTGCCGCCCCGTGCGGATTCCCGCGACCACGTCCTCGCCCTGCGCGTTGGGCAGAAACTCGCCGTAGATTCCCTTCTCGCCGGTGCCCGGATCGCGCGTGAACGCGACGCCGGTCGCGCAATCGTCGCCGAGATTTCCGAACACCATCGATTGCACCGTCACCGCGGTGCCCCAGTCGCCGGGGATATTGTTGATGCGCCGATACGTGATCGCGCGATCGTTATGCCACGAGTCGAACACCGCGCCCACTGCCATCCACAGTTGCTCGCGCGGGTCCTGCGGGATGTCGCGGCCGACGCGCGATCGAATCAGCGCGCGGAACTCGCCGACCAGTTCCCGCAAATCATCGACGTTCAGATCGGTATCGTTCTCGACCCCGCGCGTCGCTTTTTTGTGTTCGATAATCTGCTCGAACGGATCGGGATCGTTCTTGTTCTCCGGCTTCAGCTTGAGCACGACGTCGCCGAACATCTGGCAGAACCGCCGGTACGAGTCCCACGCAAACCGCGGATTGCCGCTGATCTCTTCGAGGCCCTTCACCGTCTCGTCGGTGAGCCCGAGGTTCAGCACCGTGTCCATCATCCCCGGCATCGACACGCGCGCGCCCGATCGCACCGACACCAGCAGCGGATTCTTCGCGTCGCCGAATTTGCGTCCGAGCGCCTTCTCGACCCGCGCAACGCTCTTCGCGACGCCGTCAGTCAGCCCCTTCGGATATTTGTGTCCGTGATCGTAAAAGTAGTTGCAGACCTGCGTCGAGATCGTAAATCCCGGCGGCACCGGCAGCTTGAGCCGCGCCATCTCGGCGAGGTTCGCGCCCTTGCCCCCCAGCAGATTGCGCATCTCGGCGCGTCCTTCCGCCACGCCCGCACCGAAAAAGTAGATCTCAGGATGAATGCGACCCATGTGAACCCGTTGCTCCCCTCACCGCATCGAAAAATCGTACGGCGAAAATTTCAGAATTGTTAGCGCGTCCAGCCGATTCGCTCGGTGATCACTTCGATCAGCCGCGCAGCAGGCACGCGCTCCTGCGTCATCGCATCGCGATCGCGGATCGTCACCGTATCGTCTTCCATCGTCTGATGATCGATCGTCACGCCATACGGCGTCCCGACTTCATCCTGACGCCGATAGCGCCGGCCAATCGATCCCGCCTGATCGTAGGCGACCGTGAAATGCCGCTTCAGCGCGTCGCGAATCGCGATCGCTTTCTCAGGCTGCCCCAGTTTGCGCAGCAGCGGATACACCGCAACCTTGATCGGCGCGAGCCGCGGATCCAGCCGCAGCACGATTCGCTCCTCGTTCTCGACCACGTCCTCATCGTAAGCGTCGAGCATGAACGCCAGCATCGCGCGATCGACGCCCAGCGCCGGCTCGATCACCCACGGCCGAAACCGCGTCTTGGTATCCTCGTCGAAGTACGTCAGGTCCTTGCCGCTGAACTTCGCATGCTGATCGAGATCGAAGCTGCCGCGCTTGGCGACGCCTTCCAGCTCGCCCCATCCGAACGGATACAGGAACTCGATATCGGTGGTGCCGCTCGAATAATGCGACAACTCATCGGTCGCATGCTCGCGCTTGCGCAGATGGTCCGTCTTGATTCCGAACTTGACGTGCCAGTTGAATCGAAAATCGACCCAGTACCGATACCACTTCTCTTCTTCCGCCTGATCCGGACGAACGAAGAACTCCATCTCCATCTGCTCGAACTCGCGCGTGCGGAAAATAAAATTCTCGGTGGTGATTTCGTTGCGGAACGATTTGCCCTGCTGCGCCACGCCGAACGGCAGCTTGACCCGCTGCGTATCCACGACGTTCTCGAAGTTCGAAAAAATTCCCTGCGCCGTTTCCGGCCGCAGATACACCACGGAAGCAGTCTCTTCGACCGGCCCCATGAACGTCTTGAACATCAGGTTGAAATTGCGCGCCTCGGTCAGTTGGCCGCCGCACTCGGGGCATTTGTCGCCCTGGATCTTGTCGGCGCGAAACCGATTCTTGCACGCTTTGCAATCGACCATCGGGTCCGTGAAATTCTGCAGATGCCCCGACGCTTCCCACGTTCGCGGATGCTGAAAAATCGCCGAGTCCAGCCCCAGCACGTCGCTGCGATACTGGACCATCTCGCGCCACCACGCTTCTTTGACGTTGCGCTTCAGCTCGACGCCGAGCGGCCCGTAGTCGAACGTGGATCCAAGTCCCCCGTAGATATCGCTCGTCGGGAAAACAATCCCGCGCCGCTTGCACAGGTTCACAATTTTTTCCATCGTGACCGCGCGTTTAGTCGCGGGCACTTCGTTTTCCGCAGACAAAAGATTTCTCCTGAATCGCTCGCTCGTGGCAGCCCGGCGCTCAAGCCAGGCTGATTATTTCGGCGGAGACTTCGCCGCCATTTCCGATTTCCAGTATCGCGACCGTTCCCGGCACTCCAACCAGATTGCGCGGCAGCGTCGCGCTGCCCGGATTCACTACCATCGTCGCGCCGAATCGCGTCACGCCCTCGACGTGACTGTGTCCCTGCACGACCACGTCGACCGGCCCGCCGAATTGCGTATTCATCGCGCGCGCGAATACTTCGTCGGACGTTTCGTCAGGCGTCGGAATCGCATGCACCAGCCCGATCCGCACGCCCGCTATCTCGACCAGATGCGCCTCGCGCACCCGCTCGTCTTCAAGGTCGAGCCGATAGCGATGCCCATCCAGTCCTTCATCGCCATTGCCCAGCGCCGCGATCACCGGCGCAATCGCCGACAACTCGTCGAGCACGCGATTCACATACACGTCGCCCGCATGCATCACGAGATCGATCCCCGCGAACACCTCGAAGACCTTCTCCGGAAGATGCTCGCAGGCTTCGGGAATATGAGTGTCAGAGATCAGGCCGATTCGCATTACGATTTGGTCCACCAGGCGCGAATCGTCAACCCTATCACGGCCCCCAACCCCTCGCAATTTTAGGATTCGGCTCTGTGAGTGGCTCCTCCGAACGTGTGGCCGTTTTCCCAAAGCTCATGCTAGAACCCGCCTTAGAGGAGAACTCTCGATGCGAATTTCGACCGTCGTCATCTGCGCTTTCGTGATCGGAGGCGCACTCGCGCTCGCCGGATGCGGTCATAAGCTGGTCGCGCACAACGGCGAGAGCACCGTCGCCGTCTATCCCGACGAGGACACCTTCGTCAAATTGACCGATCTCAAAAAACAAGGCGGCGTCGTCGGCGGAATGATCGGAGGCCTCGGCGAAGGACTGGCCGCCAAGCAGGTCGACAACAACACTCCCGTCCGGGTGATCAACAGCGACGACCGCGGCGCTCAAATCGAAGTCCTCGACGGCGCCTTCAAAGGCATGCAAGGCTTCGTCCCCAAAGACAACGTCCACTAAACCCCAATATCCGCAAAATAATGGGCGAGGTAATTCCCAGCAGCCTCCTCCCCAAAAAGAACCTTAGAGCAAAATGGCGTCCTCGCCATTTTGTGATTTCTTATCACTGGGTGCAGGGGTCACCCCTGCCGCCCGCCGCGCAGGCGATGGTTCCCGGTTCTTCGCGTTTCGTTCTCCTGAACTAACCAACGTTTCACGTGAAACCCTTTCGCCTTAGCACCCAGCATTCAAGCGCGCTTTTCGAAAACAGGCGAAGATTATTTCGCCACTCGATACTCCCGCGGACTCGATCCGATGACCCCACTCTGCTCGAGTTCCGTAATTTCGTCATCCGACATCCCGAGTATCTCGCCGAAGACTTGCCGGTTGTGCTCGCCGAGCAGCGGAGCGGGAGCATCGGCATGCAGCGGAGTCTCCGGGATGCGCGCGACGGCGCCGGGATACAGATGCGTCCCGACGACCGCACGCTCGATCGCGACAAAATATTCGCGGCTCTGAATTTGCGGATCAGCCATCACCGCTGCCGCCGAATTCACCGGCGCAGCAAGCACGCCCACACTCGCGGAGACTGCCCAACGCAATCGTCGGCGCTCACGGAAGCAAGGGCGCGCGATAGTTCAGCGTCGAGCGCATCCTCATTGGTTTCCGATCCAACGCAGTCGCGAACCGTCTATCATCGATCCCCACGACGCTCGCGAGACGACGCCACTGCTCGTCGGTCTCGCACGCGATCGCGATCCAGTTGTCGTCGCCCGCGCATCGGTAGATTCCATGCGGCGCGTGCTCGCGATGCCGATTGCCGCGCGCCGCCGGCACTTTTCCGGTGAATTGAAAATCGAGCATCGCGTCGGCGACAAATGGAATCAGCGACTCGACCTGCGCCAGCTCGATCAACTGACCGCGACCCGTGCGCGCACGCTCGCGCAGCGCCACCATCAGCGCGAACACGCCGTGCAACCCCGCGACCGGATCGCCGAGCGCGTTACTGAGCGTGTAATGCTGCCCGTCACCGTCGTGATATCCCGTCAGCCCCGTCACTCCCGCCATCGCCTCGACCGTGTTGCCGTATCCGCGCGCGTTGCATTCGGGACCGTCGCTGCCGAACGACGGCATCGAGATCATGATGAGCCGCGGATTGATCGCGCGTACAGCATCGTAACCGAGTCCGAGCCGATCCATCACGCCCGGACTGAAATTCTCGATCAGAATATCGGAGACCTCGATCAGCCGTTTCAGAATTTCAATTCCGCGCGCGCTCGCGAGATCGAGCGTGACGCCGCGCTTGCCGCGATTGGCGGTGTTGAAGACCGCCGCGCGCTCGATCGGCTGCATTTCGGGCGGCGCCATCGAGAGCGATCCGCGCCACCAGTCGAAGTGATGCGTGTCCTCGACCTTGATCACGTCGGCGCCCATCTCGGCGAACATCTGCCCGACCAGCGGTCCCGCCCATCCCATCGAGAGGTCGAGCACGCGAAGCTTGCCGTCGAAGATCGAGTTCATATCGTGCCCGCTTTTTTCAGTGCCTCGATCTCACTGTCTCTCAGCCCCAAACGTCCGCCGAAGATTTCGCGATTGTGCTCGCCGAGCTGCGGCGCTGGCCGCGACGCTTCCGCGCGATGCGACGTGAGGCGCAGCGGCGTCCCCGGCACGCGAATCTTGCCGATCACTGGATCGTCGATCGTTTCGAAATAATTGCGCGCCCGCGTCTGCTCCCATTCGAGCACCTCGGCCACGCTCGGAATCGGCACGAGCGGAATCGCGCGCCGCTGCCCTTCGCGATAGAGCCACTTGCGTTCGCGCCCGATGAAAAACGCTTCGACGATTTCGAGGATCGCGTCGTTGTTGAGCATCCGGTTGAGCGCGGTGTTGAATCGCGGATCGGAAGCAAGCTCGCGACGCCCCATCAGATCGCACAAGCTCTCGAATTGCTTGTCGGTCACGCAATGCAGACCGGCGTATCCGTCTTTGCATTTCAGCGTCACGATCAAAAACGGGCCGACCGCGAAACGCTTGCCCGCACGGCTGCGCACGATCCCGGTGTACTGAAAGGTGACGGTCTCGTAGATCATCGTGGCGACCGTCGCTTCGAGGATCGACACGTCGATATGCTGACCATGCCCAAGTCCGAGATCGCGCGCCGCAAGCGCCTGCATCGCGGCAATCGCTCCGTACAGCGCCGCGATGTACTGCGCGAGCGAGCCCGGCGGCGTCAGCGGCTCGCGATCGGGCTCGCCGACTGGAAACGTCCATCCGCCGCGCGCGAACAGCACCAGGTCATTCAGCTTGCCGTCGCGCTCCACTCCGTCCTGCCCGAAATTCGAAATTGAAACGACCGACAGGCGCGGGAACTTCGCGATCAGCTCGTCAGGCGCAAGACCAAGCGCGGCAAGAGTGCCGGGCGCGAAGTTTTCGATAAGAAGATCGGCGCCGTCGAGCAGCCGCGCGAGAAGTTCGCGGCCGCGCTCATGCTTGAGGTTCGATCGTGACGCCGCGCTTGTTGAGATTCAGAAACGCAAACAGCCCGCCGCGCTCCTCGACGCCCGCGCGATGCGGCCCCAGCTTGCGCCCGCCCTCGCCCGACACTGGCTCGACCTTGACGACGTCGGCGCCCATGTCCGCCAGCAACTTCGTGGCGTAGGGCCCCGCGATGAAATGCGTCAGGTCGACGACGCGAACGTCGCTGAGCGCGCGGTATCGCATCGTTAGCGCGACCCGCGTTCGAGCGCGTCGACCATTTGCCGGTAGTTCTGCTCGGCCAACGGCATGTGCACGATTTCGAATTTCAGCCGATCGGGCCCGAGAAAATAGAAGGCGTAGTAGCCGCCCGGTCCGAACGGGAACTCGCCCGGCCCGTCGAGAATTTCCGCGCCGAGCGAACGAACCAGCGCGAACAGTTCATCAACCTGCTCGTGTCGCTGCACATTGAAAGCCACGTGATGCAGTCCCGGCTCGTAAACCTCAAACGGATGGTCCAGCTTCGCCTGCCAGACGTTGAATGCGGTGCCGTTGGACTCGTTGATATTGAAGGTGAGCCGTCCGCCGGTGCGATTGTCGTCAAAAATTCCGCCGACGGTGTAGCCGAGGAATTTCAGCATCGGCCCGAAGAACTTCATCGCCTCGGTCAGATCGCTGACGGTGATCGAGACGTGATTGATCGATCCGTTAAGATCGGGCTTCGGAATCGACGGCTTAGGTTCTGCCATCACCCGAATTCAGCGCATCGGGTCGCGCGCTGTCAAATGAATCGGTCACGCTGTACTCACGCGCGAGCGTGACGCAAACTTAAAAAATGAAAACGAGACAGCTTGGCAAAAGCGGATTGACCGTGTCGGCGATCGGCCTTGGATGCATGGGCATGTCGGATTTTTACGGCCCGCGCGACGACGCGCAGTCGATGGACACTCTGGAGCGCGCGCTCGAACTCGGCGTCACGTTCTGGGATACGTCCGACGCTTACGGGCCGTGGCGCAACGAGGAGCTGGTCGGCAGAGCGATTCGCGGGCGTCGCGACAAATTCGTAATCGCGACCAAGTTCGGAATCGTGCGCACGCCTTCCGAGCCGACCCGGCGCGAAATCAGCGGCACGCCCCGAGTACGTGCGCTCCGCCTGCGACGCCAGTCTCAAGCGCCTCGGTATCGACACGATCGATCTCTACTATCAGCATCGCGTCGATCCCAACACGCCGATCGAAGACACCGTCGGCGCGATGGCGGCGCTCGTTAATGCAGGTAAAGTCCGTTACCTCGGCCTGTCGGAAGCGGCACCCGAGACGATTCGACGCGCGTGCAAGGTCCATCCGATCGCCGCGCTCCAGAATGAATACTCGCTGTGGAGCCGCGAGCCCGAAGACGGAACGCTCGCGACTTGCCGCGAGCTGGGCGTCGGAATGGTCGCGTACAGCCCGCTCGGCCGCGGGTTTCTAACCGGCCAGATTCGCAAGTTCGACGATCTCGCGCCCGACGATTTCCGGCGCTTCTCGCCACGCTTCCAGGGTGAGAACTTCGACAAGAATCTGCAGCTCGTCGCGAGTATCGAGGCGATCGCGAAAGACAAACACTGCACGCCCGGCGCAGCTCGCGCTCGCGTGGGTGCTGGCGCAAGGCAACGACATCGTGCCGATTCCTGGTACCAAGCGGCGCCAGTATCTCGAAGAGAACGTCGGCGCGCTCGACGTCACGCTCAGCGCCGACGATCTCAAGCGCATCGACGAGGTCTCGCCGAAGGACGTCGCGGCAGGCGGTCGCTATCCCGCCGCGATGATGAGTTCGGTCAACCGTTAGCGTCGCGCGAAGCTAGACCTTCGGCACTTCCATGCCCTTCTTCACGGCCGGACGCTCACCGACCGCGGCGATCCATCGCGCGACGTTCGGGGCCTCGCCGACCACGTCGGGCTTCACGGCTTTGATCGCGGGGAAGCCGACGACGAGCCACGGATAGGTCGCGATATCGGCAATCGAATACGCGCCCGCCATGTACTCGGTGTTCGCGAGTTGATTGTCGAGCACCTTGATCAGTCGCGCCGATTCGGTGGCATAGCGATCGATCGCGTAGTGAATCTTTTCAGGCGCCGCGTTGACGAAATGGCCCGCCTGCCCGAACATCGGACCGACATTCGCCATCTGCCAGAAGAGCCATTCGAGCACCTTCGCGCGCCCGGGATCTTTCGCCGGCAGGAACTTGCCGGTCTTCTCCGCCAGATGCACGAGTATCGCACCTGATTCGAAAATCGAGACGCCCGCGTCGCGATCGACGATCGCGGGAATCTTGCTGTTCGGACAAATCTTCACGAACTCCGGCTTGAACTGTTCTTTCTCGCGAATGTTCACAGGATGAACCGAGTACTCGAGCCCGCACTCCTCGAGCATGATTGCAGGCTTGCGTCCGTTAGGCGTCGTCCAGGTGTAGAGGTCGATCATAGTGGTACTTCCTTTCTGCGGAGGGTGATTACTTGGTAGGTATCACACTGCCTGATCGCAGCCCACTGCGAAATTTTCTTTTCGACCTACCTAGCGCGGCTTCTTTGTTATTTTCCCGTTGGTCGTTCTAGCGAGGCCTCTGCCCTGATGTGACGCATTCTCATGCTGGCGCATTTCACGCACGATATCGACGATTTCCTTCCTGGACAGGTCGGTGTGGATCCCCGCTACGTCGAGCGGCGAGCGACGCGGACGGTCTGGCTGAATGATAAATACCTGACCGTCGCGGCGTCTGACTCGCACCGCGCCTTCTCGGCGCGCCCGCTCAAGAATCGCGGCGAACTTCTGTCGAGCTTCCGAAAACGTAAAGACTGTCACTGAGGTATCTCCATTGTTCTTATTCCCGCGTGAGTTGCAGCAGCGAGTAGACCTTGATCGAGGGAAAGTACGCGGCAGCGATGTTGCAGAGCGCAGACGAGAACGTAGGCATCGTAAGCGTAGAGACCAAGGTCGTGCGCCACTTCGAGCGTCCGTTCGAGCTCCACGTCCGAGAAGCGAATCGGGATCTGCCGATATGATGAGAGCGCGCGCCGAGCGGCACGCAAGGTAATTCGCCGGCGCTTAAACATTGCGGAAAATGCATTTCCAATTTCCCAGTGCACCGACATCGGCGCGATCAGCTCTGCGGCGGCGGTAGCTCTTATCAGGCCCGCACGTTGCGGCTCGCGCACCAGGACCGCAATCACTACCGAGGTGTCTACAACAACCTCCATACTTGTTCAATTGTACAACAGAGGTCCTGAGGAGTGCCATCGTTCCTCAATGAGAAGTTTTCGCTTACATCTGGACGGCACCGAGGCCGCTCTGGCGTCGTACTCGCAAGGAAAGCGAAACTAACTCCGATGGATTCTGCGCAATCGCTACAGCGCGTTGACGCCGCGCTCGCCGGTGCGGATACGGACGACCTCTTCCATCGGCATCACGAAGATTTTGCCGTCGCCGATTCTGCCGGTTCGCGCCGCGCGCTCGATAGTCTCGACGACCTGCGCCGCCAGCTCGTCCGACACGATTATCTCGAGCTTGACCTTCGGCAGAAAATCCACGACGTACTCGGCGCCGCGGTACAGCTCGGTATGCCCCTTCTGACGGCCGAATCCTTTGACCTCGCTGACCGTGAGACCCTGCACACCGATACTCGACAGGGCCTCTTTGACCTCGTCGAGCTTGAACGGTTTGATGATCGCCTCAACCTTCTTCATAAGTCTCCTCTCGGTCTGCTCGAACTGGCCGCGCGGACACATGCCGGCCCTCCGCCTCATCCCCAATAACCATTCTCCCAAGACAGAGAAGGTTCAAGACCCCCGTTTCGCGCGCACCCTGCGACGGTTCCCCTTTTACCGGGCGCCTACTTGCTGAAAAAGACCTCCCGCGCGTGATTGGTGTCGCAATACTCGCGCACCTCGGCAATCTTGTCGCCGTCGAAGCGGATGTCGAAGTGATAGCGATTGTTGTATTTCTTGCCGTTCGCGGCGGTCGTGTTCGATTCCGCCTGCACCGCGCATCGGTCGCCTTCGCAGATGACGGTGTCGATTCGCAGGCCGAGGCCGCTCGGCATCATCGTCTTGATTCCCTTCAGCGAGATTTCGCAGCCCTTCGTGCCCCTTCACCGGAGCCATCCCCTCCATTCGGGTCATAACCTTCCACTCGAAATCGTTCGCGACCATCGTGGCGAGCCGCACCGGATCGGGGTCTTCAAACTCGTTCAGAAATTCGGTGGCTAGTTCCTTTTTTTCCGCGGATGTCATAGGCATCTCTCCTCGCGGGCTGCAGACAGATACCTAGTCCATCCAGCGGGATTACAGCAACATCCAGCGCGAAGCGTTAACGCAAGCGCGATGCCAACGGGCACTGACGGTCGCGATGCGCATTGCGGCATCACAATTTTTTTCAGAGTCGATGTGCGAGATGCTTAACAGACGGGCGTCCGATTAATCGGCGGGCACCCGTCAGGACGCGGTGCTTGCGCTGCGCTTGGGCTGGAACCGGGGCTCCTCGCCGCGCGACAGGCGCTGGATATTCTCGCGATGGCGAAACAGGATGAGCGCCGCCATCAGGATCGCAAGCAACAGGTAGTGATGCGGCAGTCCGAGAATCGCGACGGCGGGCGGCGCCGCAATCGTCGCGCCGATCGTGGCCAGCGACATGATTCGGCTGATCGCAAATACGACGACGAACGCCACCAATGCGACCAGGATCACGGTGGGCGAGATTACGAGCCAGATTCCCAGCGCAGCAGCGCCGCCCTTGCCACCCTGAAAGAACAGAAACACCGAGCAAATCGCGCCGATGAAGGCCGCAAGGGCCACCCATGCGATAGTCGATGGCGGAAAACCCGCCGCGCGCGTCACAATCACGGGAATCGCGCCTTTGAGGGTGTCGCCAACCAGCGTTATCACCGCCGCGCTCGAACCGCCGGCGCGCGCGACGTTGGACGTCCCGATATTGCCACTGCCGACCGCGCGCGGATCGAAGCCGCGGATGCGCCCGACGATCACGCCGGTCGGAATCGACCCGATGAGGTACGCTGCCAGTATCAGGAGTGCGTCGATCATAGCGTCAAGACGGAAAGATGGAAGTATTATTCACGATCGCAGCCGACATGCGGCGACGAATCATTGAAAAAGGTGGTCGGGGTGACTGGATTTGAACCAGCGACTCCTGCGTCCCGAACGCAGTGCTCTGGCCAGGCTGAGCTACACCCCGTCTCCGGTTGCGAGTGATCGGGAAAGTACAGACGAGTGGTTATAGCATCGAAGGCGATAGCGCGCGAGTCCGGCGAAAACGCGAGTATCGGCTTAATTCAGGGCTGAGCGCCTGAATTTGAAATCGTCAGTGTCTTCATTTGCCCAGCCTCTGCATGTTCCAGAGGTTCTTCGCAGCCATGCAGAGTTCACCGCAGAAATAAATGTCTCTCCCTGCAGTCGTGCATCGCTTCCTAGCTGCGGCCCATGTTCCGTATTGGCCATCAAAGTGGGGAGGAGCGGGTGACACCGGCACTTCGGAACACCAGTTCGGATTCGCTGTAGTCGGCGGCGGCGTGATCGCGGCATGTGCGCTCACGACAGGCACGGACTGAACCATCAGATACCAACCCACAAGCGCGAGCGCGGCTGCGTGGCGGGGCTTCATGGTTGATGCGTGCGCGCGATCACATCGCGCATCTCGCCCATGATTTTCGTGTAGTCGGGCTTGCCGAAGATTCCTGAGCCGGAGACGAAGACGTTGGCGCCGGCGGCTTTCACGTCCGCGATATTGTCGAGCTTAACGCCGCCGTCGATCTCGACGTCGATGCTCAGACCGCGACGCTTCAGCTCGCGCCGGATGTAACGCAGCTTGTCGAGTGCGGCCGGGATGAACTCCTGGCCGCCGAAGCCCGGATGCACGCTCATCACGAGAATCATGTCGAGATGCTCGGCGAAGGGCAGCACCTTGTCGGCGTCGGTCTCGGGATTGATTCCAATCGACGCGCGCGCGCCGAGGTCGTGGATTCGCTTCGCCATCGCGGGGATATCGGGGCATACCTCGCAATGCACCGAAATTGAATTGGCGCCGGCCTTCACGAATGCTTCGACGTAGCGCGCCGGCTCGGAGATCATCAGGTGCGCATCGAGCGGCAGCCTGGTCACCTTGCGCACCGACTCGAGCACCGGGATTCCAATCGAGAGATTGGGCACGAAGTGCCCGTCCATCACGTCGAAATGAATCATGTCGGCGCCGGCCTTTTCGACCGCGCGAATCTCGTCGCCGAGCCGCGCGAAGTCAGCGGAGAGAATCGAGGGCGCAATTTTGTCGACGGGATCTTTGGTCGAGGAAGCCATTGGCAGAGATTAGCCGCAGCGTGAAACGATTGCGAATCTCTAAGATGCGCTGCGCGCCTGACGTTGAACCGCACGATGCAGATCCCAGTCGGCCTGCAGGCGCATCCACAATTGCGGGGAAGTCTTGAGGAAGCGTCCCAGTCGGAGCGCAGTATCGGCGGTGATAGCGCGCTTGCCCAGAACTATCTCGTTCAAGCGGTTGAGCGAGATACCGAGGCGGCGGGCAGCTTCGACCTGTCCGACACCGAGCGGCTTCAGGTATTCCTCGAGGAGGATTTCGCCGGGGGCGACCGCCGGACCCAGCCAGTCAGGATTTCTAGTGATAGTCTTCAATGCAGACTTCGTAGGCATGTCCGTTTTCCCATCGGAACGTGATGCGAAACTGATCGTTGATCCGAATGCTGTGACGACCGGCCTGATCACCTTTCAACAACTCGAGACGGTTGCCGGCGGGCGTCGATAAATCTTCGAGACGCGCTGCGACGTCCAACAACTTCAACTTCCTTTGAGCACTGCGCCAGAGCTCCCGAGGAATTCGCCGGGCTGGACGAGTGTTTCGCTCCTGAAACAGATCCGCCGCAGTTTGGTCGCGAAATGACTGGATCAACTCTTGTCTACACGCTACCTGAGTACTATGTAATTGTCAATCGTCCTCGGTCAGCTTCAGCCGGTGCAACGCCATCAGGTCGGTCACTCCCGCTTCGCGGCCGAGTTGACTCAGCAGGGTCGTGATTTGTCCGCGATGGTGTGTCTGGTGATTGAAAAAATGCGTCACCGCGATCCACATCGGCACTCGATAGCGGCCGGGCGCGGACATCGCGTCGTAGACCATGTCGCGTGCGAGGAATTCGGCGGTGATTTCCTTTGATGCGGTCCACGCCTCGATCATGGCGTCAGTCTTTTCGCGCTCGCGGCGCAGCGTCGCGAAATCCGCGTAGAGTTCCTGGTCGAGCGAGCGAATCTCGATCGCGCGTCCCGCCGCGTCGAGCGATTGCATTCGATCCGCGCCGACAAACCGTCCCATCTGCACGCGGTCGGTCAGCAGCAGATGGTTCAAGCGTGCGATGAATCGACCCGAAGAACGCATGAAGGTCGCGCTTGCGCTCCTCGTCGCTGAGCGCGCGCGCAGGTATCGTAGATGCTGCGGTTCATCCGCGTGTTGTACTGCGCCATCAGCCCGAACTGAGTAGTCAGGTTGATCGCCATAGTCCGCGCGCGGGGCTCAGAATCGAGGGAGGGCGCTCGCGAGCCAGGCGCCGATTGGATTCGAGACCGTTCGGCGCGATGAGTGCGAATGATAGTGATGGCGGCCGACTCTGAGCGATGTAGTGCTTGTCCGATACGAGACGTAACTCACATTGCGGGGCGCGGGCCGTGACTGAATTTTCGGCGTAGCTCGACGTGTTCCAGGTTGCCGACGGCGTGCTGGTCGCGGTAGGCGTCACTTGCACTCTGCCGACGCCCGCGGAGGTCAGCCCGATTTGCCGCGCGGCGCCATGCGACAGGTCAAGCGAGCGGCCGCGTACGAACGGTCCGCGATCGTTGATTTTCACCACGACCGACTTGCCGGTGTCGGGGTTGGTTACGCGCACGTGCGATCCGAGCGGCAGAGTCTTGGATGCCGCCGTCAATCCCTCTGGATTGTAGACCTCGCCACTGCTGGTGCGGCGTCCCGCGAAGCCGGGTCCATACCATGACGCGACTTCGGTGCGCGTCGTTCTGGAAACCTGCGTTGGCGCCGCGTAGTAACTCCTCGAGGCGAGCGGCGCGGGCGAGAAATTCTGCGAAGAACATCCGGCGAGCATGAACGCGAACAGGACGCCGAGCGCAAGCGTCAATCGAAATCGAAATCGAATCGCTCCCAATTTGTCGGGGTTTGCTTTTCTGGAGATTGAGGCGCTCGCGATCATCAGCCGGCACTCGAAACAAGATGAATGAGGTTGTGCTCCACGTGCATGCGCCGTCAGTTAAATAAAATTCTAGCGCCGAATCAAACGCGCTGCAAAGAATCCGTCGAGTCCGCCGAGGTCGGGACGGGTCTTCATGAAACCTCGCGCATCGATAACGTCTCTAAATTCGTCGCGACTCACTATGGTGCGATCGATTTCGAAATCAGGATGGTGCGCGAGGAAGGCATCGACGACGCCTTCGCCCTCTTCGGGCGCGATGCTGCAAACCGAATACACGACGGCGCCGCCGGGACGCACGAGCGCCGCCGCGTTGTCGAGCATCCGCGATTGTATCGCCGCCATTCGCGCCGGGTCGGTCGGCTTCAGCCGCCACTTTATTTCAGGATGCTCGCGCAGCGTGCCGAGGCCGGTGCATGGCGCGTCGAGGAGCACGTACTCGAAGCTCGACGGCGCAAGCGGCGGCGCAGCGGTCAGGTCGGCGCAGATAAATTCGACATTGCGATGGCGCAATCGTCGCGCGAGGTCGCGCGCGTTCCTGAGTCCGTTGAAGTTGAGGTCGACGGCGATCACTCGACCGTGCTCGCCGACGATTTCCGCGAGATGCGTCGCTTTGCCGCCCGGCGCCGCCGCACAATCGACGACCGTCGCGCCCACGCGCACTGCAAGCATTCGCGCGACCATCTGCGACGCCTCCGATTGCGCGTGGAACAGGCCGTCGCGATACGCGCTCGATTCGAAGTGCGGCGCCCCGCCGAGCACGAACGTCTCTGGCGCGCGGCCGGGCGTCGCCGATTTCGAAACCGTCGGCGTTCAGCTTCTCGATTATATCGTCACGAGAACCGCGCGCGAGGTTCAGCCTGATCACGTTGGGCGCTGCATCGTTATTCGCCGTCATCAGGCGCTCGGCATTCGCGACGCCGAACCAGTCGACGAACCGCTCGACCATCCATCGCGGATGCGAATATGCAATCGCGAGAAAACTTTTTTCATTTTTTTCACGCGCGGGCAGCGGCGCCGTCTCGCGCGTCGCGCGACGCATCACGGCGTTGACGAAGCCCGACGCCTCGCGCGCCTTGGGGATTCGCTTCGCAAGGCTGACCGCGGTGTCGACCACGGCGTGCTGCGGAATTCGGTCGAGATGTCGAAGCTGGAAAAGCCCCATCCGCATGATCGCGAGCGCCTCAGGCTGAATCCCGGTGAGCTTGCGTCCCGTCAGATGCGCCAGCTCGAAGTCGAGGCGTCCCTGCCACGCGAGCGTGCCGAGGACCATCCGCGTGATCAGCCGGCGGTCGGCTGGAGGGAAATCGGGCAAGCGTCCACCGAGCAGAACGTCGGCATAGCCGGACTCCTGATCGACACGATAGAGAATCTCGACGGCTGCCATCCGCGACGCGAGACCTTCGTCGGTGCGCGCGCTCGCAGTGGCGGCGGGCTTCACGTTCGCGCGCTCCTCGCTCATCCGCCGAATCGAGCTCCTGACTTCGATGCGTTTGCCGCGAAGAAAATCAGCCGCGGAAATTCTCTTTCGCCCCGGCGCTTGCAGTTCGATCAAGCTAAGTCGGCCGGTGCCGCACTGGACCATGGGACTCGGCTTGACGCTTACAATCGTGCCGGGAGAATCACTGCTTCCTTCTTCTTGCTCGACCGACGCGCGCCAAATCAGAACTTCGTCGCCGCCGAGACGGGTGCGCGCCACTGGCCACGGATCGTACGCACGGATCATCCGCTCGATCTGCGCGGCGCTGGCGTTCCAATCGATCACAGACTCCTTCTTTTCGACTTGCGAGGTGTAGGTCGCGAGCGCGTCGTCCTGCGGCGTTTCGACCAGAGCGTCGCGCGCCGCGAGATCGATCGCCTCAAGCATCGCGACTGCGCCAAGCTCCGCGAGTTTTTCCTTCAACGTCCCTTGCGTGTCGATCGCTTCGATCGGAATCTTCCGCTGGAAGTACATCGGGCCGGCGTCCATCTGCTCGATGATCCGCATGATCGTGACTCCCGTTTCGGCGTCGCCCGCGAGGATCGCTCCTTCGATTGGTGCAGCGCCGCGATGCCGTGGCAACAGCGATGCGTGCACGTTCATCGGCGCAATGCGGGGAACGTCGAGGATCGAATTCGGCAGAATTCGTCCGTACGCCGCGACCACAAGGAGATCCGGCTCGAATGCTTTCAGCTCACTCAGAAATTCCGGTGTCCGAATTTTGGTCGGCTTCAAGACGGAATCTTATGTCTGCTCAGCGACTAGCGCCGACTTCGCTCGGTTCCATACCGAGCCCACGCCCGCGCGGCTTGTCGGGACGCGTGACGACGCCGACAACTCTGAAGTTGGCTCCTGAAGCCGTCACGAGACGTTCCAGGATGTGAGCCGCCAGCGCCGGCGTGCCCATGAAAACAATCTTTAGTGGGTCGGCGATTTTTTTAAATCCGCACCGAGGAGGGACTTACGCTGTCGGCTTTGCCCTCCTTGATTAGCTTTTTCAGTTTGCGCTTGTAGAGCTCGCGCTTGATTCGGCTGATGCGATCGATGAAGAGCTTGCCGTCCAGGTGATCGATCTCGTGCTGCAGCGCGACCGCGAGCAGCTCGTCGGCTTCGATCTCGATCTCCTTCTCGTCGACTGTCCAAGCGCGGACCAGCACGTGCGCCGCGCGCTCGACGTCGGCGGTGTAATCGATCACCGACAGGCAACCCTCTTCCCAAACGATCTTGCCCTCGGCCTCGACGACCTTGCGGGTTGATCAGTTTCAGCAGACGCTTGCCGGGATTTTCGTGATCGGTGTCGAGCACGATTATCCGCTTCGATTCTCCGACTTGCGGCGCGGCGAGACCGACGCCCGGCGCGGCGTACATCGTCTGCACCATGCTGTCGATCAGCCCTTCGACGTTGCCGTTGATATTCTTGACCGGCGCGGCCGGCTCCTTGAGCGAGTCGTCGGGGAATTTGCGGATTTTGAGCAGTGCCATCTGTATTCAGAATCTATCAAAGGGTAACTGGCGCGGCGAGTCCGAGCGGCGCGAGAAATGATTCGACGGCGCGGATGCATTCACTCGGGACGCTCGATTTGTAGAAAATGCGACGTTCCCGGAATCGCTTCGTACGGCATCCCGAGCTCCTCGGCCATCGCGCGCCCGATCAGCGCCGGCGGCTGCGCTTCGTCGATTGTCGGATCGCCGCACACGAGTTTCACCGGCACCGGGCAATGCGCCATCTGCGGCCACAAGTCGGGATCCGCTGCCGCTGGAAAATACGTGCGCCTCGTATTCGCGCGGACACGCAAGAATCCAGTCGCCACTGGCGCGATCGTGCCGCAGCGTCGCGCGCGCCATCAGCTCGTATGCATCAGGCTCCCAACTCTTGAAGCGCCGCTTGAACTGCTTCGCCAGGTCCATCGGATCTTTGTAGCGCTCGGGACGCCGCGCCGCGCGCGAGGCGAGCGACTCCTTGTCGGACTGCTGCAGGTACTGAATTGGATGACCGTCGCGCGGATAGACCGGCGGATCGAACAGCACCAGCGCGTCGAAGCGCCGGCCAAATTTGAGCGCATGCATCGCAGCCGTGACGCCCGACAGCGAATGAAACAGGCCGGCGGCCGGCTTCGCGCCCAGCTCGCGATTGATCGCGTGCCAGACCACGTCCATGTCCTCGATGAAGTTCTGCCACGTATGCCCTTCGGCGCCGTGCAACGGGTTGTGGCCGTGATTGCGAAAATCGAAGACGACGACTTCGTAGCGCTCGCGCAGCGGTCCCCAGAATGGAAAGTAGCCGTCGATCGCGAGGCCGTTGCCGTGACTGAGCACGAGGCGCGGCGCGGCGGGGATACCGTGCTGGCGAACGTGAATCGTCGCGCCGTCGTGCATCTTCACGTCGAACGCGTGACGCGCGCGCGGCACATGATGAATCGGTGGATGTTCGTTGGTCTCGTTCATTTTCTCACTGCTCACAGCATCCTTACCGGATCGATATCGATCGCAAGAAATATGTCGTCGCGTTCGCCGACGGCGCCGACTTCGGCGCGCATCGCGGCGATCGCGGCGCGCATCGGTTTCAGCTCGCGCGATTTTATCATCACCTGCCATCGGTAGCGCTGCTTGATTCGTTCGATCGGCGCGGGCGCGGGGCCGAGCACGCGGAATCCTTCGGGCGTCGAGTCTTCCGGTCAGCGATTTCGCGACCGCCTCGGCCATGCGCCTGACGAGTTGCGGCTCCGCGCCTTCGACGCGCACCATCGCGAGGCGCGCGAACGGCGGATACATCAGGTCGCGGCGCAGTTCCAGTTCGCGGCGCATGAAGCGCGCGTAGTCCTGATCCTTGGCGGCGCGGATGCTGTAGTGATTCGGCGCGTACGTCTGGATGATCACGCGGCCGGGACGCTCGCCGCGTCCCGCGCGTCCCGCGATCTGGGTCAGCAACTGAAACGTTCGCTCGGCGGAACGGAAGTCGGGCATGTTCAGCGCCATGTCGGCGTTGACGACCGCGGCCAGCGTGACGCCGGGAAAATCGAAACCCTTGGTGATCATCTGCGTGCCGACGAGAATATCTATTTCGCCGGCGCGAAGCTCGGCCAGCATCCGCGCGCGCGCGCCGCGCACACTGCTGGTGTCGGAGTCCATTCGCTCGATGCGCGCAGTCGGCATCATCTCGGCCAGCGTCTGCGTGAGCCGCTCGGTGCCGAAGCCCTGCCCCTTGAGCCCGTAGCCTTTGCATTCGGGGCAAGTGTCGGGCGCCGCACTGTGATTGCCGCAGTAGTGGCATCGGAGCGAGCGATCGCGCATGTGAAACGTCATGCTGACGCTGCAGTTCGGGCACGCGATCACGTTGCCGCAGACGTGGCATTGCAGAAAATTGTGGAATCCGCGGCGATTGAGAAACACCATGCTCTGGCCGCGCGACGCGAGATTTTCGCGCAGCGCCGCGACCAGCGTCGTCGAGAGCGGCACCGTGTCGGGAATCTCTCCCGCTTAGCTTTCGATTCCGCCGGCCCAGCACCGTTCGTGGATTTTGCGGTCGAGAGGCTTGCGCGCTTCGGCGACTTCGCGGCGCATATCGACGATTTCGACCGATGCCATCGCGCGATCGTTCACGCGCCGCAAAAGACGCAACAGCCGGTAGCGTCCGCGACGCGCATTTGCATACGACTCGCTCGACGGCGTCGCCGAGCCGAGCACGACCGGGCATTTCGAAAATCCCGCGAGCGCGACCGCGAGATCGCGCGCGTGATAGTAGATCCCTTCCTCGCTTTTGTACGACGCGTCGTGCTCCTCGTCGACGACGATCAATCCGATGTCGTGCATCGGCGCGAAAATCACCGAGCGCGGACCGATCATCACGCGCGCCTGCCCGCCGAGCGCGGCCATCCAGCTCGCCCATCGCTCGGACACGCTCTGCGCGCTGTGCGCGATACCGACCAGCGAGCCGAAGCGCGCGCGAAACGAGCGCACGATTTCGTCGGCCAGCGCGATTTCGGGCACCATGATCAGAACGTTGCGGCCCGCCGCGAGCGCGCGCGCGGCGAGGTTCAGGTAAATTTCGGTCTTGCCGCTGGCGGTGACGCCCCACAGCAGAAACGCTTCGTAGCGGCGATGCTCGATGGCCGGCGAGATCGCGTCGAGCGCGACTTGCTGCTCGTCGGTGAGATCGAACTCCGCTCGCGACCCCATGACTTGGCGCCGCTGGCGCCGCATCGATCGCGATCAAACCGCGCTGCGCGAGGCTCTTCAGCGCCGCGCCCGCGCCATCGATTGCAGTTTTCAGATCCTCGACGCGCACGCCTGTCGCGCCGGCGTTGGCGATCGCAGTCAGCACTTCGCGTTGCTTCGGACCGCGCACGCTCTCGATGTTCGCGCCGATGATGAGGCGCGCGATCAGATCCGCGGTATCGCGATGGCGCCCGGTGGTGGCGGCGCGGCGCTCGAGGATGCCGTCGGCGACGAAGCGCGCAATCGTCGCGCGCACCTCGCTCGGCGGACCGACTTTTTCGAGTTGCCGGGTGGTCGCTGCGCGCTTCGCGATCGTCTCGATAATCGCACGCTCGACTCGGGTGAATGCGGCGCGCGCCAACGGGTCGGGCGGTGTTGCGAGACTGTATGCGGTCCGCGACTCGACGCGCGCGACCGCGGGAATCACGCTGCGGTACGCGTCGGCAATCGAGACCATGTAGTAGGACGCGAGAAACTCCATCAGTTGGAGATGCGGCGCGATCGAACAGCGGACGCGGCTCGAGCACTTCGAGGATGGGCTTCAGCTCGCTCGTCGAAAGCCGGTCGCCGACCTCGGTCACGACGCCGGTGACCTTGCGCGATCGCAGCGGCGCGAGCACGCGATGGCCCGGCTGGATGAGGCCGTCGAGCGCCGGCGGAATCGAATAGGTCAGCGTCTCGAATCCGCGCGTCGCTCCGACGATCACTATATTGGCCTGCATCTCGATCGATCTCTGCGCAAGCAACTTACACCTCACGCGAGTAACCGGGCGAGGCACCCGCTTTCGCGCGGGCGCGCAGTCTGGTTGAATCTGGGGGATGACGCTCCGATTTTTGACTGCCGGTGAATCGCACGGACCCGAGCTGGTCGCGACCGTTGAGGGCGTGCCCGCCGGATTCGACATCGACGTTGCCGCGATCAACGCGGATCTCGCGCGCCGCCAGAAGGGATATGGCCGGGGCGGTCGCATGCTGATCGAGAAAGACGAAGTGCGGCCGGTTTCCGGCATCCGCTTCGGCAAATCGCTCGGCAGTCCGATCACGTTCATCATCGAGAATCGCGACTTCAAGAACTGGGTCAAGAAGATGTCGGCTGATCCCGGCGATCGCGGCGCGGCGGAGGTCGTCACGCGCGCGCGGCCCGGTCATGCCGATCTTGCGGGCGTGCTGAAATACAATCTCGAGGATATTCGCGACGTGCTCGAACGGGCGTCGGCGCGCGAAACCACTGCGCGCGTGGCGATTGGCGGACTCGCGAAGCAGATTCTCTTGCCGTTCGGAATCGACGTGATCGGCTACGTCGCGAGCATCGGCGCGACCGAAGCGAAGACACCTCCCGAGATGAACATCGCGGAGTTGCGCCGGATCACCGAAGCGTCGCAAGTGCGCGTCGCCGATCCCGACGCCGAGAGTAAAATCATCGCGGAGATCGATGCGTGCAAAAAAACCGGCGACACGCTCGGCGGCATCGTCGAGGTCGTCGCGACGGGGTTGCCGGTCGGACTCGGCAGTCACGTGCAATGGGATCGCAAACTCGACGGACGGCTGGCGTTCGCGCTGCTGAGCCTGCAGGCCGCCAAGGGCGTCGAGCTCGGCCTGGGATTCACCGCGGGACGGATTCGCGGATCCGAGCTGCACGACGAAATCGGCTACGACGCGGCGGGCCGTCGCTTCACCCGGCACTCGAATAATTCCGGCGGCACCGAAGGCGGCATGAGCACCGGCGAGCCGTTGCGGGTGCGCGTCGCGTTCAAGCCGCTGTCGACGCTGATGCGGCCGCTGCGATCGGTCGATATCAAAACCAAGGCGGAAGCAGTCGGCGCGATCGAGCGATCGGACGTATGCGCGATTCCCGCGGCGGCAGTTATCGCGGAATCGGTGGTCGCGTTCGAGCTGGCACTGGCGTTCCTGGAAAAATTCGGCGGCGATTCGCTGACCGAGATAACGCGCAACTTCAAAGGCTTCCTCGAACAGGTCCGCAACTACTGAGACGCGGGCCCGCAGCGCGGCGGGGCAACGCAAATGACGCCCAAATTGATCCTCACCGGATTTATGGCCACCGGGAAAAGCTCGGTGGGGCCGATTGTTGCGCGACGGCTTGGGTGGGAATTTGTGGACGTGGATTCGTCGTCGTCGCGCGCGCTGGAAAACCTGTCGCGCAAATCTTTGCCGATCATGGCGAGGCGCATTTTCGGCAGCTCGAACGCGAAGCGGTCGCGCATCTGACCAGCGATCGCCGGCGATGCCCGCATTGCCACGGGCCGTTTCCCGAAGTGATCTCGACCGGCGGCGGCGTGCTGGTTGATGAATCGAATTGCGTGGCGCTCAAGCGAGTCGGCGTGATCGTGTGCCTGACCGCGCGTCCCGAAGTCGTTGCGGCGCGTGTCCAGCGATCGAAGGCCAAGCGCCCGAAGCTGACGGAAACAGGTAAGCCAACTTTGGAGCGGGTCAAAGAGCTGATGGCCGAGCGAGCGGACGCCTACGCGCGCGCCGACGTTCAAGTGGACAGCTCTGACCTGACGATCGAGCAATTGAGCGATCACGTAATTGCGGCATTTGGTATCCACGCCGCTCGACGCGTTCTGCCCCAAAGCATAGATGCAGACCATCCACATAGAACTTGGGCCCGCTTCGCATGATGCGCAGGTCGGCGCCAACATCCTCGACCGGCTGGGCGAACTCGCACGTGCCGCCGGACTTAAGCCCGGTGCTTGCGCCGTCGTGACTGACGCGACGGTCGAGAAGCTCTATGCTGCGCGCGTCGAAGATTCGCTTCGCAAGAGCGGCTTTGCGCCCGTCGTGATTTCGGTGCCGCCGGGGGAAGCATCCAAGTCTCTCGCGACGCTGGAAGTTCTCTACGATCGGATGACGGCGAGCGGGCTCGATCGCAACAGTGCGGTGTTCGCGCTTGGTGGCGGCGTCGTGGGCGATCTCGCGGGATTTGCGGCTGCGACTTTTTTGCGCGGCGTGCCTTTGGTGCAAGTGCCGACGACCGTGGTCGCGCAGGTGGATTCCGCGCTTGGCGGCAAGACCGCGATCAACCATCGTCACGCCAAAAATCTAATCGGCGCATTCTACCAGCCGCGGTTGATCGTCGCCGATGTGGCGACGCTGGCGACGCTGCCCGATCGCGAATTTCGCGAAGGACTGGCCGAGGTGATCAAGTACGGCGCAATCATGGACGCGCCGATGATTGCGGACCTCGAGCGCGATCTCGATGCGATCCTTGCGCGCCGCGCGCGACCTGCTCGAGCAAGTCGTCGCGCGATCGCTGATGCATAAAGCCGCAGTCGTATCGCGCCGACGAGCGTGAAAGCGGTCTGCGCAAGACTCTGAACTTCGGCCACACTATCGGCCACGCGATCGAAGCGAGCGCCGGATACGGCAGCTACTTTCACGGCGAGGCGGTTGCAATCGGGATGGTCGCGGCGGCGCGCCTGTCGAGCAAGTACGCCGGCTTCTCGGCTGACGAAGCGTCGCGGCTGGAGCGTTTGATCGAGCGCTGCGGCTTGCCGACTGCGATGCCGGCGGGTTGGCAGAGCGACAACTTTCTGCGCGCGATCGGCCTCGACAAGAAGCGCGCGGCGGGCGGCGTGGAGTTCGTACTGCTCGATCGCCTTGGCCATTCGTTGACAAAAAGTCTCTCGATTGACGACATTTTGTCACCACTGCGCTGATCGCCGGCGAATTTCTGACTGAAAATGTTCCATAGGTTACAAATTCTGGCGTAAATTTCGCTCGTCTGCATGGCGCGTCTACGACCTCTCTAGTATGTACTGAGTAGCGCACGCGGGACTGTTTCACCCGTACATCGTCAAGGGCCGGGAAGGGCAGCGTAAACACCGCGTAACGCGAAGGAGACGCATGGATCGTTACAATGAATTGAAAAGCAAGGTTCTTACGGTACAGGAAGTGTCAAATTACCTGCGGGTGCATCCGTCGACTATCTACAGGATGCTAAAGAAGAACCTGCTGCCCGCGTTCCGCGTCGGCAGCGACTGGCGCTTTACGATCGAGGCAATCGACAAATGGCGCGCCTCGGTGGAGACAGGCACTGCCACTTCCACGAACGGCAACGACTGAATTCGAAGGGCCTGGCAACCCAGACTGGACGAAAATTCGCGCCGGCACTGCTAATTCTGGAAATACCGGCGCGGATTTTCTACCAGCATCGTACGGATTTTCGCCTCTCCTACGCCCGCCCGCTTCAGCGCCGGCACGATATTCTTGAAGACGTGCGTCGGCGTCCAGTTCGCCACCAGCTTGGCCGTCTCAGGCGTCAGGTCGAGTCCGCGCCCGAGCCAGCACGTGACGGTGTCGTGCGATAGCACGAGCTGATTTTCGTATCCGACGCCGATCAGTCCGATCAGCGCCGCAAGTCGTAGTTTGTCGGGATGCAGGAAGTCGAGGCCGAATCGATCGAACCCCAGGATGCATCCGCGATCGAGCATCGCGGCGTGATAGCTCAAGTCCGACGACCCGCAGCTATGCCCGATGATCACGCGGCTGAGGTCCGCGCCCTCCGACGCGAAAATCTCCAGCTGCTCGCGGCCCATCGTGCCGTCTTCGGTATGCGTCGTGATCGGCGCGCCGGTCGCCTTGTGCGCGCGCGCCGCCGCCCTCAGGCACATCTCCTCGTACTTGGTCACCTGCCCCTTGCCGGTCGCGCATTTGATGATGCCGGCTTTGATTCCCGTATCGCCGACGCCTTTGTTGATCTCGCTGATGTAGACCGACGCGATGTCGTCGATCGTCCGCTGTTTGAAGTACGCGGTGTTGCCCAGGTCTTCCTTGTAGAGGCCGGTCGCGCAGATTATTCGCACGCCCGATGCCGACGCCACCTCCGCCATGAAGTTCACGTCGCGGCCGATGTCCATCGGGCACGGATCGACGAACGTCTCGAGTCCGAGGTCGCGCACCTCCTTGAGCCGCTCGACGCAGTTCTTGAGCGCCGATTTGCGCTCGAATTTCGGCGCGGCGCAATCGAGCTCCCAGCCGGCCCATCCGATCAGCAGATGCTCGTGCATCAGGGTCGTGCCGAGCTGCTCCGGACTCACGGTTCCAGTAACGGTGTTGATTGCGTTTCATCGCGATGCGCTCCGCGTCGATCCAGATTTCGATTTTTCGAACCTAGACCCGCCGGTGCGGCGGCGTCAAATGCGTCGCGCGATTTAGCTGTTTAACGTTTAACTGGATCGCTTGGGCGCGTCTTCGCTGCCGAAGAGCGCGGTGAGAATGATCAACGTGACGCCGATCGAGATGGCGCTGTCGGCGACGTTGAAGATCGGGTAGTTCAGGTCGTAGTAGTGCGCGCGCATGAAGTCGATCACGCGGCCTCGAACCGCGCGATCGATCAGATTTCCGATGGCTCCCCCGAGGATCAGCGCGAACGCCACCGAGGTAATCGACACGCGATCCGATCGCACGATCAGGATGGCCAGCACGACGATCGCCGCGCACGCCATCGTCAAGAGAAACGCGGTGCGGACCCACGCCGGCGCGTCGGCGAGCATGCTGAACGCGGCGCCGGGATTCAGGGTGTAGGTGATGTCGAGGTAGTTCGGGACGATCGCGATACTCTCGTACAGCGCCATGTGTGCCTGCACGAACAGCTTGGTCGCCTGGTCGAGCAGGATGACGGGAAGCGTGATCGCGCCGATCAAAAGCAGAAACGGTTTGCGCGGCGGCGCCGACGCTATCGACTCGCCTCCCGCGAGCACGCCGGGAAGGGGCTTGGCACTCGATTGTTCCGGCATCGCTACGCTCCGACGACTGCGCGACATCGCGCGTCCAACGTCTCGCCACCGCTGTCATCGAAATATTTCCAGCATCGCGCGCATTTCGCGCCAGAAGCATGACGCCCGATCAGTGTGATGGCAGGATTCGCGGCGGCTCGCGCGAACGTACCGTCGACTGCGAAATCCTCGCGGCCGTTGGCTTGATTCCTGATAGCCGCGGACTCCGTCTCGCCAAGAATCGCGACATCCGAAACGATGAACAAGTCTTTCAGCTCTTCGCGATAGCGCTTCAGCGTATCGGCCAGTCCGCTCTCAGAGCCACCGTCAGCACCCAGGCTGATTGCGGCGTCGAGCGGCGCGCCGATCGTGCCCGACTGGCGCATCGCCTCGAGCAGCTTGAGCGCCTCGTCGCGAACCTTGAGCAGCCGCTCCCATCGCGCTTCCAAATCGTTGTCGCGCCAGGCGGGATTCGCCGGATGCATCGTCGTCAGATGCACGCTCTCCAGCCGCTGGCCCCGGAAGGTACGAGTAAACTTCTTCGGCGGTGAACGGGATCAGCGGTGCGAACATCCTGACGAGCGTGTCGAGAATATTGAACAGCGCGGTTTGCGCCGAGCGTCGCTCGCGAGATTTTTCCGCCGCGCAGTAGAGGCGGTCGCGCGCTACATCTATATAGAGCGAGCTCAAATCGACCACGATAAAATTCTGCATCAGTTGGAACGCGGTCTGGAATTCGAACGCTTCGTACGCGCGCCGCACATCGCTCTTGAGTTTCTCGGTGCGCGCCAGGATGAAGCGATCGAACTCGAGCATGTCTTTCAATTGAACCGTGTCGCGCGCGGGATCGAAGTCCGCGAGATTGCCAAGCACGAAGCGGCAAGTGTTGCGAATCTTTCGATACGATTCCGACACCGCGCTGAAGATCGTCTGGCCGAGCGTGATGTCCGAAGTGTAGTCGAGCGACGCGTACACCAGGCGCAGCACGTCGGCGCCCATCCGCCCGGCGGCGTCGACCGCGTCCTCCGAGTTGCCGAGCGACTTGGACATCTTGCGGCCCTTCTCGTCGATCGTCAGGCCGTGACTGATAATGCTTTTGAAGGGCGCCGCGCCGCGCTCCGATACCGCGCAAACGAGCGACGAGCTGAACCATCCACGCGCCTGCTCGACCGCTTCGAGGTACGCGTCCGCCGGCCATTTCAGCTCAGGCCGCACAGCGAGCACGGCGGCTTGCGACGAGCCCGAATCGAACCACACGTCGAGGATGTCTTCTTCCTTGAGAAAGACCGCGCCGCCGCACTTCGTGCATTTAGTGCCAGCTGCAACGAAGTCCGCCGCCGGCCGGCTGTACCATGCGTCGGATCCTTCGCGCGCGAAAATCTCCTCGACGCGATCCATCGTGACAGTAAGCGGCGCGACCTCGTCGCACTCCGCGCATCTGACCGCGGGAATCGGCACGCCCCACGCGCGCTGACGCGAGATTGTCCAATCCGGCCGCGTCTCGGTCATGTTGCGGATTCGATCGCGCGACCATGCCGGGTACCACTTAACGTTGTCGATCGCATCGATCACTTTGGCGCGCAGCCCGTGATGATCGACGCTGACGAACCATTGCTCGGTCGCGAGAAAAATCAGCGGATTGTGGCATCGCCAGCAATGCGGATAGCTGTGCGAAAACTTTTGCGAATGCAGCAGCGCGCCGACGCTCCGCAGTCTTTCGACAATCGAGTTGTTCGCCTTGAAGACGTTCTGCCCTTCCCACTCGCCGCCGTCCCGCGTGAAAACTCCGCTGCCATCGACCGGCACAAACGGACTCAGCCCGTACTTCTGGCTCACGACAAAATCTTCGTAGCCGTGCCCCGGCGCGGTATGCACGAGGCCGGTGCCGGCGTCGGCGGTGACGTGCTCGGCGTACATCAGCTTCACGTCGCGCGGCAGAAACGGATGCCGAAAAATATCCTGGCCGTCGTGCGCCTTGATCGCGTCGCGGCTGAGCGGGATCCGTTTCTCGACTGTCAGCGCGCATTCCTTCTCGACGCTGTCCGCCAATCGCGACGCGACCACGTAATAATGTTCGCCGACTTTCAGCGCGACGTAGTCGAATGTTTCGTTCAGCGAGATTCCGAGATTCGCCGGAATCGTCCACGGCGTCGTCGTCCAGATCACCGCCGCCAGTTTGCCGGCCTTGTGCGCCGCTTCAAGCTCGGCGCGATCTTTGGCTTCCACAGCCAGCGCGCCAGCATCGTGGAGATTCGAATTGAACGCGAAGGCGACGTAAATCGACGGCGAGACGTGATCCTTGTACTCGACTTCGGCCTCCGCCAGCGCCGATCGGCAGTCGAAACACCAATGCACCGGACGCAGGCCGCGATACACGTAGCCTTGCTCGACCATCTTGCGCAGCACGCGGATTTCCGCGGCATCGTACTCCGGCGCCATCGTGAGATACGGATTGAACCAGTCGCCGATACATCCGAGGCGTCGAAAATCCGAGCGCTGCAAATCAACCCACTTCTCGGCTTCGGCGCGGCACAGCTTGCGCAGGTCGAGCTTGGACGTCGTGCGCGCCTTGTCGCCGCCGAGGTCGCGTGAGACCTTGTACTCGATCGGCATCCCGTGACAGTCCCATCCGGGCACGAACGGCGTGCGAAATCCGAGCATCGAGCGCGATCGCACGACGAAGTCCTTGAGAATTTTGTTGAGCGCGGTCCCGAGATGCACGCGGCCGTTCGCATACGGCGGCCCGTCATGCAGCACCCACGACTCGGCAGTCCTTGCGCACTTCCATCAGGCGCGCGTAGAGGTCGAGATCGTCCCAGTGCTTGAGCATCTCCGGCTCCCGCTTGGGCAGATTCGCCTTCATCGGAAAGTCGGTCTTGGGAAGTTTCAGGGTAGATTTGTAATCAGTCTCAGCCACTAGTTTTTTCCAGGTATTAATCTGCGTCCGATCAGATTAACGCACGCGCCGTTCCTTCGCGAGTATCGACCTTATAGATGGGGCGGGCCGCCCCCACTGAAATCACGAAAATACCGCGCATCGGCATGCGATGCCTGCATTCTCAAATAGCCTGTGTTAGATGGGACGGATGAAGAAGTCCGCAAAGAGGCCGCCATTCATCATTGATGCTGCGTCGTGTCCGGAGACGAGCCATCAATATCCTAACAGCGACGAATACACTGGTCATCAACGGAGCATCGGCAGAGCGGCGGGACTCCAGAAGATTGGCGTTAACCTGATGCGGCTGGCGCCCGGGGAACGAAGTTCATGGCCTCATGCCGAAGAGAAAGAAGAGGAATTCGTCTACGTTCTCGAGGGTAAGGTTGACGCGTGGATCGACGGCAATGTTCACGCGATGCGTCCCGGTGAGTTTGCCGCCTTTCCCGCCGGCACCGGCATCTGCCATTGCTTCATCAACAACAGCAAGCGTGAGGCCCTGCTCATTGTGGGAGGAGAGGCTTCGAAGCGCGACAATCGCATCTACTATCCGCTCCATCCGCAACGCCGCGATGATTTGCCGTCGAGCGAATGGTGGGAGGATGTTCCGAAACATCGCTTGGGACCACATGACGGGATGTCCGACACGCTTCGTCGCCGCAAACAACCGAAAATAATCGCCTGCGCGGCGGGCGGCAGGGGTGACCCCTGCACCCGGTGTTTGCATCTTCTTGCATTTTATAGTGGGGCGGGCCGCCGTGCCCGCCATCGACGCGTGGGCGTCCGCGCCCACGCGTACCGACAGCATGTTGGGGCGTTTGAATCCCGGCGCCGGCCTCCATATCATTTCTCGTTCATCATCTAATCGCACTATCATAGAAAAACATTATGGGACTCAGAAAAGTAACTTTGTTCGATAAGGAAGGGACCACCCTCGTGCCCGTTGACGAGGATGGTCAGGCGAAACCCGCTGTGATGGGCGTGCGATGGACCAATCCTGACACGTTCGAAACGATTCGCGTCGTCGGCGGCAAACGCACCGGCCCGAAAAACGAAGTGCTGATGAACGTCCCGCCGACGCTCGATACCAGCGCGTTCGCAATCGAGGATTTGCCGCCGCCCAAGGTTAAGGAAGAGCTCAAGGAAATCGAAAAGCCGGCCGCGGACACGTCGGCCAAGAAACCATGACGCAGACCGGCCCGGGCGCGCTCGCGGGCTTGCGCGTGCTGGATCTGACGGGGCATCGCGCACAACTTTGCGCGCGAATCCTCGGCGACATGGGCGCCGACGTTATCAAGGTCGAACCGCCGTCCGGTGATGACGCGCGCCGCATCGGACCGTTCCTCGACGACTTGCCGCATCGCGACCGCAGCCTGTTTTTCTGGTTCTACAATCTCAACAAGCGATCGCTGACGCTTGACCTCAAGCATTCGCGCGGCGCCGACATCCTGCTTCAGCTCGTTCGCAGCGCCGACGTCGTTATCGAGAGCTTCGCGCCGGGCACGATGGACCAGCTCGGGCTTGGCTGGGACGTTCTCCATCGCGAGAATCCAGCGCTCGTGCTGTGCTCGATCGCGCCGTTCGGACAGACCGGCCCGTATCGCGACTTCGTCGCCGACGACACCGTGCTGACCGCGCTCGGCGGGATGCTCTACGTCAACGGCTTCCCGAATCACGCGCCGGTGCGTCCGTTGGGTTTGCAGGCCTATCATTCGTCGGCGTACTTCGGCGCGATCGCCGTGATGCTCGCGCTGCTCGCGCGCGACAGATACTGCCGAAGGTCAGTGGATCGATCTGAGCATGCAGGAGGCCACTGCGGCGGCCGTCGAGCACGTCGCCGGCGGATACTTCGAGCGCAACGAGGCCGAGCCGCGTCGCGGCACTCTGCATTGGAGCCGTTTTTTTCGCGTCGGCAAATGCCGCGACGGCTACATCATGCACTGCACGCTCGGCGACTGGACCTCGCTCATCGAATGGGTCAAGTCCGACGGCAAGGCGGCCGACCTCGACGACCCAAACTACCAGGAGCCGCTCTATCGCTACCTGATGGCCGAGCATGTGTTCGACGTGCTCGACGATTGGGTCAAGGATTATCCGCGCGACGAGCTACTCGAGCGCGCGCAGCTTCTGCGCCAGCCCTATGCGACCGTGCGTCCGCCCGAGGCGCTGTTCGACGACGAGCAGCTAATCGACCGCGGCTTCTTCGTCGAGGTCGAGCATCCCGAGCTTGGGCGCAAATTCCGCTACCCGGGCGCGCCGTATCTTTTCAACGGCACGCCGTGGCGCGTCACGCGGCGCCCGCCGCTGGTCGGCGAGCATACCGGCGAAATTTTGCGCGACGAGCTCGCGATGGCTCCTGAAGCGATCGCGGTGCTCGCGGCGGAAGGAGTGATCTGATCATGTCGGCAATGCCGCTGGACGGCGTACGCATCCTCGACTTCACCTGGGTCGTCGCCGGCCCGGTCGCGACGCGCATTCTCGGCGACCACGGCGCGCAGGTCGTCAAGGTCGAGCGCAAGAATCCGCCGCCGCTAGGCAATCGCAAGCTCGGCCTGCAATGCGACCTGCATCGCAGCAAACTTTCCGTCGCGCTCAACATGCAGCATCCGCGCGGCGTCGAACTCGCGCGACGCCTCGCCGCGATGAGCGACATCGTGATGGACAATTTTTCCGCGCGCGTGATGCGGATGTGGGGGATGGATTACGAAAGTCTCAAAGCGGTGAAGCCCGACATCATCTGCATCAGCATGTCCGGCCTCGGCCACACCGGCCCGCGCTCGAGCTACGTCAGCTACGGCCCGACCCTGCAGGCGCTCACCGGATATACGCACCTGATGGCCGAGCCCGACGGCACGCCGGCCGGCTACGGCTATTCGTACGCCGACATGGTTGGCGGATACACGGGCGCGCTGGCGGCGCTGGTCGCATTGTGGCATCGACGACGTACGGGCCACGGGCAGTTCGTCGATCTCGCGCAGTTCGAAGCTGCGGCCGCGGTGATCGGCCCCGCGCTGCTCGACATCTCCGTCAACGGCCGAACGCAGTCCCCGCCGGGCTACAATTCGCAGGAAGGTCCCGCAGCGCCGCACGGCGTTTACAAATGCCGGCCGCTCGACACTGACGACGATCGATGGGTCGCAATCAGCGTCCGCACCGGCCCCGAATGGCGCCGCTTCGTCACGGCGATCGGCTCTCCGGAATGGGCAAGCGACGCAAAATTCCGCACGCTCTATATGAGGATGCAAAACAGCGCCGAGCTCGACGCCAACGTCTCGCGATGGACCGGCAGAACACAGCGCCGAAGATGCGATGGCGATACTGCAACGCGCAGGCATCGCAGCCGGCGTCGTCGAAAACGGCGTCGATATGTGCGCACGCGATCCTCAACTAAAAGAGCGCGGCTTCTGGCCGGCAGTCTCAACAAAAAAGGGCCCGCCGACCCACGTCACAGGAATCCCATTCAAGCTTTCCGCCGGCTCAGGCGAGGTTAGCAGGATCGCCCCCGAAGTCGGCGAAGATTTCGACTACGTCCTCGGCGAGCTGCTCGGGATTGGCAAATCAGGGCGCGACGAGTTAGTCGCGGAAGGCGCCGTCTGGCCTTGAATCCGAATTGCCTCCCCCGACGATGGGGGAGGCCGACGCTCGTCCTCGAGCGGCGGGTGGAGGACCTTTGATTCTGAAATTCTGCAGTTAGCAGAAATGCCGCGCATCAGTCTATCCGCGCGGCAAATTGTCCTCCACCCTAACCCTCCTCCAACGTGGGAGGAGGGAATCAGAACGAGCGTGGGAGGGAATCAGAGACGGATTACGCGGCGGCTTGCATTTGCGATAGCTCCGGCTTCGAGGTTGCCAGGGCTAGCATTGCGGTGTAGCCGGGTTGGAGTTCCATTCGCGGGGCGTAGCCTTTTGCTAGCAGGATTTCGTGAGCGCGCGGGAGGTTGTAGCACGGGACTGCCATCAGCAGGTGATGCTCGAGGTGGTAGTTCACGAAGTACGGGGCGACTAGCGCGCGCATCAGCCAGTTTGCGTGCGTCGTGCGCGTGTTGCGCATCGGGTCGTCGTTGTCGGGCGCCATCGAATGCTCGGCGATACTGCGAATGCGCACGACCAGCTCGTGAAACGTCATGTACGGGAATACCCACAGCGCGGGAAATAGCCACCAGTGTCCGGTCGCTGCGAGTATCGCGAAAATTATTGCGTTGGTGACAATTGCGCCGTGCAGGCGCTTCCAGGCCATCGCGAGGCGATCCGACGCCGGCATGTCGGGGCTTCCGAACGCGCGGCGAATCAGCGCCCTCTTCTGCTTGTAGGCGGTCTGGCCGGTAAGATCGCGAATGACCTTGCGGCGCATGCTGCTGCGCGTGATCGGGAACGGCGCTGTCAGCCCGAGGTCGGGATCGTTTTTCTGTTGCGTGAACCGATGGTGCCCCGCGACGTGGTAGGGCCGGTACGCGTACATGTCGCCGAACAGCGCGTAGTCCGTCAGCCACGTGCCTGCGAAATCGTTCAACTTCATGTTGCTGAAGAGCAGGCCGTGCGACGCGTCATGCGACAGAATCGCGAGGCCGAGTTGCCGCGCACCGATTATCAAGGTCGCCGCGATGAAGGTCAGCGGATTCGGCCACCATACGAAGAGCGCCATCGCGCCGGCGATCACCGCCCACGCGTGAAAAATCATCCACGCCGCGCGCCACTGCGACTTGCGCTTGAGCATCAGCAGTTCGTCGTCGGAGAAAACGCTACGCGCCTGGAACATGATATCCTCCAATCTTCCGTCGAAGTATCGGGGCGTTTAATCTTTGCCTCACGAATCTGTATATAACAGAGAATGGCAGTGGTTGCAAATCCTCGTTATGTGCCGCGACACCTCACCGCGCGCGAGCTGGTGATCGATTTCCTGTCGAATCGATATCCGCGCGAGATGTCGGTGCAGGAAATTGCGGGCGTCGGGATTGCGCTGGGATTCTCGGAGCAGAGTTTGCGGATGGCGCTGACGCGGCTGGTCGAGCAATCGGTCGCCGCCAATACGGGACGCGGACGCTATCGCTTGAGTCCGTCGGGCGAGACGATGCGCGATGAAGTTCGCAAGTGGCGGCATCTCGACGACGTCGCGAAGCCGTGGTCGGGCGCGTGGATCGGTGTGTTCGACGCGGCAATCCCGCGCAGCGATCGCGCCGCGCTACGGCGTCATGAGCGCGCGATGCGTCTGCGGGGATTTCGCGAACTTCAAAGCGGTCTGTGGATTCGTCCTGCCAATCTGCGCGACTCGGTGGAGGAACTGCGCGCGCATCTGCGAGCGCTGGGGCTTCATCCCGAGGCGCTGGTCGTCGGCTTGCAGGATCTCGACGACGATGCGCGCGCGAGGGCGACCAGCCTGTGGGATACGGCGGCGATGCTCGCGACGTATCGCGCGCTTGCCGAAGAATTGCTTGCGAGTAAGGGGAAGCTCGAGCGGTTGCCGCTCGACACCGCCGCGGCGGAATCGATGGTGCTGGGCCGCGACGTGATTCGGCATATCAATCTGGATCCGGTGCTGCCGGAGGAACTGATGCCGCAGCGGGCGTTGACGTAATTTGATCCGAGTGATGTCCGACTACGATCAGAATGCGCGGCAGATTTGGCGGCGCTTCATGCGCGCGCATGCACCGCGCGATTAATTGAATACTCGCCTCTCTCCTAACTCCCTCGCCCCATGTGGGGAGAGGGTTGGGGTGAGGGACATCTGTGCGGCGGATTGTCTGTTGCGCCGCACACTCTGCTGCGTTGTGCGAAGAATTGAAGAATTAATGTCCCTCACCCGCCACGCTCAGAAGCGTGTCGACCTCTCCCCTCGTGGGGCGAGGCAAAGAAGGACGATGCGCTCGCCAGGAGGAACTGTCACCGAAGTAACAATGTACCCTGCGTAACATGCATCGCTCGCAGCGCTTGGTTGCGCTAGTGTCAACTGGCGGTTAGCAGGGGCGGAACTTTTTGCACGCAAGCGTAATATCTAGCGCGCTGGTTGGGGTTGACGCGTTTCCGATCGAAGTCGAGATCGATATCGGTGCGGGCGTTCCGCCGCATCGGCTCGTCGGGCTGGCCGAGGGCGCGGTCAAGGAGGCGCTCGATCGGGTCAAGTCGGCGATCAAAAATTCCGGCTTCGAATTTCCGACGCGCAAGATGACTATCAATCTCGCGCCCGCCGACACCCGCAAGGAAGGCTCGGCGTTCGATCTGCCGCTGGCGCTCGGAATTCTCGCCGCGCAAAACGTGCTGAAGGATCGCAAGCGCCTGCGCGCGCTATCTGATCCTCGGCGAACTTGCGCTCGACGGGCGTATCAAGGGGATCAAGGGCGCGCTGCCGACTGCGTTGCTCGCGCGATCCGCAAAGTTCGAAGGCGTGATGCTGCCGCGCGAGAATGCGTCCGAGGCGGCGGTCGTCGGCGAGGGTACTGCGGTGCTCGGCGTCGAGAGCCTGCGCGAGGCATTCGAATTCTTCGAGGGCCTGCGTCCGCTGCAATCGATTCCGGTCGATCTCACCACGGCGTTCGGCGACGCCAATGTTTACGATGTCGATTTCAGCGAGGTCAAAGGACAGGAGCAGGCCAAGCGCGCGCTCGAAGTCGCGGCGGCCGGCGGCCATAACGTCCTGATGATCGGGCCGCCCGGATCGGGCAAGACGATGCTTGCCAAGCGCCTGCCTTCGATTCTGCCCGACGATGACCTTCGAGGAGGCGATCGAGACCACCAAGGTGCATTCCGTGATGGGCCTGCTCGACGGACGCGCGCTGATCACGACGCGTCCGTTCCGCAGCCCGCATCACACGATCTCCGACGCGGGCCTGATTGGCGGTGGATCGATTCCGCGCCCCGGCGAGGTCAGCCTCGCGCATCACGGCGTCCTGTTCCTCGACGAGTTGCCGGAGTTCCGCAAGAACGTGCTCGAAGTGTTGCGCCAGCCGCTCGAGGATGCGCGCATCACGATCTCGCGCGTGATGGGGACGCTCACCTTCCCGGCCTCGGTGATGCTGGTAGCTGCGATGAACCCGTGCCCGTGCGGCTTCTACACCGACCCGCAGCATGAGTGCTCCTGCTCGCCGATCGGGATTCAGCGCTATCGCTCACGCATCTCGGGCCCGCTGCTCGATCGGATCGACATCCATATCGAAGTGCCCGCGGTGAAGTACAAGGACCTGACTGACCGCGTCGCGCGAGAGCCGTCGATGGCGATACGCGAGCGGGTCAACCGCGCGCGCGAGGCGCAACTCGGGCGCTTCAAGGGGATGCCGTTTTTCTGCAACGCGCAGATGCGGGCGAGCGACCTTCGGCTCCATTGCCAAATCGAAGCGGGCGGCGAGCGGCTGCTCGAGCTTGCGATCAACCGGCTCGGGCTGAGCGCGCGCGCATATACCCGCATCCTGAAAGTCTCGCGCACGATCGCCGATCTCGACGGCGCCGGCGCGATCGCGGCGCATCATGTGAGCGAGGCGATTCAATATCGATCGCTGGATCGTACAGCGCCCTGAATCAAAACAAAGCGGGCGACTCGATTGTAAAACGCACCGAAGGACCAGGTCGTTTACAGCGAGTCAAAAGATTTCGCCCATCCGCGAGAAATCTGTGCAAGAAAATTCGGCGGGCGCGTTCAAAGAGTCGAGAAGGACGACTCGATGGACGCATTCAGCTCGAAGCTCAAGCTCTGGACTGCCTCATTTGCCGATCCTCGCCTCTTTCAGATCTTCTCGCTCGGCATCCTGCTAGCCGCCGGTGCGTACTTCCGCGACTTCAGTATCCGCCCCGAGCAGGTCGTGCTGACCTTCGCCAGTGGCCTGCTGACGCAAGCTGCGTGTTGGAGGCTTACCCCAGTGAAGCCGCGCACATTGCGCAGCGCCATCATCACCTGCCTCAGCCTGACGCTGCTTATTGCGCGCCGATAATCTGCTCGCGCATCCGATCGCAGCGGCGTTCGCGATCTCCTCGAAGTCGCTGTTCCGCTTTCGCGGCAAGCATCTGTTCAATCCCGCGACCTTCGGCATCATCTTCGCGATCGTCTTGCTGCCCGGCACGTGGGTATCTCCGGGGCAGTGGGGTCAGGACGTTGCGATCGCCGCCTGGGTCGTGATGCTCGGGATGCTGGTGACGAATCGCGCGCGTCGCGCCGATATCAGCTGGACGTTCCTTGCGTTCTATCTCGGCGCGCTCGCGCTTCGCGTCGAATATTTCGGATATCGATGGGCCGTCTGGACGCATCAGCTCGAGAGCGGCGCCCTGCTGCTGTTCGCGTTCTTCATGATTTCCGATCCGATGACCGGCCCCAACGATCGCCGCGGCCGAATCGCGCACGCCGCTCTCGTCGCCGCGATCGCGTACGCGTGGCAGGTCCGCCTGTACCACACCAACGGACTTATCTGGGCTTTGTTTATCGCGGCAGTATGCGTTCCGTTGTGGGACGCGATTTGGCCCGCGCGCAAATTCGAATGGACACAAAATGGAGGTGGCCATGTTTTCTCAGCAAATGAAGATTCTCTTTTCGGTGACGTTGACGATCGTCGCGCTTCTGCTCGGCGCGCCGCGTGACGCGCGGGCGTTCTGTGGCTTCTACGTCGGCAAGGCCGATGCGAGCCTGGTCAATCACGCGTCGCAAGTCGTGATCGCGCATCATGACGACAAGACCGTCATCAGCCTGATGAACGATTACCAGGGCGAGCCGTCCGAGTTCGCGCTGGTGGTGCCGGTGCCGGTCGTGCTGCAGCAGGGGCAGGTGCATATCGGCGATCGCGAGTTGTTCCGGAAGATCGACGCGTACAGCTCGCCGCGCCTGGTCGAGTATTTCGATCCGAATCCGTGCGGAATGATGCAGCCGATGGCAGCGGCCGGCATGGCTCTGCACGGAATGCGAATGCGGCCGAAGACGCGACTGCCAGAACCGAGGCCAAGGCGCTCGGCGTCACGGTCGAAGCGGAGTACACCGTCGGCGAATACGACATCGTGATTTTGTCGGCCAAGGAATCGTCGGGACTGGAAACCTGGCTGCAGCAGAGCGGCTACAAGATTCCGCCCGGAGCGAGTCGTGCGCTCGAGCCCTACATTCGCAGCGACATGAAGTTCTTCGTCGCCAAGGTCAATATTGCCGAGCACAATCGCACCGGCCTGACCTACCTGCGGCCGCTGCAGTTCGCGTTCGAGTCGCCGAAGTTCATGCTGCCGATTCGGCTCGGGATGATTAATTCGCAGGGGCCGCAGGACCTCGTCGTCTACATGCTCACTGAAAACGGACGCGTCGAGACGACCAACTATCGCACGGTGAAATTGCCGAGCGGCATCGATATCCCCGAATACGTGCGCGCCGACTTCGGCGGCTTCTACAAGGCGATGTTCGACGAGCAGGTCAAGCGCAACGACATGCGCGCCGTGTTCACCGAATACGTGTGGAACATGGGATGGTGCGATCCGTGCGCGGGGCCGCCGCTCTCGCGCGACGAATTGAAAAGCCTCGGCGTCTTCTGGCTCGACGACCAGACCGGCGGCGCGATGCCGATGTATCGACGTCCCGGGTTCATGCCGTATCCGCAGCCGATGAATGGTGCGACGCCGGTGACGCTCACCCGCCTGCACGTCCGTTACAGCGCCGATACGTTTCCCGAAGATCTGATCTTCCAGGAGACGCAGGATCAGGAAAACTTCCAGGCGCGCTACGTCCTGCAGCATGCGTGGAATGGATCGCCGAACGCATGCCCGGCGGCGCAGACTTATTTCGACCAGGTGAACAAGCGCAAAGAGCAGGAAGCAGAAACGCTGGCCGACCTGACCGGCTGGAACCTCCAGGACGTGATCAAGAAAGCGGGCCTGACGCCGGGCTCAGAGCCAAAGCCATGGTGGCAAACCATCTGGGGCTCGTAAGTCGATGAGGATGCGCGGGTCTCAATGCGGCTCGCGCATCTCTCTCAGCGCTTCCCAAGAATCCTGATCAAATTCTCGGTATACGCGACCAAATCCCCGCAGCTCGCACACTTGACGCGCTGAACTCCGTTCTCTTCGATGTAGATCAACATCGCCTTCCCGCCGCATTTTGAACAAGTCAGAACGTCGTCAGCGGGGTCGATTCGCCCTCGGCGCATCCACCGGGAGATCCGATTTGTCAATTTGCTCAAATGCGACAGAATTGTAACGTAGGGAACACCTTCAGGATCGCCCAAAATAGCCTCAGACGGCAAATCTGACACAATTGAAAATTAGGTGCGAACCTCCTGACGCCGCCGCATTGACTGGCAACGCGGCGTGCCCTAGCCTTGCCGGTTTGCTATATTAATTAACTCTATCGGCTGGGCCGAAACCGCTTTCCTCGACCTGCTATATCCGAGTTTTTATTCATGTTTGACACGCTCAGCGACCGCCTCGAAGGAGTCTTCAAAAAACTCAAGGGCCAAGGCCGGATCACCGAGCGCAATATCGAGGATGCGCTCCGCGAAGTCCGGCTCGCGCTGCTCGAAGCCGACGTCAATATCAAGGTCGTTCGCGATTTTATCGAGCACGTCAAGTCCAAGGCGCTCGGCGCCGAAGTGCTCCGCTCGCTCTCGCCCGAACAGCATCTGATCAAGTTCGTCGCGACCGAACTTCAGAATGCGATGGGCGGCACGGCGCGCGAACTCGATCTGAAGGTCAAGCCGCCGGTCAAAATCATGGTGGTCGGCCTGCAGGGATCGGGCAAAACTACTTCGATTGCGAAGCTCGCGCGATGGCTCAAGTCCGAGCGCAAGCGCCATCCGATTCTCGCCTCGACCGACGTTTATCGGCCGGCCGCGATGGAGCAGCTTCGCGTGCTCGGCGCGCAGGCGCAGATTCCAGTCCTCGACAGCAACGAGCAGCAGGATCCAATCGAGATCGCGTCGCGCGCGATGGCCCGCGCCGAAACCGGTGGGCATGACGCGATTCTGATCGATACCGCCGGCCGCCTGCAAATCGACGAAGAGCTGATGGACGAGTTGGCGCGCCTGAAGGCCGCGCTCAATCCGCATCACATCATATTCGTCGCCGACGCGATGACCGGACAGGAAGCAGCGAACGTTGCGGCGGGATTCCATGAGCGGCTGAACATCTCGGGCGTGATTCTGACCAAGCTCGACTCCGACGCGCGCGGCGGCGCTGCGCTTTCGGTGCGCACCATCACCGGCGCGCCGATTCTGTTCGCGGCGACCGGCGAGAAGCTCGACGCGTTCGAGATCTTTTATCCTGATCGCCTCACCTCGCGAATCCTTGGGATGGGCGACGTACTGACGCTGATCGAAAAGGCGCAGCAGAATTACGATCAGACCAAGGCCAAGGAGCTCGAGCGCAAGTTCAAGAAGAACGAGTTCACCATCACCGACTTCGCCGAGCAGATTCGCGCGATCAAGAAGATGGGATCGCTGGGCGAGCTGATGGGCATGATTCCCGGACTCAAGAAACTGGCGGGTGCGGCGGATTCCGAAGACGCCAAGCTCGAGCTCGGGCGTATCCAGGCGATTATCGACTCGATGACGCTGCAGGAGCGCGGCAATCATCTGATTATCAACGGACGACGGCGCGCGCGAATCGCCGGCGGCAGCGGAACGTCCGTTCAGGACGTGAATCGTTTTCTCAAACAATTCGAGCAGACGCGCAAAATGATGAAGAAAATCACCCGCATGGGTGCGGGAAAGATGATGATGCGCGGCATGGGGCTCGGGAGCTAGAATAAGATCAAGAACAGGAGAACTGAATGGCACTTGTAATCCGATTGCGCCGCCATGGTGCGCGCAAAAAACCTTTCTACCGCATCGTGGTCGCGGACTCGCGATCGCCGCGCGACGGACGTTTCGTCGCCCAGGTCGGAACCTACGACCCGGCGTTCGATCCGCCGCGCGTCACGATCAAAAGGGACTTGGCGGACCAATGGCTCAAGGCCGGGGCCAAGCCAAGCGACACAGTAAGGAAGTTGATTAAACGGGCTGAAACAGCAACGGTCTCCGCCTGATGCGACCCGCTGCAACGGAGCCAACCTATGAAGGAGCTCGTCGTATTTCTCGCGCAACAATTGGTAAACGACGCTAACGCGGTCGACGTAAAGGAGACGCAGGGCGATACCGCCTCGGTACTTGAACTGCGAGTGGCGAAGGAAGATTTGGGCCGCGTGATCGGCAAGCAGGGACGGACCGCGAAATCGATCCGCACGATTCTGAATGCTGTTGCATCGCGCACCAACCGCAAGGTCGTTCTCGAAATCGTCGAGGACCGCTGATCGTGCACTCCGCACCGTGACGCGCCTCGCGTCACCACGTTGATGCTTCGCGTCGGCCGCATAAGCGGCGCGCACGGGCTGAAAGGCGCACTTCGATTTCGGCCCGACAATCCCGACTCCGACACATTAGAGCAGGTAAAGCGTGTGTTCCTCGAACGCGACGGAGCATCGCGCGAGTTCCGCGTGACGGCGATGGCGCCACTGAACGCGACGACGCGGCGAGTCACGCTCGAGGGCATCGCCGATATAAACGCGGCCGAGTCGCTCAAGGGAGCGGTCGTGATGGTCGCGACAGAGGACGTCCCTGCCGCGAAGCCCGGCGAGTTCTACTATTATGAAGCGATCGGATGTGAAGTGTTTCTGACCGACGGCAGCCGGCTCGGCGCGATCGAGGAAATCTTCTCCAACGGCGCGCACGACGTCTGGGTGGTGCGCGACGCCGAGCGCGAAGTGCTGGTCCCGGTCATCGAGGATGTGGTCAAAACGATCGATCTCCCCGCGCGCCGCGTCACGATCGAGCCGGTCCCCGGCCTGCTCGACTGACCGTATGGCTCTGCGCAGCGCGCGCGAATAGATTTGTTTTCACGTCGTTGATGGAATTTCACGTAATCACTCTGTTCCCCGAGATGTTCGAGTCGCCGTTTCGCGGCGGCATGATCGGACGCGCTATCGAGAATGGACTGATCGCGATCAAGGCGCATCCGCTGCGCGAGCACGGTCTCGGCAACTACCGGCAAGTCGATGACGCACCGTACGGCGGCGGCAGCGGGATGGTGATGCGGCCGGAGCCGATCGCGTCTGCGATCGACGCGGTCAACGCGGAGCGTCCGGGCCTGTGGCGCATCCTGATGACGCCGCAGGGCGAAGTGTTCGACAACTCGATGGCGCGCGACCTCGCCAAGCGCGCGCCCGGCCTGATGATCGTCGCGGGCCGCTACGAAGGAATCGACGAGCGCGTGCGCTCGCTGGTCGATCAGGAAATTTCCATCGGCGACTACGTGCTGAGCGGCGGCGAAATCCCCGCGATGGCGGTGATCGAGGCGGTCGGCAGGATGCTTCCCGGCGTGCTCGGCAATCCCGAGTCGCTCGACGAGGAATCGTTCGCCGCCGGGATGCTCGAGTATCCGCAATACACGCGGCCCGAAGAGTTCCGCGGGATGACGGTGCCTGAGATCCTGCTGAGCGGCGACCACGCCAAGATTCGCGCGTGGCGCGAGGCCGAAGCGAAACGGCGCACCGCGCGGCGGCGTCCCGACCTGCTCGAACGCCGCAAGTTCTGAACGTGTCCGACCTATTCGTAGCGCTGATTCATCATCCGGTCGTCAATCGCAATGGCGAGACCGTCACGTCGGCGATCACCAGCCTCGACATTCACGACATCGCGCGCGCGTCGCGAACCTACGACGTACGCGGCGTCTTCATCGTGCATCCGATTCCCGAGCAGCGGAAATTCGCGGCGAGCGTGATCGATCACTGGCGCTTCGACTTCGGCCGCGCGCACGATTCGCGCCGTCGCGAGGCGCTCGAGCGCGTGCAAATCGTCGTCGACACTCGACGATGCGATCGCGGAAGCATCGCGAATCAGCGGCACACGCCCGCTAATCGTACACACCTCGGCCCGCACCGAAGGCGGCACCAGCTACGCCGACTTGCGCGCGCGCCTCGAGGCGCCGGACGCACCGCCGATGATGATCCTGCTAGGCACCGGCTTCGGAATGTCGCCCGAGGTCGCCGACCGCGCCGACATCGTACTCGCGCCAGTCTTAGGCCCCAGCGACTACAACCATCTATCAGTGCGATCCGCCGCCGGCATCATTCTGGATCGCTTGCGCGGCAAATAGGGCGCGCACCGTTTGCGCTCCTGGCGCCGGCCGCAGGAGCGTCCGTCGAGATTCTTCGCTACAGCAGCTTTCGCTCAGAATGACACGTGAGGCGGTATGGTTTTTTGTGTCATCCTGAGCGCAGCGAAGGATCTCGCGCTTCCAGCGCGTACCGCCTCAACGCCAAGGCCGGCCCCTTGCAAGACTAGTGGTCAAGGACGACGTGCCTGCGCAGTTTCGCGACAAAGCGACGCATGTGCGGATCAGATCGCTCGAACGGAATCTCGTCGAAGCCAAACCATCGCACGCCGTGAAACTCGCCGCGATCGAATTCAATCTCGCGCGAGCTGTCGCCGCGAAGCAAATACCAAAGCGACACGTCGGTATGCCCGCCTTCATCGCCGACTGTCCGCGTCACAGTGATGAAGAGCGGATCCGGCTGCATGAACTCCGCCGCGAGGTTCAGCTCCTCCGCCAATTCTCTGACTACCGTCGCCTTCGGGTCTTCGTCCGGCTCGACGTGGCCTCCACTCGGCAGCCATAAACCCGCGAGCTTGTGATCGACGAGCAGCACCTTTCCGCGATGCTCATCGACGAGCGCGAAATAACTCACGAGATGCTTCGGCGGAACGTCGGGCTTCGTGGTCCTGAAGATCGGCGCACCCGAACGAATCCATTCGAGCGTCGAGTCGCGATGCTCCCGCTCAAGCTCATCGAGCGGCTCGATTGCCGCAACTATTTCGGCGATCCTGTCCCGCATTGAATTACATGTACCTCAAGTGGTTGCCGATTGAGAATGGGATGCGCGAACGCTGCAACGTTCAATTCGCTTCCGCACATCAGGCCAAGCACGATCACGCAATAAGCTGAAGCGTCATCGAGATCGCCCTCTAACTGACAGTCTTTCACAGTTACTGACCCATTGAGTGGGCGCGCGCATTTGGATAAGTTTAATCGCTCGACTCGAGGTCTTTTTTCCCATGAATACCGTTATCCAGAAGCTCGAAGAGCGGGGCCTGCGCAAGGACCTGCCTGAATTCCGCGTCGGCGACTCGGTTCGCGTTCACGTCAAGGTCGTCGAAGGCGAGAAGGAGCGCATCCAGTCCTTCGAAGGCATCGTGATCAAAATGAATCGCGGCGCCAACCGCGCGACTTTCACCGTGCGCAAGGTTTCGTACGGCGTCGGCGTCGAGCGAATCTTCCCGATGCATTCGCCGCGAATCGACAAGCTGCAAGTGCTGACGCGCAACCGCGTCCGTCGCGCACGCCTGTACTATCTGCGCGGACTGTCGGGCAAAGCGGCGCGCCTCGACGTCGCGACCTGAGCACCGAGCGAATCCCGGATCATCTGTCGTTGGAGGCTGCGGGCTTCTCGTCGGAGTCGCGCGTCGTGCGAACGTTGCCGTCCAGGTAGGCGCCTTCGGCTACCGTCAAGTTGCGCGTCTCGATATTTCCGAAAACTTTCGCGCGCGGCCCCAGGACGACGCGATCGCATCCGACCAGGTCGCCGCGCAATTCGCCCATGATCAGCAGGCGCGGCGCGAATACTTTGCCTTCGACCATTCCGTCTTCTCCGATCACGACCAGATCGACCGAGCGAACCTCGCCCTGAAGCGGCCCTCGATTCTGACCGGCTCATGAAAGATCAGTTTGCCCGAGACATTGACGTTGCGGCCGACTGCGACGCGCGTCCGCGCCTCGGCCCACGCCGCGCCTGCATCCTGCGGTATCGTGTGTTGATTCCATACACTACGGGGCCGGAAAAACGTGACACGACACTGCGTGCCCGCCGCGCCCGGTTTCTAATTTTGGTTCGACGTTAGTACAAACATCTTTCGCATAAGGGCATCTTGGATGGAAGGCGCAGCCCGACGGCGGATTCATCGGACTCGGCATTTCGCCGGGCAGCTTGATGCGCTCGGGCCGGTTGGCGGTGTCAATCGTCGGAATCGCCGAGAGCAGCGCACGCGTGTAAGGATGCCGCGGGTTCAGATAAATTTCGTCGCGCGTGCGATTTCGACAATCTTGCCGAGGTACATGATCGCCACGCGATTGCTGATGTGCTCGACCACCCGCAAGTCGTGCGCGATGAACAGGTACGTGAGTTTCAGCTTCTCCTGCAGGTCCTGCAGCAGGTTGATTATCTGCGCCTGGATCGAAACGTCGAGCGCCGAGACCGGCTCGTCGAGCACCAGGAAGCGCGGATTCACCGCGAGTGCCCGCGCGATCCCGATTCGCTGGCGCTGCCCGCCCGAAAATTCGTGCGGCAGACGATCCATCGCGTCGGCGCTCATCCCGACCATCGCGAGCAGCTCGGCGATTCGACGCTCCTTTTCCGCGCCGCGCGCGAGTTTGTGAATCTCGATTCCTTCGCCGACGATCGATCGCACACGCATCCGCGGATTCAACGACGCGTACGGATCCTGAAACACGAGCTGCATCTGCTGGCGCAGCGTGCGAAGTTCCGCGCGGCCAAGCGTCGAGAGATCGCGGCCGTCGAAAAATACGGTGCCCGCGGTCGGCTCGAGCAGTTTCAGAATCAGCCGCCCCAGCGTCGATTTGCCCGAGCCCGACTCGCCCACCAATCCCAGTGTTTCGCCGGGCTGAATCTCCAGATTGACGCCGGCCACCGCTTTTACCGAAAGCTTTGTCCCGCCGATGATGCTCGTCGATCCCGCCGGAAACTCCTTGCTGAGATTCACGACGCGAACCAGCGGCGCTGCGACGCAGCTGCTGGCAGGCGCGATGGGATTAGGCGCGGATGCAGGCGACATAGTGATTGGGGGCCTTGTTTTCCAGCGGTGGATCGACCTCGGAGCATTTGGGAATTACGCGCGGGCATCGCGGATGGAATCTGCATCCGGCCGGCGGATTCAGCGCGCTCGGAATCGAGCCGGGAATCGCCTGCAAGCGATGGTGCCGGGTGCCGTCGATGCCGGGAATCGATTCGAGCAATCCGCGCGTGTACGGATTGAGCGGATTTCGAAACAGCTCCGCAGCTCGGCGCCTGCTCCATCACGCGCGCCGCGTAGAGAATCGTCACGTCGTCGGCATACTCGGCGACGATTCCGAGATCGTGCGTGACGAGAATCACCGCGAGACCGAGCCGCACCTGCAACTCGCGGATCAGATCGAGAATCTGCGCCTGTATCGTCACGTCGAGCGCGGTGGTCGGCTCGTCAGCAATCAGCAGGCGCGGATTGCACGACAGCGCCATCGCGATCATCACGCGCTGACGCATCCCGCCGGACAACTGATGCGGATAGTCGTCGACGCGCCGCTCGGGGTCGGCAATCCCGACCATCCGCAGCGCCTCGATCGTGCGATTGCGCGTCTCCGCGCGATTGGTGTGCTGATGCAGCCGGACCGCCTCGCCAATCTGGCTGCCGATGGTGAAGACGGGATTCAGCGACGTCATCGGCTCCTGGAAAATCATCGCGATCCGCGCGCCGCGAACATGGCGCATCTCGGGCTCGCTGAGCTTCAGCAGATCCTGATCTTCGAAAATCACTTCGCCGCCGACGATTCGCGCCGACTCAGGCAGCAGCCGCATGATCGACAGCACGCACGCCGTCTTGCCCGACCCCGACTCGCCGACGATTCCCAACAACTTCCCCGGCTCAACCGAAAAACTAACGCCATCGACCGCGCGCACCTCTCCCGCGTCAGTAAAAAACGAAGTGCGCAGCGATTTAACTTCAAGCAGAGGCTTCACGTGAGTTCAGCGTATCAGATCATCCGGCGTTGGCGGGATCGAGGCGGTCGCGGAGGTGGTCGCCGAGAAAGTTGAAGGACATTACGGCGAGGAAAATGAAGATGCCGGGAATCAGGATCCATGGGTAGCGCGCGAGGTTCTGGACGTCCTGCGCCTGCGCGAGGAGATTGCCCCAGCTTGCGGCTGGCTCCTGGATGCCGAGGCCGAGCAGCGAGAGTGCGCTTTCGCCGAGGATGAAGCCAGGGATCGAAAGCGTGGCGGCGACGATCGCGTAGCCCATCACTGACGGGATGATGTGGCGCGTGATGATGCGCCATCGCGATGCGCCCAACGCGCGGGCTGCCTCGACGTACGGACGCGATCGCACCGACGACGCCATCCCGCGGATGATTCGCGCGAAGCCGGCCCAGCTGATGAAGCTCATGATCGCGACGATCATGAAGAACGTCGCGACTGCGCTCAGCCCCGACGGAATCACCGCCGCCAGCGCGAGCAGGAAATAAAATGACGGCAGCGACATCTCGATCTCGGACCATCGCATGATCAGGAAATCGACCGTCCCGCCGATGTAGCCCGACAGCGCGCCGACTGTGATGCCCAGTGAAAAAGTGATCAGCACGCCGATCAGCCCGACGCACATGCTGACGCGCGAGCCGTACACGATTCGCGAGTAGAGGTCGCGCCCGAGGCCGTCGCTGCCGAGCATGAAGTACGGCGCGCTCTCGCTGTCGGTGGTGAACAAGTGCCCGTGCGAGAAGAGGTGAATGTCGAGCCGCTGAGAATTGTCGGCGGCGAACGTGCGCGCACTACTGTCCTGCATGTGCATCGGATGCGCTATAGAAAAGACTGCGCGACCATTCGGACGGCGCACTCAAGTGGATCGACATCGGCGGACAATCGGGCATCTCGCGATTCTGATAAGCGGGATCGTAGCTCGCGAAGAACGGCGACGCGGCGGCGAGCAGGTAGAATATCGCGAGGCAGATTGCGGAGAAGCGGACCGTCCGCGATGCGAGACGCCACTCGCGCGCGAGGCTCGACGATTTCCGCGCGGATACCGCAGCGCCTTGTAGATTCGCCTGCAATGCGGGGACTGCGTTCATCTCACTCCGCCGCCACCGACGAGAAATCGACGCGCGGATCGACTGCGACCAGCGCGATATCGGCGAGCAGGTTGCCGACCAGCAACAGGATCGTGCCCATCAGCACCGAGCCCATCACCAGGTAGATGTCGAGCGAGCGCACCGCTTCGAGCATCAGCAAGCCGAGCCCCTGCAGGTTCATCACGGCCTCGACCAGCGCGGCGCCGCCGAGCAGGTCGCCCAGCGAATATCCGGCCATCGTGACGAACGGATTCAGCGCGTTGCGCAGCACGTGCTTGTAGATGACGACGCGCTCGGACAGTCCCTTGGCGCGCGCGGTGCGGACGAATTCAGAATTTTTGATTTCGAGAATCTGCGATCGCATCAGGCGCATCAGGCTCGCGGTGCCGGAGATGCCAAGCACGAACACCGGCAGGATGAGATGGTTGATGCGATCGGCAACCTGGCTCATCGGATCGAGCGTCGCGTAGTCGGGCGAGTAAGTGCCGCCAATCGGGAACCATCCGGTTTTCAGCGCCAGGTACATCATCAGGAACGCAAGAAAAAAGCTCGGCACCGACATCCCGAAGAACGCGAGGAACGACAGGAAGCGATCCCAGATCGAGTTCTGATTCACCGCGACGATGATTCCGATCGGAATCGCGATCATCCACGATAAAAGCATGCTGCTCGCCGCCAGGATGATCGTGTTGAAAGCGCGCGTCGCGATCAGCCCGGTGACGCTCACGCGGTATTGCAGCGAGAAGCCGAAGTTCAGATGCAGCACGCCCCACAGCCACTTGAAGTAGCGGACCATCAGCGGTTGATCGAGGCCGAACTGCGCCTCGAGCTGATGAATCACTTCGGGCGTGATAGTCGGGTTGAGCTTGAGATTCGAGACGAAGTCGCCCGGCACCAGCGACATCGCGAGAAACGAAATGAAGGTGATCCCGAGGATGAGCGGGATCATGTTGAGCAGGCGACGGATCAGGAAGCGGGTCATCGTGTCATTAGGTTGTCGTCGGGCCTGATATTTCGACGTGCGCGGTGCGCCGGATGTTCAGTCGGCCTTGAACTCCATCCACTCCGGTTTGTAGAGGCCCCAGACCTTTGGCTGATAGTTTTGCAGCGAATTTTTCCACGACGCGTATCGCTGCCCGCGCACGGTTTCGATTATCGGCAGCTGATCGTGCAGAATCTCCTGAATCTTCCAGTAGTACGGCGCACGCTTGTTGGGGTCCATCTCGGACGCGCCCTGGTCGAGCAGCGTGTCGATCTCGCCCTCCCACGGCGTCGCGGGGGTCGGCTGATTCGGATTCCAGATGTGCAGGTTGCCCGATGAGCGATAGAAATTCGCGCCATCGTTCGGCTCGACGCCGCCGGTGAATCCCATCAGTATGCAATCCCAATCGAAGGACGAATCGAGCTTATCGACCAGCGTGGTGAACTCGAGCGGCCGATAGTTCACCTTGATACCGAGGCGCTCGAGGTCCTGCTTGAAGATGGTGCACATCTCGTTCGCGCTCCGGGTTGCCGGTGTTGGTAGTGAGATCGAATTCGAGACGATTGCCTTTCGGATCGGTGCGTACGCCGGGTTTGACGAGATGATAGCCGGCACCTTCGAGCATGTCGGCCGCGAGTTTCGGATCGTAGTCGTAGTCCTTGAGATTGGGATTGTGAAAAATCTTGTTCTCGGGCGAGATATCCGCGACCGCTGGCTCGGCGAGACCGTGAAAGACAAGATCGATCATCGATTTCTTGTCGACCATGTGCGCTATCGCCTGCAGGAACTTCAGATCGGTAAACCAATTGAGCTTCGGATTGGTGACGCCACCTTTGACAAAACGACGCGGGTTGCGATTGAAGCTGAAGAAGAGCGTGCCGGTATCGACTCCGATTTTCTCAACCTGGATGTCGAGTTCCTTGTTGTCCCGCTTCTGCTCGAGCGGATAGACCTCCTCGGGCCGAGGACCGTAAACGTCGATTTGTCCGGATAGATAGCGCAGATACTCGGCGTTCGCGTCGGGCACGATTGTAAAGTTTTGCCCGTGCAGGCGCGGCAACTGGCCGCCGTGCTCGTCCTTCATCCAGAAGCTGTCGTTGCGCACGTAATTGACGACCTGGCTTTGCGAGTAACGCACCATCTTGTAAATCCCGTTGCCGATAAGCTGGTCGGGCGGTGTGTTGATACCCCAGGCATGATTGAAATCTCCAGCCTTCCACAGCGGCTCGAGGATATGGGCCGGAATGACCTGGAAACCCTCGAGCGCAGCGATCAGCGGCGCAAACGGCTTGGGCAGATGCAGCACGACGGTGTAGTCGTCGGGCGCCTCGGCCTCGATGCGCTTTTTGTCGACCAGAAGTATCGGCCGGCGAGCTGTTCGGAACCTTCGGATCGTAGATGACGTCGAGCGTGAACAAAACGTCGTGGGCGGTGAACGGCTGACCGTCAAACCACTTCACGTCGCGGCGCAGATGAAGCGTGATCGACTTGTTATCGGGCGCGATGTCCCATTTCTCGGCCAAACGAGGTTCCGGGAGAGTCGTTACGGGATTGAGCTGGAGCAGCGTTTCGAACAGATCGCCGGTGAGCTGGCCCGAGCTGGCATCGGTGATCAGAATCGGATTGAAGGTGCGCGGATCGCTGCCAATTACGGTGTAGAGGATTTGTACTTTTCGCGTGATCGTTCCCGGGCCGGTTGACGCGGCATCCGGAACAGATTGCGAGCGACGACAGCGCAATCGCGCAGGTGACGACAGGTAAAATCCGGTTGCGCAGACTTTCAGCTTTCATTTGAAAACGCGCCGTCATCGTCAAAGCTCAGATTCATCAGAGTGGCTCCTGGAGCCGGTGTCAGCACGAACGTCGAATCGGGAATGATCCCATTGACGATCGGCCGTAGATAGCGAAACGTCACGTGGCTGCCGGCCGACGGAAAGGTCGCATCGACGACGTACGGGAACATCACTCCGCCGATATCATGATAGTCGCTGTAACGCACTTCGTAATTGATGCGCCCGTCGGCTCCCGTCTCCCGCACCATCGCGAGATTGTCGTCGGAAAATCCAAGCTGACGAGTCCCCGACGCAGCTGTTGCCGTACGTCGCGACCATCATCGCGCCATCATTCGAAACCGAAGTCTGCGGTGGTGCTCGAGCGCGAATTCAGCCGGCGCGAGTCCCATCAGCAGACCCACCGCGTCAGTCGGCGCCATCGGGATTCGCACGTACTTGTAGAGCGTGTCGGCGTTCGCCTGCCCGCGCATGAAGCGATTCTTCCCCGGCTCGAAGATCGCGAGGTCCGTGCCCTGCGCCGCGAGCAGCAATGCGACGCCGAACGGCGACATCGCCTCGACGCGCAGATTGCCCGGCCGCTTGGCGACGATTTCCTCTTTCGCCTTCACGTGCTGATCGCCCGCCGTGTATTCCATCACGGCCGGACTCTGCACGCCTGCGAGCCTTCGGTCGCGCTCGGCCAGCGCCGCGATCATTTTCTCGGCCTGGTATTTGTCCTCGTCCAGCCGCGGAATCGGCGTCGCGTCCTCCGGGACGGCCGGAGTGTGCAGTGCACGAAGCAGGCCGGACATTCCGATCATCGCCAGCAGGAGCATCGGATGCGACTGCTGCGAGCGAGACTGTTTTTCGGCGCCGCGCGCGTTCAGTGGCCCGCGCTGGCGGCATTCTGCAGGACCTGGATTTTATCCTTGAGGCGAGCGACCTGATCGGTTTCATTCGCCTTCTTCAGCGCGTCGGTGTACTCGTGGCCGGCTTCCTTGGTTTTGCCCATCTTGCGATACGCGTCGCCAAGATGCTCGGTGATCGTGGGATCGCTGCCGGTCAGGTTGACCGCGCGCTCCAACTGCTCGACCGCCTGTTTGTAGTCGCCCTTCTGATAGTACACCCATCCCAGGCTGTCGACGTAGAATCCGTCTTCGGGTTCGATATCGAGCGCGCGCTTGATCAGCTTTTCGGCCTCGACGAGATTGGTGCCCTGTTCGGCATAGCTGTAGCCGAGGTAGTTGAGCGCCTGCGCGTTGGCCGGATTCAGCTCGATCGCCTTCTTCATCTCGGCCATGCCTTCGTCGCGCTGCTTGTTCTGATCGAGCGCCGCGCCGAGCGTGAAGTGGAACTTGTCGCTCTTGGGATCGGCCGCGACCATCTTGCGCGCCAGTTCGATCGCCGCCGGGTAGTCTTTCTTTTCCTGGTAGACGCCGACCATGAAGCCGATGATTTCCGGATCGTTCGGCTTCTTGGCGAGCGCGTCCTTCAGCGCGCCCAGCGCCTGATCGTACTTGTTCTGCTTGTCGTACAGGTAGGCGAGCTGCAGGCGCGATTCGACGTAATGCTCGTTGTCGGTGGGAATCTTGTTGAACTCGGCGATCGCCTTGTCGTTCTCGGACAGCTCGGTGTACACGGTGCCGAGATAGTAGTGGACGCGGTAGTTCTTCGGCTCTGATCCGAGCACGAGGTTGAACTCGGTCGCGGCGTCGTCAAAATTGCCCTGCTCGACGTAGAGCAGGCCAATCTTGGTGCGCGTGTCGGCGGGATTGGTCTCGACCTGCTCGGCGCGCTTCAGCTCGTCGAGCGCCTCGTCGTATTTCTTCTGGCCGACCAGGATTTCCGCCTTGCGCTTGCGCACCAGCTCGTTGTTCGGATTGACCTGCGTGATCTTGTTGTAATAGACCAGCGCGTCCTGCGGGCGTTCCTGCCGCTCGCGCAGCAGCGCAAAATCGAGCAGCACCAGCTCCGACTGCGGATTGAGATCGAGCGCCTTCTGATAATATTTTTCGGCGCGCCGCGTAATTCTTCGACGCCACCATCACCTTGCCGGCGTAGTAGTAGCCAAGGAAGGAATTGGGATCGAGCTTGATCAGCTGCTTGAAAGGTCTTCTCGGCCTCGCCGTAGTCGCCGCGCTTGGCGTAGAGCGTGCCGAGATACAGATAGGCTTCCTGATTCTTGGGATTGAGGCGCAGCACCTCGCGGTAATCTTTCTCCGCGGTCGTATCGTCGCCGAGCGCCGAGCTGATACCCGCGCCGAGCAGACGCGCGTCGGCGGAGTCGGGATTTATCGCGAGCGCCTGGTTTACCTGCTCGAGCGCTTCCTTCAGGCGTCCGTCGCGGACGTAGAGCGTGGCGAGCCGGACCTTCAGCGCGGCGTTGCCGGGATCGTACTGGACCGCCTCGGCGTAGTCCTTCAGCGCCTCTTCGCGGTCGCCGTCGTTCATCGCGACCTCGGCCCTCAGGAACGCGCTCATCGCGCGCGCATCCGACGGCACATCCACCGCAGGCGCGCCGCCGAACGGATTATCCCCGCCGACGCTGGCGCTGCGGAGCAGCTCAGGCTTCGGCACTCGGTGATTGAGGTGCAGCCCAGATAAACGCGATCGACACGACGCCGAGCGCGATGACCGCGCGTGTGCTGAAACATATCATCGCTAAAAAAGATTCCCGGGAGAGCTTCTCAATTGGGGCTCGCACCAACACTATATCGATCGTGAACGCAAAGGTGTACCACGCCCTTCAGACCGCTCGCGGACTTCGTGCGCGTCATCTACATTATAAGAATTCCGCCACCAGATGCGACCTTGCAATACCTCATTCGATTTCTCGATGCTTGCCACCGCGCGTCGCCTCGGCTAGGCAGAGAGCCGGAGCCGTCTCTCAATTGCCGCATCTCACCACCGAAAGCCGAACCAGCAGCCGCGATCGCCGCATCGCGCGCACGCAACGCTCGCCGCGCAAGCTCGGCCTGATCCCGCTCGTGTGCGTGATGTACCTGGTCGTGAGCGGCGGCGCGTACGGCCTCGAGGATGCGGTCCGGATGGCGGGTCCGCGCCTGACGCTCCTGCTATGCCTCGTCGTGCCGCTCACGCTCAGCCTGCCGACCGCTCTGATGGCGGCGGAGCTGACCGCGCTGATGCCGGTGGAGGGCGGCTTCTACTTCTGGGTCAAGGAAGCGCTCGGCCCGTTCGCCGGTTTCGCCGAGGCGTACCTGACAATTCTCTACACCGCCGTCGACATGGCGATTTATCCGGTACTTTTCGCCAGCTATCTTTCGTTCATCCTGCCGCTCGGCCCGGCGGCCCAAATCGCGATCGGCATCGCGCTGGTCTGGGCGGCGGGCGGACTTAATTTTCTCGGCGTCAGGCCGGTCGGGATGGCGTCGATAGTGCTCGCCGCGATCCTCGTCTCGCCGTTCGCGATTCTGGTGATCGTCGGCATCCCGCGCCTGATCCACTTCACGATGCCGACGCCGCCGCTGTTCGGCGCGGATCCGTGGGGCGCGCTCGGCTGCCGGACTGACGGTCGTCATCTGGAATTTCAGCGGATGGGAAAACCTGAGCGTCGTGTCCGCGGAAATCGAAAATCCGCGGCGCAACTATCTGCGCGCCGATCCTGATCGCGATGCCGATAATCGTCGCCGGCTACGTGCTTCCGCTCGCGGTCTCCGTCTCGGGCGCGACCACCGCCGCCGACTGGGGCACCGGCTCGTTCTCGCACGTCGGCACGCGCTCGGCGGTCCCGCACTCGGCGGCGCGTTGGCGCTCGGCGGCGCCGTGATGTCGTTCGCGGTGTTCGAAGCCGCGATGCTCTGGGTCTCGCGGATGCCGTTCGTCCTCGCGCGCGAGCGCTACCTGTCACCGCCGCTGGCGCAGCTCTGGTCCACGACCGCGACGCCCGGCAAATCGATCCTGCTCTGCTGCATCGTCTTCACGCTGCTGGTGCCGGTCGGATTCGTCGCGCTGGTAGTGCTCGACGTCTTCTTCTACATGGCAGCGCTGGCGCTCGAACTCTTCGCACTCGTGAGCCTGCGCAAGCTGATGCCCAATCGCGCCGGCATGTTCACAATCGGCGGCGGCCGCGTCGGCCTCGCACTGGTAGTGATTCTTCCCATCCTGACCTGGGCCGCAACTTTCGGCCTGGCAATCTCAGCCGGCGTAGCCAAATCGGACTTCATCCTCGCAATCGCACTAGGCACATTCGTCTGGCCCGCCTACACATTCTGCCGCCACCACTACGGCGGCCCCCCGCCAATCGATCCGCCACCCACAAGCATCACCGCGTAAGAAGTTCTGCGCACAACGATCCAGATCCTAACCTCCCCTTGTCCGAGGGGAGGTCGGCGCGCGCCGAAGGAGCGCGACGGGAGGGGTGCGACGTCGGCCACAACACCCGCGCTCGTTTGGCCTTTTGCAGTAGGTTAGAAAGTGGTGCTGCCGTCTGACAGTCAGCACCAGTATCGCTGAATTGTGGTTAGACGAGTCGGCGTTAGGGCCGTGTCCGGCGTTGCACCTCACCCGGCGACACCGCTTCACGCGGCTTACGCCGACCTCCCCTCGGACAAGGAGAGGTCGCAGGATCAGAGCAGATCGTACGGTTGGATCTACTTGCGCGCAGTCAGCCGATACACCGCGACCGCCTCGTTCTGCGACACCGGCTCGACCGCGAATCTCCCCTGCAGATTGCATCGAGTTCGCTCTTCAACACATCCGCATACTGCTGCGACTCGGGCGCAGCTATCAGCAGAAACACCGGCTTCTTCGCATCAATCGCCGCCGCAAGCGAGTCCGCCTCGCCGCCGACATCTGCTCGCCGTCGAACACCACCGGCGGCACCGGTCCCTTCCATCCAGTCGCACGTTTCTCGTACAGGCGATGCAGATGATAGTCGGTGAATCTCTCGCCCGGATCCATCGAATTAAGCCCGACGTAGCTTCTCGTCTCTCCGAGATACAAATCGAGAAACTGCAGCGAGATGTTGCTGACCACCGTCGCATCGCGAGGCAGCGTCGAATCCAGCGACTGCAAAGATTCAACCATCGCGGAGGACGCGGGTTGCGCGCTCAATCGCGCCGTGACTTCCGAAGCCAGCGACACCACCAGCAGCAGGTCGAGCACGATCACGCCCGCTGCGGCCGCCAGCTTATCGGCGCTTTCGATTCCGATTTGCGCAGTACGTCGCGCATCCACCGATTCGCCGATCACCGCGCCCGCGCCCGCCGCGATGAACAGTATGAAAGCGCCCGGCAGGATGAATGCGACGTCGGTGAACAGATAGAAGCAGTAGAGCGCCGGTCAGCGCGCGCGAGGTATCCAAGCCCGAACCACATCAACCGCCGCGCATCGCAGGTCGTCCGGGCGCGCGAAGGATCGCGATGAACCCGACAATCGCAAACACCGCCGCCGCGAACGGGTAGAGGAAGTATCGCGAGTCGCCGCGATCGCCGAGCATCCCGTCGAGCCCGAGCAGCGTCGTGACGTACACGATCACGTTGCCATGCGGATTTCGCGGCATCGTCGGACCGAACAGGTACGCGGCGCTGAAGGTCTTCCCGCCCGCGCCATAAACTTCGGGCACCCACCACGAGTAGCCGCTCGCAAACGCGCTCCCGAGATTGATCGAGTTCTGATGCAACTGCCACGCAACCGAAATCGCGAATCCGATCGCCACAGCGATCCCCGCTTTGAGCAGACTCGACAGATCGCGCTTCTCAAGCGGCACCATCACGACGCATACGGCCGAGCCCAACAAGGATCGTGGCGTTGGTCGGCCGGATGATCGTCGAGAACCCGGCGAACAAGACCGAACATCAGCCATGCCGACATTCGCATCCAGTTCGCCGATCGGTTCGCGTAGTCCGACGTCGCAACCACCAGCATCACAGCGGCGCAAATCGTCACGAACAACGTCGGCACGTCGCTCATCACGAGCGACGAATACGTGATGAACACCGGCGAGAGCGCGAGCAGCAGCGCCGCAATCGTCGCCGCCAGCCGCCGGAACTGCCCGCGCGTCAGCATGAAAACGCCGAACGACCGCGAGCATCCCGAGAATCAACGAAGTGTAGAGGCCGGAAATCCGTGCCGCTCAAGCGGTAGAAGAATTCCAGGATCAGCGGGTAGCCGCCGGTATAGCGCGACGGGTAAGTATATCCACCGAAATGCAGCACAGCACCGCGACCATTCGCCAGATTCACTGCCGACGCGGCGTACTCGAGTCCATCCGGCCACGGCATCAATTCGAATCCGCGTCGCGAGCCGGCAGATCTGATCATCATGGACGTCGAGCAGCATGATTGCCGCGACGATCACGCCCATCGAAGATGCTCGGACAAGAGGTAACGCCCGACGGCGCGATGCGGGCGGCTTCGATGACTTCGCGCGACTCATCGCAGCGCACTCGCGCTCCGCGCCGCGCGCATCGGCGCGTGGCTCATCGTCGTCCTGCTCATCCCGCGAATCGCGCGAATGCTCTATCCCGAAATATGGGTCGAGGACGATTTCTACCTCGAGAGCGCGTGGCTGGTGAGCGCCGGGATGCGCCCGTACCTGGATTTCGTTCAACCGCATATGCCGCTGCTCGAATGGATCGCGGCAGGTTACCTCAAGTTGTTCGGCGCAAGCTATCTGTCGATCGAATTCCTGAACGAGGCCGCAATTTTCGCCACCAGCCTCCTGACCTACGCGCTCGCGCGCCGTGTCGCCGGCCGTCCACACCGCGATCGCCGCGTCGATTCTCTACGCATACAGCTCGCTCGTCTTTCGCTACCACGCATACGAACGCGAGAGCTTCGTCGCACCGCTGTTGATACTCGCCGCAATCGTCACGCTCGACGACACGATGCCCGCGATGCGCCAGGCCGTTTTCGTTGCGCTCATCTTCTTCGTCGCATGCGCAATCAAGCTGACCGCGGTGATCGCATTCCCCGTGATGCTGATTTTCATCGCCGTCGCGTACCGCCGAATCGCGAGCCGCATTCGTCTCGGGCGCAATCTTCGCGCTCGCACTGGCCGCGTTCAGCGCGATCCTCTACCGCCTCTACGGCAACGAATTCATCTTCCAGACGTTCGTGTTTCACTTCTTGAAGGGGCGCGACCTCGGCCTCAACACCGCGCTGTTCCCGCGCGTGCTTCTGGACGTGCTCGTGCCGCTGTTCTTCCTCGGATGCTGGCAGATCTTCGCCAATCGCATTTTCAATCGCGGCGATGATTCTGGTGCTCGCAATCGTCGCGGCCGAGTACGCATTTTACGGCGTGCTGAGTCCGACCGCATGGGGACACAACTATCTCGAGGCGCTGCCCTTCGTCGCGATCGTCGCGGGAGTCGGCGCGATAGCTCTGATACACGCCGGCCGGACTTCACCGCGACGAGTGGCCGTTGCTGGCGGGCGGCTGCCGCGCTGATTTTGATTTCTCTGATCTGGATCGCGCCGCTCATCAACGAGAACTGGCTGCATGGCGCTATCTACGGATTCGGTTTCGTGCCTCGCGCCGAGATCTCGCGGCTCGCCGACGCGTTGCGCGCCGCCAGCAAACCGACCGACGACGTGATCGCACCGTCGTTCGTATGCTTCGAAGCCAACCGCCGCGAGCTAATCCGCTATCCCGAAACTTACGGCGTCTATCGCGAAGCGAAGGCCGAGTACGATCGCGACGGCTTCTTCATCGCCCGCCGCCATCTCGGCACGACTGATTTTTTCCAGCTGATCACGGATTCACGCCACTTCTGGACCGACCAGATGCGCGATGCGATCGCCAGCGGAAAAGTCTCGGCCGTAATCAGCGACTCGCCGATTCAATTGCTCCCGCTGGTGCTGGTCCCCGACGACTTCCTGACCAGCAACGGCTTCCGCCCCGCTCTGATAACAGATCATTTCACCCTCTGGACACGATCCCCCGCACCATGACGCAAGATATTAGCGTCTCCTTGTCCGAGAAGGCTTTGCGCAACATAGTAGGACGAAATTTATTTCGTCGATCTTATACTTTTGTCCTTTTTGATAGGGGACGACGGAATAAATTCCGTCCTACCGAGGCGCGCTCATCACTGCTGACGCCACGTCACGCCGCCGTCGGAAGTCGTGAAACTCTGCCCGCTTGCTGTCGTGATTGCCACGTCATGGGCGCTGCTCGCGGATACGGCGCTCAGATTCTCCGCGGTAGGCGCCCCAATGCGCTCCCAATGCTCGCCGTCGGTCGTGCGGATGATCGTTCCGCTGCGTCCCACGACCCAGCACACGTTCGCCGACGGCGACGCGCCCGCAACCAGGTCGGTGCTCACGCCGCTCTGCTGGACGCGCATTGTGCCATCGGCTTCGCGCCGCTGCACCCATCCATTCTTACCAACGATCCACGCGACAGATCGATCGGGTGGGTAGATCGTCGCCAACACTCTTGCCTCTTCGGTGTATCCGGCATTCGGGGATGCGACACTGCCTTCGACTGCCGCGTCGTATGACTGCATCGCGCCAGTTTTCGCCGCTGACTCGTTGCTCTGCGCCACCATCGCTCGCGCGCCAGGAGCACTCGCCATCCTGTGGAGAGCCGTGCCATCCATCGCCTCCGCGCGAGGCGCCGCCGCCGGCTTCCGCTCATTCATCGCGAGTTCATTGGATGTCGGCGCTGCAACTTGCGGAGCTTGCGCATCCGATGGTTCAACCTGTCCAGCGACGGGCGCTGCGGGCACCGGCGCTTGCGCCCGTTCGGCGAGTTCCATGCGCGGAGCTTCATTCTTCGCCATCGCGACGAGCTGATCGCGCTGCGACTCCTCGTTCGCAGGACGCCTTATCGAAACGAACACCATAACGGCTGCGACGGCCGCGAGCGCAGGAATCGCGACTGCGCCATCTTCGATACCACGGGACTTCCGATGCCGCCTTTGCGTCGCGCGCGCTCTCCTCGGCGCGAGCGATATCCGCCAGCATCACCTGGCATCGCATGCAATCGGCAAAATGCGCTTCGAGACGTTCACGTTCCGACGCGGCTATCGACCGGTCGCTGTACGCCGCAATCGATTCCGCGTCGGCGCATTCGGGCGTCGCTGGACCAGGCTCCGCGCGCATCGCACGGCGCAGAATCGCATCGAGCGGCTCGTTATTTCGATTGTCCGGCGTCACGTCATTACGATTCCTTATTCTTTGAACGAGCCGCGGCCGGAAAATTGCACCGTGCGTATCGTTTCATTTGACGTCCGGGAGCGCGCGCGACAGATCGATCTGCAAATCGCCCGCAGCCCAATCATAACACAGCCGAATCTGGTCCTGGCTCAAGCTGGTCGCCGTCGTGCAGCGTCCGTTCGATCTCGCGCTTTGAGTTGGTCGCGCGTGCGAGCGAGCCGGCGCGATACCGTGGACTCATGCTCGTCCATCACGCGGCCAATCTCCTTGAGCGACAAGATCGTGCCGATAGTAATACGCCATCCGCATCCGGTCCCGCGGCGCGAGCGACTTGAGCGCGGCGTCGAGCGCCTTGCCCAGCATCGCAACGTAGCGTGCGCGCTCGGAGTCCGGGCGCGTCGTCATGATCGTCGCCGGTGCTAGCAGTTTGCTCGAGATGATCGTCCAGTGGCGCGAGACGGCTCTGAGAGCGGATGTAGTCGACGTGGCGCTGCGCCAGCACTGCACGCATCCAGGTCAGAAGCGAGCTGCGGCCGTGAAAGTAACTGAGGATCGAGCGGCGGCGGCCGTCGCGAACTTCCATCCCGTACATCTCGGCCCAAATCGAATCCGCCAGTTCGCGGCCGCGCATCTCGTCGCCCGCAATCGCGCGCGCGGACGCGTAAAGAGCGGGCCGAAAGCTGTTGATGAAGTGCTCCCACGGCGCGGATTCTCCCGCCTGGCACGCGATTGCGAGGCCCAGGTCCTGGGCGTGAATTGCGTCGATGAACGCTTCGACGCCGCCGCGCTCGAGCGCACCGGCTGATCGCGCGCCACGCCATGCCGCGTCGCAAAGCGACTCGTCGCTGACGTTCCATCTCGCCGCCCCGGCGCGTTTGCACAGGCGCGACAATGCGGAAGCGTACTGTGCGACGAATTCTGCCGGCGCTTCGCTCACATTGATGACCAGTCATTCAGGATAGACAACCGGACAGTCGCGCGAAATCGGGTTGTCAAACCAGGGCGGACGTTCGATAGACCGCTCCAGTTTTCCCACAATCAGTTAGCGCGTGCCTGTGAATTAGTCGCAGGTTCTCAGCGCTTTTCGGTCCGATCGCCCTCGTTCAGGCCGTTTGAACGAACGGTTCAACCGAAAATCACGCCTGAAAAGCGAGAGACAACTCTCAAGGAGGTGAAAACTGCGATGGCAAATACGTTTAGCGATGCGCGATCAATCGGCGCAGTGGCGACGGTTGAACAGACCGAAGTCTCTGACGGCCTGCGATTGGCGCGCTATTGCACTCTGGACGAGATGTCCGGTCTGGTATTCGGAGTCGTGACAGTAGCATGGATCGTACTGTCGCTGATCGGCCTCGCCCACTGATGCGGTACAACCCCGACAACCGAGGAGGGAGAATCATGAAAGAAACGCCGAAGATAGGCCTCGTTCACTAATGCGGTCCAACCCCAACAAACGGGTACCCTTCGGGGCCCAATGCGAACCCGCCGGGTCGGCCCGGCAATCGCCGTTTACCCCTGCCAGATAGCAGGACGTAGCCGGCGCAATCGGTGCCGGCCCGGCGACGTTCAACGTTCCCTTCTATTCGTTCCTTCGCTCAGAAAACCTCTCTCCTACGCTCGCACAGCCGCATAGACGATCGCGCGTCAAGGCTAGGCGAATTTGCTTGTCGATTGGCGAAAGGGGAGAAGTCGTTGATATGAGACTGACGCGCAAACGCATTGGAAGAATCGTGGCAGGTGTTCTCGCGATGTTGATGCTGACGTTCGCGGCACGCGTATCGGCGGAGGATTCGACCGCCGCTATCCAGAATCAGATCCGCATCGCCCTGGAAAAATGGAAGCTGGACTTCAATGCCGGCGATGCGGCGCAGGCTTGCGCGCTGTTTGCGCCCGATTTGATTTCAGATTTTCGCGGGCAACCTGAGGACACCTACAATTCCCTGTGCGCCAATATGCAGATGGCGCTAAGCGATCCGAATAAGACCTATCACTATGACCTGGAAATCAAGGAAATCCTGGTTTCAGGCGACTTAGCGGTTGTAAGGCTCGTCTGGACGATGAAGCTGCACCCGAAAACCGGCGGCTCCGAACAATCCACACGAGAACCCGGCATGGACATCTTCAGGCACCAACCCGACGGCAGCTGGAAAATATCAAGGTACATGGCCTACGAGGCGCCGGGCCCGACCTAGCGATCAATGAAGGATCTTTATCTTAGTGAAACCCGCCTGGGTTTCACGCTTCCTTGGCTGGGGTAACCGGTGGCGCCGAGCGATCCTTTGTGATCGCTCGGCGCTTTTCCTTGTAACTTAGTGCTTCTTATCGTAGTGCCTTTCGGAGGCCATGTAGCGGTATGGGTGCGAGCGCCAGTCGCGGCGGGCTATCGGATGATTGTGCAGATACTCGTGCAGGCCTGGGTGACTATCCACATATCCGCGATTGTCGACCAGCGCCGGATCCTTCTCCAACTGCCGCGCTACCTCGGGATGCGAGTCCATGTAGCGGTCGGTGGTCGCCAGCGGATGCCCGCCGGTCCATCCTCCGTGGTTGTCATAGTAGTGTTCGCGCGCCATGAAACGGTCCGGATGATGTTGTAGGTCTTCGCGAACTTCAGGATGGTTCTTGAAGTATTCGTCGAGGCCCGGATGGTTGGCCAGGAACTGCGGATTGTCCACCAGCCGCGGGTCGCGACCAAGTTGCTGCGCGACCTCGGGATGCTCGTCGAGGTAGCCGTTGTCGAAGCGGCTTACGGGACCGGCGAAGGCGGTCGAGCTAATCGCGCCGGCGAAAGCTATCGCCGCCAGAGTTGTAATGCATTTCTTCATGACTGTTCTCCTGTTCTATCAACGCACGTTTTGCGCGCTGGTTGCTTCATCGATGAGCGTTGGACGGAGCGCGCACGGCAATCGTTTACGTCCTTCTGCCAAGCAATGGCAAAAAACCGTGTAAACGAATCGTAAGGTTGTTTCGTCAAATGAGTCGGGAATATGTAGCATCGGTCAGAGAGGCCGGTTTTATGGTGTCGGCGGCCCTGGGACTGACCAAGTGGAGCTTTCAGATGAGGAGCTGTGCAGAAGAGTCGCGACGCGCGATGCGGACGCATTCGAGCTCATGGTGGATCGCCATCAGGGGCGCGCGTATCGGCTCGCGACCTCGATTCTCGGCAACGAAGCCGACGCGCGCGACGTCTCGCAGGAGGCGTTCATCCGACTCTACGAGTCGGCCGGGCGGTTCGATGGGCGGTCGCGCTTTTCGACCTGGTTCTACCGGATACTGGTCAACTTGTGCATCGACCATCAGCGCAAGAATCGATGGTGGCGGCGAGTGGTGCCAATGGTCGGTCCCGGCGACGACTCCGACGAGCGCGCTTTCGATCCGCCGTCGCACGAGGCCGGGCCGGAAGACGAAGCGATGTTGACTCAGTCGATCAGCCGGCTTCGTCCCGCGCTGGAAAAGCTCTCGCCGCAGCAGCGCGCCGCGGTCTTGTTGCAGACGCAGGAGGGCTTCACCAGCCGCGAGATTGGCGAAGTGCTCAAATGCTCGGAGGCGACGGCGCGCGTGCATGTGCATCGTGGGATCGCGCAGCTCCGCAAATTGATGGCGCACGACTGACTAATTGACTGACTATTATGAACGGCATTCATCCAGAGACTGAAATCGTTCCGTACCTGCGCGGAGAGTTGAGTGCGGACGAAGGTGCGCGGGTCGGGGCGCATCTGAATGGATGCGCGCAATGCCGCGAGTCGGCGGAAGCGTCGGCGGCGATACTGTCGAATCTCGCGCGAGTCGTTGACGGCGCGCACGAACCGGATTGGGCGGAGTACCGCGGCGAGCTGAAGCGCAAGATGCGCGCGAGGCAGGCCGGGAGCGCGAGCGTTCGCGGGCGATGGCGTTGGCGGCGCGAAGACCTTCGATTGCCGGCATTCGGCTGGCCGTCAATGGCGATGGGCGCGGCGGCGGTCGCGGTGCTCGCATTCGCGATCGTGATGCATCGAGGGGCGGGGAGTTCGCTAGCGCCCGGCGTCGATCAGCTCGAGCTTCAGCAGGATCTGAGCAGCACGGACGTCGGCCTGCTGGCCAACTATCACGTCGTCGAGCATCTCGATTTGCTCGAGAACTATGACGTGATCGAGCATCTGGACGAGCTGGGGCCCGGGAATCCTCAGAACAATGAAACGCCTTCGTAAAGTGGCTGCGATTATGATCGTGACAGCCATACTGGTCGGTTCCGAAAAGGCGCGGGCCTCGGCTCAGGAGGCGCCTCCGGATTTGAGAATGTTGATGAACCTGGATCTCTTCGAGCCGCGTGACAACAGCGCGCAAGGTGAGCCGGCGGCGGGCGGCTCGCCGACCGAGGACTCGATGCTCGATCAGATACGCACGCTCGACGCGATGGGCTACCTGGGAAATCACGATGATGCGAACGCGGGTGATTCACCGGCTCCCAAAGCCGCTGTGCGCGCCGCGCCGGGTTCGGAAGACGTCGCGCCAACACGTCAGCATCCGCAGATTCCGTCGAGCCAGCCGAGCTACGACGCCGAGGGGCCGGAGCAATGACGGGTCGCAAACGTATCGCGAGCGTATTTATCGTCGCCACGTTGGCGCTGAGCGGATTTGCGCCGGCAACTTCTGCGCATGCGCAATCGTCATCGCCACCGGCCGCGTCGACGCCGCAGAGCGAGGCCGAGCGCGCACTCGCCGCGCAGCATCCGAGGGAATGGGCAAACCTCTCGGCCGATCAGCGCGAGCGCGTGATCGAGAATTATCGGCGATGGCAATCGATGCGACCCGAGGAGCGGCAGAAGGTCCAGCAGAACTTTCAGAGGTTCCGCAATCTGCCGCCCGAAGAGCGCAAGCGAGTGCTCGATGGATTGCGCAGGTGGCGCCAGCTACCACCGGCGCAGCGCAAAGAATTCCAGCAGGACTATGCGCGCTACCGCGGGCTTCCGCCGGATCAGCGCGAGCAGATGATGCAGAAATACCGCCAATTCGAGCAGCTACCGCCGGCGCAACGCGATCGGATGATGACGAACTGGCATCGATGGCAGCAGATGACGCCCGAGCAGCGCCGCGAAGCGCGTCGGCGCCTGGGACTTCGGCGGCAGCATCCACTTCAGCCCTAGGACTGGCGGCGCGGCTACCTTTTGTGCCTGCGCTTGGGCGGCGGGTTATATACGTGGAGAAATGAAAACGCGGCGATTGTCAGCGCATGCATGATTTTAGCCGATGCTATCAGGCCCGGGATTTCTTTCATCGGGACCAGCACGACCTCAGTCTCTTCATCGCCGATCGATACGACCCGCTCGACCTGCCGAACGTTTTCGGCGAGGAAAGAGAAGCAGATGTTGCCCTGGATCGCGGGGTTCGGATGCACCTTGCCCAGCTCGACGATCGCGTCGGAGTCGAAGCCGGTCTCCTCGATCATCTCGCGACGCGCGGCATGCATCGGCGATTCGTCTTCCGGATCGACCATCCCTCCCGGCACCTCGAGCGTGAACTCCGAGATGCCGTGACGCCATTGGCTAATCATCACGACGTCGCCGTTCTTCGCGAGCGGAATGATATTCACCCAGTTGGGCGCATCGAGGATGAAGAAGTCGCGCTCGCCGCGCCGCGCGTGATGCGAGCGTCGGCGATGTAGATCGAAGATCGGCGTGCTGTATGCAACGTCGCTCTTGAGCGTCTTCCACTTGCCCGGCTTCATTTGCAGGAGATGCCCGCGGATTTCACTTCTGCTCGAATTCGGCTTCGACGTCGTGACCGTAGAGCCACGCGTTCTGCGGCAGAGGCGCGGTCGCGGCCGACGCGAGGTTGGCGTCGCGGTCTCGCTGCTCGTCGCCGTCGGCGAGATGGTACAGGATAGCGTTGCGACGCGATCCTTCCTGGCATCGCGATGCGCGCGGCTTGCGGGTCTGCTCATAGCGCGCGAGCGCCGCGCCTACGTCGTGCGCATCCGCATGCTCGAGACATTTCGCCAGCACCGCGGCGTCTTCGATCGATTGCACCGCGCCCTGCGCCATGTACGGGAGCATCGGATGCGCCGCGTCGCCCATCAGCGTGACGCGCCCCACGGTCCATCGCGGAAGCGGGTCGCGGTCGTACAGCGCCCATCGATTGGTAGTCTCAACCGAGCCGATGATCGCGCGGATTTGCGGATGCCATCCTTCGAACTCTTTGAGCGCGTCGGCGACCTCGCCCCTGGCGGTCCACGACTCGACGCGCCATTCGCCGGGAGTGATCGCGACCCAGTTGTGATAACGCGCGCCGGCGCCGACGTAGTAATGGACGAAGTGATGGTCCGGCCCCCACCAGACGTTCGCCGCAAGCTCGACGCCGAGATGCGCGACGCGTTCGGCGGGAACCAGTCCGCGATAGGCGACGTGTCCTGAAAATCGCGGCGACTCCGGACCAATGATGGCGTTGCGCACCGTCGAATGAATTCCGTCGGCACCGACGACAATGTCGGCATCCGCGGTCGCGCCATTGTGGAATTGCACTTCGACGCGGTCGTCATGCTGAGTCAGCCCGACGCATCGATGATCCATATGAACAACGCCGGCAGGGATCGCAGCCGAAAGAAGGTCGAGGAGATCAGCGCGATGGAAGTTGTAGTAGGGCGCGCCGAAGTTACGCTCGCATGCGTCGGCCAGCGGCTGCCGAGCGATTTCGCGCCCATCGTCCCATCTGCGGATGAGGATCGCGCGCGGCCGAACTCCCATGCGGCGCATCGGCTCTTCGAGTCCCAGGCGATTGAGGATTCGGGAGGCGTTTGGACTTATCTGGATACCCGCGCCAACTTCGCGCAACTCGGCTGCCTGTTCGAAGACGCGAACATCGAGGCCAGCGCGCCGAAGCGTTAACGCCGCTGAGAGCCCGCCGATGCCGGCGCCAACGACTATGATTCGCATGAGAAACCTCGAGCGACCTTGACTCGCATGTCTAATCCGATGGCGCCGCCGCTGCGCGGCGGACGAGATCCTTCGCTGCGCAGACTCCGCTCAGGATGACACAAGGGAAAATGACGGATAGCAAAATACACAAAAGAAAATGCGCGCAACATCATAACTACTGTCATTCTGAGCGCAGCGAAGAATCTCGCGTGCTCCAGCACGCGCTAAGATCGACCATCTCAAGATTCATCGAATGAATCAGTTCGAGCTTCCTTGCCCGCTTCCATCCTTTGATCTGTTTCTCGCGAGCGATTGCGTCTACCGCTCTATCGAACTGTTCGAAATATAATAGCCGCCGGACACGATACTTTTTCGTAAAGCCCGGAATCAGTCCGTCGCGATGCTCCTTCACGCGCCGTTCTAAATTATTGGTGACCCCAATATAGAGAACACCAAACTTGCTGCCCATGACATACACATAGAAAGACCTGCTCTCCCAGCGCGCCATAGTATTCGCCTATACGCCGCGCCGCCTTCAAAACAAGCGCGCGTATTCAATCGCGGGGCATCGATCCATCAGGACTGTCATGCCTGCTTGTTGCGCGCGGCGGGCCGCTTCGAGGTGGATTACGCCGAGCTGGCACCAGAGCACTCGCGCGCCCTTTGCGATTGCTTCATCGACGATTTGCGGGACGAACTCAGAGCGGCGGAATACGTCGACTATCTCGACCGCCTCGGGAATCGACGCGAGGTCGGGATAGCATTTCTCGCCGAGAGCGGCGCGGAGTGCTTCAGCATCGAGCTGCGGATTGACCGGGATCACCTTGAAGCCGCGGCTCTTTAGCAATTTTGCGATTCGAAACGAGTCGCGCGCTGGATTGTCGGAGCATCCTACGACTGCGACCGTGGTCGGCTTCGACAAGATCGCGCGGATTTCGGCGTCCGGTGGATTGCTGAATTCCATGTTCGTATGATCGCGCGCGATCCGCGACGAGGCTAGTTGTGAAACAGGCGGTCGATGATCGTCGGGGCGAGGCGGTGGATTTCATCGCGGCATTCGGCGAAAACCAGGTCGCCTTTTTCGTAAGGGTCGTCGATGTCGCCCTCTTCACCTGCGAAGGAACGCAGCGTGAATACCGGGCGTTCTTTTGCGCCAGGGAAGCGCTCGACCAGATCGCGCGCCTGCTGCTCGGTCATCGCGATGATCAGATCGGTCTGCTCCAGCATCTCGGGATGACGTTTCAGATCGGTCGAGGTCGCTTCGTCGCCGATGTCGATGCCGACTTCGCGCAGCGCCATCCGCGTGTCGAGCGAGACCAGCGCGCCGTCACGCGCGTAGGGCGCGATGCCCGCCGACGTGATCACAATTTTGTGGTCGAAGCCGAGCGCGTCGAGTTCGCGGCGCAGGATATGCTCGGCCATCACACTGCGCGCGGTGTTAGCGGCGCAGATAAACAGGATGGAACGAAAGCGCGGCTCACGAGGAGCCGCGCTTTTGGGTTTCTTCTCAACCGTCAAAAATTTACACGCCCCCGCCCATCACCTCGCCCATGCTCTCTTTCTTGGTCACGCCCTTGGCGAGCTCTTCCTTGAGCTTGGTGCCGAGTTCCGCCGGCTCCCACATCGAGCCCTTCTTCGATACCTTGGCGCCGGTATGCCATCCGCGCATCATCCAGACGTTGCCCAGGCCGACGCGGAACACTTCACCGTGAACGTCTTTCGCATCGTCGCTCGCGAGCCATGCGACCAGCGGCGCGACGTGGGCAGGCGTGAACGCGTCCCACTCACCTTCTTTCTTCGCCATGCCGGCTGCGGTCTGCGGAGTCGCGTCGACTGTCAGCCGGGTGCGCGCGACGGGCGCGATCGCATTGGCGGTGACGCCGTAGCGGCTCATCTCGCGATCGACGATTATCGCCATCGCGGCCACTGCCGCTTTCGCCGCGCCGTAGTTGCTCTGTCCGGCGTTGCCCAGGATGCCCGAGTCGGAGCTGGTATTGATGAGCCGTCCGTTGAGCACGTTGCCGGCCTTGTGCTGCTCGCGCCAGTAAGCGGCTGCGTGGCGCGCGACGTTGAACGATCCCTTGAGATGGACGGTGACGACGGCGTCCCAGTCCTCTTCGCTCATGTTGAAGATCATGCGGTCGCGCAGGATGCCGGCGTTGTTCACCACGATGTTGAGCTTGCCGAAGTTATCGACCGCGCAATCGACGATCCGTTTGGCGGACTTGAAGTCGGTGACGCTCTCGAAGTTGGCGACGGCCTCGCCGCCGGCGGAACGGATTTCCTTTACGACGTCCTCGGCCGGTGAGCGCGACTGGCCCGTGCCGTCGAAGTGTCCGCCGAGATCGTTCACGACGACCTTCGCGCCGTGCTTGGCCAGCAGCAATGCCTCTTCGCGTCCGATACCGCGGCCGGCGCCGGTGATTACCGCAACTTTCCCTGTCAATAGTGCCATTTCGTTAGTTCCTCTTCTGCTTCCCGGTTGGATTTGGATTTGTGTTCGGTGCCTGCTGTTGGGCGATTTCGCCCGGTCCTTCTACGTCGAAATCTTCCTTGGGTTCTATCAGCGATTCATCTACATGCGCAGGCATCTCGTAGATGAGATCGATCGTCATTTTCGTCTTATCCTGATCGCTGGGATAGAGCATGATGCTGCCTGGGCGTCCGCTGAAGTGGAAATCGCAGGACCAGGTCCTGCGCGCGGGCATGATCAGCGAGGACGTGATGTGGTAGTCGCCTTTTTTCAGCTCCTCCTTATAATACGCGACCATCTGCTGCATCGTCGCGTCGGAGCTGAGCATGATTTCACGCATCGCGCCCTTAGGCTTGCGGATGTGTTCGATTTTGGCGCCGGGGTACATGGGCATCGAAGGAAACAGATCCTTCGGTAACTCTTTGCTGGGCTCGTCCGTCGGGCCTTTCGCAACCGGCTCAGGCGGAGGACCAACCGGCGCCGCCGGCGGAGTCGCTTTGCAAGCCGCGAGCATAACCACCAACGCGGCAGCTACTATGAAGATAGCGGGCCTGTTCACCGTCTGATTAGTAAGTGGGTCCAGATTTCTCAAAAGCGTCAATCGCCCAAAAAAACAAAGACCGCATCGCGGTCACCTGCGGCATTGCTGTTGGCAAGCTTCTGGATAGACGTGAGCAACCCAGAAGTCAAGGCGACAAGTGCCAGCCGCGGTCCCGCCGGCGACTAGATCGAAGGTAGTCGCCAGCATGGCAACGGCGTAGAGATTAGATGAGACAGCACTCGATAGTCGAGCGTAAGGGCGGGGTTGAGAGAAGGTGACGGAGCGCGATCAGCGATCGCGGCGCTTCGCAATCGAGGCTGGAGCGGGATGTAATTTTTGCAGAAGCGCGGCGACTCTTGACAAATTCACTCCATTGTTGCATTCAGACTTTCCGCGCCAACACGGCATCTTTGACCTGATGGTGGGAGCCCATTATTGTAAAAATGGGTTAACGACCGGTTCAGGGGTGAACCGCAGAGGCACTTTGGGACAGTTATCGCAACGGTTCGGGCGGGGCCAAAATTTCGCCGCTCAATCTATATCAATCTCGAGAGGATAAGAGATGCAAAGCAGTTTTGGAATTTTGTCGATGATCCAGCAGGGCTACTACGCCACGTATCCCCTGCTCTTCATTTCGGTCGTCTGCCTCGCAATCATTTTCGAGCGCATTTGGGCGCTGTGGGGCGTCGGACCGCGAACGGCCAAGCTCGCGGACTCGCTGATCCCGCAATTGCGGCAGGGCAAGTTCAACGAAGCGCTGCAGGCCACACAAGCGCGCGCGACGGCGGCCGAGCGCATCTTTCATACGCTCATCTCGGGCGCGCAGACGATGGATCGCGATCATCTGCTCGAGCTCGACGACGAGCGCCGCTACCAGGAAGGCCTCGAGTTCAAGCGCTACATCTGGGTGCTCGCAACAGCCGGCGCGTCGGCACCGTTCATCGGGCTGTTCGGCACGGTCGTTGGTATTCTCGTGGCGTTCCAGTCGATGGCAATCATGGGCACCGGCGGATTCTCGGTCGTCGCGGCCGGTATCTCGGAAGCATTGATCTCGACTGCGCTCGGACTCGCGGTCGCGATCGTCGCGGTTATTTTCTACAACTATTTTTCGGTCAAGGTTGAGAACATCAGCGCGATCCAGCACATCAACGACGACCGGCTGATCGACGCAGCCCTCCAAGGGAGACAAGCGCGTGGCAATTAGCGGACCACATGGCGGCGAAGGTGGTGGCGTTTTCGCCGACATCAATATCACGCCGTTGACCGACATCTTTCTGGTTCTGCTGATCATCTTCATGGTGACGACCTCCGTCACGATCGAGTCTGCCGCGCACGTCGATTTACCCAACGCGACCAACACCGCGCCCGAGAACAAGGGCGTCATCGTCACGTATACGGCGCAGCACGAGCTGTTCGTGAACTCCAAGGACGTGCCCGAGCGCGAGCTCAAGTCCGCCCTGAGCGACGCGCTGGCCAAAGTGGATCAGAAGATTGTCGTATTCCAGGGTGATCGCAAAGTGCTGCTCGGCGACATGGTGCGAATCCTGGGTATCGCCAAGACCGCCGGCGCCGCGCAAATCGCGATCGCGGCCAAGCGGGTTACCGGTGCGCAACTAGCCAACAACCCCTCAGGTGGTGGGAGTTGATCGCTGCCCGTAGAGGTATTTGCGCATGGCAAAAGGAAAAATGACCAAAAACAAGGGCGGCGGGGTATTTGCCGACATCAACATCACCCCGTTGACCGACATCTTTCTCGTCCTCCTGATCATCTTCATGGTGACCACGGCGGTGACGATCGAGTCGGCGGCGCACGTCGATTTGCCCAAGCAAGAGGTACAGCAGACCACGACCCCCGAGAAGCCCAAGGGCATCATCGTCACCTACACCGCCGAGCATCTGGTGTATCTGAACGACAAACAGGTCACCGAGGGCGAGCTGGTGCCACAACTTCATGACGCGCTCCAGAACTCGACCGACAAGATCGTCATTTTCCAGGGCGACCCGAAGGTTATACTGGGCGATATGGTTCGGATCCTGGACCTGGCTAAGTCGGCCGGCGCGGAGGCAATCGCAATAGCAGTGTCTTCGCTACCTCCAGGCGGCGGCGGTGCGCCGGCGCCGGGAGGCGGAGCGTAGGATTTTAATATGATCGTATTAATTATTGGACTTGTCCTGTCGACGTTCGTCGTCGCCTTCATCTTCTATCGAATACTCGGCAAGCGAGAACTCGAGGCCGAGAAAAACCGCGATGATGACGAAGCGGACGCGACTCGCCTTCAGAAAATGAAGGACGCGCTCGGTCTGCTGATCGGGCCTTTCCCCCTGTCGGTCGCCCTTCACGTTCTCGGTCTGCTGTTCCTGATCATTACGGTGCACGAGCAACGTGGACGCGAATTGATCATGGTGAACCTCGAAGCGGGCGGCGGCGGTGGCGGCGGCAACGAGATGCAGGATCTCGATATGCCCGAAGTGCCGATGCCCGACTCGGCGCCGCAACAGATGGAACAGCCGACTGCAGTCGATACATCGCAGGCCGTAGGTCTGGCCAGTGACTACGTGCGCGCGGCCGGCGGCGGCGGTATCGGTATCGGTCGTGGCGGCGGCATGGGTTCGGGCTACGGTCACGGAATCGGATCGGGCTTCGGCGGTTTCATCGGCGAGCTAAGACGCAAGGGCCTCGACGTGGTGCTGGTAATCGACGGCACCGGCTCGATGAAACTGATCATCGACGACGTCAAAGCCAAGATGGCGCAGTTGGTGCAATCGATTCACCGGCTGGTGCCGATTGCGCGAATCGGAATAATCGTGTTCGGCGGCAAGGGCGAGAAGATGAACATCCAGCCGCTGACGCTGTCGCCACAGAAGCTCAGCGACTTCCTTAACAGCATCCAGGCGATGGGCGGCGGTGAATGGGAAGAGGACACGCTGGGCGCGGTCCAGACCGGAATCAACAAGATGGACTGGAAGCCGTACGCGAAGAAGGTCGTGGTGCTGGTCGGCGACTCGCCTCCGCGGCCCGAGGACTTCCAGCCGCTGTTGGCGATGATCCGGCAGTTCAAGAGCAACAACGGCACCTTCAACACGGTTGATGTGGCCGCCGAGGAGCATGAGCGATTCGAGCGCGAGTTCTGGCTGAAGGTGCATCGCGAGGAGCCGCCTAAGATCTCACCGTTGCCGGCGTTCTACCGGCAGACGCAGGCGGCGTACAAAGTGCTGGCTACTGCGGGTGGCGGCTCGATGAAATCGCTGACCAAAGACGCGCACATCAATCAGCAGGTGCTGATCCTCGCGTTCGGCGATCAGTGGCAGTCGCAGGTCGCATCGTTCGGCCGCGGCCTTGGCGGTAGCAGCTCGACGCCGTAAATATTTGCGTCCGGCGGATCGTCTACTATGATGATGGCCGGGACGTTATGAAAACCCTCAAGATACTCAGCGCGGTCGCCCTTGCGGCCGCGCTCTTTTTTCCACTGAATGCGTCGCGCGCGCACGCTTATGATTTGCAGCACGCTCGTGCGCAAAAGGATCTGACCCCTGCGCTCCAGCAGTCGCTCCAGGACAAACTCTCGGATGTGACCGGCCCTTACTTTGACGAGCAAGACGAAAAAAAAGCCAACGGCAAGGTGTACATAGACCTGCTGCAGAAATTCGAGTACCTGCCGACCTACGGCCCACACAATCATCTGGTCGTGAGCTGCAAGTTAGGCGGCGTCGAGTACAATCCGGTGAAACCGGGCACGGCCAAGGGCCTCGCGACCGGCAATCTCAAGTACCTGGTCTTCACCTACGCGCTTGAGAATGGGCAGTGGGTGTCGGTCACAAAGCCCAAGTGGGAAACGCAGGACCTCGGCCCCAAGGGTGCGGCGCAAATGAGGCAGAATCTCGCGCACGGCGAGCAGCGCAAAGCCGCAATGGAAAAAACCGCCCAGACCCACGCCGCCGCAGCCGCAGCAGCCGCCGCCGCTCAGAAAGCAGCCAACCGCTCCGGACAGTAGATCTTAAATTCGCCCGTATTTTTAAGCTCAGTAGCGCGCCACTTCCGCTCCTTGTCCGAGTCCAAGGAGCGGTTAGGATCTATCTTCCCGACGCGGCGGCCTTATCGACCACGTTGTGCTGGACCTTGCTGTGGAAGCGGCCGTAGCTGAAATAGATAACCAGTCCGATCACCAGCCATACGAAAAAACGAATCCACGTTACTACCGGCAGGCTCGCCATCAGGTAGACGCAAAACACGACCCCGAGAATCGGGACCACTGGCACCAGCGGCGTGCGGAACGGACGCTTCAGGTCCGGCTCGACGTGGCGCAGGATCCACACGCCGAAGCATACGAGCACGAAGGCGAACAGCGTGCCGATATTCGTCAGTTCCGCGATTTCCTGGATCGGCAGAAACGCCGCCGTGATTCCAACTGCGAATCCGGTAAGCGTGGTCGGTATATACGGCGTGCGATACTTCGGATGAATCTTGCTGAAGGCCGGCGGCAGCAGACCGTCGCGCGACACAGCGAAAAATACCCGCGATTGCCCGAGCATCAGCACCAGCAGCACAGAAGTCAGGCCCGCAACAGCACCGAGTGAGATAAATCCCGACAACGCATGCATCCCGCGCAGCACGAAGGCCGACGCGAGCGGCGCGTTCACGTCAATCAGATGCGCCGGCACCATCCCGGTCAGCACGGCCGCGACCAGGATGTAGAGCAAGGTGCAGACGAACAGCGAACCGAGGATTCCGAGCGGCAAGTCGCGATTTGGATCGACGACTTCTTCGGCCGCCGTCGAGACCGCGTCGAATCCGATATAGGCGAAGAAAATCACGGCCGCGCCCTTCATCACACCTGACCATCCCATCGGCGCGAACGGACTCCAGTTCGCCGGCCTGACGAAAAACGCGCCGACGACTATAACGGCGGCGATCACGACGAGCTTGATCCCCACGATGATCGAATTGATTCGCGCACTCTCCGAGATGCCGATGTAGAGCACGTAAGTGATCAGCATCACGATTAGCAGCGCGGGCAGATTGATGACTGCGCCGGGCACCGAGCCGGGGGCGTTGGTTATCGCAACCGGCAAATGGATTCCGAGACCGTGCAGGATAACGGTGAGATAGCCCGACCATCCAACCGCGACGGCGGCCGCGCCGACTGCGTACTCGAGAACGAGGTCCCATCCGATGATCCAGCCGACCAACTCGCCCATCGTCGCGTAGGAGTATGAATACGCGCTGCCGGCGACCGGGATCATCGCGGCAAATTCCGCGTAGCACAGCGCCGCCATCGCGCAGGCGAATCCCGATACGACGAACGACAACACGATCGCGGGGCCGGCGTATTTCGCGGCGGCGACTCCGGTCAGCACGAAAATTCCTGCGCCGACGATCGCGCCGATTCCGAGCAGCGTGAGATCGAGCGCTCCCAGAGCCCGTTTGAGGCCACCCGAGCGCGAGTCCGCCTCCGCCATCAGGGCGGCAGCCGGCTTGCGCCGGAACATTTGCGCTCGAAGCCCGGTGTCGTTCACCACGCCTGGTATCCGCCATCCACTGAAATCACCGAGCCCGTAACGTAGCTTGAAGCGGGACCTGCAAGGAAGATCACCGCACCGCGAATCTCGTGCGGAAGGCCGAGCCGTTTCATCGGCGTAAACGCTTCCATCCGCTCCTTGTTCGCCGGTTTCGCGATTCCAGCTTCGGTCGCCTCCGTGGGAATCCATCCGGGCGCGATTGCGTTGACCAGAATTCCGTAGCCGGCCCATTCGACCGCCAGCTGACGCGTGAGATTCGCCAACGCCGCCTTGGTCGCCACGTACGCCGACAGCCGATACACCGAACTCGCCACTGACGAGTAGATCGAAGCCATGTTGATGATTCGGCCCGGCTGCTTGATCTCGATCAGGCGGCGCGCGAAGCGCTGCGAGAGCATCATCGGCGCGGTCAGATTCACCGCGATCGTTTCGTCCCACGCCTCGCGCTTGAAATTCTCGGCGCGCCCGGTCGGCGACACACCCGCGTTGTTCACCAGGATATCGATATCGCCAATCGCAGCCGACGCCTCAGCCATCACGAGATCGAGATCAGCCTCGCGCGTGACGTCGGCGCCGATTCCAACCGCCTTGATGCCGTGAGCTTTCGCCAGGTCGGCCGCAATTTGCGTGACGCGATCCTTGCGCCGAGCGACGAGTGCAACGTCGGCTCCCGCGATCGCCAGCGCCTTTGCGCATTCGACTCCTAATCCCGATGATGCGCCCGTGACCAATCCGTGATGCCCGCGCAGAGAAAACAGAGATTCGAGCGAATCCATCATCAGTCGCCGAAAACTTCGCCGGCGGCTTGCGCGGCGGCGGCTACTGCTCGATCGATGTCGGCGCGCGAAATTCCGTTGTGAGTCACGGCGCGGAACGAAGTCGCCTCGCGCGGCGAAATCAGAACGCCGCGATCTTTCATCTCCGCCGCGAAACGCCGCGATGCTTCCGCGTCGCCGTCCACGTCGAACACGACCATGTTGGTGCGATTCGCGACCGCGCGCACGTTCAGCCCCGCGACCAGCGCGAACCCTTGCGCCAGCGCGCGCGCATTCTGATGATCCTCGGCCAGCCGATCGACCATCGTGGTCAGCGCGACGATTCCCGCCGCCGCGATTATTCCCGCCTGCCGCATTCCGCCGCCGAGCACTTTGCGCGTTCGATGCGCACTAGCGATAAATTCGCGGCTCCCGCAGAGAAGTGAGCCCACCGGGCATCCGAGTCCCTTTGACAGGCAGAACGAAATCGTATCCGCGTGGCTCGCGATTTCTTTGGGCGTCGTCTCCAGCGCGAGCGCTGCGTTGAAGATTCGCGCGCCGTCGAGATGCAGCGGAATTTTTCTCTTTCGTTGACGCGCCGCCGCTGAAACTTCCGCCATGTGCGACAGCTTGATCGGCGCGCCGCCGCATCGGTTGTGGGTATTTTCGATCACCACCAGTGACGGCTGCGCGAAATGATCGTCCGCCGGCGTCGCGAGCTCGCGCGCGAGTTCGTGCGTGTCGAGTTCGCCGTCGTCGGTGTTGGCGACAGTGGTGAGCACGATGCCTCCCAGAGCCGATGCGCCGCCTGCCTCGTAAAGATTGGTGTGCGACTGCGATCCGACAATCGCCTTGGTGCCGCGCGCGCAATGAGTAAGCATCGCGGCCAGGTTGCCCATCGTGCCGCTCGGCACAAGGATCGCGGCGTCCTTGCCCATCATCGACGCCGCCATCGCTTCGAGCCGGTTGACGCTCGGGTCTTCGCCGTAAACGTCGTCACCCAGCTCGGCGCGCGCGATTGCCTCGCGCATCTCGGGCGTCGGCAACGTAACCGTGTCGCTGCGCAGATCGATCAAGACGCAATGCCCGTCGCGCGGAGCCTACTGCCCCGGCGGAAAAAGCGTGGTGACGTTGCCGCTCGAAGTATCGACGACCTCGACGGAGTTTTCGGTAGTGTCGGAGAAATACAGTTGCTTGCCGTCGCTCGTGAGCGCGCATCCGGAACCGATGTGTCCGTTGACGAGCGTCAGCTTGGTCACCGTCTTGGCGTTGAGATCGATTTTGCGAATCGAATGATTGTCGGCATCGAGCACGTACAGAAACGCGCCGTCGGTGCAGATCGCGCCTGGATTGTTGAACTGCGCCGCGCCTGCGGGGCCGTCCTTGTCGCCTTCTTCGCCAGTGCCCGCGAGCGTGCTGGTCTGCAGCGACGAGAGATCGATCATGCGGATGATATCGTTGCCGGTGTCCGCAACGTAAATAGCCTTCTTGTCGACCGCAATCCCGCGCGGCCCGCTGAATAGTGACTTGTCCGCGCCGCCGTCGGTCTTGCCCGTGGTGCCCGACTGGCCCGCGATGGTCTTGACCTTGAAGTCGGCGAGCGTGATGCGCCTGATCGAGCTGTTGCCGCTGTCGGCCACGTAGAGCGAAGTCCCGTCTGTCGCGATCTGCGTGGGATTGTTGAAGTGCGCGGCCGAGCCGGTACCGTCCTCGGTGCCGCCGATATTTGCCGTCCCCGCTACGGTCGTGACGGTGCCGCTTACAGTGATCTGGCGGATGTCGGAATTGTTGGTATCGCAAAGAAAGAGATTTTGCCCATTGATGGTCATGCCGTCGGGGCTGTTGAAGCGCGCCGCGGGACCGACGCCGTCATTGCTGCCTTGCTGGAAGAGCGTGCCCGCGACGATTCGCAGCGACTTCGACGCCGGATCGATCGCCTCGATCGTGTTATTGCGGCTGTTCGCGACGTACACCGCGCGCCCGTCGGTCGCCAGCCCGGCCGGAAAATCCAGCCGAGGTCCCGACTGCGCCTGAACCCCGGAAGCCAGTCCGTCCTGCGCGCGCGCCGACGAACCCGCGGCGACCATCGCGATCGCGGCGGCCGAAGCTAAAATCATTTTGAAGTTTGCGGAGACCTTCATTTACGCGACCTCGTTATCTCTGGTTGAAGTCATTCGCGCCGCTACACGAATCTTGCCGCACTTATGGGAAGATCGCTTTTACCACTTCGTCGATTGCGCGCTTGCTGTCCGCTTCGTCGGTGAGCGACCAGGTGACGGCGACCGTCGCCGCGCGCCGTGGCGCAATCCCCTGGCGAATCAGCTCGCCGGCGTAGATCAGCAGACGTGTCGAGACGCCCTCTTCCAGTCCCGACGCTTTCAGGTGCCGCACTTTCTCGCCCAGCACCGCGAGCTGATGCGCGATATCGTGCTCGACACCCGCTTCGTGGGCGATAATCTCGACTTCCTTGTCGGCCGGCGGATAGGTGAACTCGATCGTCACGAAGCGTTGGCGGGTCGAATGCTTCAAATTTTTCTGAATGCTCTGGTAGCCGGGGTTGTACGAGATTACCAGCAGAAATCCTTCGTGCGCCTCGATCGTCTCGCCGCGCTTTTCTATCGGCAGAATGCGCCGGTGATCCGACAACGGATGGATCAGCACGGTCGTGTCCTTGCGCGCCTCGACCACTTCGTCGAGATAACAAATCGCGCCGCGTCGCACCGCCTGCGTCAGCGGACCGTCAACCCACACCGTCTCGTCGGCTTGAATCAGGAAACGTCCGACCAGGTCGCTGCCGGTGAGATCCTCGTGACAAGCGACAGTGATCAATTCGTTGGGGCCGTTGGCGAGCGACGACAGTTGATGCGCCATGTGCTCGACGAAGCGGGTCTTGCCGCATCCGGTCGGCCCCTTGAGCAGCAGCGGCAGTCGCGCCTTGTACGCGGCGGTGAAGATTTCCACTTCGTCGCCAATCGGCAGGTAGAACGGTGCCGCGGCGGGGTCGAGATGCTTAACCTCGGGACCCTCGGCCTGCAGCCGGGTGTCGAACTTCTTTAACTCAATCCCCATCGGTTCCTTCTGGGCACAGTTGATGCGTCAAGGCGCGATTCTAAGAGACTTCCGCTCAACCATTCAAGGCGAATCTGGAGGCCAAATCCATTCAGGTACGGCGCTGATACGTGGCCGTGCCGTCGCGATTGTCTTTGATCTCGTAGCCGCGGCGTTCGATTTCCTTGCGCAACTCGTCGGCGGTAATGAAGTCCTTCGCCTTGCGCGCCGCCATTCGATTGTCAATTAACTGCTGGACGTCCGCTTCGATCGTGCTCGCATGCGCCGTCTCGCGATGCTTTCTCAAATCGAGTCCGAGCACCGTGTCGAGCGTCATCAGCGTCGGCCATGCGCGGAAATCCTTGCGCCGATATGCTTCCGCGATCAGTTCCAGCGCCACCGCCAGGGCTTGCGGTGTGTTCAGATCGTTGTTGATCGCTTCGTGAAAGCGTTCGTAGTACTCCGCCGCCCATCCCGCCGCCTCGACGCCATCGGCCGCCGCGTCGTCGGGCACACTGCGCGCGAACTCGCGAAAATATTCGAGATTGTTCTGCGACGCGCGAATCGCGTCGTCGTTGAATGCAATCTCGGATCGGTACTTCGCGCCGTAACAGAAAATCCGAAACGCAATCGGATCGATTCCCGCCGCCGCAAGATCGCTCAGTAGCGGGAATTTGCCCGCGCTCTTGCTGATCTTGGCTCCTTCCTTGCCGACCAGGAACGCGTTGTGCACGAAGTACCTCGCAAACGGCTTGTGCGTCGCACTCTCCGACTGCGCGATTTCGTTCTCATGATGCACCGGGATGTGATCGAGGCCGCCGGTGTGGATGTCGATAGTCTCGCCAAGGTACTTCATCGCCATCGCGGAGCATTCGATATGCCATCCCGGATAGCCGCGGCCCCACGGACTGTCCCATTGCATCAGATGGTCGGCTTGGCCCAGCACCCACAGCGTAAAATCATGCGGGCTGCGCTTGTCGGTAGAGTGATCGAGGCGCTGCGCAGCATTCTGCTCGTCGAGGCTCTGGCGCGAGAGCCGGCCCAGCCGATTCTCTCCACGATATTTCTCGACGTCGAAGTACACGCCGCTTTTCGTGACGTAAGCAACGCCGGCATCGATGATTCTTTTGGTCAGCGCGATCATATCGCCGATATGGTCGGTCGCACGCGACATTACGTTCGGCGGCTCGAGATTCAGCAACGCGCAATCGCGCTGGAATTGTTCGAGATAAAAGTTCGCGACTTCGAGTGGCGATTTGCCCTGCGCGCGCGCGGTTTTCTCGATCTTGTCCTCGCCGGCGTCCTCGTCGCTCGTCATGTGCCCGACATCGGTGACGTTCATCACGTGACGTACGTTGTAGCCGTTAAATTCGAGCGCGCGGCGGAGGCTGTCGACGAAGACGTACGCGCGCAGGTTCCCGAGATGTTGCGGCAGATAAACCGTCGGGACCGCATGAGTACAGCGTCACCTCGGGCGGATTCTGCGGCTGGAACTCCTCGACGGCGCGACTGAGCGAATTGAAGATGTAGAACGGTTTCACGAGTGCAAGCATCAAGCTTAGCGTGCCCTAGCAATTGCGGACAAGGCGCGAGAGCGGGAAGAGAAAATCACTCTACTGAATGTGAAACCCTCCGCGGGTTTCACCCTTCCGCGGCAGGTGATTTTGTTGCTATTGACAGTCATCGCAATCGGCGCTAATATAAGAGCATGAAGCAGATGACTTATGAAGAATTCAACAGGGCTTTCGCCACCGATGACGATTGCAAGGCGTACATCGTCGCCAAGCGTTGGCCCGATGGCGTGCGATGCCCTCGATGCAATCGCAAAGAGAAAGTTTACAAGCTGAAAGCGCCGTTCCGTTGGACCTGCTGCAATGCCGATTGTGGCAAGCGCGCCGGATACCGATTCAGCGTGACTACGCACACAATCTTCGAGGATACAAAAGTTTCGCTGCGCATCTGGTTTCAGATCGGTTACTTGATGTGGACCGCGAAAAAGGGACTTAGCTCGCTGCAAGTTCGGCGCGTTATCTTCGGAGAGGATTCAGGGACAGACTGGCGAACAGCTTGGTACATCTGCCATCGGTGGCGCGCCGCGATGAAAGGCGATGCGTTCCCGCTGACTGGCGAAGTCGAGGTTGACGAAACCTTATGTTGGCGGGAAAGCGCACAACATGCACGCCAGCAAGCGAAAGGCGCTCGGCTTGACCGGCACAAAGAACAAAGTCGCAGTCATCGGCGCGATCTCGCGCAAGGGGATGATCGTCGCGAAGGTGATCGAGAATACCGACACCGCGACACTGGACGGATTCGTCCGCCAGACAGTTTCAAAAGACGTGAAGCTGATTGCGACAGACGAACACTCCGGCTATCGACTCTTGGGCGCGGACATGAATCACCGCGTGATCACGTCACAGCGCAGGGCGAGTACGTTGTCGGCACTACTCACACAAATAACATCGAGGGATTTTGGAGTCTGTTCAAACGCGGCATCATCGGCTCGTATCACAAGGTGAACAAAGAATATTTGCCGCCTGTATGTGAACGAATTCGCGTGGCGCTTCAACAATCGAAAGAATCCAGACGCGTTCGCGGATTTGATTACGACGTGCGGTAAGTAGCCGAGCGGACCTCGATGCGGTAAAGTATCGAGGTGGCTTCTACGAAAGCGGTGTCCCGCAAATCGGCGCGGAAAAAATACGTTCCAAGCGAAAAGCAACTCGCAAGCGAATGATAGGTAAGAGCCTATCGACGGCCACATTCAAAAACGGACAAGACCAAGTTGCGCTGAAGCCGGATCTGCGACTCGAAGTTCAGCCCCAGTTATCTAACGAACGTATAGTGCAAGGCAGTATTCGAGGTAGGCTTGAATTCATCAACCTTCACGGTGGAGCAAACAAGTTTAGAATTTATCCGCTTGTCGGACCCCGTAAGATAATCTGCCAGTTCACACCAGAGACTTTGACTAAAGCAGTCAATGCGGTGAACAAACCGGTCGAGGTTTCTGGCCTGTTGCACTATAGAGAAGGCGCGTATTTTCCCCATGCCATTGACGTGACCGACATAAATCCATTGCCTGCCGATAGCGATCTGCCTGCTCTGTCGAAAATGCGGGGAATAGCACCGGACATTACAGACGGTATGAAGTCTGAAGAATTCGTCCGGAAGCTACGCGATGCCTGGCAAGATTGAGACCGTTGCTTGGGACTCTTCCATCTTCTTGGCTTGGCTTCAAATGTCGATAGTTAGCTTTACGTGACCTGGCGGCATCTGTTCCAGCGATGGATGTGTGGACACAGTTAGGTTGCTGACCATCGAATCGTCTTCGAACAGACAGACGCAATAACTCTTAGTAGGGTCTTTTTCGTTGGGTCTCGCTTCATCTTTGTTGTGCGGCATTCGCAAGGCATCGAACAGGGTCTTGAAACGATTGTCCAAGTCTCCGGTGTTCTCGCCAGAAGTCTCAAATAGATGTCCGGGCCGCTCCGGTCGGTCCATTCGGACATTGAGACTGCACGCTACTTCCAACGAACGATCAATCGCAGCGAGATAATAAACACTCTTCAATTCAGTGCCCGAAATAAGGCGTAGATCAACTTTGATTCCGCCCAAGATCGTTTACTTCGGGTGCTTTGTAGTTTGGGCTGTGAGGCAACCGCGAAAAATTGCCACGTATGATAAATTGCTCAAGCTGATCAGAGAAATACCAGCGTAGCCGATTTTTATCGTCCACATGAGTCTTACGACTATTGGATGACTTCAGCGGTCCTTCATACTTCAGACTAAAGCGCATTTCTGGTTCTTGATTGATTAGAGCGCGTAATCCAAAGATTCCCGCGCGCAACTCCGCAACCGAATCGCTATACTCAATTTGTGCTTGCATTCTCCCCTTCCTTTAGGTGACTGTCAATTCCGACAAAATCACCTCCGCGGCAGGGGTGACCCCTGCACCCAGTGAGAAGAAAAAGAATGATGCGGGACTTCGTCCCTGTTAGAAGGTTTTGGGAAGAGGCGTGCTGCGTAAATTACCTCTCCCGTTATTTCACGGGAGAGGAGGCCGGCGGGCGCAGCCGCCGGTAGGTGAGGGTTCGGGGCTCACGCTGCCTGCCGGCCACTTTTCGCCTGTCTCGATCTGTGAAATTCTGAGCGAAGCGAAGATGGCTGTTCTAATTCTGCTCGACCGCCTGCCCCTTCATCCGCCCGCTCGCATCGCGTTGATAGCGCGACGCCGCGATACGCTTGTACTGCCGGTCCGCCACCCACGCGTAGCCCGGGATGTACCACAGGTACGCGAGGTAGCCCTTGAGGCCCTTCTGCCGCCGGAGGATCTCGTTGATCGCTCGCGCGCCGCGATACACGCGACCTTTCTCATCCACCGCGTGCAGTTCTTCGAGCAGGTTCTCCAGCTTCAATTCGGGAAATTTCGCGCGCACTTCTTCGTCATGAAGATCGAGCGGTTCCATTTTCCCCGAATTGTCGAATTGCCGGATTCCGTCGAGGCTCGCCCGGCACATCTCGCACGATCCGTCGTACAGGATCGCGAGCTTGCCCGGCGACGCCTTGCCGACATTCTCCGCTTGATCGCCGGCGGCCATCGCTCTCAGCGCTTCGACCACCTTGGATTCGCGTGCATCCGGCGCAGCCGCGCATTCTCTTGCAGGATTCGCCATTCGTAACCGTCGATCAGCGAGACCCATGCCGACTCGATCGTGTTCGACGATTTCGCCAGCGTCGTCCAGACCAGGTCGCCGTCGGCAAATTTCTTCACCGACACGACGTCGGCCTCGGTCGAGGCGCCGGTCGCATGCTGATAGGTTTCGATCACTTTCACCGGCTCGAGGTACGGAAAATATTTGAGCAGCGCCTTGCGCAGCGCCACGTCGAGCGCATGCAGGACGCCGACGCCCGATGCGGCCTCGGTTTCCTCGACGTCGCCGATCCGGATGATCACCGTCGCGTCGACGGTCATCTGTGCCGTCGTTACACGTCGTCGATCACGCGCCGCCGCACGATCTCGAACGGCGCAGGTAGTCCGGGTATCGCACGCAGCTTCGCCAGTTCGCGCGACGCCTGGGGCGGTTCCGCTTCGTAAAAGTCTGCCTGACGTTCAGTACTCATCCGGCTTACCCAAAATTTCCGGTGATTGTTCTAATTCGATTATCGTGAGCCGTCCAACGGCTTTCAAGGACAAACAGAGTTGCCATAATAGTTGACTCATGACAGCAGTGCGCGGACGATGCGCGCGCGATGAGTCGCCTTGGTAACCAAAACCACAAATTCATGATCACACCCGATCCCTCCTCACGTATCGCCTCTCCCTCTCAGGGAGAGGCCGACGCTCGTCATCGAGTGGCGGATGAGGGTCAAGATTCCAAATTCCCCTGACTCGATGAGACCGTCAGCTCATGCGGTACCTCGGCGATTTTATTTCCACTGCCTGTGGATAATCGTTGCAATGATCCTTTTCGCCGTGTCCGCGCCGGCGCGACGCGTCGCAGGTCCGCATTCCGCTGACCATCGACTACATCACGCTGCGCGAGGCGCTGAAGCGCAAACTCTACACGGCACCCGGCGGACGCGCCGAGCTCTGGAACGGCGTCAGCGATTGTCAGTATCTCTACGCGGAAAATCCGGAGTTCTCGCGCGCGATCCGCGGGCGGCGCTGCAAGCGTGCAACTGGAAACCGCGAACAGCCTCGGGCTCGGCCTCTGCGATGGGATCGCAATGCCTCAACGCCGTTCAATGGAGCGGTATCGTGCAGGCGCTCGGCGTCCCGTATATCGCACCCGGCCTGCAGCTCAAATTTCATTTCACTGATTTGAATGTCTTCGACTCCGCGCATCAGAAGGCGGAGCTGGTGAGCCAGGGCTTCGACCAGATCAAGGGCTATCTGATTCCGCGGCTCAACGATTTTTCTTACGATCTCAATCCCTCGTTCAAGCAACTGACCGCGATGATCACTGACTCGATTCCCGCCGACGCCGCCGACCGCTTCCGCGCCGCAATCGCGAGTCTCACCGCCGAGCCGAATATCGTCGCACTCGACGAAGGCGTCCGCGTCACGCTCGTGATGACGGTCCCCGACTTGCCGGCTGCCGCGATGCCTGGCACGGGCGCGTCGCCGACGCCGGCCGAATTGAAAGCGTTTCAGGACTCGCTCGATCAGTGGGACGCGTTCCTGGTTTTCTCGATCAAGCAGCTTGGCGACTCGGTCGGCGACCAGCAGTTCCGCGATCAGTTGCTGCAAATCCTGCTCGACAGCCGCTACCGGCTGGTGCAGGCGCTGAACAATCCGCCGTCGGGCAATGGGCCGATCCGGTGCGCGCTTTGTTCCTCGACGAATGGACGGCAGTTGCACGACGCGGTGCGCGCTGCGGCGCGGCGCGGGATGCTCGGCGCACACGCGCTCGAATTCATGTCGTTCATCTCGGCCGGCGACGCGTTGTTTGCGCTCGATCAGGCCGCGCCGGCGCTCGGGATGCGCATCTCGGCCGCCGATCTTCGCCGCCTCGCGCATATCATGGCGCCGAGCGCGATCGGCGACCCGCTGCAATTCAACTACCGCGAAGATCCCGACATGAAGAAACTTTTTTCAGTGCCCGAGCCGCCGCGCAGCCGCCATCCGATCGAAGAGGAGGACGTACCGCCATCCGCACCCGGCGCCAGTGAACCCTGCGATTCCAGCACCGTCGCACGGACCTTCCGCGCGATTGTCCCCCTTCCCTCGAGGCGAAGAGCCTTCCTCTTTCCGGTCCCCCTTCCCGCTCGGGAAGGGGTTAGGGGTTAGGTTGCTGAGCTTCCTCTCGACTGCCGATGCCGACGCCGCCGAAGATGCCGGGACATCTGCAGATAAACCGGCTGCAGGATGTGGCCGACCGCCTCTACCGTCTCGTCGTCAATGAAGAAAACGCGGACGCCTATCGCCACGACATGGCCCTGCTGCTCAATCTCAGCGCCGCTTACCGACTCAGCCAGATCACCGCTGGTCATCGAACGCCCTCGACACAGACAACGGCCGCCTTTACGTCACGCTGGTGCTGAGCACTGCGTGGCAGGAAAGCTGCTGGCGGCAATTCGTGATGGTCGGCGATCGCGTCCGATGGCTGGAATCCGCCACCGGCGACATCGGCCTGATGCAGGTGAACAAGCATGTCTGGCGCGGTTTTTACGATGTCGATCGCTTGAAGTGGGACGTGCTCTACAACGCAGGCGCGGGATGCGAAATCCTCGCGCGCATGATGCAGTATGCGGCCATGACGCAACCGAAGTTCGACCCGGTGCTGATTTCGAGCCATCTCGCGCGCTCGTCGTACGCGGGCTACAACGGCGGCCCAGCCGCATGCGATCGATGGCGTCGTCGCGAGCCGGCGGCACTCAAGCAAGTCGATTCCAGCTTCCTGGAAAAATACCACGCAATAGAAAACGGAACCCAATTCGACATCCTGAACTGCGCCCGCGCCTGGACCCATTGACGCAAGCAACACCAAGCGCCGGACGCCGGAGCATCCGTCGAGATTCTTCGCCGCAGCGGCTCCGAATGACACGGGGAAGAATTCGTTTCTTGAGTCAATCTGAGCGCAGCGAAAAACGGGGCTGGGATGTTGGTGCGACAATGATAGTCTGTTCATGAAAACTCCTCCTGTTTATTTTCGCCACCAGTAGAATGTGAATCGGGAGTTATCACCATTTTGACCACGCCTGGTTCCTTCAAACGGATTTCGCGGCTTGCGATTCTTTCCGTAGCCATTGCCTTGGTAGTTGAGGCTTGGGGTTGTTCGAGCGATCCCAGCATGCAAGGAGTCGCCGTCCCTCCGGTTACCGGGGCCATCATAGGCAGCCGTGTGTCGGCAACTCCGACCCCGACACCGACTGCGACGCCCTCGCGCTGACGCATAGTTAGTCAACGCTGCTTCTTGTTGACTACAAGTTGACCCTTACAACCGTGCCGATCGCTTTTGCACGGTGATTTGCAGAGGGTAGGAAGAGATTCACTAATTGTAGTGCTTCGAGGAACGCGGTTCCGGTTTTCCGTTGCCGCATCGGACTCCCGCCGCTCGAGGGGCCGGCGGCTCTTTTAATCCGGTTCCCCGTCCCATCGATGGGAAGGGGTTTAGGGGTTGGTTCTTCGCCCGCTTCCGCGCGCATGCCCACGACGCTCGCAAAATGTCCGCAACCGACTCGACTTTGAAAACTTGACATAAGCGAAGAAATAGCGAAAATGGCTTCTTCAAGGAGGACATCCAAATGGCAACCTGGAATGAATTCGAAACCGACGCGCCCGACATTGCGGCGGCGGGGAAACAGTTGCTCTATCAATTCGGCGTTGGCCTGGCCTTCCTCGCGACGCTGCGCAAGGACGGCGCCCCTCGGCTGCATCCGGTATGTCCCACCGTCGTCGACGGCCACCTCTACGCGCTCATCGGCTCGACCCCCAAGCGCGCCGACCTTCGCCGCGACGGCCGCTACGCGCTCCACACTTTTCCGCCGGTCGAGGTCGACGACGAGTTCCTCGTGATGGGCCGCGCGACGTTCATCGACAGCAAAGCGATCGCGGACAAAGTGCGCACCGATCTGGTCGGCCGCGGGATGACCACGACCAACGACGAACTCCCGTTCGAGTTCCGCATCGAAAGCGTGATGCATGCGAAGTACCCGGGCGGTCACGGAACGTGGCCACCGAAGTATTCGATTTGGAAATCGAGCTGATTATTTGATTCCGTGCTCCACGAACTGCGAGCTTGATTGCGTCGGGGGATTTTCCGAGCTTCGCGGCAGCGCGGCTGAACTCGGCCGCGCAGTCGGCAAGCCGTGGAGCGCCGAAGAAAAAGCCGCCGCTGCCGCCGCATGGATTACGCTGGCCGGCTGATCGCAATACGTTCTGAAGCCGGGCTATTTTCCGTCTGTGGGCCAGGCATGAGCATCCTGCTGTGGACGGTATCTCTGCTGCTGGGCGCGGTCCTGCTGGCTGCGCTCGCGCGGCGGATCAAGGTCCCCTCACCGTCGCTGTTCGCGCTGGGCGGCGTGTGCATCGCGCTTCTGCCCCATACTCCGCGAATTTCACTTGAGCCGGGCTTGGCGCTTGCCTTGTTTGTTGCTCCGGTACTGATGGACGCGGCGTTCGACAATTCGTTGCGCGATCTCCGCCAGTACTGGATTCCCGTCGTCAGCCTGGTGTTCGTTGCGGTGGCTGTCACCACTGTGGCCGTGGCATTCGTCGCTCGCTGGCTCGTTCCCGCGATGCCATGGGCCGTTGCGATTGCCCTGGGCGCCGCGGTCGCCCCACCCGACGCCGCCGCCGCGACCGCAGTTCTCAGGGAAGTCCGAATGCCCCACCGCCTCGTCACCATCCTCGAAGACGAGAGTCTGCTCAACGACGCCAGCGCCCTGCTCATCTACCGATTGGCTGTAGGGGCGGCCGTCGCACACACCAGCAACGCAGTCACTATCACCTCAACCCTGGCTTTTGTCCTTATCGGCAGCGTCGCGCTGGGAACCCTGTTCGCCTTCGGATTCGGGCCTATCGTCCGTCGTTTTTCGGACGTGCCCAGCTCGATCGTTCTGCAATTCATCGGCGCGTTTGGAATATGGATCGTGGCGGATCGGCTGGGGTTGTCGGGCGTCCTCACCATCGTAACCGCCGCAGTCGTATTGTCGCGCCGCTCGTCGATCCAGATGCCCGCCGCTGTCCGGCTTCCCTCTTACGCCGTGTGGACCTTGGCAGTCTTCGTCCTCAATGCGCTCGCCTTCATCCTGGCCGGATTACAACTCGGTCCGATCATGGACCGTCTCGATCGTGAGCATCACGTTCACTACGTTGCCTTCGCGACCGCGATCCTTCTGACGGTCATTCTCGCACGCGCTGGCTGGCTGCTGACTTACAATCTCTCACTGAGGCTGGTGCACCGCGTACTCGGATCACACGCTCAGCGAGCGCCAAAGCCGCCGCCGTTCAAGAACACTATCCTCGTATCGTGGTGCGGCATGCGCGGTATCGTGACTCTCGCGGCGGCGCTCGCATTGCCTGATGGCTCGGGCAGCGTCCCCGCGTTCCCATATCGCGACCTGATCGTGCTGACAGCTTTCGCCGTCGTGCTTGGCACGCTGGTAGTGCAAGGTCTCACGCTTCGGGGCCTCGTGATGATGCTGGGACTCGACGACGACTCACCAGTCGATAACGAGGTCCGTGCCGGCCGCGTCGAGATATTCAAAGCCGCGCTCGAGTCGATGGACAATGGCGACGCAGACGAGGCGGCGACGGCCGTTCGTCGTGAATATACGGAGGTGCTGCGAAAAATTGACGGCTCCGTCGGGCGTTCGGAGCGGGAGCATCAAGCCGAGGTCGCGCTTCGCATCGCTGCCAGATCTGTCATGCGCGAGCGTCTGGATGCGCTCAGGGTCACGGGTGCAATCGGAGAAGCGGCGTTTCAGGTATTGGAAGCCGAACTGGATCTGCTTGAGCTAGGCGGCGAGGTTCGCAGCCGATGGTAACCAGAGCGCCGCTCTTACCCGGCGCTGTCCTTGAACGCAATCTCGATGTTGTCCGCCAGCTTGAAATCCTTGTCGGTCACGCCGCCGGCATCGTGCGTCGAGCATGAGAACGTCACGCGCGTATAGTTAATCGCGATGTCAGGATGATGGTCGGCGCCCTCGGCTATCTCGGCGACCTTCTGCACGAACTCGATGCCGTGCAGGAATTCCTTGAACTTGAACGTCTTGCTGATAGCGTTGTTCTTGTACTCCCATCCGGGCAGCGCCTTCAGCTTCTCCGCAATTTGATCCGCGCTCAGTTTCGCCATCTTGAGATCCTCCGGCAGTTTGTTATCGACAGTTTCATCATAGTGCATCTGGAGTCCGCGGCGTTATACCCGTCGCGCGCCCGTGTGGTAAAAAAAAGGCGCAGGCAGATCGAAAACGTAAACAGGGGACACTAAAAAGAGATGGCGAACAAATACGTTACCGATGAAGCTCGCAAGCAAATCGGCAAGACCTCCGAGCCGCGGACTTACGATGTCGAGCGCGGCGCGATTCGCCGCTTCGCCGAGGCGATCGAGGATCGCAATCCGCTCTTCAACAGTGAGCGCGACGCGCGTCAGACCCGCTTCGGCAGCATGATCGCGCCACCGACGTTCTGCCGATCGATGGGCGCGCCGATTCCCGACATCAAGCTCGACATGCCGACCTTCCGCGGCCTCGACGGCGGATCGGACTGGGAATACTTCATGCCGATTCGCCCCGGCGACCGCATCACAGTGCAGTCGAAGCTGGTCGATCTTCGCGAAGCTGCCGGCCGTCTTGGCCCGATGGTCTTCACAGTCGTCGAGACCAGCTACACCAACCAGTTCGGAGAGGTCTGCGCGCTACAACGCTCGACCGGAATCCGCTACTAGGGGATCACGATGGCTAAGCAAATTTATTTCGAAGATGTTCAGGTCGGCACCGAAATCGGGCCGCTCGAAAAGAATCCGACCACGCAGCAGCTCGTCAGGTACGCCGGCGCGTCGGGCGACTTCTATCAAATCCACTACGACAAGGATTTTGCGCTCGGCAACGGCCTGCCCGGCGTAATCCTGCACGGCGCGTTGAAGAATGCGTTCCTCGGCCATCTGATGACGGACTTCGCCGGCGAGCTCGGATGGCTGCGCAAACTCGGCGTGCAGTATCGCGGGATGGATCAGCCGGGGACCAAGGTCGTCGCGCGCGGCAAGGTCGCGAAGAAATATACCGACGGCGGCTACAACCTGGTCGATTGCGAAATCTGGCTCGAGAACGCCAAGGGCGAGAAGACGACGCCGGGATCCGCCACCGTCATTTTACCGTCGCGCGCCGCGAGTCGTTGAGGTAATACGCGATGCCGATCCGGCGCGAATTTCCGCCGCGATCGCTGAACGCCGAGGCTCTCAACGAGGGCCGCGTCGATCCGCAGTACACCAGGGTGCTGCTGCGCCTGCTCGCCGCGCATGCGATGGCCGAGAAGCTCACCGCCATCGGCTATCAGCGCGCGCTCGCATGGATCGACAATCCCGACTTGCGTCCAATCATCGAGAAGAACTTCGCCGAAGAAAAAAAACACGCGAAGCTAATCTACGACGCGCTCGAAGAACTCGGCGTTTCGCAACAAGCCGCCGACCGCTCGATGGTGATGGTGCTCAAGGCGCCCTCCTTCGACGCTCCCAGCTATTTCGCCTCGAAGGCCGAAGGCGAGCTGGACCTCCTGATGGCGTCGCTGAGCCTCGATACCACCGGCCTCATCATGATCGGCGAGAATTACAAGGAGTCGAGCTACGCGCCGCATGCGCGCGCCGCGGAAATAATCCTCGACGAGGAAGCTGATCACGAAATTTTCGCCTCGCGGCAACTCGGCGATGCGGTCGAGCGCTTCGGCGCCCAGTCGGTCAACACCGCGCTCCGGCGATGGATCCCGCGGGCGGTAAACTTCTTCGGACCGCCCGGCACCGGCTTCACCTACGACTGCCTCCGCTTCGGCCTGAAATCCCGCGACAACCAGGAGCTGGCCGAGCTGTACGTGACGATGCTCGCGAGGCGCTGCGAACAGCTAGGCCTCGAGATGCCCTCGCTGTCCGCAGAATATCCGCACACCTTGGCCTGATCCTTTCTGATTCCCTCGCCCCACGAGGGGAGAGGGTTAGGGTGAGGGACATTTGTGCGGCGCGATTGTCTGACGCGCTGCACATTTTTTTCAGAATTTTAAGAAAATTTGGTCCCTCACCCGCCGCCCGAGGACGAGCGTCGGCCTCTCCCCACCGGGGGCGAGGCAACTTTGGTAACTCGCCCCCACTCGATTCGCGTCTGCACATCGAACGTGAGCATCCCGTCGCGAGCGTATCGATTCAGGATCGCCGTCATCGCGACGTCGAATTCCGCCGACGCTTTTTCGCCGAGGTGATCTTCCGACCACGTCGCGCGCGAATGCTGGCAGCGGAGATAGTCGGCAATGCTCTGTGAGAATGAAACGGGCGCCGTGATCCGATGCCCGAGTCGCTCGAACCTCGGATGCACCAGCACCGGCTCGGCGAATCGCTCACGCGCAGTCTTCCACCATTTCGGACGCTGCCCCTCGCGCGCCGCAAGGAAGTCGATCATGAACTCAGTCTCTTCACGCTCCCACGGCGCATCGACGGGAGCGTCGCCGTCGAGCACCGCAAGCATCGCGCCGTCGGCGAGAGCATTCGACAAATCGGGGAAGCGTCCGATCGAGATCCATCCAGTGGATACTCGACGCCGCGACGATCAGTCCGTACGGCGGATTGAGGGGAGCATCTTCGATCTCCGCGCGAATCCATCGGATCTTTTCACTGGCGGCCTCGGGACGATCACGCGCCAGACGAAGCATTGCCTCCGAGGGATCGACAGCATCGGCGCGATCGATCCGATCGATCAAGCCGAATGTAATCTTTCCAGTCCCGCACCCGGCGTCCAGCAGGATTCGCGGCTGATCGCGCATCAACTCGAGCAGCGTCTCATAAACTTCGGGCGGGTACGGCGGACGAAAGACATAGTTCTCCGCCATTCGCTGTTCGGCGAACCGACGCCCGCGAGAACGGCCGATTGGAGCCTGCCTCGCTCACTTTTTCAGATCGAGTTCGAGAACCATCCTTCACGCGATCATTGTTATGCCGCGGCCGACGCGCAAATCCAGCCCGAAATCTTCCCGGGTTAGCCCGCGTAGTGCACGGACTTGGCGTTGCGCTGCGGAATCCAACGCTCTGACGCAGCGTATTGCGAGAGATATCTGGCGGTCTGTTTGCCCGTCTCGTCGGCCAGATACTCCATCTGCGAGACGTAGATCTTCTGTCCGCTCGATAGTGCATCTTCGACGCCGGTGAGGACCGTCAGCGGACCTACGAACATTTCTCCAAAACCAAGCGAGGCCAGCACGCCCGGCATCTTTCCGCTGTTGGCGTGCGTCGTAAAGCTCAGTACCTCAGCTCGTTCGCCGTTAGTCACGCGATATACGTGAACCTCCGTTGCCAGCCTCGATTCTCCAGCGCCGAGACCAACCGCGACCCGCGTGAAACGATTTCCTTCGTTAACCTGGATCAGGCGTCCGGTGACCAGCAGGAAATTGCCTTGCATGGAAAGATCGCTGTCTCTCGATACGCGGACCGCATGAAGGCCGGCTTTGTCCAAGTCCCTGGCGGTCTCATGCGAGAGAGCCGCGCCTGCCTCCCGCCCGATCGCATCTTGTCGTTGCTCCGCCGAACGGCGCCGGAACAGAACTATTCCGCGATGTAACGGGCTCCTGTTCTCGGTCACATCCGCCACCACGAAATCGAAGTCGCGAACTTCGATCTGCGCGGGAGGAGTTGGCTCCGCATAGATCGCATTCATCGCAGCCGCTGGTTCTGGCTGCTTGATCGGCTGAGGCGTGACTGACACGGTCGCACACCCGGACAGCGCAATTAACAACGCAGCGAATGAGAAAGTCCGCGCGCAAGATCGGATTGAAATACAAGGCTGCATACGCTCACCTCCCAAGCTCGTTTAGTCGCGTCGCCGTCGAGCTAAAAAAATACCGCGCCGCCGATTTTCTCGACGGCGCGGTCCACGCGCATCAGGTTCTAGTCGTTGTCGTTATCGTGATGATGGCGAGCGTACTCACTGTCATTCAAATCGCGGTTCAGGTCTGCCTTGTTCTCGTTCATGTTCGCGCGGTCGCGGTTGATATCCGCTTGCTCACGCGCCGCCGCGCCGAAATTGCCATTCTCCAAATCGTGGCGTTCCTCACGTTTGTCCTGATGGATGTCCTTCTGTTCATTGCGGATGGTATTGGCGTCGTTACTCATGTCCTCGTAGTCCGCCGCATGCGCGAGTGGGAGGACCAACAGCGAACCAAATGCGCCTGCTATCAATGTAAGTGCGAGTTTCTTCATAAAATTTTCTCCTGAGTGTTCGGCAATTTTTACACGGGCACACCACGGCGCTCGCTAATTGCCTTTCGCTTAACGATGCAGACCCTATGCCAGAATTAATTGTGCGCTTTGGGGGCCAACTTCACTGAGCGCAGGGTGCGGATGAGTAAATCTTTCCTTAAAGATCTGTAATGCAGTGTGGCCTAAAAAAATACCGCGCCGCCGATTTCTCGACGGCGCGGTATCAGCGTTTCAGACTAGTCGTTGTCGTCGTCGTAGTAGTCGCGATAGCCGTGGCCGTAGTAATGATTTGCCAGGTCGCGGTTCAGGTCTTCCCTCGTCGCTTCCTGATTCGCACGGCGCTGATCGATCTCCTCTTGTTCACGAGCCGCCGCGCCGAAATCGCCACGTTCCACGTCGTCGCGCTGTTCCTGCCGATCATGCCAAATGTTGCGCTGCTCCTGGCGGATCGAATTGGCGTCGTCGTTCATATCCTGCCAGTCCTGCGCGTGCGCGATCGGAAGCATCAACAGCGAACCGAATGTGCCTGCAATTAAGGTGAGTGCTAATCGCTTCATAAAAGCTTACCTCCTGAATGTTTCGCAATCTTACGGGTCCGCAGTGCCCGCCTATTGCCTGAGGGTGATAATGCAGGGCGTATGCCAGAAAAAAATGCGCGGCGACGGGAGAAACAGATCTGGCGCCATGTCACTTTTGCGCAGATCCTTGGTCCAAAACGTATAGATGTTGCGGGTGATGATCAGTCAGCAGCGTCGAGAGCGCGCAATGCGAGGCCGCGCGCGACCGATGTGAACTCGTCGCCCATGCGGATTCTGTCGGCGCCGAAACGCTCGGAAAAAATGCGCCGCACCGCGGGCACGAACGATGACCCTCCGGTCAGGAACACGCTGTCGATCGCGTCGGGCTTGAGTGCGACTGTCTTCATCAACCGATCGACGCACTCTGCGATCTGTTCGAGATAGCGTTCGATCCAATTCTCGAAGTCCGGCCGCGCGACTATCTTCTCAATCAGGACTGGCGGATCGGAAAACATGAAGTCCGCCGCTTCCAGCGCCGACAACTCGAGCTTGGTCTTCTCCACCGATCGAAACAGGAAGTAGCCGAGATCGTTTTCCACGATATGAATCAGCGCGGCGATTTTTTCCGGCTCGAACGATTCGCGGCGCAGCTCGTCGAACTTCAGCATCGTCGCGCGAGCCTTGAGAAACGACAGGTGATGCCATCGCTCCAGTTTGGTGTATGGCCAGGTCGGCGCCGGCAACACCATTCCATACGGCGAGCGGTACTTCGTGCCGCGCCCGAGCGCCGGCGCGACCAGATGACGCATCACGCGGCCGTCGAAGGCGTCGCCCGCGATGCCGACGCCGTCAGTGCCGAGAATCTCATAGCGCGCCGCGCCATGCATCGCAGCGGTTCGCGGCTTCAGTTGCAATATAGAAAAGTCGCTCGTGCCGCCGCCGAAGTCTGCGATTAGCACTGTCTCGTCGCGAGTGATTCGAAGTGCGTAGTCGTACGCCGCGGCAACCGGCTCGTACTCGAACACCACGTCGGTCCATCCCGCGCGCCGAATCGCAATATCCAGCCGGCTGCGCGCGAGCGCCTCGTCCGGATTCCCCGCGGCCGCGAAATGGACCGGGCGTCCGACCACGATTCGCGGCGGCAACTCGCCGAACTGCGCAATCGCGGCGTCGCGCAGCGCACTGATAATCGGCGCGATCAAATCGCCGAGCGTATACGTCTCGCCCATGATGTCGGTCGATTCGAAACTCTTGTCCGCCAGGAACGACTTGAGCGATTGCACCAGGCGGCCGTTGCCCGCGGCGGCGAGGTAGCGGCGAATCGCGTCGTTGCCGACCGAGACGGCGGAATCAGTGCCGCCGGTTTCCTCGACTGCCTCGAAAAACAAGATCGAGCGGAACGTCTCGGTCCGATCGCCGCCCTCGGCAGCCGGAAACTGTGCCAGGCATGGAGATCCGTCTGCGCCGACGATCGCGATAGCGCTGTTGGTAGTGCCGAAATCGAGACCGACCGCTTCGACTTTGGACGCCGCGCGAGCGTTGGAAACTTCCTGCATCATGGGTCTCACGATCAGGGCGCGCCGAACTCTTGTCAACGTTGAGCATCGCGCATATACTCGCCAAACCCTCAGGATGTGGATCGCTAGCGGACGAGATTTTCCTCGTCCGCATTTTTTTTAAGAGCGCACCCGAGCACGCGGGCAGGAGGAAGAGTATGCCGCCGCAGATTCGCGAGTCCGAAGTTGCCGCGCAATGGGATCGCAATGCCGACGTGTGGGCCGACCACGTGCGCAACCGCTGGGACATCTTCCGCGAGCACTATAACAATCCCGCTTTCGTCGAGTTCGTCGGCGACCTGAAGGGCAAGACCGTACTCGATGCCGGATGCGGCGAGGGCCACAACACCAGGATGTTCGCGCGGCGCGGCGCCCGCATGACCGGGGTCGATCTGTCGGCGAAGATGATCGAGTTCGCGCGCGCTGAGGAAATCCGCGAGCCGCTGGGAATCCGCTATGAGCGCGCTTCCTTCACCGACCTGGCAATTTTCAAGGATGGATCATTCGATGCAGTCATCTCGACGATGGCGCTCATGGACGGTCCTGATTTTCCGGGTGCGATGCACGAACTCGCGCGCGTACTCCGCCCCGGCGGGAGCCTCGCGTACAGCATCCTGCATCCATGTTTCTCGACCAGAGGCTTCGGCTGGATTACCGATGCTTCGGGACGCGCGATCAAATTCACCGTCGCGGACTATTTTAACGACGAACCATGGATCGATCGCTGGAAGTTCGGCCACGCGCCAAACGCCGAACAGATCGAGAAGTTCGCCGTCCCTCGTTTCGATCGCAAACTTTCCGATTACATCAACCCTGTGATCGCAGCGGGTCTGCGGCTCGAGGAAATTCGCGAGCCGCGCGCTCCTGAGTCAGCGTGCGAATTGTATCCAGTGGCGTTTCGCAAATTCCGCGATCACGTCCCACTGTTCTTTTATGTTCGCGCATCGAAGCCGTGAGACATCGCATGATTCGTACTTTGACTGGAATTCTGGCTTGCGTGATGCTCGCGGGATGTGGCGCGCAAGGCGAGCCGTATCAGCCGAGGACAACTCCCGCGTCGCAAGCGGTTGTCTACATCTACCGGCCGTGGGGCGTGCTCAATGCGCAGACGAATCCGATGATTACCTGCGGCCATAACAGTGTCGAATTGGAGATGTCCGGCTTCGACGAGTTCCTGGAACCGAGCGGGCCGGTGGCCTGCTCGGCCGTGAACGATCCTTCGGCGCAGTTAAAGTTTGACGCGCACGCCGGCGATCAATACTTCATCAGAGAGGACGTCGAATCGAGCGGGCTCGCGAGCAGCCATGTGCAATTCAAATTGATGGACCCCGACGTCGGCCGCGACCAAATCAGGGAATGCAACCGGCAAGGAATCAAGCAGTGAAGCAAACGCCGCGAATCGTCACCCTGCTGCCCAGCGCGACGGAGATCGTCTGCGCGCTCGGTTTCGAAGATCATTTGGTTGGACGCTCGCATGAGTGCGACTTCCCGCCCTCGGTCGCACGAGTCCCCGGCCTGACGGAACCGAAGTTCAATCCCGAAGGCACCAGCGCGGAAATCGACCAGCGCGTGAAAAAGATCGTCGGCGATGCGCTCTCGGTCTATCGCGTCGATGCGGCAAAGCTGCGCGAGCTGCGGCCCGACGTGATCGTCACGCAGTCGCAATGCGAGGTGTGCGCTGTCAGCGAGCGCGACGTTGAAGCCGCAGTGGCCGAATGGCTTGGCGCGCGGCCGAAGATCGTTTCGCTTGCGCCCTACGGCCTCGACGACATCTTTATCGACATGCAGCGCGTCGCAGATGCGCTCGATGCACATGCTCGCGGGACGGACCTGGTCGAACGGCTGCGCGCGCGACTTGCAACGATTGCGGACAAGGCTCGCGGTGCGTCGGAGCGTCCGACCGTCGCGACGATCGAATGGATCGATCCGATGATGGCGGCGGGGAACTGGATGCCGACGCTGGTCGAGATGGCCGGTGGAGAAAATCTCTTCGGCAAAGCGGGCGAGCATTCGCCCTGGATGAAATTTGAAGAGCTGGCCGCGAAAGATCCCGACGTGATTTTGATTTCGCCGTGCGGCTTCAACATGGATCGCGCGGCGCAGGATCTGCCCGTGCTGATGAATCGTGCGGAGTGGAATGGACTGAAGGCCGTGCGCACGCGACGCGCCTTCATGGCCGACGGCAACCAGTATTTCAATCGGCCCGGTCCGCGAATCGCCGAGTCGCTGGAAATTCTCGCCGAGATCGCGCATCCCGAGCTGTTCCACTTCGGCCACGAAGGCTCGGGCTGGCGCCGGTTGTAGCCGCAGTTACTTTTTCGCGAGATACGCCATTCCGACGCGGGCCGGCGTGAGATTTATTCCGAATTCATCGACCAGCGGCTTGATGTCGCACGCGTTGTCCGCCGTGACGAAGGTGACCGCGTCGCGCGACAGAATTGGCTTCGGCAATTTCTCGAGCAACCCGCCGACAGTGCGCATGATACCTTCCGGAATGTGAAACAGCGGGCGGCGATGCCCGCTTGCGTCCATGATGATTTGCATCATCTCGTCGAAGGTCATCAGATCGGGACCGCCGATTTCGTAAGTTCCATTACGGCCGCGGCCCGACACGGCGAGCATCACGCACGCCGCGAGATCATCGACCAGCACCGGCTGAATTTTCTGCCGCCCGGTGCCCGGCACGCCAAAGACCGGCGCGAAACGCAATGCGCCCGCGAGACCATTTACGACTTTGTCCTCCGGTCCATACACCAGCGACGGCCGGAAAATCGTGTACGTCAGTCCCGACTCGCGAATCGCGCGCTCGGCGCGGCCCTTCGCGCGAAAGCCAGGATGCGTGCTGTTCTCATCGGCAGCGGCGCCGCTTATGTAGATGAATTGCTGGACGCCGGCCTGCTTCGCCGCATCGATGAGCGCGACAACACCGCCGTAGTCGATGCGCTCGAAAGTGAGTCCGCGGCGCGGATTCTCGACCGGGTAACCATCGAACTGGATCGCGTCGACAATAGTGTTGACGCCCTTGAGCGCATCCGCGAGTGATGAGGGCTGCGCGATATCGGCGGAAACGAATTCGACACCGGGCAAATCCAGTCGCGATCGCGCCTTCTCAGGATTGCGAGTGAGCACGCGCACCTTGATTGATCCGCTCGCGAGCAAACGCCGCGCGATCGCGCGACCGATAAATCCCGAGCCGCCCGCGAGCGCGACGGTTTTTGCGTCCATGGAACGATTCTCGGCTTGTTCGAACGGTGAGGCTATTGGCTTCGCCAGTTTGGCGAGAAGCGATCGCGTGCAACGAACTCACCGCGTCCAAGCCGCGCATCAACTTTGCGATCGGTGACGATTGGAACGCCGCGCGAGATTGTCATCGTTGGCCAGCCCGTGACTTCGAATCCTTCGAATGGGTCGTAGTCTGCTCGCGAGTGCATCTCGCGTGCGTTGATTACGACTTTGCGATTCGGATCGAAGATCACGAGATCGGCGTCGGCGCCTTCGACGATCGCGCCCTTGCGCGGATACATGCCGAAGATTTTCGCGGCGTTGGTCGCCGTCAGATCAACCCATCGCGAAATCGAGAGACGGCCTTTCGCGACGCCCTCCGAATAAAGCATCGGCACCAGCGTCTCGAGATTAGACATCCCAGGCGGCATCCGCGTGAAGCGATCGGCGGAAATTTTTCGCTCTAGCGTCCAGCTACAATGGTCGGTCGCGACAACGTCAATGGTGCCATCCGCGAGCGCCTCCCAAAGCGCGTCGCGATGCTCGGCGCTGCGCAGTGGCGGATAACCGACGTACTTCGCGCCGTTGGGTTCGAGGAAGCGTTCTTCAGTCAGGTACAGATAGATGGGACGGGTTTCGGCGAGGACCACGCGGCCATGAGCACGCGCGGAGCGCACCTCGTCAACCGCTTCGCGGCTCGACAGATGCACGAAGTAGGCGGGCGCACCGGACAGCTCGGTCATCGCGAGCGCGCGACGGACCGCGGCTGCCTCGGACAGTGGCGGGCGGCTGGCGGCGAAGTGCGTCACGTCGCGCTTGCCGGCTGCCAGCAGACGCTCGGTGCAAAACCCGATCAGGTGTTCGTCCTCGGCGTGAATCGCGAGCAACGCGCCGCTGTCTCCTGTCATTTTGAATGCACGCAGGTAATCGCGGGCGCGAGCCTCGAAGCCTTGCATCATGAAGATCTTGATACTGGTGACTCCGCGATCGACGACGCGCGGAATCTCAGCGACTGCTTCAGGTGTCGGATCGAGCAGCGCAACGTGAAAGCCGTAGTCGATGATCGCGCGACCGCTTGCCTTCGCGCTCCACTTTTCGATCGCGGCGGCGAGCGAGCCGCCTCGCGCCTGAAAGGCGTAGTCGACGACGGTCGTAACGCCGCCGGCGGCCGCGGCAGCAGTGCCCGACTCGAAGTCGTCGATGGTGTGCATCGAAAACATCTCGGCGTCGAGATGCGTATGCGGATCGACCGCGCCCGGAATCAGCAGCATTTTGCGCGCATCGACGGTGCGGTGCGCCGATTCAAGCGCACCAGGCGAGGCGACATTCGCGATCTTTCCCGCGATGACGCCAACGTCGGCCGGAGCGACGCCCGACGGCGTTACTACAGTTGCGCCGACGATCGCGAGATCGAGCATCGCGGTGGCTCGAAGCTAGACGTGCTTTCGACGCGAGCGACGAGTGACGGGGCGCAGTGACCGACGGTGGCGGACGCGCTTCAGCGGATGCAGTTTTGCGGTCGGTTTTTCACGCAGCGGTCGCTGCAACCAGAGGGGTCAGCGCGAAGCGCGATACTTCGGGCGGGCAGTTGATGCGGATCCTCAGCCAGAAGGTGCCAAGCCCGCGATTGGTATAGATGTAGAAATCCTCGTAGCGGTTCAGGCCCGAGTAAAATTCCTTGCCGATGCGCAGAATCGATTTCAGTGGCGATCCATAAAACGGAATTCGCACGACGCCGCCGTGCGTGTGGCCCGAGAGCATCACGCCCGGCCGCAGATGACGCGCGTACAGAGCAGTGTCGGGATTGTGCGCCAGCACGATCGTGCAGTCGTCGCTGTTGACGTCGGCGAACGCGCGCGCAGGCTCGGCACGCCGCGACCACAGATCGTCGATGCCGACAATCGTCAGTTTCTCGTTGCGCAGGAGCAGCCGGCGGCTCTCGTTGGCGAGCACGTCGGCGCCGGCGCGCTTGAGCGCTTCGGTGATCCGCTCGGCCGACGACCAGTGATCGTGATTGCCGAGAATCGCGAACAGGCCGGACTTCGGCCGCAGATTTTTCAGCGCATCGCGAAACGCGCCGAGATAGCGATGCATCGTGTCGGGACCGGAAAAATAATCACCGGTCAGAAAGATCAGATCTGGCTCTTGCTGATTGATCGCTTCGACCGCCGACGCCAGGCGCGCCAGGTCTTCGTCACGATCGACGTGGAAGTCGCTGATCTGGCACGCGACCAGTCCGCGCAGAGCGTCGGGCAATCCGCGGATCGGCAGGTCCAGTGCGGAAACCTGAATTTCATCGATCGTCTTCCGCCACATCCTGTGCAGCGGGCGCAGCGCCAGCGGCGGTTTCGCCTTCGCGCGGCCGGCGGATGCGGGCTTGTGCGGCGGATCGGCGATCAGTTCAGCGGTGGACATCGGATCTTCGATACTAGAATACTTCGACTAGCCGGCGAAAGGAGCTTAGTTCAATAATCCTGTCGCCGGCCTCATTGATCTCTTCGTGCTCGAGTTCCCAGGTATGCGGGTGCGGAATGAAAACGGCGCGCAGGCCGGCGGCGATCGCTGGATTGATGTCCGAGCGCGGACTGTTGCCGATCATAAACGTCAGCGACGGATCGAGGTCGGCATCGCGCACCAGCCGGCGGTACGCGTCTACGTCTTTCTCGCGCGGCGTCTCGACGCGATCGAACAGCGGACCCAGTCCCGATCGCGCGAGCTTTTGCAACTGTTCGTCGCGCTGGCCCTTGGTAAACATCAGCAGGCGATGACGCTGCGATAGCTTCTGGAGCGTGGGCTCGACGTCGGGCAGCAGCGCGCACTCGCGCTCGAGCAGATGCGCGCCGATTCGCTCGATCTCGTCGCGCAACCCGTCGTGACCCGCGGGCGCGAGTTCGGCCGCCGCTTGATGCAACGCCATCAAGTATGGGCGGCGGCCATAGCCGTGCGTTTTGATAAGCATGATTTCTGCGCGCCGAACGGCCGCGTGAATCTCGATGCGCGACAGGCCAAGGCCCGCATCGCCAATGGCCGCGGCGAAATTATCGAACGCCTCGAGAAAATGAATATTCGAATCCCAGAGCGTATCGTCGGCATCGAAAATGAGATTCAGAGAATCGGTCGCGGAAGTGAACATCTACTTACAGGGTACCGGCGCGCGCCGACGCGGGCAACGATCTATGCGCGAGCGTTGGGAATTGCGGCGGGAAGAACGATGAGCGCACCGGTCGAGGGATTGCGGCCAACGTAAACGTCGGTCTCGTAAACGCGGCGGAGGTTCTCGGCGGTAAGAACTTCGGCGGGAGTTCCATACGCAACGGCGGCGCCGTCGGCCAGCAGCAGCACGCGATCGGCATAGAGCGCAGCCGCATTGAGATCGTGAAGCGTCGCGACCACGGCCATCCCGCGCTCGGTGCGCAGCTCGCGAAAGCGCGCGAAGATTTCAGCGACGTGCTTGAGGTCGAGGAACGCGGTCGGCTCGTCGAGCAGCGCAATTTTCGGCTCCTGCGCGAGCGCGCGCGCCAGGAACACGCGCTTGCGCTCGCCGCCAGACAGTTCCTGCACGTGGCGCGCCGCGAGATCGCCGAGGTCGAAGCGTTCGAGCGCCGCGGATGCAATCTCCAAATCGTGCGGGCTCTCGAAGCGGAAGGCGCCGAGATGCGGCGCGCGTCCCATCAACACGATTTCCAGCACCGTGAAGCGGAACGCGACCGCGTTTTCCTGGCCGACCGACGCCACCGTGCGCGCGAACTCGCGGCGCTCGATCGAATCGAGCGGGCGTCCGAACAGCTCGACGCTTCCCGCGCCCGGCTTGATCGATCCGCCAAGAACCTTGAGCAGCGTGGACTTGCCCGCGCCGTTGGGTCCGACGATTGCCAGCATTTCGCCGGCCGCCACTTCGATCGAGACTCCATGCAGAACCGGCACTCCCGGATATCCGGCATGGATTGCGCTCGCACGCATCGCGATAGTCATAGCGAAAACGGTCTCCGTCCTTCGCGCCGCAGCATATAGATGAAGAACGGGCCGCCACAGAGCGCAGTGATCGCACCGACCGGAATTTCAGCCGGCGCGATTGCGACCCGCGCGATCAAGTCCGCGGCAACCATGAATGCCGCACCTCCGATCAGTGACGCCGGCAGCAGGAGCCGATGATCCGCACCGAACATCAAGCGCAAAGTATGCGGAACGATTAATCCGACGAACGAAATGATTCCACTAACGGAGACTGCAGCGCCGACCATGATCGAGGTCGCGACGAAAATAGTGCGGCGCAGCCGGTCCACGTCGACACCAAGTTCGGCCGCCGACTCGTCGCCGAGACTGAGCAGGTTGAGATCGCGCGCGCGATACATCAGGACCGCAAAGCCCGCGAGTCCCAGGCCCGCGACCATCGCAGCCTCGCGATACGTCGGCGCCTCGAGGCTGCCCATCAGCCAGAACAGAATGCTGTGCGCGTAGTAAAAATTGACGACGCTGTTCACGAGCATGATCGCGGCGCCCCAGAATGCGTTGAAGATGACGCCGACCAGCAGCAGCGTGAACGGCTCGAGCTGGCCGTCAACCATTGCGAGCCGGTAGACGGCCACCGTCGAGAGCAGCGCCGCGCCGAATGCGCATAGCGGGACGAGCGCCTCACCGCCACCGAGTTTCGCGGACATCACAAGCGCGAGGATCGCGCCGAGCGCACCGCCGCCGGAGATCCCGAGAATGCCGCCCTCGGCGAGCGGATTGCGCACGAGGGCTTGCAGAGCCGTTCCGACCGCCGCGAGCATCGCGCCGACTATTATGCCCATCAGCACGCGCGGCAATCTCGCGGCAAAGAAAATCGCGTGATCAGGACTGTCGGGATCGGCAATCGCGCGTGCGAGGCTGATATGCGCGGTGCCAAACAACAAGCCTGCGATTGCGCAGACCACCAGCAGAATCGTGAGCGCGCCCAGGATCGAAACCAGCCGGGTGCGCGTCAGATGCGCGGCGGGCGCGGACTTGCTCGCGGGTGCGTTCACTTGCCTGGACCTTCGCGCCACGCCTCGGGATGAATTTTGCGCGCGATTATCTCGAGCGATTGTCCGACACGCGGACCGGCGTGCAGCATCGGATCTTCGGCGTAACCATAGACGCGATGGTCTCGCACGGCGGGAATCGTCGGATACTTTTCCCAGAAATCACTTGACGACGCAGCGTCGGTTCCCATCGCGCCGTCGAGAATAACTTCCGGCCGCATCGCGATGATGAATTCCAGGCTGAGATGCGGCCATTGCTCTCCGACGGCGTCGACGATATTGTCGGCGCGCGCGATGCGCATGAGCTCGTCGAGATAAGTGTCGGGCCCGACTGCGACGATCGGTTGATGACCGACGAGCATCAACGCGCGCAGGGGTTTTACGTTCGCTAGCCTCTCTTGTACGGCGGCGATCTGTGACTGAATCTGCGCGACGAGTTGATGCGCTTCGATCTCACGATTTGTTCGTGCACCCACTTTTTCAATACTGGTTTCGATTTGTTTCAAGGAGTCGTCGCTAATCAGCAGCACCGGGAAGCCCATCGAATTCAACGCGCGAATCTGGCGCACGTCCGACGACAGTTCAAGCCCGACCACCAGCGACGGCCGAAGCGCGATGATCGCTTCGAGATTCGGCGTCAGAAAAGAACCGACCCGCGGCAAGTCGCGCACCTGCGGCGGATAGTCGCAGTACTGCGATACGCCGACGACCTCTGGACCCGCACCAAGCGCGAACAGAATCTCGGTCGCACTCGGCGCGAGCGACACGATTCGCATTGGAGCTGCCGCATTTGCCGCGGAAGCGAACGCCAGTACACACAGGCAAAGCGCCGCAACGGGCGCGAGTCGAGGAAAAGCCACCTCGCGAAATTACCTGATCGCAGCAGCGCCGGTAAGTCACCTTCGCGCTTTGTTGCATCCGCGCCGCGCGCTCAACTAGCCTCGTCGAGACGAGGAATATCGCAGTGCTCAAGATTGCCGTTTGCATCAAGCAGATACCGCTGATCGAAGAAGCCAACTTCGACGCCGTGACTAAGACGATCAAGCGCGACGGGCCTAACGTGATCAGCGCATACGATCTGCGCGCCATCTCGCTCGCCGTCCAAATGAAAACAATTCACGGCGCGGAAACGACTGTCGTCACGATGGGACCGCCGCAGGCGCGCGGCGCGCTCGTCGACGCGCTCGCGATGGGGATGGATCACGCCGTGCACCTGGAGGATCGCGCGTTTGCCGGTGCGGACACGCTCGCGACGGCGCGTGCGCTCGCGCGCTGGCTGGCGCTCGGAAATTTCGATCTGATCATGCTCGGAAAGTATTCGCTCGACGCGGAGACCGGGCAGGTCGGCCCGGAGATTGCGGAGCTGATCGGCGCCGCGCAAATCACCGGCGCGCGAAAATTGGAAATCGACGGACGCACGCTTCGCGCCGAGCGCGAGAGTGACGAAGGATTCGACGAGGTCGAGGCCGAGATGCCCGCGGTCATCACCTGCGCCGAGCGCGTCGCGCAACCAGTCAAGGTCAAGCCGGGCGCTTCCGACGAGGCCGAAACCAAGCCGATCCAGATTGTGCGCGCGGCAGAGCTCGGCACTGACGCGAAAGAATTCGGGCTCGCGGGTTCGCCGACCTGGGTGCAGGAGGTTCGCGTCGTCACGACGCCGAAGACTGAATGCAGATTCATCGACGCAACCGACGCCGAACGCGCCGCGACCGAAGTAATGTCGGCGCTCGATTCAATCGGTGCGCTCGAGCCGCGCGTGCACAATCGACGTCCGATCGCGCCGGCGCGGCGCGCGAGCAAGCGCGATCGCGACGTGTGGATCGTTTGCGAGACCGACCTTGAAGGACACATCACGCGCGGCACACTCGAGCTGCTTTCACGCGGCGACGAACTCGCGTCGCGACTCGGCGGCGCGTTGATTGCGGTGGGATTTGATGGCGCCATCGCGCGTCATGCGGGATTGCTCGCGAGTTTCGGCGCCGACCAGGTGGTAGCGATCGAGAATCCCGCGCTGGTTTCGTACACGCCCGAAACTGCGGCGGAGGCGGTAGCGAAAGTCGTCGCGATGCACGCACCGTGGGGGATTTTGATTGGCGCGACCGAGCGCGGGCGCGACTGGGGACCGAGGCTGGCTGCGCGGCTGGGACTTGGACTCACTGGCGACGCAATCGATATCGAGCTCGATTCCGAAAATCGGATGGTCGCACTCAAGCCCGCATTCGGCGGCAATATCGTCGCGCCGATTTACTCGAACACGTTTCCGCAGATGGCGACGGTGCGGCCCGGCGTACTCGAACTCGCGGCGCCATCCGAAGCGAAGCGCGCCGAGATTCAAACTGTGCGCGTCGATATCAGCGCGCCGAAAAGCCGGCTCATAAAAGCGCACTCGACCCTCGACTCCACAATTGTCCCGCTCGAAGGCGCCGAAGTTGTCGTCGGTATCGGCACTGGCGTTGGCGGGCCTGAGGGCGTCGCGAAGGTCGCAGCGTTCGCGCGAGTGCTCGGTGCCGCGATGTGCGCGACGCGACGCGTGACCGATCAAGGGTGGGTGTCGCGCCAGTTGCAGGTCGGGCTGACCGGCAAGTCGATCGATCCGCGACTCTATATCGCGATCGGAGTGCGCGGCGCGCCCAACCATACCTGCGGTCTCAAGCGCGCGCAGACGGTAGTCGCGATCAACAACGACGCCGACGCGTTGATCTTCGAGCGCGCCAATATCGGACTGGTCGCCGATTGGCAGAAGATGCTGCCTGCGCTGCAGGACAGTTTCCAGCGGCGCCTGCAGTGACCGGCTACGCTCTGATTTCGTAGAGCGCTGAAAACAAATCGTCGATCGGCAGCCGCCGGAAATGCTTGAACCCCGCATCCGCGACCAGTTCGCGCGCCTTCGTCTCGCCCATGCACGCGCCGATTCCCGCGCCGCCGTGTGCGAGCGACGTCGTCATGCAGTACAGCGTGCTCATCGAGTACATCATGCGGCCCATCGGATTGATGTTGTCCTCGAGCTTCGACGACACGTTCACTTCGACCATCAGGAAAGTCCCGTCGGGCTTGAGCGCGGCGCGAATCGATTTCAGCAGCGCGTCCGGATCGACGGAATCGTGCACCACGTCAAACGTCGAGATGAAATCGAACTGCGCGGCGGGCAGCTTTGTGCAATCGACGACTTCGAACTTGATTCGGTCGCCGAGGCCCGCGGCCTTCGCGTTCGCACGCGCGCGCTCGAGCGATCCGCCATGCGCGTCGAAGCCGAAAACTTTGGCTTTGGGAAATGCAGAAGCGATCGCGATCGCCGCACGTCCGCTTCCACAGCCGACGTCAAGCGACGATCCGCCTTCAGTCAGCTTCGCGACAACTTGCGGCATCGCGGGCAGCCACTTGCGAATCAACGAATGCCGGTACATCGAGGCTGACGAGCGTTCCATCGCCTCCCACGTCTCCGGCGGATACTCGCTCTGCGAAACGCCACGCCCATTCTTGAACGACTCGAGCACCTTCGGCGCGATGGACATCTGCGGAACGATCATTTCAATGAAGCCACCGGCAAAGAACGGCGAGTCGTCGCGCGCCAGCACCATCGCATGCTCAGCCGGCATCGCGTAGGTCTTCGCCGACGCGTCGTAGTTCACGTATCCGGCCGCCGTCATCGCACCAAGCCATTCACGCAGATAGCGCTCGCTGAGCCCGGTTTTCTCCGCAAGCTGCGTGCTAGTGACAGCGCCTGCTCCCGCGAGCGTGCTGAAAATTCCGAGCCGGTCGCCGATGTAGCTGAGCGCACCGAGCATCGCCGCGCCGATATCGTTCGATACCTGCTTCGAGAAATTTTTAATCTTGTCCCAATCGAGCTGCTGCTTTTCGTCGGCCATCGTTTTCCTCCGGAGAGCGAAGTATCGGTCAATTCGCGCGTCGGCGGCTAGCGGTCAGGCATCGGGTTCGACTGTTGTTTCTTCGCGTTTGCTTTGCGGAGCGCCGAACAGCGATAGCTGATTCGGATTGTCGTCGGTCTCGACGACTGGCACGAACAGGCCGGGCTTCTCGACGAAGATGCGGAACTTCTCGTAAAGGTCGGCGAGCTTGTACTGGTAGTACTCGACGTTCTCGTCGGGCTTCTGCGGATCGTATTCCGCCGCCATCTTCGCCAGCGCGTTCACGCTCGCCGTCGCGCGGCGGCCGGTGACGTAGTACGAAATCTGATCGCCGGGCAGGTACGGCCGCTCGGCCTTGAGCGCGAGTTCATAGGCAGCTGCAAGATTGCGGCTGTTGTCGCCGATTTTGCTGCGATAGGTGTCGAGCGAATCCTGCAGCGTCTCGGTCTTCATCAGGTCTTCGATTCCGATTTCGTGGCGTGCCAGCCGCGTGCGGTATTCGTCGTGCAGTTTCGGAATTTCGTCGCGCCGATCTTCGAGCAGCAGTCGGAACATCTGCTCCATGAAGCGGCGCTGGAAGCGTTCGAGGCCGCGCGATCGCAGCCCAGAGCCGCGAATCGTCATCTTCCCCGCGCCATCCTGCAGCACGTAATTTTTCATTTTGTAGGAGAACATCGAGGCGTAACGGCCGTCGATCTCCAGCCGAATGCCTTCGGGCATGATCGATCCGACCTGCTCCAGCAGCCTCTCTGCGCCCTTCTCGTCGGCGGCATCGGGCGGCGGCACGAAGTAGATTCCGTCGGTATCGACTTCGATGACCTGAGCGCCGTGCCCTTCGAGTTCCGCGACCGCGCGCTGAATCAGATCGCGCCCACGCTTGGTCAACGCGTTCGCCTCTCCGAAGTCATTAAAATGCCCGAGCGAAAATCCCAGGTAGCCGTAAAACGAATTGATCAGAATCTTGAACGTTAGCTGAAGTGCATCGGCGTTGCGGCGCTCGCTGCCCTGCGAGTTCGCGCGCGAGCGCCTTGGCCTGCACCCGGAAGCTGCGTAGATCGCCGAGCAGTTTGAGGAACACGCCGAGACGATCCGCGACCGGCGCATGCCGATATTGCAGCATCAACGACGGATACAGCGAGGTGACGTCGCAGTGCAGCACACCATGCGCGACACCGCATCGGCGAACCTCGGTGTATCCGCCGGCGACCGGCGCGGGTTGCGACGGCTCCGGAATGGAATGTCCGGACGCGAGGTACGCGCGCATCATCAGCGCGTCGATCTTGGTCGCGTTCCCCCGCAGCACCGCGCTCTGATACGAGTACGGAAAAATCTGCGCCTGCACGAAGTAGCTGGGAGAGAGGGTCTCCGCGAGCCCGCGAGTCTCGCGAGCGTCGTCGAGCGCGTACTCGTAGAGCTTCTCGGGCTCATGCTGGAAATAGTGGCTGATCTTCGACGCGTCGATATACACGCGATCCTTGCGTGCGAGTCCGAAATGTTGCGCAAGCTGCTTCAGCCCCAGGCTCTCGAGCTCGCGGCTCGAAATGTCGTAGTGCTGCGCGAGAATCCAGGTGTCGATGATGTTGCGGCCCGGAATGTCGTAGCGGCGGTACGCGATCGAGCGTTCCGCAATTTGCATCCGCGACGGACGCGCTCGCAGCTCACCGCCGTCGCGTCCCAGCTTGAGCGGCACCCGATGGCGCCGCGCGCGCGTCTCCAAATATTCGAGATCGAAGCGAAACAGGTTGTGGCCCTCGACGACGTCGGGGTCGCGCTCCTGGATGACGCGCACCATTTCTTCGAGCATCGCAGGCTCGTCCATCTCGGTGCCCTTGAGCAGACGCTCGAAACCGGTCGAGTCCGTGAGCGAGATCGCGATGACCCGATCGCCCTCGCGCGCTGCCGACGGAAATTCAAAACCTGGCGAGATGTAGGTCTCGATATCGAGCTGGAGCCGGCGCAGCTCGGCGAAATCCATCCCGATGAAAAACGTGGTCCCGGTCAGCATCAGATGCTGCTCGACCGGATCTGCGAGCACGAGGTACGGCGCATCAGGCGCGTTGGGTATTTTGTCTGTGACGTTTCTAAGGTGGCGCTTGATGGCTTCCAGAGCGTCCGTCGAGTTGAAGGTGACGAGGATGCGGTAGCGAAAATCGCCGTCGAGCACACGCGTCTCGTGCGGCAGTTTGAATCCTTCGAGCATCGAAACGTTCTCGACCAGCGCAAACAGCCGTATCGGGCGACGCTCGCGCGTCAGCTTGCCCGATCGGCGCTTATACACATCGATCTCGGTCTTCGATGCGACCTCGACCGCGACCACGCCCGGATCTGCGGGATCGCCGAATAGCAGACGGTTGCTGTAAAACTGCGCCGAAATTTCCTGGTAGGTGGTCATCGCGATCTGCGTACTTCGATTGTGCACCCGCGCTGGCGCATCAGACAACGCGTCGGCGCGAATAGTTTCAGAGTGCGCCGAGATATCCGAGGCCGACTAAGAAAGATCGCATAGGCTGCTCCGCCGATCATCAGCGTCGGCGTGCCGAGTTCCGACGTCGCGCAGGTTGATGTAGAGAATCACCACCGAGGCGAGTGCGATCGATCCCGCCAGCAGTTCCGGATTCGTCAGATGCCACGGTGAAAACGCCAGGCCGAGCGCCACGGGAATGCACGACTGAAAGACCATCGCGCCCGTGATGTTGGCGAGCGCGAGATGATCTTTGCTCTGCCGAATCCAGACCACGGAGTTATATTTCTCGGGCAGCTCGGTCGCCAGCGGGCTCAAGATGAGCGAGAGCACGCCGGGGTTCAGATGCGCATGCGCTGAGAACATGACTATCTGATCGACGAATTCTATTGCACCAAGAAGAATTGCGAGCACTCCGACGATTACCTGCGCAGCGATCGCCCATCCGCGCGGCTCGTGCGGATCTCCGCGGAAGATCGACTCGAAATAGAGTCCGTGCTCGAGCTGAACGCCGCTCGCGCGCTTGAGCCGCAGCATCACGACTGAGTAACTCGCGTACACGATCAACAGTGCGACGGCGAGAACGTGGCGAAGAATGGGTCCCATGTCGAAGGTGCCGGCGATCACCAGGCATAGAAAGACCGGCAAGAAAAATGCGAGGTCGCGGCGGGCGTCCTCGCGGACCACTCGCAGCGCGATTCGTCCGCGACGCTTGCGAAATGCGATCGCCGCCGTCCCCATCACGAACAGCGCCACCGTCGAGAGCATCAGCGGTGCACCGACGATCGCGCCGAGCCCGACCGCCGTGTGTGCGGCTGCGGAATCGCGCCCAGTCAGCAGCGCGACGGCCGGTATAAATGTCTCCGGCAACGCGGTGCCGACCGCGGCCAGCAGGCTGCCGACCGCCGCCTCCGCGATATGCAATCGATGCCCGGCCCATTCGACGCCGTTGGTAAAAAGTTCCGAGCCTACGAGGATTATGGCGAAGCTGAGCGCGAGGATTATTAAATGGATAGTCAAAATTCAGCTCGAGGGGGTCGGCGCAGCGTCGAGAATAGGGAGACGCGCTCGCGATTTCCAGCGTGCGCCACGTCCGCTGATTTTGAATCGCCAGCCGGCGTATGGAGCCAAACCGGCAAATGATGATTATAATTGTCGTGGTAGTCTCAACGAACCCGCAGATCGTTACTGGGATCGATTGATTCGCCCAATGATCGCGCGGACGGGCGGCAGGAAATAAGTTGACTCCGATAGCTTCGATCTTTAGATTGGATCTTTGGTGTCGCTCTCTTGCCTTTGTATTCTTGTCTGTATAATTGAGGCTACCTGATTCCCGGCTCGCGGCCGCGACGACGGCCGCATTGCGCGCACTTTTTTCATCAATCGCACTAACGGCCAACGCCCGCGCACAACGGATGCAAAACGAATGAAGCAGAAGTACGAAGGTAAAGATCTACAGGGTCTGGTCGATCTCGGCCGCGAACAGGGCTACCTGACTTTCGACCAGGTCAACGATTTCCTGCCCCAGGACGTCGCCTCGCCCACCGACCTGCGCGCCGCGCTGGAGAGCTTCGAGGACCTGGATATCAAGGTCCTCGAGGAAGTCCCCACCGAAGGCGCCGACGAAGTCGAGGTCGAGGCCAAGGAAGAGGCCGAAGAAGACCCGAGGCTCCGGCGCCGGCCGCCGATTCGCTCGGCGAGTCGTCCGACCCGGTCCGGCTCTACCTCAAGGAGATGGGCAACTTCCAGCTGCTCTCGCGCGAGCAGGAAGTCGAAATCGCCAAGCGGATCGAGGCCGGCGAGAAGGAGGTCGAAGAAGAAGTCCTCAAGTCGCCGGTCACGCTGGATTTTCTGATTCGACCTCGGCGAGCGAATCGAGGCCGGCGAGGCCGACCTGCGCGACATCTTCGAAGAGAGCCGAAGAGCCCGCCGACCCCGACGAGGAGCGCGGACCCGAAGCCAACGAGAAGCAGCTCAAAAAGCTGCACGACTCGCGACCAAAAAGCTGACGGACCTGCGCACCAAGCTCGAAGAATCGAAGAGGAACTGCGCGAGCGGCCCGGCCCGCGGCGCAAGCCCAAGCTCGAGCAAGGAACTACGCGCGGCTACGCGAGCGGGTGAAGACCGCATTCCTCACGATGGGATTGTCGCGGCACGTGCGCGAAGCCGTCATCGCGAGATGCGCCATCAGCTGCGAGCAGTTCCGCCACGCGCATCACACGATCGTCAGCACTACGAGGAGGCGACCGGCCGCTCCAAGACCCAGCTGATCAAGGAAGCGGCCGAGGCCGAAGATCGCCGCCACGTGCTCAAGGTCAACGACACCCGCGAGAACCTGCTCGACATCGCCGCGCGCATTCGCGAGGCGCAGAAGACCATTAAGGCGAGTCGAGAAGAGGGTCAAGGACGACGGCGAGGATTACGCGCGCAAGCTCGAAACAATCGCCGCCGGCCAGCACAAGAGCCGGCGCGCCAAGAAGGAACTGACCGAGGCCAACCTGCGCCTCGTCGTGAGCCTCGCCAAGCGCTACACCAATCGCGGTCTGGGCTTCCTCGATCTGATCCAGGAAGGCAACATCGGCCTGATGCGCGCGGTCGACAAGTTCGAGTATCAGCGCGGCTACAAGTTTTCGACCTACGCGACGTGGTGGATTCGGCAGTCGATGTCGCGCGCGATCGCCGACCAGGGCCGCACCATCCGCATCCCGGTGCACATGGTCGAGACGATCAACAAGCTGCTGCGCGTCACGCGCCTGCTGGTGCAGCGGCTCGGCCGCGAGCCGAGCCCCGAGGAGATCGCCGAGCAGATGGAGATGCCGCTGGACAAGGTCCAGAAGGTGCTCAAGATCGTCAAGGAGCCGATTTCGCTCGAAACGCCGATCGGCGACGAGGAGGAAAGCTCGCTCGGCGATTTCGTCGAGGACGAGCTCGCGCCCTCGCCGGTCGAGGCCGCGATCCAGGGCAACCTCGGCGAGCAGACGCGCAAGGTGCTGGCGACGCTGACGCCGCGCGAGGAGCAGATCCTGCGCATGCGCTTCGGCATCGGCCAGAAGACCGACTACACCCTCGAGGAAGTCGGCAAGCAGTTCGCCGTCACGCGCGAACGGATCCGCCAGATCGAGGCCAAGGCGCTGCGCAAGCTGCGCCAGACCGGGCGCTCGCGCAACCTCGAAGGCTTCCTGGAACGCGAGTAGCCCTTTTCTCTTCTGGGTCGCACTTCCCGCGCACCCAAAAAAATCCGGTTCCCCTTCCCGCTCGGGAAGGGGTTAGGGGTTAGGTTCTTAGGCGCGATCGAGCGACCACGATCGCACCCCCGTTTTTTTGTGCTACCAATTCCCTCGATGCCCACCCGCCCGAACATCATCCTCATCCTCGCCGACGACATGGGTTACGGCGACTTCGGATGCTTCAACTACGGCGCATCGCGCACCCCGACTCTCGACCATCTCGTCAACGAAGGCGTCTGCCTGACGCAGCACTATTCCGCGTCTCCAGTTTGCGCCCCCGCGCGAGCCTCACTGATGACGGGCCGCTATCCGCATCGCACCGGCGTAATCGACACGCTCGAGACCCGCGGCCTCGACCGTCTTGCGCTGCGCGAAACAACGGTGGCCGAACTCCTGAAGCGCGCCGGCTACGCGACCGGCCTCATCGGCAAATGGCACAACGGCGCATACGATCCGCGCTACCATCCGAACCGTCGCGGCTTCGACGAGTTCGCCGGATTCTCCGGCGGATGGCAGCCCTACTACCAGTGGAATCTCGATCGCAACGGCTCGATCTCGCGCGGCGACGGCCGCTATCTGACCGACGTCTTCACCGACGAGGCGACCGACTTCATCCATCGTCATCGCACCGATCCATTTTTTCTGCACCTCGCATACAACGCCCCGCACTTTCCCTTCGAAGCACTCGACGCCGACGCCGCACCATACAAAGCCACCGGCAACTTCACGCCCGCGGTCAGCCAGATCTACGCGATGATCGAATGCATGGATCGCGGAATCGCGCGCCTACTCGACACGCTCGACAAATCCGGCTTGTCCGACAACACCGTCGTGATGTTCTCAAGCGACAACGGTCCCCAGTTCGGCGGCAGGGGCGAGATGTGCACCGACCGCTTCAACTGCGGCTTCGCCGGCTCAAAGACGCTCGTGTACGAAGGCGGAATCCGCCTCCCGATGGTGCTCCGATGGCCCGCAGGCCTCGACGGACGCCGCCAGATCCACGACATGATTCATTTCACCGACTGGCTCCCGACGCTTCTAGCACTGGCCTCCACCGAACCGCCGCGTGACCTAAAGCTCGACGGAATCAACGTGATGCCCACGCTGCAAGGCCACCATGGCAAAGTCCCGACCGAGCGTTTCTGGCAATGGAACCGCTACACCCCCGACGCCGAATGCAACGCCGCAATGCGCGACGGCCGCTGGAAACTGGTCCGCCCCGCAATCCGCGAGCTGATGCAGGTCTCAAACGAAGACCTCGCGATGGACATCCAATCGAAGTACAACCCGGAAAACTTCCACGACATCTCGCACGCACCCGATGCCCTCTCGCCTCAAACCCACCCCACCACCCGCCCAACTCTTCGACATCGTCAACGACCCCTTCGAACGCAACGACCTGGCCACGCAAGACCCCGCCCGCGTATCGAGCATGACCAACTCGCTAGCGAGATGGTTCGAAGACGTCGAGCAGGATCGCCTAACCATCCACCATTGAAACACCCTCTCACTCTCCTAATTCCGGTTCCCCTTCCCGCTCGGGAAGGGGTTAGGGGTTAGGTTGCTAGGATCGATTTCAACTCTCCGACCGGTTCTTTCGTCCTGCTCGCCGGAAATCCTTGCTCTCTTCGATGAGGATGAACTTTTAAGCCTGAACCCGCCTGAATATCCGTGCTAACAATGTGGTATGCACCATCCTTCAAGATGCCTCACGCCCGCCCCGTTCTCGCCCGAAGCTAGCACCGACCCCAGCCTCCAACAAAAACAAGTTTTGACGGAACGAAGCTACCCCCAGTGGTCAGCCATCTCAAAACCACAACATATGGTATGAAGAAGCCCCTTCCGCCTGGACCCGACTGGCAACCCGGACCGATACCAACTTATCGCGACCGATTGAATTCATCCGCGATGGTCTGATTTAAGATGCTGTTACAGGCACCTTCGCCACCGGAGCGCAAATGAACGAGCAAGTCACCCGCCAGATCCTGTGGAACATCCCCGTCCCGTTCATCGTCCTGATGTACGGACTGCTCGGGCTGCTGATCGTCGGATTCATCTACGCCGGCCTCAGATGGTACCGACTGGTGAGTCTCGGCGTCGCCGAAGATCGTCTCGACCATCCCGTCGAGCGCCTGATGCTCGCACTGCGCGACTCGTTCGGCCAGGGCAACGTGATTCGCGAGACCTGGGGCTGGATGCATTACGCGTTCTACGTCGCGTTCGTCGGACTGTTCATCGGCACGACCATCGTCGCGATCAACAGCGACGTGCGCGACCTGTTCGATCTGTTCGGCCTCGATTTCTACTTCTTCTACGGCGACTTCTATCTCTACTTCAAAGCCGCGATGGACACCTTCTTCCTGCTGCTGATCCTCGGCGTGCTGATGGAAGGTATGCGGCGCTCTCTTCGCAAACCGACCGTGCTGAACGAGCCGCCCGCCGACAAGATGCGCGACAACCTCGAGAATCGGCTCGGCTACTGGTTCCCGATGTCGATGATGGTGCTGGCGGCGCTCACCGGCCTGATGCTCGAAGGCGCGCGCATCAACGCCGCGCATCCCGCGTTCCACGAATGGGCCTACGTCGGACGCGTCGTCGGACGCATCGAAGGCGCGCTCGGCGCCGGCGCGACGTATCATCGATGGCTATGGCTGGTGCATGTGCTGTTCGTGTTCGCGCTGCTCTTCTGTTTCCCGTTCACCAAGCTGCGTCATCTGATCTTCGGTCCGCTGAATCTTTTCTTCCGCAACATGGGTCCGCGCGGACGGCTCGCGCCGATCAAGGATTTCGAAAACGCGGAAACCTTCGGCGTCTCGCAGGTCGAGCAGTACACCTGGAAGCAGTTGCTCGACATGGGCTCGTGCCTCGAATGCGGCCGCTGCACGATCAACTGTCCAACAGTCGCAACCGGCAAGACGCTGAATCCCAAGTATCTCGTGATCGAACAGCGCGAGCATCTGCTGGACAAGGCGCCCTTCCTGCTCGCGGCGAAGGCGAACGGCAAAGCCCGCCGATGGCGCCGAAGCGCCCGCGTGGAACGGCCCCGACATGATCACGCAGGTCGCGACCGAAGAAGCGGTGTGGGGATGCACGTCGTGCGGATGGTGCGAAGAGGGATGCCCGGTCGGCATCGAGCACATCCAGCGAATCGTCGACATGCGACGCTACGACGTCCTGATGGAATCGCGGTTCCCGACCGAGCTGACGGGCGCATTCAAGGGAATCGAGAACCAGGGAAATCCGTGGGGCCTCGCGCAGGAGAAGCGCGCCGAATGGGCGAATGGACTCGACATCCCCGAGATCGCGGCGCTCGAAGATCCGTCAGAGATCGACGTGCTGTATTGGGTCGGATGCGCCGGCTCGTACGACGAGCGCAATCAGCGCGTCAGCAAGTCCTTCTCGGGCTTGATGAAACAGGCGGGCGTCAAGTTCGCGATCCTCGGCCGCGAGGAGACCTGCACCGGCGATCCAGCGCGCCGCCTCGGCAACGAATACCTGTACGCGACGGTCGCTGCGCAAAATGTCGAGACGCTCAATAAGTACAAGCCGCGGCGAATCGTCACTCAATGCCCGCATTGCTTTCACAATCTGAAGAACGAGTATCCGGACTTCGGCGGTAACTACACGGTCCTGCACGAAGCCGAGTTTATCGACGAGCTGATCCAGGCCGGGCGTCTGAAGCCGCGCGGCAAGATCGACGAGCGCATCACGTATCACGACCCATGCTACATGGCGCGCCACAATCGCAAATGGGACAGCGCTCGCAGCGCACTCGGCGCAATTCCCGGCGCCGAAATCGCGGAGGTCGAGCAGTCGAAGAATCGCACATTCTGCTGCGGCGCCGGCGGCGGATGCTTCTGGAAAGAAGAGCACGAAGGCACCCGCATCAATCAGAAGCGCTTCGATCAATTGCAGGAAGCCAAGCCCAAGTGCGTCGCCGTCGGATGCCCGTTCTGCATGACGATGCTCGAAGACGCAGTAAAATCCCGGTCGCTAGAAGAAACAATGCGCGTCCGCGACCTCGCCGAACTGGTAGCAGAGTCAGTCGGCGTCACCACGAAGTGATCGCGACTCAGAGCAATGAGGAACTTTAGGGTCTTCCGGAGGTGAAGACATGACAGGCGATTGGCGGTTTAGGATTTTCCGTCGTTTTTTCCTGGCCTTCTCGATTGTCGCTGTGGCGGCCGTTGGATGTGCGCTGCTTGTAGGCCAGCTACGGCCCGGAACCAAATTTAGGGATTGTGATGAGTGTCCCGAGATGGTTGTGATACCGCCAGGCAGCTTCACCATGGGCGACAGCACTTTCCGTCAAAGTCATCCTCCGCACCCTGTCACGATCGGTTCGCGATTTGCTGTTTCGAAAGACATGATCACGCGCGCGGGAGTACGAGGAGTTTTTGCGAGACACCGGCTATTCTGCTGATCCATCTTGGCGGGAAGCGAAGTTCCAGCAGCGAGGCAGCCTTCCCGCTATTTACGTCAATGGCAGGACGCGCAGGCCTATGTGAAATGGCTCGGCGAAAAGTCGAAGCACCGATATAGGTTGTTATCAGACGCAGAATACGAATACGCTGGCGGAGGAGATCCAACTGGCAGGAATGGTCATACGGGCGCCGTTCGCAACCGGACGTTTCATGAAGCGTCGGGTCTGCGTGCAGCACCTGGAGAAACAGGGTTGTGAGTTCCTTCGAGAAGGCGAGCGCACATTCGATCTACGTGAATCGGCGAACTGGAAAATGATCCACCGTGCCGAGACGTCGCGAAATCAACGAAGGTTGACGCGCAAGGAATCGCAGACTTGCTGGAGATTCCGCAGCCGTGAGTACACCGGCACATACGAATGACGCCGCCTCCACGCTGCACCCGCTGAATCACGGATTCACCTGGACGCCCGCCCGCGGGCCGTTTCGCCTGATCACTGACGAGCAGGCGCGATCGTTCAACGAGCGCGGCTTCTTCGTGCTCGAAAATGCGATCGATCCCGCAACCATCGAGCGCGTCCGCGATGCGATCGATCCCTTCGAGGCGAAGGCCGAGGAGTTCCTGCGCTCGCGCCCCGACGGCCGGATGGGCATCGCCAAGGCGGACGGAATCACTTTCACCGTGCATCTCGTCAGGCTTTCGAGCGTGCTTCGCGAGTTTTCCGCGAGCCGCACCTTTCAGGATCTCTGCCACGACCTGATTGGCCCCGACGTCCGCCTTTACTGGGATCAGGCCGTGTACAAAAAGCCCGAGTATCCGAAGCCGTTCCCGTGGCATCAGGACAATGGCTACACCTACGTCGAACCGCAGGCGTACCTGACCTGTTGGATTGCGCTGAACGACGCGACCCTCGACAACGGCTGTCCGTGGGTGATTCCCGGCGGCCATCTGCGCGGGACGCTCGCGCATCGCCTGTCGAAGCTCGGCTATGTGTGCCGGGAGGAGGACGGTCCCGAGGCGCTCGCGGTGCCGGTGCGCGCCGGCAGCGTCGTAGTATTTTCCTCGCTGATGCCGCATCGCACCGGCCCCAACGTCACCGCGGGCGTTCGCAAGTCGTACATCCTGCAGTACGCGCCGGACGGCGCGCGCGTCGTGCAGACTGACACTGCATGCGACGCGCCGGATCGTCAGTACCTGATTCTTAAAACGTGGCGCCCGCGTTTCTCCGCCGCCGCTTCAGTAACGGCTACTTCTTCATATCGGAAAGAAAATCCAGAATCGCCGCGTTCACTTCGGCCGGCTTTTCCTGCTGCGTCCAGTGGCCGGAGCCCTTGATCAGCACGGTCTTGCGCAGATTCGGCACCCAGGTCTGCATCCCTTCGGCCATCTCGGGGCGCAGCACGACGTCCAGCTCGGCGGTGATCATCAGCGCGGGCTGCTCGATGCGATCGATCTGGCCGGCGCTTTCTTCCCAGTTCTTGTCGATGCATCGATACCAGTTCAGACCGCCTCGAAAGCCGCCGCATGCTGTGTATGAGCGCACGAAGACCTCGAAGTCCTCATCGGTCAGAAACTTTCCATGCGGACGATCCGGAAGTCGATCGAGCAGTCCGCCGCCCGCCGCTCCCCACACGCCCGGCGCCGCTTTGCGAATCTCAGCCGGATCGAGTTCCGGCGGATCCTGGTAAAAGCCGCGCAGCGAGCGCGCGATATCGCGTTCGAGTTCCGCCTCCGCCACGCCCGGCTCTTGAAAATAGAGAATGTAGTGGAAGCCGCCGGCCGCCATCGCGCGCATCGCATCGGTCGGCTTGATCGGCGAGCGCGGTATGAATGGCGTGTTGATGCCGATGACGCGCTCGACTCGGTCGGGCGCCATCAGCGCGGTATTCCACGCAACCATCCCGCCCCAGTCGTGACCGACGATCACGCAACGAGCAATTCTCAGCTCGTCGAGCATGCCGACGATGTCGCCCACCAGCTTGCGCTGCGTGTACTCCTCGATCGGCGTCCGGCGCCAAGGTCTCGCCGTAGCCGCGCTGGTCGGGCGCGATCGCGCGGAAGCCCGCTTCGGCCAGTGCCTTCATTTGATGGCGCCACGAGTACCACATCTCGGGAAAACCGTGGCAGAACACCACCGGAAAGCCCTCGCCAATCTCCGCGACGTGCATGATGATGCCGTTGGTCCTGACCCTGTCGTATTTGATTTCACTCATCGCGTGCCTCTCGATAGTGGGGCGGGCCGCTGCCCGCCATCTTGGCGAATCATGCGGCAATGCACGCATCGATGCCAGCACGCCCGGTCTGAAAAAGCGGCAATTGACAGAAACGCGGACGCCGCCTTATGCTCTCGGTTTCAAGACAACTGAACGCTCGTTTAATAAGAACAGTCCAGCAAGGTGGAGGCACATCCCATGAGTCGCGATTTTGAATTCAAACAGTTGCTGCGCGCATACCGCGGCGGAATCATTTCCCAGGCGACGTTCGAGGGCGAGATGGCGTGGCTTGAGGCCGGCGCACCAACCAACGGCAATGGCAACGGCGGCGCGGGATTCAAGGCGTTCGGCCGCACCTACAAATCCGAACGCGCGGCGGTCGTCAGCTTTCTCGACAAGGTCCGCGCGGGCGAGGCCAACGGCGGCGAGGCATTCGCGGCGTGGGCGGAAGTCTGCACCACAGATTGCATCCGCACCGGCATTCGCATCGTCGCCGAGCGTGAGGCCTATCATTCGCGGGTATTCGCGCAGCGGCTCGCGGAACTCGGCGGCGAGACTCGCGCGATGGCGACTGAATCGGGACGCAAGGCCGTCGCCTATCTGGGCGACGCCTCGATTCCCGATACGGAAAAGCTGCTCGATTTCACCAAGCGCGTCGGCAAGCCCGAGGACGCGATCAAACCTATCTGCGAGTTCGCCGCACTGCTGAAGGAAGATCTCTCGACCAAGGAAGCGCTGCGATTGTTTGCGGAAGACGAACTATCGACGGCGAAATGGATCTGGGATGCGTGCGCCGCGCTCAACGCACCCAAGCAGGATGCGTCGGCTTCAGCCTCGATGTAGTTTTCCCGATTGGATTGAAACAGAGAGCGGGGCCCTCGATGGACCCCGCTCTTTTTTGTCTTCAGCTCGCTCGATAAACGCGCGAGTCAACGCTCAGTGGCTTAATGCGCTGGCGAGGGCGCGCCCGCGGGGGGCGGTACCTTCCCCGCGCTCGGCTTCATCATCATCGAGCCCGGTCCCGGCAGGTCCTTCTTGGTGAAATCCGACGGTATCGCGAAATCGGCATCCGCCAGTTTCTTCGATTCGATCTTCTCGACCGTCTGATTCATCACAACCGGCGGGCGTTTCGCCATCATCTCGTTAATCTTGGCCGCCTGCTCCGGCGCCATCCCCGGGATGTTCACGTTTCCCATCTTCATCGTGGAATCCATCGCGAGCGGTACTCCGCCGGGCATCTCGCCGCTGGGTGGGGTGGCGCCCGAAGTCTTGAGCTTGTCCCACATCTTTTTCTCGAACGCCCCAAACTCCTCGGCGCCCGGCGCCGTTTTCGAGAAGCACTCCTTGACTGAATAGTCGCCCTGCATCATGTGGCCGCCGCCGTTGTAGTCGACGCACTTGTATCCCGCAATCTCGCGCGTAGTGCCGGTCTTCTTGAAGTTCATCGCGGCGTCTCGGCTCGCCGCCATCATCGCCGCCATCGGTCCTTTGGGCGGAACTTCGATTTCGATATAGGTCTTCGCAGTTGGATCGAGCACGTACATCTTTCCGGCGTCGAGGTCGGTGATGATCGTGTGCTTCTCGGTCACCATCTTCTGTTTGTTGCCTTGCACCGAAATGGTTTGTTCCTGGTCGCGGGAATTGGTCCCACTGGTCACGTGCTGCTTTTGCGTGATGACGACCCCGGCGGCCGCGGGCAGCGCGGTCATTGCGAGCGTCATCCCCGCAACCAGGGCGGTTAGTTTCCTCATAGCGATTGCTCTCCTTGTGCTCGTTGCATTTTCATCACAGAGTCTTGCCCGGCTGGCGCGGCGCCCTTAATATCACCGCGCTGCGGCACGACCGTACGATGTATCATCAGGGCCAACAACCCGAACAACACCCATACCATTTCCTTGATACGCCGCAGAAACCCGACCGCGAAGCCGATTCCCGGCGGATATCCCAGCATCCCAAGGATGAGCGCCTTGCCGCCCTCCTGGCTTACCAGCTTGCCCGGAATCAGAAACGTCGCTCGTTCGATCAGCAGTCCCATCGACTCGACCAGTAATGCGGTCTGAAACGTCGCCGGCTGATGCAGCAACCGCAGCAGTATGTATATTTCGACGGGCCCGAGGCTCCAGGCGACGGTGTAGCACAGGCACGACGCCACGAACCGGAGGCGATTGCGCGCGTAGAAGTCGATCAGGACGGCGTCGGCCTCGTCGGCGGAATCGCGGATTTCGTCAGTGTTGATTCGCGCGATATCGAGCTTGGCCGCGGCGCGCCACAGATGTGAAAACGGCCGCTTCATCTGTACGAAAAAGAATCCGCCCGCGAGCGCAACCGCCAGCGCGAAGCCACCGACGATTGCCCAGTACAGGTTGGCGCCGACCGGTATCATGCGCAGCGAAATCACCAGCGCGATCGAGATGAACACGATTTGTCCGACCGCTTCCGCCAGCGACGCGACGACTACCGTCGCCAGCCCTACCGGCATGCGCAATTTCTCGCGCACCTCCACCGCCATCACGAACTGCCCGCCGAGCTGCGCCGACGGCGTCACATAGTCGACCGCCTCGCCGCCAATCCGCGCACCAAACAGTTCGATGAAGCTGAGCCTGGGCGGATAGTCCTCGATCGTGACTCGCCAGCCCAGCGTATTGGCGATGCGCGCGATCGCCTCGAGCGAAATGGTAAGCGCCAGGCCCCATCCTGCCATCCGCACGTAGCCAAGCACCTGTCGCGGGCCATAATGGCTGAGGAACCAGGCATAGAACGCAATCGCTATAACGATGAAAATTGTCTCGACGCGGCGCATCGGCAGGTAATGCCACCTCTATGGGCGGGCGGCAACCGATGCATTCTTTCAGCAGCGCTCCACCTGCGCAACCTGCGAACGTATGAGTTATCCGACGCCGGTTAGGCGAGGCAGAACGACGTGCTCAGCCCTTCGTGCGGATCAGGTTCGCGAACTTGTCCAGCTCATGCTGATTCAAGTCCGACACCACCCAGCAATTCATCCCGGCGACCGTCATTTGCTCGACGTTGTATCCGTGTTCCGTCTCGATTCGCTCCGCACTGGTCGCGGTGCCGGTCGTCGGCCACATGAAAACGTTGATCACATGCTTGCCATGCTGATAGACGAGCGCCGCCACCGGCCGTCCGTCGATATAGTCGAGACGCCCGCCCACCAGCGGAAATCCGTCTTTCGACGAAATCGTTAACCGGCGGCGAGAAATCCAGCTTGCCGTTGAACCACGGCTTGACGGTATGCTGATCGGTCGAGGCGACGTCCATGAGATGCGTCGCCATCAGCGATCGGACATGGCTGGCGACCACTTCGCTCGCCAGTTGCTGGTTGAGCGCCGGCGCGATCGTGCGCGGCGCGATAATCAACGCGAGCATCGCGCCAATCGCCATCGGCACCGCGAACCGGACGGCACGTGGAACCCACGCTTCGCGCCGCGCCGGATAGCCGTTCGCACGCGCGGGCGTCGACGCCGGAATCGCGCGGCGAATCTTTTCCTTCAATGCGGCCGGCGCCTCGAAGCGAAATGCTTCGTCCTTGAGCCGGGTCCGCATCGCGCGCAACGCGGCGTACTCGCTCGCGCATCGAGGGCATTCCTCGATATGCCGCTGCACTTCGAGGTCGTCGGCGAGGTCAAGCTCGCCGTCGAGATGCCCATGCATCAGCACTCGCGCGTCGTCGCAGTTCACGCCGGCTCCTTTTTGATCTGGTCTTTACCGATGTGTTCCTGAAGCGAACGCGCGAGTTTGCCGCGGGCCCGGGCCAGCCGCGACATGACGGTCCCGATCGGAACGTCGGCCGCATCGGCGATTTCCTTGTACGAAAGTCCCTCGATGTCGCGCATCACGATGACCTCGCGGAACTCGTCGGTCAGTTCTTCGAGCGCCGCCCGAATCATCGCGCCATCGGCCTTGCGAACAGCGTCAGCCTCGAGTGCTGCTCTCCTCGCCCGCCTCCGAATGCATCTGCTCGTCGAATTCGGTTGGCGCAGCGGACCCGCGATTGCGCTTGAGCCAGGTGAACGCGGTGTTACGCACGATCGCAAGAATCCACGCACGCGGGTCGCCGCCGCGAAATCCGGTCGCATATTTGAGCGCGCGCAGGTAGGCCTCCTGCACGACGTCCTGTGCGTCGTGGTCGTCATGCACCAGCCATCGCGCGAGGTTATACGCAGCATCCATATGCGGCAGGAACGTGCGGTCGAAATCGACGGCTTTGGATTCGTCAGGCAATCGCTTTTCTTTCGCTCGCCCGTCCCCGTGTAGTTCCAGACTGCGAGCGAGCCAATCTTATTCCCGATAACTATTGAGCCTCAATCGCGGGAATTTTCGTCACCTCGCGGAGTCCTGCTTTATGCAACGCTCGTCAGCGCGAAGAACTTCGACCACGAACTTCCAGCGGATCCGTCTGTTGTGCGGTCATTTTTCACGCCTTAGCAGCGGAGAGTTGAGATTGCGCCGGCCAAAATTTCGCCCACACGGCTCGAGCCACCTCTTTTCTGCCGTCCCCCCGCAGGAAATGCTCCGCCGTGTGGGCTTTATCTTTCTCTAGAGGAGTCACAATGGATCGGTTCGACGACATAAATGGAAGAATCCTGACCGTACGTGACGTATCCCACTACCTGCGGGTGCACCCAGCCACGATCTACAGGATGCTGAAGAAAAATCAGATACCGGCGTTCCGCGTGGGCAGCGATTGGCGCTTCACCGTCGAGGCAATCGACCAGTGGGTCGCATCGATGGAGCCGGAAGCGCGCCCGCAAGACTTGCGCGAGAGCGAACTGAGTTTGAAGTAAATTTTCGCGCGCTGGCCCGCTCACGTTTGTTAGCTCGAACTCAGAGTTCGAGAGCATCTTGTTCAATGGCCGGTAGGTGCCAGCGCTACCGACCGGTTCGCTCCCAAGTTTGTAAGTCACCACACATCGTAATATTTCGCCGCGTCGAGCCTGCGCGGCGATTTTAACTTCTGCCGTAGATACCTTCCTGATCGCGCTTTCCCGCTCGCCTTCCCCAAACGGTTCTAGACCCCACACACGACAATTTTATTCCCGACTGCTTTTGCGGCTCGATTGCGGGAATTTTCTCTCATCGGTCGAGTCTTGTTCCGTGAAAGCGCACATCAGCGCGAGGTGATTTTTGGATGGAAAACAAATTTGATCGTCGATCGTTTCTGCGCGTCACAGGCACCGCCCTGAGCATCGGCGCGCTCTACAGCGTCTTCCCCGCGCTGACGCGCAAGGCAGGCGCCGAGGGGATGATACGAACTCTGTCCGATCTCAATGGCGAGTCGCCAGCTCCCTTCTCGTTCATTCAGTTGAGCGACACCCACGTCGGATTCAACGGGCCGCCTGACCCGCTTGGGACCAAGGCGTTCGAAAGCGCGGTCGCGACCATCAATGGGCTGAAAACTCGTCCCGAGCTGGTCATCGTGACCGGCGATCTGACGCACGACGCTGATGCTCCCGGCGAGCACGCCAAGCGTTTCAAGCTGTTCAAAGAGATCTCCAGCAGAATCGGCGCGGCGCAAATCAAGGTCGTGCCGGGCGAGAATGACGCCGCACTCGACGGTGGCGACATGTTCCGCGAATTCATGGGACCGACGCACTATTCGTTCGACCATCGCGGCGTGCACTTCATCGCGCTCGACAACGTCTCGGCCGGACGGCCGGCGGTGGGCGCCGAACAGCTCGCGTGGATGAAGTCCGATCTCGCGCGCTTTCCGAAAACCGCGCCCATCATCGTGTTCACCCATCGGCCGCTGTTCGACCTCAAGCCCGAATGGGAATGGTTCACCAGCGACGGCGACGACGTGATGAATGCGCTGGCGCCGTATGAAAACGTGACCGTGCTCTACGGCCATATCCATCGCGAGAATTTTCACCAGGCCGGCACCACCAAAATGTACGCGGCCCGCTCGCTGATTTTCGCTTTTCCCGATCCCGCGACCTCGCCCGCAAAAAAACCGGCGCCCTTCGACAAGGCGGCGCCGTTCAAAGACCTGGGAATCAGGCGCGTCAATGGCAACGCGTACGGCAACGATCTGCAGATCGAGGAAGTCGCGCTCGCGACGGCGGAATTCTCGGGCACGGTCGGAATGGATCAGATGCTCAAACACGGAAGCAACGACGCAAAGGACGAGTAGGAAAATGAAAACCACAATATTCAAAAACAAGATCGTCAGCACATGCTTCTCGCGGGCGCATGCGGGATCGCGCTGGTCGGCGATCGCGCGCGAAAACCAACCTGGCCCGCGCGAGTGACGAACCGAAGGTGATCGAGATCACCGCCAAGAAATTCGAGTTCTCCCCGAGTCAGATCACATTAAAGAAGGGCGAGCCGGTAATCCTGCGGCTGACCAGCGCCGATCGCGTGCACGGTTTCATGTCGAAGCCGCTCAAAATCGACACCGACATCGCCGCCGACAAGATCGACCGACGTCACCGTCACGCCCGACACCGCCGGCGACTTCACCGTCATCTGCGACCACTACTGCGGCACCGGTCACGGCAACATGAAGATGAAGGTCACGGTCGTCGAGTAAAAGGGCGAGTTAAATGTTTGCGCAACTGGTCAGCACATATCATCTGCATCCGATCGTCGATCACTTCACCATCGCGCTGCTGACCTTCGGGATCGCCGCGGAAATCCTCGCCGCCGCGGCGATCCTGCTATTTCGCAACTCGTCACGCGCATCGGCCTGGAGCCTGAAACTTCAAAGCACGTCGCTCATGCTGATGATCGGCGGGAGCGGCCGCCAGCGTCCTGTCATACTTCTCCGGCGACGCGGAAGCCGATCGGCTCTGGGACACGATGACGCCGGCAGCGCAGCAGATTCTCGCATCGTCGAACGGCGCGCACGACTTACCTGTCCCACGCGGTACTCGGACAGTACCTGATGTACGCGTTTTTGATTCTTGCGGCCTGGCGCGTGATGCTCGAGTTGTCGAGCCGCCTCGAACGCACCCGAATCGCATTCCTGGTTGTCGCGATAGTCGCCGCGGGCGCGCTGCTCTACCAGGGCAAGACCGGCGGAGAACTGGTCTACGAACACGGCGTCGGCGCTTCGCACGCAGCAGTTTCATCTTCATCCAGCGCCGCGATCGCCGCCGACGGTTCGGCGCGTCCTGAATAGCGCGAAGCCGTCATGAACGAGTTTCTCCGCGCGGGCGCCGGCCTCAAGGCGAATTTCAATCTCGTAGCCCAACTGGCCATGGGCGTCGCGCTAATCGCCGGTGCGTTGCTGGCACGCGCAAAACGCTACACCGCGCATGGTATCTGTCAGTCAGCGGTGTTGCTGCTTAATCTGGTCATGATCGTCTTTGTCATGTGGCCGTCATTTCACGGCCAGGTGCTGCCGGCTCTCCCGAAACATCTGACGGATCCCTACTACGGTGCAGCAACCGCTCACGGTGTCCTGGGCGCCATCGCAGAGCTGCTAGGGCTATACATCGTACTGGCAGTGGGAACCGATACCCTTCCACGTCGCTTACGCGTCGTCCGCTTGAAGCTGTGGATGCGGATCGAGTTGATCTTGTGGTGGCTCGGTAATAGTCACCGGCGTGTTGACCTACTATGTCTGGTACGCCGAGGCTCCTTGAGATTGAGAACAGCTATGCATCTGTTTGCCGCAGCGCATTCATAGTTGTGTTGTTCGCCGTAGCGCTGGCGACGCCGGCTTCCGTGACGTTTGCCGCCGACGGCTGTCCCGACATCACCTCGGAGATTTCTACCGACCGTCCCGACGTCACCAATTCGAGCATGGTCGTTCCGTACGGGAGCCTGCGAAGTGGAGAACGGCGTCGATTGGACGGTCCGTCAGGGATCCAACGTCGTCAGCGGCACCGAGACTCGGCTGCGCCTGGGCGTTGCGCGATGCACCGAGGTGTTGGTCGACGTACCGACGTACTTCTATTCGCTCAACGGCCGCGCATCCTCCGGATTTTCCGACTTCGTCGTCTCCATCAAGCGCGAGCTACCGGTTCCACTTGGCTTCCAGGGTTATCTGTCGCCGGCGGTTTGGGATTTCCAACCGGCGCCAGCAACGTTTCGAGTCATGGCTACGACCCTTACATTCAGCTCCCGTGGTCCGACGAAATCACTGACGACTGGTCGCTCCACGGTATGTTCACTGTCACCTGGTTTACCAGCCAACACACGAAATCCGACCTTCGAGCCGACACTGTCACTCGAGCGTGCGCTCGGTGCGGCAAGCAATATTGTTTGTCGAGTACGTCGGCGACTATCCGAACCACGCGAGACCGATGTCAGATTCTCGATGGCGGCGGCTCAGTGGCGATTCACGAAGGTCCAGCAGATCGACTTTCAGGCCGGCTTCGGTCTGAACAGCAGCTCAGTCGATCACTTCTTCGGCATCGGCTATTCGTTCCGCCTCGACCGATTATTTGGAAATTGATCGCAACCTCTCCTTTCCGAGGGAGCTTTGCGCAACAAGTAGGACGAAATTTATTTCGTCGATTCTATATTTTTGTCTTCCTGACGTGGATGACGGAATAAATTCCGTCCTACCTTCTTCCCGCTATTTTTCGTCACCCTGTTGGAACAATCGCATCAACTCCTCGACCGTCGCCGGCGGCTTGCGCGCCGTCTCCAGCGTGTCGCGAACGTGATCGACCGACTTCATCCCGACCAGCGCCACGTCCACGCCCGGCGTCGAGCGCACGAACTGAATCGATCTTTGCGCGTCGGTCGCGAAGCCGCCGAACGCATTCGCGACGATCGGCGGCAGCCCGCGCGATAACTGCCCCTGCAGCAACGACGCGCTCGCGCAAACCGCGAGGCCGAACTGCTTTCGCCGCAGCGAGCGCGGTCGCCTTGCCGGCATGCACGAATTGGTTCGAGCGCGTGACAGCCTCGGGCATCGCGAGGTTGTACGGCAACTGGATCGCGCGAAAATGATGCGCGTCGCCGGCAACCTCGCGCGCGATTTTCATCAGCTCGTCGAGCGACAGCCATCCGCGCTCGGTTGGCGCCGCGCGAAAACCGTTCCACGTCGCGGTCCCGTACACTCCGATCTTTCCGCTTTCCACCGCAGTTTCCAGGAACTCGAAAATCGTCGCGATGCGCGCGAGGAACTCCTTGCGCTCGATCGCTTCGAGCTGCGTCTCGGGATTGTGGATGTAGTAGATGTCGATCGTCTCGAGATTGAGATTCTTGCGCGACAGTTCGAGCATCGTGCCGATATACTTCGGCGTCATGCAATGCGATCCGTCGACGAGATCCGCCGGCGCGACGATTCCCGTCTTCACGTAATGCTCTTCGAACCACGCGCGCGGATTCGCCGGCACCTCACCGTCGAACGTGATGTAACCGCCCTTGGTCGCGACGACCACCTGCTCGCGCGCGATCTCGCCCGCCGCGACCAGCTCTCCAATCGCCTTGCCGATATTCCGTTCGCTGCGCTGAAAGCGGTAGTTCACCGCCGTGTCGATCAGATTGATCCCACCGCGCAGACTCGCTTTGATCGCCTCTTCGTAGGCGCGTCGGTCTCGTCATCGGGCTCGCCCAGGTAGGTGCCGATTCCGATCGATGAGACCGACACTCCGAGCGCCGGCCGGAAATTTCCCGGCAACTGTCGGAAACCGGCTCGCGTATGCGGCAGTGGCTTCGGCGGTCGCGCGCCCTTTAAGCATCATGAGGTTTCTCCTGTGCAGGATTTGCGGGCTCGTCGCGTAGCTATTTAAAAAACTGCGGACTGATCGTCGGTTCGTACAGCGCCTGGATCACGTTGCCGTCGGGATCGCGAATATAGAACGATACCGATCCATCACGATGATGCTTGAGCTCGTGCACGATCTCGACGCCGGCATCTTTTGCCCACGCGTATCCCGCTTCGACGTCGGCGATCGTCGGCACGATGAAACCCGAGATGGTCGAGGCGCTGCGCGTCACCGCCGTAATCGCCGCGATGCAACGCGACATTGTCGCATCCCGAGCTCAGGTACGCGTTGTCCGCGTCGGGCTGCCAGACAATCTTCATCCCGAACACGCGAACGTAAAAGTCCTTGGCGCGCTCGACGTCCGAAACCTTGAGCGCCAGATGACGCATGCCGCGATTTTTGATCAACTGGTTGCCTCGCGCGTTTTGTAGCCGACCACCGCCCAAATCGGATCCGACGGCGGCGAGGTCGGCGCGCTCCGATCGATAAAATCTATATTCTCAAACCCGCCCGCTTCCATAAAGTAGCTGCCGACCAGCTTAGCCGTGGTCGTAATCGTCCAGACTCTGCCAAATCGCGACCGCCTTGGTCGGAAACATCCGGTTCGAGAACGTCACGATAAACGGCGCGCCCGGCTTGAGCACGCGCGCGACTTCGATGAACGTCTCGATCGGCCGCGTCATGTATTGCACCGAGACCGTCACCACCGCGCCGTCGAACTCGTCGTCGGCAAACGGCATTCGCGGCACGCGATTGAGATTGTGAATGACGATCTCGGTCAGCGTCGGATTATCTGCCATCTCCGCGCGATTCATCCCGAGGCCGACCACTCGCGACGGCCGGATATGCGCCGGCAGATGCGACCGCCAACTGCTCATCAGGTCGAGGATCGCGCCGCCTTGCGGCAGAATTTGCGCGTAGATCTCGCCGACCTTCGCGATCGCACCATCGTCGATATGCGTGACGAGTCGCGGGACCGAGTAAAATACCTCATCATCGTCGTCATCGACGCGTCTGAAGAAATCGGCGGGAAGTTGCTTGGGCATGCTGAAATCCTGTTTTGGCAGCCTGTGGATAGGCTGAATTTTATCTTTAATATCAGCTATTTAGCGAAATTTAGCGAGATTTTAGGAAGCATCGTTGACAGCGTTCGAGCGCGTCGTTTAAAGTAAAACACTTTTACATACCGCGCTGCAGCTCTCGTCCTTTCGAGTCGCCGCGTAGATCGAGTAGCCGCGTAGATACTGAAAAAAGAAAATGGTCCGACGAGACAAATCCAACTACCTCATCCAGTCCGTGTCCCACGCGCTCGACGTGCTCGAACAATTCTTCGGCGACGTCGATGAACTCGGCGTTACGGAACTTTCCAAGCGGCTCAAGCTGCATAAGAACAACGTCTTCCGTCTGCTCGCGACGCTCGAAGCGCGCGGTTACATCGAACAAAACAAAGCCACCGAAAATTACCGCCTCGGCATCAAGTGCCTCCATCTCGGTCGCCGTTACATCCATCATATGGGCCTCGTGAGGCAAGCGCGCCCGATCCTCGCCGACGTCGCCAAAAAATGCCGCGAGAGCGCGTACGTCGCGATCGTCCGGCGCGACGGCGTCGTGCCGCTCGAAGCCGCCGAGGCCGAAGACCGCGCCGTGCGCATCACGCCGCCGATCGGAATCACGCTCCCGCTCCATTGTACCGCAGCCGGCAAGGCGCATCTCGCCTTCGACGCCGAAGGCCAACTGAAGTCCGCACTGCCCGAAGCGCTGAAGCGCTTCACCGATCGCACGATAATCGATCGCGCGATGCTCTGCTAGCGCAACTGGAAGCAGTCGCGCGCGACGGCTACGCAACCGACTCCGGCGAGTTCATCGAGGAAGTCTCCTCAGTAGCAGTCCCAATCCGCGACTACACCCGCTCAGTCGTGGGCTCAGTAGCAGTAGCCGGCCCAACATATCGAATCGGCCCAGAACGAATCACCGCCGAAATCGCCCCCAGCCTCCTGGACGCCGGCCGCGAACTCTCCCATCGCCTCGGCTACAACGAATAAGTTCACGCGCGGAGAGCGCGTCGTGAACGATTGACGATCGTATGCGAAACCCACCGTGGGTTCCGCGCCTCCTTGGGCAGGGGTGACCCCTGCACCCAGTATCCATCTCACGTTCTGGGGAGAGCGCGATCCTCTCCACGTCCGGTTCCCCTTCCCGCTCGGGAAGGGGTTAGGGGTTAGGTTGTTCGGCATCGACCACCACTTCCTGGTCGCAGTCTCTTCTTGTGTCATCCCGAGCGAAGCCGAGGGACCCCGGATCTTTCTCGATGCCAGCCGACGCACCCCCAACCACGGATCAACCGCGATGCGTGAAGCTCGAGCTTCGTTCCGGTACTTCGTGTCATTCTAGAGCGCCTCTGAATACTCCGCTTCCACCAGCCGAAGCCCTGAGCGCAGCCGAAGGGGAAGAATCCCGGCTCCTTCTTTGTGTCGTCCTGACCGGCCGCTGCGGCCTCCGGCACCTCGCCCGTTCCTTTTACGGGAGGCGGCCGGCCGCATCGCGGCCGGTTGGTGAGGGTTCTGCGAGATCATCGCGCACGCCCGCTTGGTCACTTTTTGCGCCTCTCGTCCTTGTGTCATTCTAGAGCGAAGCGAAGAATCCCGGCTCTTTAAATTGCCTCGCCCCCTGTGGGGAGAGGCCGACGCGCGTCCGCGCGCGGCGGGTGAGGGACCAAATTTGTCCGGAGTTATTTTGGTTGGATGTTTCTTCGCGCGTCCACGATGCGCAAAAGATGGTTTGCCAGGAGGACGATTTCCAGAGCTTCCGCAGGATCGCTCAAATCTATGTCGCGATGAGAATGAGGGTTCTTGTAACAGGCGATCGCTCCAGCGAATAGGTCCATGCGACCCTGGCGTTCACCGGCTTCGCTCGTTCGATCCATCAAGGGACCATTCTCGGGGCTAAACGCTTTTCGCATCAACTTAACGCCGATGTCGCCATCAGCCAGCGCGGCAGCCTCGCGGACCGACACCTCCACGGCTTTCATCGCTTGGAAGGCGGCGACGTTGAATTCACCTCGCAAGAAGGCATGCCATACCGTTTCAGCGATTCTAGGGTGCAGAATCTCGCGAGGAAGGAGGCTGGCAATCTTAAAGTTGAAAAAATCCGCATCCGTTTTGACCTTGCGCCCTCGTCTGCTCAGTTGCAGAGCTTGCGATTGCTTGCTTGCAGGCACTGCCAAGCCTTGAACTGTTAACCAGGAAAGGGCCTCGGAGAAGGCAAGGTCGACTTCCGCCCATCTATCGGACGGATAAGGTGAGTCATCCGAGTTCATTCTCTGTCTTGGATCAAAGGTGATGTGCTGAACCAATTCGGTTGGTGAGTAATTCTGCCACCGCAGGAGAATCTGCGCTGCAAGTTCCTCAGGCTCCAAAGCAAGAAGCTGTTCGACATCGGGAATTTTTTTGGTTATTTGGACGAATAGGTCCATATAATCCCCTTTATCACATGCGCCTATCGGCGGGCATTCACCATCTGCCACCACCGGGAGCAGGCTTCACCGATTTCGCTCGGGATGAGAGTTGAAAGCGACGATCCGAAAGAGCCCGCCCTTTGCGCCGGCGGCCCTCCCATTAGTATGGTTTGACTGACTGACGCGCCGCTGTTAGAAAGTTTGCGTTTATCGGCTCGATTCCCTGTGCCACTGTCTGTTCTCAGATTCTGTCGATGCATGAAATCATGCGTGGAGTGTTAAATCTTTGAAAATCCTGGTTCCAATCAAGCGAGTTCCCGATCCTGCGACTACTATCCGCGTGATGCCCGATGGCACCGGTATCGCCACCGACAACGTGAAATGGGTCATCAACCCGTTTTGCGAAATCGCCATCGAAGAGGCGCTCCGTATCAAGGAGAAGCAGACCGGCGAGGTCATCCTCGTCACCGTCGGCCAGTCCACCTGGCAGGAGCAATTGCGCACGGGACTCGCGATGGGCGCCGACCGCGCAATCCTGATCAAGACCGACACCGCGCTCGACTCGCTTGCGATCGCGCGAATCCTCGCGAAGATCGCCGGCGACGAGAAGCCCGACCTCATCATATTGGGCAAGCAGGCGATCGACGACGACGCGAACCAGGTCGGCCAGATGCTCGCCGAGATGCTCGGATGGCCGCAGGCGACGTTCGCATCGAAGGTCGAGATAACGCCGAGAAGACCTCGGTCAGTGCGCGAAGTTGACGGCGGCCTCGAGACGATCGCGTTCAAGCTGCCCGCCGTTATCACCACCGACTTGCGCCTCAACGAGCCGCGCTACGCGTCGCTGCCGGGGATCATGAAGGCGCGCAAGAAAGAGCTGAAGGAGATCGCGGCCGACAGCCTCGGCGTCGATCTCGCGCCGAAGCTGAAAATAAAGACGATGGCCGCGCCGCCGAAGCGTCAGGCCGGCCGCAAGGTCGCGTCGGTGCAGGAGCTCGTCGCGGTCCTGCACACCGAAGCCAAAGTTATTTGACGACTACTACGATCCCGAATCCGGAGTGAATTGAAATGGGTGACGTTCTGATTTTCGCGGAGCATCAGGGGGGACACTTCCCCAAGACTACGCTGACCGCCGTTCACGCGGGCCTCGACCTGGCGAAAAAGCGCGGCGGCAAAGCGATCGCAGTTGTCGCGGGCGATGCGCCCGAGTCGGCGGCCGGCGAGATCGCCAAGTACGGCGTCGCCAAAGTGATCGCGCTGGCGCATCCGGCGTTGAAGAATTATCTCGCCGACGCACACGCGCAGGCTCTCGCCGCGCTCGCGAAAAAAGAAAACGCGGAATTCGTGCTCGCGACCGCGACTGCGATCGGCAAGGACCTGTTTCCGCGGCTGGCCGCGCGCCTCGGCGCTCCGATGGCGTCGGAGATCACGTCGATCAGCGACGATCACACTTTCGTGCGCCCGACTTACGCCGGCAATGTGATGGCGACGGTCGAGCTCGACGGGCCGATCAAAGTCCTGACCGTGCGCGGGACCGCATTTGACGCCGCCAAGCCGAGCGACAGCGTTGCTCCGGTCGAAAAGCAGGATGCCGAGATCGACGCGGCCGCACTCAAGATGGAATTCGTTTCGTTCAACGCGACCAAGAGCGATCGCCCGCAACTCACCGAGGCGCGGATAATCGTTTCAGGCGGCCGCGGCCTCAAGTCGGGCGAGAATTTCAAGACAGTGCTCGAGCCGCTGGTCGATGAGATGGGCGCGGCGATGGGCGCGTCGCGCGCGGCGGTCGATGCGGGCTTCGTGCCCAACGACCTGCAAGTCGGACAGACCGGCAAGGTGGTCGCGCCGGAACTTTATATCGCAGTCGGAATTTCAGGCGCGATTCAGCATCTGGCGGGGATGAAGGACTCGAAGGTCATCGTCGCGATCAACAAGGATGAAGAGGCGCCGATTTTCGCGGTCGCCGACTACGGCCTGGTCGCGGACCTGTTCAAAGCCGTCCCCGAGATGGCCGAAGAAATCAAAAAGGTCAAGCATTCGTAGTCCAGGGCAGTCATCGGGCAAGTTCGTATGCTAAAGTGCTACGCAGAAGGCGCTGATGAAATTCGAACTTGATACGACCGCCGAGTACCAGAGGGACCTCAAGAATCTGGGTCCTCGGGAACTATCCGATGTTGAGCGAAAACTGGCCAGGCTCGATTCAGACTTTCAAAACGGACCGGCGCACCTTCTTCACTCATTGCTATCGCCCGACAAAGCCTCACTTGCCTGGGGAACCTCACTTCGACGGTCTGGGTGCTCCGGGTCACTCCGAAAATTCAGATACTCTTCGCGTACGACGAGGATCCGTTGTTCGACTCGCTCAAATTCAGCTTGCTACGGATTTTTAACCACCACCTTCGGAACGGGGACTTTCTCGAAGCGGCGGCCCAGTTCTATCGATCCTCAAGCGGCCTGGAACTCGAAAAGTAACCTCGCATGGCTCAGCCAAAGGGGTTGGTGGACGATTTCGGGATTTTAATGGAGTGCCAGAAAATCCTTCCCGACGATCGCCATCGCCTGCAACTGCTCGAGTCAATCGCTGAACTCGAAAACAATGACGCTCATGCAACGCGGAGCTTTCCTAAAAGCAGATTGCACAAAATTACCGGCATCAAAGAGCCAATCTATCGGGCGGATATCGACAAGATCACCGGCTGGCGGCTGCACGTGCAATATTCGCGCATCGACCACAGATTGCATCTCAAGGACCTCGTGCCGGGACAACAGCACGACAACGTGATCAAAGTGATCAAATCAAAACAAAACCGTTACGAAAAATAGATTAGGAATCCGCCGAGGGAACATGCCCGACCTTCAACATAAATTCGTCAACACCAACGGCATCCGGATGCATTACGTCGAGCAGGGCAGCGGGCCGCTCGTCGTGCTGTGCCACGGATGGCCGGAGTCGTGGTACTCGTGGCGGCATCAGATTCCCGCGCTCGCGGCGGCGGGCTTTCGCGTCGTCGCACCCGATCAGCGCGGCTACGGCCAGACCGACGCGCCCGCGCCGATCGAGTCCTACAACATCCTGAACCTGGTCGGCGATATCGTCGGGCTGGTCAACAGTCTCGGCGTCGAGTCGGCGGTGATCGTCGGTCATGATTGGGGCGCGCCGGTCGCGTGGAACTCGGCGTTGTTGCGTCCCGACATCTTTCGCGCGATCGCGCTGCTGAGCGTGCCGTATTCTCCGCGCAGTCCGATGCGTCCGACTGACGGTATGAAGGCGCTCGCCGGCGATCAGCATTTTTACATGCTCTATTTCCAGGAGCCCGGCAAAGTCGAGAAGGAACTCGACGCCGATCCGCGCCGCTCGATGGCGATGGTCCTCTACTCGGCGTCAGGCGATGCGCCGCGCGACGGCGAGTTCTCGTTCCTGTTCCCCAAGACGAAAAAGTTTATCGAGACCGGCACCGTGCCCGACAAGCTGCCGCCGTGGCTGACGGAAGCCGACCTGGATTTCTTTGCCGGCGAGTTCAAGCGCACGGGCTTTCGCGGTGGAATCAACTGGTATCGCAACGTTGATCGAAACTGGGAGCTGACGCCGTTTCTCGACGCCGCGAAAGCTGCGCCAGCCCGCAATGTTCGCCGCCGGTGAGCATGACGTGGTCGGCAAGATGATTCCCGGCAGCTACGAGTTGGCGGGTGCGTTCACGCCCAATCTGAAAAAGAAAGTGATCATCCCCGGCGCCGGCCATTGGATTCAGCAGGAGCGCCCAAAAGAGATCAACGAAATCCTGATCGAGTTCCTGAAGAGTCTCTAGTGGCAGGGGTGACCTCTGCACCCAGTGTTACGAGATTGGTTGCTCGAATCGCGTTTTTCGTCGTAGCTGCATTGTTGGTATTCGCGCCGGTCGAAGTGCGCGCACAAATCGCTGCCTCGCCGTTGCCGAGCACTTCTGCGAGTCCATCAGTCGCCGCGGAATTGAAGCCGGGGACGACTATCGGCGCCGACAACGTCGAGCAGTACGCGCGTTACGTTCCGGCTGCGGGCAAATTTGCGATTGCGCATGGCTTTCGGATGCGAGTCATTCCCGCGCGGCGCGTTGAATGGTCGCAGGGCTTTCAGCACGCCACCGAAAAATATGCCGCGCAGGTCTCGCTCGACAGCGACGGCTACATCAAGAACTACGTCGCAGGCATGCCGTTTCCGTTGATCGAAGCTAACGACCCGACGGCCGCCGCGAAGATCGCCTACAACTGGCACATGGGACCGTTCATGCCGGACGATTTTTCGATCGCGCCATGGAGCAGCAACGCGTACGCATCCGATCCCGCCAACGCGCTGAAAATCGTGCCGAATCCCGATGCCGACTACGCTTGCGAGCAGTTCGAGTTCCTCCGCTTCGCCCATCGCACCGACCTCGATCCGCGCCCGACGATCGGCGACAATCGCGCAGGGCGTCGAGTGGAAGGCGAAATGCAATCGATGGCTCAGCGATCTCGGCGGTACCTCCAGCGAAGGTGCCGGCATCTGGGTCCGCTATCTCGACGCGAAGCATCCCGACGAATTTTTCTCGCTTCAATCAGGCCTCGCGCCGCGTCCGGCGCAGCGCGGTGAATCTCGACTATCCGAACTGAAGTACTGCCGCGGATGCCATCAGCCGTTCTGGGCTTATGCGTTGCCGAAGACCGAGAACTATCTGTATCGCCTGCTCGGCACCACGACGATCCTCGCGTGCCTTGGCAGCCGATGACGAGCCGGCGGGATTCAAGACCGGCACCGATCGGCATTGACTCTCGGCGAGGAGCCGTTCGAACTTCGTCACGCCTACATTCTCGAGATGCGGCCGCGATTTCCCGAAGGCTCGTCAGCGGCGGATGCGCACAGTCGTCTACATCGACAGCGAGGTGTACGTCTGGCTGGCCGCGGAGTTTTACGATTCGAACGGGCTGACGGCGACGGCGATGCCGCTGTGGCGGATGCGTCCGTCGTCGGAGGGCGGCAGCCTGTTCGATCTTGCGGGCAGCTTTTACCGTCCCGAGAGCCGCGGCTCGCTTTTCCGATCGCTGGTTCCCGCGCACAACGAATTTCACCAGGTGATCAACAGCGGCGACTTGACCGAGGGAACCTTCAACCCGCTCATGATGCATTGAGCCTGTCTTTCTCCCGCAATTCAAAATATAACAAAAAGTAGGATTCGGTCCGAAAACCCCCTGTTGCCGCAAGTGTGCCGCAATTGTAGGTTGCTTGATGCTAATTGTGGGGTTGCAGTGGTATGGCGTCTCAATATCAATTTGCCGCGGCTGACGAGCAGTTGAAGCTAACCGTCTGGTCGAAGGGTACGGTCGCCGACGGGCTACAACGGCAATTTCTATCGGCGCGACGCTTTCGGTTCCTGGATGCAGTACAGCGCCCACGGCGAAACGCTGTCCAACTTCGGTTGGGAGATCGGTTATATAAATCCGATCGAAAAAGGCGGCACCGACGACCTCTCGAATCTTCAACCGCTCCAGTGGCAGAACAACCGCCGCAACGGCAACGGCCGTCCGCACTAGACGACCTTCCGATCCGCGGAATTTCGACACCGGCGATTGATTCGCGCCTAGCGCGCGGATATTTTCAATCCCTATCCTCAAAGGAGAAACTAAAGGCGTGCGGAAGTAGCTACTCCATCGTTCGTGTCTTCGGACAACAGCTCGCGCGATTTTTTCGGCGTGCGAGCATTTTTGTGGAGCAGCTACTATGTTCGTGCGACTTTCAGGTCTCTCTTTTTCGTATACCGATTCCGTTTCCACTCTTAACGACGTCACGCTCACGCTCGCGCCCGGATGGACGGGAGTGGTCGGGGCCAACGGCAGCGGCAAGACTACGCTGCTGCGTCTGATCGCGGGCGATCTCGAGCCGTCGGCCGGCCACGTCAATCTCGATCCGCCGCGCGGCGTCATCCGAGTCTGTGCGCAGACCGTCGAGACGATGACGCCTGAGATCGCGGCGTTCGCGGATGCGACCGACGGCGTCGCGCGCCGAATCCACGGCGAGCTGCGCCTCGACGCGTTCTCGCTCGCGCGATGGCCGACGCTGTCGCCGGGAGAGCGCAAGCGATGGCAAGTCGGCGCGGCGCTCGGCGCGGAGCCTGCGGTGCTGATGCTCGACGAGCCGACGGATCATCTCGATGTAGAAGCGCGCGATCTGCTGATCGCGGGCCTCGAGCGCTTTCGCGGCGTCGGAATAATCGTCTCGCACGATCGCGCGTTGCTCGATCGAATCACCAGCTACACGGTGCGCGTGCATGACGGCGCGCGCGCGCATCTGGCGCGGCGGCTATTCCGACGCGAAGTGCGCGTGGGAAGCCGAGGAACGCGAGCGCTATGCGGATTACGAACGGCTGAAGCATCAGCGCGAGAATCTCGCGCGGCGGCTCGCCGACAAGCGGCGCCTGGCGATGTCGGCTGAGGCGGAGGCGAACGCCGGCACGCGCAAGCGGATGAAGTTCCGCGGCGATCACGACGCCACCAGCATGCGTGCGAAGGGCAAGGCGCGGATGGCGTCCGAGAGAATCTCGCGCGATGCGGCGGTGCTGCGCGCGAGCGTCGATCGCGTGTCGGAAAAACTCGGCGAGTACAAATTCCGCAAAGCGAAGGGACGCTCGATTTTCGTCGACTACGTACCCGCGCCGGTGGCGAAGGTCTTCACGCTCGACGAGGCCGCGATATGCGCGGGCGATGCGCCAATTCTCGAAGACGTTCACCTGGCAGTGCTGCGCGATGCGAAAATTCGCGTCGCCGGCCCCAACGGAATCGGCAAGACCACGCTGCTGGCCGCGATGCTGCGCGGCGCGCATATCGCGCGCGAGCGCATCCTGTATCTGCCGCAGGAACTAACCGCGCGCGACGGTATCGCGATGCTCGACGCGGTCCGCGAACTCAACGCCGAAGATCGCGGCCGCGTCCTCACGCCTGGTCGCGTCACTGGGAGTCGATCCCGACCGTTGCTCGAATCCAGCGCGCCAAGCCCCGGCGAAGCCCGCAAACTCGCGATGGCCTACGGCCTCGGCCGCCAGGTATGGGCGATGGTCCTCGACGAGCCAACCAACCATCTCGACATGCCAGCAATCGAGCGTCTGGAAGAAGCACTAATCGAGTACCCAGGCGCAATGGTGATCGTAACCCACGACGACGCCCTCGCGCGCAGATGCACAACCATCGAGTGGCGGCTGGATGCCGGAAGAGTCGATGTGAACTGAGTGAAATGTGTTCTGTCTTACTGAGCGAAGCGAATCTTTGCCTCGCCCCCCGTGGGGAGAGGCCGACGCGCGTCCGCGCGCGGCGGGTGAGGGACCAAATTCTCCGAGATGCCCTTCCTATTCTTTTTTGCGCAGGTTCGTGTTTCGTTCTCCTGAACTAAAGAACGTTTCACGTGAAACATTTTCGTCAAAACGCCTGCAATTTCAGGGTGTTACAGACATGCCCTCCGAAATTGGCGACCATTCCGAACGACAGATACGGGCGGACGCTCAGCACTTGGAACTTGGAATTTTGACCCTCATCCGCGACGGAGAGCGATCCCGACCTTTTGCATAACCGACGCCGGTGGCGCGAAGTGACAGCGCTACGCGCGAGATCCTTCGCGCGCTCAGGATGACTCAACGAGCCGCCCCACGTGTCATCGAGGAAAGCTGCTGTAGCGAAGAATCTGACGGGCGCTCGTGCGTCCGGCGCTGACGCAAGGCCGGGAGAGGATTCAGGCGATCACTCCTGCGATGCGCAGGCGCTTCAGCTCTTCCTGCGAATACCCATTCGCTGCGAGCACCTCATCGGTATGCTCACCCACCAGCGGCGGGCGCGTGATTTTGCCCGGCGTCGATTCCAGCTTGGCGGCTAGTCCGGTCGTCAGATATTCGCCGAGTTCCGGATGCGGCAGCTTCAGCAGCATCTCGCGCGCGGCGGTTTGCGGATGCTTGAACATCTCTTCGATCGTGAGAATCGGGCCTGACGGGATGCCTTCGCGATTGAGCAACTCGATCCAATGGTCGGCTGGATGCGGCGCGAGCGCGCGATTTATTTCTTCGGTCAGCGCGGCGCGATTTTTTATGCGGCGGCCGCTGCTGCTGAATCGATCGTCGGCGGCCAGCTCGGGGCGAGCGATCACTTTGACGAACTTTTTCCACATCGCCTCGTTGCCGCATGCGATGTTGAATGGGCGATCCGACGCTTTGAAGACGCCATGCGGCGACGACAGCGGATGATTGTTGCCGGCGGGCGCTGGTGTCTTCCCGGTTTCGAAATAAATTCCGGCCGACCAGGTCAGGATGCTGACGATCGATTCGAGCAGCGAGGTCTCGACCCGCTGGCCGCGGCCGTCGCGATGGCGTGCTTCGAGCGCGAGCAGGATTCCCTTGCGCCGAGAAAATTCCGCCGAGCAGATCGCAGATCGCGATGCCGACGCGGGTCGGCCCGCTCTCGACGGTGCCGGTCACGCTCATCAGACCCGGACATCCCCTGCGCGATTTGATCGAAGCCGGGGAAATCGCGCAGCGGTCCGGTCGATCCGAAGCCTGAGATCGAGCATGTGATGATGCGTGGATTGCGTGGCGCGAGCGTTTCGTAGTCCAGCCCGATCGCTTGCATGACGCCGGGGCGGAAGTTGTCGACGACGACGTCGGCGCCGTCGATCAAGCGCATCAGGATTTCGCGCCCCTCGGGTTTCTTGATCGCGAGCCGGATGCTTTTCTTGGATCGATTGGTCGAGAGGAAGAAGTAGGTATCGGGACCTTTGCCGTCGCCGAGCTCGCCGCGCGGATTTTCGACCGGCTCGATCTTGAGGATCTCCGCGCCGTAGTCGCCGAGGATCTGGGTGCAGAACGGACCGGCGAGGTAGCGCGTGAGATCGACAACTTTGATTCCGGCAAGCGGCGGTAGCTGTGTTTCGGGCATGACCGTCACGTTAGTCGGGTCTGGGGAATTCGCTCAAGCGTGTTGAGGGCTCTTTTGGCGACGAAACCTGCGACGCGAGGGTACGTCTAACAGGTGGTAGTTGGCTGGAAAGCCGTGGACGACCGGATGATAATTGAGCACTGCTGATGAAACTTACGAAGAATAGCGCTTGGATGCTTACGATTGCGGCGCTGGTTGTCCTGGCGAGCTGGTATTGTCTTACCGGCAGCACGACGCGCGCCGAAAATCGTTACCGCCAAGGTTACTGAGGGGCCGATCGTGCGCTCGGTCACGGCGACTGGAACGGTTAATCCGGTGATCACGGTGCAGGTGGGTACTTACGTGTCGGGGCCGATTACCGCGATTTATGCCGACTACAATGCGCCGGTGAAGAAGGGGCAGGCGATTGCCAAAATCGATCCGCGTCCGTACCAGGTGACGCTCGATATCGCGCATGCGACGCTGGCGAACTCCAAAGCGCAGCTCGGCAAGGACCAGGCCGACCTCAACTACAAGAAAGTTACTTACGAGCGGAACCTCGCGCTGTACAAGGCTGACGCGGTGTCGAAGGACACGGTGGATTCAGCCTACAGCGCATGGCAGATGGACGTCGCGCAGGTAAAGCTCGATCGCTGCGAACATCCAGCAGCAGACGGCCAACGTCGCCGCCGCCGAGGTCAATCTCAACTACACCAATATCGTATCGCCGGTTGACGGCACCGTGGTCTCGCGCAACGTCGATGTGGGCCAGACGGTCGCCGCGAGCTTTCAGACGCCGACGCTGTTTCTGATCGCGCAGGACCTGACCAAGATGCAGGTCGATTCCAACGTCAGCGAGTCGGATATCGGCTACGTCAAGGGCGGGCAGAAGGCGACCTTCCGCGTCGACGCGTTTCCCGATCGCGATTTCGAGGGCACCGTCGCCCAGGTTCGCCAGGCGCCGATCACCGTGCAGAACGTCGTGACCTACGACGTCGTCGTGAGCGTGGAAAATCCCGAGCTGCTGCTCAAGCCGGGGATGACGGCGAACGTGAACGTCGTCACGGCGTCCAAGGGCAACGTGGTGCGCGTTCCGATCGATGCGCTGCGCTTCGCACCTTCGGGCCAGCCGCCGGCGGATTCCGCGGCGATCGACGGAGCGCCGGGGCGACAGACTCGCGTATGGGTTCTTGCGAATCGCAAGGTCACGCCGGTCGCGATCACCACCGGGCTTAGCGACGGCACCTGGGTCGAAGTTGCCGATGGCGATTTGCAGGCCGGAGAGCGCGTGGTGACAGACGAAGTGCGCACCACCACGCCGCATCCGTCGGGATCGGGATCGCACAGTGGTGGCGGCACCGGCGGGATGCCACACCTGCCTCATTAGTCTACTCGTCCATGAACACCGTTATCGAACTGCGCGGCATGACCAAGACCTACGTGCTGGGCGAGGTCGAGGTGCATGCGCTGCGCGGCGTCGATCTGACAATCGAGCGCGGCGAGTTCCTCGCGGTGATGGGAGCGTCGGGATCGGGCAAATCGACGCTGATGAATATGCTGGGATGCCTCGACCTGCCGACCAGCGGAAGTTACGTGCTGGAGGGCGAGGACGTTGCGAAGCTGAACGAGTCGGAGCTGGCGACGATCCGCAGCAAGCGAATCGGATTCGTCTTTCAGAACTTCAACCTGCTGTCGCGAACTTCGGCGCTCGAGAACGTCGAGCTGCCGCTGTTCTATTCGGCGTGGACCGCGGATGGGGAGACTCGCGCCGCCGAACTGATGAAGCTGGTGGGATTGGCGGGCCGCGAGCAGAGCCATCCGAATCAACTCTCGGGCGGACAGCAACAACGCGTCGCGATTGCGCGCGCGCTGGTGAATCGCCCGTCGATACTGCTGGCCGACGAGCCGACCGGAAATCTCGACTCGACCAACTCGGCCGAAATAATGGGCGTGCTCACCAACCTCAATCGCCAGCAGGGCATCACGGTGATCGTGGTGACGCACGATCCGGAAGTGGCGGCGTATGCGGACCGGGTCGTGACGTTTCGCGACGGCGTCATAATTTCGGATACGCGCAAGGAAGGCACCGGCGCGGGCGCTGCGGCATCCGGCGGCAAATCGGGATTGGCGACGCAGGCGCCGATCCAGCAGGCGGCGTCAGTCGTGGACGAGGCGTGGACCTTCGCGCGCATGGCGGTGGTTGCAGCAGGACGCGCGATCAAGCGCAACAAGCTGCGCGCGGCGCTCACGATGCTCGGTATCTTTATCGGCGTCGCGGCGGTGATCACGATGGTCGCGGTCGGCGACGGCGCGAAGTCGTCGGTCGAAGCGCAAATCAACAGCCTCGGCACCAACCTGCTGATAATTGTGCCGGGCGCGACGACCGCCAACGGGGCTCGCGCGGGACTGGGCAGCAATTCGACGCTGACGGTCGCCGACGCGCAAGCGATCGCGCGCGGCGGCGGGCCGGTCGCGCTGGTGACCTACATGGATCGGCAGGTGGCGCAGGTGGTTTCGGGAAATCGAAACTGGAGCACCAATATCCAGGGCACGACGTCAAATTATTTTGCGATTCGTGAGTGGCCGCTTTCCATCGGGCGTATCTTCACCGACTCCGAGGAGAAGGCCGGCGCCGCGGTATGCCTGCTCGGGCAAACGGTGGTGAACAATCTTTTCGGCGAGGGACAGAATCCGGTCGGCGCGACGATCCGCGTGAAGAACTTCCCGATGAAAGTGATCGGCGTACTCGCAGTGAAGGGACAGTCGAGCTACGGGCAGGATCAGGACGACGTGGTGATCGTGCCGTTCAACACTGCCGAGCGCAAAGTGTTGGGCGTGTCTTCGCCGACCGCGCCGGCGGCGCCCGCGGCAGTGGCGACGGCCAACGCGACCAATCCTTATGCGTCGGTGCCAACCACCAATTCGGTTTACAGCACCAGCGAAGCGGCAAGTCCGTTTGGCGGCGCGCCGAAAATCACCGGCGTCATAAACTCGATGTTCGTCAAGGCGAGCAGCTCCGACGAGGTGGATAACGCGATCACGCAAATCACGCACACGCTGCACGAGCGGCATCACATTCAGGCGAAGCAGGACGACGACTTCACGGTGCGCAATCTCAGCGAAATCGCGGCGGCGTCGGAGAGCGCGACGCAAGTGATGACGATACTGCTGCTGTCGGTGGCGTCGATTTCGCTGCTGGTCGGCGGTATCGGAATCATGAATATCATGCTGGTGTCGGTGACCGAGCGCACGCGCGAGATTGGAATCCGCATGGCGATCGGCGCGCGGCGGATTCATATCATGCTGCAGTTCCTGGTCGAGGCGATGCTGCTGTCGGTGATGGGCGGGTTCGCGGGAATCGTGCTGGGAATACTGATATCGAAGCTGATTTCAGCGCTGGCGGAATGGCCGACGTTGGTCTCGCCGGTAGCAGTGATCGGCGGTTTCATCTTTTCAGCGGCGGTGGGAGTATTTTTCGGCTACTATCCCGCGCGCAAGGCGAGTTTGCTGCATCCGATCGACGCGCTACGCTACGAGTAGCATCGCCCGACTGGAGCTATTCTGGACAATTTTTTCGCCAATTCAGCCACTTAGCTCATTATCGCAAGTGGTTCTTTGCATTACTATTGCTTATGTCCACTGACTCTGTGTGAAGTCTTATTAATCTTTTGTTCTTGTCTCCGGGGAACATCTGTGATGGGCTTGTAGTTCTAATTATGTCAGGCCTGCGCTTCGCAGTCGCCAGGAGGTTTCTCAAGAATGGTTTCTCGTTGTACCCGCTCTATGGAAAGTAGCGGGTGTCGGCGCGCTCGTGATGAGCATCGGATTGTTCGCCGCCACCGCCCGGGCCGGAGTTAAGCCCGGAGATGTAATCACTCCTCAAAATGCGACGCAGGTCAAAGACTTGGTGTCGCCCGGCGTCTATTACATGGTGACGCACGGAATGCAGATGAATGTGGTGCCGTCGGAGCGAATCGATTGGCCGCCTCCGTACAAGGACGCCACCGAGAAGTACTCGTCGCAGGTCCGCCTTACCAACGACCATCGATCGTTGATCGGCTACGTCGCCGGCCAGCCCTTCCCGCTGATCGACACCAACGATCCGCAAGTCGCAAACAAGATTATGTGGAACAACGTGTTCCGCCCGATCAGCACCGACGACTACGATCTGCGTTTCTTCGACTGCCAGATCGAGTACGTCAATCCGGGTAAGGAACAGAAGATCATCAACGACATCCAGGTCGGCCATTACGCGGGCTACGACCTGGTCGGCCGCACGGAAGTAGAGCCGATGCCGGTCGATCCCGATTTCAAGAAGACCGGACGCCTCTGGCTGTTCGGGCTCTATCCTCTGCTCGCGCCGCAGGAAGCGCGCGGCCAGGGCCTGATTCGTTATCGCTACGCAGCGCCCAAGCAGGGTGACGACACGTGGTCGTGGAATCCGGGCAGCCGGCGCGTGCGACGCCTGAACGAGTCGCTCAACAGCACCGCGACCGGAGCGCAGAGCTTCGATCCGGATCACTATTCAGGCTTCAATCCGAAGACTGAAGAATACAACTACAAGTTCCTCGGCGAGAAAGAGATGCTGGCGGTGGTTCACGCCAAGCATTCGCCGGAAGTGACCTGCCCGACCGACGGCGGCGCGTCAGCGTGCCCCGAAGATTGGGAGATGCGTCATATGTACATCGTCGAGGCGACGCCGAATCGCTCGATCGGACAGGCGGGCAACGTGCTCGACAAGGACACCGTCGTGTACATGGACTCGGAAGTATGGTTCGAGCCGTACGTCGACGGATACGACCAGAAGGGCGCGCTGTGGCGCACCAATATCTTCTGGGCAGCGTATCGCGATCGCCCGGTGCCCGATGCGAAGGTGGCAATCTATCCCTTCAAGCGCGAGTTCATCGTGGGCTCGGCCCGCTATGACGTGCAGTCGGGTTTCGCGACCATGTGTTATCTGCCGGGGCAGAACACGCCGGAGCGCGAATGCTGGTATATCAACATGGGCGCGGTGGACAAGGATTTCTTCACCACCGAGTCGATGGTAAAGGCGGCTCCGTAAGCGAGTTAGCCTTATAAATCAGGGGCTTAGACGCCTCTAACGACCGGCGGGGCGATGCGGCATCAGGCTGCATCGCCCCGCTCTTTTTTCGCCCGCCTACAGTCAATTAGTAGAATTAACGAACATTTTGATGATATATGGGGGTAGATACTTGACTCCGTAGAATTTAGCGACCCAGAATTGGAACTCATGACGGAGGGAGGACGAAACGAAATGATTAAGCATGCTTTGGGGAAGGCGATGCTGAGCGCGGGGACGATTACGATTTGCTTATGTCTCATCGCAGCTTCTGCTAATGCGGTGGTGAAGCCGGGCGACGTCATAGCTCCCAGCAATGCGGCGAAGGTCAAAGACCTGGTCTCACCCGGTGTGTACTACGCAGTCAGTCACGGGATGCGAATGAACATCATCACGCCCGAGCGAGTTGATTGGCCGCCGCCGTACAGAGAGGCGACGGAAAAGTATTCGCAGCAGGTGCGGCTGACCAACGATCATCGCAGCATGGTGGGCTACGTCGCGGGACAGGCGTTTCCGCTGATCGATCCGAACGACCCGTACGTCGCGAACAAGATCATGTGGAACAATGTGTTCCGCCCGATCAGCACTGATGACTACGATCTGCGCTTCTACGATTGTCAGAGCGAATATGTGCGGCCGGGCCAGGACCAGAAAATTATCGACGACATCGAGATCGGACACTACGCCGGATACAACATCGTGCGGCCGGACCGAAGTCGAGCCGATGCCGGTCGATCCGGACTTCAAACAGTCGGGGCGCTTGTGGGTATTCGCTTTGTACCCAGTGCTCGCGCCGCAAGAGGCGCGCGGAACTGGATTGATCCGCTATCGCTACGCAGATCCGAAGCGAGGCGACGACAGTTGGGATTGGACCCCCGGCACTCGTCGCGTACGGCGCTTGAGCGAGGCGATACTCTCAACGGCGACCGGCGCGCAGAGCTACGATCCTGATCATTATGCAGGCTTCAATCCCAAGACCGAGCAGTACAACTACCGCTTCCTGGGCGAGAAGGAGATGCTCGCGAGCGTACACGCGGAGCATTCGCCGGAAGATACTTGCCCGTACGATGGCGGTGCGACTGCGTGTCCCGAGGCGTGGGAGATGCGCCACTCTGTACATCGTCGAGGCGACGCCGCGGCGAGACATGGCCGATGCGAGCGGCGCGCTGGATAAATCGACCAACGTTTATATCGACACCGAACTATGTTTCGAGCCTTACGTCGACACCTACGATCAAAAAGGCCATCTGTGGCGCACGCATATCTACTGGCTGGCGTTTCGTGACCGGCCGGTGCCGGATGCGCGCGTTGCGATCTACCCGTTCAAGCGGGAGTTCGTGGTGGGCGCGGCTTCGATCGATACGCAGGGAAATTTCTGCGACGATGTGTTATCTGCCCGGCCAGCACACGCCCGAGCGCGAATGCTGGTACATCAACATGGGAGCGATCGACAAGGATTTCTGCACGGTGAAGTCGATGGTGGCGGCGGCTCCTTGAGCGCGTCATCACCAGTCTGATTGAGTATTGAAACAGGCGCGGAGCATCCGGCTGATAGCCGTGGCGCTCCGCGCCTGTGTTTTTCGATTCCCCGGTTATCCACAGTGTGCTCTTGGGACGTTTACTTCCAGCGGGTTGCGGAATATAGTCTGCGGCGTATCGCGACCTGCGCCTCTTGGAACTGCGATCCGCGATCGCTGACAAAAGGTCCCGTGTCCGTCGCCGGCGCGGATGCGCCTCGCAGGTCCAACGAGTCGCTTCGCGCCGGCACCTTTTTCTCAGCACGCATCCAATTGGCGCCGCCTTCCCTCTCTTCCCTCAAACCTGGAGTGAAATCGCGTCCGCGCGATTTTACGATTTCTTTTCTTAATACTGGGTGCAGGGGTCACCCCTGCCGCCCGCCGCGCAGGCGTCCGGGTGTTCGCGCGTTGACACCGCACGCTGTCGTCCACCACAATCGTCGCGATTCAGCCATGGCCCTTTCAGGTTTCAAAATCATCGACGCGGACGGGCACGTCACCGAGCCGGCGTCGCTCTACTCGACGCATATCGATCCAAAATTTCGCGCATGCCGCAGACGCTCTGCTGTCGCGGGTCGGCGCCGGCAACCTGGGAATCGTTCCCGCGCTGTATCCGAAGTGGAGGATCGGCGGAACGTCCGCTCGGCGAGGCGAACGAAGTTCCCGGCCTCGGCAAGCTGCCGTCGGGCCGCAACCATCCGTTGGCTTCGCCCGCAGGCGGCTACGATCCAGCCGAGCGCATCCGCGACATGGACAAGGAGGGTATCGACGTCGCGGTATGCTTCGCGACCGTCGCGACTTCGGTATGCGCGGCGAACGACCCTGCGATGGAAGCCGCACTCGCGCGAGCCTACAACCGATGGATCGGGGAGTACTGCGACGCGTTCCCGTCGCGAATCAAAGCGGTCGGAATAGTTCCGCAGCGCGAGATGGATCGATGCGCCGCGGAGGTCGAGTATCTGGCGCGCGAGCCGTGGGCGGTCGGCATCATGACCTTCGGCAATCTGGACGGGATGCTTCCTGACCATCCGTACTTCGATCCGCTCTATCGAAGCGCGCAGGAGGCTGACCTGCCGATCTGTTTTCACGGCGGTACCGATCGTCCGCCGTTCGCGCCCGGCCGCGAGGACGTCGGCAACAACATGTTCATGATGCATCTGACGGGACACGTCTGGCATCAGATGCGCGTGATGGCGGCGGCGGTCGGCGGCGGACTGTTCGAGCGCTACCCGACGCTCAGGTTGGGATTTTTCGAAGGCGGAATCTCATGGGTGCCGTGGTGGGCCGAGCGGATGGACGGACATTACCTGCACTTCGCGCGTCACACGCCGCATCTGTCGCGCCGCCCGTCCGAGCACATGCGCGGCGAGCGATGCTTCTTCACCTTCGATCCCGACGAGACGATGCTGCCGGAGGCGATGCGCCTTATCGGAGTACGCGACTGATGTGGGCGTCGGACTATCCGCATTTCGACGCCGAGTTTCCCGACGCCGCCGAAATCGTAGCGAACAATCCGCGCCTGTCCCGACGAGAAGCGCGCAATCCTCGCCGACAACGCCCTCGCTTCTTCAGACGCATCGCCGCCTAGCCACCAACCGTTTAGGTAACTCGCTATCCCGAACCTGAGAGCAAAAGCGCGTCCTCGCGATTTTGCGATTTCTTTTCTAACACTGGGTGCAGGGGTCACCCGCTGCCGCCAGGCGCGCATCGGCGCTCAGACCTTGAAGCGGATGTGGATCATGTCGCCGTCGCGCATTACGTAGTCGCGGCCTTCGAGTCTCAGCTTGCCGGCTTCTTTGACCTTTACGTCGGATTTGTGGATGGCAAAATCATCGTAGCTGACAACTTCGGCGCGGATGAACCCGCGCGCGATGTCGGTGTGGATGACGCCGGCGGCGTCGAGTGCCGATTCGCCGCGACGCAGCGACCATGCGTGCGCCTCCGGCTCACCCGCCGTGTAGAAAGTGATCAATCCGAGATGATTGTAGAGCGCGCCGATCAGCCGATCGCGCGCGGGCGCGTCGAGGCCTGCGTCTTTCAGCATTTCCTTTTGACCGGCGTCGTCAAGTTCCCACAACTCCGACTCGAAGGCAGCCGCGAGCCTGAAGACTTCCAGTCCGTGCGCGCGCACTGAGGCGCGTTCGGCGTCGGTGACGTCGGCGGACGCACGTTCCATCTCGCAGTTGACGGTGACCAGCGCGGGTTTGCGCGACAGAAATCCGAAGCTCGAAAACGCCTGGGTCTCCTGCGACGTCAGTTCGAGCAGTCGTAGCGCCTTGCCGTCGCCGAGCCATGCGATCACTTTCTCGAGCGCGGCGCGTTCGAAGTCGCTGCCCTTTTCTTTCTTCAATCGCTCGAGTCGGCGCTCCGCTTGATCGAAGTCGGCGAAGACCAGCTCTCCCTCGATACTTTCGAGCGTCGCGACCAGATCTTTCTCCATTCCACCGAACTGCGGGATCACGATCAGCAGCGCGTCCATGTCGCGCACCAGCGGCAGCAGGCTCGGGTCGAGCGCAGCGCCCTCCTTCTGCTCTTTCGGATTCGGCGCGAAGTCCAGGATGGTGAGCTCGACCGGAATTTTTTTCTTCGAGCCGTAGGCCTCTTCAAGCAGATCGAGGCGCGGATCGGCGACCTTGATTTGTCCGGGACGCGCGCGATTGCGGCCCTCGGCGGTGCCCGGAATCGGAGCGAGTCCCGTCAGTGCGTGAAATACAGTTGATTTTCCGGCGCCGCGCGCGCCGATGATGCCGGTCTTCAAATTGACACCACCTCGATCTTCGGGATTCTACACCACCGCGCGATTGCTGAGTAAGCCTTTCTCTTTCCGCTTGAATTTTGCGCCCGAGTGCGGGAGATCGGAATCATGCCCAACGCGCCTGCTGACTACCAACTCCGGTATCCGATCGATTTCGGAGATATCGATCCGTCGATTCGCCAACGGCCCGTGCAGCTCTACGCTGCCGACTTCGGCAAGTCGCGCGGCATCCTTTATATGCCGTCGAGCGGCAAGCCGCGCACGGTCGTGATCATGGCGCATCCGCGCGCCGACTTCAGCACGCATTATTCGATTCCGTTCTGGGTCGAGGCCGGCTTTGCCGCGTTCGGTTTCAACACGCGCTACCTGAACAACGACGCGATGATGCTCCACGAAAATCTCCTGCTCGATCTCGCGGCGGGAATTCGATTCCTGCGCGAAGAGGAAGGCTTCGAGAAAATCGTGATGCTCGGAAATTCCGGCGGCGGCTCGCTGTTCGCGTACTACGACTCGCAAGCGCGCACGCCCGCGGGAAATCGCGTGACGGCGCCGCCCGGTGGCGGTCCTCCGGATCTGAACAAGTTCGATCTCCCGACTGCCGACGGTTACATCGCGCTCGCGGCGCATCCGGGACAAGGGATGGTGCTGATGTCGTGCCTCGATGCGGCGGTGGTCGATGAGTCCGATCCGCTCGCGAGCGATCCCGCACTGGATATGTACGACGAGCGCAACGGCTTCAAGACGCCGCCCGCCGAGAGCCGCTACGCAACTGATTTCGTCGAGCGATACCGCGCGGCGCAAGTCGCGCGATGCGCGCGAATCGACGCGATCGCGCGCCGCTATATCGCCGAGGCGAGTCACGGGCGCGTCTGCGATGCGCGCGCCCGATTTCGCCGCGTCGAGCGCCGACAATCGCAACTACGCTGGTGCGGCGCGCGATGGCGCCGACGTACATGGTCGTCTATCGCACGCAGGCGAATCTTAACTACCTGGATCTGTCGATCGATCCGTCGGAGCGCGCGGTCGGATCGATCATCTCGCCGCGGCCCGATCTCGCGAACTACTCGCCGTTCGGTCTTGGCCGAATCGTTACGCCCGACGCATGGCTGTCGACGTGGTCGGGACTGTCGTCGTACGCGAAGATGGCATCGAATTTGACGAAGGTGACTGTGCCGACGCTGGTGGTAGGCGCGAACGGCGATCAGGACATTTTCATTTCCGATGTGCATGGAGAATTCGCAGCGTCGGGCGCGAGCGACAAGACCGTCGCGTTCATCGAGGGCGCGGATCACTTCATGCGCGCCGGCGGCACCAAGGCGCATCTCGGCGATCCGCGGCCGCGGCTGATGAAGGTGCTGACGGATTGGACGCGCGCTCGTTTCGCCGCGAGCTAGAGCGCCAACAGGCCATTCTGAAAAAAGAGGCTGATGGACAGAAGAGCTTTCCTGAAAGCGATCGGAGCGTCGGCGCTGATTCCGCTTTTGCCGCGGCGCGTATTGGCGGCTGGTACGAATTTCCGGCGGCGGCGTCCTTCGGATGCCACGTGGCCATCGGAGTCGGCGTGGAAGCAACTCAATGAGGCGGTCGGCGGAAATTTGATCCCAGTAGACTTTCCCCTTTCGATACTCAAAACCGATCCGGACAGCGCCGCATCCAAGCTTCTCCTGGAGAACATTAAAAATCCGTATTACATCGGCGATCAGCCGGGGCTCACGGAGACCTTGGGATGGGTCGATGCGTGGGCCACCAAACCGAGCGTTTACGCAGTGGCGGCAAGAAATGCGCACGACATTGCCGCGGCCGTGAATTTTGCGCGCGACAATAACTTGCGGCTGGCGGTCAAGGGCGGCGGTCACAGCTACCAGGGCACGTCGAATGCGCCTGATTCGCTGCTGATTTGGACGCGGCACATGAACGAGATCGAGATGCATCCCGAATTTGTTCCGCAAGGATGCGAGCATACTCTGCAACCGCAACCGGCTGTGACTGTGGGCGCTGGAACGATCGGGATTCAGGCATACGAGGCGGTTACGACCAAGGCTGGAAAATACGTCCAAGGGGGCGGATGTCTGACAGTCGGCTTGGCGGGTCTCGTTCAGGGTGGTGGCTTTGGTAGCTACTCGAAGCACTACGGCAGTGCCGCAGGAAGTTTGCTGGAAGCCGAAGTAGTGACTGCCGACGGCCAGATTCGCATCGCGAACGCCTGCACGAATCCCGATCTTTTCTGGGCACTGAAAGGAGGCGGAGGCGGGAGCTTCGGCGTAGTGAGTAAGCTGACACTGCGGGTGCACGATCTTCCCGAGTTCTTCGGCGCTGCCAACTTCAAGGTCAAGGCGGTGTCGGATGATGCTTTCCACCGCTTGATTCGCGAGTTCGTAAGCTTCTACAAGGAGCATCTCTTCAACGACCATTGGGGAGAGCAGGCCCAATTCAATCCCGACAACACGCTCGAGATCAAAATGATCTTTCAGGGACTGGATCTCGAGCAGGCGAAAAAGGTCTGGCAGCCGTTTCGCGAGTGGGTGGCGAATTTGCCCCACGAATATTCGCTGGAAGGGCGGCTGCCGATTGTAAGCATACCCGCGCGACATTTTTGGGACGTGCAATGGTGGAAAGAGCATTGGCCTGAAATCGCTTTCCCCAATCCTAACGGCAATCCCCTTATTGGGGCTTTTGACTATGGCCTCGTCCACTTGATACCGCACCCCATTTTGGAGTTCGACAAACGGCCCGGAGCGGGACCTAATAACGCATGGTGGAAGGGAAACACGGGGGAAGCCGCGTGGTTCATTTGGGGATACGAGTCGCTGTGGTTGCCGGACTCGTTGCTCGAGAATGACGCGCAGCAGCGACTCGCCGATGCGTTGTTCGCGAGCTCTCGGATTTCAAGCGTCTCGCTCCACTTCAACAAGGGGCTCGCCGGAGCGCCGCCTGAAGCGATCGCCTGGGCGAAGGACACTGCGACGAATCCAGCGGTGATGACCGCCTTCGCTCTAGTGATCGTGGCTGACGCCCAGGGGCCCGCCTATCCGGGAATTCCCGGACATGAGCCATCGGTTGAGGAAGGCCGAAAGGCTGCGACGCGGATTCATCAATGCGTGGATCAACTTCGCGCTATTGTGCCGAACCCGGGAGCGTATGTGAGCGAGAGCAATTACTTCGAGCACGGATGGCAGAACGCGTACTGGGGGAGCAATCACGCTCGCCTTGCCGAGATCAAAAGAAAATACGATCCGGACGGGCTGTTCATCGTCCACAATGGAGTTGGATCCGAAGAGTGGAGCGCGGACGGCTTCACGAAGTTGTGAGCACGTGCTAGCGCGCGGTGATCACTACGCAGTCGGCGGCGTCGGCATGAGCAGCGTCGAAGGGCGCGGCGATTCGCGCGAATGCACCCGAATCGAGATCGCGCTCGAGGTCGGCCAATCCGCGCGCGATTACCGATCTATCAAGCCGACGAAAGGCGGATGTCGCCTCACGGAATCCGGGATCGAATAACAGATGCGGCCGGGTGCGAGCCGCTTCGAAGGTGAGATCCGATCGTCCCGTGTAAAATATCTTCGCCGCCGAGACGCGGCGAAAGCCGGCCTGAAACATCGCAGCGATCAGAGCGCCGAGCGTCGGATGAAGCGGCAGCAGCACGTCGTCAATCTCGGGAAAATAATGGCGATACCATAGCGTCTGGAGATTCTCGCGCACGACGGCCTGCAGCACGGCGCCCAAGCGCACGACGCGTCTGAACTCGGCAAGCGCAACGCGGAGAGCAGGAATATGATGCAGCAGGTTGATGCCGGCAATCGCGTCCACCGATCGCGTGCGTAGTGGCAGAGCCGATGCGTCGGAGAGAATCCAGCGTGCAAAGGTTTTCTGCGCGCCGATCTCAACCATGGCCGGCGAACGATCGAGCGCGGTCACGGAGAATCCGCTTGCGCTCAAAGCCGCGGTGTAGTTGCCAGTGCCCGCGCCGATTTCAAGAACCGATCGAGCGCCCAGTGACTGGAGACCCTCGACAAGGGCGACCGCAATTCCCGGCTCGACGCACCGCAAATTTTCAGAGGCGGTAGCAACCTGGCCGAAATTGATCGCGGTGGTAACTGGCACGGCAAAAACTCGACGATGCGCTCACACAGACGATGCGCCCGCCACCGCCTTGAGGCAAACGGGCCGCATCTGCAAAAGAACAGAATCGGCGCAGGGGAAAACCAACGAGTCTGCCGAGAGGCTTTCTCGACGCCGCCAGCTTCGCTAATCTGCTAATCCCGTCGTTGGGCGCACGCGATGGAGAGCCACCCTAGCTCAGTTGGTAGAGCAGCTGATTCGTAATCAGCAGGTCGCCGGTTCGAATCCGGCGGGTGGCTCCAAAAACTCCAGTGAAATCAAGCAATTTATGACGATGACCGATTTCTCTGATCAGCGTCTGCATTCTGTGTCACCACTGTGTCACCATCGCGGAGGGCAACCCAGCGGTTGACGTTCAAGTTGCCGTTTCCGCTCGGCATGCGTGCATCCCACCGCCGAATAGTCTCTCGCTAAGGTTCGACCTTCTTACGAAGTGTTCCGACGACGCCGTTGTCTTTCGTCCGCGTTACCGTAGCCGCACTTGCCCAATCTCTGTTTGGCGAGTCTTTAGATTCGAACTCGATCTCTTCGGCGTTGACAATTCTGAACCTCGTTTCTCCGTTCGCTGTACCCGACTCCGCTGTCGTCGTATAGGCCGACGTGCCGGTCCCATCTGGATTGACGTGATAGGTTCCTTTCAGATCGGCCGGTACTCCGAAATTAACGACATGACCTGAGACGTTGCCCTGTCCATCATAGCGAAGTTCTCCCGAGCCGACCTGTGGTCCGCCAAATTTTACGTAAGGCTTCAGAGTCGCGGTCAATTTGTATGTTCCGCTAAGGCTCGCGTCCGAATACACCGTACTGGAAGATGCGGACATCGAGGGTGAAGTCGCGGTTTCGGCGGCAGGACCGCATGCCCACACGTTAACAGCCGTTGCGAAACATACGATCGCGAAACAAGGGCGATTCACGTCTCCCGTTCTAGCCTGCCGACAAAGCGAAACACCAGTCAGTTTTGACGGCCGATCGCTCACCTTATAACGCTGCGCGGGCGGCTGAAGTCTCATGGCCCGCAAGTTGCTCACACCTCAGAACTCATCGAGCACGAATTCACCACAAGTGCTCGACCGCTAGCAACGAGGCGTCAGCATGGAAGGCAGCGTCTATCTCAAAGCGCGGCAGGAATGGGACGAGCGTTACGCTGATCTGGTTCTCGGCAAACGTAACTGGCAGATCACCGCCGCCGGCATGATGGCGATCACGCTGGTGCTGGCTTTCGGGATGGTCTGGGTCAGCACGCGAAGCAAGTTCGTTCCATACGTCGTCGAAGTCGCGTCATGAACAGGATAGGTCTCGCCCTTTCCGGAGGAGGCTTCCGGGCGACTTTATATCACCTCGGCTTGGCTCGTTTTCTGCGCGACGCTGGCATTTTGTCCCAAGTGACACACATTACCTCGGTGTCAGGCGGCAGTATTTTCGCCGCCCACCTTATACTCAATTGGGACCGTTATAACGGCTCGCCCAACGAGTTCGATGCTGCGGCGTCCGAGCTCCTCTCAGTGGTGCGGCTTGATGTCCGCAATCGGATCGCCCGTCGCTTTCCCCTGTATGTTCCCTTGCGCTGGCCGCTCCGGCTCCTGGGAGCCTCGAATCGCAAGCTGACAAGAACGGGTTTGCTGGAATACCACTACGAAAAGTATCTCTACGGAGACACCAGTCTGTTTCAGCTGCCTGAGAAGCCGCAACTCCACATCCTCGCCACCAACCTAAGCGAGGGCACTCTGTGCTCATTTACCCGGAACGGCTTACTGACGGTGCACCGGGAACCGGGAAACAGGTTTCGCATCGACCACACCCGCGCTTTCTGAGCCGCTCACGTAAACGCGCGAGTGCCGCATCTCCTCCGAGCTGCTTATGAACGGTGTAAACGGCGATGGCGAAGCCGGAACCTGGGATGTCTTCGTCTCGGAGGTCGCGCAGGGTCTGATTAAATTCGTTGCGCCAGTCCTGGTTCTCGCGTGAGACGCGCCGTCCCGCTTCGCCGGTCTGCCAGACACTGAGGAACCAGATCCAGTCGAAGCCCATTTCGGCAAGCTGATCGAGTGCACTATCCGGAATGTCGTCCAGCGTGGCCTGGCAACCCAGGCTGCGAGAGATCTCCGTCAGCCAAACGCGCGTATTGACCTGGTAGAGCGAAGGATAGAGCGGTCGCCGCATTTTAGCCTCTGGAATTGCGAGCAGCGGCCTCAGTCGTGCCAACCTGTGACAGGTTCACGTCCGTAACAGCGACGGTCTTGCCGAGCTCGATCACCTGCTCAATAGAGACACGGAACTCCGGTCGTCGTGTGGGCGTCAATCGCGTGAGGTTGTTCACGACGTCCCAGAGTCTGAACTCCGATTGCCGTAATATATCGAGAACCCGTTCTTCGTCGTTCAGAGCGACCGAATCTATTTTGGACCGGCCTGATATGTCTTCCGTCATCGCTGTTTCAACTCATTGCAATTTCAAACGCGATCAATCGGAATCGTAACTTACTGGCTTGCCACCCGAATATCGGACGTTGGTCCGATAGACGCTAAGTTCGAAATCTGGAAGATATCGTGCTGGTAGCGAAACCGACAACAGCGGTAGAGGTAGACCCAAGGTCAATTGATCCTATGAAAAAGGTGATGACGATCAGAGCTTCAGTCGATCATCGCGGGCGTATTTTAAGAATGAGACTAAGACAAATCATGAAAAACTATAATTCTCTTCGGGTGATGGCTCTGGCTCTTCTCATCTGTTTAACGGTCTCCGGCTGTATAGTCCTCCAGTCTAGCACCATAAGTAATCGCAGCGGGTCCGGGCCGCGGGTCAACGGCAAGGAGAGCAGTTTCGGCATCTTGCATCTGACCGTTCCGGAAGGACTCACGGAGTTCGCGAATACCGATCTCGTTCGCGCGTGTCAGAGCGGCATCCTGACCAACGTAACCTCCGAGCTTAAGTTCCGTGAGTGGGTCCTGTTTCAATACTATTCGGTGTGGGCGAGTGCTGAGTGCGTTCCTCCGCCGCCGCCGCCACCTCCGCCTCCACTACCACCTCCGGTAGCACAGAAGGTAGTGCTGCGCGGAGTCCACTTCGCGTTTAACAAAGCAAAAATCCGCGACGAAGACATGCCGGTGCTCGATGAGGCTGCCGACTCTCTGAGATCGAGCCCGAATACCAGGGTGAATGTAAACGGCTACTGCGACGCGATCGGTTCGGAACGATACAATATGCGGCTTTCCCAGCGCCGTGCCGACGCCGTCGCGACGTATCTAGAGGGCAAGGGTATTGCCGCGGACCGCCTCGTAGCCCAGGGCTTCGGCAAAACTAACTTTGTTGCGGGCAACGATACTGCCGAGGGTCGAGCCCAGAATCGCAGAGTAGAACTGATTCCGATAGGCCAGTGATTGAGGGTTAAGAACGTTTCGCTTCAAAAGAGGAAAAGGAAATGAAGAAAGTTCAGATGCAAACGCTTGTGATCGCTCTTTGGGTGACCGTGTCGTGGATGTGCGTCGCGCTCTCCGGCTGCGTTGTGCTCCGATCCAGCGCCATCAGCGACCGTTCCGGAGGAGGCCAGAGCGTCACCGCTGAAGCTGGCGACTACGGCATTCTTCATCTCACATCGCCCGACAATCTGACCGAGACGGCGAGTTCCAATCTCGTCTCAAAATGCCAATCAAGACTGACTAACGTGCAGACCGAACTCACCATGCGTGAGTGGATTATCATCCAGTGGTACGTCGTCTCCGCTACCGGCGTCTGCCAGCAGTAGAGTCTGCAATTGCCAGTTTAGGAGGAAACGACCGTGAAGAACAAGAATCTGACTTTGATAGCCTCTCTAGTTGTCGCAGTTCTCCTCTTCATGAGCGCTGCGAGCTTAGCTGCGGACGAATGGTTCGTGCTCAGCCAACAGACGATCAAATCTGTCGATCAAGGCGTGGAGATGAAGAGCGAGGGCGGGCGGTGGAAGACAAAGGTCAAGCAGATCAAGATCAGCGTCGAGGGCGCCGACGTGGAGATCACGAAGGCCGTTCTCAGCTGGGACAATCGCCCCGACGAGACGATCACGGATATTGGAGTCCTGAAAGCAGGAGGATCGACGACTCCGACGGATGCGCCGGGTCGAAAGGCCCGGCTCACTGCGGTGACGATTCAGTACAAAATCGTTGGTGGCGCACCTACGGCGGTGCTCAAGGTCCTGGGATACGACTGAGACACAATGAGAGAAGCTCAAGTTTGGAAACTCAAAAAGGAGACAAACATATGAAGCCAGTAGCCGCGATTCTGGGAGCATCCGGGTTGGTCTTGGCTCTCGTTCTACCCAGCTGGGCGCAAGTCAAACAACTCCCGACACACACCGTCACCCTTTCGGGCACCGTCGCGACCATCGATCATGACAAGCGCGTGCTGAACGTCAAGACGGCCGATGGCAAGTTCGAGTCGCTCGACGTGCCCCAGAGCGCGAAGCGGTTCGATGAGCTCAAGGTAGGGGACAAGGTGTCGGTGACGTATAACAACAATGTCTCGGTGAGAATGAAGCCGCCGGGCGAAGCAGCGGTCGATACCGCTAGCGCGTCCCAAATGTCCGGAGCGGAAGTTCAGCCCAGGGGCACGATAGTTGTTGATAGGACGATGACCGCGACTGTCGACTCAATCGACAAGGACGCGTCATCGATCACCTTCGTTGGTCCGAACGGATTTAAATACAGCAGACTTGTCGTCGATCCGACCGTGTTCGATCAGGTCAAAGTTGGCGACAAAGTTGATATCACCTGGAACACAGACGTGACCTTCGCGGTGGAAAATTGATGTCTTAGTCCGATTTTCGGAGCGTCCTGGCCCTGTAGTCTGAAAACCGCCGGGTCGCACCAAAGGAGAACCGCATGCGACTAAAGATAAAGTTTTGGAGAAGCGTTGGTGTCCTGGCTGCCGTGGTGATGCTCGCTGGCATCGCGCCGGCGTCCGCACAGACCAATGGCATGGACCGGCGCGACGACCGGCGCGACGACCGTTCAGCAGGCCGGTCCGCGAAGCAGGCCTGCAAAGCCGGCGATGAGAAATCCCGCGCCGATTGCCGGCAAGTGAAGCATGAGGTCAAACAGGCGGGGCGGAACGATTCTGGCGGCACCGCCGACGCGGTTCCCGCAGCCAACGCGGTTCCCGCAGCGGCGAAGCCGGCCCAATAGTTGTCCCTAGTCAAAGGTTAAACCTGTGGCTACCAAAAACCCCGAACGAGCGGAAAAGGCTGGTGTTTTGGGATTGACCGCCTTAGTGTCGTCGGCATGCTTAAACTCGCGCGTTCCATCGTCTCTATGCTGGCCCGCCGATTCCGAAGTGATTGACAGTCGTACTCCGGTGTAGGTTAGGACCGCGATGGCTCTCTCATTCTCGCAAAGGGTCCTGATTTCCAAACGCCCTGTGGTTCTCTTTCACACCTGGACTGTGACAAGAGAATTGCTCACGCGAGCGATTGCAGAGAAGCGCAGCATGGATCTCGATGTCTGCGTCGATGACAGGGGGAATCCGTATCTCGGTCATTCCAAAGAATATCACGACAAGACCTACCAACCCTTGTTCAATTCGATGCCGCTGTGGGAGGCAGTCGAATTGATCGCACGCTCCGCCATACCGGTCATCGTTGACTGCAAACACTTCGAGGCGTGGCCGGTGGTAGAAGAAGTGGTGCTAAAACTTGGGCCGGAACGTTGTCTTGTCCACTCCTTCGTTTCGGATCTGAAGTTTGACGCTGGTCGCTTGCAGGGAGAGCCGGACTTTCTTACCGAATGGTCGTCCCTCGAGAGGCTTCGACAACTGAAGGCGAAGTTCCCATCGGTGACGACCACGGCCAGCGCGAAATGGCTTCCAATAGATCTGCTGGCTTCAGACAGGTATCACGCGTTGCTCACCCGCATCGCAAATCTGCTCAATGAAAACCAGGTGGACACGGTCTGCCTGAACGTGCCGGACTCAACTTTTTCAGACGAGTCGCTGCGGCATTTCTTGCGGGAAGGGATTATTTCACACGTAGGTGTTGATTACGCGGATGTCACGCAACTTTCAGAAGTCTATATCGGCGAAAGCGACCGACTGGAGCTCACCTCAAGAGATGACCTGTTCTAAGCCGCTCGTGGATTCGAATCTCACCTCTGTCGCGCCAAAGTTCAGTCCAAGTCAGGAAACTACTCTTTCGTTCATTGTCGAATTTCGCGCGTTACGGACTGTAGATCCAACGCTTGTCCGTGGCGAAATACCCTTCAAGCGGCGGCCGGAGTCCGAAAGAGATCGTTGCAGAGTTTCGCCACACACCGGCACAGCGCTAGCCTAGAGGTCTTCGATAACGTTGCCCCGCTGTTGGCGAAAAAGTATCCGCCGTCAACGCAGATTGTGCCGGTAGTTGGAATCGGCAACGACGCTGAAGTAGCTTCACAATGCAATTGCGTCAGGGCAGTGACTGAATGCAGCGCCGGCGTTGTTCGACCATTCCTCCTGCAACGACCACTCAGTCCCATCCCGAGAGTATTATAGGGCTGCCGTACTGCGTCTGGCATTTGCCGCCGACTTCCGCGCCCGACTGATCGTACCATGTGCTGATAAAAGGATCGGTTATAGTCGCCGAAAGTTCGTGGGCAGCGTCATTCGCCATCGACTGTCCGCCGTTCATAAAAGGATTCGTTGGATCCTCGTACATCCGTCCCCAGAAATTGAGGTTATCGCGCGAAAAACTAGTGATCACTGATCAACGGAAGATGCCGTTTCAAGCGCGACGGCAGCTGCGGCGGTCCGGGTCTCGACGTTGAGCGACTGAAAAATATGCTCCAGATGCTTCTTTACGGTGAGCCGGCCGATGCCAAGGATTAAGGCGATCTCAGGATTCGTCTTGCCCATCGCAACGTAACCCAGGACCTCGGCTTCGCGCTTGGTAATTGGCAGTGATCGGAGGGAACAAACATCGACCTTGACCCTCTCCTTCTCCAAGAGCAGAAGCCAGCCATTCGGTATGTGGGCCAACCGGATGATGATCACTCCTATCGGCCCTGAAATCCTGAGCACATCGGCTGGAGATGCCACATCATCGACGACCCGGACGCGCGCTAATTGCTTTCGCAGCCATGAATCGATTCTTTCGGGTAGAGCATCGCCTCGACTACCTCCGAAATGTCCCTTCATCCAGATCGACGCGCGCTCGGACGCGTAAGTGATTCGGAGATCTGCGGAGACGATGACCGCAGCCCGCCCGCAGCTCTCGATTGCGCCCTGCAGCTGATGAGCTTGGCTTGCGAGATCAGAGAACGCCTTTACATTCAGACTCGCTTGAAAAACATGAGGGCCAATCGCGGCTAACATCAACCGATCACGATCTGAGTAGCGCTTGCCTCGGACAGCGCCAAAATTAAGCAATAGCCCCGACGAATCGACCCGAATGGCCACGATCATATCCCTGATAGGACGGCACAATTCATTGTACAGGGCGTAGTGTTCTGTCTCACGGTACTGGCGCTCTGAATAGAAGTCTGAATGGGTAAGTGGTTCGCTTGTCATGGACTTTTGAAACTGTAACCACGTCGGTTCCGTCGCGAGCAGTTTTTGTGACCACTCAGTGTATTCGGGTGGATTCAGTCCCAGAGGTTCGATCCACGTTTGACCCATCTCACCTGGCGGCCGAGTTGGATCGATCTCTCCATAGGAGCTGAATTCACTCGAGATTAAATCCCGCAAATTCTGCAAAAGGTAGCCCCGGAAAGCTTCAGCGGTACGCACCGCCAGCAATCCTTGCGAGAAGTCCAACAACTGGCTCAGATCGCGTTGCCTTAATCGTTCCATTAACTACCTAGGCGCCGAGTATCGTATTTGTCTGTAGTCTTTCGATCACAAAAATAAGCAGACTAGACTTAAAGCGTTGGCACCAACGCAGGAGCAGTCTGTCGTCGTGCCTCCCCAGCTTTCAGTTATCTGCACATCTCCATTTGCGTTAGATCGTCGCGATACCGTAGCAAGCTCGTTGGGTATACGCCAAATGGCGTATTTGCGCGCTTGCCGTCGCTTGTTAACTTCGGCGCAAATAGCCGTGCTCCGAGACAGATTTGATAATCATAAAGTCATTTTTCATTACGAAGAGTCTATCTGACTCAATGTTGGAGCGTCAGTAACTTGCGGCTCATGCATTTGAGACTAACGCGCGTTAGTTGCGCGTTGAGAACTGACAGCCCGAACAAGGGGGACCGATGAGAGAGCCATACGGGAAAGCACGAGTCGGAGCGATTGTTTGGTTGAGCGCGGCGGCGATTGCGATTGTTGCGGTCGCGGCGCTGGGAATTTCGTACGCGCAGTTGGCCTCAACGGTGTGGCCGATGTTCCATCACGATCTCGCGCACACCGGCGTAAGTACAGTTGATACAAGTGCCACCACCCCCACCGAGAAATGGCGAGCAGGCGGATATATTTCTACGTCCTCGCCCGTGATCGGCGCCGACGGGACAATTTACGTCGGTTCCAATGACAGCAATCTCTACGCGATAAACCCCGACGGCACCACGAAGTGGACTTTCTCGACCGGCAGTGAAGTAGATAGCACTCCGGCAATAGGCGCCGACGGGACCATTTACTTCGGTTCTTTTGACCGCAATTTCTATGCGCTGACCGACGGGGGTCAAGGCACGGTCACAGAGAAATGGGCGTATCAGGCGGAGGCAGGGATCGGTTCTTCGCCGACGATCGGTGCCAACGGCACCATTTACTTCGGCGATCAAGCTGGCGTCTTTTACGCGCTAGCGGATAACCACACCAGCGCCACATTGAAGTGGGCGTTCGCACCACGCATCAATGCTATCGTGTCCGCGCCGGCGATCAGCGCCGACGGCAGCACGGTTTACGTCGGCTCCCAAGCAGCCAACCTCTACGCGGTAAACACCGCTGATGGTTCGGAGAAGTGGCGGTTCTTCGGCGGCCGGTGGAGTCCTCTCCGGCAATCGGTGCCGATGGGACCATTTACGTTAGCGCCTTCACCCAATTTGGCGGCAACCTCTACGCATTAACTGACGGAGGTCAAGGCACTGTTACCCAGAAGTGGTTGTTATCGGTCGGTTTCGCATACTCCTCGCCGGCGATTGGCGCCGATGGCACCATTTACGTTGGCGGCGCAGCTAGCGACAATGCCAACAACGCTCTCTACGCCGTGAATCCCGACGGCACGGTCAAGTGGACATTTCAGACCGGCAATTTTGTGGCCTCTTCGCCGGCAATCAGCGCAGATGGCACCATCTACGTTGGCTCAGCTGACGACAACCTGTACGCCATAAACCCGAACGGTACGGAGAAGTGGGTATTCGCGACCGGCAGCGAAATCTTATTTTCCTCTCCCGCAATCGGTGCCGATGGCACCATTTACATAGGCTCCGAAAGTTCTCCCGGACTCTTTGCCATCGGTGGCCCGGCGGCTCCTTTCCCGGTACCTGACAAGGCGGCGGCGACCACGACTCACAGTTCGCCCACAAGTTCCAGCGTTATCCTGAACTTTCCTTCCGGAGTGGCTACCGACGACATTTGTGTCGCCGAGTTTTCATATGCATCGACCGCTCTTACCGTCAGCAGCGCTCCTACTGGTTGGACCGCGATCCGGAACGACAACAGCGGCAGCGCCGGCGCGGCGGATTATCTCTATTGGTACAAATCGTTGGGCGGCGGCAGCGATCCCGCGAATTTCACCTGGACCCTCAGCAATACGACTAACAGTATCTATGCGGGCTGGATTCAATGCTTTAGCGGCGTCAATCTGCAAACGCCGATCGATCCGAACAATCCAAGCGGTGCCGGCACCACGAGCACCAGCGCAACCAGTCTGTCTGTTCCCGGCCTCTCGATTCTCAGGCAAACCCACGAAGCTCTGATACTGAATTGTGTGGCCCGCAAGGGAACCGGCGCCAACCCATGGTCGGGACCAGTCTCGCCCTTCACGCAGATCGTTGGAAGCGGAGGCTCGGGCGTGGTTTCGAGCACATCAGTCAACGTGGTCGCCTACAGTGGCGCGACGTCATCGAACATTGTGCCGGGACAGACCTGCACGCAAAGCAATATTTCGTCCGGGCCGATGGCTGGCAGCCAAATCGCGCTGCAGCCGATCCCCCTGACTCCAACGCCAACCCCGACGCCAGCCACTCCGACCGCGACTGCTACAGGCACCGGCGCGCCGACAACCACCGCAACCGCTAGTGCAACACGGACCGCCACAGCGACGGCTACTCCGACCGCAACTGCAACCGACACAGCGACGGCAACCGCCACGGCTACGACCACTGCGACCGCTACGGCTACGACAACTGACACCGCAACTCCAACGGCGACGGCCACCGAAACCGCAACCGCAACTTCGACCGCCACGGCTACTCAGACTGCCACTGCAACTAAGACCGCCACTGCAACGGCGACCGCTACCAATACTGCGACTGCCACGGCAACGGCGACGGATACTGCGACGGCCACAGCGACTTCTACAACGACGGCGACAGCGACCTCGACGGCCACTGCAACCGATACGGCGACGGCCACCGCGACCAACACGGCCACAGCAACGGCGACGAATACGGCAACAGCTACGGCCACGGCGACCGCATCTGCGACGAACACCGCAACTGCGACCCCAACTGCAACCGCCACGGCAACGGACACCGCAACGGCAACATCAACCACGACGGCGACTGCTACAGCCACTCCTACGGCGACGCCGACCACTTCGATTTCGGTGCCGGCTTCGCTCGCGATGGGCAACTCGCCGGTTGCGAACACCATCACCAAGAACCTGACGGTCAAGAACACGGGCACCAATCCGCTGTTCATCGGCAACGTGACCTCGAACGATCCTGAGTTCGCGGCCACCGGCGCCACCACGTGCCCGCCGAGCGGCCTGGCTCATCTGGCTACCTGTACGATTGCGATCGGGTTCACGCCGAGCTCGCTTGGCTCGCACAGCGCGACGCTTTCGGTTTACGACAACACCGCGAGCAGCCCGCAGCATGTGGCGGCCACCGGCACCGGCACCGTCGATATGACGGTGACGCCCACCAGCGTCCCAATCGGCAACATCAAGGACGGCATGAAGTTCGTCAAGTCGATAAGCGTGAGTAACAAGCAAAGCAGCTCAGTCTCCCTGAGCGAGGGCTTCAGTGGTCCTAACGCCTCCGACTTCAGCATCACCGGCGGCACTTGCACCTCGACGCTGTCGGCGAAGTCCACCTGCACGTTATCGGTGACCTTCATTCCAACGGCGATAGGAACGGAATCGGCGACGATGACGGTTTCGGATGCCGTCGATCCGTTGAGTCCTTACACGGTTAGCTTCAGCGCTATGGCGACCATTCCGGAATCGCTATCTGCGACGAAACTCCTCTATGGAAACGTCGCCCAGACGGCATCCAAGACGCTCAGCATCACCGTTAACAACAAGGCGCGTAGCGGGCCGATCACGCTGACCGGCGCGAGCATCGGCGGCGCCAACGCGAGTGATTTCGCGGTAACCGGCGGCAGTTGCGGGGATTCATTGGCGGCCTTGTCGAGCTGCACTTACGCGGTGACGTTCACGCCCAGCACCGAGACCGCCGAGACCGGCACGCTCTCGATCGGTGTCGCAGAAGATCCGAATGGCGGTATGACGATCCCGTTGAGCGGAACCGGAATTTCGCCGCTCAAAGCGCTTCCGGCGAGCATCGCTTTCGGCTCCATCGTTGGTGGCCATTCCTCCGTCAACAAGACGGTGACGTTAACCAACAGCGGCAGCGCGACGCTGACGATAAGCGAGAGCGTCAGCGGTGCCAACGCGGGCGACTTCGCGATGACGGGCGGGACCTGCGGAACGATGCTTGCGGGCGGCGGTGCGCATTGCACTTACTTGGTGAAGTTCACGCCGAGCATTGTTGGCGATGAGAGCGCGACTCTCGGAGTCAGCGCGGTCGGCGACACGGCGAGCCCGCATAACGTGAGTCTCAGCGGCACCGGAAGCTGAGCGAGAATGAAGAGCCTCGAGACAATAGTTCAAGCTGAACCTTGCGCAGATGAGGTAGTCGCGTTTCAAATCAGCCGGCGTCCGGTTTGCGCTCTCGAGTGAGCACAACGAACTAATCGGGGGGTTCGAGTGAGACATAAGAGCCTGACAGCAACGATGGTGCTGTTTGCAGTGGGATCGCGTTTTCGGTTTGGGGCGATCCCACGACACTGAATATCTCGAACGCCAGCGTTACGGTCGCGAGCAACTCGTCGACCACAATCAATTTTCCAATCTCGCGCAGTGGCGATACCAGCTACGACGCGTTTCTTCAGTACCAGACCATGGATGGCACTGCGGTCGTAGGAGTCGACTATACGAGAGGCCTATCGTAAAATCGGGGCAAGGCGCGCCTCCGGAATGAATACTTCAAGTCGGACGACCGATGTTCTCATCATTGGCGCCGGGCCGACTGGGCTGGTGTTAGGATTGTGGCTCACGCGGCTTGGCGTTCGGGTTCGGATTGTCGATAAGACCTCGGAACCGGGGACTACTTCGCGCGCGCTTGCGGTGCAGGCACGGACGCTCGAGTTCTACGATCAAATCGGGCTTGCCGATGCGGTCGTCGAGCGCGGCGTAAAGGCAGTCGCAGCGAATCTCTGGGTATCGGGAAAAAGAGAAGGACACGTCGTATTCGGCGACATGGGTAAAGGACTCAGCCCTTTCCCTTATGCCGTCATCTTCCCGCAAGATGAGCATGAGCGCCTGCTGATCGAACGGCTGACTGGGTGCGGCGTCGAGATTGAGCGCCGAACCGAACTTGTGAGCTTCGAGGATTCCGCCGGTCGCGTGCTGGCGCATTTAAAGTGCGCGGATGGAACCATCGAGGACCTGCGAGGCGGCCTATATCGCGGGATGTGACGGTGCGCATTCGATAGTGCGCGAACTGCTGCGCATAGGTTTTCCCGGAGGGGCGTACACGCATCTCTTTTATGTCGCCGACGTTCAAGCCAGCGGGCCGACCATGAACGGGGAATTGCATCTGGCCCTGGACTCCAACGATTTTCTTTTCGCCTTCCCGCTGAAAGGGGACAGCCGAGCGCGGCTAATCGGAACGGTGCGTGAGGATGTCGGGCCTCAGCATAAAAGCCTTTCGTGGGACGACGTGAGCAAGGGCGTAGTCGACCGCATGCGAATCGACGTCGAGCGTGTGAACTGGTTCTCCACCTATCGCGTGTTCCATCGCGTCGCAGATCATTTTCGCAGCGGTCGCGCTTTCATCCTTGGTGACGCTGCGCATATCCATAGCCCAGTGGGTGGACAGGGCATGAATACTGGTATCGGCGATGCGGTGAATCTCGCCTGGAAAATCGCCGCAGTGGTGCATGGGCGCGCGAACGCGTCGATCCTGGACAGCTATGAACCTGAACGAATCGCATTCGCCCGGCGTCTGGTCGCGACGACGGATCGCGCCTTCACAGGAGTGACCAGCAGCGGCGCGATAGCCCGACTCGTGCGCCTACACATCGTGCCGCAAATAATCCCGCGACTGTTCAAGCTCGCGCCTTTCCGACGCCTGATGTTTCTCACAATTTCTCAGACAACCTTGAACTATCGCGGAAGCAGTCTTAGCGAGGGGCGCGCGGGCAAGGTTAGCGGCGGGGACCGGTTGCCGTGGGTGAAGACCCAGATCGAAGGCGTCGACGCGGACAACTTCAAGCCGCTGACTTCGATGGACTGGCAGGTGCATGTTTACGGCGATGCTGCGTCCGAGGTCAGGGCTATGTGCGAAGCGCGAAAATTGCCTTTGCACGTCTTCCCATGGCGCGATGAGATGAAGGAGACAGGGTTGCTATGCAACGCGGCGTATCTTGTCCGGCCTGACGGCTACGTGGCAGTGGCGGAACCTGAGAGCAGTGCGACGGCGATCGCGTCCTTTCTCGACACGCGTGGAATTACTCCGCTGAAGTAGAGCGCGCTTCGCGGCAATCCCGGATTCGCGTCGGAATACATTCCTGCAGGTTGACGTAATCGCGCGCATATTGGATCTTTCGTTCGGCTGTGTAGATGCTAATAATGCGAACGTGCGAGGAGATGGTTTGCCCGAACAGAAGCCGATCAAGGTTGCCGTCGTAGGCGGAGGATGCGCCGCGATTTCGGCGGCCTTCGAACTTAGCCGTCCCGCGCACAACGGCAAGTACCAGATAACAATTTATCAGCAAGGCTGGCGTCTCGGCGGGAAAGGAGCTTCGGGCCGCGGGCCGGCCGACCGAATTGAAGAGCATGGATTGCATCTATGGATGGGATCCTACGAGAACGCATTCCGGCTGATACGAGAGTGTTATGCGGAGTTGAAGCGCGATCGGCGCAAGTGCAGAATCGCGGATTGGCGGGATGGATTTTCGCCGGCGCCTTTCATCGGCCTGACTGAGCGATCGCAAAACGGCACCTATTGGAACTTTTTGTCTTACTTTCCCCCGAGCGACGGTCTGCCGGGGGATCCTCTTAGTGAAAACGACCCTTTTACTGTCACCTCCTATCTAGCTCGTACCGCCAGCATCTTGCGGACGCTATTGCTTGCGGTGCAGGCGGATAGAAGCAGCCGGGTTCCGACGGTTGGGGAACACGACACTCCTAAACCGCAGCGCTCCAATCAGTCGAGAACAACACCTAACGAGGCGAAGGGCGATCAATCGACGCGTATAGCGCGCCTCCTCGGGCTAGGCTGGATCGCTACCATTGGCGGTCTTATCGAAGCCGTTGAGATGCTCGAGACGGCCTTCGCGGGGCGTGCTGTCTTTCCAGTTGATGGCATCGCGCGACTTCTTGAGGTGATCGCGTCGAGTGCGCGCCGTCAGCTCGAATCGCTGCTTGAGAATGATCCCGAACTAACAGTGCTATGGCAAGGGATCGATCTAGCGATGGCGGCGATGAGGGGAATTCTTCGCTTCGGGCTGGTCTCGGATCCGCGAGGCTTCGATGCGATAAACGATTACGATTTTCGCGAGTGGCTGCGAATAAATGGCGCGTCGGAACGCTCAGTCGAATCTGCATTTATCCGCGGCGCTTACGATCTCGTATTCGCCTACGAAGACGGCGACTATCGGCGTCCGCGCCATGGGGCCGGAGTTGCGCTACGCGGTGCTTTTCGAATGTTGTTCAGTTCGCGCGGATCGATCTTCTGGAAAATGCACGCCGGCATGGGAGATACGGTCTTCGCGCCGATGTACGAATTGCTCAAGAGGCGCGGGGTAGCTTTCAGATTTTTCCATCGCCTTGAAGAAGTAAGACTGGCAGATGCCGCCGAGCTTGCGCCCGGAGAACGAGCATACGTCAAAGCATTGAAATTCGACGTACAGGCGAAGATCAGGAATGGAAAGGAGTACGCACCGCTGATAGATGTCGGAGGACTCCCATGTTGGCCGTCGAAGCCGGACTACTCCCAGTTAATCGATGGGAGCAAAGTCGAACGCGACGCACAGGATTTCGAATCGCATTGGGACCGCAGACACGTTGCGACCGAGACCTTAGGGGTGACCAAAGACTTCGATTTCGTCGTGCTTGGCGTAGGACTAGGAGCTATTCCATACGTTTGCAAGGACCTTATCCAGCGCGATCACCGGTGGCTGGATATGGTGACGCATTTAAAGACGGTCAATACCCAGGCCTTTCAGATCTGGCTCCGCGAAGATATGGAGCAACTAGGATGGAGCGATCCTCCGCTTGCGCTGTCGGCGTTTGTGCATCCTTTCGAAACATGGGCGGACATGAGCCATTTGATTCGGGAGGAACGCTGGAAGAGCAATCCGCGAGCTATCGCATACTTCTGCAGTGTGCTGGGTGATCCGGTTTCACCAGGAGAATTGTCGGATAGTGGTTATCCCGGACGGCGACGGATGGAAGTTCAGGGAAAATGCAATTCGCTATCTCAATAAGGATATTGTACAGCTATGGACGAAGGCTACAAAGCGGCGGGATGAGTTCAAATGGGACCTACTGATGGATCCTAACGAGAAAACAAATGGCCGCAGATCTCAGGGAAGCGATCAAGCTCGCTTTGACTCCCAGTACTGGACGGCGAATGTGAATCCGAGTGAGCGATATGTTCTCTCGCTACCGGGCACTCAGAAATACCGTATCTCACCCTTGGATAATACCTACGATAACCTGACAATTGCAGGCGACTGGACGACGTGCGGACTGGATGCAGGATGCGTTGAGGCGGCGGTAATTTCCGGCAGACTGGCGGCTCACGCGATTTCATCTTTGCCGGCGCTTGAAGACATAGTCGCTTACGACCATCCTTGAAAGCAGAGGGGGAATATGAGCAACCGCAAACGGCTTCATCGCGCTGATCCGGCAAGGATTGCGCCGGTGCGCAATTTTTCCAAGCTTTACAGCAGGCCCGACTCGGTCAACGGAAGCAGTCCTGACAAGCCAGTCCAATCTGATGCATCGCGCAAAACTCGGAACGCGGGTCCGTTGGCAGACGGCGTCGAACTCGCCTACAGCGTTATTGACAGGTACATTGCCGAGGGGCGGCGAACCGCTGAAGGTCTCAGCAGTGAGCCCTATGCAAGGCGAGCGCCGAACGACAACCTACAGGACATTCTCGAAAGAGTGTTGCGCTTCCAATCCGAAATGCTTCCACTTTGGGTCGAGACGCTCGGCACACTCGTCAAAGTAGATCCGTCGCGAAATGGATCCTCAGCGGCGCCTGATGGCCGATCGCGTCGCAACGGAGGCCCGAGCTCCGAAACGGCGACGGTAGCTATCGAAGTAGTCTCGATCCGACCCGTCCAGGTGTCGGTTGAACTTTGGCCGCATTCCGAAGAGTTATCACTCGTAGCGCTGGGCTTGAACGCAGTCGATGCCACGAAACCAGTGTTAACGGATATCAGTCTGGTACCGGACGACGTTCCGGGCCGAATCAAAGTACGGCTTCGAGTGCCGGATAACCAACCTCCAGGCATTTACTCGGGAGTTATCGTGAATCGCGACAACGGCGAGACTCGAGGAACCTTGAGCGTCCGAATTGCGGACTAGGCGATAGGACTGGCAATAGGACTTTGCACGCGACTACATCACCGCTGGTGCCTGCGATGCTGCGGGAGTACGGGGATCTCACGCGGGCTGCACTCACAAAGTATCTGCCATCCAGAGAACCGCGCCGGTATCTATACGATCTGCTGAGCGACTATCCGCAACGGGGCGGGAAGATGATGCGTCCCAGCATCTGTATCGCGGCAGCCCGTATGTTCGGCGCGCCACTCGAGAACGCCATGCACACAGCGGTCGCGATCGAGATTCTGCATAACGCATTGCTCATTCACGACGACATCGAAGACGGCAGCGAGAAGCGCCGCGGCCGGCCGACGCTTCATCTTCTACACGGCGTGCCGTTGGCGCTCAACGCGGGCGACACTTTGACTCTGATGAGTCTAAGACCGTTGCTCGACAATCGAGCGAGGATAGGTGAACGGCTCACGCTCAGAGTCATTGAAGAAACCGAGCGGATGGCGCGAGAGTGCGCGGAGGGTCAGGCCATGGAGCTCGGATGGCGCCGATACAACACCACCGACATTCGGGACGCTGACTACCTGGAAATGGTGCTAAAGAAAACTTGCTGGCTGGCGACAATATACCCTATCCGCGTCGGTGCGCTGATCGGGAGCCGTGACTCGGCAAATCTGGATCCGTTCATGCGTTACGGATTTTTCCTCGGCGCAGCATTTCAAATTCAGGACGACCTACTCAACCTGGTGGGCGACGACGGCTACGGCAAGGAGGTCAATGGGGATATCTGGGAAGGCAAGCGAACGCTAATGCTGATTCATACCATCCAGGAATCGACTGCGGTGGAGCGCTCTCGATTGTCGACAATTCTATGTAGACCGAGAGAAGGACGAAGCCTTTCCGAGGTCCGATGGATACGCAGACTTATGAACAAGTATGGATGCACGGAGTATGCTCGCAAGATCGCACATGGATTGGCTGGCGCCGCGTTGCACGAATACTCACTTATCAGCGCCGGATTACCGGATTCGCGCGACAAGCAGTTTCTGGAACAGATAGTAACGTGGGTAATCGAACGGACCTAGGTAAATTATGGCTAAGAAGAAGAGTCAGACGAGTCGCGTAACAAAGCCAGCTGGCGCCGTTCTTCCTCAATTTAACTTCGCTCTAGGCGAGTTTCTGGCTCTCCCCAGTCATCTCGAGCAGAAATACAGCGACGTCGTCACGCAGATATTTCCCCTCAAAGCCAGCACTAACCGGCTGCAGGAATTTTGCGACACCTATCTCAATTTGGACGAGGATGCGCCGCTCTACTTCAAGCCCGCGGTGCCGTGGGTCTTAATGCAGGTCGTTGACTACGGGCGGATGGCCACCACATCGGGGAACCTGGGATGGTTCTCGCAGCATGAACTGGCTTTCGGGGTACCGCTTGCATGCTACAAGAAGGAGAAGGATAAGTGGGTCTTTACGGACCTTGGGCGATGGTTTTTCCATTTATCTTCGTGGATAACCCACTCTCCATGTCCGGCGGACGCAAGATTTATGGCTGGTCCAAGTGCGGAATCGAGGTCAACAACACCCTCTCAATCTTCGAGGCGGGAAATGTCCGCCGTCTGGCCAGCATCAGCCTCGTCACTTCAGGCACTAACTACGGCCAACGCTCGGGCAGCGAACACTTTCTTCAAATCTTTCAACGCAGGCCCTTCGGATCGGTCAGCTCGACAGTCAACGATCTGTTCAACACGATTCCGCGCGCGATTGCGAGTTCTGTAGCAGCTGCGTATAGCATCTTCGAAACCGCGGGCTTGTTTCCGATCGGCTACTCCGATCGCGATCTTGAGTCACTGCAACAGGTATTGTCGCGATTCTACGGGCTAGTGAACTCGACTGCCCCTGGTTCTTTTCGCGCTCCGCCGGAAAACGCATCATCGCGGGGACCTTCGGAACAAGGTTCCGGAATTGCTCCTTTCAATGTCGTTACTATGAAGCAGATCCGCGATGTGAATAGTTCATCAGCTGCGTGTTTTCAATCAATCGTCGGATCCAAAATGCAAATCGAAAGGACGATCGATGGCGGCTCTCTGCTTGATCCGCTCTCGGGTGATATGACTGGCGGAATATACATCAACCTGCTGAACACGGCGGTTCAGCCAATCGCACTAACCCTGGGACTCGAGACTAGTGAGCACTCGAGCGTTGGAGGTCAGCCTGCATCGACGCTGCGGCCTATGCTGCCGTTTTGGCTGAAGATGGATCTTAGTTATGGGTTAGCTGATTCCCAATGCTGGCGTACCAGCACTACCAAATGGACTACCGACTACACTTTAAGGGAGATACCACGCAGAGAGATTGCGTATCTGAACGTGGGGAGCGGCGCGGGCGAGGAGGTGAGCGGTCCCTACCACTTTCCTCAGAATCACGCTTCGCGTCATGCCCCTCAGAGCGGACAAGGACAAGTTACAGCGTTTGCTCGACAAGTATCTGGAGAATGACTTCTTCAAATTCGAGATAGCCGGTCAGATCACTGACGAGACTCGGATCACACGCGGTTGTATGCTCTGATCGGAAGCCAATTTCGAGAAGATGACAGCTGCGGGCGATCCATACACTGAGTATTCGGATCGCGAGCTGGCCTTTGCTGTGCCGGTCTTGTGGTGGGACAGCGCAATCCTCGCGTCAAGAGACCGGCGCTTATTCCTCTATATGTTTTCGCGGGCACCGATTGGAATGCTGTAACCTCGTACGAGGTATATGGACAGTTGTCGCTTAAGTCGACACTAATTAATCCCGATAGTTCCTGGCTCATCGATGCCGATGTTCCGTACGTGCCTCAACCTCTAGTCACTGTTAAGACGAAACTATTTCCCGAACTTGGCAGGAGTCAGGAAGCACGCGATTTGACGTGTGCTCGAAATTTTTCCGCGCCGGGAAATGCCGCGCCCGGTTCAATCGAAACCTATACTGAACAGTTCGGGTTGGATCACTTTCTGACCGGCAATGCGTTTCATAGCATCTCGCTAAAGCAGGTCATGGACGCGGAAGACTGTACTCTGGCAGATTATCAGGCGCTCGTAGCACTTCTTCGCCAGTTCACTGGAGTCAACGATCCCGAAGGAGACCCTGCGATAGGGACGTTGACGCCGTTGTCAATCAGGGTCTTCGACTATCCAACCTTCCCGATCGTCTCAACGCTCGGATTGATACCGGAGAAATGCGACAACACCGGACCGTACCCGATATATACTTTAAAAGCGATCGATCCGTTCTGGATATCAGGCGTGATGGTTGGCGACGCCGGCCTTGAGATGTGCTCGCGTGTGGGACTCAAATGGCGTCGCAATCCTACTTTCGATGCCAGCGTCACAAAGGGCAACGGAGTGACCAGGGGATCCGGGCGAGTCGTCGCTCGAAAATTAAAGAAGAGGAAATTGTGAACGGCAGGCGCGCAGAACAATCAATCTAGCAGTAGCCAATCCTGCGATACCATTTGATAGCATCGATGATGGTTTCAGAGAGGGGTCGCGGAGTGACACCGAGCTCCGGACAACTGCTTGCCGGAAACCATGTAGTCGAACAAAGTGGCCATCATTATACCGCCGACCGGCAGACGAGTTTGTTTCACCTATCGCGCCCAACATCAATTCCATAGCGTAAGCGCCGGTGAGCGCCATCGTCGTTTCCAGGGAAATCTCGGGCGAGGGACACCGCCAAGCTCGCAAATCAACGAATACAAGTCCTTGGTAGAAATGTCGTGACCGCTCATCTGTATCGGATCGCCGTAACGTTCCGCCTCAAGCGCTGCACCGATTGCATCGGCCACATCGCGCACGTCGATCACGTTCAGCATCTGGGTGATGGCAGAGGGTATTTGCTCCGCGTAGTAGTAACGGGATCGTGCAGAGTTCGCGATCGTGCAAATCCCAAGGCCCTAGACAGTAGGTTGGGTTCGCAATGACCACCGGAAGTCCGCGGCGACTCGCTTCGAGCATTTGCGATTCGATAAGCTCTTTCACCTCGAAGTAAGGATGCGCGAGCCGCATCACCTCATGCTTGAATCGTTGCGCCCCGGTTTGAGGACGGACGAGAGTAACGAACGAACCGATGTAAACGAGCCGCACCTTATGCCGACATACTGCATCGAGCAGCAACCGCGTTCGTCGCTCAGCGTGCGCGATCGGATCCTTGCCGGATTCGCTTACGGGAGAAGACGCATTGAGGGGATAAGGTGCGGCGGCGTCAACTACCAGATCGTGGCCGGCTATCCATTTATCAAGCTGACCAGATGTATCGGTGTCTCCCGATAATAGTGGACCGGTAGATTGGATAGGTTGACAGCGGGAACGCTTCGGCGGCCGCACGCAGTGATCCGGTAGTTCCTATCCAGTAGGGCGCGGACGATGGCGTTACCTAAGTGCCCTGATGCGCCGATGACCAGTGCTTTGATGGTTGACCGTTGAGCCACGATCGAGGCGGCGTCAGCGGGTAAGCGAAGGAATGGGATTAGAGGAGTGAATAGAAGCTGCATTTGATATTCATCTAAAATTGATTTGGCAGCCTGGAGCTCCGGCCAGTTAAATCCTTCGGTGAACCAATCGTGAACTGGTTGTAGCAGCCGAAGTGCTTCTTCTTGTCTGCCATTCTTTATAAGCATGCGGCTCAAGCCGGTCGCCGCGCGTAATTCCAGGGCTTTCGCACCGCGCTCACGGGCAATGTCGATAGCCTTGAGAAAGCTCTGTTCGGCCTCGGACTCAGCCTTTGTCGAATTGCTCGAAGTGGAAGAGTTCCGCGCTGCCTGTTTCAACTTCAGTTCGGCGTTAATCCGATGTATCTCAGACTCGACGTATCGCTCGTCGTTACGTTCCATCAACTCGCGAGCTTCGGCCAGTAGCGCCAATCCGATGTCGACTTGTCCGAGATTACCCAGGGCTTCAGCAATTGAGGATCGCGCCCACGTGTGCGCAAGTTCGTAGCCAGCAGCGGCAGAATCCAGCCGGATTGCCTCCGCCCGCCGTCATCTGATCTATTTTCCCCTGGGATGCCGAACCGATCACGCGATAGGCGAGTAGCGACTCAGCAAAGAAAGAAAATCCATACTCTTTGGTAAGTGTCAGGCCCTCAGCGATTACTTTTTCCGCGCCCACGTAGTCGCGCCGCATCGTGTAGTACTTGCCGATCATTGAGAGGCACCACGTAAGAGTGAATGGATACCCCAGGTCACGAGCAAGGCTAATAGCTTCTTGCGCTTTTTTCTCGGCTTGATCGGGATAACCAAGAATCCATAGTGTCATCGCGTCGAAACTCTGGCAGCTAACGCAAGGGTCTTGTCCGAATTGAAACGCCAACGATCGGTGCTTTTGCCGATCGTACAGTTTGCGGCCCCGCTCGAGACACTCGTGCGCCTCGGTAAATTGACCCTTGAAGAATCGACTGCATCCCGAAGCCCAGTCAGCCTGGATTAGCAATGCATCATTCTGGATGCGCGGCGCCAGACGAGTCATCTCATCTGTGTAACTGATCGCCATCGCATGTTCACCGCGAACAAGATGATAGCTCCAAAGTCCGGAAAGCACCGGGAAGAGCTTAAGATCATCGTTAAGACTCTGGCATAACTCATGAGCACGCCTATAGGTGCTTCCCATTTCAGGCGCATACCAGCCCTTGGTGGCCAGAAGCGCCAAGCCGTTGTCGATTTGTATATCCAGTTCGCGCCGCGCTCGCTCTGGTGAGTATGGCAACACCTTGAGCAGCTCCAGTGCATTCTGGAAATAGCGAAGTGCTCCTTCGTATGCACTCTGCTTAAGCGCTTGTTGCGCGGCCAGCGCCAGAAACTGAACGGTCTTATCGGGATCAGCAGCGCGGCCTGCTTGCCAAAGATGATGTGCGAGATTCCCGGCTTGATCCTCGAGCGCGTTGGCGTGAACCCGCTCGATTCCCCCGACCACATTGAGATGGAGCCGTTGACGCCGCGGCGCTGATAGGTCACTGAGGACCGCATTGCGAATAAGTTCATGCGAGAACTGAAAGCTCGCCTCCGGATATCCCAGGGTCGAGTAAATCAGGCCGCTCTTTTCTACTTCTTCTACGCAGTCCAGCAGTGAGTCTGCATCGATGTTGGTCGAGGCCTCAAGCAACTCGAAGGTAAACGATCGTCCGATGACAGCAGCAGGACCGAGGATTTCTCGCGCTTCTTCGCTTAGTCGCGCGAGACGCCGTCCTATGACCAGCCGAAGACTTTGCGGAACGTCGATCTCCGAGGGCTTTATATCCTTGCGGAACTCGCCGCTTGCATCTACCAGCTTGCCGCGTTCAACAAGGTGCCGGAAAAGCTCCTCGACGAAAAAAGGATTGCCATCGGTGCCCGAAAAGATGAGGTTAACGACAGCCTGGGGCGGCTCTCTTCCACTGAGCGCGCGAATCATCTCGACGACTCCACTCTGCGGCAGACCGCGCAGGCTGATCCGCTCGAGCATATGGATACGCAGCAACTCGTCGAGGGTCTGTGCCAAGGGTCCTGCGGAATCGATCTCGTTGTCACGAAAGGTGCCCTAGTATAAGCACCGGAATCTTTGAGATCGATCGCGCAATATGATTCAGGAGGGACAGGGTTCCTTCGTCGGCCCAATGCAAGTCTTCGAAGAGCAAAAGGATTGGACCATTCGCCGCCGTCCGGCCGAGAAGTTCCACGACCGCATTGAAGAGTAATGCGGCGCGACTGTTCCGGCGAAACTTCAAGCGGAGGCGTAATGTCGGGGAAAAGACGGCGAAGCTGCGGCATCAAGCGCGCCATCTCGCCCGCGTCGTTCCCGAGCACGGTTCGAAAGGCCTCCTGGCTCGTCGATTGAGCCATCGCCGACTCGAGGATTTCAACGAACGGGTTGAAAGGAATCGAATTCTCGCGATCGTAACAGCTGCCGACGAGCGTCACGAATCCTCGCGCCGAAGCTTCGGCGGCGAACTCGGCGGCAATTCGAGTCTTGCCGACGCCCAACGCGCCTCCGATCATTGCCACTCCACCCTCGCCGCCAAGGGCCCGCTCCATCAAGCGGCTAAGCACCGAGCGTTCCGCTTCCCTGCCGACGAACGTGGTGCGATCGCCGAGCGACTGCACGAGACTGGTTTCGGGCCTGGAAAAAACCGGAGCGGTGACCTTATCGGCTACGGAAGGTTTCGCGCCGTCATCGAGGGAGAATCGCCAAGCTATTGGGGTTCGTGGATTGGCGAGATAGCAACTGAACGATCCCGTTCTGATCGATCGACCCAACAGGTCGCCTAGTTGGCTGTTATGCTCCGAAATTTTTTGCAGCGCGGATTTGATTGCGCGCGTAACGTTGAGTCTCGCACGCTCGGCCGCCGATCCCGCACGCCGGTCTCGCCCGCCCAATCCGACTGCACGAGCGAACTCGCGCAGGAGAAAATCGATCTCGTTCTCGACCCGTACGGCGCGATCCACGTCGCCACGTTCGCGAAGATCCTCCAGTTGCTCTCTGAGTTCGACGATTCTGCGCTGGTATTCCTGTTTGGCCTTGGCGTCGAGCATCTCGCCGGCGTCGCCGAGTCCGCCGATGTTGACGGTCTCGCTGCCGAGCAGCGAAGCTTTGTCCGTGCTCTCGAGCTCGACGCCGGTACCCGCGCTGGGACCGCTCAAGAGATCGAGCGAGTGGAATTCCTCACCGGGATGCTGCAGCAGGCGCTGAATGTAGCCGAGGCCCTTGATGTCCTTCAACGAGAAACTGGCATTCCCGTAACCTATGGTCCAGTATTCGCCGCTGCAGACAAAGACTCCTGTCTGCGCGCCGGCAAATGACTGCGACCTGGGATGGCTTCGACTCTCGGCTGAGCTGCCATCATCCTGTGTCACTGGAATCGCCTCGATCGACTTGTCATAGCTATTGAATTGGCTCCGAAGCGAAGGCCCGATACGCGTCGGTAACCCAAAGATGAAACCATTGGGGCGACGCTACCATCCGATTACACTAGTGTAAATCCGAAGGTTGAGAACGCGCGTTTCCTGAACAGGTGCGAAAAAAGCGAGTAATCAGTTTCAGCGACGCGGCACCGCTTAAAACTAACATCTTTGCGAGAGAGACATCGATGGATCCAAAAGGAAAGGTGGCGTTAATTACCGGCGGCGCCCGGATAGGACAGGTGGTGGCGGACGCTCTTGCAAAACGAGGGTGCTCGCTGTCGTTGACCTATCGCGACTCGCGCGACGCTGCTGAAAAGACGGCGGGCGCGGCGATCGCTCAGGGTGTAAAGGCGACGGTGCTTCGCGCCGACGCAACCGACGAGACAGAGATCGCCGCGTCTGTGAAAGAAACGGTCAGGTTGCTCGGTCGCCTCGACATTTTAATCAACATGGCATCGATATATCAGAAGACGCCGAATCCCGACGGCGCGCGCTGGTCTGCGATCCAGGATGCGAACGCGAAAAGCGCATTCATGTATTCGACTCATTCGGCGCCTATCATGAAACAAAGCGGTGGCGGGCGAATAGTGAACTTCTCGGATTGGCTGCCGGTGACGGGCCGTCCGCAATACAAGGATTATGTTCCGTACTACGTATCGAAAGCCTCTGTCGCTGCGTTGACCGAGGCGCTTGCGCTGCAACTGGCGCCGGAAATTCTCGTTAACGCAATCGCGCCCGGTCCGATTCTGGCGCCGCCCAATCTGACCGCCGAAGAAAATGCGCAGGTGCTCGAGGCGACTCCGCTGGCGCGATGGGGCGGCGCCGAGGAAATCGCAAAGACGGTACTGTTTTTTGTCGAGACAGATTTCGTGACCGGCGAATTCGTACGGGTTGATGGCGGCCGTCATCTGCTTTGAAAAATTCGGAAGCTAACCCCAAACTTCTTTTGCGACTTCGACCACCAGCTTGAGCTTGGCGCGTTGGTCCGCCGACGAGATGCGATTGCCGGGCGCGGTGCTCGCAAATCCGCATTGCGGGCTGATTGAAAGACGATCGAGGCCGATGAATTTCGAGGCCTCGTCGATTCGGCGCTTGAGCGTATCCTTCGACTCGAGCTCGGGAAATTTGCTCGAGACCAGTCCGAGCACGACGGTCTTGTTTTTCGGCACCAACCGCAGCGGTTCGAAACTTCCGGCTCGCGGTGTGTCGTATTCCAGAAAATAGGAATCGACATCGATCTTGTTGAACAGCGTGTCGGCGACGAGATCGTAGCCGCCCTCGGCGCTCCAATGACTCTGATTGTTGCCTCGACAGATGTGCATCGAGAGTTGCAACCCGGCTGGGCGCCCTGCAAACGCGCGGTTCATCACGTTAGGATAGGTATCGAGCAACAGCGCGCGCGCGTCGTCGCCCCGCTTTCGCAACGGCGCCCAGATTCGCGGATCGCTCAGTGAAGCGAGCGTCGTTTCATCAATCTGCACGTACGTGCAGCCGGCATCGGCGAGTACCTTCAACTCCTTGTGGAACGCATCGACGATGTCGTCCCAGAAAAGATCGAGGTCGGGATAAACATCCTCGCTGATATTTTCGCGGCCAGCGCGGAAATGGATGATAGTCGGCGACGGAATCGTAATCTTCGGGGTACGCTTAGTCGTCGCGCGAAGAAATTTGAAGTCGTCCACATGAATCGGACCATGCCAGCGCATTCGCGCCTGAACGCGCGGGACGAGCAGCGGGAGCTTATGGCCTTCGCGGTCGATAAAATAAACTTCGTCGATCGACGATGGATCGTACGCGACCGTACCGCCGCCGAGGCCACGGAAATAGAAGTCTGAATAGAAAATCTCGCGACGATATTCGCCATCGGTGATCGACTGGAGCCCGACGCTTTCCTGAAACGCCACCACCTCGCGAATCGATGAATCTTCGATGGCGCGCAATTCTTCGGCGGAGATTTTGCCGGCTGCGCGGTCGGCGCGAGCCTTCAGCAATTCGGCTGGGCGCAGCAGACTGCCGACGTGGTCGGCGCGAAAAGGAGGATCGTGCGGTGAATCAGTTGCCATTGGAGCCCTCCTGATTGACGAACCGCCGCTAGCGGAGCGCGCCAATCCGCGCGACCACCCGATCGACGAAAGCTCCAGCCGATCCAAGGTACAAAGCGGGATCGATCAGCCGATCAATCTCGGCGTCGGTCAGATGCGGCCGCAGCTCGGGATCGTCGCGAAGAATCGTTGCGAGCGGCACGCCCTCGGCGATCGATCGGTCGCAGGCGCGCGCGACCGCATCCTCGGCCGCAGCACGACCGATCCGTGGCACCAAGCGCAGTCGCGATTGCCTCCGCCATGATCAATCCGCCAGTCAGTTCGAGATTGCGGCGCATACGCTTCAGCGTCGATCGTCATACCTTCGAGCAATCGAACGCGCATGCGCCAACGCGCCGGCGGTTAGAGCTACGCATTGCGGCAGCGCGAGCGACTCGCTTTGCCACGGCCCAGTCGCGCGCTCGTGATCCGCGATCATCGAACCAAACATCACGGGCACCAACGCATGGACGGCGCGCGTTGCGGCGAGAATGTACTCGCTCGCGATTGGATTGCGCTTCTGCGGCATCGTGGACGATCCGCCACGACCCTCTTCGTGCGGCTCGGACACCTCGCCAACTTCGGTCTGCATCATCAGCGATATGTCGAGCGCGAATTTTGACAGGCTTCCGCAAATCAAACCCAGCAGCGCTGCGGTCTCGGCAAAGCGATCGCGCTGAGCGTGCCACGGCAAGTCCGGAACGCCGAGCTCGAGTTCGCGCGCGAGTGCTTCGAACCACCGCGGGTCCATCAGCGCCGAGCGCTGCCAGCGTTCCCGCCGCGCCACCGAACTGGACGACGAGAATTCTCGGCGCAGCCTGATCCAATCGCTCGATGTGAGTGACTAGTGGCGACGCCCAGATCGCGCACTTGAGACCGAACGTGGTCGGAACGGCGTGCTGCAGATGAGTGCGGCCCGCAATCGGCATGTCGCGAAACTGTGCGGCTCGATCGGCGAGAGCGCGTGCGAGCGCGATCAGGTCGCGGCGGATGATTGCAAACGCGCGCCGCAGTTGCAAGCACGACTGCGGTGTCGAGAATATCCTGAGTGGTCGCGCCAAGATGGATGTAGCGCGCGGCCTCGTCGCCCGCGATTCGGCCCAGCTCCTTCACAATCGCGACGACGGGATAGCCGACGCGGCGCGTGCTATCGGCGATATAGTCGAGACGCAAGTTCTCGACCCGAGCCGCGCGTGTGATCGCGTCAGCCACGGACGCTGGCACTAAGCCCAGCTTCGATTCCGCGCGGGCGAGCGCAGCCTCGACATCGAGCATTAACTGCAGATGAGCATTGTCGGAGAACAGCTCACGAATTTCGTCGGTGCCGTAGAGCGATCCGAAAATTTGAGAATCAGCAGGATGAATGCTCATACGTCGAAGAACACCGTCTCGTTCTCTCCCTGCAATACGATGTCGAATCGCAACACGCCGTTCTCGAATTCGCGCGACAAGTGTCGAGCGTCGCTCGAGCGCCACAGTGTTCAGCACAGCGTCGGCGGCGTTCAGCGGTTCGCCGGGAAAGTAGATTCGCGTCACCAGCCGCTTCAACAGGCCGCGCGCGAAAATCGAAACGTTGATATGCGGCGCTTGAAGCAGATTGCCGGGACCGGGAACGGAGCCGGGCTTGATCGTGTGAAAGCGAAAGCAGCCGCGATTCGTCGGTCGCGGCGCGACCGAATCCGTGGAATTCGGGATCGATCAGCTTTTCCTGCATAGTCGTCCGCGATGATCGTAGCGGCCATCCGCGTTTGCTTGCCAGAGCTCGATCATCGCGTCGCTTACGCAGGCGCCGTCGCCGTCGAGAACGCGCCCCTCGATTGTGATGCGTTCGCCTCGGGTCTTCGACGTGGCCATCGATTCCTGTCCGGAGCGGATCAGCGCGGGCTTGAAGAAAGGACCAATCGGTTTGCGACGGCGTTTGCGGCGGACTCATTTCAGCTCAGCGTCGGGGTTGCGCCGCGGCCACGAAGCACAAAATCAAATCGATAGCCAAGTGCATATTCGGGAATAGTCACTTCGATATCGAATGTAGCTATCAAACGTTCGCGCGCGGAACGGTCGGGGACGCTGTTGACGATAGGGTCGAGAGCCAAAAGCGGATCGCCCGGAAAGTACATCTGAGTAATCAGTCGAGTCGCGAAACTCGGACCGAACAGGCTGAAGTGAATGTGATTCGGCCGCCATGCATTGTGATGATTGCGCCACGGGTACGCGCCCGGCTTGACGGTCATGAAGCGATACGCGCCGTGCTCGTCGGTGACGACTTTGCCGATGCCGGCGAAATGCGGATCGAGCGGCGCTTCGTGTTGGTCGTCGGCGTGGGCATAGCGGCCGGCGGCGTTCGCCTGCCAAATTTCGATCAGAGTGTGAGGAATCGCGCGGCCATCTTCGTCAAGCACGCGGCCGGTCACGATGATTCGCTCGCCGAGAGCCTCACCGCCATTGAAATGCGTCAGATCGTTTTCTTTTGATGCGATGATCTCACGCGTGAAGCGAGGTCCAGTGATTTCCGACAGCGTGTGCTCGAGCCTTACCGGCGCATGACGCGGCGCCCGCTTGTGGGTGCTCGCGTAAGCAGGGTGATCGTACAGCGGATGACGCGCCCACTGTCTCGCGCCGATAGCCGGTAGGCGTATTCATCGCGCGTCCTCTTTCGCCATTTCCTCGAACGCGGATTTTGCGATTCGGAACGCCGAGTTCGCCGCGGGCACTCCTGCATAGACCGCGACCTGCAACAGGACTTCCTTCACTTCATCAGCGGTCGCGCCGGTGTTGCGGGTGGCGCGAACGTGCAGGTTGAGTTCCTCGTGACGGCCGCCGGCGGCGAGCAGCGCTATGGTGATGAGGCTGCGCGTTCGATGGTCGAGGCCGGGCCGCGTCCAGATATCACCCCACGCGTGACGCGTGACGAGATCCTGAAAATCTTGATCGAAGGTGGTCGCGTTTTCCAGCGAGCGATTCACATGCGCGTCGCCGAGGATGCGACGCCGAACGGCCAAGCCTGCCTCGTATGCCGGATCTTTCATGACGTCACTCCTGACAGTCGAAGTTCGATCGATCTAACTGAAAGCTATCGCGCCGTCGCCTGTAACGTCAAAAGGGAATCGACGAAACCATTCACTTTGTAGTAGCTGTTTGACGAATCGCGGAGGGCAGACCAATGAGACGCGACGACTTTTCCTTCAACAGCGAAGACGGACTCGAGATTGCGTACTACCGATGGCGCGCGCCGGCGAAGGCGGCGGGAATCGTGCAGATTGCGCACGGCATGGGCGAGCACTCGCTGCGCTACGCGCACGTTGCGGAGTTTCTCAACCAGACAGGGTTTCACGTTTACGCCAACGACCATCGCGGGCACGGGCGCAGCGTGAAGGGTCCCGAGTCGCTCGGCGATTTCGGCGATTGGCGGATGGAACGGATTGGTCGCCGACATGGTGACGCTGACCCGCCTCGCGCGCACCCGCGAAGGCCGATTGCCGGTGATCCTGCTCGGCCACAGCATGGGATCGTTCGCGGCGCAGCAGTACGTGCTCGACAACAGCGCGCTGATCGCGGGGCTGGTGCTGTCGGGATCGGCGGCGGTGGACAAGCTGGCGATCGATCCGTCGCAGGACGCGGATCTCACCGCGTTCAATCGCGGGTTCGAGCCGGCGCGGACTCAGCACGATTGGCTGAGCCGCGATCCGGCGGCGGTGGATGCGTACGAGGCGGACCCGCTTTGCGGATTTGGAATCAACAAAACGGCGATGCAGACGATGGCGGCGTCGGCGCCGCGGTTAATCGATCCGGCGGCGCTCGCGCAAATCCGCAAGGACCTTCCGATCTACATTTTCGCCGGCGACAAAGATCCGATCAATCACAACCTCGAATGGCTAAAGCCGATGGCGGAGCGATATCGCGCGGCAGGAATCACGAACGTCAGCGAGAAGTACTATCCAGAAGGCCGCCACGAAATGCTGAACGAAACCAATCGCGACGAAGTGATGCGCGATCTCGTGACCTGGCTTCAGAAGGCGATCAGCTGCGTGATCGTCCTCAGGTCACTTCTCAGATCTATTCGAGTTCCTGGATTTCCCGGCGCTTTCGCCGCAAGTGGATTCCGCAGGGCACGGACAGCAATAAGCCCAGCCCAGCTATCAGGAGATGTTCGTATCTGTACTGCGGATTCCAGAAGATCGGCATAGCGGATGCCATTACCCAACGTTACGACACCTAGAATGAATAGCGCGTCGACGAAGGTAAACGGCTGCCATCCGTATCCGTATCGAAGTTTGTACCCGTATCGCACTCCTCTCACTTGATTCCTTCGGCGTGCAACGATCAACCGGCGGCTATGCGGCGCTTGATCAGGTCGTCGATCGCAGCGTCGGTGTAATCCGAGCGTGCGCAGGACTTCGCGTGTGTGGGCGCCGACTTCTGGCGCGGCTTCGGGCTTTCGCTTCTCGCTCCCTTCAAGAAAAATTGGGCTGTTGATTGTCTCGATTGTGCCGTGGCCCGGCTAGTCGAGTTCGACGAAGGCGTCGGCGGCGCGCATCTGCGGATCGTTCACGACCTCGTCGAGCATCGGCAGCGGCGCCCATTTGATGTCGTATTGCTTGAACATCGCGCGCCACTCGGACAGGTCCTTCGACTCGAATTGCGATTGCAAAATTGCCGACAGTTCGGCGGCGTGCTCAGTGCGGGCGGCATCGGTCGCGAACATCGGATCGGTCGCCATTTCGGGCGCATCGAACATTTTGCACAGCCGCGGGAACTCGTGCTCGGGATCGAGCTGTACGAGCAGGAACACTTTCGCATCGCGCGTGATGTATCCGGCGGAGAGCGGATTTATCGGAGTGGGACCCGCCGGCTTCGGGAACGTGGCGCCGAGCATTTGCGCCTGCAGGTCGCAGCTATGCGCCCATGCGCCGCTCGCCATCAACGACGTGCCGACTTTCGACCCGCGTCCGGTGCGTTCGCGGTTGTACAGCCCGAGCATGATCGCGCCGAACATCGCCATCGCCGTCGGATGGTCGCCGATTCCAGGCCGCGGTCCCGACGGCGTTCCATCGCGTCCCGTGACGCTGGTCATCAGGCCCGAACGCGCCCAGTAAGCCAACGCGTCGAACGCGGGCAGAGTCCGCATCGTCGCCTTTTTCGCCGTATCCGGTAAGATGCGCGAAAATCAGCCGCTCGTTGACGGCGCGCAAGTCGTCCCAGTTGAGGCGGAACTTCGTCAGCAGTTGAGCCTGATAGTTGGTGACGAAAACGTCGGCAGTTTTGACCAGCCGCATGAGCGCCTCGTAACCTTCCGGACTCCCGAGATCGAGCGCGACGCTTTTTTTGTTGCGCCCGGTGAGGACCCACGCCCAATTCAGTTCGGACTTCGCCGTGCCGGGCAGATGCGGAAACAGGCGCCACAGATCGCCTCCGTCGGGGTGTTCGATCTTGAACACTTCGGCGCCGAAATCCGACATCACCGTAGCCGAGGCCGGGCCGGCGATATACGTGCCGCAATCGATTACCCTGATTCCCGAAAGGATTCCGTCTTTTTGCATCACCCAAACCCCAACGCACGAGATTGCAGTATCGTCGTTAGTACAGCGGTCCGAGTTCGGCAATCCCCAGCGGCGTGTTGACCTCGGTCAACGACCCGGTTCGCAACCGCCGGCCGGCTCATTCAAAGAATGGCGCGAGCATCTTGAGCAATGCTGAGGTGAAGTCGCGCGCGGCGCGGACGCGATGGGCCGAAGTTGCACAGACAAGGGCAGCCTCGGTGATGGCACCTGCGATCAGGCGGCCGATCGCTTCCAACTCGCGCGGCGACAGTCGCGTAAGGCGCTTCCGGTCCATCGGCGCCTGCATCGCGCCGCCGAAGTAGCGCGCATCGATTTCACGCCATTTCTCCCATCCAAGTACCGCGGGTCCGTCGACCAGCAGGACCTGACGGAACTTATCGCCGGCGATCGAGGTCAGATACTTGAGTGTCCCGCGCTCGAAGCGGTCGAGTATGTTCGTGCCCGCGGCCGCAGCAGATACGACCTCAGTGGCGAGCGCCCCGGTCATCTGCTCGAAGACGCGGGCGAAGATCTGTTCCTTGGATTCGAAGTGATGATAGACGGCGCCCTTGGCCACGCCGGCGCGGCGGGCGATATCGTCGATGCTGGTGGGGTTGAAGCCGCGCGTTGCGAAAAGGTGGCCGGCCGCGGTCAAAATTGCGGCGATGGTGGCGGTGCGCCGTTGGTCCTGGCTGGTCATCGTTGCTCCGGTTGACAAACAGACTCAAGGTCGGTAAGTTTCCTGCTTACAGACCGAGAGTCGGTAAATCGGAGAATACCACAAATGGAAACCCTTTCCTCGACCCTCTGCTTCATGGGCACGCTGCTCTTTTTGATCGGCCTGCTCACCGGCTTCGGCATCCCGATGTTCCGCAGCCCGCGGATCGGACTGTCAGCACATCTGGCGGCGATAGAAAGCGGCCTCGGTTTGATCGCCTTTGGGCTGCTGCTGCCGCATCTGGCGATCTCCGCCGGATGGGCCGGGGCCATCGGCTACTCGTTGTGGGTCTCGCTGTACGTGATGTATATCGGCCTGCTGTTCGCCGCAATATATGGCACCGGCAAGGTGCTTCCGATTGCCGGCGCCGGCATGCCGGCGAAGCCATGGCAGAACACCACGGCAACCGTCCTGATTTCGGTTGGCTCCCTGGGCAGCGCGGGAGCGGTTGTGGCGCTGCTTTCGCAATGGCACTGGGCGGCTTGAATGCGGCGGCGAGGCCGACAAAGAAAAGGTGCCCCGGCATTTGGCCAGAGCACCTGCAAGCGCACCTGGAGATCGCGTGGTTGAAGTGCTTCTCAAGCGGGACCGTCGGAGTCCCGCTCGAGAGCGTCGTTTCAGTGCGGTTTCATGCTCACTGACATACCGGCAGTGAAGAGCTGCTGGCGCCTGCCGTGACGGCTCCGTTCAGTGCCAAGGCTCTGCCATTCAGGGTCGCTCCGTTGTTCGTCGTGATTGAGGTCAAAGCCAATATGTTTCCTTGCATGACGGCGCCAACATCGATCGTCGCTGAACTACCAACCTGCCAGAAGACATTGGATGCCTGCGCGCCGCCCGCCAGGATGACCGAGGTCGTGACGTCGAGAGCCGTTCCAATCTGGAAGATCCAGACCGCATTCGTGTCTCCCATGGCGTCAAGGGTCAGGTTGCCCGACGTCACGGCCAACGTCGAAGCTGCGGTGTAGACGCCAGGTGGGGGCGTTGTTCCACCTATGTTTCCTGACTACGCTGGCTCCCGGCGGCACCGTGGTCATCAAATAACCATACGCGGTCAGCAAGTCGGCTTGCGCCGCCATCGCGGCAGGGTTGTTGATATTTATGGTCCCATTGACGGTTGCCGGCGGAAAGCCTGTGACGGAGGTACCTGGAAACAGACCAAGATTTCCATTCACTACAATCGCACCGGGGGCGGTAACCGTAGTGGCGGCCAGAATCGCGTAACTGGAGGCCGAGCCGAGATTCACAGCCAACTGGCCCGTTGTGGTCAGGCCGGTGGTGAAGGTCCATGACAGTTGTCGCGAGCGGATTGCCGGCCAGATCCGTCGCGCCAGTGATCGTGGCAGTGAAGGTGGTGCTGGCTGCGAGGGTGCTCGTCGGAGTGAAGGTCGCTATCATGTCGGCGACGTCGTAGGAGACTTTTCCGACTACGACCGTTGCGCCGGGCCCGGTTACGGTGAAGGTTGACGGGTTAAGCGTCGACGAATCCATCGCCTTGTCGAAGGTTGCGTTGACTGAAGCGTCGATACCAACACCACTGGCACATCGCCAGCGGGTTGGTAAGATGTAACTGTAGGAGCGACGGTGTCTGTGCCGAGTCCGGTCGTAAAGGTCCAGACAAAGTTGCTTGCCAGCGGGTTACCGGACAGGTCTGCGACCCCGGTCGTGATGGTCGCAGTGTAGATGGTGCTGGTTGCGAGAGCGCTACTCGGCGTGAACGTCGCGGTGTCGCCAATCGTGGAGTAGGTCACAGTGCCCAAAACAGGGTTACTCCCGGTCCCATCAAGGTAAACGTCGCTGCCGGTGAGGGTTGTGGAGTCCATGCCCTTGTCGAAGGTAGCGACTATCTTCTGGTTGGTACCCACGCCGGGTTGCAGTGTCAGCCGGATTTGTGGAGCTCACCAGAGGCGGGGTCGTGTCGGGCCCCGCGCCAGTTGTAAAGGTCCATACGTAGTTATTCGCCAGCGGCAGGAGTCCGATGCTTTCAGCTGCCGTCGAGATGGTGGCGGTAAAGGTGGTACCGATTGCGAAGCTTCCTCCGATTGGAGTAAACGTCGCGATGTTGTTGGACGGCGTCGTAGGTGACGGTTCCTGGTACGGGGTCAGCCAGGCGCCGGTCACGGTAAAGGTTACCGGGGCGAGGATCGACGCAGAGGTTCATCGGCTCGCTGAAGGTTACGGTGATCTTCTGAGTCGTCCCCATTCCTTGTCCGCCACATCCTATGATTGCTGGAGCGGACGCAAACACTGTTGGCGCAATCGCAGTGGCGGTTGCGGTAGGAGAGGCGGTCGCCGTTGAGGTTGCGGTTGAAGTGGCGGTTGAGGTTGCCGTCGCAGTGGCAGTGGCGGTTGAAGTCGCAGTGGCCGTTGCCGTGTCGGTAGCGGTAGCCGTCGCTGTATCAGTTGCAGTGGCCGTGGCCGTAGCCGGTGTGCAGTTGCAGTGGCAGTGTCGGTCGCAGTGGCTGTGGCTGTGTCTGTCGGCGTATCCGTAGCAGTGGCCGTCGAAGTGGCGGTGGCTGTGTCGGTTGCGGTGGCAGTTGCTGTATCAGTCGCGGTGGCGGTGGCAGTAGATGTAGGTGTGGCGGTGGCTGTAGCAGTGTCAGTCGCCGTTGCCGTTGCCGTGTCAGTTGCAGTGGCGGTCGAGGTTGCGGTGGCAGTAGGACTCGCGGTGCCAGTGGCAGTTGCGGTTGGCGTGGCGGTGGCCGGAGGTTCGTCGTTCGGACCGGTGGTAAAATCGTATCCGCAATCCATTGTCCCACAACTTCGCGCCGTTGGCCGCCCTGATAGGTCCGTGGAGCACGACCTCGTACCTTGTGTTGACCGCGAGATCGCTCACCGGGGTTAAGGTCACGCTGGTACCGCTGCAAGCGATTCTTTCCGCTGCGATACGACCCTTTCTGACATCCTTGAGTCGAAATGTATTTCTATTAATCGTTTTGCAGTTTATCGGACTTGTCGAAGTTCACCGTGACGGTGGTATTGACCGGCACGTTGATAGCGTCGTCAGTCGGATTGGTAGAAACCACGACGGGCCGTGCAGCCATCGCGGTTCCGGCCATACCTACGACTACTACAAAGCCGCGATGGACATCCTACTGAGTATGTACTGGAGTATCATTGCAATTCTTTTCGTTGAGAACATATCATTCATTTCCTTGTTATTGCATAGGATGAGCTCGAAGTATTCGCGGCATTGTAGCTGCTCGTGGGCGACGACAAAAGCGCCTGAACGCCGGCATATCCCGCTGCGCCAACGACCAGCGCGACCATAAGTGTCATACTGCATATCGTCAGCAGGTATCTTTCGAATTTCGACTTCAGCGCGGACGCCGTCGCCCTCTTCGCGATATTCACCTGGTTCAATCTCCCCTTGGACGAACCACGCGCCGGCGCCAATGGAAACTCCAGTGCGCTCGGCGCGGTCCGCCAGTCAGGTAAAGGCAAGATCCGTACCTCTGAATGTTGGGGGACTTCGGTTATTCAAGTAACCGCGCGGGAAATCTGAGCGTACTAGTCAGAAGCTCAGGATGGCTTGCAAAGCAGCACCGCAGGCGATAGTCAGTCGGGCCGATAGCAGGAAAAGAGATGTCAAAGTATTGCCACTCAAGGATTACGATGACAAAAAAGTGGCTATCCGGATTGGTACTGTAGGGATCGGATCAAATCGTCAAGCCAGCTCTGACTCCCGCGCCGCGCAATCGACTGTAGGTTCGACTTCCTGTCACGCAGATCACCAGCCAGCATCCGCCCAGTGCGAATCCACCGACAATCGCGCTCAGCGCAAGTCCCGAGTAGATTCCGGCGAAGCCGATCAGCGCGATGATATAGAGCGCTCCTGCGACGCTGAGCGTTTGCAGGCGCCAGCTTTGCTGTTTCGGCCGCGAGCAGGTAGCAGAGCATCCCGTAGCCGGCGGTTGACGCGGTCAGCGCGGCGCTGGGAAAGCCTGCAAAACCGTTTACCAGCACCATTTCGGATTGATTGGCGGCATGCTTCGCAAACATCGCCTGTAGCCCGTAGGCGAGTACGTATGCACCGGCGAGAAACAGCAACGCCGCGATCGACAAGCTCGCCTCTCGCCGGCGCGCATAGCTGATTGCTCCGAGACCGACCACGAAGGCCAGCCAGACTGGATTGGCGAGCATCGCGATCACGCCTACTGCCGAATCGAGCAGCGGGGTGCGCTGCTGCGGCGACGAATAGCGCGACCGTCCGGTCCAGCCCGCCGAGCGGACCCTGGTCCGAGATCGCATCGACGATACCGCCGAACAGCCACGCCAGCGCCGTCACGTCGCGATCAACTCCAACCGTCAGATGAAGGCCAAGGTAACTGCGCGGCGAGAAGCGTTTGCGAACGAAATTTACGAACGGCGTCAGATCGAAGCCGTAGCGCCCGGTGAGATGACGCTTCCATGCCGCGACGATCTGGGTTTGACGCCGGGAGACCGACCGCCACATCACGACCATCAGCGCGGTCAAAATCGCCAGCACGACAATTCCCGCGCTCAGCGACTTGAGCCATTTCTCGACGAGTCTCCAGTTGGAACCCAAGGTATAGCCAAGGCCTACCGTGACCGGGCCCACACCAATCCGGCGAGTATCGAGATCGGCGCGAATTTGCGCGATTCGCATCCCGGACAGGCCCGCGGTGAAGGGCACGAACGCGCGTCCGACGGCGACGAAGCGTCCGACGAACACCGTCGCGCCACCGAAATGCTCGAAGTAGTACTCGAGGCGCTTGCGATGCGATTCATATTGGCGTCGCGCGAACGACCATCGCGCCAATACGGCCTGCCCTTTGGTATGACCAATCGTGTAGCCGGTCAGGTCGCCGATCAGTCGCGCGCAATCGCCACGACTGCGAATGCAGTCCACGGCGAAAAGAAAGCGTCGGCGGCCATCGCGCCCGCAATCACCGCCATCATCTCGCCGGGGAAGATCAAACCCAACCCGGCCGACGACTCGAGCACGATCACGACGAAGACGACGACCAGCGACCAGGGCCCGGCCTGACCGAGGAAATTCTCAACCGCGGCGATCATCGCAGTAGTTAAACATGAAGAGGCCCGCCGTCATAAGGACCGGCGAGCCCAATCAGTCCGGGAAATGATCGCTCAGATGGAATCGAGACGGGATGCGGGTTTCATGATTGCGTGAGTCGCGATCCCGATAAGCAGGATCGCGACGCCCGCGAGTCCGAATGCCTGCCACAGCGGTAGCCATTCGATGAAGCAGCAGTATCCCGGCGCACAGTATGCAGACTCCGCCGCAAAGCATCACGGCGACCACAGTTAGAGGTAGCTATTGCACCAGCCAGTCGCGTGCGAGCGCCGCGCTCATGCTGTTTTCCAGCATGTGAGCCTCGGACTGCAGGATGCGGGTTACGTCGTCGACTGCACGGCCCACCAACGTCGGCCAATCCTGCGAGGTTTCATGGCTGCCGTTGGCGATATGCGACGGTTTTTCTGTCATGGGTCTGTCAGCCGCTGCGAGACTTAGCGGAAATTCAACTCTCGTCGTCTGAGCCGTGCTTTGAAAGAGCGACGCCGAGCAATGCGGCGATTACGATCGGGCCGGCGCCGCGGCTGTTGACGATCGAGCCGAACAGAAAGCCCAAGGCTCCGGCAATCAACGCCGCGCCGACCGGATGACTCTCGATGATGTGGTCGGGACGCATCTCGTCTTCGGCGCGTTCAACCTTGTCGTTGACGTCGGACAAGGTATCGCGCAGGTTTTGCCGCGCGTCGTCGCGCTCAGTCTGGATCGCTGAAATCTGTTCTTCGGTTGTCATGGTGTCCATTGCGATAGCCTTGCCCTCGGTTTGTCGCGCGCTCCGATTTTCGACTGCCGTCATTACCGGCTAAACAGGTCCACGATGAAATTGGTCGCAGCACCGCGCAGTGCGATTCGTCCGACGATACTCAGGAGTGCGAGCCCGAGGCGGCTGTTGGCGCCTCCGCCGATGATGAATCCGACGCCACTGGCTATCGCGAGCGAGGTCAGCGGCTCCTCTACAATGTATTCGCGGATGTCGCGATTCTGCCGGCGCACCCTCTCGTCCGCATACGCTGAGGTGGTCTCCGCTGAGGTATTCATTGCGGCGCCTTTCAGGAAACGCGACGAACTATTTGTGCAACGACGTAGCCGACTGCAAAGGCGGCCGCGATCGCGAACCACGGTTCACTGCGCACGAGCTCGCGCAGGTCCAGGTCAAGTCCGCGATCCTTGACGTATTGCTGCGCCGCATCGTAACCGTCCTTGACCGCCTGGCCGGCCTTGTCTGCCGCCTGGCGGCCCTGATCCATTGCGCTGCGAACGCTGGAATTTGCGGTATCTTCAAATGTCATTGCGGTTACCTCTGAGCTTGCGGATTACTTGATTCATCTGAACAGTTGAACACAGAAAAATAGGCGGGCACCGAGGGAGGGGGGAGTCTCCCAGATGCCCGCCGTTTCACCCATCGCCGAGCGGTGAGTGCCACCCGGTTGCTGGAAGATTGAGCGCTGTTTGGGCTACTAGCTTGATCACTTCAACGCCGGCATCCTGACTCCGGGTATCGCTCCGATTATCCCAAAGGTTTGCAGAATCCAGACCAACACGACTACGAACACGACGATATTGAGTAAACTCTTGATAGCGCCAGCCATCGGGATGTAGGTGTTGATTAGCCACATCACCAGCCCGACTACGACCAGGATCACTACTATATTGACTAGAGTCACCCGAGCACTCCTTCGCTGTTCTCACTATCTACGGACTATCGCGACATTGCCTGCGCCTGGTTCAAATATTACGACTACGAGAAAATCAGGTCCACTGCGGTCCAGTTACGCGGGTAACGAAACCCGACGAACCAGATTTAATAGTCGCCGGAGCCGTGATCGAACCGTCAGAGCCCGCCGCGACCGACCAGCAGCCAGATCACAACTATCACGAGCACCAGCGGTACGAGGCCGCCAGTAGCACCGTAGTTACTGTATCCATAGTAACCACCGCCGCCGCCGAAGAGCAGAACTAGTATAATGATTAGTAGCAACATGACATTCTCCTTTGTCTATTCTCAGGTCAGATGCCAAGGCCGCCTTCGAGCAGCCAGACGACTAACACGATCATGAGTATCAGCATCAACAAGCCGCCGGGATCGCGGGCCCCGTGATGATAGGTTCTGTAACCGCCGCCGCCACCGAACAGGATCAGCAAGATGATCAGAATCAATAACATCGTGATTTGTCAGCTCCTCGACTCAATGCCAGGTCAGTTGATCGTTTACCCCGGTGACTCCGTCCGCGGCAGCCGCGATATCGCCGGCATGCTTCGCGTCCGACGCCGACTTGACCACGCCGCTCAAAAGGATCTTGCCGTGATCGCAATCGACGGCAACCGGATAGCCGTCGGCGACACCGTCATGGGCCAGCGCGTTCTTGACCTCGGTTATCAGCAGAGCGTCGTTGGCGCGATCAGCCGGGGAGTTGTAGTGATGGTCCGCCTGCACGCTGACAGCGTCGTTCCTGCGAAACGCATAGTTCGAGTCGGTCGTCGCGGGTTCGGCGCGAACCTCAGCTGTGAAGAGTGCTCCGCCGATCAAAAGCGCGATCGCGAGGGCGGGCACGGCCTTTCTTTTCTGATTGCGCTTGTTTCGCATCGCAGAATTCTCCCTCAACGCCGATCAGTTAGTAGGCGTTACCGTCGTGGATTCACTGTGATGCGAGCTCGAGCTGTCGACGGTGCCGCCGGCGCCTGAGTCAGTTGAATTGCTTGACCGATAGCTCGAGGTGCTGGTGGTCGTGGTCGGCGGAGTGACCATTACTGGCGGCGCCTGCACGACGACCTGAGCCGGCGCGGGCGCAGGGACATAGGTAGTGGAATCAACTTCCTTGGTGCTGGTGCCGCATCCGGCAAGGAACGCAAAGGCCGCATACACTCACGACGCTGATGGCAATTCGTTGGATTGAATTCATTTCTTTAGTTTTCCTTTAGCTTGTAAGTCTAATGAGTGATGCGCGATACGCCTGGTTAGGGCGTATCGCGCCGCGATTAGTTCTTCTGGTGTCCGCCTTCGTGGCCGGCATTCGCCTGCTTGTTCTGTTCAGGCTGCCGATTGGACGAGTGATCCTGATGAGGCGCCTGCTTCTCCTCATGCTGAGCCTGCTGCGGACGCTCCTGCTGCTGATGCTGCGGCCTGCTGCGGACGTTCCTGCTGCTGACGCTGCGCCTGCTGCGGACGTTCCTGCTGCTGATGGTGGCCTGCTGCTCGTTGCGAGTGGCCCGCTGCTCGTTCTGAGTAGCGCGCTCCTGATTGTGCGTCGCCTGCTGCTGGTTGCGAGTAGCCTGCTGTTCGTTGCGAGTAGCCTGGTTCTGCCGCTCACGCGATGCCTGCTCGTTGCGATTCGCCTCGTTGCGCTGATTAGTCGCGGCCCGCTCGTTCATGCGATTCTGCTGATTCTGCTGTTCGCGCGATGCCTGCTCGTTACGGTTCGCCTCGTTGCGTTGATTGGTCGCCGCCCGCTCGTTCGCGCGATTTTGCTGATTCTGCTGCTCGCGCGACGCCTGCTGCTGGCGATTCGCCTCGTTGCGCTGCTCGCCTGCGGCCCTCTCATTCACGCGATTCTGCTGAACCGCAGCCTGCTGGCGAGAGCGCTCGTTGCCCTCGTTCTCGGTCCGCATCACGGTCCGATTGTTCCGAAACTCAGTATGAGTCGCCCAGTTGCGATGCTGGCTGATCCAGTTGGGATGGTTGGTCGAAACCCAGTTAGGATTCTGGTTGTACCACCATTGACCGTAATGCCAGTTGTGCTGCCCGTCGTAAGCGCCGTCCGAGTTACGCCAGTCCGGATACCATGAAATCCAGTTCGGATGATTGGCGTAGAAGTAGTCCGGGTTGTTCTGATGCCACCAGTAGGCGTCGTGCCATGCGTTGTCGTTGTCGTAGTCGCCGTCCTGGTTTTGCCACAGCGAGTCCATCACGGCCCATTCCGGATGATGGCGGTAGAACCACATGATGTTGTGCCGATGCCACCATCGTGCGCCTCGCCAGGTGCGACCATTGTCGTACGCGCCCCATCCCTGTTGTCCGGGTCCGCCGTAGTAGCCGGGACCGTCATAGCCGGGGCCGCTGTTGATTGAATCGTCGTAGCCGGGACTGCTGTCGTAGCCAGGGCCGCCGTCGTAGCCGGGGCCGGGGCCGTTATCGTATTGCGCGAACGACGGCGCCGCGATTGAGAACGCCACGATCGCACCCGACAGGGCAATCGTCTTTCTGAGTTTGTTCTTCAGGTTTAATTTCATAGGCGGCAAATACCGTGAGACAGCGACGTCTCGCGCGGACCTCCTCGAGCCTTAGTGATTGTCGATTTGTCGATGGTCTAGCGGAACGTGGTCAAAGGCGAGCGGAAGGACCACCGTAGGGCTGGATCAGAGCCGGACTCGAACCGTATATCGATTCCGACAAGTAGATAATAAACATGTAATTGCAGAATGCCACATTTATTACTCTTCGGAACACTACTTAGGTGCTCGCGAGAACAAGTAATATATACTCACTTAGTATAGCTGAGTAGCTCGTAATTGACTAATTAGGACAGGTATTGACTAGGTATTTGCCGGTCGGGTATCAACTAAAGGAGGGCGGGCGCTTCCGATCTGCGATGACCGCGACACTGAACGTCTCAGAGCGTACAGACGTACGGCGTGTCGCACTTCGCCCCTGCTGCCGCAGACTTGCTGGCGCCAGCCTCGATCAGTTCCGCGCGCTGCGACAATGCCGACATTCCGCCGCCAATGATACTCGAGATGCGGCGATTCCGCGATCAGCACGCGGACCAGTTCGAGCGCGGCGGGCATGCACTCGGTCGTGGTGCATGAAATGAAGACCATGTCGGGAGCGTATTGCTTCACAAATGCGCAAATTTCCTCTGCCGATTTGTCCATCCCAAAAAAATTAGCCGCGATACCCGTCCGCCGGAGCAGTTCCAGCAGCATGAGCAGTCCCAGGCTGTGAACTTCGCCGGGCGGCGCGATACCCACGATGCGCAGGCGGCCTCTGAACCGGGGTTTGTTGAAGCGGTCGCCGAGTTCCTTCACCAGTGTGGCAGTGGTCTCGAATACCAGGTTCTGATTGTCCTCGCTGATATGATTTTCGAAGCGCTCTTCGCCGGCCAGGACAACCGCCGGCACCAGCACGTCGTCGAAGGTCGGCTCGAGTCCGTTTTTGTCGCAGTACCCGATGACGATCTTGCGCGCGCTCAACTGATCGAGCTCGAGCAGGCTGCGGTAGTAGTCGTGATAGTCCTCGCGAGCGCTGTCGTCTCCGAACAGCACGGAGAAGAAGCCAAGCGCCGGAATATAGTCACCGGCGACTTTAAGGCACGCGGTCAAAGAGGTCGCCAGCAGCAGTCCCGGAAGCCCCCACAGCCATCCCCAGAACATCGCGGAAAACAACAGACCCGAGCGGCGACAAACCAATTCCGCGACCAATCAGGAAAGGCTCGATCAGGTAGCCCACGATTTGATCGAAAATGACGAAGGCGGCGAAAACCTCGATTGATTCACTCCATCCCGGTGATACGGCAAACGCCACAAACATCGGCAATATCGCGGCAATTGGAACACCAACGTACGGTACGAAACGAAACAGCGCAGCCAGCGCTCCCCACAGAATCGGATTGGGCAACCCAATCATCCAGATAGTCAGTCCAATAGCTACTCCGTATCCGAGATTAGTAAGCGCGAATAGCAACAGGTAATGACCCACCGCTTCGCCCGCGGTCCCAATCGCCTCAGCCGACAGCGTAATCCGCCCGCGCGCCGCGAGCCGCACCAGCCGATCGCGCAAGTCGTTTCGGCCATACAGCAGAAAGAACATCAGCACCACGATCAGCAGCGCATCGAACAGTCCCGACAGTATTGGGACAACCGGCTTTACCGCCTCTTGCAGGTCCGACTGAGCAGCCGGCACCTGAACGACGCTGGCAGGCTTTGCGCGCTTCGCCCGCGGCGTCACGTCGCTGATCTGCTGTTCGACGTCCTTGATCGCGTCCTGAACCCTCACCATCCACACCGGCGTACTGCCCTTCAACGTGGTCAGCTTGGTTGCGATGTTGTCGGTGTAGTCGGTGACCTGAACGGCGACCGCGGTAAGCTCGACAGTTACGAAATAGCCAATCGCGACGACGATTGTAACCGCCGCCACCACCACCATCGCAGCGCTGACGAAGCTGCCGACCAAACGATCAAGCCGGCTGGCAATCAGGACTGAAGATGACGGCCAGCAGCGCCGCCATCGTCAACGGCATCAGGATGTCTTTAGCGTAGGCGAGAACCACGGTCGCGAGGATTATCGCGACAATCGGGCCCGCCGAGCGCAGGCCGTCCGGGCGTTCCTCCTGCTCGTGCTCGGCGATGAGCGGAGCTGTCGAGAGTTTTTCCACTATTGAGTCCGTGCGCAGAGGCTCCGCGCAGACGGCGTTGCTTAGCGCTTCTGATACAGACCGCCCACCACGAGCACCAGCCCCACGATTAGCGCCGCGCCACTGACAATCGGCGGTATCGCATGCGCGGTCTGCTCGTTTGCCTGAATCTTCAGATTGCCAATCTCGGCAACGTTCTTGGTCTGATTCGTCGTGAACACCGGCTGAGCGAGCGCGAGGAGACCGAGCAGCGCGACAATCGCGCCAATCATTACTATAGGTTTCATTGAGTCGAAGTGTACTTAGGAATGAGCAACACCGACAATCTCAGTCAGGTGCTCGCGAGAACGAATTAGTCAATCACTCGTCAGCCAGCGCCGCGATCTTCAGCACGGTATTCCAGTTGCGAGCCGTTCCGCGGATGCCAAGCTTCTTTTCGAGGATCGCGTTGGTCAGCCGCGATCTGCCGATACCGTCCGGATACACGATGTACAGTTGCTTGCCATCGCCGCGAATTATCTCCCGACCCGCGATCGCCGCCTGCACCGCCGTCGACGTCTTTCGCGTTCGCCGCCGTCTTCATGAACATCACCACCAGATGGCTCGGATCGCGCGCGGCTTCCTTGCGAAATGGATTGCGCGCGACGACCTCCCGCCATTCCTTCGCGCTGCGAATCAGGAAGTCGGCATGCAGACCCAGCCGCTTCTCAGCCTCTTTCTCCAGCAAGCGCTCGAGGCTCAGCGCCCGATCGCGCATCGCGAAAGATCAGGTTGCCGCTCTGCAGCAGGGAGCGAGCACCCTCGAAGCCAAGTTGCGTCGAGCAGGTCTCGCAGATCCGACATCGCGACCGACTGATGCCCGCCAACATTGATCCCGCGAATCAGCGCGATTTGGATTGTCATCGCAGTATCATACTGACCTACCGCGTCATCGACTGCAGCTTGCCACCCTCCAATCCCGTTGCCAGACTCGAATGCATCTATCGACGGTGTTGTGATGCCGAACGAGCAATCCGCTATCCACCGCAGATTCATCGTGATCGAGCTGCCGGTTCTCCCGATCGTGCGAGAGTCGCTGCTGCTTCCGTTCAAGTGTCTGCCGGAACTCGTGAAGTTCGGCAAAATGCCTTTCGTCCTGATTCTTGCGGTGGATGTACTCTGCTACGGGCTCGAGCGTCAGGACATATCCCGGAATTTGACCGGTAGCTTGATGGCGATCTTGCACCTTATTCTGTTCACTCCCTTCTCGGTGGCGTGGACCAAGCTCGCAATTCGGGGCCGCCAGAGTGTCGCCAACCATCCGGCCTTCGCCTACTCGCGAACTCAATGGATGTACTTGTTGGCGACGATACTGATGATCGTTGCGATGACTGTATGCGTCGGCGTCCCCTTCGTCGTGCTTCGTTATGGGCAGCGAACTTTCGCCAACCAGCTCGTGCTACTGGGAGGCGTGGGATTTTTCCTGGGACTGTGTATCGTTCTGGTCGGATACCTTCGGCTGGGATTCATTTTCCCGGCGATTGCGATCGGCAGGTATGCGGGAATATCTGTCGCCTGGAAACAGACCGCGGGAAACATCGAACGCCTTGCTGCAATCTTATTTCTTTCATACCTGCCCTACTGGATCGTCCGGCAAGCCTTCGAGTGGTACATGGGCTATCACCCGCCAGGCGTCGTCGAGGTGGTAAGGGGAATCATCGATATGCTGCTGGTAGCTTTGGCGACGACTGCGGTCGCGGGAACAGCGCTCGCGTATAAGACGTTAGTCCTTGACCAGCCTCACGATGAAGTCGCAATGCCAGAGATCAGCGCCACCCAATAAGCCGTCAGCCATTCCAACCCCGCCGGTGCAGTTCCTCGAGCGCAAAGTTAAGACTGTCTTGAATTTCCTTCCGCAGTTGTGGCGGACTATCCTTCGGCAATACCGCCAGCGCCTCCCGGTAGGTTTGTACCGCTTGCTGAAGATACCTGACGCCCGATCCTTGGTAGCCCAGGTCAGCCAGCGTCTCGCCAAGCTCGTACTTCACGGTTGCCCATTCCAGCGGCTGTCGATCGGATTTGAATACCTTGAGGGAATCGTTATAGGCGTCAATTGACTGATTCAGATAGGAACTGTCCGAGTTGTCATGCCCCAATTCTCCTAGAGCATTTCCGAGTCCCTGTTTTGCGGTTGCCCACGGGATTGGGCTCTCCTCCAATGTGAGTTCCTCAAGGCTGGCGCGATATGCAATCGCGGCCTGCTCCGGATACTCTTCTCCTGATTTCTGACCGAGATCGTCGAGTCCCATCAGCGCACTACCGAGAGTCGACTGGAGCTCTGCCCACTCCATCGGAGTGTTCTCGCGTGGATAGCCATCGAGAACCTGCCGCAGGATCGAGATCGACTGACGGAAGTCGTCGGGTTTCTCGGTGACTTGGCCGAGCTGATTGAGACACTGAGCAAGTTGTCCCTGGGCTTCCGCCCAGCGAAAAGGATCGTCCTGCTTTGAATAGACAGTTAGTGCAGCCTTATTGGCGGCCATCGCATCCTCGATGCTCTTTGTTCCCTTGTCCCAGAAGGCCAGGACTCTGAGGGCGTTCGCGAGCTTGAGCTGAGCATCACCCCAATCATCGGGGTAAGTGCGCGGATCGAATCCATCTACCGCTGCACGATAATGCTCTACAGCCTTGCTTACGTTTTCGCGACCCGGCTCGTAGCGGCCGATTATTTCGTAATCACTCGCGATTCCCAACTGGACGTGCGCCGCGTCGAGCCGATCGGATCGTGACTGATATACGGTCAGCGCGTTTTGAAATGCAGTCATCGCCGGATGCAACGGTGCATCATCCCAGTCAAGGCCAAACTGTTGGCATAGCGTATCGGCCAGATTTCGCTGCGTCATTGCCCATTCGAGCTGGTCGCGATCGCGTGTCCAATCGTTCAGGGTACGTTGAAAGTATGCGACAGCGGCTTTGAGAGAATCCTTCGACTTTCGTTCGACGCCTGAGGTGCGGTTGGCAATACCGAGAATCAGGTTCATCCGTGCGCGCGTATCGGCGCTCCAGCCGGCAGTCTTGCGAGGATCGCTGACGATCGCGCTAACCTCGCGAATCACTGGTTCGAGGGCATCGCCGAATTTGATCTTGTACCTGACCATGAACTCGGCGCTGTCAGTTGCGACGATTAAGCGAAGAACCTTGCATAGGTCGTCGGGCGGCAGCGCTGGCAGTTTGAAGTCGCCGGGGAGAAACGCTCCGCCGAACTGCGGATAGTCGCTGAATTTCGTAGCATAGAGTGGTCCAACGGCCGCATTGGGAACGCCCTTCACTCCACCCCATATCAGCGATTCGACGCGCACCCCCGTCACAGCTTCGAGCGCGTCGAGATGCGCGACTCCTTGCGGACGTCCGGACGCGGCGATCGTGCGATTAAGAATGACCGGCGTCACCTTCAACCGCGGGTCCAGGTTTGCGAGCGCATCGCGCAGTTGCCCCTCTACTTTCTGGCCGTCGTCGCCCTCAAGATGCGCGATCGCGACGACGACCCGAATCTTCGATTGCGCGAGCTTCGGGTAGGGTGCCTTAGCGTCCGCGACTTCCGGAGGCAATTCGCGAAGAATGTTCGGGCCCTGAAGATAGATTGACGCTTGCTGCAATAACAGAAACGGCAGGCAAATCAGTGCGGCAATGCCAGTGACCCTCCGCACCTGTTTGTAGCGAAGCTTGAGCCGTCCAATTTGCACGCGGCCCTTATGCCAGAAGGTCAAGCTCCAGACGATTGCAGCGATCGAGCCGGGAATCGCGGTGATGAAAACCAGATCGGCGATCAGCCCCGAATGAGGCCAGAAGGCAACCGCGACAAGCGCGAGTACAAACACCACCGCCAGAGAGTCGAACAGGTTCAGCCACGGAAACCTGTCGGCGATATATTGCTTCGCGCTACTCATCTTGCCGCTGCAACAATAGTGAGCGACCATATTACCGCAATGGCCTCGCGCGATCACAAGTTCAGCGTCTCGGCGCGATGCGAACTGCTGCCCTATCTGCTTACCCTGCCGATCGGACTGTCGCGCAAAGCGGCGAAGGATCTCCTACGCTTCCGCTCCGTGAGCGTCACGCGGATGACTACTGTCAGGCACGACACGCAGTTGATGCCAGGCGACGTTGTGACTATCGCGTCGGGCAAGCAAATCCCGGCCGCATCGATCGAGCGTCACGGTTTGAAGATTGTTCATCTCGACGATGCCATCGTCGTCGTCGACAAGCGCGCGGGTCTGCTGTCGATGGGATCGGAGGGCGAGAAGGAAAAAACCGCGCATCGAATCCTCAACGACCATCTGAAGGCGCTCACCAGCGCGACGTCGCAGCAGGCCTTCATCGTCCATCGACTCGATCGCGAGACCTCCGGCCTGATGATCTTCGCAAGAAGTCGCGCGATACAGGACCAGCTTCAACAGAACTGGAAGACTGTCACCAAGAAATATCTCGCCGTAGTGGAAGGCGTGCCCGCGAAGGATGAAGGCACCCTCCGCGACAACCTTGTCGAGAGCAAGTCACTCAGGATGCATCGCGTCGAGCGCGGCGGCGAGCTGGCGATCACTCACTACCGCGTCTTGCGAAAAGGCCGAGACAACTCGCTGATCGAGCTAACTCTCGAAACCGGCCGCAAGAATCAGATTCGCGTACAGATGGCCGGTTTGGGCCATCCTGTCGTCGGCGATCGCAAATACGGTGCGACCACAGATCCCGCGCGCCGCCTAGCCCTCCACTCATGCGAGCTGAAGTTCCGTCATCCAGTCTCAGGCGCGCCAATGAACTTCGACAGCCAGCTACCCACCAGCCTCAAGAAAATCCTCTCGTAACCGGCAACGCAAGAAAGAACCAGTAGGACGGAATTTATTCCGTCGACTCAGGGATGAGGTTGAGATTCAACCTGACGCAGGCTCAGTATAGAAATCATGGCGGCCTCGTCGCTGGAACAGTTCCTCGAAAATTACCGCGACACAATCGATCGCCTGTATTCCACCAGCAACGCCGCGGCATGGCACGTCTCGCGTTCTTCCTTCGCCAGCGCGCTGTGGCGAAGCTTCGATCGTCGATTCGATGCCGACGCCAGTGCGGTCAACCGCGCCGATGCCTTAAGCTTTCTCGACTCGATTCATGCCGCCGACCTCGCGCTCGCCATCGGATGCCGCGACGGCGACGCCGACGCCTGGCGTCATCTCGTAGCGACCTATCGCGCGCCGGTCGATGCGTTCGCGCGCGCCGTGCTCGGCAACTCCTCGCGCGCGAGCGAGATCGCCGATTCCTTGTGGGCCGATCTCTACGGTTTGCGATCGCTCCAACGGCGATCGCCGCTCTCCCCTCGATCATTACGGCGGCCGCAGCTCGCTGATGTCGTGGATGCGAGTAGTAGTCACCCGTCTCGAAGCCGATCAATGGCGCGCGACCCGCCGCATGGAACCGCTCGACGACGCGCGCGACAGCAATTCGAGCCTCACCGTCAACGGAACAGATTCGCCCGATCCCGATCGCGCAAGGCTGATCGCGGCGCTCGATCGATCTCTCAGTGCCGCTCTGAATGCGCTGTCGCCGGACGACCGGCTGCGGCTCTCATATTACTATGTGCACGATCTGACTCTCGCGCAGACTGCGGCTCTGCTCGGCGAGCATGAGTCGAGCGCGTCGCGCAATCTCGCGCGTGCAAGGAACTGCGATCCGCGACTGCGTTACGCGCACGCTGCGCCGCGAGTATCATTTCAGTGACGATCAAATCGACCAATGTTTCGAGTATGCGACCGGCGACTGGCCGTTCGACCTCGGCCGCATGCTCGCGCTGGGAAAATGATGCCCGACGAGAAGAATCAGGATAAACGCCTTGACGCGATGATTCGCACGAGCCTCGCGTCCGGCCTCGACGCGTCGGGCGCAGGATGTCCCGACGCGGATTTGCTCGCCGCGTTCGCGGAGAACACACTCGCGCCCGACGAGCGCGCGAAATGGAATTCGCACGTCGCCGGATGCGCGATTTGTCAGCGCCAGCTCGCGGCGCTCGCGCGCGCCGGTGCAATCGGCGTCACGCGCGCACCCGCGCCCGCAGTCGTCGAAACCTTCGACGCCGACGAAGCTCGCGAGGAGGCCGGTGGATTCTGGCCGGCGGTCCGCAGCGCAGTACGATTCCTGATTGGTCCGTTCCCGCTCTCGGTCGCACTTCATGTCGCGCTGCTGCTCGTCCTGATTATCACCATCCACGAGCAGCGTGGACGCGAGTTGATCATGGTGAACCTCGAAGCGGGCGGCGGCGGTGGCGGCGGCAACGAGATGCAGGATCTCGATATGCCCGAAGTGCCGATGCCCGACTCGGCGCCGCAGCAGATGGAACAGCCGACCGCAGTCGATACATCGCAGGCCGTAGGTCTCGCCAGTGACTACGTGCGCGCAGCCGGCGGCGGCGGTATCGGTATCGGTCGTGGCGGCGGCATGGGCTCGGGCTACGGTCACGGAATCGGATCGGGCTTCGGCGGTTTCATCGGCGAGCTGAGACGCAAGGGCCTCGACGTGGTGCTGGTAATCGACGGCACCGGCTCGATGAAACTGATCATCGACGACGTCAAAGCCAAGATGGCGCAGTTGGTGCAATCGATTCACCGGCTGGTGCCGATCGCGCGAATCGGAATAATCGTGTTCGGCGGCAAGGGCGAGAAGATGAATATCCAGCCGCTGACGCTGTCGCCACAGAAGCTCAGCGACTTCCTTAACAGCATCCAGGCGATGGGCGGCGGCGAATGGGAAGAGGACACGCTCGGCGCGGTCCAGACCGGAATCAACAAGATGGACTGGAAGCCGTACGCGAAGAAGGTCGTGGTGCTGGTCGGCGATTCGCCTCCGCGCACCGAGGACTTCCAGCCGCTGTTGGCGATGATCCGGCAGTTCAAGAGCAACAACGGCACCTTCAACACGGTTGACGTGGCCGCCGAAGAGCATGAGCGATTCGAGCGCGAGTTCTGGCTGAAGGTGCATCGCGAGGAGCCGCCGAAGATCTCACCGTTGCCGGCGTTCTACCGGCAGACGCAGGCGGCGTACAAAGTGCTGGCGACGGCGGGTGGCGGCTCGATGAAATCGCTGACCAAGGACGCGCACATCAATCAGCAGGTGCTGATCCTCGCGTTCGGCGACCAATGGCAGTCGCAGGTCGCATCGTTCGGCCGCGGCCTGGGCAGTCAGTCAGCTCGAGTCCTTAACCCCATATTCCGGTTCCCCTTCCCGCTCGGGAAGGGGTTAGGGGTTAGGTTGCTTGGATCGTCCGCGATGCCAGCGCCGTCAGCAAAGGACAGGGAAGTGATCGACAAAAAATAAATCGCAAGAAAATCGCACCTCCTCCGATCTCAGTTTCAGGAGACGCCAATGCTTCCGGCCGGCCTTGGCGCCAAGGAGGATGCGATGATTGCGATCCTGATTGTTTGCCTTGCCGTGTCGGGCTCGATACTAATCCTGGCCTTTGCGTGGACCCGGATTCGAGGCACTCCTATCGCTGCGTCGATGCCCGTGCCGCTTCGCAATGCGGCCCGCTTTGCCGGCGGCCCATTTTCGATTTCGATTGCGATCCATCTCGCGATCCTTCTCGCGCTCATCATCGCCGTGCATGAGAGCCCCGCTCGCGAGTTGCTCATCCTCAAGATGGATCCGGGATCTATTCATCCGCCCGAGACCGTCGAGCCACTCGAGTTTCCCGACGTGCCGATGCCGGAGTTCAACACCAAAATGCCTGACGATTCGCCGCCGGTGGTGGACACCAGGAAAGTGCTGGGCGCTAACTCCAGCGATATTGGCGCTACTCCGTCTGACACAGGACTCGATATCGGCCCTCGCCATTTCAACGACTACCTGAATCTGCATCCTGGACCAGGCGGTAACGGTGATGGCGGGACCTTTGGGTGGTTCATCACCGACCTGCGTCACAAAGGTCTCGATATCGTGCTGGTGATCGACGGCACCAAGTCGATGGACTTCGTGATGGCCGACGTGAAGGCGCGGATGACGCAACTGGCGCTACGAGTTCGCCAGCTTGTGCCGATCGCGCGTGTCGGCGTTGTCGTGTTCGGGGGCAAAGGCGATCCGATCGATATGCAGCCGCTGACGCTCTCGACGGCGAAGCTACAAACCTTTCTCGGCTCGATCCAGGCCAAGGGCGGCGGCGAATGGCAGGAGAACACGCTCGGCGCAGTGCAGACCGCGATCACGAAGATGGATTGGAAACCGTACGCGCGCAAGGTGATCGTGTTGATCGGCGACTCACCACCCGAGCAGGCAGGATTTCGCACCGCTGCTCGCGCTCATCCGCAATTTCAAGAGCAACAACGGTACTTTAAGCGCCGTCGATGTGCAGCAGGAGGAACATGAGCGCTACGAGCGTGAACTCTTCATCAAGGTGCATCGCTTCGAGCCGACGCCAAAGGATATCGGGCCGCTTCCGCAGTTCGCAAAGCAGGCACAGGCAGCATACAAGGTGCTCGCAGTCGCGGGCGGTGGTTCAATCCGCAGCCTGAGTCATGACGCGGACATCAATCATCAGGTGATGATCCTGGTATTCGGCGACAAGTGGCAGGAAGAGGTTGGCCGCTTCGCGTCGAGGTAGGTAGATGGCGCAACTCAGCGGAGGCACAATCATGCAGTCGCGGGCTGAGCAGGTGCCGGTCCGCCACCGCTTCCACTGCTCAACGCAAGCATCACTTCGGTCCATCCGTCGAAAATCATATCGATGCCGATGAACAGTCCGATGACCCACAGTCCGGAAACCGGCCATGAGCTCATGATCGAGAATCCCAGGAACAGCGAGATCACGCCGTTCAGGACCAGCCATCCGCGATGATGTATCGGAGTCGAGAAGGCTACGAAGATTCTGAAGGTGCCGGCAACGATCAACAGCATCGCGATCATGAAGGTGAGCGTCACCGCCGCTACTCCCGGATGCGTGATCATCAGGAGGCCGGTCACCGCGTAGAGCAGGCCGCCCATGAGATTGACGAAGAAACCGCCCCACGCGCGTCGCGCGAATCCATGCACCACTTCGAACAGCTCCGGCGAAGATCAGCAGCCATCCAAGGAGCATCACCGAGACCATCGTCATCACTTCGGCGCTGCCTATTGCGATGCTGCCAAGGATGATGAGCGCGACTCCCATGAACAGAAACCATCCACGATGCGCCCTTACTTCTTCGATTCCCGATACCGGTACAAGTAAAGCCATCGCTGGTCTCTCCTTGATCACCTGGTTTGAGTACGCAGGTTACACGTCAACTCGCGGGCGCAGCGGCAGGTGATGCGGCAGGAGCTCACTTGAGCATTGAAGTGGACCGCGGTGCCGGCACATTCGAAGTATCCGCCTTCATCATAAGGCTCGTAGGCGCCATAGTCGTCATCGGAGACGAACCATACGCTGGTATTCACGATCGCATCGACCTGGTCGCCGTACTTGCGATAGGCGGCGGCTCTAAGCCCATCTCCGTGGATTACCTGGCCGCCGCTGGAGTTCGGAAGATTGAAGCAGTAGCCCTCAACGCGTCCGAGCGCGACGTACTGCGGATTGCTCTTGACGTTAGCGCCATGGACGACCTTTATCTTTTTGGTCGCCGCACTGATCGCATCCTGTTGCTGCTGGAGATGCGTTACATCCTGCTCAACGCCGGAGCATCCTGCGAGCGCGATGATCGCGACAATACAGAAACACGAGCCGCATCGGAATCGTCTCCCGCGGATTTGCGTATTCGGACCGCGCGCGCAGCCCTCTGTTCTCTGCGCGCGCGATTCGAGCAATGCTACGCGCTCTTCTTCCTGCGCTCAGCCCAACGCTTCTTCATCGCAATTGACAGTCGCCTTCTGCCTTCCGGCGTCAGACCGCCGCGCTTGCGCTTCTTGGTCGTGGATCCCTTAGGCCTGCCGACTCGCTTCTTCTTGCCGCCACCTGACAAAGCGGCGCCGGCCGATCCCAGTAGGGCAGTTGATCGCCCGGCCGAGCCGGTCTCGTTCTTTCGCCAAGTCTGCGACTAATTTTTCAAGGTCCAAGTTATGCTCCTTTTGCGCGCTTGCGGTACGCAGGCTGCGCCGTTCTTTGGTGTTTCGTTTTGATCATGTCCTACAGATAGGTGTGCACGCTTACTAGCGCCAGCGCAATACCTACTTTGACTATCGATTCGACTCAGTCAGCCAGGAAATTCGAAGACTCGCGGTTAGTTGAGAATGGATATCAACAAGCGGCGAAGTCCGCGGGTAGCGAACCACTTGGATTGCGAATAGAGTGAGGTCGACGTTTCCTGGACAAGAGTGCATTGAACGAAACGAACCGCACCAAATTTCTCGTCGAACTCATCAAGCCTTCGCATTACGACGACGACGGCTACTTAATACAGTGGTGGCGCGGATTTGTGCCGTCGAGCTCGCTGTCGAACCTCTACGGACTCGCGCTCGACGCGCAGTCGCGGCGCATCCTCGGCGAGAGCGTCGATCTGGATATCGAAGCGCACGACGAGACTAATAGAAAAGTCCCGGTGCCTTCGATAATTCGGAGGTTCAAGCGCAATGCGAATCGTGGCGTCGTGATGCTGGTCGGAGTGCAAACCAACCAGTTCGCACGCGCGGTCGATATCGCTCGCGAGCTGCGCGAGGCCGGAATCCAGGTCGCGATCGGAGGATTCCACGTCAGCGGATGCCTCGCGATGCTGCCTGAGATGCCGCCCGAGATGAAAGACGCGCTCGCACTCGGGATCACCCTGTTCGCGGGCGAAGCGGAGCACCGGCTCGACGAGCTGCTGCTCGCCGCCTTCGAGGATCGCCTGCTGCCGGTTTATAACTACATGGCCGACTTGCCGGGGATGGAAGGCGGGTCGCTGCCGTTCCTGCCGATGAAATACGTCAAGCGCTACGCCGGCTGCTCTCGGATGCTTCGACGCTGGGCGCGGATGCCCGTTCAGTTGCAGCTTCTGCACGATCATAAATGTGCAAGGACGCAAGTCGCGTTATCGCAGCGCCGACGACATCGAGCAGTTGATTCGCGCGCACGCGGCGCAGGGCGTAAAGAGCTTCTTCATCACCGACGACAATTTCGCGCGCAACAAGAATTGGGAAGCGATCCTCGACCGCATCATCGTGCTCAAGCGCCGCGACCGCCTGAAGATCAACATCATCATGCAAGTCGACACCATGTGCCACAAAATTCCGAACTTCGTCGAGAAGTCGGTGCGCGCAGGGTGCAAGAAAGTTTTCATCGGGCTCGAGAACATCAATCCCGACAGCTTGAAGGGCGCGTCGAAGGGTCAGAATCGGATCACCGAATACCGCAAGATGCTACAGGCGTGGAAGCGCGCCAAGGTTCTGACCTACGCCGGCTACATCCTGGGCTTCCCGTCCGACACACCGGCCAGCATCGAGCGCGACATCGCGATCATTCAGCGTGAGCTTCCGATCGACATCATGGAATTCTTCATGCTGACGCCGCTGCCGGGATCCAAGGACCATCAGGAGATGTACCAGCGCGGCGAGCGGATGGAAGCCGACACCAATAAGTACGACGCCGAGCATGCGACCGCCGACCATCCGCGGATGAGTGCGTCCGAATGGCAGGACATCTACCAGCGGGCGTGGCACCTGTATTATTCGCCGTCGCACATCGAGACCTTGATCAAGCGCGCAGTCGCCAGCGGGATGCGATCGCGTCGGATGACTTCGATGATTTTCTATTTCTATGGAAGTCACGCGTTCGAGCACGTGCATCCGCTGCAAGGTGGAATCCTTCGGCGCAAGCCTCGCACCCAACGTCGTCCGGGATTTCCGCGTGAGAACGTGCTCAGCTTTTTCGCGCGGCGGACGCGCGAGACCCTAATGACTTATCTGCCCGGCGGATGGTTCTTCTGGCGGCTGGAACGGCTGCGGAAAAAGATCGAGAACGATCCGGCCTCGAAGCACTATATGGATGTAGCTCTGAGCCCCGTCGTCGATGGCGAGTTTGACGCCGACCTCGAGCTATACCACGCCTCGGACTCAGCGGTACGCGCAGCGGATCAAGCTCGCGCTCGCGCCGACGAGATGCGAAAGATCGAGCTTCGCCGCGCGGCAGCCGGCTGATCTACTTCGCGACCTGTTGCTGGTAAAGTCCGGGTAAGTCTTTCTGAAACTGTTCCAGCTTCGGCAAATCGTTAAAGACGATGTAAGGCTGATCCGGATGCAATTCCAGGTAGTTCTGATGGTAGTCTTCGGCCGGATAGAACCCCGTGAGCGGGACCACCTTGGTAACGATTGGCTTTGAGAATGCGTGCTTCTGATCGAGTTGCGCGATGTAGTCATCGGCCATCTTCTTCTGCGCGTCATTCTCATAGAAGATCGACGACCTGTACTGAGTCCCTGAATCCGGACCCTGCCGATTCAGCTCGGTCGGATTGTGCGCGACGAAAAAGAATACCTTCAAGAGATCGTCGTATGAAACCTTCGACGGATCGTAAGTCACCTGCACCGACTCGGCATGTCCTGTAGTTCCGGTGCTGACGGTTTCGTACTGCGCAGTGTTTGCCGCGCCGCCCGCATATCCGGAAACAACCTTGTTCACGCCTTTGACGTGCTTGAAGACAGCATCGACGCCCCAGAAGCATCCGCCCGAAAAAACCGCGGTGCCGTGGTCGTTGCCGGCGGCTTGGGCCAAAACGTCGATCGGATTCAGCGCGCCTGACACCGCCCAGGCTGATCGCAATCGCCAGTATCCACTTCGTTCCTGATTTCATGCTCATCATATTAGCAACGCGGAACGCCTTCGTCTGGTTCCACGACATCTTTGAATTTGACCATCGACACTAAACTCTGAGCAAATCCAACCAATGCGATTCGCGCCCATATTGCTTGCGCTGGTCACGCTGTTCTCGACCGGGTTGGGCGGGACGGCCGCAATCCGTCTGCGCGACCGGCTTCATCTGCTGCTCGGCTTCAGCTCCGGCGCGGTGTTGGCAGTGGCCCTGTTCGACATACTGCCGGAAGTGTTCGCGTTCCCCAACGGCGCATCGTTCATGCCGATCACCGCGCTGGGATTCCTGGCGTTCTTCGGCCTCGAACGGTACACCGCGATGCATCGGGCCCGCGAGCATCCGCACGTGGTCGGCGCTCATGAGCCGGAGCTTGGCGCGATGTCGGCGGCAGGCCTGGCCTTTCACAGCTTCCTGGACGGCGTCGCAATCGGCGTCGGCTTTCAGATGAGCGCGGCGATGGGCCTTCTGATTGCCTTCGGAATAATCGCGCACGATTTCAGCGACGGGCTGAACACGGTGACCGTCGTTCTCGCGCATGGGAACTCGCCGAGACGCGCCGTTTTCTGGCTGATAATCGACATGCTCACGCCGGTTCTCGGCGCGGCCTCGACGCTGATGTTCGACTTGAGGGGACTCCTGCCGTTCCTGCTCGCATTCTTCGCCGGCTCTTTTCTCTACATCGGCGCCTCGGACCTGTTGCCCGAAGCGCGCGAGCACGACTCTCCGCTAGTCGGCGTCGCCACCTGCCTGGGGATGTTCGCGATCTACCTAATCACCCGCCTGCTGCGCGGATAGGAGAGTGGTTTGACTATGTGAGGTGTTCTTTGCTGCGGCTGAGCAGTATCGCTGTCCCCCAACTGAGCGCGAGTGCAAGAACTATATACACGATGCCGAAAATCATCTCGCCCCTCGACGCCGGCGACGGATTCCTCGCTGAGAACAGTACCAGGTTGATCGTGACGTAGATCGCGTATGCGTAGCCGAGGGGAATCGCGTAGCGACGCATTCGCCAGATATCGGCAGCATAGGTCAGCAGAAAGATTCCGAGGATCGGACCAAGGATCGCGTTCGGCGTGCCGCTCAGCCGTTTGCCGAAAAAGACCAGGCCGGTAGTCGGACCCTCGAGATGCAACGGCTTTAGAATGTCGGACACCGCGAGAATCGCGAACAGGATCGCCAGAACCGTGAGCGCGGTGCTGCGCTTGGAATTTGCCATCGCCAGTACGCCTCCGCGTATCTCTAGTACTCGAGGCCGTTGGCTTCAATCGTTACTTATCCGATTTAACAGGTAATATACTTCGACGACTTCAGAAGCGGGAGACAAGCCGATGCCACATTGGTACGAAGACAATTCGCGTTCGATCGGACATACGCCGCTGGTGCGGCTCAACCGCGTCACCGACGGCGCGCCGGCCACCGTTCTCGGCAAGATTGAGGGCCGCAGCCCCGCGTATTCCGTCAAGGACCGCATCGGCGCCGCGATGGTCTGGGATGCCGAGAAGCGCGGCCTGCTCGGTCCCGGCAAGGAGCTGGTCGAGCCGACCAGCGGCAACACCGGCATCGCGCTGGCGTTCGTCGCGGCGGCGCGCAAGATCCCGCTGACGCTCACGATGCCGGATACGATGAGCCTCGAGCGCCGCAAGTTGCTGATCGCCTACGGCGCGAAGCTCGTGCTCACTGAAGGCGCGCGCGGCATGACCGGCGCGATCAACGAAGGCCGAGGAGATCGTGGCGTCGGCGCCCGATCGCTACGTCCTGCTGCAGCAGTTCAAGAATCCCGCCAATCCCGCAATTCACGAAGCGACCACCGGCCCGGAAATCTGGGACGACACCGAGGGCGCGATCGATATTTTCGTGTCGGGCGTCGGCACCGGCGGCACTATCACCGGCGTGTCGCGCTACATCAAAAAAACCAAGGGCAAAGCGATCGTCATCGGTCGCCGTCGAGCCGACTGCGAGTCCCGTCATCACGCAGCAGCGCAGCGGCCAGCCGCTCAAACCGGGCGCGCATAAAATCCAGGGCATCGGCGCGGGCTTCGTGCCTGAAAATCTCGACCTGTCGATGGTCGACGCCGTCGAGCAGGTCACCAACGAAGAGGCGATCGAGTACGCGCGCCGGCTGACCCGCGAAGAAGGAATCCTGTCGGGCATTTCGTGCGGAGCCGCCGCCGCCGTCGCCGCGCGCATCGCCAAGCGTCCGGAGAACAAGGGCAAGACCATCGTCGTCGATACTGCCCGACTCCGGCGAACGATACCTGAGCACCGCACTGTTCGAAGGCATTGCATGATCTCGATGCGTGCGCACGATGTCTGAAAAAATTCCCGGCGACGCGCCTGCGCTGAACCATTCGCACTGGGGCACCTTCGAGCCGGTCGTCGTCGATGGACGCGTGACCGAGGCGCGGCCGTTCGCCCGCGATCCCGATCCTTCGCCGCTGCTGCGACTCGATTCCCGACGCGCTCCATCATGCCAGCCGCATCGCGCAGCCCGCGGTGCGCGCAGGATGGCTCGAGCACGGGCCCGGCGGCGCGCGCGATCGTCGCGGCGCCGATCGCTATGTGCCCGTGACGTGGGACGCGCGCGCTCGATCTGATCGCCGATGAACTCAAGCGCGTGATTCGCGATCGCGGCAACCAGGCTATCTACGCCGGCTCCTACGGATGGGCCAGCGCCGGCCGCTTTCATCATGCGCGGACGCAACTGCAACGCTTCCTCGGCGGCATCGGCGGATTCACCGGCGCTCGCGACACCTACAGCAACGCCGCCGGCGCAGTGCTGGTGAAGAACGTGCTCGGCAGCCTGCATGCGATGAACGGTCCCGGCACCAGTTGGAAAAGCATCGCCGATCACGCGGACCTGGTCGTGATGTTCGGCGGGATTCCGACGCGCAACACTCAGGTCACTCCCGGCGGAGTCGGCGAGCATACGACGCGCGGCTGGCTCGAGAAGGTCAAGGCCGCGGGCGTCGAGTTCTGCAACATCAGTCCGATGCGCGACGACGCTGCCAGCTTTCCTCGACGCCGAATGGATCGCGCCGCGCCCGCATAGCGATACCGCGCTGATGCTCGCGCTCGCGCATACGCTGATCGTCGAGGGACTGCACGACGCGGATTTCCTCGCGCGCTACTGCACGGGATTCAATCGCTTCCGCGACTATCTGCTTGGCGCGGAGGACGGCGTCGCGAAGTCTGCCGACTGGGCCGCCGGCTTGAGCGAAATTTCCGCCGACAGGATTCGCGAGTCTGGCGCGCAAGATGGCCGCGTCGCGGACCTTCATCAACGTCAACTGGTCGCTGCAGCGCGGCGACCATGGCGAGCAGCCGGTCTGGGCGGCGATCGCGCTGGCCGCGATGCTCGGCCAGGTCGGTCTGCCCGGCGGTGGCTTCGGCTTCGGCTACGGAAGCATGGAGGGCCTCGCGACCATGCTGCCGGACATGCCGATCCCGACTCTGTCGCTCGGCCACAACCCGATTCGCAGCTTTATCCCGGTGGCTCGAATCGCGGATCTGCTGCTCAACCCCAATCAGCCGTTCCAGTACAACGGGCAGGACCTCGTTTATCCCGACATCGATCTCGTCTATTGGTGCGGCGGCAATCCGTTTCATCATCATCAGGATCTCAACCGACTGATCCGCGCATGGCGCCGCCCTTCGACGATCATCGTCCACGATCCGTGGTGGACCGCGACCGCGCGTCATGCCGACATCGTGCTGCCGACGACTACGACGCTCGAGCGCGACGACATCGGCGCCAGCGCGCGCGATCGATTCATCATCGCGATGAAGCAGGCGATCGCGCCGGTGGGCGAAGCGCGCGACGACTTTGCAATCTTCAGCGACCTCAGTGATCGCTTCGGCACTCGCGAGTCGTTCACCGAAGGCCGCACCACCATCGAATGGTTGCGGCATATTTATGAGGCGGCGCGCGAGCGTGCGAATCGTCACGTGGCGGAATGGCCCGCCTTCGACGAGTTCTGGAAGCGCGGTTACCTCGAAATTCCCGAAGCATCGACGCCGCACGTGCTGTTCGAGGAATTCAGGATGAATCCCGACAGCAATCCGCTGCCGACGCCGTCGGGACGAATCGAAATTTTTTCAGAAAAGATCGCGAGCTATCACTACGACGACTGCCCCGGACATCCCACCTGGATCGAGCCCGCCGAATGGCTGGGCAGCGCATGCCGCGCGCGAATACCCGCTGCATCTTCTGACGACGCAGCCGAGCACGCGCTTGCACGGCCAGATGGACATGGGACGCGTCAGCCAGCAGAGCAAAGTCGCGGGGCGCGAGCCGATGCGAATGAATCGCGATGATGCCGACCGCGCGCGGAATTCGCGACGGCGACGTCGTCCGGGTCTTCAACGATCGCGGCGCGATCCTCGCCGGCGCGGTTCTCACCGACGACATCCGCCCCGGCGTGATTCAAATTTCAACCGGCGCATGGTACGACCCACTCGAACCGGGCGTGATCGGCAGTCTCGACAAGCACGGCAACCCCAACGTGCTCACACTCGACAAGGGAACGTCGCGTCTGGCGCAAGGCCCGAGCGCGCAGACCACGCTGGTCGCAGGTCGAGAAATTCGTCGGCGAGCCGCCGCCGGTCAGCGCCTTCGAACTCGCCGATGTGAACGCATTTCGATTCTAGTTCCCGGAAAGTGTACGTGCTTGCTGTGATATTTGGCGAGGACGTTTCACGTGAAACGTTTTCGGACCGGCGCTAACATCGAGTGTGGTCGGCAGCGCTGGAATCACCTGCATATTACAGCGGTTTCGCGATTCGATTGCACGAAAGCGACGGTGTTTGCTGGAGTATTCGGCGGGAACGTTTCACGTGAAACGTCCTTGTTTTCGGCCTGCGATGGCGGCATCGAGCGATCGCGCGTTCGGGCGATTGCGCTAACATCGAGTTGAGCTGTGCGGTGGTTGCCGCGTTAAATTGGGGTCAAATTGAGAGTGATGCTCTGAAAAGCGCATTGGCTCTGGCGGGTTTCTCAGACACAATGTTTCACGTGAAACGTCGTTGCTATGCCAGTTTAGTTCAGTGGAACGAAACGCGAAGCGGTGCCGCGAGGAACCGGTCCGATTTTCGTGGGGTTCGAGAGATTAGGTAAGCGCGGGCGCGGACGCCCGCGCGTCGATGGCGGGCACGGCGGCCCGCCCCACTATAAAAAAACTAAGACACCTCGATGGCGGGCACGGCGGCCCGCCCCACTAAATCATACACCATACCCCGTATGGTGTCTGACATTTTGATGGATCGCGATCATACCTGTATTGGACAGTCGCGGGTTCATGGTGTAATACTATACACCCTAGGGTATAGAGGATTCTTGAGATATGGGACATACCATCAAAGAGAAGACCAAGCTGCTTAACCGGGTGCGGCGGGTTCTCGGGCAAGTGCAGGCGCTGGAACGGGCGGTCGAAGAGGAGCAGGGATGCTCCGCGGTTCTTCACCTGGTCGTCACTGCGCGCGGCGCGATGAACAGCCTGATGGCCGAGATAATCGAGGATCACATCCGCGAGCATGTCGTCGATCCCGATCGCGAAAGCGGATCGCGGGCCCGGGGTGCGGAAGAGCTGATCGAGATCGTGCAGGCGTATTTGAAATGAGCGAGAATCCGACTTCAGTCGAAGAGCGGCAAATCCTGAGCCCGATCGAAGCGATGCGGATTGTCTTCGTGGCACTTGCCGCGGCCGCCGTTTGGTTTCACCTGTGGGAACCGATTGCCGGCATCAGCGTGATCGGCGCACTCGGCATCGTGGTCGGCGGTTGGCCGATCTTCAAGGAAGCGGTCGAGAACGCCGCGGCGCGCCGGATGACGATGGAATTGTCGATGGGCATCGCGATCGTCGCGGCAGCTTTTATCTCGCAGTACTCGACCGCGCTCATCATCGTATTGTTCGTGCTGGTCGCTGAAGTGCTGGAGGGAATGACGGTTTCACGCGGCCGGCGTGCGATCCGCGGCTTGATGGATTTCATTCCCCGTTCGGTGACGATTCGCGATAGGAGCGGCATCCGCGAGGTTTCCACCGACGAGCTGCGCGTTGGCGATTCCGTATTCGTCAACCCCGGCGGCCTGGTACCGATCGACGGCGTCGTGGTCAGCGGGCATTCGTTTGTGGATCAAGCGCGGATTACCGGCGAATCGATGCCGGTCGAGAAGCTGGCCGGATCGGCGGTGTACGCCGGAACAATCAACCAATCGGGAGCGCTCGAGATCCGCACCGAACGGATCGGCCGCGACACCAGTTACGGCAGAATTATCGAGGCGGTCGAGCATGCCGAGCAGTCGCGCGCACCGGTGCAGCAGTTGGCGGATCGACTGGCCGGGTACCTGGTCTACTTCGCACTCGCCGCCGCGGCAATCACGTTCGTCGTAACGCGCGACGCGCGTTCAACGATTTCAGTGGTTATCGTTGCGGGCGCGTGCGGGATTGCGGCGGGCACGCCGCTGGCAATCCTTGGAGGCATCGGCCGCTCGGCGCGCCTCGGCGCGATCATCAAGGGCGGCTTGTACCTGGAGACTTTGGGCAAGGTGAATACCGTCGTCCTCGACAAGACGGGCACGCTCACGTTTGGGCGGACCGAAGTGCAGAGGATCGTTCCGGCGTACGGAGTATCGGAAATCGAGGTGCTGGAATCGGCGGCGGCGGCAGAAATGCGATCCGAGCATCCGCTGGGCAGAGCCATCTGCGAGCTTGCGTCGGCCACAAATGTTTCAATCCGCGGAGCCCGATCGTTTTGATTACGCACCGGGCCGCGGCATCGTAGCGATAGTCGATGGGGAAACGATCCTGGTCGGCAACCGGGGTCTCTTGAGCGATCACGCGGTAGAAGTGCCAGCTGATTTTGCTCGCGGCGCAGACATCTCTTCGGAAGTTCTAGTTGCGCGCGGCGGACGGCTGCTCGGAGCGATCGTAATCGCCGACACGGTGCGGCCTGAGGCGAAACTAGCGATCGAGGCGCTCACGCACATGGGCATCCGCAGCGTTCTGTTGACCGGAGACACCAGGCCGGTCGCCTTGAAGGTTGCGCACGAGCTCGGAATCAGCGAGGTCCAGTCCGACCTGCTGCCGGAGATGAAAGTCGCGCGTATCAAGAGCTATGTGGCGGCCGGCCGTATCGTGGCGATGGTGGGTGACGGCGTCAACGACGCTCCCGCTCTGGCGCAAGCGAACGTTGGCGTTGCGATGGGCTCAGGCACCGAGGTCGCTCGCGAGAGCGCGGACGTGTTGCTGCTGGGCAACGATTTGCTGAAGTTCACCGAGACGCTGGCGATTGCGCGATGGACTCGCCGGATCATCTGGTGGAATTTCGCCGGGACGCTGGCGGTCGACACCGTTGGTATCCTGCTCGCGTCGATGGGACTGCTGAATCCTCCGCTTGCCGCCTTCATTCACGTCACCTCCGAGTTGGTCTTTATCCTCAACTCGGCGCGGCTGCTGCCGCGATCGGAGGGGAGCAAACTGCCCGCGACGAACTTTGAGCAGCAGGAGAACGCTCTCGCGAGGGCCGCCTAGTGTGCTGTCCCGAAGGGTAAATCACTTGATTGAATGTGAAACCCTTCGCGGGTTTCACGCTTCCGCGGCAGGGGTGACCCCTGCACCCAGTACTAATCGCGCGCCGGATCAGCTTGCGGTCGCGTCCTTGTACTTCGGCGACGATGCTTTCATGAAGCGCAGCAGCATTCGCATTTCGGCGACGCGTTTGCCGTCTGCTTCGTTCAGCGCGGTTTCGAACCACATGTATTCGGTCTTGGGGCTTTGACCTAGTGCTACGATACTTCCGCCGACGCGGTATGGATGTTCGGCGAGGACCGGGCCGTTGATGTTGCGCAGTTCGATTGCGCCGAACAGTCCGACCGCCTTCCCGAGTTTGCTGCGCAGAGTTGCGATGGATTGCGAGTAGAGTAATTGGACCATCGCGGCTGGAGTCGCGATCGAAGCGCCCCACGGCGACGGCTTCGCGTACCATTCCATCGGCTCGGTGATGACCTTCATCCGTTCGGCCATCGCACCTTTGGTGAGAAACGCGTCGCATTCGTCGAACTTGTCGCCGACCTTTAGCCCGCCGAGAATCCGCAAGTCACCGGCGTCGAAGCGATCGAGCGGACGGCGCAGCAACGCGCTCGGCTCGTCCGGACTTCCAACCGACGCGGTACCCTCGGCCACACGCATGCCGTCATCGCGCTCGATCCAGATATCGACCTGCGCATCGGTAGCGTCGGCGGGCGGCTCTTTGACAAATGCGCGGACCGCCTCGCGGTCGGTCGTCGCGTTGAGGAAGTACATCGAGATCGTGCCGCGCTCGAACCATCGCTGGCCGAAGGCCTTCAGCAGGAGCGGCGGAAATAATTCCAGATGAATTGATCCGGCAACGGTGCCGCCGCGAAACCCCAGTTTGGTCGCCGTCGCGTCGTCGTGGATGCTGCCCGCGACTTTGCTGGCGTTGTTGACGGATCGCCGCAGCGGGCCGACGAACAGATGATCGCGCAATTCGATTTCCGAATTCATGATGGCGTCCTCGATTCGGATTCAAGCACGGTGTCACGGCGTTCGGCAAACTTCTCAACCGGGTGCGCGAGCGCGCTTCTCGATTGATTCGGTCGAGTGCTAATTTCGGCGCGTGGCAACCTCTTCAGCTACCGAACCGACTGCGGTGGACGCACTGAGTCTTCTCGCTGCGCTTGGACGCGCGGACAAATTCCGAGCGATCACGCGCTGCAAATCATCGGGCAGCGATCCGGTAATCGCGACTCGGTTTCGGGCGGGCGAGGCGGCGGCCAGTGTGCTCGCTGCGAATGCGGTCGCGGCGGCCGATTTGTGGTGCGCGCGGGGCGGGCGGCCGCAGCGTATCGAGGTGGATGTGCGCGCGGCGGCGGCGTCGCTCGTGTCGTTCCTCTACCAACGATCTCCGCGCGCCTCGTTCGACCGGCGCCCGCAGGCGACGACCGCGCTTTATCGAGCGCGCGACGGGCGATGGATTCATCTGCACGGCGGATTCAGTTCGCGCGAAGGCACCCTCGCGCTTTTGAAGTGCGACGATGACGCGGTGGCGATCGCGAAGGCGGTCGCATTGTGGGATGCGCAGGCGCTTGAAGATGCGCTCGCGGAGCGCGGCGTATGCGGCGCGAAGTTGCGCAGTGCCGACGAATGGCGCGCGCATCCGCAAGGGATCGCGCTCGCGCAAGTACCGATGGTCGAGATTACTTCGCATCGGCGACGCAGACCCCGAGCCGATTCCCGGACCGCGTGCGGATGAGCATGGCGCGCGGCCGCTTTCCGGCGTGCGCGTTCTCGATCTCACGCGCGTGCTGGCGGGACCGACTTGCGCGCGAACGCTCGCCGAGCACGGCGCCAACGTGCTGCACGTGCGAAGTCCCAAGCTGCCGTCGATCGAGCCGTTCGTCATCGATACCAATCCGGGCAAGCGATCGTGCTTTCTCGATCTCGATCGCAACGAGGACGCGCGAGCAATTGCGCGCATTGATCCGCGATGCGCACGTGTTCTCGCAAGGATACCGTCCCGGCGCTCTCGCACGGCGCGGTTTCTCGCCGGAGGAATTGGCGCAGATGCGGCCCGGCATCATCGCGGTTTCGATCGACTGCTACGGACATGAAGGTCCGTTCGCGAGCCGTCCCGGATGGGAGCAACTCGCGCAGACTGTGACCGGCATGGCCGCCGAGCATGCCGGCGACGAGCATCCCGCGCTGGTGCCGGCCGCGATCAACGACTACACGACCGGCTATCTCGGCGCGCTCGGCGTGATGTGCGCGCTCGCGCGACGCACAACAGAAGGTGGCAGCTGGCACGTTCGCGTATCGCTCGCGCGCACGGCGATGTGGATCATGTCGTTGCCGCGCACCGCGCCGGATGACAAGCCCGGTGGATTCGACGTTGCGTCGTTAGCTCCGTGGATCATCGAGATGGATACCGCATGGGGACCGCTGACGCGGCTTGGGCCGATCGCGCGGATGTCGGAAACACCGCCGCGATGGGATCTTCCGCCCGCGCCGCTCGGCAGCGATCGCGCGGAGTGGCACTAGGTCGCGCTTCCCTTTCGTAAAATTCCGCCATAGAGCTATGGGCTCGGAACCGAAGGCGTCACTGCGGCGCAACTCCCGTTGCCGTCGGTGACTATGTTCGGCACGGGCGCGGCAGGGATCGTTACCAGATCGACGTTTTTGGACGGCGCATTTACGAAGTCGAACAGGTCGAACAGCGGGTCCGAGTATTCGTCGCGAAGCGTTAGATGGTTGCCGGCCAGGAAGCGCAACTCAATCAACTTGAGTAGCGAGGTATGAGTGCCAACCGTATGCGAGACGTAGTGGGCTTTGGAAAATGGGGAGACCGCGATGAAAGGCACTCGGAACCCGAGCTGGTTGAAGTTCGCGCAAGCCAATGGGTAGGGCCCGGTCGGACTGAATCCGGGGCATAGGTTGGCGGCGTCGGTCTGACTATCAGCGCAGTTGGCGCCACCACCCGGGCTCTTGCTGGTGGGAGGATTGGATAAGTCTTCACATTGGCCCGGATTGATTCCGTCGGGGTTGAGCTTGCCGCCTTGAGGAGCAGGAGGCGGCGCCGCGTGATCGTAGAATCCGCCGTGTTCGTCGTAAGTGACGAACAGGATCGAGTTAGACCAGTAACTGCTGCTGCGCAGTGCGCTAACAATCTGCGACATATAGAACTGCCCGTACCTTATGTCGTGCGGCGGATGTTCATCGGTAGCAGTGTTGGTCACACCGAGTAGCTCCGGATCGAGAAAGACGACCTGGGGCAAATTACCCGCTTGAAGGTCGGTAAAAAACTGCGCGATCGGGGCAATGTGCGGCGGCACAGGAAGCCGGAAGCTGCCTGCCTGCGGCAAATCGGTAAAGTAGTCGGTCCAGGTGATACCTTGCTTATCGAGCAGATCGAAAATCGTACCAGTGATCGGCTGATACAGATTGGTGCCGCTGCTAGCGGGCGGAATCTCCTCGTTGGTATCCACATGGCCGAACGAAGTGGCAGCCATCAGGTAGGAGCGGTTGGGAAACGTCATCCCAATGACCGCTGCGTGATAGTTATCGTCGATCGCGAAGGTTTCGGCGAGACCATAGTAATAGGGAAGGTCCGCCTCATTATAAAAACCGATGGTAGGATCTTCATTGGCCGACTCGGGGCCGCTGTCGGTCTGCTCGGTCGCGTCATTGACCGTAACGAAGCCATTGTTAGGTGACGACTTCAGCATGCCGTTGGGATTCTTGAGATTGCCCTCGTGATGGCTACTTTCCCATCCATGGTCGAGGTCGGGTGCGGGACAATAGTTGTTGGTGTGAAACACTGTCGCGGTCTGCGTACCGGGCAGACAATAGTAAGTGACGAGTTGCGTCGAGGGATCCACGTACCGGGTGCACGGGTTGTCGGGATTTGAGTTCTTACACACATAGGCGCCGGTCGCATTGCGCGCGCATGACAGGCCGTTGACGCAGGTGTGATCACCTGCGGAGCAGTTTCCGGCGCCGTTGTGATAAGGACCGCCTGCCAGTCCCAGGACTCCAAAATAGTTGTCGAACGAATGATTTTCCTGCATCGCGATAATAATGTGTTTGACGTTACTAAATCCTGGAGGGGTGCTCGCGCTGCCAGCGCGGCTGTCGGTCGTCGCGAAAATGCCGGCTATCACCGATAGTAGGAGTGAAGCTGAGTAGTACGAATCGAGCGCGTGCGATCATGAGTTCCTCCCTGGGTTGGTTGAAAGAGCCGCGAGGTCTCGCGGGCTGGGTTGTGTCAGGACGATGGCGACTTCTTTGAGTCGTCCGCCGTCAGCACGCAACCGATGTGCCAGCGAACGAAACCACGTGAATGCTAGGGGTTTTGATCGCGTCGTGTAGAGGAGATGCGAGTAAGAGTGAAATTTTACAGACCGGGATGTGTAGTCCTAGCCAGGTAGTCGGTCACCTTGGCAAGGCGGTCATGTAGAGTGTTACAATTAGTTTACGAATCGATTAACCAATGTTGCGACGTAAAGTGAGGAGTCCAGGAGCGCAGTTCTTGCGCGATCTCGGCGGGGTTGCCTTGATCGCAATCGCGTCCGTGGCGGCCGGGCTCATGATAAATCGCTTTTCGGCGGCTCCACTTCCGATGGTCTACCAAACACCGGAGCAGCGCTTCGATGCCGAGTTGACGACTCTGATCGCTACGCCACCGTTCGCGATGGCGGCGCCAACCGTCGGACTCGACAAATTCCGTTCAGCCGTCGAAAGCAAAAGCGCACTCATCCTCGATGCCCGGCCGTCCGTGTTCTTCGGGCAGGGACATGTCCCGGGAGCGCTCAATCTGGCGCGAGACAACTTCGCCGGTGACTATCGCGCCTTGTCCAAAGTGCTGAAGGCCAACACCGATAAGCCGATCATCGTGTACTGCTCGGGCGGTGACTGTCATGACAGCCGCCTCGTCGCGAACGCGTTGCTGAATCTCGGCTTCAGCAACGTCAGCGTCTTCACCGGCGGGTGGGATGCATGGTCGGGGGCCGGGCTGCCGGCGTCAACCGGGAGCGGAACCTGATGCCCGCGGGCAATTCGCGGCGCTACGTGGTGCCCGCGGTCAGCATGGCGCTGGCGGCAGTATTCATTTACTCGGGCGTCGAAAAATTCCGCGACCCTCCGCTGCAGTTCGCGGATAACATCGCTGGATTCGCGATCCTGCCACAGATGTTCATCAACTTGCTGGCGCTCGGTCTGCCGCCATTCGAGATTGCATCCAGCCTCTTGATCCTTGCACCGGCGACCAGACGCGTTGGAGCGCTCGCGGTTGCTGTCGTCTCGGTGATGTTCCTCGCGGCGCTGTCGTCAGCGCTGCTTCGAGGTCTCACGCTCGACTGCGGATGCTTCGGAGTCGGTGCGCCATCGCGGCCGAGAATGTGGCTGGAGGGCGCGCTGGACGTGGTGTTGTTCGCGAGCGCGCTGTTCGTTTATCTGCGGTCGAGCTCCCGGCTGGTCTTTGCGTCGCGATAGATAAGCGGGTCGTTGGCGCGCGGAATCGGTTCGCATCGACTCGACGATCTTGTGATGCGGTGACAGGCGGCAGATCGGATCGGCCTCGGCGGCGTTTCCGGCCAGCATGAAGGCCTGGCATCGGCATCCACCGAAATCGATTTCCTTCCGTGCGCAACTGCGGCACGGTTCCATCATCCAGTCGTCGCCGCGAAATGCGTTCATCGCGGGTGAGTCGCGCCAGATTTCTCCGAGCGAGCCGTCGCGCACCGAATCGAAGCGCAGGCCCGGGATCACCGAGGCCGCGTGGCACGGCATCACTTCGCCAGCGGGATTGATGCACATGTAGCTGCGGCCCCATCCGCCCATGCATGGCTTGGGCTCGCCCGACAGATAGTCGTTCTGCACGAATGCGATTTCGAGCGTGCCGCGATATTTCGCGATCGCCTCGCGCGCGATTTCCTCGGCGCGATCGTACTGCTCGCGAGTCGGCATCAACGCTCGCCGATTCTCAGCCGCCCACGCATAGAACTGGGTATTCGCCAGCTCGAGCCGATCGGCGCCGAGTTCCAACGCGATCGCGATGAGCTCGGGGACCTCGGCGATGTTCAGGCGATGGATCACGACGTTGAGGGTCAGCGGAAAGCCGAGCTGGCGGATGAGCCGCGCGACGTCGAGTTTTTTCTGATGCGATCGAACGCCGGCGATCATCTCGGCGCTTTCGCGCGCGGCACCCTGGATGCTCAGTTGAATGTGATCGAGACCGGCGTCGCGAAAACGCCGCAGCTTGTCTTCGTCGAGAAGCGTGCCGCCGGTTATCAGGTTGGTGTAGAGATCGCAGCGCGCGCGCGTGCCGAATCAGTTCGACCAGATCGTCGCGCAGGACGGGCTCGCCGCCCGAGAGATGCAACTGCATGACGCCCAGTTCCGCGGCCTGCGGAAAAAACGCGCCGCCACTCGATCGGTCGAAAGCTCTGAGCGCGAGCGATGAAAATCGACCGGGTTGGAACAGTAGACGCATCGCAGCGGACATCGATAGGTGAGCTCGGCGACGAGCGTGTATGGGCGCGGCGGCGCGTTCATTGCAGCAAGCCGCGCGCGCGAATCGTGTCGAGGAAGTCCGTCACCTCGCGCGTCAGCGCGTCGCGATCGGCGCCGGCGTAATTTTTCGACAACTGAATCGACGATTTCATTTATCGAACGCGAGCCGTCGCACAGCCGGACAATCGCGGCGCCGGTTTCGTTAAGAGCCAGCGCGGCTTCCGGAAACAGGAGCATTTCCTGCTTTGCGACAGGATCAAACTTGAGCCGCGCGCGCGCGGCCAGCCGCGGCCGCCATGCGTCGTCGGTGCTCATCACAGTTTTCGCGGATCGTGCCATAGCGGCGGCAAATATCCCGGCGAAACGTAGGCGTAGTGAATCGCGTCGAGGAGGCACCACAGGATGTGGCACTTGAGCGTGAGGGCGTCGGCGGCGCGATCCTGCGACTCGCGCGTCGTGCAATGCGCGACGACGTATTGCAGGCCGAAGTCGGAGTCGCGCGGCGCTTGCACGAGGCGTCCGCGAAAATATTCCAGACCGCGGCTGTCGAGCCAGGGATAGAGCTTCTCGAGCACGACGATCCGATCCGCCATCAGCGTCGGCGCGAACAATTCCGTCAGCGACGACGCGACCGCCTCGGTGAGCGGACGCGTCGCGCACAGATGCAGATAAGCGTCCACCGCGAAGCGCACGCCGGGCAGCACGTAGCGCAGGCTCGCGACGTCGGCGACATCGAGACCCGCAGCCTCCGACAGTTTGTACCACTTGCGAATTCCGCCCTCGCTGTCGCCGATGCCGTCGTGATCGGTGATCCGCGTGATCCAGGCGCGGCGAAATTCCGGGTCGTCAGCCTTGGCGAGGATCAGCGCGTCCTTTTTGGGGATCGTCCACTGATAGTAGAAACGATTTTCGATCCACGCCTGCAGTTGCCGCTTGGTGAGCTTCCCCTGATGCATCAGCACGTGGAACGGATGCTTGTCGTGATAGGCGGCCTCGCCAATCGAGCGCAGGCGCGCGACAAATTTTTCCGGCGAGTCAGGTTTGCTTTCCGTCATATCGTTCAAGGCCGAACGTCACACGATAAAGTCCATGCCGTCTTCGGCGACTTCCCATCCCGCTTTTTCGACCTCGCGACGCTCGGCCGAGTCTTCATCGAGAATGGGATTGGTGTTGTTGATGTGAGTATAGATTTTTCTGATTCGAAGATCGCTGAGCTGCGCGAGGCTGCCGCGAGGTCCCGAGATAGGTATGTGCCCCATCGCCGACGCGGTCCGCGTCCCTGCGCCGCGGAGTTCCATTTCGTCGTCTCGACCAGAAGCTGCCATCGAACATGAGACAGTCGCAATCGGCGGCGGCCGCGATGAACTCGTTCATCGATTTGTTTGATCGCCGGAACATAGAAGAAGCGACGAACCGGTCTTGCGGAATCGATGAGTTTGTATCCTACGACGGCTCCGTCGCGCGTGGCTGGCGGAGCTTTCACATAAGTCGGAACTTTGCCGCTGACGAACATCGCCTCGAAGCCGAGACCGCATCCGACGGTTCTCGACTTTGCGATCTTCCACGCGCGTCACGCGGAATTTCTCGGGCTGAATTCAACGCGCTGAAAATGGGATTCGATGCGAACACCCAATCGAAAACTTGCGACGTGCAATATAGCTGAATCGGCTGCGATTCGCGCATCGAGAGCAGGCCGGTGACGTGATCGAGCTCGCCGTCGGAAAGCAGAACTGCTTCGATCGGCGATCCTCGGACGTCGCTCTTAGGCAGTAAATCGGGAAATGAAAATATTTGTGCGCGAAGGTCGGGGCTCGCGTTCAGCAGCGACCATCGCGCGCCGTCCGCGCTGACTGCTACCGAGCATTGCGTCCGCGGTTTCGCGCGAATCGAGCCCGTCGCGCAGCCCGCGACAATTGACGCAGTTACAGTTCCACTGCGGGAACCCGCCGCCGGCAGCGGAACCGAGAATATGGACCCGCACGACGGCCGGGTCTTAGGATTCCTGGCTGGGTTCCGATTGGTCGTCGCGAATCATCGGCTGCTTCAGGACTCGCACCCTGGGATCGTTCGCAAGCGCGGAACTGTAGCAGTTGATTTCCGCGTCCATCCGGATCTCGACGAACTCTGGCTTCTTCCACTCACTCATATTTAAAACTCCCCTGGAGGACTTTTTACACCATGCGGTTAACCGGAGGCAACGATACGCAGTTTCGCCTGGCAAAAAGTCCTTGAACTTTCCAGCAGGTTTGCAAGACTTTGGAAATGAGGACGCCTTGATGCCGGGCCTGTTTGAATCGACGGATCGTCTCGAGCGAATCCCAATCGTCGATGGGGAGATCTACTACTCGAGCAAGGTAGAGACTGGACGCGATCACGATGCGGTTTTGAATGACCTGATCGCCAACGTGGCCTGGCGTCAGGAGCGCATCCTTGTTTGGGGCAAAATGCATTTACAGCCGCGTCTTGTCGCCTGGTACGGAGATTCGGGCAGCGACTACACCTATTCCGGCATCAGATTGACTCCTGTGCCATGGACCGACTTGTTACTCGCGATAAAGGAGAAGGTCGAGGCTGTAACCGCGGCGTCTTTCAACAGCGTGCTAGTCAACTACTATCGGGACAATCGAGATAGCATGGGGTTCCATAGTGATGACGAGCCAGAGCTTGGCGACAGACCTATCATCGCGTCGCTTAGCCTGGGTGAAGAGCGAACATTTATTTTGAAGCATAGGGTGAACAAGCTGGCCAAGCCGGTCCGGTTGAGGCTTACGTCAGGGAGTTTGTTGCTTATGAAAGGTGAGACGCAACGATATTGGAAGCATGGGATCGCCAAAACGTCGCGTCCTTGCGGGCCGCGGATCAACCTGACGTTTCGGCGGATTGTTTCGACGTGAGCTTTATGGTGCAGAGCAGACCGCTGTGATCGGAATAAGGAACGTCAGCGCTCTCATTTGTGATTAGTTCCAAGGTCGAAGAAACAGTCCAATCCTGTGAGTCGGCTGCGACTATGTAATCAATCCACTCAGGGCGCCCGTCGCGCCCGTTGGCAGTCGTGCCGGGATTGCTTGTTCGACGCGCCTCAGAAGTAAGGTCCGTTCCGAGCGCGGCGATGTGTGAATAGAGCGACTCGTGCGAGTCAGTGTTGAGATCTCCGGCAATTATCGCGAACAGTGAAGGAGGAATGTTGGAAGCGACCTTACCAAGCTCGAGTAACTGTGTTTCGCGAACTTCGTCATAGTTACTGCCTGAATATTGTGACTGTAAATGAGTGTTGACGGCGCAGATGCGCTGTTCGCCGCGAGCTAGCTCAATGGTCAAAACGCCTTTGCCTCCAAGGCCATCGCCCTCCCAGATTTTCCATACCGGAGCGTTGGCTTTGAACGCGTGAAACTGCGGTACACTTTGCACATGCCATCCGGCGGAAGTGCGGAAGAAAGTAAGCAATCCTCCCTTCGGACTACCGCTCCGGCGTTTGAGGAATGCATGAGTCCAATCGGGTTGCAATCCATCGACGAGACGATTGAGGTACGAGCCAAGCCAGACTTCCTGCATCAGCACAATGTCCGGCGACAATTCGCGCACCTTCGCGCTTATCCGATCCATCCGGCCGACGGGATCCTTCGATAAGGGCCATGCCAGTCCGTGCAGGTTCCACGACAAGACCTTGATGCGGATCTCGTTCATGGATGCCTTCTACTGTAAGCGGTCGCCGATGTCGAAGCGGTCGGAGTAGGCAGTTCGTTCGCTGCGGGACGATGGCCGACCTGAACTTATCGACGGCGGCACGAGTCCCCCGCGCCGACGGAATTGTCAACGCCAGCGGGGAGACTGGAGTCGTAACTCAATCAGAACAGGTGGTTGGATGCGTCGGGGCCTGCGCAATCGTAAGTGGTTGCGCTGACCCTCGCAGATCGTCTTGTTGAGCAAACGTTTGCGGCGACGCGATAGAAGTACTGACAGAGGCTGAAGCGCAAAGGCCGAATACGCTGCAACATCCGGTCAAGGAAACCATGAGCAGCGCGACGAGTGGGACGAGTAATTTATGCATAATATTTTGATCTCACATCTCTAAGGCTAAGGAGTAATCCGTACGATCCATTCTTGCACACTACGTTTCGGCCAAGCCTAAGAAGTCGGCCAGGTCAACTTATTCTCGACATTCCGAACTCCACTTACCCGCGCCACGACCGAGCCCGCGTATTTCGCCTTGGAGCGCGACGCTACTGAACCGTCGATCGTGACGATGCCGTGGTCGGATTCCACGTGAATCGAATACTTGCGAGTCCGCTCATTGTGCAGCAAGGCTGATTTGACTTTGGTCGTCAGCGCCGCATCGCTTATCTGATCGGTCGCTCCGTGCACAGCGTGCTCGGCCGACTCACCCGTGGCGTGGGCAGCATTCTTCAGATCCTGTCCGCTGGTGTGCATCTCATTGCCCGCGGCACTGTCCTGGCAAAATGCCTGAGTTATAGGTAGGACGCTAAAGGTAGCCGCAGTCACGATAGCGAGTAAGGTAACACCTTTCAGTTTCAACGTGATTCTCCAGAAGGCCTTTACTGATCGATGCGTTGGGTTGGTCTAGCGCATCGTGGTCGAAGGCCCGAGGGCCCACTTTACGGCTGGATCAAACTCGGACTCGAACAATATTTCGATCCCGACAAGGTGAGCATGAAAGGTTCGGCGGGCAGGGTCAATGCAATTGCGCGGATGTCTGAACCTTTGGTGCTTTGAAGAACCCGGATCTCTCCTATAGCACCTGATAAGGACTTAGCGTCGATCGGTTTCCCTATAAAGGAAGTGGTCCTATATTCCCCGCGTGATCGATCGCGCGCACAGCATAGTGCTTCGTGCCCTTTGTGTGGGGAACCATTATTACTTCGTGCGAGCCTGACGGCTGCGGTATCGCGCTGACAACTATCTTATTTGCGGAGTTGCTATTCGACTGAGTAATCGGCTTCGATGACGCGAACAACTGATACGAGGCGGCTGTGCCGGATTTCCAGTCGTCGCCGACTGCGGTGAAGCTTAGAGTGTCCATCGCGCCGCCGAATGAAACCTGCAGATCGCTGATCGCCGACGGCGGCCGCGTATCGTCGCCGTAGTGCCCGGTATTGCGATCGTTCTGATGCCAGTGCCACGCCTCGTGATTCGCGGAAGCCAGGCCCGGCGTCGAATAGATGTGGAGGTAACCCTCGCGAGTCGTCACCGCAACGTCGACGGTGCCGTCGCCGGTCAAATCGCCTACCGCCGGCGTAGCGAGCGACCACCCGCCCGTCCATTGCGGCCATCCAGTCGCGGCGGCGGCAGTCGCGCCGTCGAATCCATGCAGCGCCGCGGAGTCAGTGCTCAGGATAATGTCGGGGACTCCATCGCCGGTGATATCCGCAATCGCCGGCGCGCTGAAGAACGCCAGCCCCTGGATGTCCTGGGTGTACTGAAAGAGGTTGGCGCCGGTCAGCCGGGTCCGTCACCGAGACCGCCGAGTGCAGCCGAGTACCCTGTCCGGGCGTCGATTGAATGGCCAGTTGAGAATATCGAACACCGATACGCCCGCCTCGACGACCTGCGGCGTCGCGCCGCCGAGCAGATTCCCGATCGAGGGTGAGCCGGTGAACCGAATTATCGGCGATCCATCCCCAGCAAAGGCGCCTGGGTCTTCCGTGAACGCAAGGTTCGGATTCGAAAATGGAATTATATAGTTGAGAAACAATTCCGGACTGGCTATCGCAGTCGGCCCGCTCGGCAACGTCAATGCGGCCGGCGTCTGCACTCCGATCGTTACAAAGTCAGTCGCGGTACCGTAGCCCTGCGAGATCGCGTCGAGCTGCAGCGGGAAATTCGGCAGCAAATTTCCGGTCGACGAAAATGCGGTGACATAGTTCACCACCGTCCCGCCCAGCACGGTATCCTGCAGCCCGACGAAGACATCCGGATGGCCGTCGCCGTCGATATCCACCAGCGTCGGCGTGGTGACGATCTTCGGATCGTGGGTGGGAGTTCCGAACGGCGGGATCGCAGACGGGGGCAGATCGGCCGCATCGACCGGCCAGCCTGGAACGTACGATCCGTCGGGACGCCACGCGTAGATTTTGCCGTCCCACGCGGGCATCACGATGTCGAGCTGGCCGGTGCCCTCGAGGTCGCCGAGCGCGGCGCCGCCAGACGATCCCGTCATCGGGTTGTATGAATTCGGCGAATCTGGCGGCGGCACCGATTGCCGTTGGACGCTGCGATCGGTGAAGATCGGAAATCCGGGGCGCAGGTTTCCCGCTGCCGTCCCACACGTACACGAATCCATCGGCGGTGGTCGCAACGATATCGAGCGCGCCGTCATGGTCGAGGTCGCCGATCGCGAGCGGGCTTTCGATCGGATCGTGCGGCCGCGGAATCTGTTTCGACTTCCACCCGCGCGACTTCAGATAGTTGAACGGATAAGAAGGATCGACGCCGCGGGCAAGATTGGTGATCACCGGAAAGCCCGGCGCCTCGCTCCCGTCGGGACGGATCGCATGCACGCTGCCGTCGGATCCCGCCACGATAGTGTCGAGCACGCCGCGTCCTTCGATATCCGCCATCGACGCGCCAGCCTCGAGCGAAGTTCCAAAACTCAGCGGAAAGCCGGCCACCTCCGCATCGTTGTGGCGCAGATGAAAGACGCGCCGATCTTCACCGACCAATCCGTTGTTGTCGGTGACGACCACCCTGAGCGTCACGTCATACTGCTCGATCGATAAGCCGGTCGGCGGTCGGCGCGGTGTAGTTGCCGCTGGAGAACGACGATGGAATCTGCGCGAGGTTGAACGATTTGTTGATCGTCCGCAGCTTCTTGCCGTTGGCGCTGCCGGTCGCGATCGTGGTGAACGCGTTATCCAGCGGCTGCGGCCCCAATCCAAATTGAAGTTGCCAGGTTAATGAATGCGCGCGTTGTGCGCCGACGGTGATCTGCATCGGAATCGACTTCGTGACCGTCGGATCGATCTCCGCATACCAGTTCGGCGAGTCGATATCCGCCGTCGGCGGAATCGTCCCGTTGTGCACCGCCTGCATCGCGAGAAACAGATTGGGCCTGCCGTAACCGTACTGAATGTTGAACTCCGCGCCCGGGATGCCGGGGAAGCATCCATTGCACGGCGTGAAATCAATCGGCGATGCGGTCGATCGCACGACTTGCTCGACCTCGTTGGCGTCGAGCGGCTGCTTTATCTGGTGCGCGGCGACCGCATCGAGTCCCGCACTCACGACCATCGCCGCAACTCCCGCCATCGTCGGCGTGCCGGTCGAAGTGGAACCGTCAGTCGTTGGGCACGCTGAACAGCGAATGCGGCCCGTACGAAGTCAGCGACGATCGCGATCGGAACGTGGTCGCAGTCAGATCGGTCGGCGACGAACCTCCCGATCGATTCGACTGATCCGACACAATCGAATTGCCCGGCCATACGTGCGCCAGCGTCATCCCCTCGGTATGGTCGGCGGATTCGAAATCGTTGCTCGCCCAGACCACCACGACGCCATGCTCGTACGCATATTCAACCGCGCCAACCATGGCTGGCGATTGCCCCAGAGTCGAGTCGGTAACATCGATGACCTTTGCGCCCGCGTCCACCGCGAACGCGATCGCCTCGGCGATCCGGTCGGGGCGATCGATCGCTTCGTCGCCGGCCTTGACCATCAGCAGGCGGCAGTTCGGGCAAATCCCGGCGCCCGCGAAATTATTGTTGGCCTCCGCGACGGCCTGCGCCGACTCGCCGTCCGAATGTCCGTAGGTGCTTTGGTCGGTCTGCGGATCGTTGGTATCGCGATGAAAATTCCATCCGGAAATATCGTCGACAAAGCCGTCGTGGTCGTTGTCCTTGCCGTCGCTGAACGCGACGATCAAATCCTCCGCCGTGATTCCGCCCGCCTCGGGATGCAGCAACGGATGCGCGATGCGCGGATCGTTCGCGTAGTCATCGACGGTCAGCGCGCCGTCACCGTCGAGGTCGTAGGTCTTCTTCGGTTCCAGACAACCCGGCGAATGACCGGGCATCGTCGAGCCGTCGGCCTTTTCGGGAGCCGGTAGTTCGCCGCAATTGAGATAGGCCTTGCGCCGAATATCGGTGCTCGCGTTGATGCGCCAGTTCACGCCGCCCTCGATGTAGGCGACGATCACGTCGCTGCGCCCCATCCCAAATGCAGCCCACGCCTTGTTGACGCTCATGCCCGATGCATTCTCGGGATCGGTCGCGACCGGCGCGCTCTGCGGAATGCAGTCATATAGTTGCCACTGCTCGGCGTTAAAGGTCAGACCGTTCAGCAAGTTGCGCTCGGCGGGGGCGTAACTCGGGATCGTTTGGACCGCTGATAGCAACGGTGCACGGATTGCCGTCCGCGGCGGAAATCAGCGACCCCGGCAAAGCGGCAATCGAAAGCAGGCAGAACAACGCAACGAGCGCACTGCGCATTGGAACTCCCCCGGACGAACGATCCGACGCATACTGTCACATACCGCGCGAATTGGAAGAGTTATCGATTCGGCAGATTCACCGCTTCAGCGCTCGCTCCTTCATGATCGCGAAGAACACCGGCACCAGTATCAGGACGTGGATCGTCGAGGTGATCATTCCGCCGACGATTGGCGCGGCGATTGGCTTCATCACGTCGGAGCCGATCCCGCTCTCCCACAGAATTGGCGCGAGGCTCAGCATCACTACTGCGACCGTCATCAGCTTGGGCCGCAGGCGCTGGACCGCGCCTTCGATTACCGCCGCTTCGACAGTCTTCATGGGTTAGCTGGCCGGCGGCGATGTGACGATTCAGGGCTTCGTGCAGATAGATGACCATGACGACGCCGGTCTCGACCGCGATTCCGAACAGCGCGATGTAGCCGACCCATACCGCGACGCTGAAGTTGAAGCCCATCATGTATTGGAGCAGCAGGCCGCCGGTCATCGCGTACACGGTCGGCAGGATCAGCACGATAGCCTCGCTCACCGATTTGAAGAGCATATAGAGCAGGACGAAGATCAAGACCGAAGACGATCGGCAGGATGACGGTCAGACGCTTTCGCGCGCGCAACTGGAACTCGTACTCACCCGACCATTTCAAGGTGTAGCCAGCGGGCAGATGGAGCTGCTTATCGAGCACGCGCTGCGCATTGTCGACGTAACTGCCGTAGTCCGACGTCGCCAGGTCAACATAGACATAGCCGGTCAGCTTGCCCATCTTCGTCGCGAATCATCGACGGACCTTTGCTCAGGTCTATATGCGCGACTTCGCCGAGCGGAATCTGCGCGCCAGTCGGCGTCATCAGCAGAATTCGACGAAGCGCGTTCAGGTCGCTGCGATAGTCCGCGAGATAGCGGACGTTGATCGAGTATCGCTCGCGCCCTTCGACGGTGGTCGCGATATTTTCGCCGCCCATGCCGGAGCTGACCGCGCGCTGTACGTCTCCGACCGTCAGCCCGTATCGCGCGGCGACAGAACGGTCGACATCGACGTTGATGTAGAAGCCTTGCGAGACTCGTTCGGCGAAAATCCCCCGCGTGCCCGGTACCGGACCGAGTATCTCCTCGATCTCGAGAACCAATCTGCTGAATCCTATCGACGTCAGGGCCCTGAATTTTGAGTCCTACAGGTGTTTTGATTCCGGTCAGCTCCATGTCGAGCCGATTCTCGACCGGCATCGTCCATGAGTTCGATAGGCCGGGAAAATGTAACCGGTCGTCCATTTCGGCGATGAGCGAATCGTAGGTCATGCCCTTGCGCCATTGCTCGCGCGGCTTGAGCATGATGGTCGTGTCGTACATGTCGAGCGGCGCGTTGTCGGTCGCGCTATCTGAACGTCCTACTGAGCCGAACACGCTTTCGACCTCGGGAAAGGTTCGGATGATCTGATCCTGCTTCTGCATCAGATCAACCGCTGACGAGATGGAAATCCCCGGAAGCGCAGTCGGCATGTAGAGACTCGATCCTTCATACAGCGGCGGCATGAACTGACTGCCTATTTTGAACAACAATGGGATTGTGAGCAGCAGGAAAATCGCGTTGGCGGCGATCGTCAGCACGCGATGCCGCAGGCACCATCGGATGACTGGCAGATAGATAGCCTGGAAGAAGCGCGAGATAGGGTTGTCATCCTCGGGGCGCAGACGCTTGCCGCGAATGAGGAGAACCATCAGCACCGGCACGACAGTGATCGCGAGAATCGAGGAGAAGCCAATCGCAAAGGACTTGGTGTAGGCTAGCGGCCGAAACATTCGTCCTTCCTGCGACTCGAGCAGGAACACCGGCAGGAACGAGACGACGATGATAATCAGCGAGAAGAAAATCGGGCGGCCGACCTGGTTCGCAGCCGATAGCAGGATTCGCTGCCGTTCGGATGAGGAGACCGACTCGCCTTTCAGCGACGCCTCGTGCTGTGCTTCCGATAGGTGTCGATAGCCGTTCTCGACCATCACGATCGAAGCATCGACCAGCACACCTATCGCCAGCGCCAATCCGCCGAGCGACATGATGTTCGAGCTGATCTGCAGATAGTACATGGGGATGAAGGTCGCGATGACGGCGATCGGCAGCGCGAGAATCGGGATCAGCGCGGAACGCAGATGGAAGAGAAAAATGATGATGACGAGACTTACAATGATCGCCTCTTCGATAAGATCCCGTTTCAGAGTGTCGATCGATGCCTGTATAAGTCCCGAACGATCGTATCCAGCGACGATCTCGACGCCTTGCGGCAAAGTCTTCTGAATCTGGGCGAGCTTGTCCTTGACCCCGTCGATGACGGTGAGAGCGTTCTGCCCGTAGCGCATCACGACGATGCCACCGACAGTCTCGCCGTCGCCGTTCCACTCCGCAGCGCCTTCGCGCAGGTCGGGACCCAGGCTGACTACGCCTAAGTCTCTTATCAGCACCGGCGTACCGTTGTTGGTGGCTACCGATATCTGTTTCCAGGTCTGTTACCGAGTGGACGTATCCCAGGCCGCGGATCATATAGTCCGCGCCCGACATCTCGAGTACGCGTCCGCCGACTTCGCCGTTGCTATCGCGGATCTTGTCGATCACTGTTTGAAGTGGGACCTTGAGCGCCAACAAGCGATTCGGATCGAGCTTGACCTGGTACTGCTTTACAAAACCGCCGATGGTAGCGACTTCGGACACTCCCGGCACCGTTTCGAGCGCGTAGCGGACGTTCCAATCCTGCAAGCTGCGGAGGTCGGCAAGATTGTGAGTATGACTCTTATCGACCAGCGCGTATTCATATACCCAACCCGCGCCAGTCGCATCCGGCCCGATCATGGGATTCACGCCAGTGGGAAGCTTGCCGGTTATCTGCTGGAGATATTCCAGCACGCGGCTCCGCGCCCAATAGATATCGGTGCCGTCTTCGAAGACGACGAACACATAGGAGTCGTTGGGCATGGTTTGCGCGCGGACTGCCTTGACGTGAGGCGCCGCCAGCATCGCGGTGACAATAGGATAGGTCACCTGATCCTCGATAAGGTTGGGCGGCTGACCCATCCATTCGGTGTGGATGATTACCTGAACGTCGGAAATGTCCGGCAGCGCGTCGAGCGGGATGCGATTGAGCGACCAGACGCCCGCTAGGACCAGCGCGATCACGCCAAAGAACAGGATGAAGCGATTCTCGTTACACCAGTCGATAGTTCTTTCGATCATCGTCTGTCCTCACATCGCCATGGAGCCGCTGGCCGACACGTCCAACTGCTTGGTCGCGATCGGTATTGCCGGCCTTCGACGCGGTGATCGTCAGGCTCCAGGTGCCGCCGCTGGGCAGTTCGATATTCGCGGCATACGTACCTTCGCCTTGATCACTCGCAGTACCTTGCGCATGCATCGCCGCCATTCCCATCGCCGGCATCGCCGCCATGTAGAAGGACACCGTCACTTGCGCGCCCGAGATCGGCGCACCTTTGGAATCGCGAAGCGTGACGATCACCTTGTTGTGACCGCGCACCATAGGATTAGGGTCGCTCGTGAACTCGATGCTCGCTTGCGGAATCGTTTCGCGCCGCTGCTCCAGCCGCATTCGCGCCCACGCCCGGCGGCGGCGGTACAAACGCTCCCGCGGCCGCCTGCAACTGGCTTTCCGAGTCGATAAGGAAATTGGCGGAGCTGACGATCTGCTGACCCGCCGCGAGTCCCTTGCGCACGATGAATTCGTTGCCTACATGCTGTCCCAGTTCTATCTCTGCGGGCGTGAGGTAGCCGTCGCCGCGATCGATGAAAGCGACGTTGTGCGTGCCGGTGCGCAGAACAGCAGTGTCGGGAATGACGGTCTGCTCGCCCATCGGCAGATCGAGCGCGACGTGCGCAAACATCCCGGGAATTAGCTGGCCCTTCAGGATTGTTGAACTCGCATCGAACTTTCGCCGTGCGAGTCATCGGATCGATCTGCGGCTGAATGAAATCGACGCGCCCATCGAAGTTCGTGCCCGGATAGGAGTCGACGGTAACAGTCGCAGGATCGCCCTGATGCACCTTGCCTATCTCATCCTGAAACACCGCCGCATAGATCCAGACCTTCGATAGGTCTGTGATCGTGAACAGGCGCGTGTCCGGTTGCACGTACATGTTGGGCAGCGCATTGCGCTCGACGATGTATCCACTCATCGGCGAGTCGATTTCGACGGCGCGACGCACGGTGCGTTCGCGCTCCAATCGCGCGATCTCGCGCGGCGACACTCCCCATAGCTTGAGACGCTCCGCGGCAGAATCGACCAGCGACGACGCGTCGTCAGTCACATCGCCAACGGTGCTATCCTTCACACGCGTGCGGGCTTCGATTGCGAGCAAGTATTCGCTCTCGGTGCTCATCAGGTCCGGACTGTAAATCGTAAACAGCGGCTGTCCTCGATGAACGTATTGATAGGTCGAATTGGCGAAGACTCTGCTCGATCCAACCGGCGAAACGCGTCTGCACGTAGCCTTGCAGCCGTTCGTCGGCCTCGATGTTGCCGGTGGTCTCGAGCCGATCGCTCACGTCCTTTCGCACGACGGTCGCGAACTTGAGCCCGATCAATTGCCGACGCTCCGGCGCGATCCGGATTGGTGCGAGCTGAGAGTCAGCGCCGTAGGCAACTGACGCCGCAATGAACAGCACGCCGAGCATCGAGGAAATGGTGCGGAATCGCGATTGCGATGAGTTGTGATTCATCTTCGGTCACCGATTACCTGCTGGATTTTTGCGATCGCGATCTCGTGGTCGGCGAGGCTGCGGTAGTACTCCTGCCGAAGGTTCTGCAAGTCGAGCACCGACGAGAGCAGCGTCTGGAAATCGACCTTGCCGACTCGATACGCGGACATCGCCGAGGCTTGCGAGGTTTCGGCCTGCGGGATCAATCCGTCGCGATAGATCGACATGATCCGTTCCGCGGTGCGCATCGCGACCAGACTGCTTTCTCCATCTGAGGAAACCTGCAGTTGAGTTGCACGGACCTGCTGCGCGCGCAGACTCGGCTTCGAGCGCGGCCTGCTCGATCGCGGGCGTCTGCTTGCGCCAGAAATAGAGCGGCACCTTCGCGCCCAGACTCAGCATGTAGTAGTCGTTGAATCCGGGACCGGTTTTTTCGAACGAATATCCGACCGTGAAGTCCGGCCAGTAGCCCTGATGCGCGAGCTTCAATGCTTCCGCGCTGCGCGCTTCCATCGCGCGATCCGCGGCAATATCCGGCGAACCGCTGTCGGCCAGTTGCGATAGCTGCGATGGGTCGAGTTGGAGCTGCGTCACTTTGACGTCGCCGATTTCGATATTGCGCGAGTCGGGATCGCGCCCAAGCAGCTGCTTGAGCTGGAGCTGTTCCTGATCCTCCTCCTGATGATGCATCGCATGCTCCTTCAATAGCTCGGTGGTCTGAAGCTGCGCTTTGATCAGGTCCTGCTGCAGACCTTGTCCGAGGCGATACCGCGCTTGCGCTATCTGCTGGATATCTCTCAGCTCATCCTGATTGCGATCGAGAATCGCCAGCGTCCGCGAGTGATAGAACAGCTCGTAGTAAATCTCCCTGACCTTCTCCTCGACCGCACGCTCGGCGGCTTCATAGCGATGCTTGGAGAACTCGGCGTCCTTTTCGGCTTCTGAACGTTGCAGGCGGAGCTTGCCGGGACCCGGAATGTCCTGCGATACACCGAACCCCGTGTAGTAGAAGTCACTGGTCTCATAGCCCGAAAAAGGTTGCGCACTTCCGACCGTGAAATGCTGGAGCGACACTTGCGGATCGGGCAGCGTCGAGGCCTGGATCGGTACTTTGGTTTGAGCCTGCCAGTGGCTGCGCGCGGCGAGCACTACCGGACTGTGAGTAAGAGCCTCGTCGACCAGCGCCCGGAGTCGATCGGAGCTGTCAGTCGCCTGGGGCCGATCCTGCGCGCGTCCGATCGACGAAATGACGGCCAGAATTGCGAAAGCGAATAGCGTGGCGATTAATTTTCGCGCCGCTGAGCGGCGAATTCTTTCGTGTCGTTTCACAACGTCTACCTTCCCGGCCGCGCTGATCGCGGCGGAGCTCGCAGCTGCAAGATGTACTATCGAATGTCTCGAGCAGTCGGCGCGCAGGAGTCAGCAGCGGATGCGATTCATCCGCCGTTCAACTATCGCGCGTTTGGAAAGGTCAGATCTGACGGGAGCAGAGCAGTGCTAGTGAGACGAGTCGGTCCGGCGGTGCATGCCCACGGGAGATCGCCGCACTTCTAACGTGTGAACTCATAGCTAATATTGCGACGACCGGCGCATTTGCGATTGATGAATCGAAATGCTGCACGTCACGGGACTGGCTGATCGCTCGATCCGGCGCCGGCGACGTCTGGCAGCAACTCACCTGATTCATCGGAGCGCTGCTCGAACACGTCGCGCCGCAGCACGCCGGAGTGGAACAGGCGGTCGCAGACGGCGCACTCATGCTGACAGGAAGCAGCATGGCGACAAGGATTATGGCGAGAACACGCACGGCGGCTATGCTATTCCAGCGGGGCAGAAGAAACAAGGAGACACAATAAAAGAACGTTTTGTGCGTTTTACACAAGGCCGGTGGAGTGATAACTATCAGCCGATTTATAGTCTACTTTGGTGGGAACTAGGCTGGTCAACTTGGCCTAGACGTGTCGGTTTTATCAGTTCGAGGCCAAGGGGGCCCTGTTTGAGAACTGAAATCGGAGACGCGGTGATCTCTTCCGTAAAACCGGGATTGCACGCTGTTGAGCAATCTCCGGCGGCAATATTCGCCTGCAACGGCGAGTATTGGACGATCGGCTATGCCGACCTCAAGTTTACACTCCGCGATGTAAAAGGCCTCAACTACATCCAGCGTCTGCTGCAACATCCCGGCGAAGAATTCCATGCGCTTGACTTGCTGGTCGTAGCCGGCGCCAGCGCCGCTCCTGGAAGCGAACGAATCGAAAAAAATGAAAGCTCCTTGCCCGCGGGCGTGACCTTCCGCCAGGGGCTTAGCGGCGATTCGGGCGTGATGCTCGACGCACAGGCGAAGCAGGAATATCGGCAACGCCTGGCTGATCTCGATCAGGAGATGGAGGAATACCGGCAGAAGGGCGATGTCGATCGCGCCGACGAACTTCAATCCGAGATTGATTTCCTCAAAACTGAACTGTCGCGCGCGGTGGGACTCGGCGGGCGTGACCGACGTGCCGGATCGGCGGCCGAGCGCGCGCGCCTGAGCGTCACCCGCGCGATTAAAGTCGCTCTGCAAAAGATCTCGGAACACAATGAAGCGCTCGGCGACCTGCTGAGTCATTCGGTGCGAACGGGATCGTTTTGCTCCTACATTCCGGGAAAGCTGGGTCCGTCGAGCTGGCAATTCACGCCGCAGAACTCCACCGATTCTACGGAATTCGCCGGAGCACAAGTCGCGTTTTCACGATTGCAGACCGGCTTCCTTCGCGCATTTACCGGCGGCACCTCGTTTGTCGGCAGAGCGGTGGAGCGCGCCGCCTTCGCGCGCTTTCTGGAGCAAGTGCGCAACGGCGAAGGCAGGATCGTCCTTATCGCCGGCGACGCCGGCGTCGGCAAGACCCGGACCGCCGCTGAATTGGGGACCGCGGCTTCGCGGCAAGGAATGCTGACGCTGGTCGGGAGCTGCTACGAGCGCAACGAACCATTGCCGTTCAGTCCCTTCGTCGAAATTATGGAAGCCTTCGTGGCTCAGGCGCAGGATCTGCCTACGCTGCGCAGAGTCTTAGGCGACAACGCCGCGGAGATCGCGCGCCTGATGCCGCAATTGCGCCGGCTGTTCCCCGACATCCCTCGAGCGATCGAACTCCCGCCCGATCAATCGCGACGGGTGCTGTTCACCGCCGTTAACGACCTGATCGCACGGGTGGCGCGCGGCACACCAGTCCTTCTGATGCTTGATGATCTGCAGTGGGCCGACGAGGGAACCCTGCTTCTGCTGGAACACCTCGCCCGCTTCACCTCCGAGATCCCCTTGCTGATTGTCGGGACGTATCGCGACTATGACCTCGATCCCGCCGGTATACTGAACAAGACCTTCGGCGAGCTGATTCGTTTGAGATCGGTTCATCGTATCGTCCTGGGCGGTCTTTCAAGGGACGCAGTGGCGGATATGCTTCGAGCGCTCAGTGGGCGCGAGCCGCCTGAAGTTGTCGTCCGTCTCTTCCATGCCGATACCGAAGGAAATCCATTTTTCATAGAAGAACTCTTTCGATACCTGGTCGAGCAGGGCAAGCTGCTGGACGCCAATGGTGAGTACCGCACCGATCTGGCGCTGGCCGAGCTGGACGTTCCGGAGACCGTGCGCCTCGTCATAGGAAGGCGTCTGGCCCGGCTCTCGCCGGAAACCCAGAAAATTCTTGGCACAGCGGCGGCCATCGGCAGATCCTTCACCTTCGAGCTGCTAGCCGTTTCGATGAAAGCCGAACCGGATTCTCTTCTGGACTACCTGGAAGAGGCCGAGAACTCCGGCCTCATATCCTCGACGGTTGAATATCCGGAAGCGCGATTCAGGTTCTCGCATGAGCTCATTCGGCAAACCGTTATAAGTCAGGTTTCCGTCACCCGGCGTCAACGTCTACACCTAAGTGTGGCAGAGGCCCTCGAGTCCCTGAATTCGAATGCCCTTGAAGATGTGGCAAACGAGCTGGCGCATCATCTGCTCCAGGCGGGCGCGTCAGCAGACGCTTCGAAGGCAGTTCGATTCTTGTGGATGGCGGCAAGGCGGGCCCGCTTGCAAGGTGCGTTGACCGAAACAGCGGAATTCTACCGCGACGCGCTACAAGTGCTCAAAAGGATGCCTGATACCCCCGAGCGCAACCAACTCGAACTTGGCCTGCAGCTAGGAGTTGGCGCGGCCTGGATGGCGACCGGAGGTTATGCCGACGCCCGGACCGATGCCGCATATCAACGTGCGACTGATCTGGGCGAAAGACTGGGAGATCCTAGTCAGGTAGTTCTCGCTCTCACCGGACTTGTAACTCCCCCGCTGCTGCGCGGAGATCTCGATGCGGCCCTCGCCGTAGCCGAAAAGGCGTTAGCGGCCAGTCAGCGTCACGGGAAGTCGATTACCCAGGTCTGGGGCCACCACATAAACGGAGTCGTGAAGTATCATCGGGGTGACTTCGTTTCGGCCTGGGATCACTTCAATCACGCGCATGCGGAATATCAGGAAGACGAACATAAGAAGAATCCGCACGATCCTGGCCTTATGGCGCTGGAATACGCAGCCTTGACCGCGTGGCAACTCGGCATGACCGATACCGCGCGCAAGCTGATGCACGATGCAGTTTGTCTTAGCGAGCGCCTTCAGAAGCCATTTGGGCTCGCACGATGCGGATTCTATGCTGCGTATCTGGAGGCTTTGCTTCGGGAGCCAGAACGAGCGCAGGAGGTTGCTGAGAAGGGAATCAAATGGTCCGACGAATATTCAGTTTCGCTTTACCTCGACACGAGCCGGATTATCCATGCGTGGGCAATCGCTAAGCAAGGACGCTCCGCCGAAGGAGTCGCAAACGCTCGCGCAGCGCTCGAGAGCTTCAAGAAGGCGGGAAATCGGCTCGGCATAGGTTTGTTCATAGGACTTCAGGCAGAGACGCTGTTGGGCGCGGGTTTGCCTGAAGAGGCAATTGCCGCCGTCGAGCAAGGATTCAGCCTCGTGCCACAAGAACCCTTTGACATTTCCTACCTATGGTGGGTCAAAGGAAAACTGTTGCTCGAAAAGAGTGGCGATGGAACCGCGCAGGTGAACGAGTCGCAACTCGAAGACGCTGAGAAGAGTTTCCGAACAGCTCTTTCGATAGCCACTGACATTGGAGGTAAATCTTACGCGCTAAGGTTCGCCACCAGCCTGGCAAGACTGTTGGCATCGCGCGGCAACGTCGCCGAAGCGCGAACCATCATCGAGCCTGCTCTCAAGAGCATGCCCGAGGGATTCGATACGCGCGAATTTGTGGACGCCAGGGAACTTGCGGAGAGTCTGAGCGAGGGCATTTCGACAGAATCGTAACCAAATTGCGGGGCTCGTGTTTTTCGCCGTGCCTGGCAGAGAACTTTTTCAAAGGGGAGGAAAAACATGACACGCCGCAGCCAATTGCGCCTGCTCTATCACGGCGCTCTCTTCATGGTCGTTTCGATGATGGTCCAGTTGCCCGGACTATACGTAGCTTTTACAAAACAGTTGAACGATCCAGTTCGCCAGGCCATGAGATCAGGGCACGCGATACTTATTGCCACTGGAATATTCATGGTAGCAAGTAGTGCAATTCTACCCATGCTGCAATTGACCTCGAGAGGAATATCGTGGCTCGTCTGGTCGTTCGTAGTAAGCGGCTACACTTTTATTGGCGCGCTTGCGATAGCGATTCCGGGATTTATCCTTCATCCTCCCGCTGCCAACCTGACCACCCAATGGTCACAGGCGATGTCCTTACCATGCCCTCTCGGTTGGGTGAATGTTGGACTTATAGGATTGAGCGGCGGCTCGTCCGCTGTACCAGGTTTCCTGATTCTTTTCGGCGCCTGGAAGGCTATGAAGTATTCCGTGGTTGATAACATCCGCTAGCGGACGAAAGGACTAATATATGTTCTCTCGCGCTGGCGGCCAACCAAACGCTCTGCTCGTTCTGGCGGATATCAAACCGGGCCAAATGACGGTGCTCCAGCAAAGGCTGGACGCTATCCGCGACATTCTTGAAAACAATCATGCAATCTACTTCTGGGAAGCAAAGACTGTGCATTTTGCCGCATGGATTATCCTCCCCGGAGTCCGCGGCGAAAACGGAATGCCGGATGGCCCGGCAAAGCTTGCGCTCGAGACGAACTACGACGGGGGTCACACCGCACATCTCACGGATCTGGTCAAATACTGCCGTCAGGCGCTCGACGACGTTTACGACTGTTGCGAAGGGTATCCAGATGTAAATTCACGGACCTCCCAATCGGTCCAAGACTTTTTGTGCAAGCAGTCCAAACTCCCGGAGCGCAGCATCTCGTCTTACTACGTCGCCTTCCAGGGGAGAACGCGTGAAGACATTCAAAACGCGATCGACGTTTATGAGGCAGCCAAGCCCATCGTCCAAGGACTTCCTAAGAGCTGCACCTCTAACGATGAAACAAGGGGCTTTTTCCGTTCATTGTTCAAGGAGGATACCTTCGAAACGGACACCCGAGAAGCGCTCGTCGCATATTTCAGAAATACTCCGGGCGCGCCGCAGCCCGTGCTCCCTCCGTTCACCCAGCAGAAACTGAATTTGCGGTTCTTCTGGACCATGGTAGCGGCACTCGTTTTTTTCCCTGTGACTCTTCTCTATGCGCTCTATTGGGTCGTGCTTGCTCTTATCGCCAGATGCTTCGAAGAGACGGAGCAATACGGTAAAAAACGCTTCCTCCCGGATCCCACCGAACGTCCGCCGTCGTTCGATCGGCTGGATCTTGGCAGGCAGAACCATCTATGCACCTACGCAACGGTGAAGCCGGGCCGCTTCAGAATGTGGGCTATGAATATCTGCGCTCTACCTTGGCCAATTTCTGTTCGCACGAATCTTTGTATTCGCCAAACTGGATCAGATGACGACCGTCCATTTCGCGCGCTGGACGCTGCTTGGCCGCCAGGTGCTCTTCTATGGAAGCTATGACGGCGACTATTCCAGTTATCTGGGCGATTTCTCCGATCAGGCATGGGGTGTGAACCTGGTATGGAGCAACACGTTCGGCTTCCCGCCAACAAGATTTCTCACCCGCGGCGGTGGGAGTGATCTTGAGGGCTTCGAGGCTCACGCGTTGAAGCATTATGCGCCGTCGCCCGTCTTTTACTCCGCTTATCGCAACTACACCGTGCCCAACATCCTGCGATACCTGGCGTTGCGAGACGAGCTCGCCCGACTAATTAAGAAACGTGAGAAAGAGAGCAGCTCAAACTTGAGGAAAAAAGCGTGACGCACTCGGTAAACCGCAAAGATATCCAGGGAATCTTGGCTAGTGGCTACGATCATCTGTCCTATGTGCGATTCGTCTTCCTGAAGATCGTGGATACAGATAAGGCGAGGAAATGGCTCTCCGTCATCACTCCCCTTATCACCAACGCCCAATATCCCGAGACCCACAAACCCGGCGCGTGTTTGAATTTCGCAGTTAGCTGGAAAGGACTCGAGAAACTCGGCGTCGACGGATTGCTCGAGGACTGTCCCCATGAGTTTGTCAGGGGAATGAATACCGACGAGGCTCGCCGATCCTGGGCGAACAGACGACTCTCGAACAAATGGGAATACGGCCGAGAAAGGGGACGCACCTCTCCACCTGCTGCTTTTGCTTTACGGGAAAACCCCTCAGAGCTGCAAGATCGCTGTATCAAAACGTCTGTGGTAAGTATCAAAGAGCCGGCGATACGAACGGTTTGGAGATCATCAAGGAAGAGAATTCAGTTCGCGCGCAAGATGACTACAAGGAGCCCTTTGGCTTCCGCGACGGTATTTCTCAACCCCCCGTGAAAGGACTCATAGGACGGCGGCAGCAACCAACCGAGTCTCCACTCAATACCGGTGAATTCGTAATTGGCTACGAGAACGAGACCAATTTTGTAGCTCGAGGCCCGAGCATCGCGAATTGGGCCGACCCACACGGCTTTCTGCACGATCATCCGAGCTATGCCGGCAAACGACGGTTATTCGGAATGAACGGCACTTACCTGGTGTTTCGTAAACTGCGGCAGGACGTGGCTGCTTTCCGGAAATACATCGAAGACAAGTCGAAGGAAGTGAGCTGCCTTGATCCTGCAAAAAGTCGCGATCTGTTGGCCGCCAAAATGATGGGTCGATGGCCGAGTGGCTCTCCGTTAGTGTTGTCGCCCGATTCGCCCGGCGCAGAGCCGCGCAATGATTTCCTTTTCGTGGACACTGATCCGGATGGCGTAGCATGTCCGATCGGTTCACACATTCGACGCGCCAATCCGCGCGATTCGCTGGATATGCCGCCGGCGAGATCAATTTTAATGTCCCGCCGTCATCGCATAATTCGTCGCGGACGAAAATATGAAGAGGCCAAGGATTCCGACGGTAAACCGAAGGGCGAACAGGGCATTTTCTTCATAGCTCTGAATGCCGACCTGCGCCACCAATTCGAATTCGTCCAGCGACTCTGGATCAATGCCCCTACCTTCAATGGCCTGGACGACGATAGGGATCCGATCGCGGGTGGCAACAGCGGTAGCAGTTCATTTACGGTTCAAGCCAAGCCGATCAACAGTCGCCTTAAAGGACTCGACAGATTTGTAACAACGAAAGGCGGCGGCTACTTCTTCGTACCAGGAATTCGAGCGGTACGTTTTCTCGCCAACTACCGACCCAAACCAGTTTCGCAAGCCAGGAGCCGCCAACCGAACACACCAGCCGATGAACCAAGCTGAATCAGGGGCAAATCAAGCGCCCGAAAAACCTGAACCCAAACGTGTAGCAGTAATCGTCGTCCATGGCGTCGGCGAACATCTGCCCGGAAGCTCAGCCCGTCAGATATCCGATCTGCTTGCGAACCTGAAACCCTCAGGCGCTGCTGCCTCTTCGCACGACCAATCAACCAGTTCAGGCCTACGCTCATTCGCAGAGGAGACAATTGCGGTAGCCGTTGAGCCAGTAAAGATCGTCGCGCCGACGGAGCCTGATGCGACTGGCGAACAGGCAAAGGCCGATAATCCACGAAAACCAAGAGGTGGCATCAAAGGACCGTTTGCAGCTCTCGCAAAGAATTTCGCGAGGACGTCCGCGCAAACCGCCGCAAAGCACCGGAAGACCAGCAAGATCACTGCTTCATGCGCGCGCAGCTCCTGGATTACAAAGTTCAGATACGCCGAAAAGACCTACAGGTCGATACGCCTGAACGGAACCAGACAAGGTTCAACGGGTCTCGAAACCAAAGTCGATGTTTATGAGTTGTACTGGAAAGACCTATCAAGCCTGGGCCTCGGCGTCGCGACGATATTCGGGCAGCTGTATCAGATCCTGTTCCATATCACGAGTTTGGGTTGTCAGGCGGTTCGGGGCACCTTGATGGAAAACCCTGATGTCCGACCTTGGTCCAAATTTAACACTCTACAGACCTGGACTTCGCTCAGCCTGTCGGTGGTCATAGTTATCACCAATCTGTTTCTTACTTGGCGCTAGCTGTTGAGTTGGGGGCTTGCTTTCTGATCTTTCAACAAAGCGATCAGGTTCAGCTCCCTTTAGGGATCTCACTTTCACTGATAGTGCCGCTAATACTCGTAGGTCTGGATGTTCCTTTCGTCGATCGCCGACCGTTCAACTACCGGATCTGGGTCGCACCGATACTTGTTTTTGTCGCGGTGCTTATTTCGGGAATTCTTCTGGCAGCTAATGGTTGATAATACCGGGCCTTCGATTTGGACTCGAAGCACATCGATTGTGCAGGGCCTGATTGTCCCGTCGCTGCTATTGATAGTCATCGCAGTGGTGTTGGACAGGATCGTGGTGGCTTACGATAAACAGCGGCCAGGCGTGTCCACGCCCGCCCGGATTCTTGGCGCAGCCCTGGTTTTGCGTAGTCTTCGTGTGGCTGATCGTCTCCTTCGCAGGTTATAGTTCCGTGACCGATGCGACGGGTGACCTACAAAATTTCTCTGCTCTGGCGGTATTCCTGGAAATAGCCATATTGCTACGTTCAATACTTGAACTGGCATGGATCTTTTTCTTCGGGCTCGTCTTCGCAACTCACATTGTTGGATGGTTCGCCGTCGCGCGAATCCCTGTCGAAAATGGAAGACAGCTCCGTGCGACACTCAGTCGGTGGACCGCGCGTTTTACGAACAGTCTATCGGGCTTGGTCGTTTTCCTGGTTACCTTTGTATTATGGATACTAGTGACTATTGGGCTATCTTATCTTCTGCCTGTTGGCTTTAAATTTCATGAAAGTTCAAGCGAGACTCCGCTCGCAACTGATTTTACTTCAGAATGGATATGGTATTGAGCGCACTCTTCCTGGCGCTGGCAGGACTGGTATTGCTGTTCGATGCCTGGTCGTTGGCGCCATCTGCATGGAGCGAACTGTTTCCGCCAAAGAACTCAGACGATCGCAGTAAAGCCGATCGCGAATCCGAAGCCATGGGCAGGTGGATGACCAACGGCAATTCTTTTATGCGATGGGCTGGTCGGTTGCTTTATAGCGTTGTGTTCGTCGTCTTTCCCATATGATCTGATTTCGGAAATTAAATGTGATTATATGCGGGACCCCATTGGGGCGACGAGAAGTTCGACTCGTTGAAGAAGCACAATCCTTCTGCTGACTGGAGGCGCGACAGGCTTGTTGGCTCTGCGAGGCCAATTTACCAAGATCGCGTTGGGATTCCGTCCGGCATTGTCGATTGTGCTCGACGTGGACAACTATTTCCGCGAGCATCCGCTGGACTCGAATCCACGGGCTCGTATAGCTGCACGATTCGTGTCGTTGATCCGTCACCTATGTACCTTGCGGGAACACGACACGGGCAAAGGCTATGATGCGATCGTAATCGTAGCGCATAGCCAGGGCTCAGCCATCGCGGCTGACTTGTTACGTTTTATTCAGATAGAAAGAAGTGTTTCAGACGAACGTTGTTTCCGGTCTTATGATAGTAAACTAAGCCGGCTTGACGAGGATCTCCCTGTCCATCTGTTCACGATGGGCAGTCCTCTGCGTCAGTATTATGCTCGACTGTTTCCCGACCTGTACAAGTGGGTGCGTAACGAGATCGACGCTGCGTCACCCACAAATCCCGGCGATCCTCTGCCTGATCCGCAAAGCGCCGGACTCGCGAGCTGGACCAACGCTTTCCGAAGTGGCGACTATATCGGCCGACAACTATGGTGCGATAACAGCTCCGAGGGACTGTTTGAGCATCGCCAGCTTCCGCGCAGATTCAGCGGCTTGAACCTATCGCCTTATTGCGCGAATAGAAAGGAGTTCTGTATAGGCAGCAGGTGCGCATCTCCACTACTGGGATAGCACCGCAGGCCTGATTGCAATTGAGCTCGATCGAATAATCGCCGACAGCGTGACCCACACTTGCTCAACCGTCAGTGCCAGCCAAAGCCACGTAGCCGAGGAGCCCCACTAGGACTGCCAGCCTCGGGCGCATTGCTACATCTGCCTATCGGCGCATGCCTCCTACCGCCCGCCGCTCTTCGCCGGCGTCATAGGCGGGGACGCTTCTAAGCGGCGTCTCTGCCGCCATCGGTTTTCGATCAGTCAGGTAGCGGATCGCCGTGTAGAACACCGGGGTCAGGAACACTCCGAAGAACGTCACGCCGATCATTCCGAAGAACACGACCGTGCCCAGAGCCTGTCTCATTTCGGCGCCCGCGCCGGTCGCGATGATCAGCGGAATCACGCCGAAGATGAACGCGAAGCTGGTCATAAGGATCGGCCGCAGGCGCAGGCGCGCGGCTTCGATCGCGGCCTCCGCCGCGCTCATTTCGGGGTGATGCTCCTGCTGCTGCTTGGCAAACTCGACGATCAGCACGGCGTTCTTCACGCTCATCCCGGCCAGCACCACGAATCCAATCTGCGTGAAGATGTTGTTGTCCATGTGCCGGGCCCAGACGGCGGCAATACCGCACAGCAGGCACATCGGAACGATCAGGATGATCGCCGTCGAGAGCGCGAAGCTTTCGTACTCCGCCGAATGCGTCAGCCATACGAACAGCATGCAGAGCGGGAAAATCAGGAACGCCAGGCCGCCTGCCGCCTTCTCCTGGAAAGCCAAATCTGTCCACTCGTAGTTGTATTGCTTTGGAAGCTGCGCGTCGGCCACCTGCTCCATCGCCGCGATTGCCTGGCCGCTGCTGTAGCCGGGTGCGTTGGCGCCGATAATGTCGGCTGAACCGTACAGATCGTATCTCTGGATCCGATCGGGGCCGACGATGTCCTTCAGGTCGGAGATCGCACCCAGCGGGACCATCTGGCCCGCGAGATTACGCGTCTTGAGCTGGGCCACCTGTGCGACGTTGGCGCGGAATGGGGCGTCGGCCTGCGCCATCACGTGCCACGTGCGACCGAGATAGTTGAAGTCGTTGATGTAGAACCCGCCGAGATAAACTTGCAGCGCCTGGAAAACGTCGGTGACCGCGACGTTCTGCTTCTTGGCTTTGACACGATCCACGTTGACGTAGATCTGCGGGACGCTCGCCACGGAAGGTAGAGAACAACCTGCCCAACTCGGGGCGACTGTGGGCCGCATCGATCAGATGTTGCGTCGCCGCCTGGAGTTGCTGGGGCGTCGCGGTGCCGGAGCGATCTTCAACCTGCATCGTGAAGCCGCCGGCGTTGCCGATCCCGCTGACTGCCGGCGGCAGCAGCACAGCCGCCTGCCCTCCTTCCACCTTGCTGAATTGTTGCCTGAGTCTCTTCGCGATAGCGTCAGCGGTCATATCGGACTTGCCCGCGCGGTCAGCGAACGGCGTCAAGTGCAGGAACAACAGCCCGGCCGCGGATGAGTTCGATCGCGTCAGGATCGAGAACCCGGAAACAGCGAACGCGTCCTTAATCCCCTTGGTCTTCATCGCCAGGTCGGCCAGTTGATTCATCACCCCGTCGGTCCGGTCGATCGACGATGCGTCCGGCATCTGAACGTTCACGATGAGATAGCCCTGGTCCTGCGTCGGAATGAATCCGGTAGGCACGATTTTGAACATCCCGTACGCGAGATAAACCAGCCCCACATAGACAACCAGCGTGATTACTCCGTAGCGGACCACGTAGTGCAGCGACTTGATGTACCATTGGTTGGTCAGCTCGAAGCCCTCGTTGAACAGCCGGAAAAACCAGCCGACCGCGAAGTCGAGCGACCTCGTAAGCCAGTCGCGTTTGGCGCCATGGGGCCTCAGCAGCAGCGCCGACAGCGCCGGACTGAGCGTCAGCGAGATGAAGGCCGAGAGCAGCGTCGAGAACGCGATCGTCAGCGCGAACTGCTGATAGAAGCGGCCGGTGATTCCGGGAATGAACGCGACCGGAATGAATACGGCGGAGAGGCCGAACGCGATCGCGATGACGGCGGGCGTCACCTCGTCCATCGCCTTGAACGCCGCGTCGCGCGGGCTCAGGCCCTCGTCCAGCCAACGCTGTACGTTCTCGACCACGACGATCGCGTCGTCCACGACGATCCCGATGGCCAGCACCAGCCCGAACAACGTCAGCATGTTCATCGAGAATCCAACCATCCACATCGCCGCGAAGGTGCCGACCAGCGAAACCGGAATCGCCAGAATCGGCACCAGCGACGCCCGCCAGCTCTGCAGGAACACCAGCACCACCAGCGCCACCAGACTGATGGCTATGAGCAGCGTATGGATCAGGTCCGTGATGCTCTCGCGCACGAACGGCGTGGTGTCGTGCGCGATGGCGTAATCCACACCGGGCGGAAAGCTTTTCTTAAGCTCCTTCATCTTGGCGTAGATCACGTTGGCAGTGTCGATCGCGTTGGTGCCCGGTAGCTGGAAAACCGCCAGCCCGACGGCAGGGTGCCCGTCGTAATTGACGGTGGTGCCGTAGTCGGCGCCGCCCAGCTCGACGCGGCCGATATCCTTCAACTGCGTGATGCGGCCGTCGGCGCCCACCTTGACGACGATGTCGCGCAAACTCGGATGGCTCAGTGAGCCGTCCCTGCGCATTCAAGGTGTACTGAAAAGCGGAGCTCTCTTTGGGGAGCGGCGGACCCGCCGACGATTCCGGCTGCCACCTGGATGTTCTGCTCTCTGACCGCGTTGACGACGTCGCCCGCGGTGATGTTTCGCGTCGCCATCTTGTCGGGATCGAGCCACAGCCGCATCGAATAGTCGCGCACGCCGAACAGATTCGTATGTCGCCGACGCCCGGCAACCGGGCGATCTGATCCTTCAGTTGCAGGGTCACGTAGTTGCTGATGAACAGCGCGTCATGCGACCCGTCGGGCGAGAAGAGCGCGATCGCCAGCGTTATATCCGGCGACGCCTTCTTGACGATGATCCCCTCCTGCTGCACCTCTGGCGGAAGCTGCGGCAGTGCGATCGCCACCCGGTTCTGCACCTGCACCTGGGCCACGTCGAGGTTGGTGCCGACCTTGAACGTCACCGTCAGGTTCAGGTTGCCGGTGTTGGTCGATTGGCTGGACATGTACAGCATGTTCTCGACGCCGTTGATCTGTTCTTCGAGCGGCGTGGCGACAGTCTCCGCGACGGTTTCGGCGTTGGCGCCCGGGTAGGTAGCGGCGACGGTAACGGTCGGCGGCGCGATCTGCGGATATTGCGCGATCGGCAGCGTGAACACCGCGATCGAGCCGGCGATGAGCGCGACCAGCGAAAGGACGATCGCGAAGACCGGCCGGTCAATAAAGAAATGCGCGATCTTCATTGGCGCACCTTCGAGGAAGGTTGCGAATCTGACTCGAGCAGGCAGTCCGCATATCGGGAATCGTCTGCGCGATCGGCGCGCCGACGGTATCGCTCTCCATCGCGTCCACCGATTGAGTGGGAACCGCCACCTCGTGCGGGACGACTTTCGCACCGGACTGCGCAAACTGCATTCCGTTGACGATGACCCTCTCACCCGGTTTCAGGCCGTCAGTAATCGATCGCAGAGTGCCGAACAGCGCGCCCAGCTTTACTGGCCGCTGCTGCACGACGTTATCGGCGCCGACGATCAGCAGGTAGCGCTCGTCCTGGTCGCTGTTCACGGCCGCATCGGGAATCAGCAGCGTCTGGTAACGTCCGCTGGCCGGGATGCGCGTGAGGGCGAACAGTCCCGGCGTCAGTATCGTCGTCGGGTTGCTGATCACGCAGCGGATCTGCTGCGTTCCGGTATTCACGTCCACCTGGTTGTCGACAAAATCGATGACGCCGCGATGCGGAAAATTCGTCTCGTTTTCCAATTGTAGAGAACACGCGATGTTTGCTCCCGCGACATCGCCCTTCTTGTCCTTCAGCGCCAGCTCCTGGTAACGCAGCGCCGCGCTTTCGGGAACCTGGATGTAGGCATAGAGCGGGTCGATCGAGACGATGGTGGTCAGCGCCGTGGGCTGTCCGGAACCTCCGTTGACCAGGTTGCCGACCGTCACATTCATGCGGCTGACGCGGCCCGTTATCGGCGCCCTGACTTCGGTCCACTCCAGATTGAGCCGTGAAGTCTCGAGCGCCGCCTCCGCCGCATCCAGCGATGCCTCCGCCTCTCCGTACGACGCCTTGGTCGTGTCGAAATCCGACGGCGCGATGACCTGTTCCTTAATCAGCTCGACGGAACGGCCGAAATCAGCCTTCGTCTTGATCGCCGTTGCCCTCGCCTGGGCGACCGCCGCTTTCTTGTTGTCGAGATCGGCCTGGAATGGACGCGGATCAATCCTGAACAGCAAGTCGCCTGCGTGAACGATTGCGCCCTCCTGGAAAGGCGCCTCTTCGATAAGTCCGCTGACCCGCGCACTGACCGTCACCGTTTTGGGCGACGACAGATATCCACTGTATTGATCCCAACGGACCACATCGCGCTGAACCGGCACACTGACCGTGACCGTCGCCGGCGGAGGCGCGTGCGGCGCAACCACTCGCTTTGCAGCCCGGAAGAAGTACCAACAGCAATGCAACAAATGCGGTTGCCAATCCAAATCTGGTAAAACTGAATGCGATTCATAAAACTTCCACTGATCGCTTATGCACGTGACGTAATGATGATCGTTAATGCCGGCCACCGCCGGCTGCCGCATGTGACGTAGAGTGTTTCCTGACCGTCGATTCCCCATCCTCCTTCTCCCGTTTGAGCTCGTCGCCACTTTTGACCGTGGGACCGAAGAGCCGCTGCCCGATGCATTCCAGGCAGGCGCTCCACTGCCGCTGGAACTCGGGATCGAGCGGGTCCATCCCGGTAACCAGCGACACGACCTGGGGCAGAATCAGGGGAAACGAACGCAAGGCCGTGCTGACGAGGAACAACATCTCTTCGTCGGTGTCGGGCGGTAAGGTTCCGCTGGCTTTCGCTCGCCGCCAGCGGGCAACCTCGGCCTGCAAGAAGGCTCGCCGTTCCTCTTCCGCAACCAGCTTGCGGGTACTGTTGTCGAGCGCCTCCCACTGCCACATCCGAAGCGAATCGACATCGTCACAAGCCGCGGCAAACCCGTTGACCAGGTTGGTGGTGAAGTCCTCAGTCGGCGTCGATTCGATCATCGCTGCTTTGGCGGCCAGCTTTTGCTTGAGTACGGCCCGATACAGGCCTTCCTTTGGAATCGAAGCAATAAAAGATCATGCGCTCGTTGACGCGCGCACGATGGGCAATCGCGTCGGTTCGCGCGCCGGCAAATCCATGCGCCGCGAATTCCTTCAATCCCGCCGCCATGATCCGTTCCCGCGTGCGATTCAAGTCGCGCTGTGGCATTTTCGTTGAGTTCCCCATTATGTAGATGCTTAATTATATTAAGCAGCCACTTAACCACGCAAGTGCCATGCCGAAAACGTTTTGCTGCATCTATGCTGGGAAAAGTTCCAAGGGCAGGCGCCGTCGCCTCGCGAAACGCAAAATAAATCGCGAAGTGCGATAGCTGACTCACCGGTTCAGGCCGGCTTAATTCCTTTCATCCTGTCGTTCTGTCTCAAAACCGATCGCAGCGCGCCGAAAGAAATCTCAGTTCCGTTTACCCGTTCACAGTTTCAGCCTCTCTTGACCGCACAATACTTGCATATACAATGGTCATATGAGCGAAACGATTAAAGGCATCGAAGGTGTGTGCGTCGGTGGATGCGTCCGCAAGCTGAATCGGATGGTCACCGCCATATATGATGGCGCGCTGGCCGGCGCCGGATTGAAGACCAGCCAGTTCAGCGTGCTGGTCGCGGTCGCCAATCGCGGAAAAGCCAGGCCCGCCGAACTGACAGAACTGCTCCAGATGGACGAGTCGACGCTGAGCCGCAACGTCGATCGAATGTGCGCGAGAGGCTGGCTCCGGCTCGAGCGGGGCGAAGATCGGCGCAGCCATCAGATCGAAGTAACCGACAAGGGCCACGCGCTGATTCGCAAATGCCTGCCCGCGTGGCGGCAAGCTCAGGCAGAGGTCAGCAAGCGTTTGGGCACGGGCACCGTCGCCGAATTGCGATCCGCCCTGCGCAAGCTGAGCGCCTGATATTTTTTTGGTCCAACTCTTGTATATACAACGAATCGGGGCCGATAAAAATGAACAACATGATTCAAAACAGCGACGAATTCCCCTTCGCGAACGGCCAAAGCAATCGCGATTTGCGAGACCGCCCGGCCGGACAGGTAGAAGATCTCCGCGAGCGCGCGGATTCGAGTGACGGCCTCCAGGCCCTGCGCCGGGATTCTGACGCGGATCTCGAGCGCCGTATCCAATTGACCGAGGACAGCGAGGGAGGCTCCGCCACTTCGGGTGGACGTCCATGGTATCGCCGCATAACCAGACGCATTCTGCTCGTGGCGCTGCTGATTCTCGCATTGATCGCCATCTCGCCCTTCGCATGGAACTACCTGCAATCGTACGAATCCACCGACGACGCACAAATCGACGGGCATATCGATCCACTGAGCTCGCGCATCAACGGCACCGTCATCCGCGTCCACGCCGAGAATAACGATCGGGTGAAGGCGGGAGAGCTGCTCGTCGAGATCGATCCGCGCGACTACGAGGTCGCGGTGGCGCAGGCCAAGGCGCGGCTGGAACTGGCAGCGGCGCAAGTCGCATCGGCGAAGCAGGACTATGCTGCGTCGCTGTCGAACATTCGCCAAAGCGACGCGGATAATTTCAGAGCGCAGAGGGACGCCAAGCGCTTTTCTTCACTGCTCGATCAGCAGGTGGTAGCGCAGAACGAATACGATCAGTACACGGCGATGGCGCGCGTCGATGCGGCGAAAGTCGATTCCGCGCGCGAGGCGGCGGGCAGTGCGCTCAAGACTATCGCGGCGCGCCAGGCGGACGCCGATGCCGCAAAGGCCGCACTCGATCAGGCGCTGCTCAACCTCAGCTACACAAAAATCTACGCGCCCGCCAACGGCATCGTCGGCAGACGCACCGTCGAGCTTGGCTCGCGAATCGAGCCCGGACAGACGCTGATGTTCGTGACCGAGACCGACGAGATCTGGGTTACCGCGGACTTCAAGGAGACGCAACTCGCGCGGATGCATCGCGGCGAGAAGGTCACGGTCCACGTCGATACCTTCGGCCGCGACTACACGGGCTAGGTCAGGAACCTGCCCGGTGCGAGCGGCGATCGCTTCAGCCTGCTGCCCGCCGAGAATGCGACCGGCAACTACGTGAAGGTCGTGCAGCGCCTGCCGGTGCGAATCGAGTTCGACGCCGGCCAGGATCCCGATCATCACTTGCATCCCGGAATGTCAGTGGAGCCCACGGTATGGCTGCGTTAGGCAGCAGTGCGGGCGCCGTCGGCGCAGACCGGCGCACAACGAATGGGCGATCGCGCTGGTGGTGACGATGGCGACGTTCATGGAGCTGCTCGACACCAGCATCTCGAACGTCTCGCTGCCGCACATCGCCGGCGGCCTCGGCACCAGCTACGACGAAAGCACCTGGGTGCTGACCAGCTACCTGGTCGCCAACGCGATCATCCTGCCGATGAGCGCGTGGCTCAGCCGCGTCTTCGGCCGCAAGCGCTACTACATGATGTGCGTCGCGCTGTTCACCGCAAGCTCGTTTCTATGCGGCGTCGCACCGAGCCTCGCGATGCTGATCGTGTTCCGCGTGATGCAGGGAATCGGCGGCGGCGGCCTCGCGCCAGTCGAGCAGGCAATCCTGGTCGATACTTTCCCCAAGGAAAAACTCGGCGGAGCTTTCGCGCTCTACAGCATGGCGATGGTCGTGGCGCCGGCGGTTGGCCCGCCGCTCGGCGGATGGATCACCGACAGCTTCTCGTGGCGATGGGTTTTCTTCATCAACGTTCCGATCGGAATTCTGTCGCTGATCCTTTCGAGCCGGCTGGTGCATGATCCCGTCGAATTCACCGAGGAACGCAAGCAGGCGCGGCGCAGCGGCCGTCTTCGAATCGACTACATCGGGATCGTGCTGATCGCAGTCGGTTTCGCCTGCCTCGAAGTGGTGCTCGATCGCGGCGAGCGCGACGACTGGCTGGAGAGCCATTTCATCGCGACCTTCCTCGCGATTGCCGTTGTCGCGATCGCAATCGCGATCTGGTGGGAATGGCGTCATGACGATCCGGTGGTCGAGCTGACCCTGCTCCGCGAGCGCAATTTCGCGATCGCCAACGTGCTCTACTTCCTTTTCGCGTTCGGGCTGTTCGGCAGCACCGTGCTGATCCCCGAGATGCTGCAGACGCTGTTCGGATACACCGCCACCGACGCGGGGTTGGCGCTGGGACCGGGCGCCGCGGTAATCACGATGCTGGCGCCGTTCGTCGTGCGGATCGTCCCGCGAGTCGGCGTGAAACGGATGCTCAGCTTCAGCTTCACCGTCGCCGCGCTCTCCTTTGTCTACTACAGCGGGATGACGATGCAGACCGACTATTTCCATTTCGCGTTCGCAAGAATGTTTCAGGGCTTCGGCTACGCCTTCATGTTCATTCCGGTGAGTCAGCTCGCGTATTCTTATCTGCCGAAAAACAAGAACAACAAGGGATCGAGCCTGACCAACCTATGCCGCAACTGGGGCGCCAGCTTCGGTATCTCGTTCGTCACCACGATGCTCGAGCGGCGCACGCAGTATCACCAGAGCGTGCTGGTGAGCAATCTGACTTCCGGCGACGCCAGCGTGCGCCAGTTCGTGAACACCTCGAGCCATTTCCTGGTAACCCGCGGCGCGACCACTCCCGACGCGATTCATCAGGCCTACGGAATGGTGGGAAGCATGATGAACCAGCAAGCGTCGATGCTCGCGTTCATGGATTGTTTTCACCTGCTCGCGATCGTCGTCCTGGCGGGCCTGCCGCTCGCATTCCTGATTCGCCGTTTCGATATAGGCAAAGCCGCCGCGGGTGCGCACTGAAGCGCTCGCGACGATCAAATCAAACAGGCCCTCAAACCAAGGAGGTATCAACATGCACGCAGTTCAGCTCACCGCTTATGGCGACCCGCTCGAGGGTCTCAAGTATGTCGACCTTCCCGAACCCGACGCCCCCGGCCCCAACCAGGTCCTCATCGAAGTCGAGTTCTCCCCGCTCAACCAGAGCGACCTCCTACTCGCGCGCGGCATCTATGGAACGCGCCCCGCGCTTCCAACCGTGATCGGCAATGAAGGCGTCGGCCGCGTTCTCGCCGTCGGGCCGAAAGTGCAGAACGTCAAAGTCGGCGACCGCGTCGTGGCGCCGCTCTCCAGCTTCACCTGGCGAGAGCGAATGGTCGTGCCTGCCAGCGGCCTGTTCGCTCTGCCCGCCGACGCCGACCCGCAGCAGTTATCGATGCTGGCAATCAATCCTCCGACCGCGGCGCTGCTGCTCAGCGAGTACGTCAACCTGAAGCCGGGCGAGTGGGTCGTGCAGAACTCCGCCAATTCAGCTGTCGGACGATGGGTGATCGCGTTCGCGAAGGCGCGCGGCTTGAAGACCATCAACATTGTGCGACGCCCTGAGCTGGTGGCCGAGCTCGAGGCGATCGGCGCAGACGTCGTCGTCGTCGATTCTCCCAATGTATCGAAAGAGATCAGAGCCGATGTCGGCGTTCAGGCTGAGCTCCGGCTCGCGCTCGACGGGGTCAGCGGCCCGGCGACAGGCGTGCTCGCATCGACGCTCTCACCCAACGGCACGCTCGTCTCCTATGCGGCGATGAGCTCGGGTCCGATGTCGATCAGCCCGCTCGACGTGATCTTCAAGCCGCTCACGGTGCGAGGCTTCTGGCTGGGCCATCCGGAGTCCACGGCCAAAAGTGCGCCAGCAATAGCGCAGGCGGCCGAGATGATCGCGGCCGGCCGGGTGAAGATACCAGTGGCGGCGACCTACCCGCTCTCGTCCATCAAGGAAGCGGTCACGCACGCCCTACGCGGCGGAAAGATTCTTCTGCAGGTAGCCGGATCCAACTGAGCTCGTAACTGAACGGAATCGACGAACAGGGGTGGTCACCATGAACAACGAGATCAGCCAGCTATTGTTGCTCGCGATATTTTGCGTCGTAGCAATCGTCATCGCCGATTGGGCGATGCGTCCAAGCGATCGCGACGATGACGATTGATTTGCACTTCAGGAGTTCCAAATCCGGTTCCCCTTCCCGCTCGGGAAGGGGTTAGGGGATAGGTTGCTGGGCGCGTCCACGACAAGTCGCATGCACTGGTTCCGCTTGACTGAATGAGCAGCAATTTTTTGGCCCCAATCTTGTATATACAACCACCAACGGCCGAAATGACTGGCATTTATCGAATGTCGCGATGAAATCATTTCGCGAACGGCCAAAGCAGTCGCGAAATGCAACTACCAAGGAGCAATCACAAATGAGCGGAAAACTCGAAGGCAAGGTGGCAGTCGTCACCGGCGGCAATAGCGGCATCGGACTCGCCACGGCGAAGCGCTTCGTCGCGGAAGGTGCGTATGTCTTCATCACCGGCCGCCGGCAGGCTGAACTCGATGCGGCAACAAAAGAGATCGGGAAAAATATCACCGGCGTTCAAGGCGACGTCGCCGCACTCGCCGACCTCGACAAGCTGTATGCCGCGGTAAAAGCAAAGACCGGACGCATCGACGTCCTGTTTGCCAATGCCGGCGTCGCGGAGCTCGCACCGCTCGGCGAGATCACCGAGGAGCAGTACGATCGGACCTTCAACATCAACGTCAAAGGACTGCTGTTCACCGTGCAGAAGGCGCTGCCTCTGCTCGCTAATGGCGCGTCGATTATCCTGAACGCCTCGATCGTCGCGTCGAAAGGCAATCCGGCGTCGAGCGTCTACAGCGCGACCAAAGCCGCCGTCCGCTCCTTCGCGCGCACCTGGACCATGGATTTGAAGGACCGGAAAATCCGCGTGAACGCCATCAGTCCCGGGCCGATCAAAACTCCCGCCTATGACCGCATCGCGCAGTCCGGGCCGGCGGGCAAACAGATGCTGGACAGTATCGTAAGCCGGGTGCCAATGGCGCGCTTCGGCACGCCGGACGAAATCGCGACTGCCGCGGTTTTCCTGGCTTCCGACGACAGCACTTTCGTCACCGGCACCGAGCTGTTCGTCGACGGTGGCGCAGCTCAAGTCTGAAAGTAATTCCGCGGCGCTCGGGTAGTGGTCAGAGTGCGCTTTGACCACTACCGGCGCTCGCGCTTAGCGTGAAGTCTGGCGTTCTGCGACGGCCCTCGCAACTTGATCGCCGTACCGCGGATCGGCATTGCGGAAGTTTCCGATCGAACGCTCGATGATGTCCTGGCGACTAACCTTCGAGAGGCTCGCGGCAATGTTCGCGACCAGTCGCTGCTTCTCGCCTTCGGTCATACGCCGGTAAAGATCTCCCGCCTGAACGAAGTCGTTGTCGTCGCGATGATGCTCGGGCGGATGATTTCCGGTCAGCCCGGCGACTTCGATCGGCGCCCACAGCGGCTGCCCGGTCTGTTGCGCGCCTCCGAAACTGTTCGGCTCGTAATTCTTCGCGCGCCCGTGATTCCCATCGGTGCGCATCAGTCCGTCGCGGCTGTAGTTGTCGGCGTGCGCTGCGTGCGGCTGATTGACCGGCAGTCGCATGTGATTCGCGCCAAGCCGGTAGCGATGCGTATCGCCGTAGGAGAACAGGCGGCCTTGCAACATCTTGTCGGGGGAGGGACCGATGCCCGGCACGAAGTGCGCGGGATTGAAGGCCGCCTGTTCTACTTCGGCGAAATAATTTTCGGGATTGCGATTCAACACGATTCTGCCGACCGTGGTCAGCGGGTAGTCACGATGCGACCAGACCTTGGTCACGTCGAATGGATTGAAGCGGTACCTGGCGGCCTCCGCCGCCGGCATGATCTGCATCTTGAGCGTCCACGACGGATACTCGGCGCGGTCGATCGCCTTCAGCAGATCGCGTCTGGTGATGGTCCGCGGCGGTGCCTGCCAGGCGTGCCGCGTCGTCAGCGACCAGGTTCGCGATCCGTTGGTCGGTCTTGAAATGATACTTCACCCAGAAAACTTCGCCGCGCGCATTTACCCATTGAAAAGTATGCGAACCGAAGCCGTCCATGTTGCGAAAGGTCGCGGGGATTCCCCGATCGCTGAACAGAATCGTGAACTGATGCGTCGCTTCCGGGCTAAGTGAAAAGAAGTCCCAGACGTTGTCGGGCTCCTGGATATTCGTGTAGGGGTCGCGCTTCTGCGAGTGAATGAAGTCGGGAAATTTCAGCGGATCGCGAATGAAAAATACCGGCGTATTGTTGCCCACCAGGTCGTAGTTGCCGTCCTCGGTGTAGAACTTGATCGCAAATCCGCGCGGATCGCGCACCGTGTCGGCCGATCCCTTTTCTCCCGCCACCGTCGAGAAACGGATAAAAACCTCCGTCCGCTTTCCGACCTGCGCCAGAAATTTCGCGCGCGTCCACCGCGTCACGTCGGCCAGCACCTCGAAGTATCCATATGCACCCGATCCCTTGGCGTGCACGACGCGCTCGGGAATCCGCTCGCGGTCGAAATGCGCCAGCTTCTCGATCAGATGATGATCTTCGATTAGCAGCGGGCCGGTCTGACCCGCGGTCCGCGAGTTCTGATTGTCCGCAACCGGCGCGCCGCTATGCGTGGTCAGATTCCTTCTCGCTTCCATCTACTCTTCTCCGCTCGCGACGTTGATTAGGCGTGAAAATCGGCCGCACAAAGTCGGGATGGCGGCGGAGATTCGATACCCGTCGAACTCCGCCGTCCGCCCGCGCCGCACTACCTACCAGATCCGAACCGGCTGAAGTGCTTCGTCTACCTCGTTCTCCGATACCTGCTCCCCAGCCTGCATGCGCTGCACGAGTTGATCGATCTGATAACTCTTCTGCGCAAAGGCCGGGTTGTTCTTGTTTCCGTCGCGAGCTTCGCGCTGCGCATCGTCCGAAGCCTGCTGCAGGTCCGCGATCGTCTGCGCATCGGGCTGGGCGGTTGCATAGCTCCTCGAAATCCCGACCGACCCGGCCAGCGCCGGAGCCGAAATAGCCAACGTCACAACTCCCGCGGCGAACAATGTTGAAAGACTCTTCATGATAGTAAACCTCCTGTTCAATTGACCGGGACTTGGTGCTTGATATTCCCGGTTCACTCAGAAGGCGTGAGAAATAACCGCACGACGTTCATGCGCTCCGCCGCACTTCGAAGGCCCGCGCGGGCGGCGCCATGAACTCCGGCCCGACCGGCTCGGCCACCGCCGCATCGACGATGCGCACGATTTGCTCGCGCTCTTCACGGCTCAGATGCCATCCCATCACTTCGTCGATCGGGCCGAGCTGCTCCGCATGCCGGGCGCCCCATAGCGCGGCGCTGACTCCGGCTTTGTCCAGCACCCATCGAAGCGCGAGGTGGATCACTCTTTTGCCGTACTTCTCGCAAGCGAATGCATCCAGCCGCTCAACCGCCTCGAGGTATTGCCCGTAGCGCGGCTGCTGGAATTTGGGATCGGTCCGGCGCAAATCATCGCCGCCGAAGACCGTCCCTGCGTTCATCCGTCCGCTCAGCAGGCCGCGGCAGATCGATCCGTAGGTCAGGGTCGAAATTCCCTGCCACCAGCAATGCGGCAGTACGTTGCTTTCGATGTCGCGCTCGAAGAGATTGTAGGGCGGTTGCACGGTATGGATTTGCGCAACCTTGCGGAACTGATTCATTTGTTCCGGCGAAAAATTGCTGACCCCAATCGCCCGAATCTTTCCCTGCTTGAGCAGCGTGGCCATCGCCCCCGCCGTCTCTTCAATCGGCGTCGCGGGATCCGGCCAGTGCACCTGGTAGATGTCGATGACGTCGGTCTTCAGTCGTTTCAGCGACGCTTCAATCTCTTTGAAAATACGCCGCGGGACTCCCATCACGAATCGGATTAGCTCCGCGCCAATCCAGCCCGACCTTCGTCGCAAGCACTGTCTTATGCCGCAAACCGCCTTCCGCCAGTGCTTTGCCCACGATTTCTTCCGACCTGCCGAAGCCGTACACCGGCGCGGTATCGATCAGGTTGATGCCGTGATCGAACGCCGCTTGAATCGTGCGTATCGAATCGCGCTCGTCGGTTCCGCCCCACATCCATCCGCCAATCGCCCACGTTCCCAACCCGATTCGCGACACCTCGATATCCGTATTGCCAATTTTGCTGAACTCCATTTTTTTCTCTCCTGTCACGATTTGCTCGCGCTCGCTTGCACCGGCTGAACCGGTTCGCCGTCGCGCGCGGCCTCTCCTACGTTCACTGCGATATGCTCGCCGGCCTGAAGCTCACCATTGACCTCGACCGTGTAACCGTCGTCGTGGCCAAGCGTCACTTCGATCAGTCTCAGATGATTGTCGCGCACGACCGGCAGATAGGTTTTGTCGTTGCGGAATATCAGCGCGTCGTCGGGCGCCGTCAGAGTCGAGACCGTCACGTGCGCGGTCATTTTCATGTTCGCGTACATCCCCGGGAACAACGATCGATCCTGATTCGGCAGATCGACCTCGACCTGCATCGTGCGCGTGGTTTGATCGAGCGCCTCGGGATGCCGCGTGATCGTGCCGGTGTATTTGCGATCCGGATAATCGGCAACGGTTACTGTCGCCGGATCGCCGTCTTTGACAAACGACGAAACGCTCTGCGGCACGTAAGCGTAGATCCGGAGCGGCGACTGGCTTGCCAGCGAGACGATCGGCGTAGACGTGTTGTTAGTGGGCAGGAAAACTGCGTTCGGCGTGGCCGAGACGGGCGAGGTAGCCGCCGGAATCAACGTACCTGGATCGACGAAGCGCGCGGTCACGATACCGTCGAAGGGCGCCCGCACTACCTCGTAATCTTGCATCGCAAGCTCTTGTTGGTAGGCCGCCTTGGCCTGCAGCATCGCGGAGTGAGTCTGGTCGGCGGTCTGTTGCGGAACCACCTGCTGGCGAACGAGTTCCTGATTGCGAACGTCGGTGACGTTTTGAATCCATAGGAAGGATTTCGCATCCGCCACCGCCTTGTCCGTTTCAGGCGACTCGATGATTGCGATTACTTCCCCGGCCGTGACGTGATCGCCCTTGTCGACCTTGATCGTCTTCATATATCCGGGAACCTTTGCGTAGACCGGAGTCTCGATGTAGCCGTGAATGCTCGCGGGAAGCTCGATAGTCCGCGACGGGCCGCCGCCCGACAGTTGCGTCACCAGCACATGCGGTCCGAGCGCGGCGGTCTGGCTTAGTTGCGTCGTCTGCCGTTGGATGAGCTGCTGCTTGGCGAGCACGAATCCGCCTGAGACGATGAACGCAACAATCACCGCCGCAAACAGCGCGATCATAAATAACCGGCCAGATTTGGTTTTATTGCTCTCTTCTGATGACGTCACGGCGAAATTCCTCCCTGCCTTCAGGCTCCTGGTTCTGAGATCGCTTGTACGCGTTCGTCGCGCTGTTTCTTGGTGATGAGCGTGCGGCTGAAAATTGAATAGACCGCGGGCACCACGAACAGCGTCATCACGGTGGCCGCGAACAGTCCGCCGATAACGGCACGTCCCAGGGGCGCGTTTTGCTCCGATCCCTCGCCCAGCGCGAGCGCCATCGGCAGCATCCCCAGGATCATCGCCAGCGCTGTCATGATGATCGGCCGGAACCGGACATGGCCCGCTTCGATCGCGGCCTCGACCGGCCCCATCCCTTCTTCGCGCATCTCGTTGGCAAAAGTGATGAGCAGGTTGCCGTTGGCGACGCCGACGCCCACCGCCATGATCGCGCCCATCAGCGACTCGACGTTGATCGTCGTGCCCGTGAACACCAGCATCCAGAGCACGCCGGCCAGAGCGCCCGGCACCGCCATGATGATGATGAAAGGCTCGAGCCACGACTGAAAATTCGCGACCATCAGCAGATAGACGAGGACGATCGCCAGGATCAGCCCGAGGCCCATCGTCTTGAACGATTGGTTCATCGCCTGGCTCTGCCCGCGGATGACGACGTGGGTGCCGGCCGGCAGTTGGCCGAGACTGTCGATCGCCTTTTGCACAGCGCTGGTCGTGCTGCCGAGGTCTCGTCCGCTGACGCCGCAATCCACGTCGATAACTCGCTGCACCGTGTAATGCGCGACCACCGCGGGGTCGTTCGCGTGTTGAATCGACGCAACGTTGCCGAGAAATTGTACCGCCTGCGTACTGGTGCCGTTGGTCAGCGGCGTATTTTCGATTTGATCGACCGACGCCGTCGTCTGAATCGGCGCCTGGGTCACGACGTTGTAATTGACGCCGTTAACCGGATCGAGCCAGTAGTTCGGCGAGATGAGCGTGTTGCCGCTCAACGACGACAGCAGCCCCGACGCGACCTGCTGCTCGGTCACGCCGAGCTCAAGTGCTTTCGAGCGATCGACCTTGACCTTGAAGGACGGGTAGTCGAGCGGCTCCGCAATCCGCATGTCGGTGACGCCCGGAATCAGCGCCATCTTCGCGGCGAGGCGCGCGGCAATCTGGTAGTCGGAGTGGAGATCGTTGCCGTTGATCTGAGCGTCGATCGCCGCGGGCAGCCCGAAGTTCAGCACCTGGTTCACGATGTCTGCGGCCATGAAGTAGCCTGTGACATTGGGAAACTTCGTGCTCATCATTTCGCGGATGCGCTGCTGATAGACGGCGGTCGGATGATGATTGGGCTTGAGCTGGATCAGAATTTCGCCGTCCTGGGGACCGATATTGTCGGTCGGGAAAAACGCGATCGCATACGGCTGCGGCAGATCGATGTCGTCGCTTATCTGCTGCAACTCGTCGGCGGGGATTATCTGCCGGATCGATCGCTCGATATCGTCGACGATAACTTGAGTCCGCTCGATCCTCGTTCCGCTCGGCGCGCGCACGTGGAATTTCATCAGTCCGGCGTCGACCGCTGGAAAGAAATCTTCGCCAGTCACGTACAGCAGCGGAATCGTTCCGACAATCATCAGCGCGGCGCACGTCAGCGACAGGCCGCGATGTTCGATGAAAGTGCTCACGCCAGACACGTAGTGCTTGCGGATACGCTCGAAGCCGGCTTCGAACCCGCGCAGGAAACGCTGCCAGAGGCTGTTGCCATGGACCTCCTGGTGTCTTTCGGGGAGCAGGTAGGACGCCATCGCAGGGACCAGCGAGCGCGACAGCAGGTACGAGGTCAGCATCGCGAACACGACCGCGAGTGCGAGCGGAGTAAACAGAAATCTCGCGACTCCGGTCAGCAGCACGACCGGGAAAAACACGATGCAGATGGAAAGCGTGCCGATGAATGTCGGCGTCGCGATCTGATGCGCGCCGTCGAGAATCGCCACCAGCAGCGGCTTGTTCATCGCGTGATTGCGATGGATGTTCTCGATCTCGACCGTCGCGTCATCGACCAGCATTCCGACCGCCAGCGCGATTCCGCCCAGCGTCATCGTGTTGATCGTCTGGCCCGCAAGGTGCAGGCAAAAGATCGAGGTAAGAATCGAAAGCGGAATCGACGCGATAACGATCAGCATGCTGCGCGGGCGATCCGATGAATATGAGGACCATCAGCGCCACCAGTGCCGCCGCGATCACCGCCTCGCGCACGACCTCCCACAGTGACGCGCGGACAAAGGCCGACTGATCGAAAGTGAGCGCCACCTTCAGGCCCTTGGGCGCGACCGCGAGAATCTCCGGGATGCGGTTCCGCACCGCATCGACGACTGTCAGCGTCGAGGCGGCCGCGTGCTTGATCACCAGCAGGAACGTTGCAGGACGCCCGTCGATACGCACGACGTTGCTCTGCGGCTGATGCGTATCGCTGACCGGCGCAATATCGCCGAGAAGAATCGGGATGCCGTTGGTTACTCGCAACGGCAGCTGGTTGAACTCGGACACCTTGGTCGGATTCATGTTCAGGTCGACGTCGTACTCGTAGTTGCCCATCCGCGCCGTGCCCGACGGGATTACGACGTTGGTCGTCGACAGCGCATTGCCGATATCCACCGGTGACAGGCCGTTGGCGTACAGATGCTTCGGATCCAGATTGACGACGACCGCGCGCTGCACGCCGCCAATCGGCGCGGGCGACGAAAATCCAGGTATCGTAAAAAGTTGCAGCCGAATGAAGTTCAGCCCGTAGTCGAACAACTGCTGCTGCGAGAGCGTCTCGCTATAGATGTTGAGCTGAGCGACCGGAACGTTCGCCGCGTTGTAGGAAATAATGTTCGGGGCAGTCGTGCCGGTCGGCGCCTGCCGCAGAATCGTCTCCGAGACCGAATCGATTTGCGCGATCGCGGCGCCGATGTCCGTGCCCGGCTGGAAATAAACCTTGAGGATGCCGATTCCGATGATCGACTCCGACTCGATATGCTCGATCCCGTCAACCGTCGTCGAATAGGCGCGCTCGCTGATGATCGTGAGCCGGCGCTCCATGTCGATCGCGTTGAGCCCGGGGTAGCTCCAAACCACCATCACCACCGGCAGATTGATCGCCGGGAAAATATCCACGTTCATCAAGGTGAAGGACAGGACGCCCATCACCAGCATCAGCATCGCCATCACTGCCACTGAGAGTGGGCGCCGCAGCGCCAGTCTTACGATCCACATCATGGCTGATATGCCTCCCTGGAAACTCTCAATCGCTCATCGCGCGCCTACCGCTCTGAGTCTCGAGATCAGGGTCGTCGGCTGAGAACTCCCGTTGACCCGCGCGAGCCGTTCCATTTCGTTGATCACACTCGAGAAATCTTCGTCGCCATTGAGCGCCGTCCGCGCCGCGTTGATCTGAAGCGCGGCCGCCGTCGCCGGCATCGGCGCGCCCAGTTCGCCCGCCTTCTCGAGAATCAACTTGAAGTCCTTGTTCATCAGGCGCAGCGGGAACTGTGGCGAGTAATCGTCGTGCTCGGCACGCAGCAGCTTGTTCTGATGCGCCGGCGCCACGACCGCGGTCTTTGCGAGCACTTCCAGCAGCAGTTCGCGATTGAGTCCCAACTTCTCACCGAAGGCCACCGCCTCCGCGATCGCCTGCATGTTCACGCCGAGCAAAGCGTTGACCACCAGTTTCATCGCGGTCCCGGATCCGCTCGGCCCCAGCAGGAAATATTGCTTTGCCAGTGTGGAAAAGATTGGTTGGCAGCTTTCGAATACCTCGGCGTCGCCGCCGCCGAGCAGCGTCAAAGTGCCATTCTCCGCCAAGGGCGTGCTGCCCGAAATCGCAACGTCGAGGACGTCGATCTTTCGCTCAATGCCCATCCGGTGCAGCACTCGCGACGTATCCGGCGAGACGGTGCTCATCTCGATCACGATGCTTCCGGGATTCGCGCAGGCGAGAACCCCTTCCGGACCTTGATAGACTCTCAGCACCGTTTCGTCATTGGGCAGACAAGAGATGATCACGTCTGATTGTTTCGCAAGCTGTCGAACATTGGGCGCGGAAATCGCACCGCTTAAGACCAGCGCTTGCGCCTTACGACTCGTGTGATCGTACGCGACGAGTTTGAAGCCATTATTCAGAAGTCTGCGCGCCATGAGCTGTCCCATCGCGCCCAGCCCAATGAAACCAATCGTAGTATCTTTCGAAATCATCGTCCTGATCCTCCTAGATGACGTGGAAAACGAACAGCATCGAAACCGTCGCCACCGCCATGAGCACCAGGCACGTCCACGCGAGGACTAGCGCCACGGTGTCCTCGTCGTAAGATCCATACGGAATCGCGTGCGGATGAACGGTTTTCGTGTCGTGCGGCGTAACCCTCGTAAAATATCGATAATTGGGGGCTAATTTCGGTTCCATTTCCTTTCTCTCAACCTCTGTCTTACAGGCGTGAAATAAAGCCGCACGATCCGCGTGAAATACGATTTCCCTGGATGGTTTCAGCGAATGCCGCCCCGAAATCCCCCTTCGGGATGGAATCCGCCCGCCGGCGCGGCAAATTCGTTGGATTGCGTCAGCATTGGGCTCGTCGGTGAAATCGGCGTAAGCCCCGGCCGTTCGATCAGCCCGTAAGGCGGTGGTGCTACGTACATCGACCCCGGCTCGGACTCGACGGGCGCATCCGGCGCGGGTGCCAGCACTGGGCCGCCACCAGCTGATGGCATCTCAGTGTCCCAAGGCTCCTCGAACGAGGGAGTGATAGCAGTGTCGGATTCGCTCGAATCGGTCTGTGCAAAAATCGGCGGCGCAATGACGGCCGAAGCCAGGACGATCGCGAAGGTGCCGACAGATGCGACTAAAATACTCTTGAAAGCTTGCATAGCGTTCTCCTTGCATCAGCAATTCAGTCAAACCGAATTGCTGTTAGCGGCTGATATCTTCACCACTACAGGCGTGAAAAATTCGCGCACAAGGTAAATCGCCGCCGGTGTGTGCTGACAAATGCACCGGTGCTAGGATTCTCTGTGACCACCGCGGTGCCGCCGGAATCTTCGCCGACTCCGCGACGATCGAATTCACATGCCGCCTGAAATTCGCATCGCACGCTCCGCTTCAGTTGGCATCGGCGTTTCAGCGCCGATCGCTCGTGTCGCGCGAAAAGAAAAAGGCGTCTTCCGAAAGGAGGGCGAGTACTGGACCGTCGGTTACGGCGGCAATACCTTCCGCCTCAAAGACTCCAAGGGTCTCGGATACCTCGCGCATCTGCTGCGTCACCCATCCGTCGAATTCCACGTGCTCGATCTCGCAGGCGGAATCGCAGGTCACCGCGACGAGGACGAGTCAGCGTTGCCCCGCGGAGATGAAAATCTCGAAAAGGCCGGCATCCATGTCGCCGGCCTCGGTGACGCCGGCGAGATGCTCGACGATCAAGCCAAGGCCGCTTATCGGCGCCGGCTCTCCGAGCTCCGCGAAGAACTCGAAGAAGCCAAGACGCTCGGCAAAGTCGATCGTGCGGAGCAAGCGGAACAGGAAATCGAAGCATTGACCGCCGAACTCTCGCGCGCCGTCGGCCTCGGTGGACGCAATCGCAAGGCAGCCTCGGCTTCCGAACGTGCCCGCCAGAGCATCACGAAAACCATCAAGGCGGTGGTGGAAAGAATCGCGCAGAGCGATGCCGCGCTCGGCGATCTCCTTGCGCATGGCGTCAAGACCGGCACCTTCTGCTCCTACGAACCAGATCCCGATTTGCCCATCGCCTGGGAATTCGGTGCCGCCAATATCGAGCCGGCTCCTCCGCAGGTCGCGATCGGCGACGCTCCCGCGCCCGCGCCCGTCGACCATCCGCCCACCTCACCCATCGTCCTCGAGGTTTCTCCGTTCTGGCTCGCCGCTCGAACCGCCTTTGTCGGACGCGAGACGGAACGCAGCGCGATTCGCGTTGCCATCGACCGCGCGCTCAGCGGCAACGGCTCGCTGGTGATGCTCGGTGGGGGACCCGGCGTCGGCAAGACCCGGCTTGCGATGGAGATGGCGGAGTATGCCTCCCGCGTTGGCTTCCGATGCCTGGTCGGTCACTGCTACGAGCGTGACGAACCTTTTCCCTATCTCCCCTTCGTCGAGATCATCGAGAACAATCTGGCGCAGGCCGCGAGTCTCGATGACTTCCGCCGGCAGATGGGCGACAACGCTGCCGAGCTGGCTCAGCTGGCTCCGCGCCTGCGACGAATCTTTACCGATATTCCGCAGCCGCTGGATCTCCCGCCGGTCCAGAAACGCCGCTACCTCTTCCAGAGTTTCTCCGAGGCGATCGGCCGCGCCTCGCGAACCCGCTCGTATCTCTACATCGTCGAGGATCTTCACTGGGCCGATGAATCGACGCTCGCTCTCTTGATTCATCTGGCCAACCGCGTAGCTCAGCTCCCAATCGTAATTATCGGCACCTATCGCGAAGGCTATTCGCAAAACAATCCTGCTCTGAGCAGAAGTCTGGAAGAGTTGATCCGCCTCGGTGTGCGTCCGCTCAAGTTGGCCGGTCTATCGAAAGACGCGGTCGCCCAGATGCTAAAAGGCCCCGGCGACCTTCCCGTTCCGGAGAAAACCCTCGACGCTATCTTCGAGGAGAGTCAGGGTAATCCGTTCTTCGTCGAGGAGGTCTATCGCCATCTGATCGAAGAGGGAAAAATCTTCGACGCCGCCGGTCAGTTCCGCACCGACGTCCAAATCGACGAGACCGACGTCCCCGAAAACGTCCGCCTCGTTATCGGCCGCCGTCTCGAGCGTCTCGACGATCACGGCAAACAGGTGCTGTCTGTCGCCGCGGTAATCGGCCGCAGTTTCAGCTTTCAACTCCTCGCCGCCATTAGCCAGATCGACGTCGATGAACTCTTCGCCGTCATCGAAAAAGCCCAGGAGATGGGAATTATCGTCTCCAGCTCCGAGGGTCCCGGTCGTCCGTTCACTTTCGCCCACGAGCTCGTCCGCCAGACTCTGCTCGCCGGCATTTCACCTCCCCGTCGACAGCACCTGCACACCCGCGTCGCCGACGAGATCGTGAGCTTGAGCGACGGCAACGAATGCGCCGGCGAGGTTTCCGACCATCTCCTCAAGGCCGGAACATTCGCCGACCGCCGCAAACTGGTCCGTTGGCTGACGCTCGCCGGCAACACCGCCCTCGAGTCCGCCGCATTTGAAGAAGCGCGCCGCACTCTCAGATCGGCATTGACTCATCAAGGCACCGAAGACCCCAGTGAGCGAGCGCACCTGCTGGCCAGTCTTGCCAAGGCCGAGCTGGGACTCGAGCGATGGGACGCCGCAGTCGGCCATCTCGGCGAAGTACTCGATATCTACACCCACCTCGGCGATCGCGAGATGATTGGCAATAGCTTCGCCGAGCTTGCCGATGCCTTCATCTGGGTCGGTCGCTTCGAGCAAGCTGCCGAAACCGCTCGTCGCGGCCTTGCCTACCTTGGCGCCGACATCAGTGCCGATCGGCTACGCCTTCTCGCCGCTCTCGGCCAGGCCAGCGCAGCGGCCGGATCAGGCCGTGAGCCCGCCTGTGCCGCGCTGCGCGAAGCTCTCGAGATTGCGTCGAAGCTCGCCGATCCGAACCTCGAAGCCCGGGTCCTCGGCGCCCGCTCGATAGTGAACATGCACTTCTTTCACCTGAGAGAAGCCTGTGCGGATGGACTTCGTAGCGAACAGCTCGCCGGCTCGGAAGCGCCTCCATGGCAGCGCGCCCTGCAACTGCGAGTTCTACATCAGTCGTTGTTGACTCTGGGACGCTTGGACGAAGCTCTCAAAATCGCCGAAGTGCTCGAGCCGCTCGCAACCCGCATCGGGCAAGGTTATTCCATCGCGCTATGCCTCAGCACCCGAACCTGGCTCGAATTTGTCCGGCATCCTGACCTCGCCAAACTGGAAGCTGGCTTCGTCGAAGTGTCGAAGTCCGATGCCAAGACCAAGTTTGCTTTCTGGGACGTACTCTCCGAGGTACAACTAAGTGCGTTGAATTTTGTTCGCGGCGATTGGGCCTCAGCTCTATCGCATGCCCACGCGGCCTCTCTTATCGACGCGCACGTGAGCTCAATCCAGGGCTTCGGCGAGGGCGCCCTGTTTCGCCAGATGGCCTACGCCGGCGATCGCAACGGCGCACTGGCATTGCTTCAAAAGCATCGCGCGTCGCTCCCCGTCAGCGGCCGCGAGAACCTCAGAGGATCGTGGTGGATGCTCGCGATGGTGGCCGAGGGCCTTTTCGTCCTCGGTGAGCATGCGCAAGCCGGACAGCTTTACCCGATGCTTCGCGAGTTGATCGACACTGGCGCAGTGGTCGGCTGGCCGGTCCCTCGCTACACCCAGACTATCGCGGGCGTCGCCGCCGCTGGAGCACGCGAATGGAAGGCCGCTGAAGGTCATTTTCGGATCGCGATGAAGCAGGCGGAGTTCTTTCCCGATCTCCTCGAACAAGCCGAGATCCGCCGCTTCCACGCCATGACCCTCCTCGCTCGCGCCAGTCGCGGCGATCGCGACAAAGCCCGCAGTCTCCTCGACGCCGCCCTCGAGACCTACAATCGCTTCGGCATGCCCCGCCATATCGCGATGGTTCAACAACTCCTCGACTGAGCCTGCGACCCCGCGCGATCCACAAAAGAGCCGCACACGTTGCAGCATTGCGACGTTGTCGATGCCGTCGCGGCCCTCGCTCTAATGATTCTCGACGTAATTTCGTGGCATACAGCTTGCTGCCTAACGGTCTGGACTTATTTCATACATTTTGTTAGTGATCCAGATGTCGTAAATTTCTACTTGCTCGGGGAGGCGACTTTCTAATGAATCGCGTGCATGCTCGTGAGCATGGTCAAATCCTGGCACTGTTCAGCATAGGCCTGATAGTGCTGTTGGGCTTCATGGCGCTGGCGGTCGACGTCGGCCTGCTGTGGAGTGACCGCCGCCAGATGCAGACTGCCGCCGACGCTGCGGCGGAAGCCGGCGCAGTCGCTCTCAGACAGGGCAACAACGTCATCACCGCCGCTCGTGACGCCTCGGGTCTCAATTCGTACACCGACGGTGGGGTCGTCGACGGAAACACTATCAGTGTTACCGTCAATAATCCCCCGAACTCGGGTCCGTACTCGGGGAACGCCAACTACGTGGAAGCAATTGTCGAGCAGCCCCAATGTACCTTCTTTCTGCGCGCACTCGGCTACCGCACGGTTGACGTAAGCACGCGCGCCGTCAGCGGTTACGTCAACGGCCCCGGCTGTCTAATCGGCCTCAATGCCAGCGCCAGCAATACTATCTCAGTTACCGGCAGTTCCACCGTAAATGCCCCACTCTGCAACGTGATCGACGATTCCAGCGCCTCGTCCAATGCGCTGGCCGTCAATGGAGGAGCGTCGATTACCGCCAATGCGATCGGCGTCGTCGGAAACTACCAGGCTGGCACAGGCTACACGCCGACTCCCAAAACCGCGATTGCCCCCTTACCTGACCCTCTCAGCAATCTCACAGCGCCGACCATCGGCTCTATTCCCGCTTCCTGTAACGCCCTTACTACTTCGGAGCATGGCTACACCGCCGTTGGCGGCGAGACCATCAGCCCGGGCGTTTACTGCGGCGGTATCAAGGTCCAGGGCGGCGTTACGCTCCACCTTAATCCCGGGCTCTACATCCTGTACGGAGGTGGATTGACGGTTAGCCCCGGAACCATCACCGGCACCGGAGTCAGCTTTTTCAACACCGGCACCGCGAGCGGCAACACTGGATATAAAGGGATCAACATAGCCGGTGGAAGCACCGCCACCCTCAGCGCACCGACCAGTCAGTTAACCGGAGTGACCGGCGGGCCGTGGGAAGGGATTCTGTTTTTCCAGGATCGTGGTATCTGCACGGGAACCAGCTTTTGCGACACTTCCGGCCATACCAGCGGAACTCTAAATACCATCTCCGGCACCAGCGGCGGCAGCTTTCAGGGCGTGCTCTATTTCCCCAATACTCCAGTGAACTATTCGGGTGGCAGCTCCGTCATCGGCTATACGGAGCTCATCGCGGACGCCGTAACTATCAGCGGCACCAGCACCTTCGGCACCGACTTTTCCGCGCTCGCCGACGGCTCGCCGATCAAAACGAGTGCACTCTATGAATAGCCGCAACGCAACGCGCGCGCGCGAAATCCCGCACGCGCATCTGGAGCATCGGACAATCGGCCGTTGAGTTCGCGATCGCGGTGCCGCTGCTGGCCATGCTGCTGGTCGTCGCCAGCGACTTCGCCCGCGTGTTCTTCTTTAGCATCGCCGTCAACAACGCCGCTCGCGCCGGCGCCCAATATGGCTCTCAATCCGTCATCAACGCCGCCGACATCGCTGGAATGAAAACCGCCGCCACCAACGACGCCAGCAACGTTCCCGGCATCACCGCGACTGCGTCGCAATGCAGCTGCCTGGTTACTACCGTCACACAATGCGGCAGCAGTTATAAGTGCACCGACTACCCGAAAGCGAATTTCGTTGAGGTCGATACCACCGCGACCTTCGGCACCCTCGTCAACTATGCCGCCTTCGGCTTTCCCAGTTCATTCACCCTCAACGGCAAGGCCGTGATGCAAGTGGAGCCATGAAAAAAGTTAGATCCATGAAAAGCTCGTCATCTATCACGCATGCTCAAGGGCCGGCCCGCCGGCCAGACCTTGGGCGAATTCGCCGTTACGGCGACTGTCTTTTTGTTTCTGATTTTCAGCATTATGGAAGTTGCGCAAGCCGTGAACGCATACAACAATATGAGCGCCGCCGCGCGCGAGGCCGCTCGCTACGCGATGGTTCACAGTCCTACTGCCGCCGGCAGCCCATGCTCGTCGGGTACCTGTACCACAACCCAACTGACATCGGTTTGCAGCGCCATTCAGCAGCATGCCGTGGACTACGCACCCTTTCTGTCTCAGGGCGCGGGCGGCTGTAGCACCGGCGACATCAACGTTTCATTTACCAATCCCACCAACCCCGGCTCGGATTACGCAGTGATTGTGATCAATCACACCTACCCGCTGAGCATTCCGTGGACCTCCGCCGTAAACCTGAACCTCAGCGCCAGCTCAAGGATGCTAGTAGCCCAGTAGCCCCCCATTCCAGTTCCCCTCTCCATAATGGAGAGGGGTTAGGGGAGAGGTAGTGGGGCAGGCCGCCGTGCCTGCCTCCTCAATCTTTAACCCTCTCCACCTCAACTACCAATAGTAGCAAAATATTGCCTAATTTGTAGGCACCCATTTGCCGTAGTACCGGCAGAATGCTAGCTATAACTCCACGAAAACCGCTGGAGAGGAGTTAAGTCGTCATAAACCAAGGGGAAACCGAAGACGAGTAGCGGATCGTCACCGAATCTCGAAGAATTGCCAGAAGCCGGTCGGAGTGCTAGAAACACTCCAGACCAGTTTCCAGTCATTTTTCGAGATAACGGAGAGTAGTTTTCAACTCCAGGACTTCACAGGGAAAAAAAATGGCAAGGAAAAGAAAGTCTGAATCGGGACAAGTCGCAGTATTGGCCACCGGCGCAATGCTTTTGATCATCGGCATGGCCGCTCTGGTCGTGGACGTAGGCTTCCTCTACGCAACCCGCCGCAACATGCAGACAGCCGCCGATGCAGCGGCAATCGCGGGAGCTAATGCGCTGCAGGCCAGCCTTACGTGTAGCTCTAGCAGCTGTCCTGCCGCACAGGATGTCGCCAAGCTTAATGGCTTCACCGACGGTGGACCAAATAGCACGACTGTAACGGTTGGCCCGCCGACTGTTACCCCCAACCCGAGCACCGGAACCTACGTCCAGGTTACTGTGGCGCAAACCGTGCCGACATTTTTCATGAAGGCGGTTGGATTCCCGACCGTGAGCTTGAGCACCACCGCGGTCGCCGGGTTTGTCGACACGCCCAACTGCATTGTCACGCTCGCCACGAGTGACAACAATGCCTTGGTCATCAGCGGTGGCGGATCAAGCCTCTCGGCACCGAACTGCAATGTTGTAGTTGATTCCAGCAGCACGAGTGGACTCGTCGTCAGCGGTGGTGCGACTCTCACGGCAAGCTCGGTTGGCGTCGCGCCAGCTAGCGAAAGCCAAGCAAATTCGAACGTCACTCCCCCATACGTGCCCAATAGTCCGGTTGTTACCGATCCGTTGGCGAACTTGGCCGCGCCGCCGCAATGCTCCTCGGGCGGAGGTTGCGGCGGGGCTGCTTGCAATCAGACTGGTTTCACGTGCTAAAACCAGCCAGACTATCAGCCAAGGCGTGTACTGCGGAGGCATTAACGTCCAGAATGGGACGCTCACGCTCAACCCGGGCACTTACATTATAGTCGGCGGGCAAGGGCTCAACGTGTCGAGTGGCTCAGTCATACGATCGTCGGATCTGGCGTCACCTTCTACAACACCTACAGTGCGGCGTTCCCCTACAAAGAAATCGGAATTAAAGGCGGTGCTTCGGCAAATCTTAGCGCGCCAACCAGCGGCACCTACAAAGGGATTCTCTTTTTCCAGGACAGACACGCGGAACTCCCTGCCAGTAGTTCGAATCATCAGGAGACAATATCGGGTGGCAGCAACGTGGTGCTCCAGGGAACGCTGTATTTTCCTAATGCGCCGCTGTTCTTTCCGGAGGGAGCTCGGTCAGCCCTAACAATGTGACCTTGGTCAGCCTGGGACCTTAACATCAGCGGCGCAAGCACCTACATAGGCACCGGGGCATCAGGTCCAGACCGAAACAACCGGGATCTCGACAACCAAGCTTTATGAATAGGGTGCGGTTCCAAACAGAGAAGTCCAAAGAACCAGAGACGCTGGTTGGTTGAAAAAGGCCAGAGCGCAGTGGAGCTTGCCTTCATCGTGCCCGTTTTGGCGCTCATGCTGGTCGTGATCGCCGATTTCGGCCGGGTCTTCTTCATAAGCGTCGCGGTTAACAACGCGGCGCGTGCGGGTGCACAATACGGATCGCAAACCAACACCACCGCTGCCGATATTCCCGGCATGGTGGCGCAGGCGTCGGCGGATGGCGCTAACGTCCCCAATTTCGGCACGCCCACCGCATCACATTGCACCTGTGGTGACCCCGACGCGACTCACCCGGCGTGTTCTACAATTTCCTCAACTTACTGCGCGGACGCGGCGACAAAGACAGTATTTGTAACCGTCAATACCTCAGCAACTTTTAACGACTCTTTTGAACTATCCCGGGGTTCCTTCCTCGATCACGTTGAACGGGCAAGCAATAATGCAGGTTCAGGCAAATTGAAAAAGCTACATTTCATTGGCTAGCAGGCGACCTTCCGGCCAGGCGATGGCTGAGTTTGCGGTGGTGGCAACGTGCTTTTTCATGTTGCTCTTCGGCATTTTCGAAATGGGTGTCGTCGTTTATAGATATACCACTGTCGGCATGGCAGCGCGGGAAGCCAGCCGCTATGCGGCCGTCCATAGCAGTACTAGCCAGAACCCGCAGGTTCCTCCGCGAGCTTGCCGACTGTGGAACAATACGCCGTGAACTTCGCGCCGTTCCTGACCACGGGCAATGTTACGGTTACTTACCCCGCCGACTACGTCTCCTAATCTTAATAATCAGAACGACGCGTTGGTCAGCATCACATATAACTACACGCAAAGCATTCCATTCATGTCCGCCGTGCCACTGACACTTGACCAGCACCTCCAAGATGCTCGTCTCTCAGTAGCAGGTCGGCTCACTCGTTTCCCGGCACCTTCGCGCACTTCTTTCTGTCGCAGAAATGCTACTTAATGTAGCTATTCCGCGCGTCCGGCCCGCCCTCGCCTGTCCGACCTAAATAACTACAAAGAGTTTTTAGTTGGCACGGTCCGTGCCTCTTATAGCGCGATTCTGCCGGTTTTGTAGCATTTGGATCACTTTTCATGCTCCTTGTAGCGTGAAATCGCCCCGATGCCGCCCGCCGCGCAGCATCAGACACTCGGGGAGAAGGACGAACTTTATGCACCAGGTCACCAATCGTTCGAAGCGCCGCACCCTCGCGATGTATCTCGGGATGACCGTGCTGCTCGGCTTTACCGCCGTCACCACCGACGTCGCCCTCGGATTCCTGACCAACGCCCAGATGTATCTGCGCGTCCAGGCACCGGGCCGCGCGGAGACCGCCGCAGTCGCCGGCCACACCCGCGCCTACGCCCTCAGCGACACGCGCGGCCTCGGCAGCTCAGGCAGCCGCTAGATGGCATCTCCAGTCCCCCTCTCCAAAAGGGAGAGGGGCTAGGGGAGAGGTAGCCTTCCTTCTCCTGCCGGGATTGACAGACATTCTGAACGGCGCCGGCGAAATGGACCTCGCCGCGCGCCGCTCTGAATGACACCAGTTCCCCTCTCCACTAATGGAGAGGGGTTAGGGGAGAGGTCTCACGCCGCGCAGGCGATTATTTCTTATTTCTTACCGCGCCCACCCTCTCCTTTTCGCCAAAGCTTGCAATAAGCCGCTCAATTTGGTTTAACGACGGAGGAAGGTCGCCTCGTGGGAGGGGGGTCCGATGCGTAAATCACATATTGCGGTTTTTTCCCTTGCCGTTCTTTGGCTTAGTCTGTCGACTGCTGCTTTCTGCTCCGACGTAACCGGCGAGGTGGCCGGACCCAACGGTCCCGTATCAGGAGCCCAGGTTACGCTAACGGACGCCAACGGTGCGGTGGTCGGCCAGGCAACCACCAACGATGCGGGCCATTATTGCATCCGCGGAGTCAATCCAGGCGACTACAAGACTTCGATCACTCCTCCGGCACCCCTTCAGCCGGGAGTGACCCCCCGCTCGGTACCGGCGGAAGGCCTGACCGAAGACTGGTCAACCTCGCCAACGACAATCGCGTCTTCATCGGCAAATAGCCCAGGCGTGTGTGAAGGAGCGTGGTGGGCAGGCGGAGGCCCACTCGGCGCCGCCGCGGTGCTAATCGCTACCGGAGCGGGACTAGGTGCATGCGCCGCCGCCGGATGCTTCGACGGTCCGCACAACTCGACGCCTTCAAAATAGATTTTTCTGAGGTTTAAGTGGGGCGGGCCGCTCTTAGTGGGGCGGGCCGCCGTGCCCGCCCTCCTCTCAATTTCAGTGGGGAGCAGGACGCTTCAGGCGTTCGCTTTCGCTGCCTTAAGAATCATATTCGCGCTCGGGATACCGGTTCTCGCGAACGACTTCTCGCAGTCCGCCGTCGACGGTCCACGCATGCTGCCTTCCATGTACGCCAGCCCGGGGCATCGGCTGCATCCGGCAACATGCGAGCAACTCGAGCATACCGGCAGGTCGCGCGATCGAATCGATCGAACCTCTTCGAGCTGCGGCGAGTATTTCCAGATGTCGATGAACTTCTGCTTGCGGACGCTGCCGCTCGGCAGCGGAAATTGCACGCATGGATAGACGTCGCCGTACGGCGAGACGTAGCAGGCGCTATGCGCGGCGCTGCACGGTATCGCATTCATCGCGTCCTCGTCGGCTCCGGGAGCCACCGCGATAAACTGATCCTCCTGGCCGCCGATCGACTTGTCGTTCATTATCTCGCGTAGATCGTTGCGATCGATATTCAAGCGCAGCAGCGACCGGTCGCCGTTGATATGCGGCGTGATAGTCGGATCGATCGTAAACGTAGTCCCGAGCTCCGCCGCCAGCGCCTGCACGCCCGGATAATCGAAGCGGGTCTGCTTCATGACGACGTTGGCAATCGTGACCTTGAGCCCCTGCGATACCATGAAGCGAATCGCGTCGATCGATCGCGCCAGCGATCCCTTGACCTTCGTGATCTCGTCGTGAACTTCGGGACGATGCGAGTAGATGCTGACCTGAACCGTCTCGACTCCGAGATCGCGAATCAGCGCCGCTTCCTTTTCCCGAATCAGAATCGCGTTGGTCTTGAGCTTGACGTTGAACGACAGCTCCCGCGCCCGCCGGATAATCGCGAACAGATCCTTGCGCAGCAACGGCTCGCCGCCGCTGATAGTCAGAAAGAATACGCCCGCCGCCGCCATCTGCGTCAGCAGGTCCTCGATCTCGTCGTAGGTCATCTCGCCCTGGTCGTCGTGATCGAGGTAGCAATGCACGCATCGCTCGTTGCATCGCCAGGTCACGTCGAGATGAACCCCGAGCGGGATGCCGAGCGCGATCGCCTTGGCGTTGAGGCCTTCGAGGATGGTGTTGCTCATGCGCTTTCCTGTCCGATGGGATGGTCGGCTATCAGCAGGATTCCCTCGTGCGCGAGGCTCTCGACCAGCGCCAGCGCGTCCTGGTAAGCGACCTCGGCGTCCACCTCGAATTCCTCGACGACTTTGCGCGCGACAATCTCGCGCAGCGGCGTCGACCCGTCGGCCGCGTCCACAATCGCGCTCGCCGTGGCGTTAAGGCTGAACACGCGCGAGTCCTTCACCAGCATCACGATCATCTCGCCGGCCAGCATTCTGGATGCGATGTTGCGGCTTGGCTTGATATATTTTTCGCTCATTCGATTAACTTCCACACTTCGGAATCAGGCTGAAAGGTCAATTCGTAAACCGGCACTCGCGAGACAAACTCGCACGCCGTTGCGAACACGCGCTCCACCAACGCGTTGTCGTCGGCGAAAAACAAAATGTTGCGCATTAGCCTCCGCGCCGCCCCAGCAGACCCTAGCAACTCCGCATGATTGTGTCGCCCCTGCGCCAGCAAGTACAACCCTGCAATCGGCGCCGAGATATTCATCCCGGCCTTGCCCAAATCGCCCGCGAACGGCGTGCCGAATGCCTGGTAGCCGTCGCCGGTCCGGCATACGTACGAGATCTCGTCAGTCAGCAGCGTCACGTCGGCCGGCGCCAGCCGCGAAATCGTGGTCTTGCCCGCGCCCGATACTCCCGAGAAAAGAAATGCCCGTCCGTTGCGGACCGCGCTCGCCGAATGCACCAAAAGGCCGCCGCGCTCGGCCAGCACCAGGCTGTGCACGATGCGCATGACGGAGTCGATCGCATACGGAAAGCTGCCCTGCCGCACCGAACCTCGCATGCTCACCGGATTCCAATGCGCGCGGAAGTCACCGCGCTCAATCTTCCAGCGGCCGTCTTCAAAGCGGACGACCAGGTCTTCATCGTCGCGATCGCCCACCGCCGCGACCACCTCAACATCCAGCCGGATTCCCGCGTCGGCACGCTCGGCGACGAACCCGGCGTACCGCTTCTCGAGCATCGCGATGAAGTCCGAATTGGCGGATTGAATATTGATCGGCAGCCCGCCAATCACCACCGAGACTATGTAGCCGCAACCCTCGCTCAGACGCTGCATTGAGTCTCCGCCGCGGTCCACCAACGATTGCGAATCGCGTGAATCTTCAGGACCACGCGCCGAACAAAATCCGAATGACGAATTCCAAACGACAGCATCTTCAGCCCCGGCGTCAAAGAGATCGGAACTTCGCGTCCACCGCGCGTGATCGAAGCAACCGTGCCGAGAACTTCCGACGCGACTACCGGCGGGTCGCAATCGACGTGCGCATCGCCACGCGTGATCAGTTGCATGCCGTCGGCGCGCTCGAGCTTGGCGACGATGCGATGCGCAAACAGACGTCCCTCGCGCGTGAAGACGATTATTCGTCCAGCTGAAGCGGGTGTGTCGCCGATCGGTCGCACGGTCACCGTATCCCCCGGCCAAATCGAAGGAAGCATACTAGTGCCGGTAACGCGGATACGCACTTCGTTGCCCCCGGACAAAGAACCAGCAACCAACTCGCAGCCGATGCGGTCGAAGGTACTGCCATCTGAATGTTTAAGATTCATAACCGGGGAAGTTCCCCCGTTGCGGTCGTGCGGTGCTTGAGGGAGCGCTACTCGCGCTCCCTCAAGACCAGATGCTACCCAATTATCAATTGCCGGACTGGATCAGCTCACGGATTGGAACCGACATTTGCCTGCGATGCCTGGACCGCGCAATCCCCGGTGCCCAAGCCGGTGACGGCGCTGCCGCCAGGGGTCTTGTTTCCGGCACAGGCCAGATTGTTGAGCGGTATCCAATAGATCTGCGCGCCGCCGTCGTTGGCAGTCGTCACGTTGTTGTCAACGATCATCGCGGTCGAGCCGCCGTTTCCGCCCTGGTTAGTGTCAGAGGCCGGCACGCTGGCGCTGGTGATGCCGCTATCGATGTCGAAGGTCATGACGCAGCCCTTGTTGTTGCAAGTTCCGAGGCTGCCATGGTCGGTGATCGAGAAGAATATCAAATCTGTTCCATTGTCAAACTCGGTAATGGGCGTGCAGGTCATGGATTGGGCTGCGGTCAGCGCCGGCCCGGTGATGGGCGTCTGCATCACATTGGCCAGGATTGGTATCTGGTACAGAGTCAGCAATCCGCCGAAATTTCCGCAGGAGTAGAGATTTCCGGAAGCGCCAGACGTGCTGAAGTAAGTATTATCGAATGCACCGGAGAAAATGGTGAACGGGTTTCCGGCGGCGCCGGTGGTGCCCAAACCTATTTGCTTCTCGGTACCGGTGGCGCCGGCTACAAACGTGGTGGGCAGCTGAAAGACCCCACTATGTCCGCTCGTGGCAGCGTCATTCGATGAGAAATAATAAACCAGCTGCGTGCCGCTATCGACCAACGGAGAGTCGTTCAGGAATCCGTTAAAGGAGAGATGCGCGGATTTGACCTGGGTGGTGAGAGTGGTGCTGTTCACCGAGAACAGGAATCCACCGGTAAGGTCGGAGACGAAAACCAGCCCTGAGGCCGAGTCGAACACCGGGCCTGCGAGGCCGCCCACAGCGCCGGTAATGGTCGCCGAAGACACAAGGGTGGGCGTGCCGAGGAAGACTCCAGAGATCTTGAAGAGGACGTTGGCGTCGTTTCCGACCCAAAGTATGTCGTTGGTATAATCAACGAACGGAGAGGAGTGACCAGAAGTGGTGTTCAGCGTTGAACTCGTCATGCATGGAGCAGTGCATGTGCGGTAGTTGGCGTTGGTCACCACGGTGGGGGCTATGGGAGCCGTCAGAGTTCCCGACGCGGAGGTTGCAAACTTCAGGAGAATAAGGCTCGACCCCTCAACGAACGCGATTTGGGTGCCGTCTAACGACAGGACCGTCGATGTCTCGATCCGGCCCGTGCTGATCGCGCTCGTATTGTATGCGAACATCACCGTGGGCACGGCGCCGCCACCAGCAACACCGCAGGCCCCGGCGCCAGTGCCGGCATACAAGTTATTGAACCCGACGATGCTTGCCTGGGTCGCGCTTGGCGCCTCTTCGGTGTCGAAGATGACGAAATCGCTGCAGCTCTGGCTCGTGGTGCTGAACGTGAACTTCGCAGGGAAGTCGTCTATGACGTGGAAGGTGGAGCTGTCGAAGGTGCCGCCGGTGAACATCCTCCAGTCTTTCTTGGTCGCGACGAGCTCCTTGAATTTCTTCTTTTTGTTCTTCTTGTTCTTCTTGTCCGGCGCTACTAGACCACGCCCCGTCATCGGCAGCATCTTGCACCGCGTTGCGCTTGATAGTCTGCAACAAGTAGCGCGGATCGTGCTGGATCGCGTCGGCATTGGGAGACCCGGCGCGCGGAGTCGAAATCAGCAGGTGATGGCTGCTCCAGTCAGTCGGATACCCCTGAAAGCGCTGGTGGGTAGTGGATTCCAACTCATCGATCGCGGCGCGCGTGCTCGGAGCTGACGACTCAGCCCAAGCCGGCATCGCTAACAATCCGAGCACCACGACGCTCGCGGCAGCCTTTAAAAACATTTTCATTCGATTAACGTCTCCCCTGGAATTTACATACAAGCACGAAGGAGCAACTGTCTCCGGCGACAGCGGGGCATGCCGTGCAATCAGCCCCAATACAGCACCGAGCGATCAGGAATTCTTCCGATTCTGATGGCAAGGAGCTTGGGTAGTTTGAGCTTTGCCGCAACTGAGCGCCATCGTCTCGAAAATGCGTTCCTGCTCGAATGTGGGTTTAATGTAGGGCTTTCGAGCCGCCACTACACGCTTCTGCCCTTCGGTTTGAGTGTGCTTTGTCATCGCACGAGTAGATAGCGCAAAGCTCTAATTAGCGCAAGCACAAATTTCGTTTGACCGTAGCGAGCCAACGTGCCCCAATTCAAACACTTTGAGTGGGTATGTTCGCTCGTACGCCCAGAATGGCTATGAACGCCATACTGCACCTCATTGAGGCCTTCATCACGCGATCCGCCAAACGATACTTCGGCTTCAGATCGTCTTCGATGCACTAACGTCAAACCTCCCTGACTGGCGATACGAGCGCACGAGTAGCGCTGATGCAACTACAAAAAGCCACTAAACACTACAGAGGCTGTCGCCAACCCAAAATCGCCGTCGTGTTAAGGGAGGCAGTGGGACTGCCCGCCGTGCCCGCCTTCTGGGTTTCAGTGGGGCAGGCCCGCCGTGCCGCCCTCTCTTCGTTTAGGTGGAGCGGGCCCGCCTGCCCGCCAAGACCTTGAGCTTCGACGCCCGAGCCTTCCCCTCAAACCGCATCCTTACCCTCGAGCCGAAACCCGATCCGCACCTCCACCTGGAAGCTCGGCTCGCCTTTCTTGTTGACTGACCCTCGAATGTTTTTAACCTCGAACCAGTCGATATTCCGTATCGTCTGGCTCGCCTTCTTAATCGCATTCCGCACCGACTGCTGGACGCTATCGTCCGACACCCCAACCACCTCGATTATCTTGTAAGTATGCTCCGGCATAACAACTCTCCATTTGCTTCCGCTTTCACGAATACGCCAACTGGCGTATTGCTTACAAACGGGTATTCACGCCGAGCAACAACTGTCCCCAGAGCCTGGCGGCTGGTGCTTCATGCAAGATCGAGGTGACGTTCAATCCAACCGCGCCGATGAAACAGATGGGAACGCTGACGATCACCGACAACGCGAAAGGCAGTACGCAAACCGTGCGACTAAGCGGCACTGGAAAATAGCGAAATTCGGACCGAAAAGTCACTCGGACCCGACGTCACTTCTCGTCGAAGAGAAACGTCATCTGCACCCGAATTATCCAACTCGGCGTTCCGGCTGGATGCATTAGAAAGTCATATCCGCCGACTTGCAGGCTCATCGCCTGCTCGCCAATCCGAAATGCCTTCCCGACGTCGACGCCAATTGGAATGCTCCAGGCGTTCGCGGTGTCGGCCGTCCAGTCATACGTGATGTTTGGATTCCATTGACCGTACCAACCACTCTCCAGGCTGTAGTTAATATCCGGCTCGATAAAGGTCTGGTTCACGCTTCCCCTGCTGCGATCGCCGGCGAACGACATTAGTTGGTAGCCCAGGACCCCGATGAACCAGGGACCTTGCTCGTAAATCAGCGCCGCAGTGGGCCCAGCCGACCAACGCCCGGTGCCCAACCCTTTACTGGTCGCGGTCGGGAACTGAAAGATCGGCCCAATTCCCCAAATCCATGTCTTTTCTCTGGCGGGAGTCAAAAAGAAAGAGGTCTGCAAATCCTCAAGCCCAAACTGTTCGTTCGGACCAGGAGCATAGGTCACGCTCAAATTCGGTTGCGCGATGAGATCCCAATTCGAGTTGAGCGCCACCGGCACCAGCGGCTCGATATTCAGACTCTCTCCCACTCTGTGGTATGCGCCGACGCCGAACCCGGTCGTGAACTGAATCGGCAATTTGATGACTCCCGCAAACGGATTCACCGTGTCCTGGGCCAGCTCTTGTAACGATTTGGTGGCTCCGGTTGTTGCTTGCGGCGATCCTTGCGGCGAAGATTGCTGGCATTGAGCCGCCGCGGCGAACAGCATCCAGAGCACGACACTCGAGATAGCTGGAAGGGTCGCCCTAAGGCGCACTCCTGGCCCGCGCTCGACGGCCCTACTTGCCGACACTGACAAGGGCATTGCGCAGCGGCGCACCGGGAATCTGAATGAACCCGCCAAATGGGCGATCCAGCTCCAGAATCAAAAAGATCGCGCCCGAAACCGACAGCGCACACAGGAACAGAGTTACGACGACGGTCGCATTGCGCGGCGCGAAAAGCCCGAAGCTGAGAAATATAACCGTCACCCAGAAAATCAACAGCACAAGAAACGCGATCGGGATCGAGCGGCCGCTTTGCTCGAACAGCAACAGGCGCGCTTGACCAATCCCGATGCTCAAATTAAGGGCCTGCGCCTGCAGCGAGTGCTGAACTTCATTCTTCGGCGTGAGTTCCTGGATCTTGTCGAAAAATAATTCAGCGCTCGCCGTAGTAGGTCCTAACTTCGCAGTTTGGACAGGGTCACTCGGCCACATTCGATCGATCATGCCGGCGACGGAGACCTTGAGAAGATCGCGAGCTTCTTTCGTCTCCGGCCCGTAATGCGCCAGCACACGGTCGAGCAGGATCACGTTGGCGGCAACTTGCGTCACTTCGTTTCTCTGCGTGTCGTAGGATCCTTTCGCCGAGTTGGTCAGCAGCGCGAGAACAAGGGCCGACATCGTCGCGATAAGCCCCATCCCTAGCTTGATTACATCCTTGGATTCGGCGTTCAGATGATGCTCGGGTAGGAGCGTGTGCATAGTCATCCCGAGCAGCGCGCCGCCAAAGACGCACACCAGTACGATACCACCGACTTCAATTGGGCTCACGAGTATTTCCCTCCTGGCACTAGCCCCATGCTAGCGCGCCAGCGAGCTCCAGAAATTAGGATAGAGCAATGATAATCCAAATGTGATTGCGTACCTCGGAGCAGGCCCATCACTCGACACGTTCCAGGCCGGTTCGACGAAGCAGTTCACGTATTGCGGACCAATTTTGAAGACCCGGCCAATCCCTCCGTCGATCGGCAACTGCTGCTTGTTGGTCTCCCAATCGAAAATCATCTGCGGCTCAGATCTAAGGAACCATCCCTTGCCAAGCTGGTAGGTAATGAAGGGCTGGAGAAACAACGCATTCGCCCCAGGCCGTGCCGGATCTCCGCCAACTGAGATCGGATTTTGTGCCAGCACTCCGAACAGCCAATTGCGCGGAGCGAATGCTGCAGCGGCCGCGGGTCCGACCTGCCATTTGCCTTGGCCGGTGGTAATGTCGCTGGCAGTGGGGAATACAAACGTAGGTCCGATTCCGAAGAGCAAGCTATGGCCCGGATCAAGGATTGCGAGATCGACGAAACGGATGTCACCGAACCCTGTAAGTGATCCGAGAGGAAGCGGGAGGGTGACTGCAGCAGGAATCGTCAACAGCGATAACTGTGGAAACGGCAACAGCCTATACTTCGGCAGAGGCATACCGATAGCGATCGAAAAGAAATTGCCCTGGCCCCGCAGCGCGCCCTGAAAGGCGGGCGCGTATGAGTCCTGCAGCCGAATCTGAAACAGACTCGAGATAGGTGCGTTCGCCTGCTTTACCAGATCGGACTGGCTAGGCGGCGGAGGGTTTGGATCGTCGGCCCGTGCGACGCCTGCCACTATACTCGCCCCTAGAACTACGGCGAGTAACAGGGTTGTCGCGCAATGTCTCATTTCTCATCCGTACCGGACTCGATAGGTTCTTGTTCTGCCTGTTGATTCGACGATTGTGTCATTTGCATTCCGACCAGCCGCGCGACCAGGATCGCAAGATAGAACTGTCCCGTGATGCCTTCGGCCACTGCCAGGTAGCGGGCCTGCAGAGTCACTGGAGTGATGTCGCCAAAGCCTATCGTTGAAAGGGTCGTCAAGCTGAAATAGAGGAGAACCGGGATAGTCTGCGTCTCGGAGAGGGGAGCTCCGGCACCAAAGCTGAAGGCATTCGGCTGGAAATCATGAAGTACAATGTAGAAAAGCCCGCACGTAAATCCGAGGAGGAGATAGGTGGAAATCGACATGCTGATGACTTCTCTCGTGATTTCCTTCTGCTTCAAGACCGCGCGCAATTCATTCCAGGTAATGTATGCAAAGAGCAGCAGCCACAGAAACATCCCCCCGAGGTAAAGCTTATGGGCGGGCGCCAGGATAGCCACTAGTCGTTCCACAACTGCGGGTAGGCCAAGAGTCCACGCAATGATGTTGCGCCTTCTCCTCTGGGTCAGCAGAGTCTGTCGATCACCTACGAGTTCATCGACGTCGATGTTATACAGAGCCAGCATGAGCAGAAGCAGCACTGCGAACGTGTTCAGCGTCGGACCGGCTCCGGAATCGCCAGTAAAAGGTCGCACTAGAAACACAACGATGAGCGCGACCAGCAGCGCGGTATGCCGATGCGGAAAAAGACGGCGGCGGATTTCTTGTCGTAGTCGAGTCAAAAGGCCACCTCGCCTGCCATCGTTTAAAGCTTCCGCTCGACCTTAGCCCGCAGTGGCACTATCCGGTAGCTGCGAACAAGGTGCTCACTGCCACCTTAATTATCCGCACTCTTCGCTGCGTCTTCAGCGGCTTTCTCATCGGTCGGCAGCAACTGCGAGGGCCCGAGCTTGAACGTCAGTTTGTTGATTGTCCCGGTGAAGCGGAACGGCAGTTTGTAATCGTCATTCACGCCGGTGCGCGTATCGCTCCCAATGTCTAAGGTTTCATCTATCGCCATTATGAACGGGATCGTGTGAGGAACTGTCTTGCGGGCCAATTCCTTGCCGTCGACCGTCATCACTCCCGTACCGCCCTTGCCCGCGCCTGGGCCGTCGTATTTGAAATCGAACACGATCGTATGCTTGCCCGGTTTGAGCCCGTCGCCTAGCCAGTCATGGCCTCCGACACCGCCTTCCCAGCGATAGTGTTTAAGGTCGAGAAGGTTGTAATCGAAGACCGGCTTGCCCTTGAGCAGGTAGAGGCCATAGCCGCCGAAGCGACCGCCGAACGTCACGATCATGCCCTCAGTCCGCGCCGTGGGAACGGTTATATCTGCGGTGATGGTGTAGTCCTTGTCCAAAATGCTGGGAGCGTTACCTATGGGAATGTCGGCATTCTCACCCTGGTAGGTGAAAACAGTTTTTCCGGCGACCGCACTTGGCCGCGGTGTCACTAGCCGCGACAGGACCGAGTTGTCTATTGGGAGGACCTGATATTTTGCGGCTTCGGTCAGGAACAGCGACTGCATTTCCTTCAGCTTGTCCGGCATTTTTGAGGCGAGATCATTATATTCCGAGTAATCTTCGGCAATGTTGTAGAGCTCCCACTTGTAGTCATTGATGCCGGGCAGCTTGGCCGTCCCCAGGATCCACGGCGCGGCGGGAGGAGTCGTGGCGGCAATCCAACCGTCGTGGTAGATCGCGCGGTTGGCGAACATCTCGAAGTACTGAGTGTCGTGCTTTGACGATGTATTGGCATTTGCCTTGTCGAACGTGTACGCCATGCTCACGCCCTCGATCGGCTTCTGCTTGATGCCATTGACCTCTTCAGGCGCCTTGATCCCGGTGGCTTCGAGGATGGTGGGAACGACATCGATGACATGATGGAACTGCGGACGGATGCCACCGGCGTCGGTGATATGGCCGGGCCACGAAATCGCCAGACCCTGCCGGGTGCCGCCGAAGTGCGAGGCTACCTGCTTGGTCCACTTGAACGGCGTATCGAACGCCCACGACCATTGCACCGCCATGTGCGGGTAGGTTTTGGCCGAGCCCCAGTCCTCGTAGTGCAACATCTGCACCGCCTCCGGGAGGGTCAGGATGCCGTTGTAAGCGGTCATCTGGTTGAACGTACCCTCCAAAGTGCCTTCGGCGCTGGTGCCATTGTCGCCGACGATGTAGATGATCAGAGTGTTGTCGAGTTTGCCCTCGTCCTGGACTTCCTGGATCACACGGCCAATCTCATGGTCGGTGTAGGCGGCGTATCCGGCAAAGACCTCAGCCTCGCGCGCGTAGAGCTTCTTCTGGATCAACGACAACGAGTCCCACCTCGGTAGCTTCGCGCCACCGTAGGCGGCCTGCCCATCCGGCCACGGGGTAAGCTGGGTGTCTGACGGGATCACGCCTAGGCGTTTCTGGTTGGCGAAGATCTGGTCGCGCAACTTCTCATAGCCCATGTCGAACTTGCCTTTGAACTTGTCGATCCACTCTTTGGTCGGCTGATGCGGTGAGTGGGTGCCACCGGGAACGTAGTACAAGAAAAACGGCGTATCGGGTGCGGCGGCGTTTAAGCCGCTCAAGTATCTGATGGCGTCATCCGCTAGATCGGTCGTCAGGTTGTAGCCGGGCTTGCCGATCCACGGGAACACAGGGGTAGTATTGCGATAAAGATAAGGCGTCCATTGGTCGGTCTCGCCGCCCATGAATCCGTAGAAATACTGAAACCCCATCCCTACGGGCCATTGGTCAAACGGACCGGCTTCGCTGTACTGATAGGTGGGAGTGTTATGGTTTTTGCCGAACCACGAGGTCGCATAGCCATTGTCTTGGAGAATCGTGCCGATGGTGGCGCTCTCTGGCCCGATGACAGAATCGTAGCCCGGGTAACCGGTGGACATTTCGCCGATCACGCCGTAACCCACCGAATGATGATTACGACCTGTGATCAGCGCCGCGCGCGTGGGCGAACAAAGCGCGGTGGAGTGAAATTCAGTGTAACGCAATCCCGCCTTGGCGATCCGATCCAGCCCGGGCGTCGGGATGACGCCTCCGAAGGTGCCGGAAACGCCGTAGCCCTGGTCGTCGGTCATGATGAGCAGGACGTTAGGCGCGCCCTTGGGCGGTACGACACGCGGCGGCCACCACGGCGTGGAATCCTTGGCGCTATCCTTGATCACACCGCCGAACGGCATCGGTGGCGGTGGAAGCTGCTTCCCATCGAGGACGACTGTAGAACTGGGCGCACCAGGCACTCCGTTGATTTGCTGCGCGGAAACGCTGGATGCGCCAAAGGCGGCGATGATCAGCACCGCAACTATCGTCATAGTCGGCACGGTCATTTGACGTCGAGCGTTCATCGGGCGATGCCCTCCCTCGGCAATCGTGTTCAAGTTCGAATCAGTTATTCAAACGAATCAATCCGGGACAGGCACCACGCGATAGTAGACGCCGTTCGCGCCGTAAGACGGCAGAAACCACGTGTTGGTGGCGCTGTAAAAGTAATAGGTTGTGCCGTTGACGTATTGTTGGATGGCTCCTGGGGGTGTCGACGGGTAGATCGCGCCCATGGCATACGCGGTGTTGTAGCTGCCGGCGGCGTAGCCAGAGTTGTAAGCATTCGCTGCGTTTGCGTTCGAGTTCGCGCTAGCTATAGCAGCACCAGCAACCACGCCGACCGCGACTCCCGCGGCCGCAGCGCCCGCAGTGTTCCATCCTCCGCAATTGTAACAACCGCTGCCGTAGTAGTTAACGGTTGTCGGCGGATGATAAGTGCTATAGCTGCCACCATAGTAAGTTCCGTTGTTGCTGTATGTCGTCGTCGCGTAGCTGTTGCTCGCGTGGTAGGTGTTATATCCACCTGATGCGGTTCCACCATAAGCACCGTTAGCATGCCAGGAGCCACCGCCGCCCGACGCGGTTCCACCATAAGCACCGTTAGCATGCCAGGAACCCCCGCCGCCCGACGCCGAGCCGCCGTCTGCGCCGGTCCCGTGCCAGGAGCCACCGCCACCCGATGCCGAGCCGCCATAGGCACTGTGACCGCTCCACGAGCCATCCCCTCCAGATGCAGAGCCACCACGGTAACTATGAGCGTTCCAGGAGCCGCCGCCACCGGATGCGGCGCCGTATCTTCCGGCATGAGACCAAGCCCCGGCGACGCCAGTCATAAGTGCCACGATCGAGAGACCTAGTAAGCCGATGAATATTTTTTTCACAATGCTACTCCTCAATTTGCCTTTGACGTGGCTCTCTTCGGAGGCTTGATACCTTGCGGTAGCTGCGGGTCGGGTCGGTCGAAGGAGATTCGTTTGGCGGATGCCAGGCCGGGTGACGTGAAGGCGCCCGCGGCGATGACTGGATCGATTTGCCAATTGGAGAACTCGATCTGATGCCGCAACCCGACCGGGTCGGCGTGGAACACTGCGCGAGCCATCCGGGGTAGCTTGTCGTCGGCTCCAATCCACAGTTGTTCAAAGACCCAGTTGTTGTTGACTGCGACCATGTCAGTCGTGACCCCTCCCATCACGTGCGATTGCCCGATGTAGAAGGCGGTCGTCATCCCATCGGCGATTCCCTCATACGGGTCAGCGACGATCACGTCGGTGAAGGGATAGTAGATGGCAGCATCTCTATGAGCGGCCTCTAACATGGCGTCGATCGTAGGCGGCGCGCTGGCCAGCGCGACAAGGTTCTCTGCCGGCGCGTAGGCGGACATCGTCTTGCCGTCATAATAGAACTCGCTGACAGGACCGTCGCCCGGGGTTATCACCTTGAGTTTGTCGGGCCGCTGCAGAGTTACATCATCGCGCACAGTGTAGATGAGAGGAGGGCCAAGCCGGCTCGGATTCTCGTAGCTGATCACCGCAGTGAACGACATCGAGTGGGCGGCAGCCAGTTTGGCGCATGCGGCTTTCAGAATCGCGATCGCCTTAGGCTCGAGCACCGGCGCGGGCGCCGGCAGCGCCTGGACCGACGCCTTCGCAGGCTTTGAGGCCTTGTGCGCTGTCTGCGCATTGGCGGGCAAGGTTACAAGTACACTCAACGCTATCAGTAGAGCGCACCGGGTTGATTGGTATCGAGTTGCGGCGGTCATGGGATCATCCCGTACGGTGCGAGCGCCGTCCGAGCTCGCCCAATAGTTGATTTCACAATCCACATAGGTTGTCCCTCCAATTCTCTTGTTCGAACTGAATCACTATCTGCGAAGCAATGAGGTTGACGAGGAACCCCATTCTCCATGCGTCACTGGGGGGCGTCTATTGTACTAAGGTACAATGCCTTTTCCCCGTCGAAATTGGATGCGAGAAAAGCTCGATTCGATCGTCGTATCAGCCGGGCAGGTGACCGTTCAGATCTGTCATAATCGCCGAACGACAGGCTCTCCAGCGTCTTGATCGGAGGGCGCGCTCGATTGGTTCCGCGCGGAACCATAGGACCAAAGTCCAATTGCTCGAACCACCACCGATTTGTACTATCCGGCCACGTTTCGTAGCGGGGTGAGGAAGGATGGCAGCAACAGTAAAGATTCGCGTGGGACCTCAAAACGGTAACGCCCGGAACGTTTCTGACGAGACGGTGGGGCGCATAAAGGTCGCAATAGTCGAGGATGACGAGCCGATGCGTCGGGCTATCGTCTTGCAGCTCCGCACCGCCGGTTTTGACGTCGAGGCTTACCCCGCTGCGGAAGATCTGCTCGAGGCGGTCGACGAGAAGGAATTCGACTGTGTCGTGGCGGACATTTACCTGCCGAAGATGAGTGGGCTTCAGCTTCAAGAGGAACTCAATCGCACAGTTCCCAACCCGTCGATCATTTTCATCACCGGTTACGGCGATCTGTCGCTCGGAATGCATGCGATGAGAAAGGGCGCGGTGGATTTCCTCGAAAAGCCGGTTGACGATCAAGCTCTCCTGAGCTCGATAGCTCGCGGGGCCAATCTTTCGCGCGCACGGCGTACTGAACAATCCGAGCGGACCGAACTTGGAAAGCTCCAGAGCTCTCTTACTTCCCGTGAGCGTGAAGTTTTCGCTCTGATAACCACCGGTCTGCTGAACAAGCAAGTCGGCGCCGAATTGGGAACGACTGAACGGACCGTGAAAGCGCATCGGGCGAGTGTAATGAGCAAAATGCGCGCTGGCTCCCTCGCAGACCTGGTGCGCATGGCTGGAATCCTGCAGATTCACGCCAGTTGAACGAAGGACAGTCGTCTGCGCCTGGACCCTTCAATTCGGCGCACGGTTGACCAGCACGTAATCAGAGGAGCAAGCCGTGAGAAGTATCGCGCTGACAAAACTTGCGGTGGTTATCTCTCATACCAACGAGCTTGAGAAACGCGGCTATTCGTTTAGTTGGCTGAGCAATAATCTGGCGTCCTTCAGATCGGCGGTGTCGAAGCCTTCTGTGAACCAGTTGTAAGACTTTGCCAGCATTGTGTGAGCGTCTTCTTTTCTACCTTGATGGTGCCACAAACGTGCAAGGCTGGTCGCCGCGCGGAGCTCAAACCATTTCGCTTGCTGGCGACCCGCAATGGTCATCGCTTTTAGAAAGCACCTTTCTATCTCACAAAAGCTCGATGGGAGTGCAGTAAAATCAGGCAATCCTGAACCTTCGCTGCAAGATCGGAATAGCAGCTCTCCCTTTTGCCGATAGAGCTCTGCCTCATAGAAGCGCTCTCCGGTTTTCTCGACAGTCTCCAAGGCTTCGGCAACCAGGGTGAGCCCCCGCTCCGTCGATCCTTTTTCCGACAACGCCTCGGCCAGCAGGCAAATAAGGTAAGGTCGAAGCAGCTCTGCGCCAGTAGCCGAGTACGCCTCCATTCCACGATTCATCTGCTCTATTCCTTCGTCTGCTCTTCCTTCCTTAACCAATACCCAGCCCAGCAGGATGGTTTGAAAGGCTGACCAGAAGGGAAATTCGTGTTCGGTCGATACGCCTAAGCTTGCGTCCGCCAAGCCCTGTGTCACTTCCAGGTCCTTCCGAAACTGATGGAACGCGGCCGCGATACCTCGAGCGTAAGCAAGGCTATACGGGTGAGAAAGTAGTTCGGCCAGACTGAGTGCATCGATGCTGCTCTTGAGAGCTTGATCCGAATATCCAGTACTCTGCAAAGCCCAGGCTGAAAAGACGGAGGAAGTCACGCCGGGGTCCTGCCCCGCATAGGAAAAAGCCAGCGAACGATGTTTCTCAAGGTCATACATGGAAATGCAGCGTTCCAGGTGCTCGCGTGATGCAGTGAAATCTCCCCGGAAGAAAAAAGCCAACCCCAGCGCATTGTGGGCCTGCAGTAGGAGAGCTTCGTCCTGCGCACTCTCGGCTAAATTGAGAAGATGTTTTCCAAGGGTGAGGGCCTTTTCGTGATCGGCTCGTACCACATAAAACGCAAATAGTCCGAAGACGACGATAGGGAGTTGCGAAGAGTTCTCCGCTCGCTCGCACAACTCGCGCGCGCGATCGTATACAGCGCCTACCTCCGGGGCTGCGTAGCCTTTGGTGGCGATCAGCGCCGGACCAAGAGTCGTCTGCAAGGCAAGTTCAAGCTCAGATCGTTCCGGAGTGTCGGGTAACGTTTCGATCAACTCAAGTCCTCGATTGAGATGAGCTACAGCCTCCTTGCTAGCTGAACCTTGCGCAGCCCTCTTCCCCGCTTCGTGCCAATAGGAGATTGCGAGAGCAGCAAGACCTGCCTCCGTGTAGTGATGCGCCAGGAGTTCGGGTTGCGTCTCTGCAGTGTGCGGAAATTGCTCCTCAAGCGCCTGCGCCACCCGATCGTGCACTTGCCTTCGTTTGCTTTTGAGCAGCGCGTCGTACGCTGCATCTTGTATCAGTGCGTGCTTGAAACTATAGGTCGCGTCGGGCGGAATGCCGTTCGCATAAATCAACTCCGCGTCGGCCAATCTCGCCAGCGCCGTTTGCAAATCGTCTTCTGGTATCTCCGATACGACTTTGAGCAGCTCGTAGGAAAATTCCCGTCCGATGACCGAGGCAATCTGTGCGACCTCTTTTGCCGGACCAAGCCGATCGAGCCGCGCCATCAGTGAATCATGGAGAGTGGCCGGAATCTCGTGCAGCGCAGGCCCCGCACCGCCTTTCTCAAGCACGGCGCGGGTTAACTCCTCGACGAACAGCGGCACTCCGCCGGTACGCTCGACAACTTTTTCAATCGTCTCGCCCGAGAGCGCGCTGTGAGCCACCACGCTCGCGACCAATTCGCGCACATGAAGAGCGCTCAAGCGGTTAAGCGTCAATTGCGCGTGATGCGTCCGCAATGACCAGGGCGCGCGAAACTCGGGGCGAGCAGTGCAAACCAGCATTACAGGGGCCGTGGCTGCTTGCTCGATGAGCAGTTGCATCAGCTCCAGCGAGGAGGCGTCGAACCAATGCAAGTCCTCGACGGCCATCGCGACCGGTTGCCCCGCGCCGAAAAACCATCCGGCGAGTGTCGTGAGAAGGCGTTTGCGCTGTTGCTCCGGAGAGAGCACAAGCCGCGGATACTTTTCGTCCACCGGGAGATTCAGCAATGGGGCGATAAGCGGCACGGCCTCGGCTGTCTTCAATCCCGCCCGTTCCAGATCTCCTTCCAACTCGCTTAGCTTCGCCGCGTCCGATCCATCGCCACGTTGTGCGAAGCCTTGTTGAAGCATGTCAGCGATCGGATAAAAGGGCGTGTTCTGAAAATACGGCGAGCCGACGCATTCAAGCCAGAGATGCGGAGTCTCGGCTAGTCGCTTGCGGAACTGGCGCACCAGGCGCGACTTGCCGATTCCCGCTTCACCCGAGATCAACACCACCTGCCCCTCACCATCGCTTGCGCGTTCCCACCGACTCCACAAAAGCCGCGTTTCATCGTCACGTCCGACAAACGGCGTAAGACCGTGTACCATCGACGCAGCCAGACGATTTCGAGCACTGCTCAGCCGCATGATTCGATACAGCTCGACCGGTTCGGCTATTCCCTTAAGTTGATGGGCGCCGCGCTCCTCTACTACGAACAAGCCCGAAACCAGCCTATTAACGGCCGGAGTAATAATCACTGCATCCGGATCGGCCGCCGACTGTATTCGCGCGGCGATGTTGGCGGTATCGCCGAAGACTTCCGAGTCGCTGCCACTACCCTTGCCGATCACAACGTTGCCGGTATCGATACCGACGCGAACCGAGAGCTTGGGACGGTCACTTTTCGGGTCACGATCGTTCAGAGCAGCGACCGCCTCAAGTATTGCAAGTCCCGCGCGCGCAGCGCGCTCGGCATCGTTGTCGTGTGCCTCAGGCCACCCGAAATAGGCCATGACGCCGTCGCCAAGGTATTTCGCCACAAAGCCGCCAAAACGTGTAATCGCTTCTGCCGCTGCCACTTGATAGTCAGCCACAAGTTCCTGGAATTCCTCCGGATCCAGACGCGCAGAAATCTCGGTCGAGCCCACCAGATCGCTGAACAGAACCGTCAGATGCCGCCGCTCGCCACCGACGTCTCCCTGTTGGAGGGGCGCTCTCTTGGAGACTGGAGTGCCTATCGGCGCATTAAGTGGAACGCCACATTCTCCGCAGAACTTCGCGGTGGGGAGATTGTCCGCACCGCATTGCGTACAGCAACGCTGAAGTACAGTTCCGCACTCAGAACAGAACTTCTTGCCTTTCGAATTCTCGAATTCACAGCTTGAGCAGCGCATCGAATTACTCGGCATTTGTCCGAACTGCCGCTACTTGTATCACCCGCCGTCGTAGAGCGCAGTTGTACCAAAGGCCAATACGCGCGTCATGGGCGAGGGGCGAGTTCAGTTTGAGTCCAATTCGAAAAGGCCATTCATCGGCGAGTTTGCGCCGCAAATATTATAGAACTAAGCGTTGGATCGGGCGCAGTGTTGAACGCGGCGTATTGGACTTTGGTCCAATAGCGCGTCGTCACACTTTCGTAACACAATCGAAGCGGGCCGACGCTACTTGAAGAACACTGCGTCCCGAGGAGTCCAACAGAAATCTGAAATGAGAATTGTAACGAGTCTGGCCAGAAAGGGGACTCCGCGTCGATCCGAGCGACCACACAAAAGCGGCAAATCAAAGGTTCGGGAATCAAAGGTAGTTGGTACCGTCAGTCCTGCAACGGTGCTGGTGGTGGACGATGACCCGTCCGTCCTTCGCTCATTGAACAGGCTGGTCACGGCCTCCGGTTTTCATGTTGAGACCTTCGGCAAGCCATCTGAATTGATCGCCCGCGAGACCCCACGATCAAACGCGTGCATGGTGGTCGACATCGACATGCCTGAAATGACCGGAATCGAGATGTGCGAGGTCCTCAAAGCTTCAGGACGCGGCCTCCCGACGATACTGATAACAGGCAAGACGGACGCCAGGACTCGCTCGCTGGCCGCGCAATCAGACGCGGTCGCAGTCCTCTTCAAGCCTTTCGAAGAAGCGCCGCTGCTTGATGCGATCGCCCGCGCGATTGCTCTATCCTCAAGAGATCGATCTGACATATAAGAGCGACGGGGGAACGCTGGTTTCGGTCGGCCTCTTGTAGACGCTTCGAGGACCGGCATTAAACAGTATGGTTGGTCGCTCGGAAAGAACAGAACACGATACCGTTGTGACGACTTCGCCAGCCGAAGTCACTCGAAGCCCGGAAGTCGTTGACTTCGAGAAGCTTCTGAGTGATTTGTCTGCCGCGTTCATCCGCACATCCGTTGAAGAGGTCGACGCCGAAATAAATCGATGGCTTCAGCTGATCGTGCTTGCGATGAATATCGATCGCAGCACCGTCGTGCAGGTAGATCCAGCGGATGGACTCATTTACGCGACTCACCAGTGGGCGCGAGATCCCTCGGATGCGCCAGACAGCTGGCTGGGGGTGAATGACGCCGACTCGTATCCGTGGCTCACCGGCAAGGTATTCTCCGGCGAGGTTGTAGTAATCGCTCGTCTTGACGACATGCCCCCGGAAGGTTCCAAAGATCGGGACAGCTTCCGCCGCGACGGAAACAAATCGAATGTTACGATTCCGCTGAGGATTGCCGGAGTTGTGGTCGGCGCGGTCCTGTTCGGCACACTTGTTTCGGAGAAGGCGTGGACCCTGAAAGAGGTGCAGCGTCTGAAACTGGTCGCCGAAATCTTTGGAAACGCGTTGGAACGAAAGCGCGTTGAAGCAGAGATACGCCGATTGTCGGAGGAATTGCGGCAGGTTTCGCAGGTCGTGACGATGGGAGAGCTGACCGCTTCCCTGGCGCATGAGTTGAACCAACCGCTCGGAGCAATTCTGAACAATGCGAGAGCCGCTCGCCGTCTGCTCGCATCCAAAACGCCTGATCTGACCGAAGTCGACGCCGCGCTGGACGATATCATCCGCGACGATGCGCGCGCGGTCGAGATCGTCCGCGATGTTCGCGCGATGTTCCAGCGCGGCGAAGCGAAGACCTCGTCGGTCGACGTCAAAGAGCTTCTGCTTGACGTCAAGCGCATCGTTAGCGGCGATGCGCGAATGAAAAATATCTCGTTGATGATAGAGCTGCCGGATTTTCTGCCGCTGGTACGTGGCGACAAGACACATCTGACGCAGGCAGTCTTGAATCTGACTTTGAATGCTTTCGATTCGGTATGCGAGAGTGACGGACCCCGCGAAGTCGCTCTGCGCGCGGGCGGCAGCGAACCCGGTCACGTGCAAGTCTCGGTGCGCGATTCCGGCAAGGGAATCGACCCGAAGATCATGCCCCATCTTTTCGAACCCTTCTTCACGACCAAGTCGACCGGTATGGGCATGGGGCTCACCATCGTTCGTTCTATCATCGAGAGTCACGGTGGCCGGCTGTGGGCGACACAGAATCCTGATCGAGGCGCGACGCTGGAGTTCGCACTGCCGGTTGAACCGAATATCAGGCAGTCAGGCCTGATTCGAGTGGCACCGGGTACGATGGTTACTTCGATCAAGGTCGCCGTAATCGATGACGACAAGTCCGCGCGCACATCGTTGAGCCGTCTCATTAAAACGGCGGGAATCGAAGTGGTTTCCTTTTCGTCTGCGCGCGAGTTTCTCGAAGACCCCGCTCGCAATGAAGTCGATTGTGCCGTGACCGATGTGCGGATGCCCGGGGTCGACGGGTTCAAACTGCAGGAGATGCTTGCCGAGACCTTGCCCTATCTTTCTGTCGTCTTCATAACCGGCCACGGCGACATCCCCATGACTGTCAGGGCACTTCAGGGGCGGCGCGGTGGACTTCCTCGAGAAGCCGGTCGACGATGAAGCTCTGCTGGAAGCAATTCGTCGCGCCGCCGAGCGTAGTCGCGACCGAAAGGCATCGGGCGCCGAACTTGGCGACCTTCAACGCCGGTACGAGCTTCTCACGCCCCGCGAGCGCCAGGTCTTCCAGCTGGTCACTTCGGGACTACTCAACAAACAAGCGGGCGCCGATCTGGGCACTACTGAAAAGACCATCAAAGTCCACCGGGCTCGGGTGATGTTCAAGATGGAAGCCGAGTCGCTGGCTGAACTCGTGCGAATGGCGGATCAGTTGCATATCCGGCCGGCAGGCAAAGCCGATTGAAAAGAGCATTCCCGCAAGCACGCAGCCGCCGGATTCGGTCGGCATCCTGTCATATCATCGCGCACGCTCTATCTGTTCGCTGGGTAACGCCGCCTCTGCAACGCGCGCCTGAATCACCGGCTCGGATCGAATCACTCCATACAGGGCCGAAGCTATCGCCGCTCCAATCAAAGGCGCGACGATAAACAGCCATAACTGTCCAAGCGCCCATCCGCCGACGAACAACGCCGGTCCAATACTCCGCGCGGGATTGACGGAAGTATTCGTCACCGGGATTCCGACCAGGTGGATAAGAACGAGTACGATTCCGATCGGTAGGCCGGCGAAACCAACCGGAGCCTTGATATCAGTCGACCCAAGCACGGTGAATACCAGGAAAAACGTCAGCACCACTTCGGTGACAAACGCCGCCATCAAGTTGTACCCGCCGGGAGAATGCGCGCCGTAGCCATTAGCTGCGAATCCCGCTGCCGAGGGATCGTACCCGGCACTCGTACCGCCGGCGACAATCAGCAGGACACCGGCGGCGACAATCCCGCCTACGATCTGTGCGATCACATAGCCGGGGACATATTTTGCTTCGAATTTTCCGCTGAGCAGGAGTCCCAGAGTCACCGCCGGATTGATGTGACAACCGGATACCGGTCCAATCGCATATACCATCGCCAGGAGCGAAAACCCGAACGCGAATGCAACTCCGGCGAAGCCGATTTTGCCGCCAGCCAGAACAGCTGCTCCGCAACCGCCAAACACCAGGACGAATGTTCCGATTAGTTCCGCCAGGTATCGCTTCATATGGACCTCCCCTAGCCGAATTGCCCATCTACAGAGCCGGCTCACTTCGGCGACAGCTATCTAGTAGCGCGTTGGCTGTCTATATGGAAATCATGTTTCGCAGGTATATTCAGACGCATGACGAACGCTTGGCAGAGGCCGCAAACGCACCGGCAAAGCACCGAGCATCCAGGATGGAGCCATGGTTTTCGGAAACAGAACGGAATCAAATCCGCAGCAAAACGACCTGCTCTGCGAAGAGATGAAAAAATCAACGACTCGGAGGAGGAAGGGGCCCGGTGGCCCCACCGGTCTTCAAAACCGGCTTGGCGGCTAATATTGTTGCCGGAGGGTTCGACTCCCTCCCCCCTCCGCCAGTATTCAGCACCGTCACCTTCGGTTCCGTTGAAGCTGGTGAAGGTGAATCCGGTGTAGTTCTCATTATATAGATGCGCCTGGTCCGTCAGCAGGCTTATCGCGACCGCCTCGCCCAACAACATTCCCTGCACGATGTCCTGGCGCCAGTGAATTCCCGACAACGCGCGGCCGATTCCTATGTTAGACGCCAGCTTGTTTAGTTCTCCACCCACCGTCATGTGAGTCGCGTCGGAGCCGGTATAGGGAACCACCGAGAGTCCGTCGGAGGTTGTGGTCAGCGGATTGGGAATTACGAAGTTCTCGTCGAAGAACCATTTGAGCACCGTGACTGCCGCACCCGCAGTGGTGGCATGGCCCGATGGATAGGATGGATGCAGTGGGGCCCCCTCCGGATAGGACAGAGGCAAGAAATAATTGCTGTCACGCGAGAAGACTGCCGCGGCCGCTTTCGAGTTCAACACGCTGCTATCGAGCGGATAACTCTTCTGACCGCTTTTCGTAAAATGAACCAGTCCGGCAATTTCCTCGGGACGCGCCATGCGATGGATGAACCATTTCTGCATCCACGCATTCTTCAGCGCGCGTGCGATCACTTCGGCGACCAGTATCTCGACCATCGGGAAACCGAACGTAATAAAACCGGTTTCGGATCTGAGCGTTGGTGGATATGGATTTCCTGAATTCAGCGGCGCTCTCATCTGCATCAGCATCAGTGCCGCATTGAGGTGTTCCATGTAGGGGACGTCGTTGTGAACGTATTCCGATATGTCGCGCGCGGTGGGCAAATATCTCAGTTGTGGATCAGGATTGCTGCTTTGCAGCGGCGAGGGCGCGCCATTCTGGATGTTCAGCCACGACCCGGCATCGGTCCCAAAATCACCGGGCAGCGTCGTCTTGTAGCCCGTGAATGGAATCACTCCGTAGCTAAACGGCTGAATCAAGAACTGCGAGATGTAGGGCCCGATCACGTCGCCAGCGGTGAAGCCGCGAAATAAAGACTGGGGCGTAACCTTGCCCCCGATTCGTGGACCCGTATAAGCCGAGAGTCCCGACAACTCCGAGGCCGCCGCGGCAATCGTGGAATCGGTCCCGTATTGCGAGAACGGGACGTCGCGCGCCAGCGCCATCCAGTAGGCCTCGACCATCTGCGCGGCGAGGCCGGGACTGGTCAGCGTGTCGAACGGTGGAATCGAATTCTGCGACGAGTCGTAGGTCTCGAGGTCGAAGGCAAGTCCCGCCTGGGGATCGACCAGCGGTTCGGTGCCTCCCATCGGCAAGGCGTCGAAGTCCGCACGCTTACCGGTTTTCACCGCGGCCAGGTAGCTCGCATAGACGTTTGGATCGACTTCGCCGAACGAGTTGTGCGCGAAGCCCTTGGTGTAGTTCGCGATTCCCGACGGGTAGGCCTTCTCATCTCCGTTGTTGGGATGAGGTGGGACTTTGACCTTGTGATCGTCCGCAGCCGCAGTTACGCGTTGATTGAATGCTTCGTCGCGACGGTTCTTGAAGTCGATTGTATTTGAGTGAGTATCCGAAAGTACGTCGGGCATTTTCGGCTGGCGTCCCGCTGCGGCACTCGTGGCGATCGCCACGAACGGAGCGGTTACACCTGCTGCGCCGAGCCCTTTCAGAAAAGCGCGCCTGCTATGCGACGATCGCAGCGTTCCCGCCTTTTTCTCACTACGGTTCGATTCCGGTTTATGTGTTGGCGTCTCATCCATTGGAGTTTTTCCTCTCTAAGCTACGAAAGGGATTCCGAAATATTTGATTGATGCCCCCGGGAGCACCCCTTTTTCTCAACCGCAAAGCCCCGCCCTTTTCCACATCGAGTTCCGCCTATAACGCAAACGGCGTGCCTGCCTCGTAAGTACAAGATTCTACGAATCAAACTCCGATATTTTGGGCAGCGGTAATTTATTTCCCAATATGCAGTAATTTTTTCTGCACGCTTCACATGGCGCTGCTTGTCATGATGCAGCCGAGAATCGCGATTTAGCGAAACAATCTGAAATCGAGCATTTCGCGTCTGTTTTGCTGCCTGCGAGACGCATTTCCAACTTGGGAGCAATTATTGCGGCAACGTCAACGATTTTCAGGTCGTAGCCGGCGCGGAAAATTCTCGCCAGACGTTTGCCTCCAGCCGAGTTGTAGTTCATTCTCTTGTTGAACTAAGTAGTTCGGTAGATGAACTCAGGGAGGCCCGCCGATGAGTGAAGAGTGGCAGAAAACCATTTGCATTCTGTGCAGCGTTAACTGCGGCGTCGAGGTGAAGGTCGATGGACGTCATATCACTCGCGTGCGCGGAAATCGCGATCACGTCGCGTCGAAGGGCTATGCCTGCGAGAAGGCTCAGCGCATCGACTTCTATCAGAATGGCCGCGACCGTCTGACCTCACCGCTCCGGCGGCGTCCCGATGGCACCTTCGAGGAAGTCGACTGGGACACCGCGATTCGCGAGGTCGCCGCAGGGTTCAAGAAAGTGCGCGACACGCATGGTGGTGCGAGCATCTTCTATTACGGTGGCGGCGGACAGGGCAATCATCTGTGCGGCAGCTACGGCGCATCGACGAGACGCGCGCTCGGATCGGTCTTCAGCTCCAACGCCTTGGCGCAGGAAAAGACCGGCGAGTTCTGGGTCGATCACCAGCTTTTCGGCACGGGGCTCGGCGGCAGCTATCAGCAGGCTGAGGTAGCGATCTTCGTCGGCAAGAATCCGTGGCAGTCCCACGGCTTTCAGCGCGCGCGTCCGATACTTCGCGACATCGCGGCGGATCCGAATCGCGCGCTCGTCGTGATCGATCCGCGCCGCACCGAGACTGCGGAGATGGCGGATTACCATTTGCGAGTGCGTCCCGGCACCGACGCTTTCTGTCTCGCGGCTATTCTTGGAGTGCTGGTACAAGAGGATCTGTTTTACTGAGCGCCTGGCTGGGATCGTTCGGCACAAATTCAATGCCGAGTGCCTGACATGCACCTTCCAGGAAGGCCCGGACGGAAGGGATGAGGCGGACCGGCCACTCATGCCGCCCCAGCCGGCCGATCGCCTCGGCCAGTTCGGTCACCGCGTTGTCCGGCTGCACCATCGAGCCGTGGCCCGGTCGGCCGCGCGCGGTCAGCCGCAGCCAGGCCATGCCCTTCTCCGCGGTCTGCAGCAGGTAGAGCCGCTGCTGGCCGAGGGTCATGCTGAAGCCACCGACCTCGCCGACCGCCTCGGTCACGCCCTCGAACAACTCCGGGTGCTTGTCCACCAGGAAGCGGGCGCCCCAGGTGCCGCCCGGCCTCCTCGTCGGCGGTGAAGGTGAGCACGAGGTCGCGGCGCGGCTTCGTTGTTCGCGCAGGCGCTGGCGGGCCACGGCCAGCATCATCGCGTCCATGTCCTTCATGTCGATCGCGCCGCGGCCCCAGACGCAGCCGTCGGCGATCTCGCCGGAGAACGGGTCGTATTGCCAGTCTTCGGCGTTGGCCGGGACGACGTCGAGGTGACCGTGGACGAGCAGGGCAGGCCTGGTGCGGTCCTGGCCCTCGATCCTGGCCACCACGCTGGTGCGCTTGGGGTGTGATTCCAGGACCGTCGGCTCGAGGCCGGCCTCGGCGAGCTTGGCGGCGGTGTACTCGGCGGCCTGGCGCTCGCCCGGGCCGGAGTGGTCGCCCGGGTTGGAGGTGTCGATCCTGATCAGGTCGCGGCAGATGTCGACGACCTCGTCCTGCGCGGTCACGTTGTCAGGTGTCACGCTTCCTATCGTTGCACTGGGGTCAGCTGGCGTCTCGGCTGGGCCTGCGGGCTGGGCCTGCGGGCTGGGCCTGCGGGCTGGGCCTGCGGGCTGGGCCTGCGGGCTGGGCCTGTGGGGTGGTGTCGGCCGGTGCACGGGGCCCAGGAAGCGCCTCAGTCACTGTGGCACCATTCGCGCTGGGGCCTTATGGCGTGGATGCTCTGGATGCGCGCCATCGCCGCCAGCGGCGACACCAGCGCCTACTGGAACTGGCACATCGCCCGAGAACACCAGCGCAACCACCTAAGCCGCTACCAGGACCAGCCTCGGACTCGCCGCCTGAACGCTCACTCCAGAAGAGCCGCACCCATGTGACATGGGTGTGGCTCTTTCGGAGTGAGCTGCGGGTTGGCGTGCTGGCGGGGTTGGCTGGATGGGTGAGGCTTCCGTTCCTTACGGTTCTGAAGTGCGAAATCGGAACTCGGGGAAGGGAAGCCTCGGTGGAAGGGTACGCGGTGGACGGGCTGGCGGCGAGCGGGGAGGCGGTGCTGGCGGGGCTGGGGCCGCTGGTCGTGCGGGTCGCGGTGATGTATGAGGGCGCGGCGGGGGCGGTGCTGCTGGACGACATGGAGCGCCTGGCGGTGGAGGAGAGCCGGAAGATCGGGCTGGGGGCGCGGCAGCTGGCGATGGACGCGCAGGCGGACGCGGAGATGCCGCTGCCGGGGCTGACGGGGCAGGACGGGGAGCGGCGGGGCTGCCGGGAGAGGTCCGCGACGACGGTGGTGACGATGCTGGGGCGGGTGAGGGTGCACCGGATCGCCTACCGGTCCAGGAAGAAGGGGGTGGCGGACCTGCACTGGCGGGACGCGGTGCTGAACCTGCCGCCGTGCGGGCATTCCTGGCAGCTGCAGCGGTTCGCGGAGATGGCGTGCCGGTCCGGGTCGTTCCAGGACGGGCACGAGATCGTGCTGGCCGCGACCGGGGTCAGCATCGGGAAACGGCAGCTGGAGGAGATCGTGGCGGCGGCCGCCGGCGCGGAGGAGTTCGCGCGGGACAGGCCAGGTGCCGGACGCGCCCGTCTCGCCGGCCCGCGGCGGGGGAGGAGACGGGCAGGGCGCCGTGCTGGGGATGTCCGCGGACGCCAAGGGCGTGTCGATGCGGCCGGACGCCCGCCGGAGACGGCCGCAAGGCCGCGAAACGGGACAGGAACGGGACAAACGGGCCGGGAGCGGGGAGAAGACAGGCGAAGAAGCGGATGGCCGAGACCGGCGCCGTGTTCGACTCCCTGCCCCCGGAGCAGCCCCGCACCCCGCAGGACGTCATGCTCCGCCCGGGCCCGGCAGCAGCCGCAGAGCACGCCGCAGGCGCTGAACAAGTGGTACACCTGCGACATCACCGCCGGCCGGGACGTGACCGTCGGCAAGATCTTCGACCGAGGCCGACCGCCGCGACCCCGGTCACCTGCGGGCCTGGATCGCGCTGGCGGACGGGGACAACCACCAGCTCGGCCTGATCCAGGCCGCCGCGGCCGCCCGCGCGGCATCCATGCTGTACGAGGGGCGGTGGGTGATGTCGGGTACTGGGGAGGGGTCGCTGAGGCGTGAGACGAGCGGCATCGGGTGGCAAGATTCACTGGCCTGCGCACTCGCCTGGGGGCGTTCGGTTTGCTAAGGTAACTCAGCCGATGCGTACCCCGCGCATCGCGAGTCCGGGTGGCGGAATAGGCAGACGCGCTAGCTTGAGGTGCTAGTGCCCGTATAGGGCATGGGGGTTCAAGTCCCCCCTCGGACACCCAGAGTGGTGGTACATCACCCTTTTCAGAGCACCGCTTGAACACGCGGACGGCCCGGCTGATGCCTGCGGCCTCCCCACGGCGCTGACCGGTCCCGCCTCCCGCCGCGGGAGGCAGCCGTGACCGGCACGCTGATCGCCCCTGTCATCCCCTCTTCTGCCGCGGCCCGTCCCGCCCGCGCGCCTGCCGCTGCCCGGACCCTGCCGCTCACGGTCCCGCCCGTGCGCCCGCCGGCGCTTGGCCGGGACGTGGTGTACGGGCTCGCCCACGTCGACCGCTCCGGCCGCGTGGCCGACCGGACGGTCACCGGCGCGCTGGGCTGGCGCGGCGGGGACCGGCTGACCCTGACCGCCGAGGCAGGCGTGGTGGTCATCCGCCGCGACCCGTCCGGCCTGGTCACCCTGCCGCCCCGGTCCTGCGTCCCGATCCCCGCGGCGCTGCGGCACCGCTGCGGGCTGCTCCCCGGAGACCCGGTCCTGCTCACCGCAGTCCCCGCCGAGGACACCCTGACCGCGTACTCGCTCGCGGTGGTGGATCAGGCCCTCGCCGCGCTCATCCCGTTCCCGGCACGTGAAGGAGGAGACCGATGACGATCACCGGACCTGACGCACGCTCAGCCGCACCCGGGCAGGCCGTGGTCGACGCGGCCATGCTCGTGCTGGAGCGGATGGGCCTGACCCCCGCCGACCTGCTGGCCGCCCCGGCGGCCAGGCCGCCCGCCCCGACCTTCGCCGAGTACATCCCGGTCGTGTCGGCCCTGGTCAGCGACGGCTGCCGCAAGGCATACGGCTCGTACTGGAACCGGGTCATCGAGCAGTGGGGCAGCCGCCGCATCGACGAGCCCACGCCGTCGGAGATCCGGCAGCTCGTCCAGCACGTCCGGGCCAACGTCGTGCCCCGGCGGAACTCCCGCGGCGGGCGCAGCGCCGCCGAGCACCTCATCGCCGCCCTGCGCTGCCTGTACAAGCACGCCGAGGAAGACGGCCTGATCGACCCGGCGGACAACCCGGCCCGGAAGGTGGACAAGCCGCGCCGCCTGCCCTCGACCCGGCGGGCGGTCGCCGACAAGCGCCTGGCCGAGATCAACCACGCGGCGGCGACCACGGGTGATGACCCGGAGCTGGACACGCTGCTGCTGCGCCTGCACACCGAGACCGCCTGCCGCCGGGGCGGCGCGCTGGCGCTGCGCCCGCAGGACCTCGATCCCGAGCAGTGCCTGATCCTGCTGCGCGAGAAAGGCGAGACCGTCCGGTGGCAGCCAGTCTCGCCCACCCTCATGGCCGCCCTGCTCGGGCACGCCGGGGAACGCCACGCGCCACCGGACGGGCAGCTGCTGCGCTACCGCAACGGCCGCCGCATCACCTACCGCCGCTACGACCACCTGTGGGACCGCCTCGGCCGGTATCTGCCCTGGGTACGGGCGCAGCAGATCAGCATGCACTGGATCCGGCACACCACCCTGACCTGGGTCGAGCGGAACTTCGGCTACGCCGTCGCCAAGGCCTACGCGGGCCACACCGACACCGGCAGCGACGCGGGCGCGACCGCGACCTACGTCCGCGCCACCACCCACGAGGTCGCCGCCGCCCTGGCCGCGCTGACCGGGGAACCCCACCCGCTCGCCACGCAGGAAGGGTGGTGACCCCCATGGCCGCACTCACCGCGGGCATGAACCGCCCCGGCGCCACCGCGGATCTGGGACCAGGCGGTCCGCCCGCTGCCCGGACCACCGGACCAGCCGGAGGGGACCGGTCCGCCGCGGTCTCCTCCGGCGCCAGGACCGTCCGGTCCTGGCCGCTGCTGGTCCTGGCCGCCCCGGCCGCGGCCGAGGTGTGGTCCGGCTGGGTCGGCATCGCGCAGAAGACCGGGTTCGGGCTGGTCTCCCCGCTGCCGGGCATCTTGCCGTCGCTGCACCTGGACACGTCCATCACCCTGCCCGTCGGCGTCGAGGCGTACGCCGCGTACGCGCTGCGCGCCTGGCTGGCCGACGAGCACTCGATCAGCGGCCGGACCCGCCGGTTCGCCAAGTGGTCCGCGATCTGCTCCTTCGCGCTCGGCATGGCCGGGCAGGTGGCCTACCACCTGCTGGCCCAGGCCGGGACGGCGCGGGCACCGTGGCCCGTCACCACGATCGTGTCCTGCCTGCCGGTCCTGGTCCTGGCCATGGGGACCGCGCTGGCCCACATGCTGCGCGCCGATGCCGGCACCGCAGCGGACGCACCGGACAACGGGACCGGAGGACCAGCAGTATCGCGGTCCCCAGCCTGGTCCGCCGAGGACCAGGCAGGTGCGGCCCAGGACCAGGCCGCACCCCAGGCGCCCCTGGCCGGGACCGGTCCTTCCGCAGGGACCAGGACGGCCCCGCAGCAGGACCACGACGCCAGGGCGGTAACAGCAATCCCGTCCGGCATCGGCCAGGCACGCGTGGCCGCCAGCAGGCTTGCAGCAGCGGGAAGGCCGGTATCCAGACGGGCCCTGCGCAGCGAGGGAATCAGGGGCTCCAACCAGGCCCTGAACGCCCTGGCGCGCACGATCAACGCCGAGCTGGCGGGCACAGCAGTTGTCCCGGCCAGACCCGGCAACGCCATGGTGCGAACCTGATCCCGCGGAGGCGCCTCGTGCAGCTGGCAGCCCCGGCCGGTGGCATCGTCCAACCCGATGCCACCGGCCGGACACGACCGGCTGCCGGGAGGCACCCTCGCGGGTATGGTCGCTTACGTCAGCGATCGAAGGCTTGGATGGGGCCTCCGCTGTGGCGGGAGGGCTGAGTGACAGAGGACTCACAGCGGATTCCCCCGGCACCGTGTCCCGGCGATCCGCACAACTGCGAGCTGCTGCTCAGCTCCCAGGAGGCGTACCAGGAACGCTGCGCACAGGCGGAAATCTCCGGTCACGAGGCGGTCGTGAGCGCGATGGCCGTCGGCCTGGTCATCGACGTCTGGCGGAACGGGCGGCCTCCCCTCACCGGACAGATTGGCGGACTACCTATATGAGACGGCATTACCGCTGGTAGGTGGTTCTTGTGCGCGCGTCGAAGGTTGTCTCGCTGGGGGATCCTCTACGGACACACCGCGAACCCGTCCGGATCCTTCGGCGGCACCGCCCTGACCTGGCTATGACGGCTCCGATTGGCCCCACCATGACGAGCGCCCGGCTTAAGTGGCCCCACCCTTTGGTTGCAGTTGGTACCGGGATGGTCGTGTCGGCTTGAAGTGGCCCCACTTGGGGAGTCTGACGTGGGATGGTCGGGGTGCATGCAAACCTGAGGCGGCTCTGTGGCGGCCTCCAAGGTTGAGTTGTTCGAGCTGATCCGGCGACGCGCCCGCATGCCTCAGCAAGCCGGGCAATGTCTGTCTACGTCGGAATCGACGTCCACCGCAAGCGCTCCCAGGTGGCGGTCATCGATCAGGATGGCAAGGTACTCGCCAACCGCAACGTGAACAACGGCGTGACGCCGATCCTGTCAGTGATCGGCGCCCTGCCGCGAGGCACCCCGGCAGCGTTCGAGGCCGCGTACGGCTGGGGATGGCTAGCTCAGGACCCGCAGATCACGCAGCCGCGCCGACCGACATCACAGCCCGCTGCTGTAGTACTAGTGCTAGGTTCCTTAAAGGGTGTATATAAAGCGCTGGCGGTAGGAGCGTGGCTTGGGCTGGGTCGTCCCCAGATCCAAGGGCGGGCGCGGGCGTTGAGCTGGGCGGTTGCCACGGTGGTGGCGTGGTCGATCTCGTCGGGGTCGGCGAAGTCTGTCCGGCCAGGGCTTGGCGCCGGAAGATCCGCCACCAGCCTCTTGCAGGTTGAGCCAGCAGGCGCCCTTGGGGATGAACGCGTGCTGGATGCGCGGGATGGTCTTCGAGCCAGGCCCGGGTGGAGACGCTGTTGTGGCTGGACAGGTTGTCGGTGATCACGTGATCGTGCCGCCGGGTTAGCCTGCTCCTCCAGCTGAAAGAAGCCTGGTAGCCGGCGCTGTTGCGGGACGAGGCGCACATGGTGATCGCGTGGCCGTCGGCGATGCGCAGGCCGCCGTAGACCCAGGTCTTCTCCGGCCCGCGGCTGTATTCCAGCGGCGCCTTGATCCGGTGGTCATCGGGCGCACCAGCCGGGCGCGGGGTGAAGGTGTGCGGGAAGGACGGGGCCGAGCTCGTCGGCGCCCACGACGGTAGCCTTCCGGCGGTGGGCGGTGTAGAGCTCCACGATGCGGGTTCTTTTGGGGCGAACTCCGTATCGTGTCTGGTGGCCGCCGAGCTGCGGGTCCGCCAACTGGCCAGCGGACCTTCTCGGCCGCAGGATCCGCCGGACCTGGCTGCGGCCCACCTGGATGCCGCGTCCCGGGCCGTCTCGGCGAGGGTGTCCAGGGTCCACTGGCCGGGCCCGTGCTCATCGTCCGCGGACAGCTCCCCGTCCGCGTCGCGGGCCAGCCGCCCCGGCGGCACCGAGCGGGCCAGCGCGATGATGGCCGACCGCTGCGCCTCGGTGATCCGCCGCTTGCGCCCGGCGCCGGCGGTCACCGAGCCCGTCGATGCCAGCCGCGCTGAACCGGTGCAGCCAGCGGCGCACCGTGTTCTCATGGCAGCCGACCTCGGCGGCGATC
>CAWFDW010000006.1:0-129517 GCA_963814715.1 uncultured delta proteobacterium
TCGAGAATCGCGAGCGGATGCTGTCGAAGTGACAGACTATTCCAGATTCAAACCGGCATGAGTCGCAAAGTTGCGGAAGTCGCGGTCCCGCGTCACCAGCGCGATCTCATGGTCGATGCACGACTGCGCGATCAGCGTGTCAGCCAGGCGCGCTTTGAGACCGCGACGTAAAAGGCGCGCGCGAAGCTCTCCCGCCCGCTCCCAATAGCCGTCGAGGATTTCGAGCCGCGGAACGCCGCGAATCAGCGCCGCGATTCCAGCGCGAACGGCAGGGTCGCTGAGAAGTTCGGTCACCACGACCGGCGGGAACACTCCATTTCGGAATCTCAGCGCGGCTTCGACGGCGATCACATCGTTTCCGCGTTCTCCGGACAGGAACGCAATGGTGGAGCTGGTGTCGAGGGCAATCACCGCCGGTCTCGACGCAGTTCGCTCAAGTCGACGGAGAACTTGACCTTGCCGCGCATCTTCAGCAGCCCGTCGTAGGCTTCGCTCGCAGCCAACAACTCCAGGCCCTTGCGAACGGTCTCGCTAACTCCGGCCCGCGCGGCCTTTTGGGCTTTATCCAGCAGGTCGCTGCGAACGTGAACCGTAATCTTTCGCTCGGGCTTCATGCCGTAAGGTATACCAGCTCGCAATGCCGTACTCAATTATGGCAACTCGCGGCTGAGCTGCCCTACGAGCGCTCAGGGTAAACTCCGTCCCGCGGGTTTCACTTTAGATTAAATGTATGTCCTCAATCCTTCGGGGCGGATTGTTTTAACAGCGCGTCGATGCGGGCGGCGCGTTCCAGGGCGGGGTCGAATTCGAATTCCAGTTCGGGGGTGTATCGAAGTCCCAGTGATTTGCCGATTTCGCGGCGGATGAAGCCGCTGGCGCTTTTGAAACCGGCGATTGCGGCGGGCGCGCGTATCGAGCCTTCGAGGTGCGAGAAGTAGACGTGGCCGTGACGCAGGTCGTCGTCCATTTTTACGTCGGTGAGCGTGATTCCGCGCAGGCGCGGGTCGCGCAGGTCGCGCACGAGCAATCCCGACAGCTCTCTGAGGACGGCTTCGGCGACGCGCTCGGGTCTTCGGCCTTCAGGCAATGTTCTTCACCGCTCAGTAGTTGATAATTTCCAGCTTCTCTTCGCCGAGCGGGACCAGCGCCAACGAATCGATAAAGTTCACGACCTCCCGCAGCGCCTTGTCCACGAACGCGCGATCGCTGCCGACCTGCGCGATACCCAGCTCGGCGCGCTGCCACATGTCGTGGTTGTCGGATTCGGCGATCGATACGTTGAACTTGTTCTGGACGCGACTCTTGATCGCGCGCAGCACTTGCCGCTTGCCCTTGAGCGAATGATTCTCCGGCAGGAACAGCGTCAGCCGCATGATGCCGATGACCACGATACGCCACCTCCGCCAGCGCGCACACGGCGCGCCCGGAACGTCAAACATACTTCCAGTCTAAGGCTGTAGCTGCTTTTCGACCGCCGGCTGACCGCGCACTGCTTGAGGAGTGGGCGCGGCGAGCTTGCGCAGAATCGCTTCCATCTCGAATGCTTCGATGATGTCGTCGGGTTTCACGTCGTTGAAATTTTCGAGCGCGATACCGCATTCGTAGCCCTGCGCGACTTCGCGGGCGTCGTCCTTGAAGCGCTTGAGCGTGGCGAGCTTGCCCTCCCACACCGGCCGTCCGTCGCGCACCAGCCGCGCGCGAGCACTGCGCACAATCTTGCCGTCGACCACCATGCATCCCGCGACGGTGGCTCCCGGGACGTTGAAGATCTTGCGGACTTCCGCGCGACCGAGCGCCTTCTCGCGGTAGGTCGGTGCGAGCAGACCCTCCATCGCCTCGCGCATGTCGTTGATCGCTTCGTAGATGATCGTATAGAGGCGAATCTCGACGCCTTCTTTCTCGGCGAGGTTCGCGGCCTTCGGCTCGGGACGGATATTGAATCCGATGATGATGGCTTTGGAAGCCGACGCGAGCGTCACGTCGGTTTCAGAGATCGCGCCAGCCGACGCGTGAATCACTTCGAGCTTGACTTCCGCAGTCGAGAGGCGCGCGAGCGCGTCGGCCAGCGCCTCGACCGATCCCTGCACGTCGCCCTTGAGAATAACTTTGAGTTCCTTGACCTCGCCCGCCGCCAGCCGCTGGCTCAAATCTTCCAGCGAGATGCGGCTGGTCTTGGTGAGTTCGCCTTCGCGCTGCTTGCCGCGGCGATACTCGGCGACCTGGCGCGCCTTCGATTCCTCGACAACGGCTGTGAACACGGTGCCGGGTTCGGGCACTGTGGAGAGGCCGAAAATTTCGACCGGCGTCGACGGACCAGCCTCGGTGAGACGCTGGCCGAGATGATTTTGCATCGCGCGCACGCGTCCGTATGAAGTTCCGCTGACGAAAGGATCGCCTTGATGCAGAGTGCCTTCCTGGATAAGCACGGTGGCGACCGGGCCGCGTCCGCGGTCGAGCTGCGATTCGATAATCGTGCCGCGCGCGGGACGCGACGGATTGGCCTTGAGTTCCATCACGTCGGCCTGCAGCAGGATCATCTCGAGTAGCTTGTCTATCCCGGCGCCGGTGCGCGCCGAGACAGGCACGACGGGGACATCGCCGCCGTATTCTTCCGGCACCAGGCCGACCTGGGTCAGGCGCTGCTTGACGTTGTCGAGATTGGCGTCGGGCAAATCGATCTTGTTGATCGCGACGATTATAGGAACGTTGGCAGCGCGAGCGTGGTTGATCGCTTCCTGCGTCTGCGGCATCACGCCTTCGTTGGCCGCGACCACCAGCACGACGATGTCGGTGACCTTGGCGCCGCGCGCACGCATCGCAGTGAACGCCTCGTGGCCCGGGGTATCGACGAACGCGATCGTGCGCCCATTCGCCTCGACGGTGTAAGCGCCGATGTGCTGCGTGATTCCGCCGAACTCGCGTGCCGTCACGTTGGTGTGGCGAATCGCGTCGAGCAGCGAAGTTTTGCCGTGATCGACATGGCCCATCACGGTGACGACCGGCGGCCGCGCGACCATCTCGCCCGCGACGGTCTCTTCAGGCGCTTCTTCGATCGCGGACTCGGCGTCGAAGGAAACGTTCTCGACACTGTAGCCGAACTCGCCCGCGAGCAAGGTCGCGGTGTCGACGTCGAGCACCTGGTTGAGCGTCGCCATCTGGCCGAGTTCCATTAATTTTTTGATCAGGTCGCCAGCCTTAACGCCCATCGAGCGCCCGAGGTCGCCAACAGTGACGCCTTCGGTGATCCGCACGACGCGCTTGGAGGCCTTGGGCGTGGTGATCTCGGTCTTGCGCTGTTCCTTGCCGGGCAGTGCGCGCCGCTTTTTCGGCACGCGCAATCCGCGCATCTCCCGTTCGGCGGCGAGGTCGGTACTGCCCTTCTTGACGACTTTCTTTTTCTTTATTCCGCCGCGAGCGCCGGGCTTGTTGGCAGCGAGCTGATCAGGCGTAAGCTGCGGCCCTCCGTCGGCAGGTTGTGCAGGCTGTGGTTGCGGCGCGAAGCGTCCCGTCAGTCCGGGACGTGCAGTCGGCGCGCCCGCTGCGGTGCGCGAACCGGGTGACGCGGGACGGGCCGGTGGCGCCTTCGGGCGCAGATCGATCTTGCCGAGGACCTTGGGCCCCTTCTGTCCGTCGTCCAGCGTCGGACCGGTCTGAGAGCCGCGCGTGAGATTTATTGAGCCGCGATCCGCCGAATCCGCCGGACGAACGCGATCGGTGCGATAACCAAATCGCGAGGACGGTGCCGCCGGCGCCGCAGGAGGTGCCTCGACTGCGGGTGCAGCTTCCGCCACGACCACGGGCTCAGGCTCGGGCTCCGGCACAAACCGGGGCTCGGGCTCGGGTTCCGCATCCTTAATGTGAACATCCGCTTGAGGCGGATGAGCCTCGTAGTCGGCCTCCCCGATTTCTTCAATTGGAGGTTCCGGCCTGACGACAACCGGCTCCGGCGCGCGATGCGGCTCGACCGCCGGGGTCTCGTGATGTCCCGAGTCGAACATGACGGGGGCCTCTGCCTCCGCCGATGAATCGCCAAGGAACGGCGACACGAAAGAATCGTCGCGCGATTCTTCGACTTCAAAATGGAAAGGCGTGTCAGAGCTGCCGGCAGGCGCGCCGCCCTCGGCATGACGCCGACGCATCACGGTCGCGTTGAGGCGCTTCTCCAGGATTTTCCCGCTACTCGTTTCGAGCACGGTCTCGCGGCGCAGAATCGTCGCGCGATGCGCCTGGTCGTCGAGGTCAGCCTTTAGCCGGTCGGCCTCTTCGGGTGAGAGAAGACTCGACTCGGACTGAGTATGCCCAAGTTTCAGACGGACACATCCGGCGAGTAAATCCTCGACCGGGAATCCCCATTCAGCAGCAAGAGTTTTGATCCGCTTTCGCGCCATCCGAGTTATACTATTCGACCTTTGAGTTTCTATCCAGTCGGAGTTTTATCGCCGCCGCTATTTTGTCACGCTCGGGACGTTCTATTTTCCGCCGAAGCGCCTTGAATTCCTTAACTTTAGAGACGACGAACCGCTCGACGCATTCAAGCGTCGGATGCAGATACCCGCCGCGCCCTGCCTGTCGCGCCTCGAAGTCCACTTCGACGTGTCCGTTCACGACCGCAATCCGTACCATCGCAGCCTTCGCGTCCCGCTCCCTACATCCGATGCACGTGCGCTCAGGCAGCTTAGTTATTACTTTTCTCCCGCGTCTTCGGTTGAGGGGGCCGGTGACGCCCCTTCTTCGACGGCCGTCTCGCTCGCCGCTTCCGCGCCTTCCGCTTCCGTTGCTACTGCGAGATCCGCCGCGAGCGTTGCGGCTTCCGCCGCCGCCGATGCTGCCGCGGTGGCAGCCTCTTCCGCAGCCGCCGCTTTTTCGGCAGCGGCGATCTTCTTGTTCGCGACGTGCTCGCGCGCCGCGTTGATTATCTGGTTCGCGCGCTCGGCGCTGATTCCCTCGACGTCGAATGCAGTCTCGTCGGCCTCCGACAATTGCTCCGCCGATCGGAATCCCCACTGGTAGAGCAGCTCGGCGTTGATATCGCCGATGCCCGGAATTCCGTTGAGCGACGCGCGCGCCGATCGAGCCTCTTCTTCGGCCTCCATCTCGCTGCGCACGTCGAGCTTCCATCCGGTCAATCGATGCGCCAGGCGAACGTTCTGCCCGCGCTTGCCAATCGCCAGCGACAGTTGATCGTCAGGGACGATCACTTCCATCGCATGCTCGTCTTCGTCGATTATCACTTTCGAAACTTTCGCCGGCGCCAGCGCGCGGCAGACCAGCTCGGCCTGGTCGTCGGTCCACGGCACGATATCGATCTTCTCACCGCGCAATTCCTGCACGACCGATTGGACACGCGTGCCTTTCATCCCGACGCATGCGCCGACCGGGTCGACGTCCGAATCCTTCGAGTACACCGCGACTTTGGCGCGACCGCCCGGCTCGCGCGCGCTCTGCCGAATCTCGACGATGCCCTCGTAAATCTCAGGCACTTCCTGCTCGAACAGCTTCATCAGGAAGTCGTTCGAGGTGCGCGAGAGCACGATCGAAAGGCCTTTCTCGGAAAGGTCGACGTCGAGAATCAGCGCGCGAATCCGATCGCCCTGGCGATAGCGCTCGTGCGGAATCTGTTCCTTCTCAGGCAGGATCGCCTCGGTACGTCCCAGATTGACGATCATGTTCTTGCGCTCGAAACGCTGCACGATTCCCGAGACGACTTCCTGCTTGCGATCCTTGAACTCGTTGAAAATCTGTTTCCGCTCGGCGTCGCGAATATGCTGGATGAGATTTTGCTTGGCCGCCTGCGCCGCGATTCGGCCCATCGTGGCGGTATCGAGCTTGATCAGAATTTCGTCGCCGACTTCCGCCTCTGGATCATACTTCGCGCGCGCCTCGGTAACGTCGGCCTCGGCCGCGGCGTTGGCGACCTTGTCGACCACCGTCTTGATTTCGAACAGCTCGATTTCGCCGAGCTCCGGATTGAAGCGCGACTCGATATTGCGGTCGGGCCCGAACGTGCGGCGCGCCGCCGAATGCATCATCTCCTCGACCGCGTTGATCACGATCGTTTTGTCGATGCCTTTTTCCTTGCTTACCTGCTCGATAACCCGGTTCAGATCGACCTGCATAGCGCCTCCCCGGGGCACGCAAAAAGTAGCGCGCCAATTTTTTTATTTGTCAAAGTCATATTCGTAATTCGCTCCGGACATCTCGTCGAAACCAATCGTCTGCCGCTTGCGGCTCGTCTCGTCGTCAAGCTCGATTCCATTTTCGCCGACACTCACCAACTTGCCCACGAACGCCTTCTGCCCGTCGCGCGCGCGATGCGTCCGTACCTTGACCCGCTCGCCCTTGACCGCCGCGAAATGCTCGAGCTTGCGCAACGGCCGGTTGATTCCCGGCGACGCAACTTCCAGCGTGTAGCGGCCCTCGACCGGGTCGTACACGTCGAGCAAATCGCCCAGCGCCGGGCTCAACTTCTCCAGGTCGCTAAGGGCAATTCCGCCGCCCGGCTTATCCACCAGCAACCGCAGCATCGAATTTCGCGTGCCCTTGCGAAAATCCACCGAAACCAGCTCGTAACCCTGGCGTTCGATATGCGGCTCGAGCAGCGCGACCACCTTTTCGGCGGTTGGATGAAGCGTCAGGGCATTCATCTGCTCTCACCTCTACGCTCGCTACTGCCGTCAACCCGGCTTATGTGGACGAAACCCTTTGGCGACACCAACAAAAAAGTGGGCACGCGCCCACTTCCACGGAGCAAGATACCACCGCGGACAAGGTGTCAGCAAGGCGGGGTTTACCTCTCCCCGCGGGAGAGGTCGGAGCGAGTCCGCGAGCGCCGGGTGAGGGCGCCAGTATTCAGCGGAATATCGGCGCCCTCACCCGTCCGACGACTAAGTCGTCAGACGACCTCTCCCGGTGGGAGAGGTAAATTTCAAGCATTTCCGTCGATATTCCGCTAACATTGCGCTCTCAATGCCCGACCTGACCGGCCCCAACTCACCTGTCGTGGGATTCGTCCTTGCGCTGACGATTGGATTCCTCGTCGGACGGACGCGGGAGCCGGACCCCAAGGGTCCGCCGCGTCCGGGGATGCGCGATTTCCTGATAGTCGCGCTGCTCGGCGCTATCGCGGGACACGTCGGCAACGCGGCGATCGCGATCGCGATGTTCGTCGGCGCGATCGGCCCGATTCTCGTGATGCGCGCGCAACATCGGGAGCGCAACGGAATCACCACCGAGCTCGCGGCCGTCGCGACCTTCGTGCTGGGCGCGCTTTGCCTGACTTCGGATCGTCAGCTCGGCGCGGGACTCGGAATCGTGCTGGCAGCGATTCTGGCCGAGCGCGATCAGCTCCGCACCTTCGTGCGCGACGCAATCTCCGACCGCGAGTATATCGACACGCTGAGTTTCCTTGCGCTGATTTTTATCATCTACCCGCTGTTGCCGACCGGCAGCTACGGACCATTCGGATTTTTCGAGCCGCGCAAGATCTGGCTATTCGTAATACTAGTGTCGGGCGTCTCGTATGTAGGTTACTTCCTTACCAAGTTTACCGGCGGCGAGCGCGGCGCATTACTCACTGCAATAGTCGGTGCGATAGCGTCAACGACTGCCTATACGACCGGTATTTCGCGCGCAGTCGAAGAGGCACCAGAGTCCGCGATACCGGCGGCTCGCTACGCGCTAATAGCCAATTCGATATTGTTTCCGCGGATGCTGTTGCTGGTCGCTGCGGTAAGCCCGGCGCTCGCCATCGCCGCCAGCCCTGCGTTCGCCGCGATGATGATCGCGGGATTCGCCGCCGCGATTGTGCTGGGGCGCGCGCCGGCGAAGAAAGACAAGAATACACGCGAGACAGTGGATTCCAGCTTCCGGAATCCCTTTTCGATTCGACCCGCGCTACAGTTTGGCGTGGTCTTTACCATCGTGCTGTTGGTGACGCGTGTCGCCAAGAATTACGCAGGATATGGCGGCCAGATGGCGGTTTCTGCTATCAGCGGCTTGGTCGATGTCGACGCGATCTCGCTGACGCTGGCTGGCTTCGTGCAGGCCGGAACCAGCGCCGCGCGCGACGCGGTGATTGGAATCACACTGGCGGCCGGCGTCAACGCGATCTTCAAATCAGCGGTCGCACGAACCAGTCATCAGCCGGCATTCTATCTGCGCTTGATGGCTGGGTTCGCGATCATGTTCGCAGTGGGAGCGGCGGCAATAGTCATTGTGGATCCGGCGCGGGTTTTAGAAGTACTTAATCAACTGCATACCAACTGACTATAGGTTGTTACCAAAGGGAGGACGCGCGATGCATGAAATCAAGTCGTTCAGGATTTTCCAGACTGCGAAGGTGATCGGAGTGATGTATGCAATCATGTTCGCAATCTTCGGGGTGATCGAGTTCCTCATCTTTATGAGAATGGCTCAAAGACCTCCGCACTTCGCGATTGTGATGGTCGTCATGCCAATCATTGGCGCCATCTTCAGCTTCGTCGGCGTTGCGATCGCATGTTGGGTGTACAATCTGATCGCTCCGAGCATCGGCGGCATCGCATTCGAGCTAGACTCCGCGCAGCGAGAACTGAATTCCGAAATAGCCACCCCCGTTCGTTGGGGGGTGTCCGACACGCGGCCGACGCTCGTCTTCGAGCGGCGGGTGGAGGACCTAAGCTTGCCGAGATTGCGAGATGCTGCGTCGCGACGGACAATTGCGCCGCAAGCGGTCCTCCACCCTACCCTCCCACTCGGTCGAGGCGACGTTGGAGAGAGGAGGTAAGACGGATCTCAATCGTCGTCGTCGCGGAGTTTTGAGAGGACCGACAGATCTTCGAGCGTTGTTGTGTCGCCTAGCGTCTGGTCGCCTGAGGCTATCTGGCGCAGTAGGCGGCGCATTATTTTGCCGCTGCGGGTTTTGGGGAGCGCTTCGGTGAATCTTATGTCGTCGGGACGGGCTAGTGCGCCGATTTCCTTAACGACGTGCGCGCGCAATTCGTTGCGCAGCTTGTCGTCGCCCTTGTGCCCGCCTTCCAGCGTTACGAATGCGACGACGCCCTCGCCCTTCACTTCGTCCGGGCGTCCGACGCACGCAGCCTCGGCGACCGCCGGGTACGAGACCAGCGCACTTTCTATTTCCATCGTGCCCAGGCGATGGCCCGACACTTTGATCACGTCGTCCACGCGCCCCATGATCCAGAGGTAGCCGTCCTGGTCGCGACGCGCGCCGTCGCCGGTAAGATATGCACCCTCGATCTGGGAAAAATAATTGCTCTTGTAGCGATCGGGGTCGCGGAAGATCGTCCGGAGCATTCCGGGCCACGGTTTGCGCACGATCAACAGGCCGCCCTGGTTCGCGCCGACGCTCTTGCCGTCGCGCGTGACGACGTCGGCTGCGATTCCCGGCAGCGGGAACGTCGCGGAGCCGGGCTTGGCGGCGGTCGCGCCGGGCATCGGGCTGATCATGATTCCGCCCGTCTCGGTCTGCCACCACGTGTCGACGATCGGACATCGCTCGCCGCCGATCACTTTGCGATACCACATCCACGCCTCGGGATTGATCGGCTCGCCGACCGACCCGAGCAGCCGCAGACTCGACAGGTCATGCTTTTTGACCCACGAGTCGCCCCATTTGATGAACGTGCGAATCGCGGTCGGCGCCGTGTAGAAGATGCTGACCTTGTACTTCTCGATGACCTGCCAGAAGCGATCGTTCTCGGGGAAATTCGGTGCGCCTTCGTACATCACGACCGTCGCGCCCGCCGCCAGCGGCCCGTAAACGGTGTAGCTGTGCCCGGTGACCCATCCGATATCAGCGGTGCACCAGTAGATGTCGTCGTCCTTCAGGTCGAACACCCACCGCATCGTCATCAGGACGTGCGTCAGGTATCCGCCGGTCGTATGCACGACGCCCTTGGGCTTGCCGGTGGTGCCGCTGGTGTAGAGCGTGTACAGCGGATGCTCGCTGTCGAGCTGCGCGGCTTCGCACTTGGAACTTTGTGCGGGGACCAGCTCGTCCCACCACACGTCGCGGCCCTTGCGCATCTCGACCTTGTTGCCGACGCGCTTGAGCACGAGCACTTTCTCGATCGAGGGCGTCTTCTTCAGCGCTTCATCGACATTCTGCTTGAGCTCGACGACTTGCCCGCGACGCCATCCGCCGTCGGCGGTGATACAGACCTTCGCTTCCGCGTCGTTGATCCGATCGGCCAGCGCCTCCGACGAGAAGCCGCCGAACACCACCGAATGAATCGCGCCGATTCGCGCACACGCGAGCATCGCGATCGCCGCCTCCGGCACCAGCGGCATGTAGATCGCGACGCGGTCGCCGTCCTTGACGCCGAGGCTCTTGAGCGCGTTAGCGCATCGGCCAACTTCGTCGGCGAGCATCTGGTAGGTCAGCACACGCGAGTCGCCGGGCTCGCCCTCCCAGATCAGCGCGGCCTTGTTGCGGCGCGGAGTGTCGAGATGGCGATCGAGGCAGTTATACGCGGCGTTGATCGTGCCGCCGACAAACCATTTCGCGTGGGGGAAATTCCATTCGAGAGTTTTGCCGAACGGCTTGAACCAATGCAGGTCGCGCGCGCATTCGGCCCAGAACGATTCCGGATCTTCGTCTGCACGCTTGCGAAGCGCCTGGTATTCGTCGAAGTTTTTGACCCACGCCCGCTTACTGAACTCGGCGGGCGGCGGGAACTTACGGGATTCGGTCAGCGTCGAATCGATATGAGTCGCTTCGGTTGAAGCCATTAGCAGTGCACCTTTTCATACCGCGCGTAGTGGTATTGAGATTGGTCGGCTACCATCGGTAGCTTCGTTCCGTCAGAAAGTGTTTTTGCTGAGTGATTGCGTCCAAGGAACCTAACCCCTAACCCCTTCCCGAACGGGAAGGGGAACCAGATTGGGAAAGAGGCGAAATGCGGGCTGTTCTGACGCATACCGTAGGATTAGCACAGAAAGTCCGACGGGATCAGGCTGAAAAGTTCATCCCTCAGCCCGTGGCTATACGCGACCGCGGGCTTCGCGCGTTTTCAGGCTCAGGTACAGAGTCGCGGCGTCGCCATTTTCGCGGCGATTCGAATTGATCCCGCGCAGGCGCTCGAGCAGTTCGTTTTCGACGCTCGCCGAATGCTCCGCTGCCAGCTCGACTGCGCGCGCCGCCCATCGCAGTGCGACCCGCCCTTCGAGTCCGCCGAAGTCGTCGAAGAACCACGCGCAACTGGTCAGCGCCGCCTGCCCCGCGCGCACCATCTCGAGCATCCGGAGTAGCGCCTCGCGATTATACTCGACAGTAACGCCGAATCGTTTGAAGGTCTCGTCGTGCACCGCGGGATTCGGATCGATCAGCAGGCGGATTCCGTCGCGTAGAAACGCGCCCGGGTCTTTCACGAGCGCCGGCGCGAAGCGGTCGTAGGTCGCCTCGGCGTGATACTTCACGAAATCCATCGCGGCGCGAAACGGCGCGCGCCATTCCTGCGACGTACCGGCCTCGTTGCGACATCCGCAGTTTGAACGCCATCGCTCGACACCATGCGGACAGCTCCACGACGTGGCCGACGACATCTCGAACGACCCAGCAGCAGGATGCGTCGCGAGGTATTCGTCGCAATTCGTGACGATCACGTCGTCGCGTTCTTCGAGCGCCTTCAACGCCCGCGCCAACTCGGACGCGCCATGTTTGCTGTGATGCCCAAAAGTCTCACCGTCGGTCGCGATCATCAGCGCGGCTCCGGGTTCGAAGTTGAGCGCCGTGACGGCAATCCATTCAGCCAGGCGCGCGCCGTCAGCCATCCCTTCGCCGAAGGAGACGGTGTTGGACAATTCGCGATCGAATCGAAATACCGCCAGGCTCAAATCGCCGCTGCGCCACTGGAACGGTCCCGCGCTGCGCGATTCTGCGCCGGGGCCTCGAAAATTTCCCTGGTCCGACGCGAGGATAACAAACTGGATGCCCGCCGCCGCGACCGACGCGAGCGTGTCGTCGTCGGCCGCGCATTCAGGCAGCCACATCCCGGCCGGCTTGCGCCCGAATCGAAAAACGAAATCGTCGATACCCCATGCGATCTGCAGTTCTCGATCGCGTGGAGGCAACAGCGGCAAAATCGAATGACTGTACGATTGCGCGATCGCGTTGCCATGCCCACCGTGCGCCGCCGCATACAGCGCGTCGCCACGAGTCATCGCGCGATACGCAGTCTTGCCATGCGTCTGCAGCCATCCTGCGAGCGTCGGGCCGACATCGAAGCTGATTGATTCGTAGTTGTTGCGAACGTGAACGACCGGGCCCTGCATCGTGTGCGCGTGGGCGTTGGCGGTGTAGCACTCGCTGAGGATCCGCTCGTTCCAATTCTGAAACGGCGCCGCGCCATGCTCGGGGCTGATCAAACCGGTCCACGGGCTCTCGCGCGGCGGCTGATAGAAGTGCCCGTGTATAATGATGTGCCGAGGTTCACCCATTACGAATATGTTGCGCCTCCGGAAAGGGCTGCGATAGCCCTTCCGTCGAGCCAGCAGTCGAGCTAATCCGTCTTCTTTGCCGGATTCGGTTCAGCTTATCAAGCAGAAAAGAGAATTTGAGGTCTAACTATCCACAATTGTTCAACAATTTCGTCCACAGGCACCGCGCGCGCCCTTTAGGAGAGAGGCGCACAAGATCCTCGCATGCGGCGTGGTTGGGGTGCGTCGGCTGGCATCCAGAAAGATCCGGGATTCTTCGCTGCGCTCGGAATGACACAAAGAGTTTCGCTCTGCTTAAGTCCCGGCTACACCCAGCCACTCATTCGCGGTAAGCGTGGGCGCGGACGCCCACGCGTCGATGGCGGGCACGGCGGCCCGCCCCACTATAAAGGGCTTACCATTGGCCCTAGTCGTATTGTCCTGGTTTCAGTGGGGCGGGCCGCCGTGCCCGCCTTTGAATGAAGAACTCCGCTCACACAACCTCCCGGAATGCCATTGCCGGCGCGACGCGCATCGCGCGGATTACCGGGCCGAGAGCGCTCGCGAGGCTCACAAGGATCGCCGAAGCGACGCCGGCTGCTGCCGTTTCCGGACGCACCTGCAAGTAGCCCAGCGTCCCGGTTATCTCGCCGAGTCTGATACCGTGCGCAAATATCCAGAGCGCCAAGCCCGGCTCCGACCATCGCTCCGACGAGCCCGATTAGCGCCGCCTCGGCGAACAGCAGGATCGCGATATGCGTCCGCGTGAATCCGAGTGCGCGCATCACCGCGACTTCGCTGATTCGGTCGCGCACCATCATCGCCATCGAATTCGCGGCGATCAGCAATACCGTCAGCATCACCACCGTGCACAAGCTGTAGATGATCGTGCGGATGTTGCCGATTGCGCTGACGACATTGGCGACCGAATCGGACTCGGTGGCCGTCTCGGTTTCGGCGTCGGAGTTGTGAAAGTTCTCGTCGATTTCGTTGGCGACCAGTCCCATGTTCTCGACGCGATCGACCTTCACCACGATGAACGACGCCCGGTCCTGGATATCCGCGCCGTAAACTTTCTTCACCGCGTCGTCCAGCATCCTGCGATCGAACAGGAACGCGCGCGACATGTACTCGGTCGGGAATTCGACGATTGGAATGAAGGTCAGCGTGAGCCGCGCATCTTCGGGATTGCGCAAGGTGAGCGGCTGGCCGATTTTCCATCCGTTCTCCCGCATCAGCGAGTACCCGACCAGCGCGCTGCGGCGGTCCGATTGCAGCAGTTTGTTCTGGTCCGCCGATAACTTAAAGTCGCTGCTGCCGGTGATGGTCTGGATATCGCCATTAATTCCGTAAGCGATTATCGGGTCCTTGGGATTGCGATAGACCGCGCCCCAGACGATTTCCGGCGCACATCCCATCACGTGCTCCAGCTTCCTGATCGGGCCGCAGTAACGCGCGGGTAGCCGCCCGTTGTTGCGCTCGGTCACCACCAGGCGCAATTCCTTCGAGGCGTTGTCGGCGATCCGATCCATCGACCACGGCACCGCTACCAGCACCGTGTAGATGAACACGGCGATGGCGAAGGTCAGCCCCGTGAGGATCGTGCGCCGAAGCTGGCGGCGCATATTGCGGAAAGCAATCGTCAGCAACTTGATCGTCATCGTCACGCCTCACGCAGCGCGCTGATGATGCCGACACGCGAAGCCCTCACGGCAGGCATCAGTCCGCCCGCGACGCCGATAATCGCCGAGACCACGATGCCGGCCAGAATCGCGCCCGCGGTTGGACGGTACGAGAAGAACATCGCGCCGACGTTCATCGTGCGGCTGGTTAATCCGGTCGCCCACGCAACCGCGGACGCGAGCACGACGCCGGTAACACCGCCCGCGAGGCCCAGGATGACGCTCTCGATCACGAAGCTGCTCAGGATGTCGCCGCGCGAGAATCCCAATACACGCAGCACTCCTATCTCGCGCGCGCGTCGAGTCACCGCCGTGTACATCGTGTTCATGCCGCCGAACATCGCGCCAATCGCGAGTGCAAGCGCCACGATCAATCCGAGCAGCCGCAGTTGCGCAGCCACCGCCGCCTGCGCGGCATAGTACTCGGTCTCGGTTTCGCCCTGGAGGGTTATGCGGCCGTCGTCTTTGATCGCCTGCGCAAACTCAGCCGCGCTGCCCGGATTCAACACCAGGTGCAGAGCGGAGGCGCCGCCGGCGTCCCAATGAAAGTTGTTGATCAGGTCGTCAAGGTCGGTCCAGGCTTCCGATTCGCGCGCGCTGTCGTTGTCGGTGAAACTGCCAACGATTTTCCAATCGCGATGCTCATAATGAAAAGTCGTACCGGGCTGAAGATACGGGAAGCGCGTCAGCAGCCTGCGCCCGACCACCCATTCCCCGTTGCCGCGCGTCGGCCAGTGTCCTTCCACGAGATGCAGATGGGGATGCACTTCGTAGGCGACCGGCTGGACGCCGCGAAGCAGCGCGAATTCCTTGGCGCCGTGGGTGCGGCTGACGTTCACGCCGGCGATACTCTCGCGCGACAGCAGCGGCTGATGATGTTCGTCGGTGGCGATTTCCGGACGCACGCGGAGAATCTCGGTTGCCGGATGAGGCACGAAGCTCTCGTTCTCGCTGGTCACCCCGCGCGCCATCACGATCACGTTGCGATCCTCGCCGGTATTGCGCAGCGACTCATTGAGTCCCGCGGCAAATCCGAAAACGATGACGAAGATCATCGAAACCAGCGCGACACCGAGGATCGTCATCAGCGACGTGGCGCGCCGCTCGATGACGCTGCGGAAATTGTAGCGAATCGGCACCATCGCACGCCCCTTATACCGATCGGCCCTGACAGGGAGTTAATACTGACGAGGAGACATTCTAATAGGAAGCCGCGCGATTCAAAAGAGCCACCGGGGACAGGAAGAACTTGATTGAATGTGAAACCCGTGGATTTCACGCTTCGCTTCGGCAGGGCTAAGCTCTGAATGAGCACAAGAGACAGACGGCCGACAAGTGCTGGTCGAGTTGGGGGATAACCCAACCCCTAACCCCTTCACGAGCGGGAGGGGCACCGGATTTGTCATACTGGGTGCAGGGGTCACCCCTGCCCAGGGAGGTGCGGAACCCACGGTGGGTTCCGCATTAAATCAAGTGATTTACCCTTCCCCTACGCGCAGGCGGCGCGGAAGCTGCCTTTGATTGCGGGCTCGCCTTTTTGATTCAGCACGACGAGGTCGCCTTCGATCTGTTTCTCGCCGTCCTTTTCGATCTTGTTCGTGACCTTGCCGGTGCAGGTGACGACGTCGCCCGGCCATACGCGCGTGGCGAAACGGACCTGGAAGCGGCGGACGTTGCCGATTCCGACATAGTCGGTGACTGCTTTAGAGAGCAGGCCCGCGGTGAACATCCCCTGCGCGAACACCGTCGGGATTCCGGCGGCCTCGACGAAGGTCTGATCGTAATGCAGTGGGACGAAGTCGCCTGATGCGCCGGCGTAGCGGACGAAATCGGGACGGGTGACGCCTTTGATTTCGATTTTCGGAATTTCGTCGCCGACTTTGACTGAATCGTATTTTAATTTTGCCATCTTTTTTACCGACTGAGGTCAGGCTTTAACTGCTTGCCCGGTTTCGATCAGGGTCGAGCGCGCGATCGCGACTTTCTCGCCCTTCTGATTGCTGTACTCGGTTTCCGTGATCACCAGCGTCATCTTGCCGCCGCGGCCGCCTTCTTTCTCGAGCACGTCGGCGACCTTGCTGACGCCGGTGAGAGTATCGCCGACGAAAATCGGTTTGAAGAACTCGAACTCCTGCTCGCCATGCAGGATACGGCGCATGTCGAAGCCGCCGAAGCCGGGGCTCGAAGTCTCGTCAGTCCAGAATGCGCTGGTCTGCAGGAAGGTGACCGGCACGGGCACTCCGCCGACTTCTTTTTTCGCCAGTTCCTGGTCGAAGTAGAGCGGGTTAGGGTCTTTGATCGCGCGGGCGAACTCGCGCACCTTGCTCCAATCGACGTGCATCTTGAACGGTTTGCCGGTCTTCCCGACCGCACTCTTATCGGCCATTTGAATGAACCTCTTTCGACAGAATCGACGAATTATTTACTGTTGAACGATCGGTTTGTCCACTTATCCGCCCAAGCGCATCATGCCTTCGCCGCCGTCGATTATCAGCAGCGCGCCGGTGACGTAGCTCGACGCGTCCGACGCGAGAAAGAGGCACGGATACGCGATTTCCTCGACGCGGCCGAAGCGCTGAAGCGCGCGCGATCGCGCGACCATCTCTTTCACCTTCGGATTTGGCCATACGCGGGGCGCCGCGCCTTCAGTGTCGATCGGGCCGGGCGCGATACAGTTGACGCGGATTCCCGCCGCCCCCCATTCGCCGGCATGCGACACCGTCAGGTTGATTACGCCGGCCTTCGCCGCGCCGTACGGAAGCATCGTCGGCGATCCATGCACGCCGGCGGTCGACGAGATATTGACGATCGAGCCGGGGCTTTTCTGCTCGATGAATTGACGGGCGGCTGCCTTCGAGCAAAAGAAGACGCCGTCGAGATTTATTCCGACGACAGCGCGCCATCCGTTGGGCGAGAGCGTCATCGACGGCGTCGTGATACTGGCGCCGTGATTGTTGATCAGCACGTCCAAGCGCCCGAAATGCTTGACCGCCTGCGCAACCATCTGGTCGCATTGATCGGCGTCGCGAACGTCGACCTGCGCCATCTCGCATTTTCCGCCGGCCTTGCGGATTTCGTCGCGCACGCGCTCGAGGTTCTCAATCTTGCGGCTCGCAATCAGCACCGGCGCTCCACGCTGCGCGAATTCCTTGGCGATCGACTCGCCGATCCCGGTTCCGCCGCCGGTGACAATCGTAACTTTGCCTTCGACACTGAATGGATTCTTCAAAATGAAAACTACCTCCAGAGGGGGTTCGACTGGATTTATCGCACTGTTGAGGAGCGTTGGCGAGAGGTAGAGGGGTTGGCGAGATGCGAAGAACCTAACCCCTAACCCCTTCCCGAGCGGGAAGGGGAACCGGAAAAAATTAGAAGGCGGGGATCGCTACCTGGCTGCGATTGCGACGTTGGCTTAGATGCTTGTTGCGCGGCGTGATCTTCAACCGCAGGTGAGGCGTGCCGCGGGTCTCGACGTTGCGGCGGAGTTCATGTTTCCAGGCCATCATCCGGCGCCTCAGCATGCCGGGGTTGATCCCGAGCGCGTCGCATACGGTGTCGAAGCTGAATGCGTGGCGGCATTGCGCGCTCGCCGTGATCCATCGCTCGGCGTCGATGAACAGCAGGCGCTTGCGCGTATTCCGCGACAGGACGCCCTGCTGGTAGACGTTGATCGCGTCGGCCAGCAACGCGAGCATCAGGCGCTGTTCGCCGGTCAGGCGATGGCCACCGGAGACGTCGTAGTATTGGGAGGGAAGAATCTGGTTGAGGCCGACGAAACGCTCGACCGCAGTATCGGAAGCCAGTTGGAAGCCTTCAGACATTTGCAAAACCCTGTGGGGCGCTAGCGTCGGCGGGAGCAGATCCAGATGGCTCCCGACCGGACTCTCATCCACCACGATGAGACGGTCCCCATGCGCCCTGTTAACCATTGAGCGGAACCATTGGTTCCCGAACGAGTCGCGACATTTGCATCATTCAGAAGTACGGACCGGGCGGGCGCGCGGATTATTCCCGCGGGGTGCCGGCGGTGGTGTTCGACGCAGGCAACCTAACCCCTAACCCCTTCCCGAGCGGGAAGGGGAACAAGATGAGAGAAGGCGGTCAGGTCGATAGTTGATGGACGAGTTCGATTAGCGACGGGTCGAGGGGGCGGCGCTGGCTGGCGACCTCGCTCAGGGGGACGCGGACGATTGCGCCCCGCTCCTCGCCAATCAGCGAGGGACCACAGCCGTCGAGGATCGCCTTGACCGCGCCCGCGCCCATCCGGCTGGCGAGCAATCGGTCGCGGGCCGTCGGTGCCCCACCCCGCTGAACATGGCCGAGGACGACGACGCGCGCTTGCATCCCGAGCCGTGCAGTCAGGGCTTCGGCGACCGGCATGACGCCGCCGGTGCGCGGACCTTCCGAAACCACGACGATAGTCGAGCGTTTGCCGCGGCGATGGCTGTCCTCGATGCGATCGCAGATGTCGTCGAGGCTGAACGGAAGTTCCGGGACGATGACCGCCTCGGCGCCACCGCCAAGCGCGACTGCGATTGCGATAAAGCCCGAGTCGCGGCCCATCACCTCGACGCAGAAGACGCGCTCGTAGGCGAACGCAGTATCGCGGATGCGGTCGATGGCCTCCAGAGCGGTGTTGACGGCGGTGTCGAAGCCGATCGAGTAGTCGGTGCCGGGGATGTCGTTGTCGATCGACGCCGGGATGACGAAAACCGGAACGCCCGTCTCGGCGCAAAAGGCGGTCGCGCCGATCATCGAGCCCTCACCGCCGACTACTATGAGCGCCTCGATCTGATGACGCTTCAAGTTGCGGGCTCCGAGTCCGCGCGCGGCTGGCGTGCGGAACTCCGGCGAGCGCGACGTCTCCAGGAAGGTGCCGCCGCGCTGGATCATGTTGGCGACGGAACGGCCGGTGAGCGGCTCGGCCAGGTCGCGGATGAGGCCTTCGTAGCCGCGACGGAAGCCGATCACTTCGATTCCTGCGACAGCCGCGCTGCGGACGACAGCGCGAATCGCGGCATTCATGCCGGGCGCATCGCCGCCGGCGGTAAGAATCGCGATTCGGCGAGGTCGTAGGCCGGTCAGCTCGGAAGTTTCGTTGTCGCCGTTACCGTCCATGGAGAGGAGCGATATTCACTGCCTGTCGCTCTACTATCGAATCTAGCGAGCGGGACGATTAGAACCAACCCGGCGAGAGAGCGCGTCAAAAGTGGAATCGATGCCGGCCAACCTAACCCCTAACCCCTTCCCATAGTGGGAAGGGGGACCGGATCCGCCGGAGTTACGGCATGCGGTCGGCTTGCAGGCGCAGCAGCGCGGCCTTGGCTTGTTCCTGGGAATCGCTGACGGCGGCAGTGTTTTTGTCAGTATCAGCCACCCTTCGATACATGTTGATCGCGGCGACTTTATTGCCGAGCGCTTCGTAACTGCGCGCGACGTTGACCTCAGCCTTATCGTCGCCGGGACAGGCCAGCAGCGCATCCTGGTAGTATCCGAGCGCCTTGTTGAAATCGCCGGAGGCAAATTTTTCGCCACCGCGCTGGCTGGCGACCGTCTCGACTTGTTTGTCGCATCCGCCGCGAGGTGAGGCCGGGACTCCGGGAACGTATCCTGTATTCTGATTCGCCTGCAGTGCTTCGAGCTCCTGCTGCTGATGCTCTAGTTGTTCCTGTTGTTGTTGCACCAGCTTGTTGGTGGCGTCGTTCTGACTGTCCGTGCATCCCGCGACGATGAGCGCGAAGGCGGCGAGCGTGAGCGCAGCCAGAATTCGTCGGGGTAAATTTGTCACCGATATGGAAAATATGCTGAAGGCGGATTTGTGTCGCATCGCCACCAATACTGGCGAATAGCGGCGCGGTGTCAATGCCGACGGTCGAAGGTCGATGCGCTGTGGTCGGTCTAAAAGCTTCGGCGACGGGCGCGGCGACAGACCAACGGCGGATTATGGTAAAAAATCACGGAGACGCGCGATTGACGCAATTACGTCGAGTCGCGCTCCGCGACTTCAGCTTTCAACAGGTGTTAGAAGTTTGGTTTTACGTTTGCCTGCGCACAAAGCAGGCGGGCCTTCTGAGACAATACTAGCGGGTCGCCGGAGATCCTCATCAAACGAGAAGCTCCACGCGACTCCTTCGCGATTACTGGCGAACATCCGGGGAGCAGACACTCCTGGGTGAACCGATAAAGGTCCCCTGAGCCGAGTTCCACATAAGCACCGGGTTGTTGTATATCCTCCCAACTAAGCAGCGGGAAGAATTGCCGATTCTCATGGACCTGCGATGATTGAGTGCTAACGTCTTCTGTCGTGCGAGACATTCGATTACTCCTTTGAATGCGCACGCAGACCCGACACTCGCGCCCGCGCCGAAACTATAAAAATTATCCTGCACGAAATTCTGCATTGTCAACCACCTTCCTGAATTGACGCACATGGAGAAACCGGTGATCAGAAAAAGAAAGTTTGTCACGAAAGTGTCGGCGCTGCTGGCGATAGCCGCGATCTCGATCGTCACGACGCGCGCGGTTATTGCCGCCGTGAGTGCCCCGACAATGAGCGCCGAGCAAGGCCTTCAAATGCTGCTCGACGGCAATCAGCGTTTCGTGACCGGCAAGCTCGAGCATCCAAATCAGACACCGGATCGGCGCGCCGAAGTGGCCAAGGGACAGCATCCGTTCGCTTCGGTGCTCGCATGCTCGGATTCGCGCACGCCGCCAGAAATTCTTTTCGACCGCGGACTCGGCGACATTTTCACGGTGCGCGTGGCGGGCAACGTCGCCGACAAGGTGGTGATCGAAAGCCTCGACTACTCGGTCAAGCATCTCGGCGTGCGCGTCGTGATGGTGCTGGGGCATCGCCGATGCGGCGCGGTGATTGCGGCGGTCGATGGTCATGAAGGCACCGCTGATCAGGACGTTGGCCCGATGCTGAGCGAACTGCGACCGGCGGTGGAGGCATCGAAGGGAATGGCGGGCGATCCGGTCGAGAACGCCGTGCGCGAGAACGTCGCGCTGGTGATGAAAAATCTCGCCACGTCGCAAGAGCTGTCGGCGATGGTGAAATCGGGAGAACTGAAGATTGTCGGCGGCATCTACGACCTCGACACGGGCAAGATCGAGATGCTGAAGGACTGAACGCTGGCGAGGTCTCCCGTTGCGTGAATCACCGAGGCTCGCGAACGCGGCGATAGCAGCGGCATTACTTGCAAACTATGGCGTTTCGATCGCCGCGCTGACTTTTCTCCCGCTCGGCAATGACTCCGATACTTATGTGTATCGCGTCGAGGCCAGCGACGGTGCGGCTTATTTTCTGAAACTTCGTAACCGGCGTGGTTTCAGCCCCGCGAGCCTCGCGGTTCCACGCTACCTTTGCGATCTTGGAGTGCCGCACATCCTCGCACCGATTCTGACCACGTTGCAGACGCCGTGGGTAATGCTGAACGATTTCGCGTTGACGCTATATCCGTTCATCGATGGGCGCATCGGCGGGGATGTTGGCATGTCCGAGCAGCAGTGGATCGAGCTCGGCCGAACGGTCAAGCAGATCCATATGACTCAGCTTCCGCCGAAGCTGATGGAGGTCGTTCCTCGCGAAACTCTTGTGCCCCCGAAACGAGGCGTCATCGATGATCTGCAGAGAGTCATCGAGGGCCCAGTCATTGCGTATCCTGCGCAACGCGAGTTAGCGGCATTTTGGAATTCTCGCCGCGATCAGATCCGCGCGGTGGTGAATCGTGCCGACGCGCTCGGCCGTCAGTTGCGCGAGAAGTCAGCTCAGCTCGTGCTGTGTCACGCCGATCTGCATACGCGCAATGTGCTGCTCGAGGGAACCGAGCAGATGTGGATTATCGATTGGGACGAGACAGTTTTCGCGCGGAAAGAGCGCGACCTGATGTTCTTCATCGGCGGCATCATGCCCGAGCTTCTCCAGCCTCATCACACCGAATACTTCTTGCGCGGCTATGGCGACGCGGCAATCGATCCTGATGCCCTTGCCTATTATCGGAATGCGTGGGCAGTCCAGGACATTGCCGCTGACGGTGAGCAAGTCTTTTTTCTGCCTGATTTCAGCGAAGAGTCTAGGCAGCGTGCAGTACGCGGATTCAAGCAACTGTTCGAGCCGGGGCACATCGTCTCAATTGCCTCCGCGACAGCCTAGGGCATCGGCTGGGCGACGATCACCGCGGCGAACGATGACGCCTGATGGCCGCCGGTGTCAGTCACGGTTACGTTGACAATGTAGCTGCCGGGATTCGTGTAGGTGTGAAACAGCGCCGTCGGCGGCAGCATCGAGACCTGGCCGTCACCGAAATTCCAGATGTAGCTGGTTATTGGCGGGGCTTCCGGATTCAGCGGCGATACAAAGAAGCCGACGGTCAGCGGAGCCGGCCCGTATGCGGGAACGGTTTGAAGCTGAATCTGCGGAATCATCGGCATGACTATCGGCGTCGGCGTCGCCGTTGCGTCCTGCGCGAGGGCTGGGGTGGTCGCGCCGAGGAGCAACAGCATCGAAGCGGCGAGTGCGGATCTTGTCATTCCGAGCGGAAGCTGCTGTAGCGAAGAATCTCGACGGGCGCTCTTGCGTCCGGCGCCTGCCAGTATGCGCTGCGCGCGAGATCCTTCGCTGCGCTCAGGATGACACAAAAAAAGAGCGACCCACTTCGCAATCAAATCGTTGCGAGTCAACCTCACTGCATGACGATGCCGCCGTCGGGGTGCAGGATTGAGCCGGTGTAGTAGCGGCCTTCCTCGCTGGCGAGGAATAGAGCTGTGTTGGCGACGTCGATCGGCTCGCCCATTTTCTTCATCGGCACGCGATCCATCAGCGGCGTCATGGTGGACATATCTGAGATCTGCGCGGTCATTGGAGTCTTGATGAAGCCGGGGCCGATCGCGTTGGCAGTGATATTGAACGGCGCCAACTCCGTCGCGAGCACGCGGGTCAACATCCAGACGCCGGCCTTGCTGACGGAATACTCGCCGACGCCGGGAGTTGGAAGGCGCGCGGCGGCAGATGCGATATTGATGATGCGTCCGCCCTTCCCTGCTTCGATCATCGCTTGTGCGCATGCGCGGTCAGTCAGGAATACGCCGTCGAGGTTGACGCTCAGGACCTTGCGCCAGTTGGCGAAGGACTTGTTGCTGAGGAAGGTGATGTCGGGCTGGCCTTCTTCGCCGTAGTGCGCGTGCGAGATTCCGGCCGCGGCGACGACGATGTTGACGCTGCCGAGATCCTTCACCATCTGCGCGACCATCGCGTTCACCTGCGCCTCGTCACTGGTATCCACCTGATAGGCAAACGCCTTACGCCCGAGCTTTTTTACTGAAGCGGCGGTCTCCTCGGCGGCGGCGAGATGTCTGTCGGCGACGAAGACGTTGGCGCCCTCTTCGGCAAAACGAATTGCGGTCGCGCGTCCAATTCCGCTGGCGCCGCCGGTGATCAACGCATTTTTGTTTTCGAGTCTCAAAGCCATCGAACCATACTCCTCGGCAATCTCTGTGCTGCTGCGGTTGTTAGCATGTCGAATCGCGCATGAAAATCTATGCTCAGCATCCCGCGTCGCATAGAATCGCAGGTTATGGCACAACAGCAAGCGGCTACCGCGCTAGCGGAGCCGACCCATCGGTATGTCGAGGTTGAAGGACTCAAGCTTCACTATCTGGATTGGGGCGGCGATTCCGACAAACACACTTTCGTTCTGCTGCATGGCGGCGCGGCACACGTGCATTGGTGGGACACTGTCGCGCCACTGCTGACTCCATATGGTCGCGTGCTCGCGCTGGACTTTCGCGGTCACGGCCGCAGCCAATGGGCTGGTTCGGGCAACTATGGGCCGCCGGCGTACCAGAACGATGTGCAGGGCTTGATCGAGAGTCTCGGCACACGAGTGATCCTGGTCGGGCACTCGATGGGCGGCGCGGTGGCGCAGTGGGTTGCGGTCACGCATCCGGAGTTGCTTGAGGCGTTGATCATCGTCGATGCGCCGCACGGACCGCCGCCGCTGTTTCGGCGCCTGATGTGGCGATGGCGCCGTCGCTCGCATGGAGGCGTTCGCCCCGAGCTGCGATCGGCCGGCGACATCATCAAGAAATTCCGCCTGCAGCCGCCCGAGACGAGCCTGACGCGGCTTGAGATCGAGCGGCTCGCGTTGCTCGGTGCGGAGCAGCTACCCAATGGCACCTGGGCGTTTCGGTTCGACCCGGAAACGCGGGCGTGGCGCAAGCACAGCCGCGGGATGACCCGGCCGAAGATCAGGCAAATCAAAATGCCGACGTTGCTGCTGCGCGGCGATAAGAGCGGGCTGGTGAGTCCGTCGCACGTGGCGGCGATGCATCGGAAGATTCGCGGATCGGTGCTGAAGGAAATCCCGCGCGCGTTCCATCACGTGCCGCTGGACAATCCTGGCGACACTGCGGCGGCGATTATCGAGTTCGTCGAGAAGCTGTAGCAGTTCTATAGCAGCGTTGCGATCATGCAGGCGGCGACGGCGAACATCACGCAGGTAGCTACCCATCCTATCACTTTTTGAAGGGTGGGTAGTTTCAGTCCGCCGGTGATGTTTGTGTTGGTGGTCATCAGCATCATTACGATCATGATAGGCACTGCGGCGACGCCGTTGATTACTGCGCTCCAGAATAGCGCCTTGATAGGATTTATTCCGACGAAATTCAGCGCGACTCCTATAGTAGTGGCCACGGTGAGAATTCCGTAAAATCCTTTCGCCCGGTGCAGCTTGCGCTCGAGTCCTATCGGCCATTTGAGAGCCTCGGCCAGCGCATAGGCGGAAGATCCCGCGAGCACGGGAATCGCTATCAGCCCCGTTCCTATAATACCTATGCTGAAAAGCAGAAAGGCCAACTCACCCGCCAGCGGCCGCAGCGCTTCCGCCGCTTGCGCGCCGGTCTGAATGTCAGTGACGCCATGCGCATGCAGCACGGCGGCGGTGTCCAGGATGATGAAGAACGCAATGATGTTCGAAAATGCCATCCCGAGATAGGTGCCGCTTCGCATCCGCTCGAGTTGCGCAGGTGCCTGTTTGGGCGCGACTTTGAGCGGTTTTTCGCGCGGCGCAGCCTTTTGTTCCTCCACTTCTACAGACGCCTGCCAGAAGAAGAGGTATGGACTTATCGTGGTTCCGAGGACTGCGGTCAGCGCGGTGAGATAGGCATTCGAAAAAGACATCGATGGAATGAACGTCCCTAGCATCACAGGCATCAGGGGAAACTTAACTACCAGGGCGGTTGCTGCGTAGACGAACAATACCAAGGTCGACCACTTAAGATATTCAGCATATTGCTTATAGGGTAAGACGATCACGGCTATCACCGAAATCGCGCCAAAGACGATGCTGTACAAAAGCGCGGGACCGCCTACAACCAATTGTAGTGCGCTTCCCATTGCGCCTATGTCTGCGCCCAGGTTGATTACATTCGCGATTAGTAAAGACGCGACTAAGGCGTGGACAACAATAGGTGGATAGTGACGCCGGATGTTGCCTGCGAGACCTACACCGGTCACTCTGCCTATCCATGCGCTGATTTCCTGGATTCCAGCCATCAGCGGGTAACTGACAAGCATCGTCCATAGCATCGCGAAGCCGAACTGCGCGCCGACTTGCGAATAGGTCGCGATGCCGCTGGGATCGTCGTCCGCAGCACCGGTGACGATGCCGGGACCTAGTGCTTTGAAGTAGCCGGGCAGTCGCGAGAGCCAGGATGATCTCGATTTTGCCGATGTGGCGCGATGTGCGCCGATGCTGACCGCTCTTTTCGCCATTCCCGCCGACTACTCACAAGTGTAGCGAGAAGCGATATTTGAGCCGAATTCAGGCGCGCAGCAGGAAGTCGCTCAGGTCCATCGCGTATTGTCCGTCGCTCAGCGTCATCGACTTGGGCGATCGCTTGAGCATCAGCCGCGAGATGTCCTGTCCCTGTGGCAGCAGGTACACGATGTCTCCGGAGCCCATCGAGAATACGCGCACGCGCTCTTCGCCGCGGCGTTCCTGGCCGGCGACTTCGTAGGAGCTCACGTGAAAGACGAAGCCGCGCGCACGAATCAGTACGCCCTCCGTGGTCTCGACGATGCCCACGAAAATCCGGGTGTTGTCGTCCTTGAAGAGCCTCCGATCGATGAGGACGATCCGGTCCCCTTCGGCGATTGCCGCCATCGTGCGTTTCCTCCTGTGGCCTTAGCCCGGTGGGATTCTACTCGATTGCGGCGGCTAACACGACGCGCCCAGATCGACGGTAGTGGGCAGTCGACCCACTACCGGATCTAATCGGCGCCCCAGATCAGCGACCGGCCATCAAGCGCTCGGCCTGCTGTCCCTCACCCTGGGAAGCGGTCCACCCCCGCACGACATCGCTAAGTTCGCGCGCTCGAATCAGATCGAGTCCGAAGCGAATCGGCAACGAGCGCGGCAGTGTCTCGATCGCCTCGCGTCCGCCGGGGCGAATCGCAAGCCGGTCGAGCAGCCGCGAGGTCACCGTCCGCCGCTGCCCGCGCAAATACTGGTCGTTGTACATTTTTACGATCAACTCGGCCCCCAGCCGCACCGCATCCGACATGTTCATCGAGTCGGACGCAAACTGATCGAGCGCCTGCTTGAGCGGGAACTGATCTGGATTCCACACCGCGACCGATCCTGCGCGCATCAGCGTCTCGATGCTAGGAGTCGCGAACGAATAGCCCCATCCGGCCAGCTTGGTGCTCGCAGTGGCCAGCTCGGCGGGATCGAGATTGCCCGCCTGCGCACGCGCTTGCAGCGCAGCTTCAGTCCATACGCGGCGCACACCGAACTCGGTCTTCGCGAGATCGGCAAGGATCATGTCGTCGGTCCACAGCACGTGCCCCGGCATCGAGGCGATCACGATGCTTTCGGCGCCGTGACGGCCGAAGAATTTCACCAGCCGCTCGCGACGCTCAGGATCGATCGAGGCGAGCACCGCGCCGTCGCGCACGCGGCATACCGACTGCAACGCATCGGCGAGTCCCTTCAACTGGACGTCGGCGCGCTTGCCGTCGTTGGCGTTGCCGGTGATTGACGCGGAAAATCCCGGCGGCAGCCGCAGCAGAGTATCCTCGAATGCCAGCCGCCGAAGTTCGGCGAGCGTGGACTGCGAAATCACAAACTGACGCGGCCATGTCGGCAGCAGGCTCAGCCGCCCGAGCATGCATAGCGTCGCGATCGCGGTCAGATCGAGCACTACGGCGTTCGCACGCTCGAAGGCTCCCAGAGCCGCCTCGAGCTCCTCAGGCGATCCGGTGCAGCACTTCAGCGGCGCCTCGGGCCGCTGCGCCAGGATGAACACGGTCTGCAGATCGTTCAGGTTCAGGCGTTCCGCCACAGCATGAATCGGGATCGAGTTGTTGGCATAGGTGCGCTCGGCCTGCTTGAGGACGTCGTCCCGCTTGCCATTGCCGTTGACAGCGCCATTGGCCTTCGCGATGCCGTTGCCATTCGCGACGCCGTTGCCGTTGCCGTTTCCATTGCCGTTGGTCGTCTCGAACAGCGACTCGAAGCTGTCACTCATCTCGCTCCACGGAATCGCGTCGGCGCGCACGTAGCTCATTTCAATTTCGGCCTCGCCCGGGAAACGCGCCTGCCAGTTGGTGAGCACGTCCATGTAGCGATAGGCGTACTTGCTGATCATCTGCTTGACGCTGGCCTGGCGGCGGCTGAACCGTCCCTCGGGAAGCTGGAACTTCTCGCCGGCTTTCTTGCCCTTGACCGCCTTGGTCATCGGATGTTGCGGGCCGTACTCGTCGAGCGCTTCGTCGGCGTCGTTGGCGTCTTCGAGCAGAATCCATTTTTCGGTGTTGGAACCCTCTTCGAGAAAGCTGAGAGCGCAGCCGGATGCGGCCATCTCGAAATCGGGCACGTGCGGCATGGGGCCGATCGGTCCGAGCGCAGCCAGGTACGCGCGATGCGCATCGACGTTGCCACCCTGCCGGCGCAGCAATTCGTAAGAGTACGCGAGCGCCTCGTTGGCGCGTCCGCCATCGCGCATGAATTGCACGGCCGCGCGGCCGAGAGCCGGCGGAATTTCTCGCGCCGGCGGCATCGCATTCGGATCGGCGACAACCAGGTCCACCTTGCCGAGGCGAGCTGCGACGATCGAGCGGCGCAACTTCAGCACACGGTCTTCGGGATGCGCACTGAGCATCTCTTCAAGCTGGGCCAGCGCGGCGTCGGGATCGTTACGCTCGAGCTTGTCGAGCTGGTCGGCGACCGAGCCGGCGTCGATTGTTTTCTCGGGATGCAACTGGCGCGAGATGTCGGCGACGATATCTTCGCGGCCGAGCCGGCCCGCGCAATCGAGCAGACGGCGCGTGTCGGTTCCCGCGGTGCCGGCGGGCGCGAGCGTTTGCCACAGCGGCAACGCGTCGCGATAGCGCCCCAAATCATGGAGCAGCGCGGCGAGCTTACGCCGGTTGTCGGGACCAATGTCGGGGGTCAGCCCGGACAGAGCCTCGTCGGCCAGCTTCGACGCTTGATCGAATTTGCCTTGCGCCAGACGGAGATTGGCGCGCAACGTCCGCATCGTGACCGCGGCCAGACGCCCCTCGGCAATCGAGGTCAACAGCGCGTCGGCGTCGTGATAGCGCTCGGCGGTCGCCAGCGCTTCGATCGCGGCAGCCACAGCAAAAGGAAAATCGCCCGCGGGAATCGCGTCCGGCCGCGCGATCGATCGCATCAGCAGCTCGGTTGCTTCCTGCAAATCGCCGGGTTCGTCGCGCTCACGCAGCGTGACCGCGAGATGATAGTCGATGTCGTCGCGACCGCCGACTGCAGCGGCGCGGCGCAGCACTTCGATTGCTTCGGTCAGGCTGCCACGCGATCGCAGCACGATTCCGTACTCGCAGAGCCCGTTGGCATCTTCGCGCTCGAGGCTATGCGCCTGTTCGATATCCTTGCCCGCGCCGTCGGTGTCGCGCAGCGCAATTCGCGCCTGTGCGCGTCCGATCAGCGCCTGGACTTCGCTCGACGCCTGATGCTCCGCCTGTGCGAGCGTCAGCGCCTGGGTGAAGCAAGTCTCGGATTCGCGGATTCGGCCCTCGTCACTTTGCGCGGGAGTATCGCTCGAACCTTCTCCAGCCATCTCCAGCTCGTTGAGCAAAATCGCCTGTCCGAGAACGAGCCACGGGATCGAATTGTTCGGCAACGCGGCGCTGGCGAGGCGCGCATAACGCTCGGCGCGATCGAAGTGCGCGTCGAGCAGAGCGCGGCGCGCCATCACGACCGCGACTTCGGGATCAGATGAAAGTTCCGGCGCGACGTTCTCTTCGAGCGACCGCGCGTCGTACGACTTCGGCGCATTGTTCAGCCAAAGAGCGACCGCACGGCCGCTCGACGGAAACTGCATCCGCAGCTTGTCCGCCAGCGCGAACGCGCGCTCGCGCTCACCAAGGAGTTCGTGCGCGAGTGCCTCGTTGGTGCATGCGTTCTCTTCGTCAGGTTGCAGCGATTTGGCCGCAATAAACAGCATCGCCGACTTGCGCGGCTCGCCTTCCTTCAGCCATGCGGCGCCGAGGTATGAGAGCACGCGAAACTTGTGCGTATTCGAAAGCTGACTCCACTTCTGCTCGCGCAGCCGGAGCAGCGCGAGGCGTGCAAGCTGATATTGATGGCTCTCGAGAAATGCCGCGGCGGCCGAGATTTCCTCTCCGAGAGCGTCGGACGGTCCCGCCACCGAGGGTTCGCATCGTGCCTCGAGATGAACTACGGCATCGGCGCGCGTCAGGGCCTGGCGCTTCGCGGCGGTTCCGAAGTCGGTGAGGATCTGAGGATACTCGTCGAGCAGCTCCTCGATATCGTCCCAGGTCAGGACTTCGATCGCCGAGATGCCGTCCTTGCGGTTGGCGCGGTTGAGATCGAACAACGAGCGCTGCAGGCCTTCCGGCTTGGCGGCCGTGGTCGCGATCACGAAACGTCCGATCGGAAGCTTCAGGCTCGCGGCGCGGTCAACAGCCTCCTTGATCTCGGCAATCGTCAACTCGCCTCGCGCGGCGCGCAAATCGCACTTGACTGCGGCGAGTCGCGGACGGCCGCTGATCTCGATTAAGTTGATCCCTTTTTCGGCGCGATCCGCATCGCGGAATCGCTCGAGCTGAGGAAGCTGCCAATGACGCCGCAGAAGCTTCAGACAGAGTCTTTCGAACTCGTCGGCACTTCTGGGCAGCGGATATCCGGGAGCGAATTTTGCCATAGTGTAACATTTCCTAACACATTGTCGGTAATGTAGGAAGGCCCTTGAACCACATGGCGGGCGGGGGTCGCTTTCAGCGCGCAAACGCCGCTGATAAGATGCCTTTCTTCACCATGCTTAGTCTCGACAACCTTTCCAAGTCCTACGGGGGCCGCAAGATCCTTGATGGGGTCAGCTGGTCGATGGGCGACGACGGCCGCGTCGGCCTGGTCGGTCTCAACGGCGCGGGCAAATCGACGCTGCTCAAAATGATCGCGGAGGTGCTGCCGCTGGACTCGGGCCGAATCACCCGTCCGCAGCGCACGCGCGTCGGATACCTGGCGCAGGACGCGCCCGACATGGGCGGCAGGTCGGTGCTGCGCGAAACGCTGTCGGCGCTGGACCGGATGCAGGCGCTCGACTTGCGCCGCAAGGAAGTCGAAGAAATTCTCGCCAACGAGCATTCCGGGCCGGCGCACGATGCCGCGCTCGAGGAATTGGGCGAGGTGCTGACCGAACTCGAGCATCATGACTTCTACAGCGCCGAGAGCCGCGCCACGTCGGTGCTGTTTGGGCTGGGCTTTACCGACGAGGACCTCGCGCGCGACGTGAGCGAATTTTCCGGCGGTATCCGAATGCGTATCGCGCTTGCGAAACTGCTGCTCGACGCGCCGGACTTCATGATGCTCGACGAGCCGACCAACCATCTCGATATCGAGGCGCGCAACTGGCTCGAGGATTACCTGGTGGCGTACCAGGGCGGGATCATCCTGGTCTCGCATGACCGCTACTTCCTCGACCGCGTCACCAAACGCACGGTCGAAGTGTCGCGCGGGCGCCTGTCCGAATACGTCGGCGGCTACTCGCGCTACCTCGTGCTGCGCGAGGAACGCTTCACGCTCGAGATGGCGGCGTTTGAGCGGCAGCGCGAAGAAATCGAGCACATGGAGAGTTTCATCAGCCGCTTCCGCTACCAGGCGAGCAAGGCGCGGCTGGTGCAGAGCAGAATCAAACAGCTCGACAAGCTGGAGCGTCTCGAGCCGCCCGAAGGATCGCAGAAGCCGCCCGCGATTTCGTTTCCGAAGTGCGAGCGCAGCACGCGGCGCGTTTTCGAGCTCAAGGGCGCGGTCAAACGCTATGGCGCGCATACGGTTTACGACGGCGTCGATCTGACAATCGAGCGCGGCGCGCGAATCGCGCTGGTCGGTCCCAACGGCTCGGGGAAATCCACGATGATGAAGATGCTGGCGGGCGTCGAGCCGATGTCCGGCGGCGATAGAATCGTCGGTCCCAGCGTGCGGGCCGGATACTTCGCGCAAAATCTCGCCGAGTCGCTGTCTTACGACAAAACCGTGCTCGACGAGCTGAGCGCGAGCGCGCAAAGCCTTTCGATGGGCGAGCTTCGCTCGATTCTCGGCGCGATGCTGTTCTCGGGCGACGACGTTCACAAGCGCGTCGAGGTACTGTCGGGCGGCGAGCGCGCACGGCTGGCGCTGGCGAAGGTCCTCGCGCATCCCAGTAATTGCCTGCTACTCGACGAGCCGACCAACAACCTCGACATCGTCGCGAAGGACACGCTGCTCGAAGCGCTCCGCCGCTTTCCGGGCACCGTCATAATAGTCAGTCACGATCGCTTCATCCTCAATGAGCTGGTTACCGAAGTGCTCGAAGTCGGCCAGGGGCACGCGATTCGCTACCTGGGCAACTACGACGAGTATCTCGAGAAGAAAGCGCAGACCGAAGCGCCACCGCCGTCAGCACAGGCCGCCCGAACCGCACCGGTCCAGTTGCGCGATGCGCGCGGCAACAACGGCAACGCGCCGCATCAGAAAAAAGCGGAATCGCCGAAGGCCGATCACCCCGCGAAGGAAGATCGCGACGCGTCTCGCAAACGGGAACGAATCGCGCGTCAGCGAGGGCAGATCGAAGCCGAGATCGAGCAGAAGGAAAACCAGCGCGCGGCACTCGCCGCCGAAATGAATGTTCCGGACTTCTACCTCGCGCGCAAAGACGCCAACGATCTCATCGCGCGCTACGAGCAGCTCGGCCGCGAAATCGAGAAGCTCTACGCCGACCTTGTCAAATTCGACGAAGCCGCCTCCGCCTGACGCCCTGCTCCGGTCGTCGCCCTTCCCCTTCGCCGCATTTGACAATAGTTTGGCGATTGCGGAGAGTCCTACTTCAGGCATGATTGCGAATTTTAAGATCGAGCTTCCGGACGACATCTTCGACGCCCAGTTCCCCGAGTCCGCCTTCAGTGCGCGGGTCCGCGAGCTCGCCATCCTCGAACTCGTGCGGGTCAAGCGCCTGCACGAGCATGAGGCCAAGACGATGCTCGCGCTCGAGCGCTACGAACTGGTCGAGCGGATGAAGGCCGCGGGCATCGCGCCGACAGAGGACGTGTTCGCCGAGATCAAGGGCGAGCTCAACAAGGCAATCGACTCGAAGCGCGCACAAGGCGCCCGAAAGCCGAAGGGATAATCGCATGCGCCTGCTGCACACAATGCTTCGCGTCAACAACCTCGACGAATCGCTGAAGTTCTACTGCGAGCAGCTCGGAATGAAACTGCTGCGTAAGAATGATTTCCCCGGCGGCGAGTTCACCCTCGCGTTCGTCGGCTATGGCGGCGAGAAGGAGACCGCGGTCATCGAGCTGACCTGGAATTGGGGCACCTCGAAGTACGAAATCGGCACCGCTTACGGACACATCGCACTTGGCGTCGATGACATTTACAAAACCTGTGCGGACCTGAAGCAAAAAGGCGTGAAGGTCGTGCGCGAGCCTGGCCCGATGAAGCACGGCACTACGGCCATCGCGTTCATCGAGGATCCCAACGGCTACAAGATCGAACTGATACAGCAAAAATAAGCGCTCCTCTGCATCCGCCGCGCGATAGGAAAGGTTGGCTTGCGATGAAAGCAGCAGTGTTCAAGAAAAGAGACGAGATGGCCGTGATCGACGTGGAAAATCCCGTCGCCGGCGCCGGCGAAGTCGTGCTCAAGGTTCATAACTGCGGAATCTGCGGATCAGATTTGCACGCTGTCCAGTACGGGATAGGAATGGCGGCAGACACCGTGATGGGACATGAGTTCTGCGGCGAGATCCATTCGATCGGCGACGACGTAAACGGCTACCAGCTCGGCGATCGCGTGACCTCTCTGCCCTACATCGCGTGCGGTCTATGCGTGTGGTGCGAGCGCGACGACGCAATGCATTGCTCGCGCTTGCGCAGCCTCGGACTCGGCCAGCTTCCGGGCGCATATGCGGAGTTCGTCGCGTGCAGCGCCGCCAGCCTGCTCAAACTCCCGCACAACGTGAGCTCGCGCGCCGGCGCACTGGTCGAGCCGCTTTCGGTCGGCCTCCACGGCGTAAATCACGCGTCGATCGAACCGGGGATGGGAGTAGTCGTGATGGGCGCGGGGCCAATCGGCCTCTCTACGTTGATATGGGCGAAGGCCAAAGGCGCCAGCGCGGTCGTCGTATCGGAACTCGCGCCCGGCCGCACCGAGCTTGCGATGAAACTCGGCGCTGACGCGGTCGTCAACCCGACCGAGGGCGATCCCGCCGAGGCGGTGAAATCGATTACCGGACGCCCGCCCGAAGTGGTCTTCGAGTGTATCGGAGTCAAGTCCACGCTCGGCGCCGCGATCGGGATGGTCGGACGTCACGGGCAGGTGGTGGTGATTGGCGTCTGCATGGAATCCGACAGCATCTACCCGCTGAGCTGCGTGATGAAAGAAGTGCAGATTAATTTCGCGCTGGCCTACACGCGCGGTGAATTTCAGGAAACCATCGATGCGCTTTCAAAGGGCACTATCGACGCTACGCCAATGATCACGGATGTGATCAATGTCGAAGAGGTGCCGGAAATGTTCATGGCACTGAAGCGTCCCGGCACTCGCGCGAAGGTGATGGTGGAATTCCCGCACTGATTCCTCTCCCCACACGGGGAGGCAGTACTTAAACCGCGAAAAATTCTTTGATTGCGGTGAGCGACGCCGTCTCCGTCAACGACGGCGCGTGCCCTACCCCGGGCACCTCCACTAATTTCGCGCGCTTGAGCACCTTGCACATCCGATTGGCGGTGGCGGGGTCCAGGATATCGCTGTCCGCGCCGCGTACGATTAACGTCGGGCACGCGATTCGCGCGTAAGGGACCCACAAATCAAAGCGCTGCTGCGCGGTGCCACCCCGAAGCGGGCGCCTGACGTTGGGGTCCATCTTCCAACCCAGCGCGCCATCGGTACCGGGCTTGACCGACCACTTCACCTGTTCCGCGAGAACGTTGTCGGCCAGTTTCGCCATCGGCGGATAATGTTCCTTGTAGTAGTTCACCACCTCGCCGATATCCTTGAATCGCTCCGGCGCTTCGCCGACGTAACTCGCGATTCGCGCAGCTCCCTTGGGATCGATCTCCGGGCCGATATCGTTGATAACCAGCCGCTCGACGCGCTCGGGCCATCCGCCCGCGTACATCATCGAGATGATTCCGCCCATCGACGTGCCAACCAGGCTCGCGCGCTCGATGCCCATTCCTTCAAGCATCCTGGCGAGATCGGTCACGTAGTTCTGGTTGAGATATTCCGTCGGCGGCCCCCACTGGCTGTCGCCGCGGCCGCGCACGTCCACCGAGATGACGTGATACTTCGCCAGATGCGGCGCGAGCGCGTCGAAGTTGTGCGCGTTGCCGGTCAGCCCGTGCACGCATACCAGCCAGGGCGCGCCCTCGTTGCCGTAATCGATATAGTGAAGCCGCAGTCCGTTCGCGTTAACGAATTTATCCGATACCATCTCTGTCTCTTACTTGGGATGCGGCATCTGCGCCAGTTGCCAAAGTTTCTCCGGCACAATTATCAGCCGGCGTCCCTCGCGGGTAATCACGCCCTCGCGCTCGAAGTCGTTGAGCTGCTCGGTGGTGCGCTGCCGCGATGCTCCCACCAGCTCCGCCAAATCCGCATGCGTCAGTTTGATCGTCAGCAGCGTGCCGCGCGAGTCGCGCACTCCAAATTTTTCCGCCAGCTCGAGCAGCGCGCCAGCCAACCGCTCGCGCAGTCCGAGCCCGACGAAGTTCGCATACCGCACCAGCATCCCCCACCATCGCCCGACCGTCGCGTCGAGGATTATGCTGAGCCGTTCGAGCGGAACGCCGAGCACAGTATCCACAAAAATTTCCGGCTTCACTACCGCGACCGTGCAATCGCTGTACGCCTCGCATCGAAAGGGTCGCGTGGTTTGCGGCAGCAGCGACGACAATCCGAAGACTTCGCCCGGTCCCACGAAGCCGACCAGCACGCGCTGTTCGCGATTCACGTAACACAGCTTTGCCACGCCCGACAGCAGGATATAGACGTGACTCGACGCCTCGCCTTCCTTGAAGATCGCGCCTTCGCGCCGCACCCTGAGCGGCTCGGAAGCCGACGCGAGTCGGGCCGCCTGATCATCGCGCATCCAGGCGAGCGACTTGAGCCGCTTGAGAGATCTTGCGTCAACGGTTGCTTCAGCTACCATAAAGTTTAGCTAGCACACTCGAATCAATTGTCGCGAATGTGACAGCTAATTCAATTTCCGGGACCGACCTGCTTCTTTTGTCGCGCCTGCGACAACTGTAAGCGTATCTAATGGTTGACGTAACTGTCATATTAACGCAACTTACTTACGCCAAGACTTGAGGAACGTTTTTTATTGCAGCGGAGAGGGACCACTATGGCAGACAACAATGACAACCCAAGGAGCAAACTGAATCCCAACGACACCACTTTCTCAGACGAGATGCTGAAACTTGCACAGACCTTGATGCCCGAGCCGCCGACTTCCAAAGTGAAGCGGATGGTCGCGAACATCACCGACAACGGAATCGATCGCCAACTTCACGAACTCGGATGGAAGGCGTACGACACGGTTATCGGCGCCGCCAACAACGTCACCAATCGCGCCTTCACCAGCCCGACCGTGGGCAACGTCCTGGGCGGTGCGATCGATATAATGCTGCGCTACCAGCGCTTCAACGTCGCAGTCGCCGGCGCCTTCTTCTCGGCGCTGTGGCCGGCGGTCGGCCTGCCGTCGGCAACTGAGGTCGAGGCGATGCGTGGCGAGGTACGCGCGATGCGCGAAGAACTTCGCGACGCCGTCGCCGAGCGCGACACGAAAGACGATTTCGTCAACGACCTTCACCGCGCGGTCCGTGAATCGATCGTCAGCCCTCAGGCAGTCGAAAGAGTCGCCGAGCTCGAAGCCAACGGCCACGATCGCCCATCGAAGAAATCCAACGTTTACCAATTCTCGGTCTGGTCGGGATGGCCCGGCGCGGATCCGATGGAGCTGAGTGAAGATGTCGGCAATTAACGAAATCGCTTCACTGTGGATGGAAGGCACGATGCGCACGCTCGACGCGTTTCGCACCGGCTTCGGATCTACGATGGACGATCCGCCGCCGGCCACGCGATCGCGCATCATCTATGAATCGGGGCTCGTCCGCCTGCGTCACTACGAAGCGCGCGGCGAGAACAAAAAAGCAGTGCCCCTGCTCCTTATCTATTCGCTCATCAAGCGCCCGTTCATCCTCGATCTGCAGCCCGGGCGCAGCGTCGTCGAATATCTCGTCAAGCAAGGCTTCGACGTTTACCTGATCGACTGGATTCCGCCCCGCAACGACGACAAGGGACACGGCTTCGACGAATACGTAAACACCGACATCGCCAACGCGGTCCGCGCCATCCAGATCTACACCGGCATCCAGCAGATCTCGATTCTCGGCTACTGCTTCGGCGCGCTGCTCGGACTGATGTATAGCGCGCTGCACAGCGGCAACGTGAAAAATCTTGTCACGTTGACGATTCCGCTCGACACCAGCGTGCGCCAGTTACCGATCGAGCATTTGACGGCCGCGATGACCTCGCGCAGCGCCAAGATGATCGTCGATATGTACGGCAACGCGCCGGCCTGGATGATCTACTCGTTCTTCAACACGCTCGCGCCGACCCATCACATGCTCGACAAGTTCGTCGGCGCGTACCGCAGCTCGGCGCGTCCCGGCTACCTGGACACGTTCAAGCTGTTTGAGCGATGGCTCCATAGCGACGTGCCGATGGCCGGTCGAATCTTCCTTGAAACTTCCGAGATGTGGCGCGAGAATTCGCTGATGAAGGGCACGATGAAAATCGGCGAATCGATCGCGGACCTCACGCGCGTTGCGATGCCGCTGCTCAACGTAATCGGCGATCGCGACGACATCGTAAATCCCGCGTCGAGCGAACCGCTGCCGGAACTGGTATCCAGCGAAGACAAGCAGAACCTGCACTATCCAACCGGCCACATGGGCGCGGCGATCAGCGCCGATTCGCTCAAACGCCTGTGGCCCCAAATCACCAACTGGCTGAGTGCGCGCGATGCCTGAAGAAACAAAACCGCCCACTTCGTCGCCCAAGCGGCCGAAAAAACGGACCGAAAAAGGATCCAGGGGAAACGTAGCGTCCCAGAAAATCGCCGACGCCGTCGGCGCCGCGGCCAAAACAATTTCGATGCATAACGTCAGCAAAACAACCGGCGGGTCCGAAGCGCGCCGAGAATCAGGAGAAAAGAAAATGTCCACACACAAAGAGAACGGTTCCGTGCTCGAGGGTCTTGCCAGCAACCTGAACGTCGATGGCGCCAAGAAGTTCGCCGCCTGGTATATCGACACCAGCGAGAAAGTCGCCAAGCAGGCGATCGAGATGCAGGCGTCGGCCACCAAGTGGGCCAAGGAAACCCCGCTCGCCCCGATTTTCGAGGCGCAGATCGAATACGGCAAAAAGTTCATCGAGCGCTCCGCCAACGCCGCCCGCACCCTCTGGCGCCTCGAATAACTGGCTTTCCCTGAAATATCCAAATACCGGACCTCTCCCTGACTAACAGGGAGAGGTCTGTGCCGTGGCGTGCGGTTCTGAGAGTCGTTAGATTTCCAAGAGCATGGCCTCCGAACTAACAGGCGCCAACTCATCCGACGCTCACGAGATCTCGCGCGACGAGCTCCAACGCCGTCTGAACGACTCCTCGCTCACGATCCTCGACGTGCTGCCGCAGGCCTCGTATGTCGAGGCGCACATCCCGCACGCGATCAACATTCCGCTCGAGCAAATCTCCACTCGCGCGCGCGAGCTGCTTCCCGACCTCGGCGCCGACATCGCCGTTTACTGCGCGAAGTTCACGTGAAGTCGCGACGAAGAGGCGGTCGCCTCTCTGCGCGAACTCGGCTACTCGAAAGTGCGCAGCTACCGCGGCGGCCTCGCCGACTGGGTCGAGGCAGGCGAGCCAACTGAAAGCGTGACCGACCAAGCCTCGGAGCCGGAGCCCGCCGCGTCGCCGGATCCGAGCCGTAACGCCACCATTCCTGTCGGCCCTCCGCTCGCGGCTTCTCCGGACGGCGCCGTCGGTCGTGGACCCGCGCGCGTCTCCCGGATGCGCCGGCTCGACAAGTCCGTTCTGGATCTCGTCCAGCAGCGATCCACCTTGCAGCTATTTTTGATCTGGCTCGCGATGATCCTGCTGACCGGCCTCGCGTACTGGCTGGGCGCTCTGATCGGCGAGCATGGCCTCGTCGAGGCAGGCCGACCGGTCAACGCCGATCTCAAGGGATTCGCCAGCGCTATCTACTTCAGCTTCGTGACCGCGACTTCCATCGGCTACGGCGACGTCGTCCCGATTGGAATTGCGCGCGTGGTGGCGGTCGCCGAGGCGATAACCGGACTGCTCATCTTCGGTGCAGTCGTCGCCAAGTTCGTTTCGCACCGCCAGGATGAGCTGATGAGCGAAATCCATCGCGTCACCTTCGAAGAACGCCTGGATCGCGTCGAGACCAATCTGCACATGGTGATTTCGGAACTGCTGTCGATCACCGCGATGTCCGAAAGCAATGCGCCGCTGAATCGAATCAACACGCGGCTGGAAAGCGCCGTGATCCTTTTTCTGGGCGAGTTGCGCACCACCCGCGACCTGCTCTATCAGCCGCGGCTGATGGTCGAGGAAGGCGTCCTGGCCGGAATTCTCGCGACACTCGCCTCGGCGATGAACGTTCTGGCCGACCTCCTCGAATTGTTGCCGCAGGAGTTCTCACGCTCGCAGCCATTGACGATTACGCTCGAACGCCTGACCGGCCTCGCCGAGGAAGTTTGCGGCGATTGCGTCCCGCACTCCTACACGCCAAGGCTCGTATTCTGGATGGACCGCATCCAGGCTACCGCGCTGCGAATCAAATAACTCTTACCCTCAAAGCGGCGGCGCTAAATATTTTATGTGTATCGTCAACGTCTGCTGGCCGCCCTTGTAGGTGAACCGCGCATCGTCGAATTTCGGCGGTCCCAACTTTCCCGCCGCATCGTTCGATGCACCAACTCCTTCCTTTGGCGTTCCGATAAAATTGCGGTCGAGTACTCCATTCGCATTTTCGTCGTGGAAGACCGAGACCGCGTAATCGCCGGGATCGACGCCGTCGAAAGTGCAAACTGCCTGCTTGTTTTCGATCTTGCTCTTGGTCCGTTTCATCGCGATTTTGGAATCGCTCGGAAACCCCTCAGGAGAACCAAACAGCACGCAGTCGGCCTCACCGCCATTGCTGTGAAAACCAACGACCATCACCTTGATTGAATTCGACCCAGCCGCATCTTCCGCACGCGTCGCTACAACACTCGCGCCAACCATCGAACACAGCACCAATCCGATCGCAATCGTTCTCATCCCGTAATCCTCTCCGAGCCGCTCTCAATCACTCTACGCTGGCGCCACCATAATCGATTCATCCAATCTCGGAGAGAGACGAGCAGCACCGGGTCGTCCGTCCTTGACATAACGGATTGCAATATATAGATTGCAAATCATAATACGGCTCAAAAGAGGAAGAGGGTCGCCGATGGTCGAACTGTCAATCAATGGAAGTGATCTTCACATTGAAATACTTGGCTGGAGCAAGTTGCTCGGTTTCAAGAGCAGCATCGACGTTCCCCTATGCGCGATAAAGAGCGTCACCGCGGCTGCGGGGTTGCCCAGGTTTCGGTGGACTGACTTGCGCCTGATGGGTACCGGAATACCCGGCTCGATTGCCGTGGGCACCTACTGGATAGGCTCACCACATCGATGGGCATTCCTGGATGTTCGGAGTTCATCGAAAGAAGTTCTCTCTTTGGAGATAGAGGGCCAATTTTACAGCAGCATAATCGTCGAGGTGAAAAACGCACGGGACGCCATGCAGCAAATTCGTGGTTTAAATGGGACGAGCGCCTCGGCACCTTCGCTGGAATAACCAACCAACAATGAAACTTGGCGAAAAACTCCGCTACCTCCGCCTCGTCGAAGGCACCTTGCGCGGCCTCGGCCGCGAGATGACTCAGCAGGACCTCGCCCGCGCGCTCAAGAAGGAAATGGGCGGTGGTCTCAGCCAATCCTATCTCTCGCAAATTGAAAGCGGCACGCGCCCGCACCTGACCAACTCGTCCCGCATGCTCCTTGCGCGCTTCTTCAAAGTGCATCCCGGGTACCTGGTTGACGATCCCGAGGGCTATCACACCGAGCTGACCAGCGACCTGCGCGCGATGCAGGATCGGCTCGACCTGTGGCTGATAAATGGCGCCGAGGAATTTGCCGGCGACACCGAGATAAGTCATGCGTTGCTTTTGATCGCGCGGCACAAAGACACTCGCAAATGCCTGGTGTTGCTGGGTGCGATCCTCGAAGCGCCCGAATTGGTCGACCGCCTCAGTGAAGTACTGAAGCCCGCAGGAGCGGCGTCTTCGCCTCCCAACCACAACAGGAAGCGCGCGGCGGGGGCAAATCTATGAATTGGGAAATGTTCTATCTGACCTGCTTCCTCGTGGGAGTAACTCTCAGCCTGCTGTCCTTTGTCGGTGGCAGCTTGCACCTGCCCCACGTGCATTTCCATCTCTCGCACGGACACGCAGCTCCCGGTATAGGTGGCGGCCACGCAGGACTTAGTCGCGGTCCTGAGATGCCGATATTCAACTTCGCTACCGTCACCGCATTCCTGGCGTGGTTTGGCGGCACCGGCTATCTGCTGACGCGCCATTCGAGCTTGTTGGTTGCGGCAGTTATTTTTTTCGCAACCGCAGCGGGAGTCAGCGGTGCGGCGATCGTCTTCTGGTTTATCGTAAAGTTTCTGCTGACGCACGATGAAGCGCTCGATCCGGCTGACTATGACCGCGTCGGAGTCCTGGGCCGCGTCATCAGCACTATCCGCGAAGGCGGCACCGGCGAAATTGTCTTTTCCCAGGAAGGGACCCGGCAAACCTGCGGCGCTCGCAGCGAAGATGGCCTGGCGCTGGCGCGTGACACGGAAGTCATCGTCACTCGCTATGAACATGGCATCGCCTACGTCCGTCGATGGGACGAAATGGCCGATAGTTCTAAAGAAGGCACCCCCTCTGTTCCCCTCTCCAGAAGGGAGCGGGGCTAGGGGAGAGGTGAATTGTCAGGGTCATGCAACAAATGAACGTTAGAAGGGGAGTAAGTGTATGCCGCAGATACCAACCGATGTCTTGATAATTGCCGGGACCGCAGTAGCAGCCGTCCTGCTGCTGATGGCCGTCTTTGCGAATCTATATCGCAAGGCAGGACCGCACGAGGCGCTTATAGTGTACGGGTTCCGCGGCACTCGCGTAATCAAAGGTCATGGCACAGTAATCCTGCCGATGGTCGAGAATGTCCGTGGCTTGTCGCTCGAGCTGATGTCATTCGACGTCGCCCCGCAGCAAGACCTATACACCAAGCAAGGTGTCGCTGTGACCGTGGAAGCCGTCGCCCAGATCAAGGTGAAGTCCGATCCCGAGTCGATTCTTACCGCAGCCGAACAATTCCTCACCAAACCTCCCGAGGATCGTGAAGCTCTCATTCGGCTCGTAATGGAAGGACACCTACGCGGCATCATAGGACAACTTACGGTTGAAGAGATCGTCAAACAGCCGGAGATGGTCGCCGATCGGATGCGATCTACCTGTGCTGACGACATCAACAAGATGGGTCTTGAAGTGATCTCCTTCACTATTAAAGAAGTCCGCGACAAGAACGACTACATCGCCAACATGGGCCGTCCCGACATCGTCAGGATCAAGCGCGATGCGGATGTGGCCGCCGCGGAGGCCGATCGCGACACCGCGATCAGGCGGGCGATCGCGCTACGAGAGTCTGCCGTGGCCAAGGCGCAGGCGGATCAAGAGCGAGTCACAGCAGAGACGGCCTCGATGGCCCGACAGGCCGAGTCGCAACGCGACCTCGAAGTCAAAAAGGCAACCTACAACGAGCTGGTCAAGCGACAGCAGGCACAGGCCGACAAGGCTTACGAGATCCAGACCAACGTGATGCAGCAGCAGGTGATCGTCGAGTCGGTCAAGGTTCAACAAGCCGAGAAAGAACAACAGGTAAAGGTCCAGGAGGCCGAGATTCTGCGCCGCGAGAAAGAATTGATCGCCACCGTGCTCAAGCCCGCCGAAATCGAAAGCGCAGCGCATTCAAACCCTGGCCGAAGCCGATAAGTCGAAGACCATGGTTGAAGCTGAGGGTCACGCCAGCGCAATTCGCGCGCAAGGCGAAGCGGAAGCCGAAATCATTTTCAAGAAAGGCGACGCCGAAGCGCGTGCGATGAACGTCAAGGCCGAGGCTTATCAGGAATACAACCAGGCCGCCGTGCTGGACAAGCTGATAACCGGATTACCGGAAGTGGTAAGGGCGCTGGCCAGTCCATTGGCCAATGTCGATCACATAACTATTGTCTCGACCGGTAACGGCGATTCCGCCGGGATGCATAAGATCACTGGCGACCTTACGCAGATAGCTGCACAAGTACCGGAATTGTTCGAAGCGCTCTCCGGCATGAAGATGTCGGACTTGCTAGGCAAGATCAAAATCATTGGCGATAAGGCGGATCGTCCCGACCGCCTGCCGCCTCCCGACGGTGCAGAAAAGCCCAAGTAGCAGGAGCCCGCAACAATGCGGACAAGGAGTCTCTTATGGCACTCATGGATCGTGTAGCAACTTTGGTACGGGCTAATCTCAACGACCTGCTCGACAAGGCCGAGAATCCCGAGAAGATGCTGAAGCAGGTGATCCTCGACATGGAAAACCAGTTCATGCAGGTAAAGACCCAGGTCGCGATAGCATTGGCCGATTTGCATCTGCTCGAAAAGAAAAAGCTCGAGAACGCCGACAAGCATGCCGAATGGATGCGCAAGGCAGAGCTAGCCGTCGAAAAGAAGGACGACCAACTGGCCCGCGCCGCCCTGGAGCGCGCGGTAAGCTTTCAGCTACTCGCGGAAAATTATGACGAGCAAATCGGCCAGCATCATAGTCAGGTCGAATCGATGAAAGCGGCTCTAAAGAGACTCGAATTGAAGCTCTCCGAAGCACGCACCAAATCCGATCTGCTAATCGTCCAGCACCGACGCTCACGCGCGACCCATCGCACCGCAAACGCGCAACACCTATCGGGCACCGAAAACGGTACCTTCGATCGCATGCGCCACAAGGTAGCTCGCGAAGAAGCCTTGGGCATAGCCAAAGGCGAACTCTTGGGCGACGACCTCGACCTTCGCCTTCACAGCCTGGAACGCGACCAGAAAATCACCGCCCTGCTGGATCAAATCAAAGCACGGAAGGGTCTGACCGCATAAACGCCTAAGCCGACTGCGCATGTGAGCGCGGCCGCATCGACTCAGCCAAGTCGGCGGCAAACCGACGCGCCTCTTCAACTGGCAGCGTCGATACCGTCACGCGGATTCCCGGCGCGCTCTTTATTCGATAGCACTCGCCCGCCCGAATCGCCCATCCCTTCGCCGCCATCGCATTCACCACCACGGTTTCTTCGGCGACAGGCACCCACACGTTAAGGCCGGAGCGTCCGCGAGCCTCGATTCTGGTGATGCGCGAGCGCTTCGATCAAGGCGCTCCGCCGACGCGCGTAAGTATCGGCGGCTCTATGTAAAATCGCAGGCGTATCCGCATCCGCCCACATCATCGCCACAAGATCTTGTAAGATGTGACTGACCCATCGCGGGCCCAGGCTCTGTCGCCCCTGCACGCGCGCGACCGTCAGCGCATCGCCCGCTATCACGCTCACTCGCAAATCGGGGCCTAGCGACTTCGACACCGATCGCAATGTGGCCCAATGCGCGCGGCCTGCTGACAACGTGATCGCAGGCGCACCCGACACCGGACCCGCGTGATCGTCCTCGATCAACACGACATCCGGAAACGCCGCAAGCACGTGCCTCAGCTCCGCCGCGCGTTTGCGATCGAGCGCAGCGCCGCTGGGATTCTGCGCGCGAGGCGTCAGAATGAACGCCTTGGCGCCCAGCTTGAGCGCGCGCTTCAAATCCGCGGCAATCGGCCCCGAATCATCGATCGCGACCGGCTCCGCCACCAGCGCCAGCGCCGCAACCAGGTCGAGCACGCCAGTGTAGCTCGGGTCTTCGACCGCGACGACGTCACCGGGACGCAAATGCGCCTGAAGCACGCGTTCGACCGCGTCGAGCGCGCCGCTGACGACGGCAATCGAGTCAGCATCGATGCCGTCGTTTTTGAAGTGGCGCGCGGCAAGTTTGATCAGAGCAGCGCGATTCTCCGCGTCTCCATATCTGCCGGGTATTCCATCAAGCCGCGCGAGATAGGGCTTCAGCTTCGGCAGCATCGCCGGATCGGGACCGCCGTCGGCCAGGTTGCGCAGCCCTGGCGCCGGCGGCGGGAACACCGCGCGCGTCAACAGCGGCGGCCGCCGATTTACCACCGTGCCGCGCCGACCCGAGCCATGCACCAATCCGCGGACCCGCAGTGCATTGTAGGCCGCCGCCACTGTGGTCGGGCTGACGCGCAGCCTGGCTGCGAGCGCGCGCACCGTGGGCAGCCGCTCTCCGACGCGCAACTTTCCGCCGCGAATCCCGTTTTCGATGCTCGCGGCGATCTGGTTGCTTGAATCTCCGCGTATTTGATATTGTACCGATACGTTCATAGTTACGTACTGTAACAAAGAGGCGAGAACGATGGAAGAGATACAGAGCCAGTCAGCGCAGGCGGACAGTTTGAACTCACTGAACAACGCGATCGCGCCGACCGCGCGCACCCGCGTCAAACGCCTGCCCAAGCGCGCGTCCTACGATCGCGACGCCATCTACTCGATCCTCGATACCGCGCTGGTCTGCCACGTCGGTTTCGCTATCGACAATCAGCCCTTCGTGATTCCGACACTTCACGTCCGCATCGACGACCGGCTCTATATTCACGGCTCGGCCGCAAGCCGGATGCTCGGCGCCGCTGCCGACGGGACGCCGATGGCTGTCACAGTGACGCATATCGACGGCCTGGTGCTCGCGCGATCCGCGTTCCATCATTCGGTCAACTACCGATCGGCCGTAATTCTTGGCGTCGCCACTCTGGTCACCGATACGGCTGAGAAGTTCGCCGTGATGAAAGGACTGATCGATCACGTCGCGCCCGGCCGCTGGGACAATATCCGGCATCCCAATGAGAAGGAGCTGACTGCAACGTCGGTTCTCTCGATTCCAATCGTCGAGGCGTCGGCGAAGCTCCGAAGCGGCGACCCGCTCGACGACGAAGCGGACTACGCGCTGCCGATTTGGGCGGGGCAGATTCCGTTTGCGATGAATACACTGGCGCCGGTCGCCGACGAGCGTCTCGATGCGTCGACTTCAGTTCCGCCACACGTGAGTGGATACCGCTTGCCCGTGAATCGAGGAGCACGAGTCACATGACAGCGATGGTGGTGATGGAGATGGGCAGATTTCTGATCAGCACAGATCGATCGAAGCTCGACCTCGAGGTGATTCACAAATTTCTCGCGCGCTCGTACTGGGCCGAGGGGATTCCGCGCGAGACGGTTGCGCGATCGATCGAAAATTCGCTGTGCTTCGGTGTTTACGACAACGCCAATCAGATCGGCTTCGCTCGCGTCATCTCCGACTTCGCGACGTATGCGTATATCGCCGACGTTTTCATCCTCGAGCCGTATCGCGAGCGCGGGCTGGGCAAGGAATTGATGGCGTCGATCCTGGCGCATCCGGAATTGCAGGGGCTGCGGCGCTGGAGTCTGGCGACGCGCGACGCTCACGGGCTGTACGCACAGTTCGGCTTCACGACGGTCGAGAGTCCGTCGCAGGTGATGATGGAAATCGTCGACCGGGAGATCTACTCGCGTTCTTGAACGGCCCGCGCCCGCGTTCTATATAACAAGTGTTAGGGACCGCAGCCGCCGGCTGACGCTCGTCGTGAGCGCGGCCAGGAGTGCGCATCACGCGGTCCCTCACGCGGAGGCATAATGGATTTCAAGTTCAGCGCCGAAGACGAGGCGTTTCGCAAAGAGTTCAGCGGCTGGCTCAAGGCCAACCTGCCCAAAGCCGGAACTTCCGAAGAGGGCGGCGACTTCATGCGCGAGAGCAGCGCCGACGACTGGAAGCGGCGGGTCGCGTGGCACAAGAAAATGCACTCGGGCGGATGGGTCGGAATCAGCTGGCCCAAGGAATACGGCGGCCGCGGTGCAACTCTCACTCAGCAGATCATCTACAACGAAGAGCTCGCGAAAGTTAATTCGCCTATGATGGTCAACGGACTCGGCATCATGCTGGTCGGTCCGACGATCATCCATTGGGGCACCGAGGAACAGAAGCAGAAGCACATCCCGAAAATTCTTTCGGCCGATGAATTGTGGTGCCAGGGATATTCCGAGCCCGGCGCCGGCTCCGACGTCGCCAGCCTGCAGACGCGCGCGGTCGAGGAAGGCGATTACTTTATCGTCAACGGGCAGAAGGTCTGGACCTCCGACGCGCATCACGCGGACATGTGTATCCTGCTGGTGCGCACCGATCCCGAGGCGCCCAAGCACAAGGGAATCAGCTACATCCTGGTCGATATGCACAGTCCCGGCGTGACGGTTCGTCCGCTGGTGCAGATCACCGGCGATGCGAATTTCAACGAAGTATTTTTCGAAGACGTGAAAGTGCCGAAGAAGAATCTGATCGGCGAGAAGAACCAGGGCTGGCAGGTCGCGATCACGACGCTAATGTTCGAGCGGTCGGGAATCGGCGGCGGCCGCGACATGATGGGCCAGGTCAAAGAGTTGGTCGAACTCGCGAAGAACGTCCGCAGCAACGGGCATACGGCGTGGGAAGATACCAGCGTGCGCCAGCGGTTGGGAGGTTTCGCGTGCGAGGCGGCCGCTCTCCGCTACACGGGCTTTCGGCAATTGACGCGGCGACTCAAGGGTCTGCCGCCCGGACCCGAGGGCTCGGTGCTCAAGCTATGCACCAGCGAACTCAATTTGCGGATGAACAAGTTTGCGATGGAGATGCTGGGGCCGTACAGCCAGATGGAATTTCACGCGCCGCATGCGCTCGACAAGGGAAAGTGGTCGTATCGGATGCTCGCATCGCGCGCGCTGACGATCGCGGGCGGCACCAGCGAAATCCAGCACAACATTATCGGCGAGCGGGTGCTGGGATTGCCCAAGGGCTAATCATTTCTAACTGATAAAGATCGACGAAGGGCGGCCCGACACTGGGTCGCCTTTCTTTTTTGGACGCGAGGAGACGCATATGGAAGGCAAGCTGATCAGGCTGAGAGCGTTCGAGAAATCCGATCTCGACTCGATAATGAAATGGATCAACGACGAGGAAGTCACCGATTTTCTGGCAGGCGGGATGCTGACCTACCCGGTCTCGTCGATCGCGGAGGAAAAGTTCATCGACGCGTCCGCGAAATCTTCGGATACCGACAAAAGCTTCGTGATCGAGACTCTGGCGGAGCGCAAATATCTCGGCGGTACCGCGTTTCACGCGATCAACTGGTTAAATCGCAGCGCCGGACTCGGCATCACTATCGGCGACAAGTCATTCTGGGGCCAGGGCTATGGGACTGACGCCATGCGCGTAATGATGCGGCTAGGGTTCGACAAGATGAATATGCATCGACTGTGGCTGCACGTATACGACTACAATCAGCGCGCGATCGCGTCGTACGAGAAGTGCGGATTCAAGCGCGAGGGCGTCCTCCGCGAGGATCGTTTCTACCGCGGCAAATTTCACGACACGATCGTGATGGGAATTCTCGAGCGCGAGTATCGCGCCGCCTTATGATGCGGCTACTCGCCCTTTCCTGAGAGATTTACGCTTCGCTGCCCGCTCGAACCGTTGTTGTTGATCGTGAGGACGCCAGGCCGCGAGCCAATCGCAGTCGGATCGAACACGACAGCGTAGTGGCAACTTTTCTTTGGCTTCAACGTCGAGCCGCAGGCCTTCGAGATCGCGAAATCGCCGGTCACCCGCGCGCCTGTGATTGAAATCGGGACCTTGCCCCCGTTATGCGCGGTTATCGTCCGGGCCTTGCTCCGCTTGCCCAACTTCGTGCTGAAACTGGCCGAGCTTGGCGTAACAGTCAGCGACGCCGACACGGTCGACATCGCAGTCGGCGTGAACGTCGCCGTAATGGTTGCTGTCGATGTGGCAGTTGGCGTCGCGGTGGCGGTGGCGGTGGAAGTTGGCGTCGGCGAGATGACCGGAGTGCGACCCGAAGTAGGCGTCGCAGATACTGTCTGCGTCGGCGACAATGTCGGCGTCGTCGATGGACTAGCGGTCAGCGTGGCTGTCGCTGTCACCGTTGTCGTTGCAGTCGGCGTAGCGCTGATCGTCGCGGTTGTTGTTGCAGTTCGCGTAGCGCTGTTCGTCGCGGTCGCGGTGGGCGTAGCGGTGAGTGTCGCGGTCACCGTCGCGGACCCGGTCGCCTTTGGGGTTGATGTGGCGGTGAATGTAGTGGATGCCGTCGTAGTTGCTGTCGCTGTTGCTGTCGCTGTTGCTGTTGCTGTTGCTGTTGCTGTTGCTGTTGCTGTTGCTGTTGCTGTCGCTGTTGCTGTTGCTGTTGCTGTTGCTGTCGCCGTCGTCGTCGCTGTCGCGGTCGCTGTAGGCGTCGCGGTGGACGTAATCGATGGCGATGCCGTCGCGGTTGTTGACGGGGTGCCGGTGCGTGTCGCCGTCGCAGTAATCGACGAAGTTGGCGTTGGAGTGCTGGTTGCGGAACCGGTGAAGCTGGGCGTTGAGGTCGGCGTCGTGCCGGGCGATCCTTCGCCGGACAACTCGAATATCCCGCGCCCGTGGGTTGCCGCGAAGATCACGCCGCTCTGATTCTGCTCGATATCGAAGACTGCGACGGCCGGAATCACGCCGAGGTTAAACGGCGCCCAGGTATTTCCGCCGTCGGTCGTTCTGAAAATGCCGATGTCGGTCGCCGCCAGCACGGTCATCGCCGTTGGATCGTTGCGATCCACCAGCATCCGCAATACTGGAACGTCGGGCAACGCGTTCACCGGGGGCGGACTCTGCAGCGCGGGATTGCCGTCGGCCTGCGTCCATGAACCGCCGAAATCGGTGGTCACGAAAATGTGACCCATTCCGGTCGCTGAGGTGAATCCGGAAAGGCTCAAGTAGGCGACGCTCGAATCGAACGGATCAACGGCAATCCCTGTCGCCTGCGTGGAGTCTGGAAAAACGATCGGCGGCAGTTGCGCGGTCTTGTCAGTCCAATGCGCGCCTTCGGGCTGACCGGGGTTGACCTGGATGTTGGCCTGGTCGGTGGTGAAAATTTTAAACGGCGTCGGACGAAAGGTCGTGCTGGTCTCCATCGCGAGCGCGTAAGCCTTGGTGTGGTCCGACGGCGCGATCTCGAGATCTTCCAGCCCGCATTCGCCGCTGTTGCATCCGCCGGTCAAGTCCTGGGTCGTTTGCTGCGACCACGTCGCCATCCCGTCAATCGATACGTAGACCGAATGCGCGCCGAACAGCACGCGCTGGGCTACGGCCGGATCGCTCGCCAGCGGTGGAAAGTAGGCGGCGCCGTCGTCGCTCGCCGTCGCCATCGCGGCCTGCAGCGCCGTGCTGGTAGCGGAGGATTTGAAAGTGGCGCCCCCGTCGGTCGATCGCGACACCCATGCGCCGGCAGTAGTGGTCGCGAACGAGTGATACGCGAACAGCGGATTGACGCTGTCGAACAGCGCGAATCCGCCGTCGAGGTTATCCACCTCCGTCCAGCTCGACGCGGGCGGCTGCGTCGCGTCGAAGCGTCCGGTGCCGTTGTCCTGGAATCCCGCCAACACTACGTTACTATTTGTAGGATGAGGGCCGACTGATTGCGCCTGCGCGGCGCCGATGCTCGCGTTGAGCGCCGCCCAGGCTGAAGTGCCCGCGTCGAAGCGATACAGCCCGCCGTCGTTACCGAGATAGAAACTGTGCGCGCCCGCCGGATCGAACGCGATCGCGTGCTGATCCGAATGGGTTCCGCCACCGGGTGCGAGCGACGCCCAGCTGCTCCCGAAGTTTGTCGATCGGTAAATTCCGACGCCGCCAATCACGACGGTGGCGCCGGTTGAGTCGGCAGGATCGATCGTCAACGTCTGATCGAAGAACGACTGCGAAAAGTTGCTCGAGCTCGATCCGTCGATCGTCGTCCCGCCCAGCGTCGCGCTCGGCACCGACGCCTTGGTCCAGGTCACGCCGTCGTTGGCGGACTTGTAGAATCCCGCGAACTCGATACCGTCGGACGCGCCGATTATCGCGTATGCAACTCCGCCCGCGGCCGCCACGCTCGCGCGGCCGACTCCGCCACTCAAGTTCGGCAGGCTCGCTTGCGTCCAGCTGAACCCGGCATTGGACGATCGGAACACGCCGACGCCGAGAATCGAAACGAGCACCGCCGTCGGCGACGCCGGATCGATCGCCACTGACTCAGCCGGACATGGATCGTTGGTGAAGTACGGGCACGCGCCAAACGTTCCCGACGGATATGAAATCCACGACTCTCCGCCGTCGCCCGATCGCCACAAGCCGTTCTGGCTGAAATCACCACCCACCCACGACGCGTCGGCCCGGTTCGCGCTGGAGCCGTACGTCACCGCTGCGTAGATCGTTCGCGGCGTCTGCGTAGTATCGACCGCGATCGAGGCGATCGACGCGTGCGTAAATTTACTCGCACCCAGTTGCGTCCAGCTTTCACCTAGATCGCTCGAGACGAATACTCCCAGGCCATAGAATGAATCGGACGATCCGTTGCCTTCGCCGCTGCCGACATACAGCGTCGGATTGGGGCTGGTGGTAGTGTCGAGCGCGAGCGCGCCGACCGACATCGTCGGCTCGAGGTCGAATATCGGGACGAACGCTGCGCCTGCGTTCGCGCGCATCCAGACTCCACCGTCTCCCGTGCCGACGAATATCCGTCCGCTTACCGTAGGATCAGCGACGATCGCGGTGACTCGTCCCGTCACGCTGGCAATGGCTGCGCCCAGCGCGACGCCCCCAAAGGTCGGAATCTCGTTGAGCAGCGGCATTGGACCGAGCGCAGTCCATGCGAAAGAGGCAGCCGGCGGCGACGATCCACTCACGTCGAGCGTCGAGTTTGCGACACGGTCGCGCTCCTGGCGCCGCATCTGCGCGATCGCCCTGCGATACGCGCCACGCGGTATGCCAAAATTCAGGCCGCGCCGGCTGAGAAAGAATCTTTCGCGGTCCACCCGGTCTCGCGCGTGCAGAGCGCCCGGCGCGTTGATATTGGCGCGGTCCGATCGCGACCTCGCGCGCATCGGCGAAGACAAAATGACTCCCACACCGGCGGCCAGCAGCAAGCCGCCCGCTGCAATGAAAAGCCATCGCGAGAAATGCCTGGACAAAGCGAAGACCCCCCTTCGGCACCGCGTCCAGTAGTCACTCTACTCTCATTATATATGTGAACGAACTACATAGTGAGTATCCAGTTGATTAGCTATTTAGTATTGCCCGTGCCTATCTGAGTGTTGCTTGGGATACGATTGTCAGCACCGTGCCCTGTCGCCACACGCGACCGTCCGGTCCCTGAGAGATTTACGCTTCGTTGCCCGCTCGAACTGTTGCTATTGATCGTGAGCAGGCCGGACCGCGCGCCGATCGCGGTCGGCGCGAAGACCACAGCATAGTGGCAGCTCTTTTTTGCCTTCAACGTCGAGGCGCAGACCTTGGAGAGCGCGAAATCGCCAGTCACCAGCGCGCCTGTCACCGAAATCGAGACCGTGCCTGCGTTGTGCGCGGTTATCTTTTTGGACTTGCTTCGAGTGCCCACCTTCGCGCTGAAACTCGCAGAGCCTGGCGAGACAGTCAGTGACGCCGACACGGTCGGCATCGCAGTCGGCGTGAACGTCGCTGTGACGGTCGCTGTCGCCGTGCCTGTAGGCGTCGCGCTGGCGGTGGAAGTCGGCAGCGGCGAGATGGCCGGAGTGCGGGCCGCGGTAGGCGTCGGCGATAATGTCGGCGTCGTCGATGGACTAGCGGTCAGCGTGGCAGTCGCCGTCGAAGTTATGGTCGCCGATGCGGTCGGCGGCGGCGGGGTGATCGTCACATTACAAGTGCTCGAGAGCGGTGCTGACCCGAACCCGATGAGTGTCGGATCGACAAAGTTCACGATGCCGAGCGGAGAGCCGACGCAATGCACGACTTCCGTCGCAGAGCCGGCATTCGATGTGATCGCGGTGCCAAAGTAATTCAGTTTACCGCCGCTATCCAGGATCGCTGCAGGCGATGCCATTGTTGCTTGAGTGGCTCCTCCGAATTCGTTCAGGATGGCGATCCCTGCTGAGGGATTGTTCAGCACAAGATCCGGCGTCTGGGGATTTCCGGTGTTCTCGGTATCATCACCTCTATCCGTCAAAGTTGATTCGCCCGGGTTCGTCCCTCCCAGATTGTTCTCAATAAAACCATACCGAGACACTCCGTTGTTTCCTTGGATATTTCGTATTCCTGAAAAAGTGCCCGAATTCGCAACCTCATCCGCCCAGAAATTGCTTACCTTGATCATTCCGCTCCAGCTGCTCGCGCCTCCGCCCATATCAGAGATGCCATAGCTGCCCGGTGCCCCGTATATGAAGAGGTTGGAAAAGCTATTCTCATAGGCCAGCTGGTATGTTTCGATGCCAATTTCCATGTTGCGAAATTCAAGACCGTCGAAAATGCCGTCGTGCCCACCGACATAAATGATTCCTGAGTTGTCCGCAGGACCGAAAATGCCGAGATTTTGCATCCCGTTCTGGAGAATTTCGTAATTGCCTGACTGACTGCGGTTGCTGCTATAGCCGAATAGCCAGCCAATACCATATCCGCCACTGACAAGCCCATTGTCATAAGCCTTATAGAAGGGCGCACCGCCAGGAGCCTGCTCACCATCGGTTAGAATGAGCGTGTTGCTATCCGCGACGAGCGCCGAACTTGGACAAGTCGCAATTATGCCCGATGGCCATCGATCTATATTAGAGACACGGATGCTATAGACCTTGCCGTTGATCGCAGCCTGAAGCTTCGAACTATTTGGCCACAACTGTATCGATGGACCGACAGTCACCTCTTCGGTCGGTGCTTGAACAACCGTCCCGATGCCGGAAGATTCCGCAATCGGCGATGCGCTGGTTGCTCCCGGCGTGCAGGAATACTGGCGGATAGCAGCACCGTCGTAAGTCAAAGCGTGGTAGTAGGTGGCACCGGTGGTGATCGCGCTCACCGGATTCATTGATATCAAGCCTGTCGTGCTCAGAAGAATGCTGTCAATCCACCGGCCTGAGCCGATCCCGGAATAGAAGGCGGCGCCTTGCCCCTTGGATACCGACTCCTCCGAGCCGCTGCTAACCGCGGCGCCACCCCTAAGAGTGACATCATTGACGAAATACTCGACGGTCAGATTGGCGCATCCGTTGATATTCATTCCGGCACAAGTACTAGAAGCCCCGTGCACACCTCGCCACTCACTGAGATCGATCGACGGAGCGCTAGCGCTGTCTTGCGTGAAATCGAAGCTACTGCCCGGTCCACTCACCAAGGGAGCCGCGAGGGGAACGCCAGGATAAGCTTTGGGCGCAAACACACCAGTTGGCCCGAAATCATATACCGGCGAAAACACTGAGGCGAAAGTGCCCTCGCCCACCAAACTCAAACCCGCGCAGTTGATCCACCAAGGATAGCTCATCATGTAAGAGCCGGCCGGAACCAGACCGGTTGTCGCGCTCACTTCCCCATCGTTGACGTTGTTCGAAAGACAAGCGGCGTCAATGGCGCTTTGAATCGCGGGCGAGTCGTCGTGGCCTCCATAGATCCCCGTACCCGTGGCCCCGGAGTCTTTGACGTTGAAAGTCCCATCGGACCCGATCAGCGATTGGAACTGGTCGGATTTCAGAGCATAGGCCTCCTCAACTTGATCAGTGATTTCCAACCTTGAAGTTTCGAGAGCGTCAGTAACCCCTTTCGACGTTCCTTGAGCTGTCCGGGCCTTTGTATCGTAGTTCGCGGGCGAATGAGTGGCGGAGGTGATTTGTTCAGCCGGCACCTGCGCGAAAGACCACGTGCTTATGTATAAGACCGTCAGCAACGCGACGGAAAAGGCGATGGCCCGCGAGTGCATACATTGTGGTAGCCAGTCGCGCGAGCCATTCCTCACGCAGGAACTCTTTCGCAGAGTCGTACGTAATTGCACTTTGGCCAGTTTTGATAGTGATAAACGTCGACAAACGGACTGTTTTAAGACAACTGCCACTGAAATGGCACTATTTATTTTATTTCGCTTTTTCTTCATCTAATTCGCGCATCTCGAACTTGATAACGCAAAGGCTATGCCGACAGCGATCGATCGCCTCATCACATGCGATTGAGTAGCAAGGCTCCACGATGGAATGCGTACCGTTCAGTGCAGCGGATCCCCATCGGCTCTCCGGGCTTCAACAGCACTGTCATTTTAGGGCGGTCAGATCGCAAAGAGAGTCAATGTGACCTCGTAAGGAAAACGCGAATCTTCAGCGCCAAAAACGATAGGCCATGAAATCGCGCCTTTCCCTGATAGCTAGACAATCTATCTAGGTAAAGAACACATTTTGTGGAGTTAACGTTCTCTTTAGTTATCCGCGGGACAGATCAAGTAAGAATAGCGTGACGTGTTTAGGAGCCTAGTATGAGAGCATAGCGTTCTCGCGGGGAGTAATTTATGGAACTTTATATTTATTCGTTGTGCCAGCATCAAACAGCACCGTGCAAGTGCATATCAGTTCCAGCCGAAGAATCGTGCTCCGACCCTCTGATATGCGCAAACTGTCTCGTGCTCCTGGGAGCGCTCTACGGAACCTTGCTTGCGGAGCCGCGGATACGGAAGGCGTGCGAAGCCTCATGGGGCTGGTCGCTGACTCCAAAGGGGAAGCGCTGGGCACGCCGTCGGTTCGCGCCCCGCAGAAAACGAACGCCGCCTACCGAGAATGCGGCTCCGGCGTGGATCTTTACCGTTGATGAAGAGAAGGGTGGAGAACCTCACCTGGTGTTAGATAGCCGAACGTAAAAGCAACCAGAAAAAATGATGACAGAGCAAGAAAGTATCCAGGTGTCCGACAGACCGCGCAGAGCATTTGACCCTGCAAGGATCTGCCCACGACTGTCAGCACCGTGCCCTGTCGCCACACGCGACAACGCCTGAGTGCTCGACGAGAGATCGCGGGCTACGCTGGTCAGCTTGCGGCGATTCGGAATCCGATCTTCGGGAAATGATTCACGATACGTCCTAGTTCCGGCACTTCCCGCTCGATCGCGATTTCATGAATCGTGCTGACGACCAATCTGCCGGTCACCGGATCGAAAGCGTAGTCGTCGGGCGTCACCGATACGCGGGTCCCGGCTTCGAGCGCGTTTGGATCTTTCGAGTCAATGTTCTCGGCCGTGGCAGGGGTGCTCTCCTTCGCGATCTTCAACGCTTCGTCAGGATCCATCGGACTCACATCGCCGTAGCCCATCGCGTCGATCCGCTCGAACCATCGCATGAGATGCGGAAATTTCTGCGCAATGCCAAATGAAGTCGGCTCGGCGCGCAGGAACCACACCGGATGGAAGCAGGCGGCGTCGGCGAGGCTGAACGAATCGCCAAGCAGGAACGCCGAAGAGGCGAGTTGGCGATCGAGGATTTCCAGAAACGCCCGCAACTGGTTTCGCGAATCGGGCGCTGAGCGCGCGATCGCGCCGAAATCCGCACCCTGCATCATCTTGGAACGGTCCTCGATAAATTCCTTGGGCACCACTGCGGCGAGCTTCTCGAAAATTACCGGCGTCGTGGACCAGAACAGGCGGCGGTCGGCCCATTGATTCATCGTGTCAGCCGCTGCGGCAAGACCGCCGGGATAAAGCGTCGGATCGGGTTTCAACTCGTCGAGCTTCCTGATGATGCTTCCGGTATCGCACCATACGTCGGCGCCGATTTGGAGCACCGGAATTCGCCGGTAGCCGCCCGTGAGTGGCACCAGCTTGGGCTTGGGCATGATCACTGGCTGCTCGACCGACCGCCACGTGATTTTCTTGTGCGCGAAAATCTTGCGGATCTTTTCAGAGAACGGCGACGTCGCGTATTGATGCAGAATTATTTCAGGCACGATTTCCTCCGCGGAAGAAGCTGCTCGATTCTTAGCGCATGCGATTTCCGGTCGCCACCCGAAAACTGATACCTTCGCGCTCATGCATGGTCATCACGAATTCGATTTGTTCGAAGCGATCTACACGACGCGCTCGATGCGCCGGTTGAAGCCCGACCCGGTCGCGCCAAATCTCATCGTCAAGGTGATCGAGGCGGCGACGATGGGTCCCAGCGGGCATAATCGGCAGCCGTGGTTTTTTATCGTCGTCACCGATCGCGAAGCGAAGGAGTTCGTCGCGGAACGCTATCTCAAGGCGTGGGAGACCGTATTCACGGCGACCGAGCGCGAGGTTGTCGCCAACGATCCACAAAGCCAGCGCGGCCGAAATCTGCGCTCAGCAAAATACCTCGCCGAGCATATCGCGGACGTGCCCGTGATGATCTTCGCGTGCGTGAAAAAATACACCGATCGCGCGCGCGCCGGACAGCCAATGTGGGGCGCGATCTATCCAGCGATTCAGAACCTGTGCCTGGCAGCGCGCGGCTACGGTCTCGGAACGTCGATCACCGGAATGCATACGATGTTCGCGAAGGAGATCGACGCGATGCTCGGCGTGCCGCCCGAGTACGCCAACGTGATTCTCATTCCAATGGGTTATCCTAAAGGCCGATGGGCGCGACCCGATCGCAAGCCGGCGCTACAGGTAACGTTCTGGGAAAAATGGGGCACCCGCCGCGATAGTGTTCCCGATTGATCACGCCTCGATGACGGCGAGCACAACATTGCGCTGAATCTGATCACCAGCCTTCACCCGAAACTCCACGACGCGACCGCCCACCGGCGCCTTCACCGGTATCTCAACCTTCATCGACTCGATCACCATCAACTCGTCGCCGCGCGCGACTTGCGCCCCGCTCTCGACCGAGAGTCGCAACACCTTGCCCACCGCGGGACTCTTTATATCCATCGCTCAGCGTCCTTTTGATCGAGTCTTGTCGAGCGTGATAGCAGGCACGGCTCGCGCGCACCAGTATCCAAAGCGCCTTGTGTTTTCGGGCTGCTTGGTTGTAGAGAAATTAAATCAGCGCGATCGCCCGGCTAATGGAGAGATTGCATGAACAGTTTTGTCGCGGCACGAACGCTAACTGAATATCCGCGCGGCAGCCATCGATGGTCGCTGCTGATTCTCACGGTGCTCGCCTCGATTCTCGGCGCGTACGACTTCCAGCTCGCACCGCTGCTGCCGATCCTGCTGCCGTATCTGCATATGAGCCACACCGCCTACGGTGCGTTCATCGCGTTCACTGTATTGATCTCCGGCATCAGCGCGTTCTTCGGCGGCCCGCTGGCGGATCGCTATGGCCGCGTCCTCATCATCGACGTATGCCTCGGCTTCGTGACCGCCCTGCTCTTCCTCAACGTGTTGATCACTAACATTACGACCTTCGTGATCCTGCGCCTGTTGATGGGAGTCGTCGCGGGCCTGACCGCGGGCGCCGGCGCCGCACTGATTCGCGATATGTCGCCGCGGCTCAGCCGCGCGCTCGCATTCGGACTGCTGACGATTGGCCCGGTCGGCGCGAACTTCCTGTCGAACTACGTCGCGGGCGCGACGCTGCCGATTTATCACACCTGGCAATCGCAGATTTGGATCATGGGCTTCTTCGCAGTCGCGATGTACATCCCAATCGTCCTGTGGCTGTGCGATCTAAGTCCCGAACTGCGCATGCAGATCATGAAGACTGAAATCCAGGCGCTCGCCGCCGAAGGACGCTTGCCCTCAGCGTCGGAAATGCCGTCGGGAACGAGAGACGCGTTCCGCCGCCTCCTCAGTCACGCGGAAGTCTGGCTGCTGGTGCTCGGGATCACCGCGAATCTGACATTGTATTTCGCCATCCAGGCGTTTGGGCCGTTGATGTTCACGGAGGCGTTTCATTACTCGCCCGCCGAAGCCGCGAAGATGAACGAATACTTCTGGCTGACGAATCTCGGCGTGCTCGTGCTGACCGGGCTCGTGTCGGATCGCCTGCAGACGCGCAAGCCGATCGCAATCTTCGGCGGCATCCTCGCCGCGCTTTTGATGGCGTGGTGGATTCCAACCTTCGGCCGCGAGCTTCCGCGCTCCACGATGGTGATGGTCGCGTCGCTGATGGGATGCTTCCTGGCGATCGCGTACGTGCCGTGGGCAGCGCAATTCTCCGAGACTCTCGAGGACGTCTCGCCCGCTCTGCAAGCCACCGGATGGGCTTTCTTCGGACTGGCCGCGCGCGCATGGATCGCGATCTCCGCGCCGCTTTCACTGTACGTCGCCGTCCACTACGGATGGGGTGCATGGGTCAAAGTCGCGCTCGTCGGAATGATAATCTATATCGTCGCGATGGCGTTCTCGCGCGGCCACGCCGCAGTCGAAGAACGCGCCCACGCCGCGCCTGCACCGGATCGCGTAACCGCAGGCTAGTCACCTACCCTACGGACGCATCGTGCGCGTACGAATCCCCAACTGCGTCGGGACTACCTCGTACGCCTGATGCACCCAGTCGACGAGTAGCGGTCGAGTGTCGCGCGGATCGATTATCTCCTCGATGCCGAATGCTTCCGCAGTGCGCAGCGGTGATCGGATCGCGTTGAACTTATCCTCGAGCTCCTTGCGCAACTTTTCCGGATCACTCGACGCCGCCAAATCGCGCTTGTACGCCGCCTCGATCCCGCCCTCAATTGGCAGCGACCCCCAATCCGCTGACGGCCATGCGTAGCGCAAATTCAGACCGGTCGTGATTCCATGCCCCGCGCCCGCGACACCGAACGCCTTGCGCACCATGATCGCAACCAGCGGCGTCGTCGTCTGGAACATCGCGTACAGCGCGCGCACGCCGCGCCGAATCGTCCCCGCCATCTCGGCCTCGCGCCCGATCAGAAAGCCGGGTTGATCGACAAAGTTCACGATCGGCAGATGAAACGTGTCGCAAAGGTCGACGAACTTGACCATCTTGTCCGACGCCGGCCCGTCCAGCGATCCTCCAATCGAAAACGGATCGTTCGCCATCACGCCGACCGGGAATCCGTCGAGTCGCGCGAATCCCGTCACCAGCGACGGCCCGAAGTACGGCGTCATCTCGAAAAATGAATCGCGATCCATCACGAGCTCGACGATTCTCCGCGCATCGTAGCCGTGGCGGCGATTGCGCGGCACGATACTGATCAACTCCTCTTCGCGACGCGCCGGATCGTCGTCGGGCGTCGATCGCGGCGGCACATTCCACACGCTCTGCGGCAGGTACGACAGGAAGCGGCGAATCTGCGCGAGTGCGTCGTCCTCGCTCTCGGCCTCGTTGTCCACCGAGCCGCTCATGTGCGCGTGGATTTCAGCGCCGCCCAATTCCTCCTTGGTGAGATCCTCGCCGACGCCCCATTTGACGACCGGCGGTCCCGCGACGAACAGCTGACTCGTCCCGCGGACCATCACCGAGAAATGCGACGCCGCCACCCGCGCCGCGCCGATCCCCGCCACCGACCCCATACATCCGGCGACGACCGGCACCTCGCCCATCAGCTTTACCAGTACATCGAAATCCGGATTGGCGGGAACGTAAGTCCGCTTAACCGTCTCGAACGATTTCACACTGCCGCCGCCACCGGTCCCATCCACCAGCCGAATGATCGGGATATGCAGCTCGTGCGCGATCAGCTCCGCATAGCTGCGCTTGTTGCCGATATTTGCGTCGGCAGCACCGCCGCGCACCGTAAAGTCGTCGCCGCCGACCACGACGCGCCGCCCGTTGATCCGCCCGGTACCGCCGACAAAGTTCGCCGGCATGATCGACGCGAGCAGTTCGCCCTCGTACTTCGGCGCACCCGCCAGCGCGCCGTACTCGTGAAACGTCCCCGCATCGAGCAGCCGCTCGATCCGCTCGCGCACGGTGAGCTTGCCCCCATCATGCTGCCGCTTGATGTTGTCGGCGCCACCCATCTCTTTCGCAAGCTCAACGCGGCGCCGAATTTCCTGGACTTCCTTCTCCCACGACATACGATTCTCCTGTCAGACCGGGTTCCTGAATGGGCAATTTGTACCATATGTAGTGGATCGGAACGGCTCCTCTACCATTGGTAGCTTCGTTCCGTCAGAACCTGTTTTTGCGATCAGGCGTTTTCCTTGTGGGTGGATTCTCGGCTGAGTCTGATCGCCGGGATGGGAACGCTGACGCATACCGTTAGACATAGCACGGAGAATTCGGCGTGGTCAGGCTAAAAAGTTCATCCCACCTCCCCACTCGTCGAAACTGGCCCAGATGGCTTGCAAGAGATCGCGTGGCGCGCGATCAAATGATTATGAAACCGGCAGCCATCACGCTAATCCTCGCGGTCACCCTTTTCTGTTGCACTGCCGCATCGGCTGGATCGGTGGATATCGGCTATGTCGATGACGCCGGATTAGACCGATGGCTGGCGGGTGGGCCGGCGGGAGTCCCGACCGGAGAAACGGCCTGCAAGCCCGCAAAGTTCGACGGTACTTCGTCGTGCGGGAACCTTCTGATTTCTAATCATTCCTCACAAGCGATAACGATTAGCTTCAAGACCAGCCGCGAAGAATTCTCGACAGGCTTACATGGCGGATTAGGGATGCTCGGCCCGGTACATGATCCATTACCGTGCTCGATTGCGAACGTTAACGAGCATCTTGAACCGGGAAAGAGCTGCTACGAGCAGGTGGAGTTCTGGCCCAGGACCGGCGATGTAGGTCACTGCACCATTCACGTGATCGTCAAGAGCGCCAGCGGTTCCACTGACAGGGAATTCAAGTTCAGGGGAACCTCCCAATATCCTCCGGAACTGCAGACGGCCGAGGAGGTGCGTCAGCGGCACGAGGCCGAGTTAGCGAAGATCCCGCAGGTCGCCAGCGTCGAACTCGATAACGACGACCCGCACGAAATCAAGATCGATGTGACGGTAATGGACGAGGATGACATCGAAAACGTCCGCCGTCAGGTCCCGCCGAAAATCGAAGGCTATGACACCGAAGTAACGCAGTACGTCGACCACGCGTACGCTGATTGAAGCGAGAGGCCCGAGGGAAGTGCGCGCGTTTTTCGCCAGCACAATTGGCGCTATCGCGGCTGGCAGGCGCAGCCGCAGGTGAAGAGTCGGAGTCGTGCGCGCTTGCGCCCGTTTCTCGATCGCGATCTTCCTGTTAGCTTCGATTGGTACTTTTGGTTTTTCGCTATGACGACGACTACTACTTCTGCGCCGCTTCCGAGCCACGCGATGCTTTCCGGGTGGGGGCGGTATCCGCTTTCCGAGAGCGATGTTTATCGGCCGGATCGAATCTCCGAGCTGCAGGCCGTTGTCACCGGCAACTCTTCGTCGCTGATCGCGCGGGGGGCCGGGCGGGCTTATGGCGATGCGGCGCTTAACGATCAGAATCGGGTGGTCGATCTTACGCGGCTCAACCGAATGCTCTCGTTCGATGCCACCTCGGGGCTTTTGCGATGCGAGGCTGGCGTCACGATCGCGGAATTGATCGATGTGTTTTTGCCGCGCGGTTTTTTTCCGCCGGTCACTCCGGGCACGCGCTTCGTTACGCTTGGCGGATCGGTTGCGGCTGACGTGCATGGCAAGAATCACCATCGCGATTCGTCACTCGCCTCGCATGTGACGTGGTTCGATCTGATGGTCGCGTCAGGGCGAGGTGCTGCGCTGCTCGCGCGAGGAAAACTCGGCGCTGTTCTGGGCGACCGTCGGCGGGATGGGGCTGACGGGCGTGATTCTCGAACTGGAACTGAGGATGCGGCGGGTCGAGAGCGCCTATCTCGATGGCGAGTTGATCCGCGCCGGCAATATCGATGCAGCAATCGAAGCCTTCGAGCGGACCGACGCGCAGTACGGTTATTCGGTCGCGTGGATCGATTGCAACAGCGTCAAGAGCGCGCTGGGCCGATCGATTCTCAACGTCGGCAACTTTGCGACGCTCGACCAGTTGCCGCGAAACCTCGCGCAGAATCCGCTGAGCACGGCGCGCAAGCTCAGCCCGTTCGTGCCGTTTGATTTCCCGGCCGTGAACTCGCTGACGGTGCGGGCGTTCAACGCGGTCAACTACGCGTTCCATCGCGAGAAAGCGGCGCACACTATTTTCGATTGGGCCAGCTTTTTCTATCCGCTCGATTCGATCCGCAACTGGCCTCGAATCTATGGCAAGCGCGGCTTCGTGCAGTATCAATGCGTGTGGCCGCCCGAGGAGAGCCGCGCGGGGCTTGTCGAAGTGCTCGAGGCGATCACGCGCAGCAAGCGGGGTTCGTTTCTCGCGGTGCTCAAGAAGTTCGGCGCGCAGGACGGCCTGCTCTCGTTCCCGATGCCCGGATACACGCTGGCGATCGACTTCCCCGTTACGACCGGGATGCTCGAATTTCTCGACACGCTGGACGCGATGGTGTTGAAGCGCGGCGGGCGCGTGTACCTGGCGAAGGATGCGCGCATGGCGCAGGAGACTTTTCGCGCGATGTATCCGAATCTCGGCACGTGGCAGGCGGCGAAGAGAGTCGCCGATCCTGAGAATCGGTTTTCGTCGAGCCTCTCGCGCAGACTGGGGATGTCTCCGGCATGAAACTCGCGCGAACCTTGGTGAGCGGGGATGATCGACAACCTAACCCCTAACCCCTTCCCGAGCGGGAAGGGGAACAAGAAAAAAAGGAACGTTCGCGAACCACGATGAATAGAGTTTTGATTCTTGGCGCGACCAGTCCGATTGCGCGCGCGCTTGCGCTGCGGTTCGCATCTGATGGCGCGAAGTTGTATCTAGCGGCGCGCAATGCTGACGAGGCTCGGCGGGTTGCCGAGGACGTGAGCGCTCGCGCGGGCGTGACCGCTCTTTCCGGGACCTTCGACGCGTCGGACTTCGCGTCGCATGACGAGTTCATCCGTGGTGTGGCCAGCGAACTCGGCGGACTCGACGGCGTCGTCGTATGCTTCGGCACGCTCGGCGACGAAGACGCCGCGCAAACCGATCCCGGCGAGGCGCTCGCCACGATACATCAGAACTTCACCGGTGCCGTGTCGTTGATCACGCTCGGCGCACGGCATCTCGAACAGCAACGATCCGGTTTCATCATCGTGATCGGATCGGTTGCCGGCGAGCGCGGGCGCAAGAAGAATTACGTCTACGGATCGGCCAAGGGCGCACTCGCGCTGTTTGTCCAAGGGCTGCGCGGACGGCTCGCCGAGAGCGGCGTGCACGTGATGACGGTGAAGCTCGGCACAGTGGATACGCGGATGACGTGGGGACGCGAAGGCGCGCTGTTGACGATCTCGCCGACCAAGGCCTCCGACCTGATTTATGCGGCGTATCGTAAACGCGCCGAAGTCGTATATGTGCCGTGGTTCTGGCGAGCGATCATGGGCGTCGTTCGGATGATTCCCGAGAGCCGGTTCAAACGCCTCAGCTTCTAGGCAACCTAACCCGTCCTCTTTTCCCGAACGGGAAAGGGAACCGGAACAATAAGCCGGTCGAGGTTGAAAATCAAAAATGAAAGTAAAGCTTGAAGTTGTCGTTCTGGCCACATTCGCGCTTTTTTCCATCGCGGGCTCGGCGGGCGCAGGAGTCAGTGCGGGCGATACCATCACGAAAGATCAGGCGGACAAGGTTACTGACCTTGTGAGTCCGGGGAATCTGATTCTCGTAAAGCAGGGGATGACGATGAAAATCGTGCCGACCGATCGACTCGAATGGCCGCCGCCGTACAAATCGGCAACGGAGAAATATTCGCCGCAGGTGAGTCTCGCGCCCGATGGAACGTTGAAGGGCTATTCGGCGGGGCTGCCGTTTCCGCTGGTCGATGCGAACGATCCGAATGCGGCGCTGAAAGTGATGTGGAATTTCAGCTACCGGCCGCTCTATACCGACGACGCGATTTCCAAGAACACGGAGATTGCGAGTTATCGGCCGGGCTCGACGCCCGCCGATCCAGTCGAGCATTTCACGATCGGCAACGTGGGATTTTACAACAATATCGGACGTACCGAAGTGAATCCGGTCCCGACCGATCCGGAAGCGACAAGGGCGAATATCAGATATCGCTTCGGCGCGTATCCGTTTCTCGAACCATCGGAGATGCGCGGCTTCGGATTTATTCGCTATCGCAGTATCGATCCGAAAATCGAAGACAACAGCTGGATGATGAATCCGCGCACGCGGCACACGAGGCGCGCGTCGGCCAGCGAACTTTCGGATGTCTTCGGTTTGCTCGACACGGCCGCGGGTGGCGGTGGAGGAGGCGCCGGGACCTACGCGAGCAATCTCGATCCGGATTCTTTTTTCGGGTTCGCGGCAAAGATCGAAGATTTCAACTATAAATTCCTCGGCCAAAAGCCGATGCTCGCGGTCGTGAACGCGGAGAACTCCCCGGCCAAGGCGTGCCCGACCGACGGCGGACGAACGATATGCCCGGAGAATTGGGAGATGCGCCAGCTCTACGTAATCGAAGCGGACGCCAAACAGACTTCATCACTCGGTAGCGGTGCTACGATTCCCAAGCGGATTTTTTATATCGATTCCGAAGGATGGTTCATCACCGCGTCGGATCAATACGATCGCGACGGCAAGCTGTGGAAGACGGTAGCGACGTTCAACGCATATCGCGATCGGCCGATTCCGAGCGCGCGCGTAGCAATCTGGCCGTTCAAGCGGATGTTTCAGACCGCGTTGGTCGATGAAGACGTCACGAATGGCTTCTCGACGGTGGTGCTATCGCCGGGAGTTGAGACCGACGAGCACGAAAGCTGGTACATCAATATGGGACTGGCGACGGAGAATTTTTTCAATCCGACGGCAATGTCGAACGCAGCGCATTAGGAATTAAATGCGGAACCCACCGTGGATTCCGCACCTCCTTGGGCAGGGGTGACCCCTGCACCCAGTGATAAGAAAAGATGCGGGACTTCGTCCCTGTTAGAACCTGGTTAGGCGAGAGCCGCATTCTTCCGCGTCCGGTTCCCCTTCCCGCTCGGGAAGGGGTTAGGGGTTAGGTCGCTGGCGCATCCACCAATCCGTGAATTATAAGTGATGAATCTCGTGCGCATGCGGAGTCATCTTCAATGTCGAATCGTCTCGACGAAATCCAGAAACTGACGTTCACCGGCGCGGTCGATGCCGACGGGCATATCCTCGAGGACGCCGGTCTGTGGGATCGCTATATCGAAGCGAAGTACAAAGAACGCGCCGTCAGGGTTCGCACCGACGACAAGGGACTTGAATATCTCGAGGTCGCGGGCAAGCCGTCGAAAGTTTTCAGCGGCGGACGGCTCGGCGGACTCTCCGCCATGGGAGCGACGCGCAACGACAAGTTCGACGCTGCTCCCACCTACGGCGGCTTCGCTCCGTTCGGTGCGATGGACGCGAAGGATCGGCTGAAGCGAATCGACGAGGAAGGCCTCGCCGCGGCGTTCCTCTATCCCACGATGAGCCTGCTGTGGGAAACCGAAACTGAAGATCCCGAACTCGCGCAGGCGTGCACGCGCGCCTACAACCGGTACATCGTGGACTTCTGCTCTGAGAGCCGCGGCAAGCTGATTCCGATCGCACATCTGTCGCTCGGCGATCCGGCGGCAGCGGCGGTCGAACTCGAACGCGCGGTCAAAGCTGGCTGCAAAGGTGGATGGCTCGCGCAATTCGTGATGACGCGCAAACCGCATGCGCATCCGGATCACGACGTGCTGTTCGCCAAGGCGCAGGAACTCGACGTGCCGCTTGGGATACATCCGTCGCTCGAGCCGGTGTGGGCGGCGCCGGGGCGTTACGATCGCAAATTCATGCGCGGGAACTATTACTTTCTGAATATCGTCGCGGCCGACGCGATTCGTCATGCGTTCACCAGCTTCTTTCAGTACGGCACCTTCGACAAATTCCCGAAGATGCGGCTGGTGCTGCTCGAAGCTGGCGCCGGATGGATCGACTACTGGCTCGGCCGGCTCGACGCCGTTTATGCGAGCGCGATGGGCCGCACGGTGTCGCTGAAGGAGAAGCCGAGCTTCTACTTCAATCGCAACTGCTGGATCTCGGCGGACCCGGATGAGCGATCGCTGCCGGCGATGGTCGAGTTGTGCGGCGCCGACAAATTTTTCTGGGCGTCGGACTTCCCGCATCCCGATCACGTCGGCAACTATATCGAAGAGGTCGAGGAGCTGGCGCATAAGCTGCCGGCCGCTGCGCGCGCGAAAGTGATGGGCGAGAACGTGATGAAGGTCTACAAGTGCGAGCTGCCGCGGTGAAGCGCGGGTCAAGAAATCTGCGCCGTTCATCATAGAATCCTGAATCGCGCGCGAAGCGCGCGCTGAATTCGGTCCCTCACCCGACGCTCGAAGACGAGCGTCGACCTCTCCCCATAGGGGGAGAGGGGAAAGAAAAAAAGGCCCGCGAGATTGTGCTCGCGGGCCTTTGCGCGTTCGTTACTGATCTTCGCGAGCTAGTTGGTCACAGTCCAGGTATCGCCCTTGCCCAGGAGCGTTTTCAGGTCGCCGGCGCCCTGCTTTGACTTGGCGTCTTCGAGCTGCTTGTTGACGGCGCCGTCGTAGGTTGGGCGTGACACCGCATAGAAGACGCCCACCGGCGTCGGGAGCGGAGGCTCGAAGTTGCCGAGCATGAATGCCAGCGACAGATTGGTCTCGTCGTGCACGACGAGGTCTTTCTCAGTAACGCTGCCGCCGAGCTGAACTGCCTCGGGACGCATCCCGTTCATCCTGATTCCCATGTCGCGATTCTTGCCGAAGATGAGCGGCTTGCCATGCTCGAGAACCAGCTGATGATCGGCCTTGAGCGCCTTGTCGCTGACGTCGTTGAAGGCGCCGTCATTGAAGATGTTGCAGTTCTGCAGAATCTCGAGGAACGACGCGCCGCGATGCGCATGCGCCCGCTTGAGCATCTCGCCGAGATGCTTCTGCTCGACGTCCACGGTGCGCGCGACGAAAGTCGCGTGCGTGCCGAGCGCGACGGTGATCGGATTGAAGGGAAAGTCCACCGAACCCATCGGCGTGGACTTGGTGACCTTGCCCACTTCCGAAGTCGGCGAGTACTGACCCTTGGTGAGTCCGTAGATTTTATTGTTGAAGAGCAGAATTTTCAGATCGACGTTGCGCCGCAGGACGTGGATCAGATGATTGCCGCCGATCGACAGGCCGTCGCCGTCGCCGGTGACTACCCACACGTCGAGATCAGGGCGCGAAATTTTTAGTCCGGTCGCGAACGCCGGCGCGCGTCCGTGAATCGTGTGGAAGCCGTAGGTGTTCATGTAGTACGGGAACCGGCTCGAGCATCCGATGCCCGAGATGAAGACGGTGTTTTCCGGCGCGATGCCGAATTCGGGCATCGTCTTTTGCACCGCGGCCAGGATCGCGTAATCGCCGCATCCGGGGCACCAGCGAACTTCCTGGTCGGAAACGAAATCCTTGCGGTTAAGAGCGGTAGCCATTTTCGATCAGCCCTCCAGGGCCCGGTTGATGCGGTTTTCGATCTCGCTGACTTTGAACGGACGGCCCTGGATTTTGTTGAACCCGAAGGCGTCGATCAGGTAGTCGGCGCGAATCATCTTGAGTAGTTGTCCCATGTTCATTTCGGGAATCATGACCTGCTTGAAACGCTTGAGCGTCTCCTCGAGGTCGTGCGGAAGCGGATTCAGATAACGCAGATGCACGTGCGAGACTTTCTTGCCCTTCGCGCGCACATGCTTGACGGCCTCGCGAATCGGGCCGTAAGTCGAGCCCCATCCGAGCACGACGAGGTCGCCGTCGGCGTCGCCGAACACTTGCGTCGGCGGAATCTCGCGCGTGATGCCCGCGATCTTGCGCGCGCGGGTGCGAACCATCAGCTCGTTGTTGGCGGGCGAGTAGCTGACGTTGCCGGTCAGATTTTCGCTCGACAGTCCGCCGACGCGATGCTCGAGGCCCTTGGTACCCGGCACCGCCCACGGCCGCGATTGCGTCTCGGGATCGCGATTGTACGGCAAAAATCCTTCGGGATTCGTAGCGAACTCAACTTTGATTTCGGGAAGTTTGTCGGCATCGGGCAGCAGCCACGGCTCGGCACCGTTGGCGAGCTGGCCGTCGGTGAGCAGAATCACCGGCGTCATGTACTTGACGGCGATCCGCACCGCCTCGTAGGCGCAGTCGAAGCAGTCGGCCGGCGTCGACGCCGCGATAATCGGAATCGGCGACTCGCCGTGGCGTCCGTACATCGATTGCAGCAAGTCGGCCTGCTCGGGCTTGGTCGGCATGCCGGTCGACGGTCCCGCGCGCTGGATGTCGGTGATTACCATCGGCAGCTCGACCTTCACCGCGAGCCCGACTGCCTCGGCCTTCAAGTTCATGCCGGGGCCCGACGTGGTGGTGATGCCGATTGCGCCGCCGAATGAAGCGCCAATCGCCGCGCATACGCCGGCGATCTCGTCCTCAGCCTGAAAAGTATAAACGGGAAAATTCTTGAAGCCCGCGAGTTCATGCAGAATGTCGCTGGCCGGAGTGATCGGATACGAGCCCAGGAACAGCGGACGTCCCGCTTTCACCGCCGCTGCCACGAATCCCAATGCCGTCGCGCTGTTGCCGGTGATATTGCGATACAGTCCCGGCGCGATTCGCGCGGCCGGCACTTCGTACGAGCTTGCGAACATCTCGGTCGTCTCGCCGTAGTTGAACCCGGCCTTGAGCACCTTGACGTTGGCTTCGAGAATCTCAGGAGTCTTCTTGAAGCGGCTCTCGAGGTAAGTGAGCGTGCTTTCGATCGGGCGTTGATACAGCCACGAGAGCATCCCGAGCACGAACATATTGCGGCATCGGAAAACCGCGCGATTGTTGAGACCCATCCCATGCACGGCGAGCGAGGTGAGCTTGGTCACGTCGACTTCGATCACCTGGAATTTGTCGAGCGAATGGTCGGTGAGCGGATTGGTCTTGTAGCCGGCGCGCTTGACGTTGGAATCGGTGAACGCTTCGCGATCCACGATGATGACGGCGTTGGGCGGGACATCCTCGATGTTCGCCTGGAGCGCCGCTGGATTCATCGCGACCAGCACGTTGGGCTCGTCGCCGGCGGTGAAAATTTCGCTGCTGGAAAAGTTCAGCTGGAAGCCGCTGACTCCGGCCAGAGTGCCTTGCGGCGCGCGGATTTCAGCGGGAAAGTCGGGCAGTGTTGCTATGTCGTTGCCGGCCAGCGCGGACTCGGCCGTGAACTGCATCCCCGTCAACTGCATCCCATCGCCAGAGTCGCCCGCAAACCGGATTACGACGTGGTCGCGCTTCAGATGCGGCTTGAGCGCGTGCGTCGCGGAACCATGCGACTCGGCAGCTTGTCCAGCCGCCTCAGGTGGAACAGCCATCTCAGTCCAATCTCCTTGTAGTTAAGAGCTTATCGAAAGTTACTCCGACAATATCGAAGGTATTCAAATACTCGAACACGCGGATTTAAAGCATAGCTAATCTAAGGGAAGCATTAAAGGCCCGCTTTCCGGCAGGTCGAATCATCGAATCTGGAAGTCGTTGAATTCGCCAGTGAAATCGGACCACTCTTCGCGTACTGAGGTTACGTGCGCCGACGGCGGGCCCAGATGTGCCCACGCTGCAAGCATCTGCAAGTTCTCCTGCTTGCCTTCTGCAACGATTTCAACATCGCCGCTCGGTAGATTGCGCACCCATCCGGCAAGTGCGAGATCTTTGGCCTCGTCGTAAGCGGAGAATCGAAAGCCGACGCCCTGCACCCGCCCGCTGATGACTAGATGCAACCTCCCACTCTCTTTTTGCTTTTGAGTAGTCACGCCGGTTCGTCGAGAGGGCCAGTGGCTATTATATTTCAGTTCCCGGCGATTTCAATTTTGATGGTGGGCTTCCAAGCAGAAAAGGCTGGATCATTTGCGGATCAGGCCTCTTCGACGCCATAGGGTCTTACGTTAGGATGATTTGACATTTAGGACGATTTGACATTGTGGAGCCGACGATCTGATTATTGCGCGGTCACGGGGTAGCAAGCATCAACAGAAGAGCCGCAGGGTGACCCGTGACATAGGCCAGCCACCCGCAACCGGTCCCGCGGCTTTCGACTGAAAGTTTCGTAGCAAAGAAGGAGTTACTCATGAGGCGCGTCATAGCTGTTCTCGTAGTGTTGAGTTTTGGGATGATGCCGGGCGTTGGCGCTTTGGCGGCGACCGAGTGCAATGGGTTGATCAGCGGCTCGATCAGCGGAGGCATAGTCGTTAACAGCGGTGATGTCTGCGACATTGAGGGTGCCACCATCACCGGCGGAGTCCATATGTCGGGCGGGCGAATGCAGGTCTGCGGTTCCACAATTAGCGGCGGAGTTGTCGCCACCGGAGGAAACTGCGTCATTCTCGGCAAGGAGGGGGAGGAAGACTCAATACCCTGCGGCGGTGACACTATCAACGGTGGAGTCAAATTAACCAACATCGTAGGCGCTTCCTGCGGAATCGAAAATGTAGAGATCCAGTCCTCGAATATCACCGGAGGCGTACAGCTCAAGAACAATGGCGTCGAAGGTGATGTGGAGCTGGAGGGCAACACTATCTCCGGCGGACTGCACTGTTCCGGTAACAACGCCATCACCTTTGACTTTTTGCATAACACGGTCACTGGTGGCGAAAGCGGCCAGTGCGTCGGCTTCTGAGCGCTTAAACGTTGAGGCGGTCGATTAGGGTAAAAGACAAAAGCGGTTAAGCATACTGAATCTCGGCGAGAAACACATGAAGGGCCCGGTCATTCGCGGCCGGGCCTTCATAGCTCCGAATCAAGCTTGAGCGTCGTCAGCTCTCGCGCTTTTGATAGCGCCTCAACAGGAAGATGGACGATTTCTCTCAATCTGGTCGATAAGCGCGAAACTTAAAGTTCACGGTTCACCCGCAAGAACCGATTCGAGCCCCTTCTGATCGAGTACACGCACTCCCAAATCCTGCGCCCTCTTTAGCTTCGATCCCGGCTCCGCGCCCGCAACAACAAAGTCTGTCTTGCGGCTCACCGACGACGTGACGCGACCGCCGGCCGCCATGATTTTGCGCTCGGCCTCCTCGCGCGTCATCGATTCGAGCGTCCCGGTCAGCACGAAAGTTTTGTCGCGCAATGCGCCCCGCCCTTCGACTACAGCCGGCACCTCGACCTCGAGAATCTTGATGAGCCGCTTCACGGCCTTGAGATTTCGCGGCTCGTCGAAGTACTCGCGGATACTGTGCGCGACCTCGTTGCCAATATCGCGCACGCCGAGCAGGTCGTCCTCCGACGCTGCCGCCAGCGCGTCCATCGTCTTGAACTTCAACGCGAGTTGCCGCGCCGTATGCTCGCCGACGTGGCGAATCCCGAGTCCGTTGATGAACCGGTCGAGCATTGTCTTGCGCGCTTTCTGGATCGCGTCGAGCACGTTCTGCGCGCTCTTGTCGGCCATCCGTTCGAGCCCCGAGAGTTGCTCTTTCGTCAGCCCGAACAAATCATCAAGTTCCTTCACCAACCCCTTCTCGACCAGTTGCCCGACCAGCTTGTCGCCGAGCCCTTCGATATCGAGGCATCCCTTCGACGCGAAATGGCGAATCGATTCGCGCATCCGCGCCGGGCAATTCGCATTGACGCAGAAGTAGCCGACCTCGCCCTCCTCGTGCAGGATAGCTGCGCCGCACTCCGGGCAATGCTCAGGCATCTCGAACGGCTTGGCGCGCGGATGCCCTTCCTTGGTGACGCGGATGACGTAGGGAATCACGTCGCCGGCACGCTCGATCAGCACGGTGTCGCGCTCGCGGATATCCTTGCGGCGAATCTCATCGAGGTTGTGCAGCGACGTGTTCGAAATCGTCACGCCCGCGAGCTGCACGGGACGCAGCTTGCCGACTGGCGTCAGCGATCCGATCCGGCCGACTTGAACGTCGATTTTTTCGACTACCGTCTCCGCCTGCTGCGCCTTGAACTTGTACGCAATTGCCCATCGCGGCGACCGCGAGACCTCGCCGAGCTGCTCCTGGAGCGCGTACGAGTTCACCTTGGCCACGACGCCGTCAGCCTCGAAGTCCAGCTCATGGCGCTTTTCAGTAATCTCGTTCCAGTATTCGAGGATCGCCTCGATACCGTTGCACACGCGCGACAGCGGATTCACGCGCAGCCCCAGCGCCTTGATACCTTGCAGAAATTCCCACTGCGATTTGAATGTGGCGCCTTCGATCACGCCGGGCGAATACATGAAAGCGTCGAGCGGGCGCGACGCCGTGATCTTGGGATCGAGCTGGCGCAGTGCGCCCGCCGCGGCGTTGCGCGGATTCGCGAAGGCCGGCTCGCCTGCCTCGTCGCGCTGCTGATTCAATTTTGCAAATCCGGCGCGCGGAAAAATCACTTCGCCGCGCACTTCGATCAGGCGAGGAATTTTTCCGTGATCGGGACTCTGCAACTTCAGCGGAACGCTCTTGATCGTGCGGATATTCTGCGTGACGTTTTCGCCGTTGGTCCCGTCGCCACGGGTCGAGCCGACCGTCAGCCGCCCGTCTTCGTAAATCAGCTCGATACCGAGACCGTCGAGCTTGACCTCGGCGACATACTCGATGTCCGCGTCGGATTTCAGCAGCCGCTTGATGCGCTTGTCGAACTCGCGCATCTCCTCGGCGTCCATCGCGTTGCCGAGCGACATCATCGGCCGCCGATGCACCACGACGCCGAATTTTTCGCTCGGCGCCGCGCCCACACGCTGCGTGGGAGAATCGGGGGTAGCCAACTCCGGATGCTCACGCTCGAGCGCCTCGAGCCGGCGCATCAGCTTGTCGTATTCGGCGTCGGAAATTTCCGGATCGTCGAGCACGTAGTATCGATAGTTGGCGCGATCGATCTCCTCGCGCAGCTTTTCGGCCTGCGGGGCGAGCTTGTGCGAGGCCTCACTCATGGCTGGCGCTATTCGACGCTAGCGGCGCGCGTAGCCCATCGCGTCGAGGAAATCGTCGAGCGTCGGGAATCGCATGTACATGTTGTGACGCTTCTGGTCGCCGATCGTCGTGCTCGATTCCGAGGAGTACGCGTGTCCCGGATAGACCACCGTCGCGTCGTCGAGATTGCGCAGCGTGTCGTTCAGGCTGTGATACATCGCCTCGGGATCGGAGCCCGGCAGGTCAACGCGTCCGCACGAGTTCACGAACAGCGTGTCGCCGGAAATCAAATTGCCCTCGACCAGGAAGCATTGCGATCCCGGCGTATGCCCAGGCGTGTGCAGGAACTTCACTTCGAGATCGCCGACTTTGACGGTGTCGCCCGCATCAACCTTGACCATGTCGGAGTCCGACAATCCGGCGACCTGCTTGACGCCGTCGGCCTCGTGCTTGTTCACATAGACCTTGGCCTTCACGTGTTCGAGCATCTTGGCGCTGCCCTCGATACTCTGGCCCATCATGTGCCCGCCGAGGTGATCGGGGTGATAGTGCGTGATCAAAATCTTGTCGATCTCGTAGCCCTCCGACTCCGCAAATTTGCGAATCGTATCGAACGTCCCACGCGGGATCGACAACTGCGAGCTTGTGCGTCGCGGGATCGCCGATCAGGTAAATGAAGTTCGCCATCGGACCGATCTGCGCCTGTCGAAGATAGATGTTCGAGGTATCAGCCATCACAAGTTCTCCAGATCAGGATTTGCCGCCACGCCCCGCTTTCCGCTTCTCGGTGCGCGACGACTTTTCGTCCTCTTCGATTCGAAGCGCGCGGTCCCACAGATACTCGGGCTCGCCGAGGCGCTTCGCGACCCATCGCGATTGCACGAACAGATGGTCGCTCAGGCGATTCACATAGATGATGAGATTGTCGTTGATGTCCTCTTCGCGCTTCAGCCGCCAGCATACGCGCTCGGCACGACGGCACACGGTGCGCGCCTGATGGAGGAACGCGTTGAGGACGCCGCCGCCGGGCAGCGTGAAGGATTTCAGCGGCTCGAGTTCCTTCTCCATCGCGTCCATTTCTTCTTCGAGCTTCTTGATCTCGCCGGCGCCCATTTTGTGCATCTGCGGATATTCACCGTCAGGCGGCGTCGCGAGCTCGCTGCCGACGTCGAACAATTCATTCTGTATCCGCCGCAGCGATTCCGAATACGGATCGAAGTCACTGCCGAATCCGGCGCGATACTCCGGAAGATACGTACGCACGATCCCGATGATCGAATTCAACTCGTCGATTGTGCCGTAGGCCTCGAGCCGCGCGCTCTCCTTGGGCACGCGGTTGCCGCCGACCAGCGCGGTCTGTCCCTTGTCGCCGGTGCGCGTGTAGATGCGGGTCAGGCGTATCGCCATCAGATGCCCGCCTTGGCTTTCTGCGCGGCGTATGCGGCGTCGCCGAGGTCGGTAGTCACCGGCAGGCCGGCGTCCTTCCATCCTGCGACGACGACCTTGCCCGACGCGTCGCGCTGGCCGCCGAAGCCGCCGACCACGTTCGTCAGGTCGGTGAAGCCCGCTTCTTCGAGCATCTCGCACGCGCGCTGCGAACGTCCGCCCGCCATGCATCCGACGACGAGCTTTTTGTTTTTCGGAATTACCTTTTCGGCAACTTCGTCAAACTCGAGATTCAACTGCATCTGCCCCGGACCCCTCGCCACCATCACCGGGATATTGATCGCGCCACTGGGATGTCCGGCGGCGAACTCTGCTTCGGTGCGAACGTCGAGGTAGAGCGCGTCGGGATTCTGTTTGAGCGTTTCGTATGCCTCGGGGGGAACCTGCTGTTTTATCGCCATCGCAAAACTTCCTCTTCTCAGTATCTACACGGTATCGGCGCTTGTCAGACTCTAGGGTTTCGGATTTCCTACGCGCTCATAATGTACCATCTCGCCGCGAGGTTTGAGCGGCTTCGCTTGCGGCGGATTCTTCGGGTCGGCGTAGCCGAACGGCAGAATCGTGAAGATTGCCCATCCGTCCTTGACCCCGAGCATCGCTCCTATCTTCGCCGCGTCGAAGTTGCCGACCCAGCAGGTGCCGAGGCCGAGCGCCCATCCGGCGTTCGCCATGTTCTGGACGGCCTGCCCGCAATCGACGTCGGCCCATCGCGCATTGGCGACATCCTTGAGAATGACGATCGCCGACGGCGCGTCGGTGACGAACTTACCGGTCGAGCACAGCGCGCCAATCTCTTTGAGCGTGTCGCGATTTTGAATGACGACGAACTGCCACGGCTGCATGTTGCGCGCGCTCATCGCATGGCGGCCGGCCTCGACGATCTTCGCGAGCTTTTCGCGCTCGACAGGTTTATCCGAGAACGTGCGCTGCACCTTGCGTGAGAGAATCGCTTCAAGAGCGTCCATGGGAATCCGCCTCCGTCTGAAATTTCGTTTCGTCAAGCAGTCACAAAAACTTGTAGTATCAACCGGCCATTGAATCCAGTTGGATTCGCGAAGCGACGCGCTTTTTCATTGTGTCATCCCGAGCGTAGACGAGGGACCCTGAATCTTTTCGCAGTGCTAGCCGACGCACCTCAACCACGGCTCAAGCGTGATGAGAGCACATCGATCGTCCGCGATGCTTGCGCGCATTGCACGGATCATCAGGCAGGCACATCCATCGCGCCGTGGTTAGGGTGCGCCAGTTCGCGTCGAGAAAGATCCGGGGTCCCTCGGCTACGCTCGGGATGACACAAGGACCAGAAAGAAGAGAAGAGGAGGTCAACCCCGCTTATACACCGAGAATTCCTGTTCGAGTTTTGTTACTCGCTCCTGGATCGACGACAGGCGCTGGACGCCCAAGAAAAACTGCACCAGTTCATCGTGGCCGGCCTGGCCGCCGGGGCTCATCACTTCGACCAGCTCTTCGATCAGGCTTGGGAACTTTTCGCTGGGGATGTAGTAGTTCGCCCATCCGAAGTTGCAATGGCGATGCAGGATTTTTGCGATCGTCTTTTCGAGTAGTTCACGACGGCCGCCTGGGTGCTGTTGTTCGTTTTCGTTGTTCAATTGACGCTCCCCTGATGTCGATGTTCCGCCGCTACGCGCCTTTCTTTATGTGCGCGGGCGGTGCGTCGTCAGCCCACAAAATCTTGTGATAGTCGAAACGCATGTTCTCGATGATATTGAATTTGATTATCTCGAAATAGGGCGACAAGTCGAAATCGCGCGGCGTGACCAGCGTCGGCGAGACCATCCTGAGTGCGCCGTATTGCAACGCGCCGGTTGTCGAATGTGAGCCGATCGGCCAGAGCTTGCGCCTGGGCGGAGGCGGCGGTGTCGCCCCAGCGGGTACGTGCTCGTAGTTCGGCACGATCGGGAACTTCACGCGATGGAACGATGACGCGATTACGCTCGAGCAGATCACGCGGGTCGGCTCACCGCTGCCGAACTGCAGCGCCTGGCGGCGGAAGCGCGCAGGCACCATGCTCACCGGCAGGAAGTAGCGCGCGAGATCGATCACGTTGCGCAGGTCGTAGGTATTGCCGACACTGCGCAGCGCCTCGTCCATCACGTCCGCCAGGTCCGCCGACGACAGGTTGAACGGGCGGCAGACGCGGAGGTTGAAATCGCGATATTTACTGAGCGGCGAGAGCACCACGCCAGCCTCGACGATCGCTTCGACCACCAGGAAGTTCGCGTCTTCGCCGAATTGTGCTACCAGCGGCGCCTTCATCTCGGGATTGCGCCGAATCGGCTCGTCACCGACGTACAGCGCCGAATGCGACCACGAGCTTTGCGTCAGGTACTTGATGCATTCGCTGATACGTTCGTTTCCCTCGACCAAAATCACGTCGCCTTTGCGAATGTGACGCTTCAGCGCGGCAATGTCATTCGGAATATGGAGCGCGTAACTTTTTATTGGTTTGGTGAGCAGACCGACAGCCCAATCGCTCATCCGGTCCAGCAACCAGGAAATGATCCCCGATTTCTCGCGCCGAGCCATGAACAAATATAGGAACCCCAAAGGCTGTGAAACAAGCGGGGTAATTCCGGTTCCCCTCTCCTGAAGGGAGAGGGGCCCCCGAGCACCAAGAAAAGGTCAGGTCTTGAACTGGCCTACGATTGCGTAGAACGGGACGTTTAGCGTTGCCTGATCGGGGTCGTCGGTCTTGATCGTCAGGTTTCCGCGTAGCTGCCCGTCGGGGGTGCCGTGGCGCAGCGTTACCGTCACCTTGTATTCCTTGCCGGGGGTTACCGGCTCGGCGGTCGCGGCGACGGCCGGGCTGCTGCTGGCGACGTTGAGTACCTTTATCGGATGAGGGCCCTGGTTGCTCAGCTTGAAAAATCGCACGATGTCCTGGCCGCGCGGCACGATCCCAAACGAGACCTGCGCCGGATCGATGTTCAGATCGCCCGTCACGGTTCCGAAGACGTCGACTTGCACCGGCACGCGATTGGTCGTGATTTTAATCGTGTCGTCGAACGGTCCCACCGGCATCGACTTGAGCAGCGAGACTTTCAGCAGCGCACCCGGCTTGCCGTCGGGACGCTTTTCCTGATCCACCTTGATTGACGAGTTCGAGTTGGTAACCGGGCCGACCGAGAACGCGCCGCGGCCGGGATTCAGATCGCTGACCAGAATCTCCTTGGTGCCTTCGGTTCCGCGCTTCACGTCGCCGAACGCGATCTCGCCGGGCACCGCCTCGGCCTGCTTCTTGACGACGCCCTGCACCGTCAGCGCCAACTGCGGATTGTCGGGATCGTTGGTGGAGACAGTGATCGTTCGGACCTGGTGCCCTTTCTGGAAGTGCGTGTCGAACGCGACCGCGATATCGCTGGTGTCACCCGGCGCCACGTGCATCTTCGAGGGATCGCCCGTTGTGCATCCGCATGAAGTCTTCACGCCTTGAATATCCAGGTAGCCCTGGCCGGTGTTCTTGATGGTGAACGTATGCTTGACCATCGTGCCTTCGAGCGCGCTGCCGAAATCGTACAGCGCATCCGAAGATACGGCCTTGGGTGCATGGCCGGGAGGAGCGCTGTTGCCGCCGGGAATCAGCGGATTCATGCTGCTGTCCTGCGCGAACGCAGGGACACTCGCGATCAACCCAATCATCAGTGCCAGAAATGATTCGTTTCATTGTTCTCAAGTTAGTCATGTGCCTTGCGGACGCGGCTGTCGCGCCTCGAACTACCACTCTATCAAGCATGGCGCGGAACGTTGCGGTCAAGAGGCCTTGCTTACCTGCGGGGCGGCTTCGCGACGAGCCGGTTCGTAGCGAGTCAGGAAATCAGTCGAAAATTCGCCGCGGTTGAAATCCGGATCGTGCAGAATCTTCAGATGCAGTGGAATATTGGTCTTGATGCCGTCGACTACGTATTCACGCAGCGCCGCTTTGGCTCGCGCGATCACTTCGGGACGCGTCTCGGCATGCACGATCAACTTCGCAATGAGCGGATCGTATTGCACCGGGACGCGATAGCCGTCGTACAGCGCCGTCTCGACCCGCACGCCAAGCCCGCCCGGCGTATGATGGTTGGTCACGACGCCCGGCGACGGAATACCGCGCTCGGGATCCTCGGCGTAGATGCGAAACTCCATCGAGGCGCCCTCGAACGTCACCTGCCGCTGCTTCAGCGTGAGCTTCTCGCCCATCGCCATCTTGATGCTTTCCTTGACCAGGTCGACGCCCGTAACCATCTCGGTGACGCCGTGCTCGACCTGGATGCGGGTGTTCATCTCGATAAAATAAAACTCACCGTTGCCCGCGAGCAAAAATTCCACCGTGCCGACGTTTGAATAGCCGACGACTTCGGCCGCGCGTACCGCCGCTTTGCCCATCTTCTCGCGCAGCCGCGGCGTCAGAATCGGGCACGGCGATTCCTCGACGACCTTCTGATGACGCCGCTGAATCGAGCAGTCGCGCTCGCCAAGATGAATCGCGTTGCGCTGCAAGTCGGCGAGAATCTGAAACTCGACGTGACGCGCACGCTCGAGATATTTCTCGAGGTACATTTTCTTCGAGCTGAACGACGCTTCGGACTCGCCCTGCGCCAACGCAAACAGGCGCGTCAGCTCGTCCGCGTTGCGAACGACTCGCATGCCCTTGCCACCGCCCCCGGCCGCCGCCTTGATCAGTACTGGATAGCCGAGCCGCTTCGCATCCGCCTGCGCCTCGCGCAGTTCGGTGACCCCAGTGCCTTCGCTGCCGGGCAGGCAAGGAACGCCCGCGCGCTTCATGATTCGGCGCGCACGCGGCTTGTCGCCCATCAACCTGATATGACGCGCGCGGGGACCGACAAAGTTCAGCCCCGACTTCTGGCATGCCTCCGCGAAGTCGCCGTTCTCGGACAGGAAGCCGTACCCCGGATGCACCGCGTCGGCGCCGAAGGTCGTAGCGGCGCTGAGAATTGCCGGGATGTTGAGATAGCTGTCCTCGGCAGCGGGCGGGCCGATACAGACCGATTCGTCGGCCATCCGCACGTGCAGCGCGTTCTTGTCGGCGGTCGAATAAACCGCGACGGTCGAGATTCCCAGCTCGCGGCATGCGCGGATTATGCGGATTGCGATTGTGCCGCGATTTGCGACTAGAAGTTTTTTGAACATCGGCGAAGGCTCCGCCCTTTCAAATCACTTCGATGATCATCAAGGGTTGACCGTACTCTATAGGATTTCCATTCTCCGCGAGGATTCTTATCACGCGCCCCGCGGCCGGCGATTCAATCTCGTTCATCATTTTCATCGCCTCGATAATGCACAGCGGCTGGCCCTTGCGCACCGACGATCCTTCTTCGACGAACGGCGTCGCGTCGGGCGAAGCCGCGCGATAGAACGTGCCCACCATCGGACTTTCGATCAATTTCTGATTCGGCGCCAGATCGATTTTGCCGGCCGCCTTCGCGCCGTCTTCCGCGGTCGCTTCGACGTGCCGCGTCGCCATCTTGATTGGCGAAGCCGCGCGCGCCGCGACATGCGCCTCCGATCCCGACTCGGTCTGATCCACCGACGCGCGACCGCCGCCGCGCACCAGCCGGACTTTGCCCTTCTTGTCCTCGATTTCGAGTTCGACCAGCCCGTAGTCACGCATCAGGACCAGCAGGGTCTTTAGTTCGCGTACTTCCATCCCGTCTCCGTGTCTTGCTGCAATCGCGGATCGCCTGCGTTCTGGATCGTAGCCCGCCATGGCGTCATCCACTCCGTCGGCGCGACTCCTCGACGATTGTGCGCGCCGCTCTGAGAGCCAAGCTGTAGCTCTCGGCGCCAAATCCCATGATCCGGCCATGTGCAATATCGGCAATCGTCGAATGATGCCGAAACGGCTCGCGCCGATACACGTTGGACAGATGTACTTCGATTACCGGAATATTTACCGCCGCGATCGCGTCGCGAATCGCAACGCTGGTATGCGTGTACGCGCCGGGATTGATCAACAGTACGTCGCATTTGCCGCGCGCATTTTGAATCCGATCGACAATCCCGCCCTCGCTGTTCGACTGAAACGTCTCGACCTTCATTTGAAGCTCGCTTCCCAGCCGCTTGAGTTCCTTGTCGATATCGACCAGCCGTGTTCGGCCGTATACCTCGGGCTCGCGTTCTCCAAGCAGATTAAGATTGGGTCCATGAACAACCAGCACCGCAATCGGGCTACTCGACGAAGGTTCGCCATCTGTATTTCGTGCTTTTGCCCTCGTCGCCATCCCCGCACCACGCCTCAACTTCATTGAACCGCACCCCGAAAGCGACTGCAAGCGCGGGTGTTATCCACTGTCCACCGGTCAGTCATCAGTGGAGTCATCAACGCGCGACTTGAGTGCATCCTGATACACTTCGCGACGCCCCTTGCCAGTCAGCCGCGCGACGACTGCGCTCGCCTGCTTCAGCCCGAGGCCCGCCTCACGCAGAATTTCCAGCGCCTCATGCACGTCGATCGCGACATCAGCAGCGTCCGAATTCTGCGGCGCGCCTGCGACGACGATCACGATTTCACCGAGTGCCGGCGTCGCGCGAAAATTCCGTTCCAGCTCGGCCAGCGTCCCGCGGATTGTACGCTCGTAGGTCTTGGTGATTTCGCAGACGACTGCCGCGTCGCGCGATTCTCCGAATGCGGCCGCCATCGCAGCCAGCGTATCCCCCACTCGGCGCGCGGCTTCGTAAAACACCATCGTGCGCGGCTCCCGACGCAGTTCATCCAGCGCTTTTCCTCGTGCCGCGTCGCGCGACGGCACAAATCCCTCGAAGGTGAACCGGTCTGTCGGAATCCCCGCAATCGAAAGCGCCGCGATTAAGGCCGAGGCTCCCGGCACCGCAATCACGCGCACGCCCGCCTCCAATGCCGCCCGCACCAGCCGGAAGCCAGGATCCGAAATGGCAGGCGTGCCCGCGTCGGTGACTATCGCGATCTTCTCGCCCGCCTTCAGCCGCTCGACCAGCTCCGGCACTCGACGATCCTCGTTGTGCTCGAAGTGACTAATCGTCGGCGTGCCAATCTGATGACGCGCGAGCATCTGCCCGGTCCGCCGCGTGTCCTCGCATGCAATCAGACTGACCTCCGCAAGCGTGCGAATCGCGCGCGCCGAAATGTCGTCGGGATTTCCGATCGGCGTCGCGACTACATACAAAATCCCGCGATCGTCGGTTTGTTTATTTGCGCGCTGAGCCATTACAATTCAAAGTGACTATTAGCCAACGGAGTCATCAGCGTGGCCGCAGGCAAAGCTACCCTACTCATCTCATGCATCGACCGCCCCGGCATCATAGCCCGCGTCGCCAACCATCTGTTCACGCTCGGTTGCAATATTATCACCTCCGACCAGTACTCCGACGACGAGGACGGCCATTTTTTCTGGCGTATCCATTTCGAAAGTTTGCGACTCCCGGTAGTTGAGCTATCCAAAGAACTCGACTTGTCGATGCCGTCGCTGCTGCCGTGGGATGGCCTCAAGTGGGCGGTCTTCGACGTCGCCAAGCGCGACCGCATCGTCATCATGGTCTCGCGCCTGCCGCACTGCATGATGGATCTGCTGAGCCGGCATCACGTCGGCGAGCTCGACGGCGACATAGTCGGTGTCGTCAGCAATCATCCCGATCTTGAGCCGCTCGTGCGCCCGTTTGAAGTTCCATTCAAGGTGATTCCGGTCACCAAGGATCGCAAGCCGGAATCCGAAGCCGCACTCTTGAAATATCTGAGCGAGTCGCGCGCGGACACCGTCGTGCTCGCGCGCTACATGCAGGTGCTATCGGGCGAGTTTCTTCGCGAATGGAGCAAGCCCATCGTCAACATTCACCACAGCTTTCTGCCCGCGTTCGCCGGCCAGCGTCCGCACAAACAAGCGCACGATCGCGGCGTCAAACTAATCGGCGCAACCGCGCACTACGTAACCGAAGAACTCGACGCCGGCCCGATAATCGCGCAAGCCGCGACCCCGATGACCCATCGCGACACCGTCGCCGACCTCGCCCGCAAGGGCAAAGACCTGGAAGTGATGGTGTTAGCAAAAGCGGTCAGAGCCCACCTCAAAAAGCAGGTGCTGTTACATCACAACCGTACAATCGTCTTCGAGTAATGTAGTTACCTCTCCCCTCGGGAGAGGTCGCGCCTCCGGCGCGGGTGAGGGCGCGCGCATCGTGCGCAATTCGAGTTACGTCGGACCAGTGAAGAAACTCAATGACCGATTCGCAAACGATATGATCGGCGACCAGTACAATCCAAACACAATCGTCGCGCAGGCCAACACTCCCATCAGCCCGTAATTCCACGAATCGAAGCGCACGGTACCCTCGTCGCCCCGCGGCTGCTCGAAGAACATGATCCGAATCGGCTTCAAGTAGTAATACAAAGAGACTACTGAATTGAGTATTCCAACAATAGCCAGTATGTAGAACTGACCTTTAATAACTGCCGCAAACAAATAGAACTTCCCGATGAATCCAACCGTCAGCGGAATGCCGGTTAGTGAGAAAAGGAATATAGTCAATGCGACTGCGGGAACGATTCCGCCGCGCCACGCCAACCCGCGATACGCCTCAACATCCTCGCGGCCGGTCGAGTTCGCGACGATCATCACGACCAGAAACGCGCCCGCATCCATAACGTAGTAGGCGAACAGGTAGAACAGCATCGCGCGAATCCCGTCGTTCGACAGCACGACGAATCCCATCAGCGCGTATCCGGCCTGCGCGATACTCGAATATGCCAGCAGCCGCTTCATGTTGGTCTGCTGCAACGCGGCAAGGTTGCCGAGCGTCATCGTGATGATGCAGACGAACAGCAGCAGTTGCGGCCAATCGACGCCCGCAAGCGCAGTCCAGCTGCCACCGGCTGCGAGATGTGAAATCGCCGGGAAGAAGAATCGCGTCAGCAACGCAAAGCCCGCTGCCTTCGATCCGATCGCAAGGAATGTGGTGATCGGAATTGGCGCACCGGTGTAAACGTCGGGCGCCCACATGTGAAACGGCACCGACGACACTTTGTAACCCATCCCGGTCAGGATCAGCACCAAGGCGATAAACACCGCGAGCACCGGCAGATGCGCCGGCGTCGAGAGCGCCTTGTTGATCACGCTGAAATCGAGCGATCCCGTGATTCCGAAAATCCAGCTCATCCCGTAAATCATCGTGCCCGACGCGACTCCGCCATAGATCAGATACTTGAGCGCGGCTTCGAGTGAGCGCCGATTGTGGCGCAAGAATCCGGTCAGGATGTACGACGTCAGGCTGACGAACTCGAGCGCCAGGTACGCCATCAGCAGGTTCGCCGACTCCGCCATCAGGAACATCGCGAAGGTGCTCGCGAGCAGAATCGCGTAGTACTCGCCCTGGTCGCAGTTCTTCACTTCCTCGGAGCCGATCGACATCCAAATCGCCACGACCGCGGCCAATCCGATCAGCAGGCGGAAATAAATCGCAAACGAATCGAACACGAGCATCCGATGAAACAGCCACGCGCCCGACGAGCGCCGGCTCCACACCAATCGCCACCAGCGAGAGCGCAGCCGCTATCAGAGCCAACGCGCCGAGTCGCGACTTGTCGCGCACAGCCAGGTCGATGATGACGAGGGCCAGAATTCCGGCCGCAAGGATCATCTCCGGGATGAAGTGCCTGAGGCTCGCGAGGTTTCCGAGGTCCATCTGCTTTCCAGCCGAGCCTTAGTGAAGCATCGCGACGGCCGCGCCCGAAGTCGACAGCACGACCTGGTTGAGATGCACCAGCGATGTATTGAGCAGGCCGAGGATCGCGTGCGGATAGACGCCGAGGATCAGCACGATGATCCCGAGCGGCACCAGCGTGAAGGCCTCGCGAAATGACAAATCGGGAAAGTCCTTGTACTTTTCGTTCAGCGGGCCAAGGTAGATTCGCTGGAACGTCCACAGCAGATAGCCCGCCGTCAGGATCGCGGTCGCCGCGCCGAATGCGACCATCAATGGATGTGTCTGCCAGGCGCCGAGCAGTACCAGCACTTCCGAGATAAATGCGGACATCCCGGGCAGTCCCATGCCGGCGAAAAACGCGAACCCGGTAATCGCCGTGTATATCGGCATCTGCTGCGCGAGGCCGCCGAAGCCGTTTATCTCGCGATGGTGCGCGCGATCGTAGATCACGCCGACCAGGATAAAGAGCATCGCCGTGATCGTCCCGTGATTGAACATCTGCAGCACGGCGCCGTTGATTCCCGCCGCCGTGAACGCCGCCAGCCCGAGCATCACGTAACCCATATGGCTAATCGACGAATAGGCAATCAACTTCTTATAGTCAGTCTGCGCCATCGCGCACATCGCGCCGTATACTATGTTGATAGTGCCGATCACGCCGAGGAATACCCACGCAAGCTGGTACGTCGCCGCAGGGAGTACCGCAAAATTGACGCGCAGAATGCCGTAGGTGCCCATTTTCAGGAGCACGCCCGCGAGAATAACCGAGATGGCAGTGGGCGCTTCGACGTGCGCGTCGGGCAACCAGGTATGGAACGGGAACGCAGGAATCTTGATTGCGAAACCGATGAACAGCGCGATCCATGCTATTCGTTGGAAACCAATTGAGTAATGACTCGAGTTCGCCGCTAACTCAGTCAGATCGAATGTCGGAGTCGCGCCGTAGTAGTACAATCCGAGCATCGCCAGCAGAATAAGTACTGAGCCGAGTAGTGTGTAAAGAAAGAATTTGATCGCGGCGTATTCGCGTCGCGGACCGCCCCAGATGCCGATGAGAAAGTACATCGGCAGCAGCATCACTTCCCAGAAAATGTAGAACAGGAAGAAATCGAGCGATACGAAGACGCCCATCATGCCCGTGTCGAGCATCAGCAGCATCGCGTAGTAGCCCTTCTCCGCGCGATTGATGCCGAAACTCGCGAACACCGAGATGAACATGATCAGCGCCGTCAGCAGGATCATCGAGATGCTGATACCGTCCACGCCGACGAAGTAGCTAATGTGGTAGGCGGGCATCCACGACGCCTTCTCGGCAAACTGCACCGCGCTGGTGGTCGTGTCGAAGTTCTCGTACAGGTAAATAGCTATCAGCAGTTGCGGTATCGTCGCCGCGACCGCGATCCACTTCGACGCGTTCTTCATCGAGTCGGGAAGCGCGAGAATCAGGATCATCCCGGCGATCGGAACAAAGGTTATCAGCGTAAGCGCGTGACTCATTTCAGTTTTCGCTCTTCCCGTCTTCCTTGATAGCGCGTCGCATCATGCTCTCGCGACCGCGCGCGCCAGCAGTATCAGCATCACCGCGGCCAGAATTCCGTACAGGTATCCGTTGATCGAACCGGTTTGCAGCCGCCGCAACCTGCCGCCGACGTTGTAAGTCACGTTCGAGGCAAAGTTCACTAACGCATCGACTACGTAATGGTCGAATAGTCCGGACAGCCACGCCAGAAATACTATTACTCGTGCCGCGAGATTAACTACTCCATCGATGATGTTAGTATCGAACCAGGCGAAAGCGCGAGTCGCCATTAGGTACGGTTGTACTATTGCTCGATCGTAAAATTCATCGACGTAGTATTTGTTATATACCCATTCGTAGGGCACGCCGCCGAACATCTCGCTAAAGCGCGCTGGATCTAACCTATCCTGACGGTACATCAAATCAGCAAAGTACCATCCGCTAACCACGACTATGACTGTGACGATTGCGAATGCCGCTTCGATGCCGTGGTTATGTATTCCAGCTTCGGTTACCCGCCGAGTCGCCTCCGAACTGAAGATCGGATCGAGGAATTCCTCGAAGGGCTTGAACGAGATCATGAATTCCGGCCACTTCAGCCATCCGCCGATGAGCGAAAGGGAGCCAAGTACGATGAGTACGTACGACATCGACGGCGGCGATTCGTGCAGGTGATGCTCCTGTTCATGCGTGCCGCGGAACTCGCCGAAGAAAGTCATGTACACCTGGCGCGACATGTAGAAGACGGTGAATCCCGCGCCTAGCAGCAGGAACGCCCACACCAGGTAGTGTCCGTGTGAGAACGCCTGCCAGATGATCTCGTCCTTGGAAAAGAATCCGGCGAACGGGAAAATGCCGCAGAGCGCGAAGGTCGCAGCCACGAAGGTCCAGAACGTGATCGGCATCTTGTGACGCAGACCGCCCATCTTGCGCATGTCCTGCTCGCCGCCCATCGCGTGGATCACCGAGCCGCTGCCGAGGAACAGGCACGCCTTGAAGAACGCGTGCGTCATCAGATGGAACACGCCGGCGGTGTAGGCACCGACGCCCAGCGCCGCGAACATATATCCAAGCTGGCTGACGGTCGAGTACGCGAGCACCTTCTTGATGTCGTTCTGCGCGACACCGATCGTCGCCGCGAACAGCGCCGTTGCCCCGCCGACCAGCGCAATCACGCCCATCGTGAATGGCGACATCGAAAATAGAAAATTGAGCCGCGCGACCATGTACACGCCCGCCGTAACCATCGTCGCCGCATGGATTAGCGCGCTGACGGGAGTCGGTCCCGCCATCGCATCAGGCAGCCACACGTACAGCGGGATCTGCGCGGATTTCCCCGTCGCGCCGATGAACATCAGCAGCGTGACGAATCCAACCAGTGTGTGTCCGGAGAGAAATCCCGCGAAACCTATCGGCACTCCTGCGAGCAGCGGTGCATATTGCGCTACCTCACGCGTCACCAGTGTCGGATGCCCGAGCGCCTGCAATCCCGCGAACAAACTGTAGAGCGCGATCACGAATGCGAGGTCGCCGACGCGATTCACGATGAAGGCCTTGTTGCCTGCGGTAGAATTCGCCTGCACCTTGTACCAGAACCCAATCAGCGCGAACGAGCACAGTCCGACGCCTTCCCAGCCGACGAACATCAGCCACATGTTGTCGCCGAGAACCAGCACCAGCATCGCGAAGGTGAACAGATTGAGCCATCCGAAAAAACGCCAATAGCTCTCGTCGTCGTGCATGTAGCCGGTCGAGTAGATGTGAATGAGTCCGCCGACGCCGGTGATTATCAGCGTCATGATCATCGACAACGGATCGAGCCAGAACGCGATGTCGAGATTCAGTCCGCCGACGTCGAACCACTTCCACAAGTCGTCGAGCATGAAGCGGTTTTCCGGCGGCATCGAGATCATCGCCAGGAATCCGCGCATCGCAAGGATGAACGCCAGGATTACGACGCTGCATCCGACGAGAGTGATCGCGCGCTTGCCGAACGTCTTTTGCAGCCAGGCGCCGGCAAGGAAATTGATCGCCGCGCCAATCAGCGGCAGCAACACGATCAATCGGATGAACGTAACCGGTATCGGATGATCCATCGCTCAGCTATCCACGCAGGGTTTCGGTCGCATCGACATCGATCGTCTTGAAGTTCTGATAAATCGCCAGCACCACGGCCAATCCAATGACAGCCTCGGCGGCCGCCAGCATGATTACGAAAATCGCAAAAATCTGCCCATCGTATTTCCCGCCGCCGTAAAACGCGAACGCAAGATAGTTGATATTGGCGGAGTTGAGTATCAGCTCGACGCCCATCAGGATTCCAATCGCATTGCGGCGAGTCAGAACCGTGAACAGCCCGAGCGAAAACACGATCAGGCTGAGCACCAGGAAGTGATTCAGCGTTATTCCCCCGCCCATCCCCTACTCCCGCGCTTCATGACGCGAAATGACAATTGCGCCGATCAGAGCCGCCAACAGCACGAGCGACGCGACCTCGAACGGCAACACGTATTCGCCGAGGAACGCGTTTCCGATTGCATAGGTCGTTGGCGCAGGCGTTACTGCCGCGATCTGATGCCATTGGGTGCGCTCGATCGCGTACAGCATCACCATTCCGGCGATACCTACTGTGAAGATGCCAGCGCCGGTTCCGACTGCGCGGTTTGATACTGTGACGTCGGCGATTCCGGCGGTCAGCATCACGGCGAAGATAGTCAGTACCAAGATTCCGCCGACGTAAACGAGTAGCTGGACCATCGCAACGAAGTCCGCGGCGAGCAAGATGTAAATACCTACTACGCCCATGAAGGCGCCGAGCAGCGCGAATGTCGAATAAACTATGTTGCGCGAGAACGCTACTAACATCGCCGATCCGACTGTCAGTGCGGCCAACGCATAGAATATTACCTGAGCGAGCATCTCTTTCCCGGTTGTGCGAAGCCGCGCGCTACGCGGGCTCTTCTTCGGCGGGCGGTTTCTCGCCGCCCGGTTGCGCCCATTGATCGAGGTAGGTCATGCCGCGATTCAGGATCGGCGCGATTTGCGGATCGGTCTCCGGCCCCTTCTTGGGCTTGTACGCCATCACCGGATCCTTGACGAAGCGGCGAATCAAACTTTCGAGCGAGTAGTCGGCGCCTTCGAACTCAGTCGTATGATGAATCGAGCCGGTCGGGCACGGCTCGCTGCAAAGCCCGCAATACATGCACTTTGCGATGTCGATATCGAATTGCGACAGGAGCATCTGCCGCGTCTGCGGGTCCTTGTCCACGACGATCACGATGCAATCGATCGGACATGCGCGTTCGCACGCCAGGCATCCAGTGCAGATTTCCAAATCGACTTCCAGAATTCCGCGATAACGAAACGGCAGCGTATCCTGGACGCGCACCGGCATCCGATCCGGATACTGCACCGTGTACGGCTTGCGCATGAAATGCGAGGCCGTCACCGCCATGCCCTCAAAGATGCTGGTGACAGCGTCCTTAATATTTCCTACGTATTCCGAAACCGCGCTCATCAATAGCCTCTATATAGTCGGATTGAAGTATACTTCCATCCGCGAACGCCGGAGATAGTATATAACGCGCTGAGTAAACACCGCCGCCAGCGCAATCGCCGCCGCCAACATGATATAGCCCATTAGTGAGTTGCCGTCGGGCCAAATAGCTACCCACACCGCGGTTCCGATCATATTCACAAAGGAGATCGGAACGAAGTATTTCCAGCAAAGTGTCATTAGCTGATCGATACGTACTCGCGGCAGCGTCGCGCGTATCCACATCGACACGAAGACCAGGAATAGTACTTTGACGTTGAAGGTGATCGCCTCAAGGATATTCATCGCGACAACGCTTTTGGTGATGTGCGGAAACTGCCATCCGCCGAGGAACAGCGTGGCGATGATCGCGCCGATGATAAACAGATTTCCCCATTCCGCCATGAAGAAGAACAGGTAGCGCATCCCGCTATACTCAGTCGCGAAACCCGCCACCAGTTCTGACTCGGCTTCAGGCAAATCGAACGGCGTGCGGTTACCCTCGGCCAGCGCCGATATATAGAGGATGTTGGCCGCGACGAACGTGAAGGGATTCGCGAACAAGAACCAATGCTGCGGCGCCCAGCCCTGCGCGCGGATGATTCCCTGCATCGAGAGCGTGCCAGTCATCAGCACCACCGGGAAGATCGACAAGCCCGCCGGTATTTCGTAACTGACTATTTGCGCCGCCGACCGGATTCCGCCGATCAGCGACCACTTGTCATTCGACGCCCATCCCGCCATCAGCACGCCGACCACTGTGAGCGCCGTCACCGACGTCATATAGAGGATGCCGACGTTCAGGTCCGCGAGGATCAGCGACGACGAGAACGGCATTACCGCCCACGGCAGCGTGAACGCGAGCATCACCAGGTACGGCGCCATCTTGAACAGCGGCGCGTCGGACTCGTCGGGAATAATGTCTTCCTTGCAGACGTGTTTCACGCCGTCCGCGAGCCACTGCAGAAAGCCCTGTGGCCCGACGCGGTTTGGACCCACGCGCGACTGGATTCGCGCCCACACTCGACGCTCGGCCCAGCTCACGATTCCGGCAAACGGAAACGCTACGCCGAGGAACACGACGGCGCTCATGATGAACACGACGATTGCGGCGACCATGCCCGGCGAGGCGTTCTTGCCGAACGCGCCCGACGCGATCAGATTTTGTACCAGTGTCTCCATTGACGATTAGCGATCGATCTCCGGGGCGATCACGTCGAGGCTCGCGATAAGAGTGACGAGGTCTGCAATCATCAATCCCGCGCTGAGCTTTTGTATGATACCCATCGCCGCGAACGACCCGGTGCGCACGTGCACCCGCCACGGATAGCCGGTGCCGTCGCTCACGACGTACCAACCCATGTCGCCGCGTCCGCTCTCGAGACGAATCTGGCATTCGCCGGCCGGCGGCTTAAAATTGCGCGCGACTTTCGCGAGCACCGGCCCGCTGGGAATCTTCTGCAGCGCCTGCCGCAGGATCTTTGACGATTCCGCCATCTCGCGAATCCGCACGACGTAGCGATCCATCGAGTCGCCGAGCTTGCCCCAATGGCCGTCGCCAATCGGCACGTCGAACTCGAACTCGGGATACACCGAATAGGGCATGTCCTTGCGGATATCCCACTTGATTCCGCACGCGCGCAGATTCGGCCCGACCAGGTTGTAGTTGACGGCTTCTTCCGGCGTGATCACGCCGACGTTGGCCAGCCGCTCGATATAAATTTTGTTCCACGAGATGAGCGCGTTGTATTCCTCGAGGATCGGATCGAAATGATCGAGGTACGCGAGCGCCTTCTCGCGCCATCCGGGCGGCAGATCCCACGCCACGCCGCCGATTCGCATGTAGTTGAAGGTGAGCCGCGCGCCGCACAGCTCTTCGATCAGATCGTTGATCATCTCGCGCTCGCGAATCGCGTGGGTGAACGGCGTCACCGCGCCGATATCCATCGCCATCGCGCCGACCGACAGCAGATGCGACGCGATTCGATTGAACTCCGCGGCGATCACGCGGCAGTACTCACCGCGATGCGGCACTTCGATGTTCGCGAGCTTCTCGCACGCCATGCCCCAACCCTGGTTGGTGAACATCGCGCATACGTAGTCGACGCGATCGGTGTACGGCATGAAGCCGTGGTAGCCGACCTTCTCCGCAATTTTTTCGATCGATCGATGCAGGTAGCCGACGTCCGGGATAGCCTCGCGCATCACCTCGCCGTCGGCGCGCACCACGAAGCGCAGGACACCGTGCGTCGACGGATGCTGCGGGCCCATGTTGAGCGTCATTTCTTCGGTGTGAAGGGTGCTCATTTCTTTTTGGTGTCGAGCCTGATTATCGGGCTCTCTCTGACAGTTGAGATTCCGTGGTATTCGGCGGGCTCGACGAAATCCTTGCGCTGCGGATGACCGATCCAGTCCTCCGGCATCAGGATTCGCCGCATGTCGCTATGGCCTTCAAAGTTTACGCCGATCAGATCGAAAATTTCACGCTCCATCCAGTTCGCCGACTTCCACACGCCCTCGAGTGTCTCGACGCTCGGGTTGTCGCGCGGGAGCTTCACCTTCAACACCGCCGTGTGCCGCTTCGAGTACGAGAACAGGTGATAGACCACCTCGATGCGGTCCTTGTAATCGACGCCGGTCTCGTTGGAGAGGCAATCCATCGCGAGCTCGGGATCCTCGTTCATGAATTTCCCGATCTCGACGACCGCCTTAGGATCAATCACCGCGAACGGATCCGGCTTTTTCTCAGAAATTTCCAGCACGCGGTCTGCGAACTTGCTCTTCACGCGCTCGAGTATTTGAAGCGACTCCATCTACTCAGGCAGCCGCGACCTGCTTGCCATTGCCGTTGCCATTGGGCGAGCGTACCAGCCATCGCTCAGTCATCATCTTTTCCTGCAGTTTGAGCAGGCCTTCAGTCAGCGCCTCGGGACGCGGCGGGCATCCGGGGACGTACACGTCGACCGGCAGAATTTTATCGACGCCATCGCAAACCGAGTACGCGAGCTGGAACAGTCCGCCGCAACTCGCGCACGAACCCATCGAGATAACGTACTTCGGGTCGGGCATCTGATCGTAAAGGAGCCGCGTGCGCAGCGCCATTTTCAGCGTCAACGTACCCGCGACGATCATCAAGTCTGACTGACGCGCTGACGCGCGCGGCGTCGCACCAAAACGATCGATGTCGGCGCGCGGGCCGCCCGTATGCATCAGCTCGATCGCGCAACAAGCGAGGCCGAAGAGCATGTACCAGATGCTCGATTTGCGCATCCAGTTCAGCAACTCGTCCGTCTTGGTGGTCAAGACGTAATCGGGAAGCGTGTTCAACAGGGGCATAAAAAACAAACCTCAGTCTTCGACCGGTACTTTTTTGATCCATTCAAGGTCGTGCTTGACCCAAACATAAACCAGGCCCACGAACAGGATGAGTAGAAAAACCAGAATCTCGCTGAGCGCGTACCATCGTCGACCCGAGCGCACCCAATCGAGGTAAACGGCGGCGATTGGATATACGAATGCGACTTCGACTTCGAACACCACGAAAATCAGCGCGATCAGGTAGAAGCGGACGTTGAAATTGATCCACGCGCGGCCGGTCGGCGGCTCGCCGCATTCGTAGGGAATCAGTTTTCGATCGTACGGATTTTGCGGCGCGAGCAGCTTCTGCAGGCCGAACATCAGCGCCACGAAACCGATTCCGATGATCGTAAGGGCGAGCGGCACGCCAAAATTAAGATACATGTGATATTACCGAGTCTTGATTAGTTGGACTGGACCAAGCTGTCAAGAAGTATCGCTTCACCGATGGATGTTTTCGCTTAAGCAAGGCTTAATTCAAATCGCCGAGCGGCTAACCCTGTTTGTGCTCCTTCAACACCGCTTTCAGCGCCGACGCGTCGAGCCAGGCGCCATGGCCTTGCGGACACGCATGCATCTGCAGTCCGGCCTCAATCTTCGGAACCAGGAACTGTTTGCATTCCGGACAAGCCGTCTGACTCAAGCGCTTACGCATCTTCTCGACCAGCTCTTCATCGTTCTTCCGCGCCCACTGATCCTCGCGCGCCTTCTCGACGTCGCGCAGCTTGTTACCCAGCCGGTCCTTGTGATCTTCCGCCATAAACGCGCCTCAGGTCATCTCCTTGATCAGCTTGCCGCTACGAGCCTTTTCGACGGTCGCCTCGAACTTGGGACCGAGATCGACGCCCATTTCCTTGGCCCGCTTCTTCGCCCACATCCCGACGTTGCGCGAGTCGCGATAGTAAGAATCATCGCGCGGCTTCGACGCGTCGAAACTCGCCAGGCGCGACGACTCGCTCTCGACCACCGCGAACGACGACATCACGCGCCGCAGCCGCGCCGACTTGCATTGCGGACATCCGAGACGCTCGCGGCGTCGCGACGATCCCATCACGACGTGGGAGCTGACGAGCCCGCATCGCGCGCATTCGTACTCAAAAATCGGCATCGGATCTAAAGAATATCCTGCCGCGGGAGCGCCCGCAAATCAGGACGACGCGAGAGGAGGGAATCGAATGCGGGGGCTGCGCGCCCCCGCCCCCGCGGCAGGGGTGACCCCTGCACCCAATGGAAGATGCGAGAAGATGCGGCCGTACGGCCTGTTTAGAACTATTTTGGGCGCGAACGATCGATTGCGTATCGCGCTGTGGCCACGAGCCCGCTTCTTCGGTTCTTAATACTGGGTGCAGGGGTCACCCCTGCCGCGGGTGCGGGGCGCGCAGCCCCGCGTTTATTTCCGCCATCTCTCGCGGATGTCGAGGACTGGTGCCGCCAACGGGTTTCCGACCATGAACAGCAGCCCGACCGCGCCGACCGCCAGCCCGCATCCGATCCACCAGATTGAGCCATATTCGATGCCAAGCGCGAGCATCGCCAGCGCCCACAGCGGGATGATGAGCGAGACGACGAAGCGCATCAGCGCACTAATCGTATGTTCAGCCTGTTCCTGACGATCCATCGCTTTCTATTTAGCGACTCCCGGCGAAATTTCAAAGAGCGCCGGCGGTCCGCCGCCACCGATGAGACTGGACTGTGCCACAGGTTTGAGACGCGCGCGATATTCGGGCGTCATCGCGTCCAACTCGCGCGGCGTCGCGAGGAGGTATGCGCACTTTTGATTGCTGAGATCGGGAACCGCGGCGCCGTAGTAGTACGACAGCTCGTAGTTGAGGCCGCTCGGAATGCATAGCTGATCGCCTTTGACGCGATCTGCAATGATCGGAGCGAAACTTTTGACGCTGCGCATTTCGGCGAGTCGCGGGCGCATCGTCATGGTCCAGAGGAGGCAAAGAACGAGCGCGGTGAGACCGAACGCGATGCCGGTTCCGAGCGCGCTACGTCGCGGCCGCCGGCTCAGGAGAAATCCTTCGATAGTAACGGCGACCAACCAAACGTCGAAGAAATCGGAGATGGGACTCGTCCAGCCGAAAGACTTGAAGATCGAGTAGTAGGCGGAGTCGCTCGACTGAAGATTTATCTGCGGCGCATGGCGGGCGAAAAACGCGAGGTAGAGAATGACGAGGACGGGGGCGAAGACGAATGCGGCGACGAGTACGTCGCGCAGCTTGGCGGCGGCGCCGCGAGTGTCCAGCTTGAACAGGGAAGCGCACAGAATCGCGATTCCGGGGAGCGCGGGCAGGATGTAGTCGTCGCGCTTGACGCTGGCGATCGAGAAAAACAGCAGCACAGCGAGCGACATGCTGATTTGGTAGATCACTGCGCGGCGCTTGTCGGCGGAAATCTCGCCGGTATAGAAGGCTAGCGCGGCAGGAACGATCAGCAGCGTCATCGGGAACGCGCCGCCAAGCAGACGCGCGGCTATATAGTAGAAAGGGCGATAACTCTCGCCGGTGCCGCCGAGTCGGACCGGCATGAAATGTCCGAAATTCTCCGCGAAGATGATCCTGACTATTTTGTGACCGCCGACGAGCGCTGCCGGCACATACCAGACTGCGCCAATCGCGATCGCAATCGCGACGACCTGCCACGGCCATCGATTGCGCAGGAGCGCGATTGGATTGGTGTGCTCGATCAGCAGAAAAATCGCCACGGCTAGCGCGCAAAGCACGATTGCGACGGGGCCTTTGGTGAGAACGCCGAGACCGAGCATCGCGCCAACGAATATTTTTCTGCGCGGAGATCCTGGTGACGGCTCGTCGAGCAGGGGATAGATCGTCGAGTACGCGGCGAAGAGGAGAAACGTCAGCAGCATGTCGGTGAGCGCTTCGGTCGCGCGCGACGCGAATCCGTAGGTACCTAGTAGAAACAGGAACGCGAGCCATCCTTCGGTCGCGCCGACGTTAACTATCGTCCACGCGAGCATTGCGACCGCGAGCGCCATGCCGGCCGCGACGGAGATTGCACGGGCGCGGACTTCGTCGACAGTGCGCCCGGTGGATTTCGCGACGATCGCTGAGAGCCAATAGAATAGCGGCGGTTTGCGATCGGTAAAGCCGTACGCGTCGGCTGGGATCAGCCAGTTGCCGTCGCGCACGATACTTTGAATCCATTCGGCGGATTGCGGCTCGGCGTCTTTCTGAAAGGGCGCGCTGATTCCCTGCGCGAGAACGATGAAGGCGAACAATGCGGCGATCGCGAGCGTCCAGGCTCGCGGCATGTCGCGGGTCACGGACGGCGGGCCGTTGCGATCGGCTCTAGCCACAGATGCTGCACGCCGCCCACGGAATCGTACCGAGCCACCTGCATCGAGGCGGCGTTGTGCGCGTAGCCGATTCTGCCCCGGCGGTCGATGAGGATTAAACCGGCCTCGGCGCCCGTTGCGTCGATCATTTCCGCGATCGCTTCGCGTGCGACGGCTGTGGGCGAGGCGTCCGCGAGCGCCAGTACCGCCTCGCGGCACAGCGCAGTCAGGATGATTGCCTCGCCCTGCCCTGTCGCGGACGCGGCGCCGAATGCGTGCGCGAAAGTTCCGGCGCCGATCAGTGCGGAATCGCCGACGCGTCCAAAAAGTTTGCCGGGGACGCCGCCGGTCGAGGTCGCCGCCGCGATCGCGCCGTGCACGTCGACCGCAGCCGCACCAACCGTGCCATGGCCCATCGCGGCACGCGCGGCGGCGCCGGCCTCGAGCATGACGGCCTGCTGCTTGCGGGCGCGCCATCGCTCGCGCGCGCGCTCGGTGACCATTTCCTCGGGACGAACGAGCCGGATGCCGACCTTGCGCGCGAAATTTTCCGCGCCCGGCCCCGCCATCAGGATATGCGGCGAGTGTTCCATCACCGCGCGCGCGAGCATGATTGGATTTCGCACCCGGCTGACGACCGCAACCGCGCCCGCCGAGACCGTGTAATCGGCATCATGGGAATGAGTTCGATTAGAGCGTTTGCCGCGAGGTGTGGAGTCTGAAACGACAGGCTCGGCGTACATCACCGACGCATCCATCTCGACGTTGCCTTCGGAGTTGAGCAACGATCCGTAGCCCGCATTGAAGAGCGGATGATCTTCAAGCGCGGCGACCGTTGCGACGACGGCCTCGAGCGCGCTGCCGTTGGCGCGCAGAATTCCCGCGCCGAGCCGTATCGCCGCCATCATCCCGCGACGGCGTTCAGGACGCTCAATTCCCGGCCCCGCATTACCTGCACCACCGTGCGCGACGAGCGCGGGGAGTTTGCGCGCGCGAGCCATCTTAAGGTCCGGGGCGGCGTCCCCAGATGAAGAGCCGCTTGAAGTCGAACGTCATCGGACCCGTTGTGCCGTAGGCCGCATTCAATCGCGCCGTCACCTGTCCGAGAAATTCGTCGTGACGATCTTTCGGTAGCGCGTCCAGGAACGGCCGCAGCCCGGTCGAGCGGTACCATTGAACAACGTCGGCGGGGCGATCCATCGGATGGTGAAACGTCAGGTGATAGCAGTCGATATGATCGTAACCGAGCTTCGCGAGCATCGCGGCATAGAACTCCGGAGGCTCTTCATGAAACGCACGCTCGCGCCCGCCCAGCATCGTGTTCCATGGTGCTTCGCGCGCGAGCTTGCTGATTTCCATCTTCGCGGTTTCGGTTTCGTTGGCGGGCATCTGCACGACGATCTTGCCACCAGGGCGGAGCGCGTCGAAACATGCGGCGAAAAGCGCGCGATGGTCGGGAATCCATTGAAAGGTGGCATTCGAGAATATCAGCGAGTAGGCGCGATCAGCGCGAAACTCCGCGACGTTGAGAATCTCGAATGAGACGCGGCGCTTCAGTTCGTCGGGCTCGGCGTCGAGCAACTTGCGCGCTGCCTCGACCATCGCCGGAGAGTCGTCGACGCCCAGCGCTGTTCCATGCGGACTGCGTTGGGCGATTTCGAGCGTGTTCTCGCCAGGCCCGCATCCGAGATCGATGATTTTCTCGTCTTCGGCAAGTTGAAGGCGCGAGAGTATATGCTCGACTGGTTCCGCGCGGTAGCGGCGGAAGCGGTTGTACAGTTCTGGATCCCAATCAGCCATGAGCATCGCCCTGCACCGCAGCATAAGTGGCGACTGCTATGCTCACAAGGACATTTGCATCGTCGCATTTCCGTTTGCGTCCTCAATATTAGATCCGACAACCGTTGTCAGTACGTGTTGCTAGATTATCCGGTCCGTCGCTGAAATTTTGATCACCGGGGAGGACGACTTTCTATGGCGAGAAAGACTTTGCGCAATGTCGGGCGGATGCATCGCGTGAATTGCGATTGGTGCGGGCTTAAGATGGCGTGTAGCTGCTTTTTCGATGCGCTCATAGATAAGCCGTCCGAAGGACATCCGGTGGTTCTTTGTCCGCGATGCCAGGTAGGCGAGTTCCTAAACCTGCTGCATGGACGCGCGCAAAATGCCCGTGGTTCACAAGTCTGAAAAAAGAGAGAATCGCATGATGGAAGAAACAAAATCGTATCCGGCAGGCACTGTGGCGTGGCATCTGGAGGCCGACGATCAACATGGTCTGCCGACGGCGGTATTTCAGTCGATGGTATGTGCCAGCGGGATGAAGGTAGTGCGGAGAATCGACCTCGACTCGAGCGACGGAAAGTTGCAGCCCGATTCGCTCAAGGGCGAGCGCATCTTGTGGTCCGAGTACCTGGAATTTCGATCGCTCGTCGTTCGCGACAACGAAACCGGCGCAATCGTGATGGCCAGCCAGGGATACGGGAGTTTCGACGTATCGGTCGCGGCCTCCGACATCGCGGTGACGGACAAGATAGTCGCAGATTTGCGAGAGGCGTTCCCGCCGTCTCCGATCGGAACCGAGCCGGTGTTGCCGTTGTCTTTCTGGCATCTCGCGAAATCCGGGCCAACGATGTCGGTTCGTAAAATCGAGGTGGCGAGCTGGAAGGAGGTCGAGCGGAATTACAGCACGGCAACGAAATCCAAACTTGGATCCTTGGTCGAGGACTTCAAGCCCTCGCAGCACAATGGACAGTTGCTGCTGTGGCATGGCGAACCCGGCACCGGCAAGACCTGGGCGATTCGTGCTTTGGCATGGGCGTGGAAAAGCTGGTGCCGTTTCGAATACGTCATCGATCCCGATCAATTGCTCGAGCGCGGCGACTACCTGATGGAGGTGCTGCTGAGGCGCACCCATCGCGAGTCGCACGAGGTTCCGACGGAATTTCCGGATCCATCCCAGCCGGAAAAGTGGCGGCTGCTGATTCTCGAGGACAGTGGCGAGCTGATGAGTATCGATGCGAAGAAAACCCTCGGTCAAGGCCTGTCGAGGCTGCTCAACATCTCGGACGGCATCCTCGGGCAAGGCACCAGGACGATGATCCTGATCACGACTAACGAAGATTTCGGCAAACTGAATACCGCGATCACGCGGCCGGGGAGATGTTTTTCGGAGATCGGCTTCGAGCGATTCACGGTTGACGAGGCCAATAGCTGGCTGCGCGACGGTGGCTCAGGCACTCGAGTGGACGGCGCGCGCAACCTGTCCGAGCTGTATGCAATCGCAAACGGGCTGAGTCGCGAAGAGTCAACGCGCAAGATCGGTTTTCACACGCGCTAGACGCTGGCGCGAATAATCTCGCGAACGCTTGCGGTGGCGTGTGCAATCGTGCACAAGCATAGCCGATGAGCGCTCCTTCCGAATCTCAGCCGCCCGCGGGCAAGCGCAAGCCGCGGCGTATTTTCGGCGTCGGCGCTATTCTGCTGGCCGTTCCGATCATTCTATGGATGGGCGCAGCTTTCTTCGTCGCGCGATCGTTGATGTACCCGGAGTTCCTGCGGCGCGGCGGGCAGGATGTTTTCGGGCAGCACGTGCCGGAGTTCGAGCGCGGCTCGGTAACTGACATCGGCAAGGCGCTCGGGATCGAGCCGGAACGACTGGATTGCGGCGTGGTCGAAGAGGACGGCATTCGACATCGGCAGGTCACCGTGACCGGATGGTACTTCCCGGGCAAACGGCGCGAAGTGGTGGTGATCGTGCCGGCCGCCGGGTCGCCGGAGACGGGGATGATCCCGTACGTCAAGTTTCTGCTCGGCGCCGGCTATACCGTGGTCGCGGTCTATAGCGCCAACAATCCGGCTTATGGAATCAACTGGGGAATGCTGAAGCGCAAATTCGCGCTGGCGACCGCGCGCACACTGAGAGACGACGGCTTCACCAGGATCGCCGCGCTGGGAATTTCCGAAGGCGCCGCCGGCGCGATCATGGCGCAAGCCGAGCAGCCGGTCTTCACCGCGATCGTCGCCGACAGTTCCTACGCGAACCTGGAGCAACTCTTCATGCGCAGCCCTTCAATGTCGCGGCTGAATCCTGCGTTCCTCGGCACCGTGATGTGGGAAGCGCAGTTCTGGTTCGGCCGCAAGCTCGACAAGATCGCACCGGTCGTCGACGCGGGTAACCTGGGAACGTGCTCCTTGCTGATCATTCAGAATCGCGGCGACCAGGTAACGCCGCTTGCGGACGGCCACGCGTTGCTCTCATCAGCCGGCTTCAACGCGCAGATGTGGACGACGCCGTCGGACGGTCACGGCGACGCAATTTACGAAGATCCAAAAGGATACGCCGCGCGCGTTCTCAAATTTCTCGACGCGAGTTTTGAAACTGAAGAGCCGCCCGCCGCCAACCCGAAGGGACATTGACGGCGGACTTATCTACATCCGTGGCTGGCTGAGATCTACCAGCAGTGTGTTCTTGAGACGCTCGAAGAGTTCGTCGACGTTCCACGGGCCGTTGTTGTAGAGGACCTTGTCGGGCGCGATGTGCCGATAGCGCATGATGCGGAAGCCTGATGCGCCGAAGCATTGGCCGGTGACGTTGGCGGCGTCGTCGCTGGCGAGGAACACCACGATCGGCGCGACGTTGGCGGGATCGCGTGGCGTGCCCTCGACCTTGTCCGACTGCGGGATTCCTGTCGCGCCGGGCATCCGGCCGGCGGGAATCGTATCGGTCATGCGCGTCGACGCGCCCGGCATGATCGCGTTCACCGTGATTCCATATTTGTGCAGCGAGTTCGCACTCGCAGTACGTCAGCCCCAAAATTCCCGCCTTCGCTGCCGCGTAGTTCGGCTGGCCGGGACTGCCGAGCGCCGAGTTCGACGAAAAGTTGATGATCCTGCCGTACTTGCGCTCGCGCATATGCGCCGACGCCGGTTTGATCGTGCAGTAGTGCCCTTTCAGGTGCACTCGAATCACGTCGTCCCATTCCTGCTCCGACATGTTGAAGATCATGCGGTCGCGCAGGATGCCGGCGACGTTCACCAGGATGTCGAGCTTGCCGAATTCCTTGATCGCCTGGTTAACGAGACCCTCGCCGCCTTCGACGCTCGCGATATCCATGTGATTAGAAACCGCGTTGCCGCCCGCGGACTTGATTTCCTTCGCGACGTCATCGGCGGGCGATTGCGTTTCTTTCTGACCCGCGACCGTGACCCCAAGATCGTTGACTACCACTGCGCATCCCTGCGCGGCGAATGCCCTCGCGATGCCGCGGCCGATACCGCGGCCACCGCCCGTGATGGCGGCTACTTTTCCGTCGAGCTTGCCCATCGCTCAATTCTCCCTTGCGGCATGATGCCGGAATCCGAACGCGCACAGCGTTTCGGTTCATGTGATAAAGCGCTTATACCTCAAAACTTGGCGAACGGAACAGATGCATCGGCGCGCGCGCACGCCGCTGGCACGCGTTCATTTTCCCGAGTCGCCGTACGGATCGGAGTAGATGAATTCCTTGACGTCGCCGGCGGTGCTGAGGCGGCCGATATTGCCGCTGGGCTCGGTGAACCACAGGTTTCCGTCAGGACCGGCGGCGATCAAAATCGCCATCGACTTCGGGGGCAGGGGAAATGCAGTGAAATCTCCGTTCGGAGTGATCCGATAGATCAGGGGCGCGCGAACTACAGTGACCCAGATATTTTTATCGGCGCCGGCTGCGATTCCGAATGGCACAGCGTCGGTCGGCATCGCGAGCTCCGTGATGTAGCCGTCGGGGGTGATTCGGCCAATTTTTTTCGCCTGCGCTTCCGTATACCAAACGTCGCCGTCCGCTCCCAGAGCCATCATCGCTGGGATACTGTTGGGAGTCGGGATCTGGAATTCCTTGACCTTGCCGGAAATTGTAACGCGAGCGATGCGATTCACCTTACTCTCGGCGAGCCACAGGTTGCCGTCGCTGCCGGCGACGATTTCGCTGGGTCCGGTGCCCGCAGGCCGCCCGATTTCGGTTAGCGTGCCGATAGTGCTGAGTCGTCCTATGCGATCGCCGGAATGCTCAGTGAACCAGAGGTTGCCGTCGGGCCCAAGCGTGATTCCCGCCGGTCCGCTGTCGGAGTGAGGCAACTTGACGTACGCGATTTTTCCGTCGGGCGCGACGCGGCCGATCCGGTTGCCGATCGTGTCGGTGAACCAGACGGCGCCGTCGGGCCCCGCGGTTATTCGTTCGGCGAATCCGTCTGGATCGATTGGAAAACGCCGGGTGGCTCCATACGGCGTCATCTCGCCGATGCCGTCGCCCTGGAATTCCGTGAACCACAGATTGCCGTCCAGGCCCGCGGTGATTGCGAATGGCGAATGCGTGCCGAGCGGAGCGCCGGAGGCAGTTGGTTGAGCGGTCGGAGCTGCCTTGACGACCAGCGGTGCCGGCCTCGGAGGCGCGGTTTTTCGTGACGCGCATCCCTGGACGATCGCGCCGGCGGTGACAACGGCGGCGCCGAGCAACGTGAATCCCAGCGCGCGGCGAATCGAGCGACAACTCAATTGACGATCCGATTGGCTCGCAATTGGGAAATCTCGCCGGCGTCGAATCCAAACTCGCGGAGAATTTCGTCGGTATGCTGGCCTAAGTCCGGCGGATGTCGCCAGAGCTCTGGCTCGGTGCGCGAGAATCGCGCGGGCGATCGCACGCCGCGTACGCGTCCGGCCTTGGGATGCTCGTATTCGAAAAACGTTTCGTTCGCGACGAACTGCGGATCGGTCCAGATCGAGTCGTAGTCGTTGACCGGCCCGCACGGGACGTCGGCGGCTTCGATACGCTCTAGCCAGTACGCCGAGCGCTGCGTCGGGAACAGTGTGATCAGGCTTTTGATCGATCGCCGCACCCGGTCGGGCCGCGGCTCGTCGCCTTCGAACCATTCCGGATGCCCGACCGCATTGAGAATCGCGGTCCAATGTTTGTCGGTCAGCGGCGCGATAGTAATGAAGCCGTCGGCGGTCTGAAACGGCTCGAGCGTATTCATCGACGGCGGGACGCCCGCGTCGTGCGGCAGGTAAGTGTGGCGCGACGCAGTATCGGGCATCAGGTAGTAGGCGACTGCGTCGATCATCGCAATCTGGAGATGCTGCCCCTTGCCGCTGCGCTGCGACTCGTTGAGCGCCGCGAGAATCGAGATCGCCGCCGTCATCGCAGTGACTTTGTCGCCGAGAATATTCTTCACCGCTCGCGGCCGGCCCTGAGTACGCTGCGAGGTCATCACCCCCGCCATCCCCTGGATAATCGGATCGTAAGCGGGCTTGTTGACTGAGGGCCCCGAGAAACCGTAGCCGGCGATCGAGCAGTAAACGATTTTCGGATTGCGCGCCGCGACCGCGTCGAAACCGACGCCCAGCCGATCGACGACGCCGGGACGCACATTCTGCACGACGACGTCCGCATGCTCAGCCATTTTAAGAAACACATCGGCGGCGCCGGGCTGCTTGAGGTCGAGCATCATCGCGCGCTTGTTGCGATTCCAGTTGAGGATCGCAACGGTGACGCCGCCTCGCTCCTTGCCGGACAGCATCCGCGAGACGTCGCCGTCAGGCGGCTCGATCTTGATCACATCGGCGCCGAGGTCACCAAGCATCATGGTGCAGAACGGCCCCGACACCACCATGCTCAAATCGAGTACGCGAATTCCTTCAAGCGGTCCCATCGACGCCTCCGAAGTTGCTTATATAGTTCAACCTCATCCAGCCGACAACTTGACCATTGAATTACCTCTCCCGCCGGGAGAGGTCGCGCTTCGCGGGTGAGGGCGCCAGAATCGCGCTGGGTGCGTGCGCCCTCACCCGACGCTCGCAGACTCACGTCGACCTCTCCCGGCGGGAGAGGTAAATGCGGGTTTCACATCGAATCAGTAAACCGCCCGCTGCTCACTGCGATTTCTCTCACCTTGGCCACGTCCGCTTGTATCGCGCGACTTCGACGCATCCGCTCCAGCGTCAGCGGGATTCGATAGGTCCAGTTCCACGCGCTGACTGTGCCGGGCCGATTGATCCGCGCGCTCCATCCAAACAAATCCTGAATTGGAATGATCACGAGCTTTGACGGTGCCGCGTACAGCATGGTCAGGATCGCGTCGCGCGCCGACTCCTCGAGCATCCGGCGCGGATTTGCCTTGGCCTCGAGCCCAAGTTCGCGCACGAATTTCTCACGATCGGCGATCGTCTGCGAATGCCACCACACGGTCAGCGGTTCAGTGTCATGCGTCCCGGTGGTCGCGAGCGAAAGAGTGGGATACGTCGCGGGATTGAGGAACGGCTCGTCGGGTTTGCCCCAATCGCGCTCCCATTGCATCACCTTGTATCCCGGCACGCCCAGCCGCGTCAGCGACGCGCGCGCCCATTGCGGCACCGTGCCGAGATCTTCCGCGATTAGTTCCGTCGCGCCGGCCTCTTGTTTAATCGCGCCGATTACTTCCTCGCCCTGCGCCAGTTGATCGTTTTCATTCGCCGGCGTGAAAACTCCCGGCGCGGCCAGTTCGGATCCGAAATTAAATGTCCGATAAAGCCCGATCACGTGATCGATTCGAAGCAAATCGTAAAGCGTGCTGGCGTGACGCGCGCGCGCGCGCAGCACCTTGAATCCCGCCGCTCGCATCGCGCTCCAGTTCGGCAGCGGCAGACCCCATCGCTGACCCTTTGGATTGAAGCCGTCCGGCGGCGCGCCGACTGTGCGCGACAGATCGAACTCCTCCTGATTCGCCCACACCTCGGCACTGTCACCGCGTGGCGAGAACGCAAGGTCTCCGCCGATGAACGCGCCGCGCGACGATGCATACGCGCGCATCTCCGACCACTGCCGATGCGCGATGTACTGCCAATAGCCGTACATCTCGATCGCGTCGGCCAGCTCGCGGCGCGCGAGTGTCAGTGCGTTGGGATCCCGTTTCGCGATTTCAGCCGGCCAGGTTTCCCAACTGGTCCAATTGAAACGATCCTTGAGCGCGCGAAACAACGCGTAGTCGTGAATCCAATACGAATTGGCTTCGATGAAGGCGTCGAGCTGCGCAGCTTCCTCGGGTCCGCGACGCGCACGAGACGCACGGTATGCGCGCTCGAGCAGCGGAAATTTCTCGCGCCGAATGATCGGACGGTCAACGAATCGACGCCTGCCGATCGGCTCCCGCGCGCGCGCCAGCACGACCCGCCCGACGTTCGGAAGCCCGCTCATCGAAATGTACGTCGGGTCGATCGCCATCACGCTCATCGCGCTGTAGGGGCTCAGATCGTCGGGCCCGGTCTCGTCGAGTGGCAGCAACTGGATCACGCGATGACCCATCGAGAGCGCGAAATCGATCATCGGAGCAAGATCGAGAATTTCGCCGCGGCCGAAATTGTCGCGCGTGCGGATCGAAAACAGTGGAATGAGGATTCCAGCGGATCGCGGCAGCATCGGATGTTGCGCTGGAAATACTTAGACTTCGACTCGCGCGTCGAGTCGATAAACACGCGCGTTTCGAATCGTAGCCTGTTCGTCCGCGAGGAGCTCGTGCCCAACCGGCGATGCATACGCGGCCCGATACGCGTCGAGCGAATCGAACACAAGTATCGCCATCCGATAGCGCGAATCTTCGATTCCCACTGTCTTGATCAACTTGCCGATGATGTAGTTGCGCAAACCCGGCAGTCGTCGCGCGATGCTCACATGGGTGCCGAGGTAGTGCTCCTCCGCCGCTTCGACTGCCGCGCTATGCTCGAGATCGAACTCCGCCATCATCACGAAGCATTGCTGACCCGCTCGCCGCGAATCGAACGGCACGATCGTTTTCGCGTCCACCGCAGTCGAAGTTCCGTCTTTGAGATGCGCTTGAGTGTCAGCAAGCAGCGCCGGCACGACATCGGATCGCATCGCGGACACCGCAGCAGCCGCGTCGTCGTAAGCGATAATCGCGGCGCGCACTCGATCAGGCTCCTTCCCCGCGACCTTCATCAGCCGACCCGTGTAGTACTGCCGAAGTCCGGGAAAGCGCCGCGCCAGATCCACGTGATGCGTCAAATAGTTGCGCTCTTCTGCCTCGAGATCTGCGCTCTGATAGTTGAAGGTCACGAATGTAAGATGCATCCGATTCAATCCTCGAGCTTCAAATCACATAGCCGCCGTTGGGACTGAGCACTTGCCCGACCATGAACTTCGAATCGTCGCAGGCGAGAAACAGCGCCGCCGCTGCGATATCGTGCGGCTCGCCGAAGCGACCGATCGGCGTGCTCCCTTCAATCTGCTTGCGCACCTCACTCGGAATCGGCGCGGTCATCGGCGTGTCGATGAATCCAGGCGCGATGCAATTGACCAGAATCCCCATCGGCACCACTTCGCGCGCGACCGACTTGGTGAACGCGATGATCGCACCTTTCGCCGCACAGTAGTCGGAAGCAAACGCCAGTCCGGTCGTGCCCGCGATCGATCCCATATTGATGATGCGTCCCGAATTCTTCGGGATCATCACCTTGAGCGCCTCGCGCGTGCAGTAGAACGTCGAGTCGAGATGCGTCGCGAGCATCTTGTGCCAATCCTCGTCGGTCTTCAGATGAGTCATGAAAAGGTCGGGGTTGTCCAAATCGTTCGCGCGTGCGATGCCCGCGTTGTTGATCAGGATGTCGATCGTGCCGAACGCCGCGACAAACTCCGCGAACATCTTCGCCACCGCCGCGCTGCTCGACACGTCCGCGACAAACGGCCGCGCCATCCCGCCCGCGCGCTCGATTTCCGTCACGACGTTCTGCGCCGACTCGGGCTTGATGTCGTTGACGCCAATTTTCGCGCCCTCGCGCGCGAACGTCAGTCCCATCTCGCGCCCGAGTCCCGATCCGCCGCCGGTAATCAGTACAACTTTGTCCTTCAGTTTCATCGACACCCTACTTCTTCCCTTCTTTGAGTTGCCGTTTCCAATCGAGCCGCCGCGCCTCAGCGCCCGCCGTCTCCGCTTCCGGCACCATCCCCTTCTTCTGATAAAACATGCTGAGATTGGTATGCGCCAGAATGTCGTCCGGCTCCTGCGCGATATATTTCTTCGTCAACTCGATCGCGGTGTCGAGGTCTCCCTTCGCCTGGTAGCACATGATCATTCCGTGGATCGCGTCCGCGTACTTCGAATCGATTTCCAGTGCTTTCTTATACAGCTCGATCGCTTCGTCGAACTTGTCGTCGGCGTATGCGTCAATCGCCTCGTCGTACAGCTCTTCTTTGTCAGGCATATCTCACCTCGGATGCGTGCACACCCTCTTATATACTAGACTCTGTGCTATGGAGAATTCGCCCGCACCGACTGAGGCCGACGTTTACGAAGTGCTGCGCGAGTGCTACGACCCCGAGATTCCCGTCAACCTCGTCGACCTCGGACTAATCTACGGCGTGCAGATCGAGAACGGAGTCGTCAACGTCACGATGACGCTGACCGCGCCCGGCTGCCAGATGGGCATGATGATCACGCAGGATATCCAGGACAAACTACTCGGCATCCCCGGATGCGCCGACGCCAGCGTCGAGATCGTGTGGGACCCACCTTGGACCCCGCACATGATGACCGAAGCGGCGAAGAAACAACTAAAGATCGACGATTAGTCTTGTGCTACGAGCCGCAGATCGGCAGTGACCGGCAATTCAAACAAGTCGCCGCGTAAGAGTCGGGTCGAGAAGAATAGAACCTCGACATTCTCAATTTCACCCGAATCAGGATTCAGCCGCACCACGACTTCGTCGGGTAACTCCTCTGACTCCTGCGCCGGATAAGGTTCGCGTTTGTTGATGTACAAGATGTCGGCGTCGCGGTCGTATTTGAAACTTAACTTCGCTTCCATTCGACATCTCCTCCCGCGATACTGCGCGCGATGTAGGCCGTGACAATCCAGTTCCTGCCATGGCTCGTGGATGAGCATAGCACAACCACAACTACGTGCTTACCGCCCAAAAGATCGTCGAACCATCGCGAGAAGAGCCGCGCAGAAGCAAATCGTCCACTGCGGCGGATCCGGTCTGGTTCAGCAAGAGTCTGCTCGATTCTTGCCAAGTGTGCTGGCAACAACTCAGGATGCCGCTCGGCAATGTGCCGTTCGCGATCTTCGGCCAGTTCAACTTCACCTTTAAGGTACGGACACGGAAACTTCTTCAAATTGCCGCTCGCCCCTCAATCCGGATCGATCAGCACGCCCGGATTCAGAATCGAACGAGGATCGAGCGCCTTCTTCGCCGCCTTCAGTGCGAGTGCGAATCCATCGGGACGCTGGCGGTCGTACCAGGGCCGATGGTATCTGCCGACCGCATGATGATGCGTGATCGTGCCGCCGATCGCGATCAGCTTGTCCGACACCGCTGCCTTTATCTCGTCCCACTGCTCCAGCTCTGAGCCGCGCTTGCCCGGCGCGAGGATCGTGTAGTACGGCGCCGGCCCGTCGGGATAAACGTGCGTGAATCGACACGTCACCGAGCCCTTGCCGCACACCCGCGTGATCACATCGCGCGCAGTCTCCATCATCTGGCGATGAAATTCCGGGAATCGATCCCACGTGATCGACGTCTCGAACGTGTCGCTCACCATCCCCATCGCGGCCACCGTGTCCATCAGGTACGGCGCGTTCAGGAACGCGTTGCGCCACGCGCCCGCCGAGCCTTCATGCGTCGCCTCGGCGTCGGTGCGAGTCTTCGCCGCATCCGCCGGAATTTTACCGCCATGATCGGCGCAGCACTCGAGCGCCCGCTTCATCCACGGTTCCAGCGGATGGTCCGCGGACTCGAATGCGAGCACCAGCACACTCTCGTCGCCGTTGCCTGCGCCTGAATTGAACGCCTCACCTTCATCGAGCACGCGGCAGTTCGCGGGATACAGCCCCGCCTGCGAAATCTGACGCACCGCATCCGCCGCCTTGAAGATGCTCGGGAACGGCACCGACGCGCCAGCGCGAAACGTTGGCCGATCCTGCAGCCGCATCCATGCTTCGGTGATGATACCGAGAATTCCCTCCGACCCGATGAACATCCGATCCGGACTCGGACCCGCGCCCGAGCCGGGCAAGCGCCGCGACTCGACGATTCCCGTCGGCGTCACAACGCGCAGCGATTCGACGAAGTCGTCGATATGCGTGTACAGCGTCGCGAAATGCCCGCCGGACCGCGTCGCGATCCATCCGCCAAGCGTTGAGAATTCGAACGACTGCGGGAAATGCCGAATCGTCAACGCATGCGGCTTCAACTGCGCATCGAGCGCGGGACCATACACGCCGGCCTGAATCCGCGCGGCACGCGAGACCTTGTCCACCTCGACGACTTTGTCCAGATGCATCAGATCGATCGACACCGCTCCGCGATAACGATCGCCGTCCGGTGGCTCGACGCCGCCGACCACACTCGATCCGCCGCCGTACGGAACCGCCGCAATCTGCGCGCCATCGCACCATTCGAGCACTCGGATCAGTTCTTTCTCATCGCGCGGAAACGCAACCACGTCGATTGGATTTGGATAGTCGCGACGGAACGCCCGCCGAATATCGCGCGATCCCTTGCCGTACGTATGCCCCGCGCGCTCGTGCGTAGCCGTCGTAGCAAATCGCTTCGAGCGCCGACGGTGGCTTCACCCGCGGCGCGCGCAGATTCAGATCGCTCTCCTTCGGCGGCGGCATGAGTTCGAGCTGGTCGAGCCCGAATCGCTTGGCCATCCGCTCGGCCATATGCTTCTGCTGTTCGGGAGTCGGCCCCTGGTCCTCGTAGCCCCATCCCCAGAACTTCCGCTTACGATTCTCAGCCATCGGATTGGTCCTCGCGACAATCGACATTGAACTGCCGCGATTTTGCGCTTGGCGCGGCTGCGAGGGCAAACGCGTCAGGGGCACCGCATGGCGTTCAGCGCGCTAGCCTACTTCAGCGCGCTCGCGAAACAGTTCTGCCGGGAGGCATACTGATCCTTGCGGTTGCCGACGATAAGCTCCTCGTCAGGACCGCCCGCTCCGACCGAGACCCATCGCGGCGCCTTTTTTTCGCAATCCATGTACTTGGCAAACGCCTGTTCGGTCGTGGCGCCAGCCGGCAGCGACAAGTGGTTCACTTGGATTGCCTGCTGGAAGCAGTCGTGCTGGCTGGTCTCCGTCCTACGAACGCAGAAATCGAAGGCGTCGAACGGTGGGTTCGTCGGACCCGCCGAGCCGGGACCGATTGGAGTGCCCACGGGAGCGGAGGCGGTGCAGGCCTGAATCACGAATGACAAGATGATGGCCGGAAAGGTTCGGTAAAGGTCGAGTCGCCGGAATATAGCTGGGCTGGCGCTCATAGTGCTGTGCTGGACTTTACGCCCGCCGCGCCCGCGAGGGCAAATAGTGAAAAATTGCAGGTTGCGCGCAATCTACGTCCGTCGTATCTGTCGAATTACCCATTCCTAAGGAGACGTCGTCATGAGCGACTTGCAGATTTCTCCGACTGATCCGCATCCGCGCAAAAAACTTGAGCTCATCGGCACCTGGATCTCGTACGCGGACACTGGCGCCGGCGATCCGATTGTTTTTCTGCACGGCAATCCGACCTCGTCGTATTTGTGGCGCAACGTCATTCCGTATCTCTCGCCGCTCGGGCGATGCGTCGCGCCTGATCTGATCGGCATGGGCGCATCGGGACCTTCTTCCACCGGCACTTATCGCTTCGAGGATCACGCTCGCCATCTCGACGCGTTCTTCGAGGGCCTGAATCTCAAGCGCAACGTGACGCTGGTCGTACACGACTGGGGCAGTGCGCTTGGCTTTCATTGGGCGGCGCGCCATCCCGAGGCCGTCAAGGGGATCGCGTACATGGAGGCGATCGTCAGGCCGCTGCTTTGGTCGGAATGGTCAGAAAGAGCGGTTGAGATTTTCAAAGCGCTGCGCAGTCCGGCCGGCGACGACATGATTTTGAAAAATAATATCTTCGTCGAGCGCATCCTGCCGGGCAGCGTCCTTCGCAAGCTCACCGACGAGGAGATGAACGCGTATCGGAAGCCATTCGCGGAGCCGGGCGAGTCGCGGCGCCCGACGCTCACGTGGCCGCGCGAAATTCCGATCGAAGGCGAGCCCGCCGACGTCGTCGCGATCGCCGAGCGCTATTCGAAGTGGCTCGAAACCTGCGCGACCCCGAAGTTGTTCATCAATGCGGACCCCGGCGCAATTCTGACGGGCGCGCAACGCGAGTATTGCCGCGGATGGAAAAATCAGCGCGAGGTGACGGTGAAGGGCGTCCATTTCATCCAGGAAGATTCGCCGCACGAGATCGGCCGCGCAATCGCCGATTGGTACAAATCGCTCTGAAAATCATTCGACGGGAGGCTCCAATCGTGGAGACGATCAAACCACGGCCACCGCTGCCGCCCTTCACTCTCGAAACGGCGATTCAAAAAGTTCGTCTGGTCGAGGATGCCTGGAATTCGCGCGATCCGGAGCGGGTGTCGCTCGGATACAACCCGTCGAGCCGATGGCGCAACCGGTCCGAGTTCTTCGCCGGCCGCGAGCAGATCGTCGCATTTCTTCGGCGCAAGTGGGCGCGCGAGCTCGATTACCGTCTGATCAAGGAACTGTGGGCGTTTCGCGACAATCGCATCGCCGTCCGCTTCGCCTACGAATGGCACGACGATTCGGGCAACTGGTTTCGCTCCTACGGCAACGAGAACTGGGAGTTCGATGAGAGTGGCCTATCGACGGCGCGCCATGCGTCGATCAACGATCTGCCGATCCGCGAGGAAGACCGCAAATTTCATTGGCCGCTCGGCCGCCGCCCCGACGACCATCCGAATCTGAGCAGCTTGGGACTTTAGACAATTACTGAGGTGCCGCTTGACACTCGCCGTTCGCCATTGTATTTAACCTGTAGGTTATTTAACTGAATGGTTCAGCAGCTCACATCGTCCGAGCATCTCAACGCGACCTTTGCCGCGCTCGCCGATCCCACTCGCCGCGCGATCCTCGCTCGACTCGCGTCAGGCGAGACTTCCGTGTCCGAGCTGGCCGAGCCGTTTGAGATGAGCATGCCGGCTATCTCGAAGCATCTCAAAGTGCTGCAGCGCGCTGGCTTGATCGAGCGTGGGCGCGAGGCGCAATGGCGTCCGTGCCGGCTGGCCGCGGGTCCGCTCAAGGATGCGTCGGATTGGCTGGAGCACTATCGCCGCTTCTGGGAGGAGGCGTTCGATCGCCTCGAGGATTATCTGCAGGAGCTGCAGAAGACCGAATCGAAAAAGAAGGAGCACAAGAATGGCCGTAGGAAGTAGCACCGTCGCCGAATCCGCCGCGCGTGGTCTCGTCGTCACCCGCGTTTTCAACGCTCCCCGCGAGATAGTGTGGAAGGCGCTCACCGAGCCCGAGCGCCTCGAACATTGGTGGGGGCCGAAAGGTTTCACGTCGCGCGTGCACAAGCTGGAGCTGCGCCCCGGCGGCACTTTTCTATACAGCCAGCGAAATGCCGGGGGCATCGAGCTGTGGGGCAAGTGGGTCTATCGCGAAATCGATCCACCGAATCGGCTGGTAGTCGTCTCTTCGTTTACCGACGAGAAGGGCAATTCAGCGCGCAACCCATTTCAACCGAACTGGCCGCTCGAAATGCTGACCGAGTCGATATTTGCCGAGCATCAGGGGCGCACCACGATCACAATTCGGATCACGCCGATCAATGCGACGGAGTCTGAACGCAAGACTTTCGACGACGGCCGCAACTCTATGGATCAGGGGTTTGCCAGCACATTCGAAAAGCTCGACAAATACCTGGCAACGCTCTGAGACCGCATCATCAACAGGCTGAAGGAGAAAACGATGCAACTGAATCCGTATCTGAACTTCAATGGAAACTGCGGCGCTGCTTTCAAATTCTACGAGAAGGCTCTCGGCGGCAAAATCGGCATGATGATGACGTTCGGCGAATCGCCGATGGCCGAGCAGGTGCCCGCCGCGCATCGCGACAAGGTCATGCACGCGCGCATGACGATCGGCGACCAGGTGTTGATGGGATCCGACGCGCCGCCCGATCGCTACGAGCCGATGAAAGGCTTCTCGGTGTCTCTGCAGGTCGATACGGCGGCCGAAGCGGAAAAGGTCTTCAAAGCATTGTCGGAGAAGGCCAATGTGTCGATGCCGATCCAGAAGACATTCTGGGCTGAGCGCTTCGGCGCGCTGATCGATCAATTCGGCACCCCTTGGATGATCAATTGCGAAGGCGAAGCGCGATGACTTCGATGACTGATACTGCGCTCGACGATACGTCGGATCGCGAGATCGTCGTGACGCGCGTTTTCGATGCGCCGCGTGCGCTCGTCTTCAAAGCGTGGACGGATCCGAAGCATCTTGCGCACTGGTGGGGTCCGAACGGCTTCTCGATTACCACTCACGCGATGGAGTTCAGGCCGGGCGGCAGTTGGCGGTTCACGATGCACGGACCCGACGGCCGCGATTACAAAAACGAGCAGGTCTATGTCGAAATCACCGAGCCTGAACGACTGATATACAGGCATGTACCAGCGCCGCAGTTTCAGACGACGGTGACGTTCGAGGACGACGGCGGCAAGACGAGGCTCACGGCGCGAATGGTGTTCGAGTCGGCCGCCCTGCGCGATCAGACGGTCAAAACATTCGGCGCCGTCGAGGGCCTGAAGCAGACTCTCGGACGGCTTGGCGAGTACGTGATTGCGCTCGATGCGAGCAACCTAACCCCTAACCCCTTCCCGAGCGGGAAGGGGAACCGGAGTGGGAAGGAGGGTCCGCGATGACGCTCAACACCGAAGTTACGGTTGGCGATCGCGAGCTCACCATCACGCGCATCTTCGACGCGCCCCGCCCGCTGGTTTTTTTTGCGTGGTCTACACCCAAACATCTGATGCGTTGGTTCGCGCCCAACAACTTCACCGTGCCGGAGTGCGAGATGGAGTTCCGCGACGGCGGAAAGTTCCGGCTGTGCATGCGCGGCTTTGGAAAGGACCATTGGATGAACGGCGTCTTTCGCGAAATCGTCAAGAATGAGCGGATCGTCTGGACCAGCACGTTGGAACACGACAACAACGAAGTAGTCACGACGGTGACGTTCACCGTTATGGGCGGCAAGACCAGGCTCACCGTGCATCAGACCTACTCGATCGAAACTGATTCGACCCGCGGTGCACCACAGGGCTGGACCGAAACCCTCGATCATCTCGCCGAACTACTCGCGGACGCCTGACGAACCTAACCCCTAACCCCTTCCCCAAGTGGAAGGGGAACCGGAGGAGAGAAAAATCATGGGAGCAGCAGCTAATTTGGTTACCGAACCCGCGGATCGCGTCCTCAAGATCGAGCGCGTTTTCGACGCACCTCGCAGCCTCGTGTTCAAGGCGTGGACCGAGTCCGAGCACATGGCGCGATGGTGGGGGCCGCGAGGCTTCACTAGCACCGTGCTCAAAAACGATCCGCGCCCCGGCGGCGGTTATCGAATCCACATGCGCGGCCCCGACAACGACGATCATTGGTCGCAGGGTGTCTATCGCGAATTCGTACCGCCGGAGCGCCTCGTGATGGTCGGGAGCTGGGCCGATGCGCAAGGCAATCCAACACGCCCCGAGACGACGGTGACGCTCCTGTTCGAGGATGTCGGCGGCAAGACCAAGCTCACGCTGCATAACGCGATCTTCGAATCGGTCACCGCGCGCGATATGCACAACAGCGGATGGACCAGCAGCCTCGACTGCCTCGCCGAATACCTGGCCACCGTCCGATAGAGATAGCCGCGTCGTGGAGACAGCCATGCAGCATGCCAACTCAATCACGCCACACAGCGGCGACCTCCTCCTGATTGTTGGGACCGTCAAGGGGGTGTTCATTTTCAAAACCGATCGCGAGCGCCGCAACTTCCAAATCGCGGGGCCCTACTTCAAGGGACAAGCGGTTTTCTCGACGGCATATCTTCCAGACAAGCGAGCGCCGCGCATCCTCGTCGGTCACATGAGTATGCACTGGGGCGCGCTCGTGAGCTGGTCGGACGATTTCGGCGCGAGCTGGAATGAGCCCGAAGACGGCAACGTGAAATTTCCAAAGGGCAGCGGTCTTACGTTGAATGCGGTGTGGGCGCTCGAGCCTGCGCCGCTTATCGGCCCCGATGTCGTACTTGCGGGCGCCGATCCAGCCGCGCTCTATCGCTCCGACGATCGCGGCGAGACGTTTCAGCCGGTGGAGTCGCTGCTCAATCATCCCGAGCGACCGTACTGGATGCCCGGCGCGGGCGGCCTCTGCCTGCATACGATTCTGCCCGACCCGCGCGATCCCAAGCGCATCATGGTCGGCATTTCGTCGGCCGGCATGTATCGCACCGACGATGGCGGCGAAACATGGACGCGCCGCAATAACGGCGTGAAGATGGACGGCGGTCCGCCGCATGCGCCGCATTTCGGTCCGCAATGCGCGCACAAGATGCGTTACGACGCGAAAAATCCCGCGCGCATCTATCTCCAGAATCATCCAGGCGTCTATCGCACCGACGACGGCGGCGATTCGTGGATCGATATCCACGAGGGACTGCCGTCGGAGTTCGGCTTTCCGCTGGTCGCGCATCCGACTCGTGGCGATACCGCCTACCTGATACCGCTGGAGTCCGACAACTTTCGCGTGCCGCTCGAAGGTGCGGTGAAAGTCTGGCGCACGCGCGACGCCGGCGAATCATGGGAGCCGCTCGGCAACGGACTTCCCAATCGCGACTGCTACTTCTCTGTGCTGCGCGACGCGTTTATTTCCGACAGTCTCGATCCAATGGGACTCTACTTCGGCACCCGCGGCGGTCAACTGTTCGCGTCGCGCGACGAGGGCGAAAGCTGGAGCTCGATCGCCGATTGGCTGCCCGCGGTGCTGTGCGTGAAAGCCGTCGAGGTCGCGTGAGTATCGGCAATGATCTTTCACCTGCCATCTGCGCTGCGCCGATTCGCCGGCGACAAAGAAGTCGTCGAGATGCGGCTTCCCGCCGACGTGCGCATGACGGTCAGCGACGCGTTCGTGATGCTCGGCCGCGACTACCCGGCAATCCGGCAGCGCGTGCTCGACGATCAGAACGGTATTCGGCGTCACGTCAACGTATTCGTCAACGGCGAGAACGTACGCTTCATAAAGGGCGGCTCGACGCCGGTATCGAACGACTCGGAAGTGTGGATTTATCCGGCGTTGTCCGGGGGATGAATTTGTCGATTTGGGTATCCGTCGAACGACTAATAATCGGCGATGGAAATTTTCGTTGGATGAAATCAGTGAGGGCGGGCTTATGCGAATCAGCAGAAATCATCTGGGGATCGGGTTCGAGGTGTGGAACGCACAACAGAGCTGGTTCTGGTTGGTGGACAACACCAGTCGCAACGGCATGATCGGCGCTGCCGCGACCGAGTCCGACGCGATCGCCGAGGCCCATTCGTCGATCGAAGAAATTTCCAATTCTGAAATACGCCCCGGCTGGGAATGCATGTTGGGAAAGCTCGCGCGCTATCTCGCGTCGGTCTGCGACACGAATGCTTGACCTATCAAGAAAGTGGCGATGGAAATAACTCAAAGCAAGAACACAATCGCCTGCGCGGCGGGCGGTAGGGGTGACCCCTGCACCCATTGTAAAAGTGAAAACGCAAAGTTGCGCGCGGCGCGGTGCTTTGCTCCAGGGCAGGTGGCTCGATGGCGTTTGTAACAGTTGCGCTCTAAATTAGGAGCTTCGAACATGCAGAGTCCGCAGGAATACTACACGCATGACGGCCCCATGACCGCTCTGGGAGCCTACGCAGACGAATTCCGCGCGCTGCCAAAGGATATCGCGTCGCTCAGCGAAGTCGTGCAAGGCGTACTGATCCATCGCGACATCGCTCCCTGGCTTTACGGCATCACGCTGACTGAAGCGCAGCGCGACGACGGACATATTCGTCCGATCGCGCAAATGCTGACGCGAATTCACGCGCTCGACTCACGCCCGCTCACGAGCGCGCGCGATGTCGGCCATCGCCTGCCCAGCGTCTGTCGTCATTTCTCGCTGATGCTCTGCTCGATGCTGCGGCATCAGGGAATCCCGGCGCGCCCGCGATGTGGCTTCGGCGCATATTTCACGCCCAACAAGTTCGAAGACCACTGGGTGTGCGAATATTGGAACGCAGACGAGCAGCGGTGGATCCTGGTGGACGCGCAACTTGATGCGATCCAGCGCAAAGCACTAAACATCGATTTCAATCCGCTCGACACGCCGCGCAACAAGTTCGTCATCGCCGGCGACGCGTGGCAGATGTGCCGCTCCGGTCTCGCCGATCCCGCGGCGTTCGGACTCACGCACATCCATCTTCAGGGGCTTGTGGTTCGTCGCGGGCAACGTGCTGCGCGATCTCGCCTCGCTCAACCGTATGGAAATGCTGCCGTGGGACGTTTGGGGCGCGATGGATATGAACGACGAGGCATTAACCGCGGAGAAGAAGGCGCTGCTCGATCGCGTCGCGACACTGACGATGGCCGCTGACGACAAATTCGCCGAGGTGCGCGCGATCTATGAATCCGACGAGCGCCTCCGCGTGCCGCCGGTCGTCTTCAACGCGCTCCGCAACACCCCGGAGAAGGTCGCGGCGAGCTGATCAGTAGCTGCGTCATTCACCCTTGCCGCTCAACGGGACCATCTGATTCGCGTTGCCTGCGTTGTCAAAGATGGTGAGCGTCGCGGATTTCTGACCCGTCGAAGCCGGACGGAATTTTACCGTGAGCTGGCACTTCTTCCGCGGAAGCAACTGCGCTCCGCAGGTCGTGCCGACCGACTCGAAATCCTGCTCGCCGGCCGGCGCGAACGTTGCCATCGGATTTGCGAAGGTGATCGGCGGCCCTTTCTTTGCCGAATTGGTAAGCGTCAGCGTTCGGCTTCTGGAATTGCCCACTTTGACCTTACCGAAATTATAGCCTGCGGGTTTGACCTTCAGCCGCGCGGGAACCTGAGTCGGCGTCGCCGTAGGCGTCGCGGTCTCAGTCGGCGTTGACGTAACAGTCGCGGTCGCAGTTGACGTTGCTGTCGGAGTCTCAGTCGAAGTGGCGGTTCGAGTTGCAGTCGCCGTCGCAGTCGGCGTCCCCGTGGATGTCGCGGTCATAGTCACAGTTGCAGTTCGCGTGGCAGTAGAAGTCGCGGTTGTGGTGGGCGTGGCAGTCATGGTCGCGGTCGTCGTGGCGGTCGCTGTCACAGTGGACGTAGCAGTCCGAGTAGCTGTCGGTGTCGCGGTCGCAGTGAGCGTCCCGGTCGTAGTGGCAGTCGCAGTCGCCGTCGTAGTAGCACTCTGAGTGGCAGTAGCCGTAGCGGTCGGCGATACGGTTGATGTCGCAGTTACCGTGGTTGTCGCGGTCGCCGTGGCCGTTGACGTTGGCGTCGCAGTCACGGTGGACGTTGTGGTCTGAGTGGCGGTCGGCGTCGCAGTGGCGGTTGCCGTACGCGTCGCAGTCGCAGTGGACGTCGCAGTCTGAGTGGCTGTCGGGGTCGCCGTCGCCGTCGGAGTACCACTCTGAGTGGCAGTGGCCGTAGCGGTCGGCGATACGGTTGATGTCGCAGTTACCGTGGAGGTCGCGGTCACCGTGGCCGTTGAAGTTGGCGTCGCAGTCGCGGTGGACGTTGCGGTCTGGGTGGCAGTCGGCGTCGCAGTGGCGGTTGCCGTACGCGTTGCGGTCGCACTCACGGTTGGAGTTGCGGTGGCGGTCGCAGTCACGGTGGGCGTCGCAGTCTGAGTGGAGGTCGCAGTCGCGGTTGACGTCGCAGTCGGTGTCGGCGTTGCTGTCGGAGTCGAAGTAGGTGTAGGCGATGCCGTCGCGGTCGGAGTCGCTGTGGCCGTTGGAGTCACTGTCGCCGTGGCCGTTGACGCGGAGTCGGGGTTGCGGTCGCCGTTTTAGTTGCAGTTGGCGTTGCGGTCGCTGTCGTTGTCGCCGTAGCAGTTGCCGTCGCGGTCGGCGTCGCTGTCGCCGTTGGCGTCGCTGTTGCGGTCGCCGTCAACGTCGCTGTTGCCGTTCGCGTCGATGTTGCCGTCGCCGTCGCCGATTGCGTTGCTGTCGCTGTCGCCGTTGGCGTAGCAGTCGAGGTGGGCGTCGGCGTGGCGGACTGAGTAGCTGTGGAGGTCTGTGTCGCGGAAGCTGTCGGCGTCGCTGTCGCGGTCGCCGTTAACGTCGCAGTCGCCGTGAGCGTCGCAGTCGCCGTTCGAGTTGCGGTTGCCGTCGCTGTCGTAGTTGCCGTTGCCGTCGCTGTAGAAGTCGCGGTCGCGGTGGCGGTTCGAGTCGCGGTCGCCGTCGCCGTGCGCGAGGCGGTCGCCGTTGCCGTTGAAGTTGGCGTACCTGTCGCGGTCGCAGTCGGAGTCGGCGCCAATACGTTGACTGCCACCGATGAAGACGCGATCCCGTTGGCGACGACGACAATCGTACTCGCACCGCCTTCGATGTTCGCCGGCACGTCGAATTGCGTCGAGACCGTCGCACTCCCCGTCGCCACCGCCATCGTGCTGTGGCTGTGCGTGCGCGCATAGAAGACGTGCCCGCTCGCATTGTTGGTGATTCGCACCAGCGGAAAGTTGGTGGCGGCCTGGTAATCGTCGCCGTAGCTGGACTGCTTGCGACAAGCCGTTGAACTGCGTGCCGGTCAGCGGATAGTTCGTCCCGCCAGCACTCACTGTCGCCGGCGACGTCGCGATAGTCGGCGCCCATGACGCGTTGGGACTTCCCGCCGGCGTGTAGAGCTCAATAAATTGCGCCGTATCGGTATAGAGTACCTGTCCCGTCGGCAGCACCAGCAAACGACCGACGTAACTCGGGACTTGCGCTGCGACGGTCGGCTGAGCCACCTGCGTCAGGCTGGTCCCGTCGAATTCGAAGAACACCGTCGGCGGGACCCATTCGCATGCCGACTGGCTATCGACCGGACCAGGCGCGATCAGAACGTTGCCGTCGGGAAGGAGCGCCGCAGGAGCGTCGGCCGCCACCAATTGCTCCGTCACGCCGACGGTGTGGCAGCTCCCCGCGTTGTACGTACCGGTGACAGTTGGAAAACTAGGGCCGCTGCTCCAGGTGCTACTGCCGGTATCGAAGATGTCGTTGAAGCCGGTGCCGCCCGACGCGAATACGGTGCCGTCGGGTCGCAGCAACGCCGGTCCCGTTTCGAAATAATTCACGCCGCCCTTGCTGATCAGCACCAGCGGGTCTGGCGCGATGCCCGCACTGCTCCACATGTCCGTGATGGGACTGTAAACCAGCGCCGGAGTTTCGGTGGCGTCGTTGGAGTTCCAGACCTCGGTCGTGAACACGTTGCCGTTCGGCAGCAGGATCCATCCTTCTTCGTCATTGAAGCTGTCCGCCGTTTTGCCTGCCGGGGTGAAGGGAGCGTTGAAAGTTGGCGGGTTGGTGCCGGCGTTCAAGGTTGCGACCTGGTTGTTGAATGGGTTGGCGATCATAAACGTCCCGTCCGCCAGGACGACCGACTGCGCGTCGCCAATCTCGGTCCATCCGGTGGGAGGCGCGATACACGTCCAACTGTTTGCGACCGGATCGTAGATAGCTCCCTGGTCGGTCCATACCTCGCCGGAGCCGGCCGTCACGTAAGTGTAGTTGTAATCGTATTCGCCGCCGATCATGACGAAACGGCCGTCGGTCAGCACCGCCGAGGCGTAGTAAAGCGGCGCGTACATCGTGGATGCCGCGTTCTTGCCGTTGGGACACGGCCCTGGCGATGCGACCTTGGTCCAGGTTCCGTTGATATAGCTGCCGGTATTGTCCGGCGTCAGCGTCCACCACGCGACGTCCGTCAGTTGAGCATCCTCGACCAGAACTCTGCCGTCGGTGAGCAGGAATGCGCCGGCGGAAGCAAAAAACGACGGCTGATTATTCAGCGGCGTCCAGACTCCGGAGGTCACCGCAGGCGCTCCCGTCGCCGACAGAAAATCCGGCGCATACATCGGCGGTGGCTCGGGCTGCGATTCAAGCGGCACATCAGATGGAATTGCGACAGCATGCGCATGAGGCGGAGGAACCAATAGCGCTCGCGGCCCGGCCGCCGCCGAAGAAGCCAGCCGTGCGTGGAGATTTGTAACGCACAGCAATCCCCCAACGATCGCGCATATCGCGACCGCAGCAATCCGTGCCTTGCCGCGCGCAAACTTCACGTGCGGAATTTATCTCGGGAAGAGTTGAATCCTTGCTCGGCTCGGAGACCCATCGCGCTCGCTGCAAATTCAATCGCCTTTAGCAGCTAGTACTTTATATACCCAAACAGTAGAGCGCGTTAAGCGTCGAATAAGTGTTTAGACACAAATGAGCAACAAAAGACGGTAGAATCTTCATCAGCCCACCGCAGGCGAGGGATCAATTCTGACGGTCGTTGTTTGAAGAGAGCCGAATTTTGATGGAATAAATTCCGTCCTACTTTATTCTTGTCGGAAATTTTTAGTAGGACGAAATTTATTTCGTCGATCCTTTATTCGGCAAATAACTTTCAGCGATCACGATGACCGCCAGCGCTTTGACGGTCGCTCACGTCACCGCGGAAATCTCACCGACCACCCGCTGCGGGCGCTGGCGCTGCCGGGCGCGACGGCTTTGGCATGTGGATGTACAGCTTGTCCGCCGACGGACGTCCATCTGTATGCATCGACGGCGGGCGCATCGCGTATTTCACTTCGCGCGCGTGCTCGGCTAGCTGCCGGTCCGGGTTGTACACGCTGTTGAACTTCCACAGCATCTTGATGAAGTTGGTCTGCCCCTTCAGCGCGAGCTTGCCCGCGATAGACGCCACCGACTTCAGCGCCGCGAACCCGAGATGCTTGCGATTCAGCACGTCCTGCGTCTTCACCAGCTCCTGGTAGAATTGCAGCAACGGCAGCTTGGTCGGCAGCACCGCGTGCTGGATGTCGTAGAGCCGGTAGTCGAGCGTCGTCAGCTTGCGCGATTCGGTGAACCACAGCTCAGTGCCGGGATACGGCGTCGCCACCGTCAGATGCACGATCTCCGGGATACTCATCGCCCATTCGCGAATCACCTCGAAGCGCTTCACGTCCCACGACGGGTCCGCGATCAGATTGACCGCAACCGTCAGCCCGATCTCGCGCGCGACTTCGAGCGCCTTGAAATTCACGCCCATCGACGATCGCTTGCGATGCAGCTTCAGCCCTTCTTCGTCGATCGCCTCGAGGCCCAGGAACATGTACTCCATGCCGAGCTTGCGCCAGTAGCGGAACACTTCCGGATTGCGGCACAGCACGTCGGCGCGAGTCTCGAGATAGTACTGCTTTTTGATTTTGCGCTTTTCGATTTCATGCCCGATCGCGAACCCGTGCTCAGGATGAATAAACGCGACGTCATCGACGATGAAGACGTTGGGCTCTTTGATCGACAGCATGTCTTCCGCGGCGGCTTCGGGCGTGGACTTGCGATAGCTGCGGCCGTAGAACGTCCACGCGCTGCAGAACGAGCAATCCCACGGGCATCCGCGCGTGAACTCGATCGACGCGCATGGATCGAGCACGCCGATAAAATATTTGTTGCGCCGCCGCCCAAGATCGCGTGCCGGAAAAAACTGATCGAGATCGTCGAGCATGATCGGCGTCGGCCCCGACCCTTGCGTCGTCAGCACTCCCGGAACTTTCGCGATCGAGCCGGTGCCGATCGCGTCGAGCAGCATCGGCGTCGCCGTCTCGCCCTCGCCGCGGATTACCGCGTCGATCGCGCCCTCCGCATGCTCAAGGATTTCATCCGCAACGAACGAGCCGCTATGCCCGCCCGTAAAGACGAAGCAGTCCTTCAGCAGCCTCTTCACGTCCTTGGCGAGATCGATCACCTCGGGCACGTTGGCGAGATAGTTGAGCGAGAAGCCGACCGCGTTGGGCTTGAAGCTCTCGAGCTCGGCAAACAGATCGCGATGCTTAAAAATCTGCAGGTCGAGAATTCTCACGTCATGGCCGGCCGCGCGCGTCGCCGCCGCCACCCGCTCCATTCCGAGCGGTTCGAGTCGCAGATAGATCTCGCTATACATAAGCGGACTTGGATGTACGAACAGGATCCGCATTAGATTTCCTCCAGCACAGTGTTGGCTACCTTCCGCCTGACCAATCGGCCAGTCTAGATCAAAAGCATCCTAATCTGCTCGCCGAGTCAATGAAATAGCGTCACGGGCCTCGAAATGAGACTCGTGCTATAACGGATTGCTATGAAGAATGATGAAGGGCCAGTACCGCGAAACTATATCTTCATTCTCGTAATTTTTATCGCGGTGCTGATAGACGCCTTCCTGTTCGCGCAGGTGCACGCCAACTACATCCACGACCACGGCTTCGACGTACGCCCGCGACATCCCGCCGTCGCCAAACCCGCCCCGCCCTGACGACCGGATCATCGCTGGTTCGTTTCAGACATTCGCAGGCGCATGCCGGGAAGCGCCGGACCAAATTTGATTTCGCATCATGCCGACCAGATCAAGGACCACCGTTCGAATCGCGGTGCGTGCCACCAGTCCAATCACGGCCACGCCCGCGGTGCCGGCCAATCCACCGCCGACGATAAATCCAGCCGTGGCTGCGACGCCCGCCGCCATGAGCGGCTCGTCGCGGATCAGGCTCAAGATTTGTCGGGAGTCGACGCCGGCGCCGGCCTCGTCGAAGCTCTTAGCGGAATCCTGCTGCTGGTTTCTCTTTTCGTTTTCCATTGCGGGATAATCCTTAAATCCGTATTCGACGGCGCCGTATCTTCAGGGTGCAAGCAACATGCCCTGATGCGGCCTTAGGCGGATGTCACTTTTGAAGAATCCAGGCTGGATTATTGAGTAGCCGGAAAACTTTACGAAGATTCAGCAGCGTCGATTTTTCCATCTGCGGCCTTGACACGCGCACGCGCGCGCCGGAGTTTTGGCTTTCAAGCCCAGCAAACAGACACTAAAAAACATCGGAGAAATCATGCAGTACTCGAAACTCGGAAAAACTGGAATCACGGTCTCGCGCATTTGCCTCGGATGCATGAGCTACGGCGACAAGAAATGGCGCGACTGGGTGCTCACGATGGACGAGGCGCGCGAGCACTTCGCCGCCGCCGTCGAGTCGGGGATCAACTTTTACGATACGGCCGACGTCTATTCGCTCGGCGTTAGCGAGGAGGTCACCGGGCGATGGCTCGGCGAGATGGCGAATCGCCATGAGATTGTAGTTGCGACCAAGGTTCACGCTCCAATGTCGTCGGGCCTGAATCGTGCGGGCCTCAGCCGCAAGCACATTCTCGAAGCATGCGACGCGTCGCTGCGCCGCCTCAAGATGGATTTCATCGACCTGTATCAAATCCATCGATACGACTACACGACGCCGATCGAAGAAACGCTCGAGGCGCTCGACTCGCTGGTGCGAGCTGGCAAGGTGCGTTACCTCGGCGCGAGCTCGATGGCGGCGTGGCAGTTTGCCAAGGCGCTCGCTCTTCAGAAAGAAAACGGATGGCACAGGTTCATCTCGATGCAAAACCATTACAACCTCGTCTACCGCGAGGAAGAGCGCGAGATGAATCCGCTGTGCATCGACAACGGCGTCGGCCTGATTCCGTGGAGCCCACTGGCGCGCGGATTCCTGGCGGGCAATCGTGAAAAGGGCGGCAGCGGTCCGACCGCGCGCGCGAAGACCGACGACTTCGCCAAGAATATGTACTTCCGCGAGTACGACTTCGAAGTGCTGAGCGTCGTCGAGCAGATCGCAAAAGAGCGCAGCGTCACGCCGTCGCAGATCGCATGCGCGTGGATCCTGCAGGCGCCCGGCGTCTCCGCACCGATCATCGGAGCGACGAAGATCGGACATCTCAAGGAGGCAATTGCGGCAGTCGATGTGAAACTGACGGCTGATGAGGTCGCGGCGCTGGAGAAACCGTATCGGCCGCATCCGATTCTCGGCCATGAGCAACCGAAGCCGTCGCGGATGGTTGCGGCGCACTGATTTGGCTGGTGGGTCGAGAAGTTAAAGCGTTACTTGAGGTCGCGGAAGGGCTCGGAAATCTGCGCGCGCCGTTCTTTTTCGCCGGCGGATGGGCGATCGATCTGCATCTCGGACGCGTCACGCGCGAGCATCACGATATCGACATGCTCGTGATGCGCCGCGATCACCTGGGACTGCACAAAGCTCTGAAGCAATTTTCACTGAAGAAGATCATTCCGCATCCCGACGGCCTGATTAACCGCGGAACCGTCGTTGAGTGGCCGCCCAACGAGCGGCTCGAACTTCCCGTGCATCAGATCAATGCATATCGCGCCGGCGAATCGGAGCCGGCGTTCCAGGTGATGCTTGCGGAGTCGTCGGACACCGAATGGATTTTTCGGCGCAATCCGAAAGTCCGGATGCCGATTTCGCGGATGGGATTTTATCCGCTGTGGGGATTGCCGTATCTCGCGCCGGAAATCGTGCTGCTGTTCAAGGCGAAGCATCTTGAGGCGCGCGATCGAATCGACTTTGATAACGCGCTGCCGATGCTCAGCGTTGAAGCACGGCGATGGCTGCGCGACGCGATCGAAAAAACGCATCCGGGCCACGAATGGCTAAACGCTCTCTAACGAAACCGGAGGAGTGAAATGGAGATCAACGGCGTCGCGCATGTGATGCTCACGGTCAGCAATTTCGAAGCATGCTTTCCATTCTATGAAAAGCTGCTCACGTATCTCGGGATGAAGCCGGTCATGCGCAGTGAAGAGTTGCTGTACTGCGTTGGCGGACGGACTGCGGTAGGAATCATGCGCGGCGACGATTCGTATCGCGCTGAGAAATTCCAGCAGCGCCGCGTCGGGCTGCATCACGTGTGCCTGCGCGCGCGCGAGCATGGCGACGTCGACGAGATTTACACCTTCCTGAAAACGATCGGCGCGAAGATTGTGCATCCGCCGGAGGACGGTCCGTGGGCGCCGGGCTATTATTCGGTGCTGTTCGAAGATCCCGACGGCATCCGTCTCGAGGTGAATCACGTGCCGGGCAAAGGCTTGTTGGCGTGAGGTTGGTGCATGCACAGCTCCGGGATTCTTCGCTCCGCGGACTCCGCTCTGAATGACACAAAAATCGGGAGGACAATCGCAGGCAAACGTTCCGCAACCTGAGGGTTGCGTTTCGTAGCGGACGTGCAGTATCGTAAATGCAACTTGGAGGTTGCATATGGGCACAAGCACTGATCGGATTGAGAAGCGCGTTTTGTTGCGCGCGCCGCTCGAGCGCGTGTGGCGCGCTATCAGCGATTCCAAACAGTTCGGCAGTTGGTTCGGGGTTCATTTCGACGGCCCGTTCGTCGCGGGCGCCAGCATTGTTGGAAAGATGGTTCCTACGACCATGGATGCGGAAGTCGCCAAGCGGCAGGAAGCATATAGGGGCCATCGTTTCGAGTTCGCCGTCGACCGGGTCGAACCGATGCGGCTCTTCTCCTTTCGATGGCATCCGTTCGCGATGGATTCGAGCGTCGATTACTCGAAGGAGCCAAGCACGCTGGTCGCGTTCGTGTTGGAGGAGGCTGCGGACGGCACGATGCTGACTGTCACTGAGTCCGGTTTCGACCAGATCCCAATCGAGCGGCGTGCGAAAGCGTTCGCCGCCAACGAAGGCGGATGGGCTGCGCAGATGAAGCTGATCGAGAAGTACCTCGCGATGCATTCACAAGCCTGAGCTGCGATTCATGGCACAATAAGAAAAGGGCCGGACGCGTTTTGCGGCCGGCCCTTTCTTGGCTGCGATGTGAGAATCGATCAGGCGGCTTGCTTGGTCTCGATTGCCAGGCTCTCTTCCGCGATTGAGCCGCGCTTGGAGAAGATTACTGCGATCGACAGCGCGATGATTGATACCACCACGATCGCGACGCGCAGGCCGGTTACGCCGGCGAGTTCTACCGTCGTGAACGGCGCGGCGAGAATCGCGACCAGGTTCATCACCTTGATCATCGGGTTCAGCGCGGGGCCCGCAGTGTCTTTGAATGGATCGCCGACTGTGTCGCCGACTACCGACGCCTTGTGCACGTCGGTGCCTTTGCCGCCGAGGAATCCGTCTTCGACTTTTTTCTTCGCGTTGTCCCAGTTGGCGCCCGCATTCGACATGAACACCGCCATCAACTGACCCGTCAGAATAGTGCCGCCGAGAAATCCGCCGAGTGCGCCCGCGCCGAGGCCGAAGCCGACCAGCAGCGGTGAGAAGATCGCGAGGATTCCGGGGCCGAGCAGTTCTTTCTGCGACGCCGCCGTGACGATATCGACGCACGCGCTGTAGTCGGGCAGCTCCTTGCCCTCCATGATTCCCGGATGCTCGCGAAGCTGGCGACGGACCTCGAACACGATCTGGTACGCCGCGCGGCTGACTGCCTTGATCGCAAACGAGCTGAACAGGAACGGCACCGCGCCGCCGATCATCAGGCCGACGAACACGGTCGGCATGTTGATCTGGACGCCGATCGCGCCGAGGTGCGCCTCATCGATGAACGAACGGAACAGCGAGACCGCCGCGAGCACCGCCGTCGCAATCGCGAGGCCCTTGGTGAGCGCCTTGGTGGTGTTGCCGATCGCGTCCATCCACGACAGCGTCTTCGACGCCTCCTCCTGATGGATTCCGCCCATCTCGAAGATGCCATGCGCGTTGTCGGTGATCGGTCCGTAGGTATCCATCGCGAGGATGAAGCCGGTCGTCGTCAGCAGTCCGAGGCCGGTCAGCGCGATTCCGTAAAACTGGAGTGCCAGCGACTCGTGGAAAATCGCCATCGCGCCGATAATCGCTGCTGCGATCACGAGCAGCGCCCAGACCGACGACTCGAGGCCCTCGGCCATGCCCGACAGGATCAAGGTGGCCGGGCCGGTGCGCGCGGCCATCGCGGTTTCGGTGACGGGGCCTTTGTCGGGATGCGTGAAATAGTTCGTCAGCCACAGCGTCACGACGGCGAGAATAATTCCGAGCGACGCGCAGCATGCGAAGCGCCAATCGGTCGCGCCAGTGCGCGGGTCGTCGAGGTAGAAATAGTTCACGGCGAAGAATCCGATCACCGACGCGATCGCCGAAGTCATGTAGCCGATGTTGATCGGGCGCATCGGGTCGAGCATTTTGCCGGCCGGGACGCGCACCGCCATGATTCCGATGATCGACGAGAACACGCCGACGCCGCGCAGGATGAGCGCGAACATGATCAGCTTGACCGCGAACGCGCCAGCGTATTGCCCGTAGGCTGCGATAAAGTCCGACTCCTGCAGCGCATAGGCCGCCAGGATGATCGCGGCGACCAGCGTGACTTCGTAGGACTCGAACACGTCGGCTGCCATGCCGGCGCAGTCGCCGACGTTGTCGCCAACGTTGTCGGCAATCGTCGCGGGATTGCGCGGATCGTCCTCGGGTAGATCCTGCTCGATTTTGCCGACCAGGTCGCCGCCGACGTCAGCCGCCTTGGTATAGATTCCGCCGCCGACGCGCATGAACAGTGCCGCGAGCGATCCGCCGAAGCCGAATCCGACCAGGACCTTCATCGCGTTTTCGCGGAACACCAGGAAGATGATCGTCGCGCCGAGCAGTCCGAGGCCGACCGTGAACATCCCCGAGACGCCGCCCGCCTTGAACGCGAGTTCCATCGCGTCCTTGAAGCTGGTGAGCGCGGCGTTCGCGCTGCGGACGTTGCCCTTGACCGCAAGCCACATCCCGACGTAGCCGGCGCCGTACGATGCGGCGACGCCCATCAGGAATGCGATCGAGATGCCGAGCGGCAGGTACAGGCCCTGGTAGACGTTGCGGTACATGAAGAACAGCGCGATAAAAATCGCGGCGACGAACCAGATCATGGTTTTGACCTGGCGTCCGAGGTAGGCCATCGCGCCGAGCTCGATAGCGTCGGACACGTCGGTCATTGATTTGGGTCCGGGGTCGGCGGCCAGCACTACGCGGATCAGCACGACTCCGTAGGCCAGCGCGACCAGCGCCGAGACCAGTACCAGCCAGAGGATCATGACCTGGCCGCTGGTTAAAGTGGGCAGAACGATATTCGATTCGCTCATCGCAATCCGAGTCTCCTGAAAGGTCGAGGTTTATTTAGGGGCAGCGCCTGCTGTGCAAATTGAATCAGTGAAATACGCCGTGAATAGCCGGGCGATCACCCTCTGGGTATCTGGCGCAGTCTAGGTTTTCCTGA